>NZ_CM172023.1:0-1197500 GCF_057444315.1 Pseudomonas sp. PVC-3-1
AAAGCATCCTGATGAGTGACGTTTCCCAGGCAATGCAGATACTTCAAGGTCTGAAACGCCTGGGCCTGGCGATTGCGGTGGACGATTTCGGTACCGGCTATTCCTCGCTGAACTACCTCAAGCAATTCCCCATCGATGTGTTGAAGATCGACCGCAGCTTCGTTGACGGCCTGCCCCATGGCGAGCAGGACGCGCAGATCGCCCGTGCCATCATCGCCATGGCCCACAGCCTGAACCTGATGGTGATCGCCGAGGGTGTGGAGAGCCACGAGCAGTTGGAGTTCCTGCGCGAGCATGGCTGCGACGAAGTACAGGGCTTCCTCTTCGGCCGCCCTGTCCCGGCCGACCAGTTCGCCGCGCTGTTCGCCAGCAACGCGCTGTTCCTGCTGGGCTGACCCATCGGCTGAATGTTCGATACGGCGTAGGAGCGGACTCCGTCCGCGATGTGCCACCGGCCAGCTCGGGGCGGCCGGGGATCGATCGCGGACGGAGTCCGCTCCTACACGCCCCCCACCGCCTCAGCAAGCGCCAAGCCGCTCGCAAATCCGCCGATCCGCCGCCTTGAACCCCGCTTGTCAGCCACATGACCGCCTTTCATGTGCCAGCACCGGCGCCTTGGGTTAGAATGCGCGCCTTTCCCCCAGCACCCGATCCTTAAGAGGACCGCCATGTTCAGCCGTGATTTGACCCTCGCCCGCTACGATGCCGAACTCTTCGCCGCGATGGAGCAGGAAGCCCAGCGCCAGGAAGAGCACATCGAGCTCATCGCCTCCGAGAACTACACCAGCCCGGCGGTGATGGAAGCCCAGGGTTCGGTGCTGACCAACAAGTACGCCGAAGGCTACCCGGGCAAGCGCTACTACGGTGGTTGCGAGTACGTCGACGTCGTCGAGCAACTGGCCATCGACCGCGCCAAGGAACTGTTCGGCGCCGATTACGCCAACGTCCAGCCGCACGCCGGTTCCCAGGCCAACGCCGCCGTCTACCTGGCCCTGCTGTCGGCCGGTGATACCATCCTGGGCATGAGCCTGGCCCACGGCGGTCACCTGACCCACGGCGCCAGCGTTTCCTCCTCCGGCAAGCTGTACAACGCAGTTCAGTACGGCATCACCGACGCCGGCCTGATCGACTACGACGAAGTCGAGCGTCTGGCCGTCGAGCACAAGCCGAAGATGATCGTTGCCGGCTTCTCCGCCTACTCCCAGGTGCTGGACTTCGCCCGCTTCCGCGCCATCGCCGACAAGGTCGGTGCCTACCTGTTCGTCGACATGGCCCACGTGGCCGGTCTGGTCGCCGCAGGCGTCTACCCGAACCCGGTGCCGTTCGCCGACGTCGTCACCACCACCACCCACAAGACCCTGCGCGGCCCGCGCGGCGGCCTGATCCTCGCTCGCAAGAACGAAGAGATCGAGAAGAAGCTGAACTCCGCTGTCTTCCCGGGCGCCCAGGGTGGCCCGCTGGAGCACGTGATCGCCGCCAAGGCCGTGTGCTTCAAGGAAGCCCTGCAGCCCGAGTTCAAGGCCTACCAGCAGCAGGTCCTGAAGAACGCCCAGACCATGGCCAGCGTGTTCATCGAGCGCGGCTTCGACGTGGTTTCCGGCGGCACCCAGAACCACCTGTTCCTGCTGTCCCTGATCAAGCAGGACATCACCGGTAAGGACGCCGACGCCGCCCTGGGTCGTGCCTTCATCACCGTGAACAAGAACAGCGTGCCGAACGACCCGCGTTCCCCGTTCGTCACCTCCGGCCTGCGTATCGGCACCCCCGCCGTGACCACCCGCGGCTTCAAGGAAGCCGAGTGCCGCGAGCTGGCCGGCTGGATCTGCGACATCCTGACCAACATGGGCGACGAGTCCGTGGTGGACGGCGTGCGCGAGAAGGTCAAGGCCATCTGCGCCAAGTTCCCGGTCTACGGCGCCTAAGCCGAACCCGCGAACAGCACGACGAAAAAGCCCGGCATCTGCCGGGCTTTTTCATGGCTGTCGCTCACAGAACTCAAGGTGAACCTGTAGGAGCGAGCTTGCTCGCGAACAGCCTCCAGCCAGGCACCAGTGGTATGCGGTTCGCGAGCAAGCTCGCTCCTACATGCTTAGTGCGGCTATGGCTGCCCACCTGATTTCTGCTCCGGCTGCACCGGCACATCACGCAAGTCATTGAGCCGGCGCACCAGCGTCTCAGCCTCCGCCTGGCTGGTGAAGCCCTTGAGCATCACCTGGCCGTCCGTCACCACACGCGTCACTTTCGGCAACAGGCGCAATTGCCCATCGATCACGACGGCCAGGGCATTGCCCTGCTCTTCCTGGGTCAGCTTTGCCAGACGCTGGCTGGCTTCGGGCGTGAACAAAACACGCACCGCCGGCTTGCCGTCTGCCACGCTGGCCAGCTCGGCCCGCTCTACATCGTGCTGGGTCAGAACCGGATGGGTTTCGAGCAATACCGCCTTGCCCTGCGGGTCGGCCAGGGTGCGCGTGCTGGCAGTGGGCCTGTCGGCCACGGCGTGGACATCAAAGGTATGCTGCGGCGCCGACGGCGGCGCACCGGCGCAGGCGCCCAATAATGAGGCGAGGAGGATCGGAATAGAGCGTTTCATCGACTGCGAATCAGACTGAGCGGCCCGGTAAGGCCAGGGTTATAGAGAGTCAGACCACGCCGAAGGCACAAGTTGCACTCCCTTGGTCGGCGCCCGCGACTAAGCTTGCAGACGAACGGATGCTGGCGGTCCGGTCAGAAATTCTCCGGCTCAGGGCAAGCTGGTATCATGCGCGCCTTTTGCCGGTCACAAGAAAAGGCGCACGGCCCACCTGGGCATGCACCTTGCTTTTCCCGGCCAGAACGATAACGGCGCAAGAGCGTCACGGGGAGCCAAACATGCTGGAAAAGCTGTTCCAACTCAAGGCGCACAACACCACTGTGCGCACCGAGATCCTGGCGGGTATCACTACCTTCCTGACCATGGCCTACATCCTCTTCGTCAACCCGAGCATCCTCGGCGAGACGGGCATGGACAAGGGCGCGATCTTCGTGGCGACCTGCCTGGCTGCGGCCATCGGCTCGGCCATTATGGGCCTGATCGCCAACTACCCGATCGCCCTGGCTCCCGGCATGGGCCTGAACGCCTTCTTCACCTACACCGTGGTCCTGCACATGGGCCACACCTGGCAGGTGGCGCTCGGCGCGGTGTTCCTCTCCGCGTGCATGTTCTTCATCATTTCGATCTTCCGCATCCGCGAGTGGATCATCAACAGCATCCCGCTGGCGCTGCGCTCGGCGATCGCCGCTGGCATCGGCCTGTTCCTCGCGCTGATCGCGCTGAAGGAGTCGGGCATCGTCGTCGCCAACCAGGCCACCCTGGTTGGCATGGGTGACCTGGCCAAGCCGGCACCGCTGCTGGCGATCCTCGGCTTCATCCTGATCGTCGCCCTGGAAGCCCGCCGCGTGACCGGCGCGGTAATGATCGGCATCCTGGTCGTCACCTTCATCTCCATCGCCATCGGCGTCTCCCAGTTCGGTGGCGTGGTGTCGATGCCGCCGTCCCTGGCGCCGACCTTCCTGCAGCTGGATATCAAGGGCGCGCTGGACATCGGCCTGTTCAGCGTGATCTTCGCCTTCCTCTTCGTCGACCTGTTCGACAACTCCGGCACCCTGATCGGCGTAGCCAAGCGCGCCGGCCTGATGGGCAAGGACGGACACATGCCGAAGATGGGCCGCGCGCTGATCGCCGACAGCTCCGCCGCCATGGTCGGCTCGCTGCTGGGCACCTCCACCACCACCAGCTACATCGAGTCGGCGGCGGGCGTTTCCGCTGGCGGCCGTACCGGCCTGACTGCCATCGTGGTTGCCGTGCTGTTCCTGCTGGCGCTGTTCTTCGCCCCGCTGGCGGGCAACGTTCCGGCCTTCGCCACCGCCCCGGCGCTGTTCTTCGTCGCGGTGCTGATGGCCTCGGGCCTGGCTGAGATCGACTGGGACGACCTGACCGTCGCCGCCCCGGTGGTGGTGACCGCGCTGGCCATGCCGCTGACCTTCTCCATCGCCAACGGCATCGCCTTCGGCTTCATTACCTGGACCGCCTGCAAGCTGCTGTCCGGCCGCTTCCGCGAGCTGAACCCGGCGCTGGTCATCCTGTCGATCCTTTTCGTGATCAAGCTGGGCTGGTTCAACGCCTGATTTTCCCTTTCGCGGCAGGGGTATCGCCGCGCTTCTCCATCCGCAAGTGACACTGGCGTAGGATGGCGTGGAGCGCAGCGATACCCATCAACTGCCGCCGACCCACACGAGTTCCCCGCCCCATGAGCAGTCCGCGTTTCGATCCCTCCCAATACGACAGCCAACTGGCCGACAAGGCCGCGCGCCTGCGCGAGCTGCTGGCGCCCTTCGCCGCGCCGGAGCCGGAGGTGTTCGATTCGCCCCGCGAGCATTACCGCCTGCGCGCCGAGTTCCGCCTGTGGCGCGAGGGCGAAGCGCGCCACTACGCGATGTTCGAGCAGGGCGACAAGCACACGCCGATCCTGATCGAGGAATTCCCCATCGCCAGCCAGCGCATCAACGAGCTGATGCCGCGCCTGAAAGCTGCCTGGGCCGAGCCGACCCTGGGCCACAAGCTGTTCCAGGTGGAATTCCTCACCACCCTGGCGGGCGACGCGCTCATCACCCTGTGCTACCACCGTCCGGTGGACGCGACCTGGCAGGCCGCTGCCGAGAAGCTGGCTGCCGAACTGGGCGTGAGCATCGTCGGTCGCTCCCGCGGCAAGCGACTGGTGGTGGGGCGAGACTACGTCAGCGAGGAGCTGACCGTTGCTGGCCGCACCTTCCGCTATCGCCAGCCAGAGGGCGCCTTCACCCAGCCCAACGGCGAGGTCTGCCAGAAGATGCTCAACTGGGCGTACGAAGCCCTGGGCCAGCGCGAGGATGATCTGCTGGAGCTGTACTGCGGCAACGGCAACTTCACCCTGCCGCTGGCCACCCGCGTGCGCAAGGTACTGGCCACCGAGATCAGCAAGACCTCGGTGAACGCCGCCCTGGCCAACCTGGCCGACAACGCCGTGGACAACGTCACCCTGGTGCGCCTCTCCGCCGAGGAACTGACCCAGGCGCTCAACGAGGTACGCCCGTTCCGCCGCCTGGCCGATGTCGACCTGAAGTCCTATGAGTTCGGCAGCGTGTTCGTCGACCCGCCGCGCGCCGGCATGGACCCGGACACCTGCGAGCTGACCCGGCGCTTCGACAACATCCTGTACATCTCCTGCAACCCGGAGACCCTGGCGCAGAACATCGCCCAGCTGCACGACACCCACCGGGTGAGCCGTTGCGCCCTGTTTGACCAGTTCCCCTACACGCACCACATGGAAGCCGGCGTGCTGCTCACCCGCCGCTGACTACCTCGCACAAGTACGGGCCGCCCAACCTAGGGTTGGGCGGCGCCTCCGGGTTCTGCAGCTAGGCTTGCGGGACAACGACAAGAGGCACGCCCATGTCCCGCCTGATCCTTCCCCTGCTCTGCCTGCTGCTGGCCGCCTGCGCCGGTACCGATCCCGCCACCATCAACGTCTCCCCCGCCGCCAATGGCCGGCAAAGCACCTTCTTCATCCAGGCCGTGCGTGCACAAGGTCACCGCGAGGACCTGGAAGATCGCTTCGATCTCGCCGTGCGCCGCGCACTGGAAGCCAAGGGCTACCGCTATCAGGACAATTCAGGGGAACTGCGGGTGATCTATGCCGTCGGCCTGGACAGCCAGACGGGCATCATCCAGCGACCGGTAGCGACCAGTGCGGGCGTGATCACCCAGACACAGTTCACCGATCAGGAGCAGGCGCGCCTGGCGCTGCAGATTCTCGACGAGGCGACCGGGCAGGTGCTCTACCAGGCGCAGGTGGCGCGCCAGCTGCACGATCCGAAGATCACTCAGCAGGCCGTGGATGAAGGCATCGCCCGCCTGCTGGCGGACTTCCCCGCACACCAATGAATGGGCCGGGGAGCTGAGGATCAGCTGTAGTTCGACGGCGACTTGCGTACGAACTTGATGCTGTACTTGAAGTCAGCCTTGCGCGTGACGCTGATGGCGCGGCGGGTGACGGTATCGATGGTGATGTTCCAGTTGCCGGTGCTCGGCACCTTGATCTTGGCCGGGAAACGATCGAACGCGCCGCCGTGGTAGACGTGACGACCGCCGTTCTTGAAGCTGCGGAAGGCGGCGTCAGTCATCAGACGGATATTGCAGGTCATGGAGCACTCGATGACGACCAGGTCGCCTTCGTTCAGGTGCTCACGTTGATGTACGAACTTCATGCTGGCTCCGCCTTGCTTCTACCGCGAAATCAATACGATAGCACGGAGCGGGGGCTGCCCGGCAGCGGCGCTGCCAGCAGGCCGCGCCGCTCATCCGAAGCTCAGAGCCCCTCGAAGTCCGCCTTGCGCTCTTCAGGCTCCGGTTCTTCGCGCACTACCACCTGGCGACTTCGCGACTGCCGCTCCAGCCAGTAGAGGGCGAAGATCGCCAGCGCCGAGATCACCCCGCGATAGACCACGCCGGCCAGTTGCGCATCCCATTCCATGCCGCCCTCGGTCCAGGCGATGAGCAGGCGCGACAGCGTCAGGGTCAGTTGCACCAGGATCACCAGGATCAGGGCCGGGCGCACCAGCAGGCGACGACGCAAAGCGAAAACCAGGAACAGCGCGAGGGCGAACTGATGGCCGCCGTAGAAAACCCGGGCGTCACTCACCGACGATGGCTCCATCAGCAGCATGCCGCTGAGGTTGGCCATTTCATAAGGACGAATCCAGTAGAGCAGTCCCAGACCACCCCAGACCAGAGCCTGGACCAGCAGGACGAGACGGGCGAAGAGCATCCGATTTCTCCTTGGCCTTGCGGCCCTTGCCGAGCGTCCCTAGCTGCGACGGACAGTCGCGGACGCACCACCGATCAGCTACAGACCCCGCACGGCGCGGCAAGTTCGTCGCCCGCGTCATATGGGGAAACAAACGGCGGGTGGGGAGGCAGGGCACACGGGAGTATGCTCGGTCGCGTTCAACTTCCAAGGTTTCGAACCATGCGCACCCTGCTTCTGCTCACCGCCCTTGTTGCCGGCGCCGTCCAAGCCGCCGAGCCGCTGACCATCGACGTACACCGCGATGCCAACTGCGGCTGCTGCAAGGACTGGATCAAGCACCTGGAAAGCAACGGTTTCACCGTCAACGACCACGTCGAAGCCGATATGAGTGCAGTGAAGACCAAGCTGGGCGTTCCGCACAGCATGGGTTCGTGCCACACCGGCGTGATCGACGGCAAGTTCGTCGAAGGCCATGTCCCGGCCGCCGACGTACTGAAGCTGCGCGAGCGCGCCGACCTGGTCGGCGCCGCCGTGCCCGGCATGCCCATGGGTTCGCCGGGCATGGAGATGGGCGACCGGCATGACGCGTACCAGGTAGTCGGCCTGAGCAAGTCCGGTCAGCGCGAAGTGCTGGCGGACTACCCCGCCCACTGACGTCTGACATCGAGGCACTCCCTCACCCCTGAACGCTGGTGGAGGTGGGATGGGGCTTCCGGCGCGTGGGGCACTCTCCAGGTTCCCGCGCGACATTGCTCCGCGAGCGGAATGGGGTGAGGGACTCCAAAACGAAAAGGGCGACCATCGGGTCGCCCTTTTCATTCACACGGCTTTTATTCGGCCTTCGCCGGTAACAGGCCATCGGCACGGAACATCGCCTTGATCCCACGCACCGCCTGACGCAGACGGTCACGGTTTTCGATCAGGGCGAAGCGCACGTGGTCGTCACCGTAGTCGCCGAAACCGATGCCCGGCGATACCGAGACCTTGGCGTCCTTGAGCAACTTCTTGGCGAACTCCAGCGAGCCCAGGTGAGCGTAGGGCTCGGGGATCTTCGCCCAGATGTACATGGAGGCCTTGGGGTTCTCCACCATCCAACCGGCTTCGTGCAGACCTTTCACCAGCACATCGCGGCGCTTCTGGTACTGGTCGGCGATATCGCGCACGCACTGCTGGTCGCCCTCCAGCGCGGCGATGGCGGCTACCTGCAGCGGGGTGAAGGTGCCGTAGTCGTGGTAGCTCTTGATCCGCGCCAGGGCCGAGACCAGCTCCGGGTTGCCGACCATGAAGCCGATACGCCAGCCAGCCATGTTGTAGCTCTTGGACAAGGTGAAGAACTCCACCGCGATGTCCTTGGCGCCAGGCACCTGCATGATCGACGGCGCCTTCCAGCCATCGAAGGTGATGTCCGCGTAGGCCAGGTCGTGCACCACCAGCACGTCATAGCGCTTGGCGAGGTCCACCACGCGCTCGAAGAAGTCCAGCTCCACGCACTGCGCGGTGGGGTTGGAGGGGAAGCCGAGGATCATCATCTTCGGCTTGGGAATCGATTCGCGGATCGCCCGCTCCAGCTCGTTGAAGAAGTCGATCCCCGGCACCAGCGGCACCGAGCGCACCTGCGCGCCGGCGATCACCGCGCCGTAGATGTGGATCGGGTAGCTGGGGTTCGGCACGAGGATAGTGTCGCCGTGGTCCAGGGTTGCCAGCATCAGGTGCGCCAGACCTTCCTTGGAGCCGATGGTGACGATGGCTTCGGACTCGGGGTCGATCTCGACCTCGTAGCGGTCGCGGTACCAGTGCGAAATGGCGCGGCGCAGACGCGGAATGCCACGGGAGGTGGAGTAGCCGTGGGTATCTTCGCGCTGGGCGACCTGGCAGAGCTTCTCGACGATGTGCGGCGGCGTGGCCCCGTCCGGGTTGCCCATGGACAGGTCGATGATGTCCTCGCCACGGCGGCGGGCGGCCATCTTCAGTTCGGCAGTGATGTTGAAAACGTACGGGGGCAGGCGATCGATGCGCGCAAAGCGACGAGCTGAACGGGGTTCAGTCATGGTGTCCTCTGATGAACGTAGGCGCCCGGAACCGTCCGAGCGACGCCGGCCACTGCGGTGGCCTGGAAAGCGCGGCGCTGTGACCTGCGCTTTCTTGTCGGCGAACATATAGCTCGCTAGGCTGGCTGTCGAGTTTTTCTTTGCGCCGCTCAAGGGCGGCATCTGGAGGCCCATGTCCGCGCAACAGTACTGGCAGCTCGACGTCTTCGCCGACCAACCGCTCACCGGCAATGGCCTGGCGGTGTTTCCCGACGCCCGAGGCATACCGGCCCAGACCCTGCTGGCACTCACCCAGGAGCTGCGCCAGTTCGAGTCGATCTTCCTGTTCCCCTCCGCCACGCTGGACACCTATTCGGCACGCATCTTCACCGTCGACGAGGAACTGCCTTTCGCCGGCCACCCGGTGCTTGGCGCCGCCGCGCTGCTGCATCACCTTCACCAGCGCGGCGAGGAAGAGCACTGGACGCTGGAGCTGCCCGCCAAGGCCGTGAAGGTCGCCACGCGCCGGCGCGGCACCGGCTTCCACGCCGAGATGAACCAGGGCGCCGCCGACTTCGGCACAGTGCTGGATGACGACGCGCGCCGCTGGTTCGCCGAGGCCTTCTCGCTTTCCGTCGCCGACCTCGCCGACTATCCCGCCGCAGTGGTCAGCACCGGCCTGCCTTACCTGTTGCTGCCGGTGCGCGGCGAAGCCCTGGGCCGCGTGCGCCAGCGCACGGATCTGACGGCCGAGCTGGCAAAGCTCAACGCCGCCTTCGTTTTTGTGCTGGATGTGGATAATCGCGAGGGCCGCACCTGGGACGGCGCCGGAATCATCGAGGACGTCGCCACCGGCAGTGCCGCCGGCCCCGTCGCAGCCTACCTGGTGGAGCTGGGCAAGGCGCGCCGCGGCGAGCTGTTCTACCTGTCCCAGGGCCGCTTCGTCGGTCGCCCCAGCCGGCTCGACGTGCAGGTCGGCCAGGACGATGACGTCCACGTCGGCGGCGACGTGCAACTGCTGGCTCGCGCCGAGTTGCTGCACCGCTTCGCCTGACGACCGGGCTGGCGATCAGCGCCACCCGCGACAACACTGAACCCACCTGTTCGATGGAGATGCCGCCATGCAATGGCGCAAAGGACGACGCAGCGACAACGTAGTGGATGCCCGCGATGAAACCGGCGGTGGCGGTGGTGGAGGCATGCGCATCGGCGGTCGCGGCCTGAGCCTGGGCGGTGTGGCCATCGTGGTGGTGATCGGCCTGCTCTCCGGGCAGGACCCGATGACCATCCTCGGCTCGCTGCTCGGCCAGATGGATGTCTCGCAGCAAGCGCCCGCCCGCCCAACCCAAGGCAAGCCGGCCACCGGAAATGATCCGCAGGTCGAGTTCGTCCAGTCGATCCTGGGCGACACCGAGGACACCTGGGGCGAGATCTTCGCCCGCAGCAACCAGCAGTATGAACAGCCCAAGCTGATCCTGTTCAACGGTGGGGTGAACTCGGCGTGCGGCTTCGCCTCCTCGGCAGTCGGACCGTTCTACTGCCCGGGCGACCACCGCGTGTACCTCGACCTCGGTTTCTTCCGCGAGATGGAGCAGAAGTTCTCCGCCGCCGGCGACTTCGCCCAGGCCTATGTGATTGCCCACGAAGTCGGCCACCACGTACAGAACCTGCTGGGCATTTCCGCCAAGATCAACGCCGCCCGCCAGCGCGGCGCGCGCATGGAAGGCGCCAACGGCCTTTCGGTGCGCCAGGAATTGCAGGCCGACTGCTTCGCCGGCGTCTGGGCCAACCATGCGCAGCAACGCCTGAACTGGCTGGAGCCCGGCGACATAGAAGAGGCACTCAATGCCGCCAACGCCATCGGCGACGACCACCTGCAGCGCCAGGCGCGCGGCACGGTGATGCCGGACTCCTTCACCCACGGCTCGTCCGAGCAGCGCGTGCGCTGGTTCAAGCTCGGCTTCGAAAGCGGCTCGCCGGGCAAGTGCGATACCTTCAAGGCGCAGGCGCTGTGACGTCTTGACCGGGTTCGCGAGCTCGCTCCTACAAGCACCGAACATAACTGTAGGAGCGAGCTTGCTCGCGAACCGCCCGGAACGATGGTCTACAGGTACCGCCTGAGCACCTCAAGGAAATACGCCGGGTCTAGCGGCTTGACCATGAAATCCAGCACGTTCAGCCGCATCGCCTCGATCACGTCACGGGCATCGGCCTGACCGGAGACGACGATGATCGGCAGGAAGGTGCCGACCTCGCTCAGCTCACGGATCAAGTCCAGCCCCGCGCCCTCATGCTCCATCCGCAGGTCGGTCACCAGCAGATCGATATCCGACTCATCGCGACGAATGCGCCGCAACGCCTCGGTGGCGCTGCCGGCCGTCAGGCAATGAAAACCCGCGCTTTCAATCAGCTCGCGCAGCTCGGCGAGTACCTCGAGGTCATCATCGACCACCATCACCACCGGCTTGCGTGGCTTCGACGCGGTGATTTCGCGCAGCGCTTCGAGCTCCTCCTCATCGAGGACGACAGGACTGATCATGAACACCACACCGCAAATAGAGGCCCATTGACATCAGTCTAGATGGCAACTGGCCTTTATTCCTGCCGCTCCGGGCGGGCGCTGCGCGGATAAAAAAGGGCCGCAACGAGTGCGGCCCTGGAAAAACGCCGGCAACGCCGGCGTCGTGGGATATCAGCCAGCCTTGGCCAGCCCGGCCTGACCCAGGCGCTCGGCAATCTCGCCGAGGATGGCCGGATCATCGATGGTGGAAGGCGGCGAGTAACTCTCACCGTCGGCGATCTTGCGCAGCACGGCGCGCAGGATCTTGCCCGAGCGGGTCTTGGGCAGGCGCTTCACCACCACCGCGCGCTGGAAGCAGGCCAGCGCGCCGATGCGCTCGCGCACCAGCGCCACCAGATCGCGCTGCAGGTTGGCTTCGGTGGTTTGCGCGCCGTCCTTGAGCACCACCAGCCCCAGCGGCACATGGCCCTTGAGGTCGTCCTGCACGGCGATCACCGCGCATTCGGCGACGGCCTCGTGCAGCGCCAGTAGCTCTTCCATCTCGCCGGTGGAAAGGCGGTGGCCGGAGACGTTAATCACGTCGTCGGTGCGGCCCATGATGTAGACGAAGCCCTCCTCGTCGACATAGCCGCCGTCACCGGTGTGGTAATGGCCGGGATAGGTCTTCAGGTACGCCTGCAGATAGCGCGGGTGGTCGTTCCACAGCGTCTGCGCGCAGCCAGGCGGCAGCGGAAGGGCGATGACGATCGAGCCCTGCTCATTCGGCCCCAGCAGCCGGCCTTCGTCGTCCACTACCTGCACGTGATAACCGGGCACCGCGCGGTTGGTGGAGCCGGCGCGCAGGTCGTGGTCGCCCAGACCGGTGCAGGGCGCGGTCACCGGCCAGCCGGTTTCGGTCTGCCACCAGTGATCGTGCACCGGCTTGCCGGTGAGTTGCTCCAGCCAATGCTGGGTGCTGCTGTCGAGCTTCTCGCCGGCCAGGAACAGGTGGCGCAGCGAGCTCAAGTCGTAGCGTTTGAGCAGGTCGCCCTGGGGATCTTCCTTGCGGATCGCGCGGATCGCCGTGGGCGCGCAGAACAGGCTGTTGACCTTGTGCTCCTCGATCACCCGCCAGTAACTGCCGGCATCGGGCGTGCGCACCGGCTTGCCCTCGTAGAACACCGTGGTGCAGCCGTTCATCAACGGGCCGTAGACGATCAGCGAGTGGCCGACCACCCAGCCGACGTCGGAAACGCCCCACCAGACATCCCCCGGCTGCAGACCGAAGATGGTCGGCAGTGCATAGCTCAGCGCCACCGCGTGGCCACCGTTGTCACGCACGATGCCCTTGGGTTTCCCGGTGGTCCCGGAGGTGTACATGATGTACAGCGGGTCGCCACTGGCGACTTCCACCGGGGCGACCGGCTGCGCGTGGGCCAGCGTCTCGCGCCAGTCCAGGTCGCGATCGACCTGCAGCTCGGCCATCGCCTGGGGGCGTTGCAGCACCAGAACGTGAGCCGGCTGGTGGCTGGCCAGCTCCAGAGCCTTGTCCACCAGCGGCTTGTATTCGATCACCCGCTCGAATTCCAGGCCGCAGGAGGCGGTGAGCACCAGCTTGGGTTTGGCGTCGTCGATGCGCAGCGCCAGCTCGTGGGGCGCAAAGCCGCCGAAGACCACCGAGTGCACCGCACCGAGCCGCGCACAGGCGAGCATGGCCATGGCCGCCTGCGGTACCATCGGCATGTAGATGATCACCCCATCGCCCTTCTCCACCCCCAGCGCGCGCAGGGCACCGGCCAGGCGCGCGACCTCATCGCGCAGCTCCAGGTAGCTGAAGCGCTGCTGGGTGCTGGTCACGGGGGAGTCGTAGATCAGCGCGGTCTGGTTGCCGCGGCCGAGTTCGATCTGCCGGTCGAGGGCGAGGTAGCAGGTGTTCAGGCGGCCATCGGCGAACCAGCGATGGCTGCCGTCAGGCAGGGCTTGCAGGGTGTCCTGCGGAGCGCGATACCAGGCCACGCGGCCGGCCTGCTCGGCCCAGAAGGCGGAAGGCTCCGCAATGGAGCGGTCATGGGACTGCCGGTAACTCATCGTCACTGCCTCTTATTGTTGTTATCGAGGTCGAACAACGAGTATGGACGGGGATCGCCACCCCACCATCAACCTTTGGTCGTAGTCCTGCCGTCAGCCCCGCGGCGGGCTCGGCACTATTGCTTTGCAGGATTTTTCAGCGAAGCGGCAGAGCAGAGGCCCAAGCGCTCTGCAACGGGGCCTGGCTGAAGATTCGGGCGAGGAACTGCCGCATGTCGGCGACCACAGGTCGCACCTCCTACCGAAATAGGACAGGACTACACTGAGAGTCCCTTTTCACCTGACAGCACAGGGGTGAGCACCGTGAACATCCTCGTCCGTCCGTCCAGCCTTCGCAAAGACCAGCCGTGGGAAGTCTGCCTCGACCAGCAAGCCGTGCGCTTCCGCAGCGAGCTCGAGGCGCGCAGTTTCGTGGCTACCCTCGAAGCCCGTCTCAAGGCCCCGCACCAGCTACCGGAACTGGTGCAGCGCGTCGCCAGTTGATCAGGCCGCGCGCTCGCTGATCTGCCCGCTCAGCCAGCCGAGCACGGCGGCCACCAGGCCGCAGACGGTGATGACCACTGCCATCGGCAGTGCCGAGCCGTCGTGCAACGCACCGACCAGCGCCGAAGCGCCGGCCGCGACGGTGAACTGCAGGCTGCCCATCAGTGCCGAGGCGCTACCTGCGTGCCGGCCCTGGCTGGCCATGGCGCAGGCCGAGGAGTTGGGCAGCAGGAATCCCAGGCTGGCGATGGCGCCGAACAATGGAACCAGGAGCGGCCACAGGTGCTCGGGCTTGGCCAGAGTGATCGCCAGCAGCGCTACGCCGCAACCGAAGTACACCCATACCGCCCGGCGCAGCCAGAACCCCGGCCCGCGATAGCGCAGCAACCGCGCGTTGACCTGCGCCATCAGGATGAAGCCCGCCGCGTTACTGCCGAAGATCCAGCCGTAGTGCTCGGCCGGCACACCGTAGAGTTCGATGAAGACGAAGGGCGAGCCGGCGATGTAGGAGAACATCCCGGCGATGGCGACCCCGCCGGTCAGTGCGTAGGTGATGAAGGAGCGATCGCGGAACAGCGCTCGATACTGCTTCAGTGCGCCGCGCAATGGCGGCCGCGGCCCGCTCGGGATGGTCTCGGGCAGCCACAGGGCGATGGCGCCGCCGGCCAGGGCGCTGAACAGCGTCAGGCAATAGAAAATCGACTGCCAGCCGGACAGGCTCAGCAGCAGCCCGCCACCCAGCGGCGCGAGAATTGGCGCCAGCCCCATCACCAGCATCAGTTGCGAGAAGGCCTTGGCGGCCGCGATCGGGTCGCACAGGTCACGCACCACGGCCCGCGAGATCACCATCCCGGCACAGCCGCCCAGCGCCTGGACGAAGCGTGCGCCAATCAGCCATTCCAGGTTCGGCGCGAACGCGCAGGCCAGCGACGCCAGGGTGAAGATGCTCACCCCCAGCAGCAGCGGGATGCGCCGGCCAATGCGGTCGGCCAGCGGGCCGTAAAGCAACTGGCCGATGGCGAGGCCGGCGAAGTAGGCCGACAGGCTCAGCTGAATGTGTTCGACATCGGTGCCGAAGGCCTGCGCCAGCGCCGGGAAGCTGGGCAGGTAGAAATCGATGGCCATGGGCCCGAAGGCGCTCAGGGCGCCGAGGATCAGCAGGATGCGGAGGTTCATGGATCACCTGGTCACACGCGTCCGCCGAAGCCGGTGGAAACCGCGGGCGGGCAGGTGTGGATATCTTGTTGGCGCGCACGGATGGCGCGGCGAAGCCATGCATTGTGGCTTGGCCCGAAAAATTAGCAAGCTCCCTAAGCAACGCCCCGAGCAACTCCCCAAATAGTGGGAGAGAAAGGTCCGGCCATAGCGGCCGGACCTGTCGGAACGTCAGACCTCGTGCGCCCCCTCTGCGGCGGGCTTGGCCTTGTTCTTGCGACCGCTGAGCTTGTCGGCTGCCGACTCCACCAGCATGTAGAACATCGGGATGAGGAAGGTCGCCAGCAGGGTCGCGGCGAGCATTCCGCCGATCACCCCGGTGCCGATCGAGTGACGGCTCGCGGAGCCGGCGCCGGTACTGATGGCCAGCGGCACGCAACCCAGGATGAAGGCCAGCGAAGTCATCACGATCGGGCGGAAGCGCAGCTTGGCCGCCTCCAGTGCCGCTTCGACCGGGCCCATGCCTTGCTCTTCGCGGCACAGCACGGCGAACTCGATGATCAGGATGGCGTTCTTCGCCGCCAGGCCGATCAGGGTCACCAGGCCGACCTGGAAGTACACGTCGTTATCCAGCCCGCGCAGCCAGATCGCCAGGATCGCGCCGAACACGGCGAAGGGCACCGCGGTGACCACCGCCAGCGGCAAGGTCCAGCGTTCGTACTGGGCGGCGAGGATGAGGAACACCAGGATCAGTCCGAAGATGAACGCGGTACTGCCCGAGCCCTGGGTCGCCAGTTCCTGGTAGGCCGAGCCAATCCACGCCAGGGTGTAGTCCTGCCCCAGTACCTCGTTGGCCACTTCCTGCATCGCCGCCAGTGACTGGCCCGAGCTGTAGCCCGGCGCCGGGCCGCCGAGCAGCTTGGCCGCCGGGAAGACGTTGAAGCGCGCGTAGGAGTCCGGGCCGAGGATGCGCTTGACCGACACCAGCGTGGTCAACGGCACCAGGTCCCCCGTGGACGAACGCACAAAGACCTGGCTCAGGTCATCGGGCTTGCGGCGGAACTCCGGCTCCGACTCCAGGGTAACCTGCCAGGTCCGCCCATAGAGGGTGAAGTCGTTGACGTAGTAGCTGCCGAAGGTGGACTGCATGGCGGTGAACACGTCATTGATCGCCACGCCCAGGGAGCGCGCCTTGGTGCGGTCCAGGTCGATGTAGTACTGCGGCACGTTGGCGTTGAAGGTGGTGTTGACCCCCGCCAGCTCCGGGCGCTTGGCCGCGGCGGCGAGGAACTTCATGGTCACCTCCTCCAGCTGTTCGGAGGTGCCGCCGCTGCGATCCTGGATGTAGGCCTCGAAGCCGCCGGTGGTACTCATGCCGGTAATAGGCGGCGGGTTGAACGACATCACCACGCCATCTTCCTGGCCGGCGCCCATCTTCATGAATTCATGGGTCAGGTTGCGCGCGTCCAGTTCGGGGGTGGTGCGCTCCTTCCAGTCCTTGAGCGGCACGAAAGAAACCCCGGCGTTGCTGCGGGTACCAAAGGTCAGGATGTCGAAGCCGGCGAAGGTCACCACATCCTGTACCGCCGGGTGCTTCATCAACTGATGGGTCACATCACTGGTGAGCTTCTCGGTCCGCGTCAGCGAAGCCGCCGGCGGCAGGAAGTAGGCGTTGAGCACATAGCCCTGGTCCTCGTCGGGCACCAGCGAGCCGGGCACCCGGCCGAACAGGATGACCAGCAGGGCGATCATCCCGCCGAACAGCAGCAGGCCGAGCGCCGCGCGCTTGAGGAAGAACTGCACGCCCGCGCCATAGCCATTGGTGGCTTTCTCGAACATGCGGTTGAACCAGCGGAACGGCGCGGCCGGCTCCTTGTGCTCGGGCTTGAGGATCAGCGCGCAGAGCGCCGGCGAAAGCGTCAGCGCGACGATGCCGGAGATAACCACCGACACTGCAATGGTGATCGCGAACTGTTTGTACATCTGCCCGGCCAGGCCACCGAGGAAGCCGACAGGGATGAACACCGCACAGAGCACCAGCACGATGGCGACGATCGGCCCGGTCACCTCCTCCATCGCCTTGATCGCGGCCTCCTTGGGCCCGAGCTTCTCGGTACGCATCACCCGCTCGACGTTCTCCAGCACCACGATGGCGTCGTCCACCACGATGCCGATCGCCAGCACCATGCCGAAAAGCGACAGCAGGTTGATGGAGAAGCCCATCAGGTACATGCCGGCGAAGGTGCCGACCAGCGAGACGGGAATCGCCAGCACCGGGATCAGCGTGGCGCGGATGCTTTGCAGGAACACGAAGACCACGACCATCACCAGGATCAGCGCCTCGATGAAGGTGTGGATCACCTCCTCGATGGAGACCTGTACGAAGATGGTGGTGTCGTAGGGAATCTTGTAGGTGATGCCCTGCGGGAAGCGCTTGGCCATGGCGTCCATGTGGTCACGCACGGCCTGGGCGGTATCCAGCGCGTTGGCACCCGGCTGCAGGTAGATACCGAAGGCGGCGTTCTGCTGGCCGTTCAGCGAGGTCACCAGGGAGTAGTCCTGCGCCCCCAGTTCGACCCGCGCCACGTCCTTGAGCAACAGGCTGGCGCCGGTGGAATCGCTGCGCAGGATGATGTTCTCGAACTCCTTAGGATCGGTGAACCGGCCCTGGGCGGTCGCCATGTAGGTGAAGTCCTGCGGCTCCTTCATCGGCTGCTGGCCGAAGCTGCCGGCGGCGAACTGCGAGTTCTGCTCGCGGATCGCGCTCGCCACGTCCGAAGGCGTCATGTTGTATTGCGCCAGCTTGTCCGGCCGCAGCCAGATGCGCATGGAGTAGTCCTTGGAGCCAAACTGGCTGACGTCGCCGACACCGGGAATCCGCTTGAGGTCGTCGATCACGTTGATCAGCGCGTAGTTGCTGATGAAGATCGGGTCGCGGGAGTTGTCCGGCGAGAACAGGGTCACCACTTGCAGGATGTCGGAGGACTTCTTCTCCACCTGCACGCCCTGCCGGCGCACCTCTTCAGGCAGCTTGGCCAGTGCGGCCTGCACCTTGTTGTTGACGTCGATAGTGGCCTGGTCCGGGTCGGTGCCCACCTCGAAGTACACGGTCAGGCTCATGGCACCGCTGCTGTCGGAGTTCGACAGCTGGTAGATCATGCCTTCCACGCCGTTGATTTCCTGCTCCAGCGGCGCGGCCACGGTTTCGGCAATCACCTGCGAGCTGGCGCCGGGATAGGCGGCGGAAACCGACACCTGCGGCGGCACGATCTCGGGGTACTGGGCAATCGGCAACGCGCGCATGGCGACGAGGCCGGCAAGCAGGATCACGATGGAAATCACCATCGCGAACACGGGACGTTCGATGAAGAAGCGCGAAATCACGATGGGCGCTCCTTAGGACTGTGCCTGGGCGGGTTGCGTCGCGGGCGCCTGCGGCGCTGCCTCACTGGCCTTCACCGGTTGGTCCGGTCTCACCTTGGGGATGCCTTCGACGATGACGTGATCGCCGTCGTCCACGCCGGCATCGATGATCCAGCGACCGTTCACGGTCTTGGAGGTGGTCACCTGGCGCACGCGGGCGAAGCCGTCCTTGTCCACCACGTAGACGAAGGTGCCGCGCGGGCCCTGGGCCAGCGCGCGCTCGGGCAGGGTCACGGCATTGCTCTGGGTGATGCCGGTGATCAGGATGCGCACAAACTGGCCGGGGATCAGCAGGTTGTGCGGATTGGGCACCACGGCACGGGCATTCACGGTGCCGGTGCCGGTGTTGACGAAGCTGTCGGTGAAATCGACCACGCCCTCGATGGGGTACTTGCTGCCATCGCCAAAGCGCAGTTCGGCGGTCAGCTTGCCGTCCTTGGGCAGGATGTAGCGACCGCTCTTCACCCCGTCGTTCATCTGCGTGGCCTGGGTGTCCGGGTAGGCGAAGTTGACGTATACGGGGTCAAGCTGGGTGAGCTTGGTGAGCAGGCTGGAGTTCGGATCGCTGGCCGCCACCAGGCTACCTTCGGAGCGCACTTCCTTGCTCGCCATGCCGGAGATCGGCGCGGTGACGGTGGTGTAGTTCAGGTCGATCTGCTTGGCCTGGACGTTGGCCTTGGCCGCTTCAACGTCGGCCTTGGCCTGTTCGAAATCGGAGACGTAGCGATCCAGTTCGCTTTCGCTGGCAAAGCCCTTTTTCTGCAGCTCCCGGATACGCTTGAGGTCGCGCTCGGTCTGCCGATAGCGCGCCTGAGTCTGTGCCAGCGAACCCTTGGCCTGGCCCAGCGCAGCCTGGTAGGGGCGCGGGTCGATGCGGAACAGCACCTGACCTTCCTTCACCGGTCGGCCTTCCTCGTAGGTACGGCGCTGAAGGATGCCACTGACCTGGGCGCGCACTTCCACTTCGCGGTAACCGGCAGTTCGCGCGGCGTACTCGAAAGTCAGGGGAACCGGAGCACTCTTGGCGACTTCGACCGTCACTGCCGGGGGAGGAGGTGCTGCCGTAGCGGGTTTGTCCTCGGCCTGGGCCCAGGCAGCGAACAGGACTGGCAACCCAACGACAGCAAGCGCGACGGGCAAACGACGGGCAAACGGCATGTAACCTCTCCATGGAAATGACTGACGGCGGAACCCCAGGGGACAACGGCTGAGCGACTTTTACCTACGCCAGTGTCTGTAAAGCACTGTTAGCGCTATAAAATCAGTAAACTGCCTGTCACCCAGTGATCCTAGCCTGTATACCAGCAAGCGCCATGCGAAGAACTAAAGAAGATTCGGAACGAACCCGCCAGACGATCCTCGACTCGGCAGAGGGCCTTTTTTTTGCGAAAGGCGTCTCAAATACCAGCCTGGAAGAGATTGCCCGCGCCGCGGGCGTCACTCGCGGAGCGGTGTATTGGCACTTCCAGAACAAGGCGCATCTGTTCAACGACATGCTCAACCAGGTCCGTCTGCCGCCCGAGCAACTGGCGCAACGGCTGTCCGGCTGCGACGGCCACGACCCGATCGAATCGCTTTTCCAGCTCAGCGTGGAAGTAGTCGAGAATCTCGCCCGTGACGAGCAGCGCCGGCGCATCCTCACCATCCTCCTGCAGCGCTGCGAGTTCACCGATGAACTGCGCGACGCCGAGGAGCGCCACAACCATTTCATCCGCCAGTTCATCGAACTCTGCGAGCAACTGTTCAGCCGCGAGGATTGCCGCACGCGGCTGATGCCGGGGGTGACGCCCAAGATAGCCTCGCGCGCAGTGCACGCGATGATCTTCGGCCTGCTCAGCGACTGGCTGCGCGACCCTGCCCTGTTCGATCCGCTGCAGGAAACCCGCGAGTTGTTCGATGCCGTCTTCCGTGGCCTGGTGCGCGCCTGGCACCCGGCACAGGCGTAAGGGCCGGCAGGACGCCGGCCCGGAAGGGATGAAACCTCAGTTGGCCTCGGCCTCGTAACCTTCCTCGCGGATCGCCGCGAGAATTGCCGAGTCGTCCAGCCGGCTGGCGACGCGGACTTCACCGGCGCCCAGATCGACCTGTACGTCCGCCGCGGCGTCCAGCGCCTGTACCGCCTGGGTGATGGCCCGCACGCAGTGCCCGCAGCTCATGCCTTTGACATTGAAGGTGTGCATGGAATCTCTCCTCTGATGGATTGAAGCGTTGGGTGCAGTCTCGACCTTGCCACCGTGGCAAGGTCAAGCCTCCCGCGCTGCGCTCGCATTGCACTTGTCCTACGTCAGCCTCTCAGCCAAGCTGCGGAAATAGCTGACTCATCGGAGAACGCCCATGCGCCGTTCCCTTCTACTGGCCGCCGCCCTGGCTGCTGCCCTGCCCTTCACTGGCCTGCCCATCACGGCGTGGGCCGACGGCATGCCCGAAGAACCTTCGGCGCCGCCTGCTCCCGCGCCCGCCTCCCCGACTGCGCCACCACCGAGCGCACCCGGCTCCTGGCCAGTGCCCGACGCCCAGCCGGTCGCCTACGCCGTGCTGATCGTCAGCCGCGAACGGCTGGACACCGGCACCGCCTGCGATATCGACCTGTATGTGCAGGACGAGAAGGTCTCGCGCCTGCAACCCGAGGGTGAAATCGCCCTCAACCTGCCGCCGGGCGAAGTCTCCCTGCGCCTGCAGACTGCCAACTCCGGCCTCTGCCGCAGCGGCATCCAGCCGCTGCGCGCGCAGTCTGTCCAGCTGCACGCCGGCGAAGTGCGCAAGTTCCGCATCGCCAACAGCGAGAGCGGCCTCTACCTGATGCCGGTTTCCAGCGGCAGTTGATGACCCGCTCGGCGGTTTGACCTGCGACAAGATGTCAACAGACGAGGGTTGACCTTGCCCTTGTGTCAAGGTTGATGCTATCGGGGAACTTCAGGGAGAAGCCCCATGAGCAGCGCCAACCCCATCGAACTCGACTTGCCCGTTTCCGGGATGACCTGCGCCAGCTGCGCTGGCCGGGTCGAGCGCGCCCTGCGCAAGGTACCGGGCGTGCAGGACGCCAGCGTCAACCTCGCCAGCGAGCAGGCCCGCGTGCAACTCGCCGCACCGTCCAGCAGCGAAACGCTGCCTGCGCTGGTCGCCGCCGTCGAGCACGCCGGCTACCAGGTCCCGGCCCACAGCCTGGAACTGGCCATCGAGGGCATGACCTGCGCCAGTTGCGTCGGCCGCGTCGAGCGCGCCTTGAACAAGGTCCCGGGCGTACGCTCGGCGAGCGTCAATCTGGCCAGCGAACGCGCCCACGTCGAGCTGCTCGGCGCAGTGGACATCGCCACGCTGGTCGCCGCCGTCGACAAGGCCGGCTACAAGGCTCGCCCTATCGAACCCGACCAGCCCGCGGCTGATCCGGCCGTGGCCCGCCTGGCGCGCGAGCGCTGGTGGCTGGCCGCCGCCATCCTGCTGTCGCTTCCACTGGTGCTGCCAATGGTGGGCGACTGGTTCGGCCAGCACTGGATGCTGCCGGCCTGGGTGCAATTCCTTCTCGCCACGCCCGTGCAATTCCTTATTGGCGCACGCTTCTACGTGTCGGCCTACAAGGCCGTGCGCGCCCGCAGCGGCAACATGGACCTGCTGGTCGCCCTGGGCACCAGCGCCGGCTACGGCCTGAGCCTGTACCTCTGGTACGCAGCAGCGCCTGGGCAGATGCCGCACCTGTACTTCGAAGCCAGCGCCGTGGTCATCACCCTGATCCTGCTCGGCAAATACCTGGAAAGCCGCGCCAAGCGCCAGACCGCCGCCGCCATCCGGGCGCTCGAAGCATTGCGCCCCGAACGCGCCACCCGGTTGCGGGACGGCGTCGAGGAAGACGTCGCCATCGCCGAACTGCGCCTGGGTGACGAAGTGCTGGTGCGCCCAGGCGAACGCTTCCCGGTGGACGGCGAAGTCCTCGCCGGGCAGAGCCACGCCGACGAAGCCCTGATCACCGGCGAAAGCCTGCCGGTGCCCAAGGACGTGGGCGACCCGGTCACTGGCGGCGCGATCAATGGCGAAGGCGTGCTGCGCGTGAAGACCACCGCGCTGGGCGGCGAAACCGTGCTGGCCAGAATCATCCGCCTGGTGGAAGACGCCCAGGCGGCCAAAGCGCCGATCCAGAAGCTGGTGGACAAGGTCAGCAACGTCTTCGTCCCGGTGGTGATCGGCATCGCCCTGGTCACCCTGGTCGGCTGGCTGCTCGCCGGTGCCGGCTGGGAACAGGCGCTGATCAACGCCGTGGCGGTGCTGGTCATCGCCTGCCCCTGTGCCCTCGGCCTCGCCACCCCGACCGCAATCATGGCTGGCACCGGCGTGGCGGCCAAACACGGCATCCTGATCAAGGACGCCGAAGCCCTGGAAGTCGCCCATGCCGTGACCGCCGTGGCCTTCGACAAGACCGGCACCCTCACCTCCGGCCAGCCGCGCATCACCAACCTCGCAGCAGACGGTGACGAGGCTGAAGCCCTCGCCCTGGCCGGCGCCCTGCAACGCGGCAGCGAGCACCCGCTGGCCCGCGCCGTGCTCGACGCCTGCACGGAGCGCAGCCTGAACCCAGCCGCCGCCGAGGCCACCCAGGCCCTGACCGGCCGGGGCATCCAGGGCCGTATCAATGGCCGCCTGCTGGCACTGGGCAACCGGCGGATGCTCGACGAAGCACAGCTGTCAGCCGGTGCGCTGGCCGACTCCGCTGTGCAATGGGAGGCCGAGGGCCGCACCCTGTCCTGGCTGATCGAGCGCGAACCGCAGCCCCGCGTCTTCGCCCTGTTCGCCTTTGGCGACAGCCTCAAGGAAGGTGCGAAAGTCGCCATCGACGCCCTGCGCGAACGCGGCATCGCCAGCCACCTGATCACCGGTGACAACCGTGGCAGCGCCAAGGTCGTCGCCGACGCCCTGGGCCTGGACGACGTGCACGCCGAAGTGCTGCCCGGCGACAAGGCCGCCGTGGTCGGCGCATTGCGGCAGGCCGGCAAAGTCGTGGCAATGGTCGGTGACGGCATCAACGACGCCCCGGCACTGGCCGCGGCGGACGTCGGCATCGCCATGGGCGGCGGCACCGACGTGGCCATGCACGCCGCCGGCATCACCCTGATGCGCGGCGACCCGCGCCTGGTCCCGGCGGCGCTGGACATCTCGCGGCGCACCTACGCGAAGATCCGCCAGAACCTGTTCTGGGCCTTCATCTACAACCTGGTGGGCATCCCGCTGGCCGCCTTCGGCCTGCTCAACCCCATGGTCGCCGGCGCGGCGATGGCCGCCTCCAGCGTCAGCGTGGTGAGCAACGCCCTACTGCTCAAACGCTGGAAACCACGGGATCACCCATAAGCCCCACGCCCCGTCGAAAAGCGGAGCGTTCGTTCAGGAGACATCGGTATGAACATCGGCGAAGCGGCGAAGAAGAGCGGCCTGACCGCGAAGATGATCCGCTACTACGAATCCACCGGCCTGCTCGCCCCCGCCGGCCGCAGCGCCAGCGGCTACCGCCACTACAGCGAACAGGACCTGCACACCCTGGCCTTCATCCGCCGCTCGCGGGACTTCGGCTTCTCGCTGGAGGAGGTCGGCCAGCTGCTCGCCCTCTGGCAGGACCGCCAACGCGCCAGCGCCGACGTAAAAGCCCTGGCCGCCCGGCACATCGACGAGCTGAACCGCAAGATCGCCGAACTCAGCAGCCTGCGCGACACCCTGCAGGAGCTCAGCGACCACTGCCAGGGCGACCACCGCCCGGACTGCCCGATCCTCAAGGACCTGGAGTCAGGGACGTGCTGTCACTGACTATGATTTCAAGCGAGCCTCGAGTGCCGCAACTGCACTTTTTGCGCCTTCGCATCCTCGCTCCATAGCCGATCGCAGGTAACGCAGCCGCTCCTCCTGCCCCTTGCGACTTACGGCCTTTGTACCGCGCGCGAGCTCAAAGTAGGCCTCCGCTTCGAACTCTGATTGGGTCAGCTCGGGGAGCGGGAAGGCTGCACGCTGATTACGCGCACAAAGGCGGTAGGCAGGAGACTGCATCGGGTAATAGGCAGCGTGGTGCAGACCCTGCTCGATCGCTTGCTTCAGACTTCCCTGTATATCCTGAGGCGCCATCTGCTCCTGGCAGATGCTCGGGCCAACCAACACCGCTGGCAGGAAATTCTGCCTGGCGCTCCGCATCAGTAAATCGCAGACGCTTTCCCTACCCTCCGACGGACTCACCGAGGGGATCCTGAGCGTCATCGCCAGCAAGTACTGGCCAGCAGCATTTCCCTCATCAGAGGAGCGTCGCAACGCAGGCAACGCCTCCCTGGCGAAGGTCACATAGTTGACGAACTGGGTCTGCAAGGCAGGATCAGTCCCTCCTTGCGTCGTCAGGAGATCGTAGTCCTTGATCGAACTCTGCGACATGGCCAGCAGTTCGCGCGCCTGGGCGAGATCGCTATCTCCAGGCGCGGAATACGCCGCTAGCGGTAACAACAAGATCAGCAAAGCTGCCGCGAATATGCTCGAGCGCATTTCCAAACATCCCTTTCAGAAAATCAAGACGCGAGTTTGTACCAGGCATTCAAGTCAGACAATCCGACGAACCTGCTTGGACACCGTCCCTTGGCGGGGGGACTCAACCGTAGGGCGGATCTGCTGTTATAGGAGCGAGCTTGCTCGCGAACAGGTCCCGTAGTGAGGTTGGTTCGCGAGCAAGCTCGCTCCTACAGGTAAGGAATGATCCTAGGCGTTCGCCGCCGTGCGGCGGCTCCAGATCGAAGCCGGCAATACGGTCACCGCGAGACCGACGAAGACCAGCACGCAGGCCATCCAGTCCTGGGTGGTGAGATCTTCGCCCAGGAACAGCCAGCCCGACAGCAGCCCGGACACCGGCACGGCCAGGGCGAAAGGCGTGACCTGGCTGGCCGGGTAGCGGCGCAGCAGGAAGCTCCACAGGCCAAAGCCCACGGTGGTGGCGAGGAAGGCGATGTAGAGCAGCGCGCCCACCCCGCTCAGGCTGATGTTCAGTACGGCGTGCTCGATGGCCTCGGGGCCTTCGAAGATCCACGACAGCACCAGCAGGGGCAACGGCGGGATCAGGCTGACCCAGCTGATCAGGCGCAGCATGTCGCTGGCTCCGGAGCGCTTGGTGGCGATGTTGGAAAAAGCCCAGGCCAGTGCGGCGGCAATCACCAGCAGGAAGGCCACCAGGCTATCGCCCATGGGGCGCTCCAGGCCGATCAGCAGCAGACCGCCGGCGGCCAGTGCCAGACCGAGCAGTGCGCGCGGGCTGGGGCGCTCGCCGAGGAACGCAGCGGCGATCAGCACGGTGAAGAACACCTGGCTCTGCAGCACCAGCGACGACAGCCCGGCAGGCATACCGATGTGCATGCCGACGAACAGCAGGCCGAACTTGACCACGCCCAGCAGTACGCCGATCTGCACGATTCGCCAGAACGGCGCCGGCAACGGGCCGCCCAGGAAGATCAACGGCAGTGCCGCCAGGGCGAAACGCAGGGCGCAGAACAACAGCGGCGGGAAATCATGCAGGCCGACCTTGATCACGACGAAGTTGACGCCCCAGATCAGGGTGACCAGCAGGGCAAGGAGGACGTGGCGGAGGGGCATGGCAGAGCGCTCGGGGTGGGATAGCGGAAAACTAACAGCCCGTGCCTGAAATGTATGGATACAGTTGCGGCCTTACAGTTCTCCGAGACGCTTTTTGTAGGAGCGAGCTTGCTCGCGAACAGATTCACCGGGCAAATCGGCGATGGGCGGGTTCGCGAGCAAGCTCGCTCCTACAAGGAATCGATACGCAGCTTCGGCCAGCGCGCCGGCCAGTTCTTGGCGGCTATACGCTCGCGGTAGATGTGCGGCTTGGCGCGGAAGTGCTCGGTCGGCCGGACGCGCAGCGCCCAGATGTCGTCGATCCCCAACGGCGCCAGCAGCTCCAGGCAATCACCGCGCAAGCGCAGCGCCACCGCCGTGCAGAGCTCGGGCCAATGGCACATGGCGTCCCCGCAATCCCGATAGGGCGAATCGCCATTGCGCAGGTGCATCCGCGCCTGGTTACGCACGGACCAGGGTACGCCGGGACAGGCTTCCTGCAACCGGCGTTCCCACTGGTAATCAGCTTCCGGCGCCAGGCAGCCGGAACAGAAGTAGAGGACATCCACATCGCTGAGTGGCGTCTGCTCGTCGTAGCCATGCATGGCGTCCCACACCGCGTTGCGCACAAAGCCGGCGGCGATCCAGGCCCCTTCCGGGCCGTGATCGCGCACCATGCGCAGCAAGTACATGCGTTCGGGTTGCGCGGCGACCAGGGCAAGCAGCTCGGATTCGCCGGGCAATTCCTTCAGGCCTGTTCCCACGGTGGGGGCGGTGGCTCGTCGCGTTGCTGCGGGGCGTCCTGGGCGGCGCGGCCAGCTTCGCGGCGTTCCTGCTCACGCATGGCTTCGGCGATCTCGCGCAGCACCGAATCCACATCCGCCTCGTCTTCCGGATCATCGAAATGTCCGGTCAGCGGAGTGTCTGGCTGCAGCTTGCCGTCCTCATAGAGGGCCCACATTTCCTTGGCGTAATGCGTATACCTGAGCTCCGGGGCGAAGCGGCCGAAGTAGGCGGCCATGTTGCCCACGTCGCGCTCGAGCATGCGGAAGGCATGGTTGTTGCCAGCAGCGTCCACCGCCTGCGGCAGGTCGATGATCACCGGGCCGTCGGGGCCGACCAGCACGTTGAATTCCGACAGGTCGCCGTGCACCAGACCGGCGCAGAGCATCATGACGATCTGGCGGATGAGGAACTCGTGGAAGTCGCGGGCCAGCTCGGGCTCCATCACCACGTCGTTCAGGCGCGGCGCGGCGTCGCCCTCTTCGTCGGCGACCATCTCCATCAGCAGTACGCCGTCGAGGAAATCGTAAGGCTTGGGTACGCGTACCCCGGCATTGGCCAGGCGGAACAGCGCGGCCACCTCGGCGTTCTGCCAGGCGTCCTCCTGCTCCTTGCGACCGTACTTGGTGCCCTTGGCCATGGCGCGGGCCTGGCGGCTGTTACGCACCTTGCGGCCTTCCTGGTACTCGGCGGCCTGACGGAAGCTACGCTTATTCGCTTCCTTGTAGACCTTGGCGCAGCGCAGCTCGGTGCCGCAGCGCACCACGTAGACCGCAGCTTCCTTGCCGCTCATCAGCGGGCGTAATACTTCATCGATCAGGCCGTCTTCGATCAACGGCTCTAGGCGTTTCGGGGTCTTCATCGGGCTTCCTGGCGTACCTCTCTGGGGCGCTGCGCTCCTTATACGGCAATCATCGACAACCGCCCAGCGCGATCAGGGCTCGGGCGGTGTCAGCTCGATACTTTCAGTGACCGCATCCTCCAGCCGCTGCAGCTCCAGCCCCAGCGCCTCGTCGCTGTCGGCATAGCGCTGGGCGATGTTGGCGAAGCCTTCGGCGACTTCGCCGAAAGCCTCCGCCACGCGCGGGTCGAACTGCCGGCCGGCGCCGGCCTTGATGCGCTCGGCGGCTTCTTCCGGGGTCAGCGAGGTGCGATAGGCGTGGCGGCAGGTGAACTCGTCGTAGCAGTCGATCAGCGACAACATCCGCGCGCCCAGGGGAATCTGCTCGCCAGAAAGGCCTTCAGGGAAGCCGCTGCCGTCCCAGTGTTCGTGGTGGCTGTAGGCGATTTCTTTGGCGTAACGCAGAAATTCCGCCGGAGAACCCAGCTTGCGCTCGGCCGCCGCCAGGGCATCACGGCCAACGGTGGTGTGGCTTTCGAGGATCAGCCGGTCAGCCTCTTCCAGCTGGCCAGGGCTGTGCAGAATGCGATCGGGCACGGCGACCTTGCCGATATCGTGCAACTGCGCCGAGCGCACCAGCAGTTCGATGTTCTCCACCGACAGCTCGGCGGCGAACTCGTCGTGCAGGGACAGCGAGCTGCCCAGCAGGCGCATGTAGTGCTCGATGCGCACCAGGTGGTTGCTGTGCGGGTTGTCGCGCAGGTCGCAGAGGGTCGCCATGGCTTCCAGGGTGGCATCCTGGATGGCCTGCAGCTCGCGGGCGCGGCGACGCACTTCCAGCTCCAGGTACTCGCTCTTGTCGCGCAGGAAGTCGGAGTTGGCTTTCAGGTTCAAGTGGGCGCGGATACGCGCCAGGGTCACCGGCGGGCTGATCGGTTTGGTCAGGTAGTCCACCGCGCCCAGGTCCAGGCCCTTCTGCTCGTCGGCGGCGCTGACCATGCCGGTGAGGAAGATCACCGGGATGTCGCGGGTGAGCGGGTCGGCCTTGAGCTGGCGGCAGACTTCGTAGCCGTCCATCTCCGGCATCATGATGTCGAGCAGCACCAGGTCCGGCCGCGGATCGCTCTGCATCAAGCGCAGGGCCTTCGGCCCGCTGGAGGCGACGCGCACCTGGTAGCGGTCCATAAGCAGCTCGCTCATGAGCATCAGGTTATCCGGCTGATCGTCCACCACCAGGATCATCTCCTGTTCCGGCCGGTCCAGCATGCTATCCATCGCAACTCCTCACATCGGTCAGATTCGTGACATGCCACGGGGGATCGGACCACGGCCCGGTCCGCGTGTTCCTACCCCGTCTTGCCGTAGCCACCTCTTCATATCCGGATATCGCGCTCCCTCGCGAGATTCACCAGACTTTCCAGGGCCCGCTCGAACTCGAAGCGCCGCACGCTCGTGGCGATGCCCTCGTAGCCCTCATTGAAGACGCTGCGCAGCAGGCTTGCACGCTCGCCGAGCAACCGTCCGGCGCGCGGGTCGTCCGCTGCCAGCAGATGCGCCAGGCGCCGGCAGACCTGCTCGACCTCGGCGTCGTTGCCGCTCTCCAGCAGCGCCGGCGCCGCCGCGGCGGCCGGCAGCATCGGCACCGGCAGCGGTTCGTGGCTGATGTTCTGCAGGCTCAGGCTCGCCGAGTCGTCCACGCGCCCCATCGGCAACCGGCACCAGAACAGGCTGCCGCGGTTCGCTTCGCTCTCCACCCCGACGCTGCCGCCCATCGCCTCGGCCAGTTTCCGGCAGATCGCCAGGCCCAGGCCCGAACCGCCATAGCGCCGGGTGATGGAGCTGTCCGCCTGCTGGAAGGACTCGAACAGGCGCTGCTGCTGCGGTTCGGTGATGCCGATGCCGGTGTCGCGGAAGGCGAAGTAGAGCTGCAGGCTGTCTTCGTCCTCGTCCTCCAGGCGAACGATCAGCACCACTTCGCCCTGCTCGGTGAACTTCAGTGCGTTGTTGCCGTAGTTCATCAGGATCTGCCGCAGGCGCAGCGAATCCCCCACCACCTGGGCAGGCACCCGTGGGTCGATCTCGCAGCGCACCGCCAGGCCCTTGCTCGCCGCGCGGATGTTGAACAGATCGAACAGCTCGCCGAGCAGGCGCTCCAGGTCGAAGCCGATATGCTCGAACTCCAGCTTGCCGGCCTCGACGCGGGACAGGTCGAGGATGTCGCTGATCAGCTCCAGCAGGTACTGGCCCGAACCCTGGATCTTGCCCAGGTAATCCACCTGCTGGGGGTCCAGCGTCGTTTCCTGGAGCAGGTGTGCCAGGCCGATGATGATGTTCAGCGGCGTGCGGATCTCATGGCTCATGTTGGCCAGGAAGTCACTCTTGAGCTGCGCCGCTTCTTCGGCCAGGTCGCGCGCCTCGGCCAGTGCCAGCTCGGTGGACTTACGCGCGGTGACGTCACGGCTGACCCCCACCAGGCCGAGCAGCCGGCCCCGGTCGTCATGGAAGGCGCTGCGCAGGGTGTCGAAGAGCACCCGCCGGCCATCGGGATAAACCACCCAGCCCTCACTGGCGTAAGGCTCGCGCTCGGTCAGCGCCTGACGGTCACGCTCCTGCCGGCCGCTGCCGGCCGCCTGGCTGAACATCTGCTGGTCGCTGCGCCCGACTATGTCCTCTGGCGCGCGTCCCAGGCAGTCGGCAAAGGCCTGGTTGACCCCCAGGTAGCGCCCCTGGGTGTCCTTGAACCAGATGGGGTCGGGAATCGAGTTGATCAGCGCCAGCAGGGTGCTGCGCTGGCGCCGCTCCTCCGCCTCGGCGCGGGCGCGCTCGGCCACCTGGATCGACAGCCGACGGTTCCACACCAGTACGAAGGTCAGCAGGGCGAGGAAGCCCACCACCCAGGGCCAGGCGATCTGCAGCAGGTTCATCCAGTCGAAGACATCCAGCGACGGCAGCCAGCGCGCCTGGATCGCCTCCTGTTCACTGCGGGTGATGTTGCCCAGGGCACGATCCAGCAACGGCACCAGCGGCTCCAGTTCCTTGCGCATGGCAAAGCGCACCTGGCTGTTGCCCAGCCCGCTGTCGCCCCGCACCTCCATGTTGGAAAGGCTGAGCTGCTCGATCAGGAAGGTGGTGGTGATGAGGTTGCCCACATAGGCGTCGGCACGCCCGGTGGAGACGGCCTTGAGCGCGCTGGGGGAATCCTCCACCAGGACGAAGTCGACCCCCGGCACCGCCTTGTTCAGCAGCTCATGGACGGCGTAGCCCTGCTCGACCGCCACCCGGCGGCCGGAAAGGTCGTCCAGCGTGCGGATGGTGCTGTCGCGCCGGGCGAAGATCAGGCTGCTGGTCGTGACGTAGGGCTGGGTGAAGCTCAGGAAATGCTGGCGCTCCTCGGTGGCCGCCATGGACGGCACCAGGTCCACTTCGCCAGCTTTCACCGCCGCCAGTACCTCCTCCCAGGTGTTGTACAACACCGGCTGGACTTTCATGCCCAGGCGCTCGGAGAGCAATTGCAGGTAGTCCGCGCTGATGCCGTGGAACTGGTCGAACTCGTCGATGACCTCGAACGGCGGCCAGCCGGCGCGGAACAGGCCGACGCGGATCGGCTCGTGGGCCGAAATTAGGGCTCGCTCCTGCTCGCTCAGCGCGAGGCTCGCGGCACGGGTCTGGCCGCTCAGCGCGAGGAGCAGCAGAAGGCAGCACAGGCAGAATCGGCGCAAGGCATGAGGTCTTCTTCAGGGAATACCCAGCAAGCGTAGCCCCTGCCGCCGCGCTTCGAGTTTGAAAACGCGATGCGGATTGCTGCACCGCGTGTCGGGACGGAGAATCTGCCCAACAGCCATTGCCCCGGAGAGCTGCCATGACGACTACCCGACTTGACCCCGAGCGCTGCTGGCAGGCGGTCTGCGAGCGCGATGCGCGCTACGAGGGGCGCTTCGTGTTCAGCGTGCGCTCCACGGGCGTCTACTGCCGGCCGAACTGCCCGGCGCGCCGGCCCTCGCGGGAAAACGTTGCTTTCTACGCCGCTCCCGAAGCCGCCGAGGCCGCCGGCTTCCGTCCCTGCAAGCGCTGTTCGCCACATGGCCCGAGCCCGCGCGAGCAGCTGGATGCGCTGGTCGCCGCGGCTTGCGAGCTGCTCGACAGGGCCGAGAAGCCTCTGACCCTGGACGAGCTGGCCGGCCGCATCGGACTGTCCGCCTCGCACCTGGCCCGCGCCTTCAAGGCCCGCACCGGCCTGACGCCGCGCGCCTGGGCGCAATCGCGCCGCGAGCAACGCCTGGCCGCCGCCCTGCCGCAATCACGCTCGGTGCTCGATGCCGCGCTGGAGGCCGGCTACTCCGGCACCCGTGCCCTGTATGAAACCGCGACGCCGCTGAGCCCTGCACAACGCCGGCAGAAAGGCGCCGGCGAACGCCTGCGCTATGCCATCGCGCCCTGCCCGCTGGGGCTGGTGTTGCTGGCGGCCACTGACAAGGGCGTTTGCGCGCTGCTGTTTGCCGACGATGCTGCTGAACTGGAGCGTCAGCTGGCCGAACGCTTCGCCGCCGCCGAGCGCAGCCGCGACAACGCTGGCCTTGGCGACTGGCTGCGCGAAGTGATCACCCAGCTGGAAGAACCCGAACAGGCCGCACACCTGCCGCTGGACCTGCATGGCAGCGCCTTCCAGCTGCGCGTCTGGCGCGCGCTCACGCGCATTCCCAGCGGCGAGACACGGCGCTACGGCGAACTGGCCGAACAGTTGGGCACCCATCCCCGCGCCATCGCCCGTGCCTGCGCCAGCAACAATGTCGGCCTGCTGGTGCCCTGCCACCGGGTGGTCGGCGGCACCGGCGAAGGCGGCTATCGCTGGGGTCTGCCGCGCAAGCGCGAGCTGCTGCGGCGCGAAGGCGGCTCAGGCGACGCCGGCGAACTCCGCCACCGAGCCGATCAGGATCAACACCCAGAGTAAGCCGCCAAGGATCAGGAAGGGCACGTTGTAGCGGGTAATCGACGCATTGCCCTGCCCCTGCGGATCGCCACTGGCCTGGTTGGCGCGGCGCTGGATGTTCGTCAGCGGAATGAGTGGCACCAGACCGAGGATGAGGAACGGCAGGCTGTAATGGCTGAGCTCGGGAATTCGGCTGGTGAGCTTGTCGGCGACATTGGAGAGGATCAGCAGCACCACGGCCCAGGTGGCATCGCTGCCATAGCGCCAGGCCTTGCGCTGCTCCTCCGGCAGCGCTTCGTGCACACGCCGGGCGAGGGAGTGGATATAGAAGATCATGAACAGGCTGCGCAGCGGCGGGTTGATCCTGCCCGGCATGTGCGGCTTCTGGATCGACCAGTGCTTGTACATCCAGTAGAGGTTGAACAGGCCCAGCGTCGCCACATACAGCACGATCATCTTGGTGATGGAGATGACGAAGAACCGATTGGCCTGTTCGGCGCCACCCGGCACCTCGACCAGCCGGGCTTCAGGGGCGCGGTAGGGATTTTCCATGTCCATGACGAGCATTCCTTTGGGCTGAAGCCGTCATTGTGGGCCCTGGCGGACGCCGGGGCCAAGCTGGCGCAAGCGCGCAGGGTCACATCCGTCGTGTGGCAGCCTGGGACGGCACCAGCCTGTGCTACTGTTGCCGGCCTTCGCCCCACCTTCCGATACCCATGACCTTCTGGCCCCTGATCACCCGCCTCGGCGACAGCTCCCTGCTGGCGCCGGCCGCCGTGTTCGTCTTCTGCTGGTTGCTATACCGCCGCGAAACCGCCAAGGCCGGGCTGTGGGCGATGCTGTTCGGATTCTCGACTGCGCTGGTGGTGAGTTCGAAGCTGGCGTTCATGGGCTGGGGAATCGGAATTCCGAACCTGAACTTTACCGGCATCTCCGGCCACAGCATGCTGGCCGGGGCGGTACTGCCCACGCTGGCCGCGCAGCTGTTCGGCACGCGGCGTGCGGGCTTGTTCGCCGCGGCGTTCGCAGCCCTGCTGGCAATGCTGGTGGGCATCTCGCGGCTGGAGATCAACGTGCATTCGCCGGCAGAAGTCTACGCCGGCCTCTCGCTCGGGCTGGGCACCAGCGCCCTCTTCCTCGCGGCGACACGCGCCCACCTGCCAGCTTTCCAGCCCGCCGTTCTCCTCCTGGTAATCGCCCTTAGCCTGGGCCAGACGGTCACCGGCGTGCGCGCGCCGACCCATCAACTGCTGGAGCGCATCGCCATGCACCTGGCTGATCGCCCTGCGCCCTTCCAGCGCGGCCAGTGGGCCGGCCAGCCGGACGTCTGAGCCAGGTATTCGTTCGGATTTCCGAACGCAGAATCCCGAAAAATCCGGCCAGCCGAACACCGCTCACAATCTTCAGCCCTGATTTTTTAATTTAATCCTTTAAATTCAACAAGTTATAAATAGGCGAAAGCCTTGGCACGGAGCCTGCTCTGCTCCTCCTCGAACATGCGACCGGCCTGGAGTGAGCCTCGTCGGCGCAGGACTGAATAACAAACACAACCAGTCGAGGTAGTCTCCATGCGTTTCGCACCCCGTGCGTTGGGCGTCGCCATTGTCGCGGCCCTGCTCGCCACTCCCGTCGTCGCCGAAGAGCTGACCGGTACCCTGAAGAAGATCAAGGACTCCGGCACCATCGTTCTCGGTCACCGTGACGCCTCCATCCCCTTCTCCTACCTCGGCAGCGACCCGCGTCAGCCGGAAGGCTACTCGCACGACCTGCAGATCAAGGTCGTCGAAGCCCTGAAGAAAGAGCTGAACGCCCCCGACCTGAAGGTTCGCTACAACCTGGTGACCTCCCAGACCCGTATTCCGCTGGTGCAGAACGGCACCGTGGACATCGAGTGTGGCTCCACCACCAACAACCTCGAGCGCCAGAAGCAGGTCGACTTCTCCGTCGGCATCTTCGAGGTCGGCACCCGCCTGCTGACCAAGACCAGCTCGGGCATCAACGACTTCCCGGACCTCAAGGGCAAGAACGTGGTGACCACCGCCGGCACCACCTCCGAGCGCCTGCTCAAGCAGATGAACGCCGACCAGAAGATGGGCATGAACATCATCTCGGCCAAGGACCATGGCGAGTCCTTCCTGATGCTCGAATCCGGCCGCGCCGTGGCCTTCATGATGGACGACGCGCTGCTCTACGGCGAAATGGCCAAGGCCAAGAAGCCGGACGACTGGCACGTGGTCGGCAAGCCGCAGTCCTACGAGATCTACGCGTGCATGGTTCGCAAGGGTGACGCGCCGTTCAAGAAGGTGGTCGACAAGGCCATCTCCGACACCTTCGCCTCGGGTGAGGTCAACAAGATCTACGACAAGTGGTTCATGCAGCCCATCCCGCCGAAGAACCTGAACCTCAACTTCCCGATGAGTGATGAGCTCAAGAAGCTGATCGCCAATCCGACCGACAAGTCTGCCGAGCAGATGTAACGGTCGCGTCGGGTTCCGCCCACAAGGCGGCACCCGACGGGGGATCGGGAGCGCACGCCGCGCGCTCCCGGCCCAACTTCCAATCTGACGATGCCGGAACACCCGCTACCCGCGGGTGGCGGGCGGCCTTGCGCCTGCGTCCGGCCCCGTACCGTGCAAAGCAATCGAGGGGAAACCCGTCATGGATTACAACTGGGATTGGGGCGTGTTCTTCAAGTCCACCGGGATTGGCGACGAGCGCTACCTGGACTGGTACATCACCGGCCTGGGCTGGACCATCGCCGTGTCACTCGCGGCGTGGGTCATCGCCCTGGCGCTCGGCTCGCTGCTGGGGGTGATGCGCACCCTGCCCAACCGCTGGCTGTCGGGCATCGCCACGGCCTATGTGGAGCTGTTCCGCAACGTGCCGCTGCTGGTGCAGCTGTTCCTCTGGTACTTCCTGGTGCCGGACTACCTGCCGCAGCCGATCCAGGACTGGTTCAAGCTGGGCATCGCCCCGGAAACCTCGGCCTTCATCAGCGTCGTCGTGTGCCTGGGCCTGTTCACCGCCGCGCGGGTCTGCGAGCAGGTGCGCACCGGCATCCAGGCGCTGCCCAAGGGCCAGCTCGCCGCCGCCAGCGCCGTGGGCTTCCGCCTGCCGGCGATCTACCGCCACGTGCTGTTGCCGCAGGCCTTCCGGATCATCATTCCGCCGCTGACCTCGGAATTCCTCAACGTCTTCAAGAACTCCTCGGTGGCCTCGCTGATCGGGCTCATGGAGCTGCTGGCGCAGACCAAGCAGACCGCCGAATTCAGCGCCAACCTGTTCGAGGCCTTCACCCTCGCCACCGCGATCTACTTCACCCTGAACATGAGCCTGATGCTGATCATGCGCATGGTCGAGAAGAAAGTCGCCGTGCCGGGCCTGATCTCCGTGGGAGGTAAATGATGGACTTCAGCCAGATCGTCCCCGCCCTCCCCGGCCTCTGGGAAGGCATGCTCACCACCCTGCAACTGATGATCCTCGGTGTGCTGGGCGGCGTGGTGCTGGGCACCATCCTCGCGCTGATGCGGCTGTCCAACAGCAAGCTGCTGTCGAACATCGCCGGCTTCTACGTAAACTACTTCCGCTCGATCCCGCTGCTGCTGGTGATCACCTGGTTCTACTTCGCGGTGCCGTTCATCCTGCGCTGGATCACCGGCCAGGACACCCCCGTGGGCGCGTTCACCTCGTGCCTGGTGGCCTTCATGATGTTCGAGGCGGCGTACTACTGCGAGATCGTCCGCGCCGGCATCCAGGCCATCCCGAAGGGCCAGATCGGCGCGTCCTACGCACTGGGCATGACCTACGGCCAGTCCATGCGCCTGATCATCCTGCCCCAGGCGTTCCGCAAGATGACCCCGCTGCTGCTGCAGCAGAGCATCATCCTGTTCCAGGACACCTCGCTGGTGTACTCGGTCGGTCTGATGGACTTCCTCAATGCCGCCCGCTCGCGTGGCGACATCATCGGCCAGCCCCATGAATTCCTGATCTTCGCCGGTCTCGTCTACTTCGTCATCAGCTTCGCCGCGTCCCTTTGCGTGAAGCGCCTGCAGAAAAGGTTAACCGTATGATCTCCATCGATAACGTCAGCAAGTGGTACGGCGACTTCCAGGTTCTCACCGACTGCAACACCAAGGTCGCCAAGGGTGAAGTGGTGGTGGTCTGCGGGCCGTCCGGCTCGGGCAAGTCGACCCTGATCAAGTGCGTCAACGCGCTGGAGCCCTTCCAGAAGGGCGACATCACGGTCGATGGCACCTCCATCGCCAACCCCAAGACCGACCTGCCCAAGCTGCGCTCGCGGGTTGGCATGGTGTTCCAGCACTTCGAGCTGTTCCCGCACTTGACCATCACCGAGAACCTCACCATCGCCCAGCGCAAGGTACTGGGGCGGAGCAAGGAAGAGGCGATGGAAAAGGGCATGAAGCTGCTCGACCGCGTCGGCCTGCAAGCCCACGCCCACAAGCATCCCGGCCAGCTCTCCGGCGGCCAGCAGCAGCGCGTGGCGATCGCCCGCGCGCTGGCGATGGACCCGATCGTCATGCTGTTCGACGAACCGACCTCGGCGCTCGACCCGGAGATGGTCAACGAGGTGCTCGACGTAATGGTCCAGCTCGCCCAGGAAGGCATGACCATGATGTGCGTGACCCACGAGATGGGCTTCGCACGCAAGGTCGCCGACCGGGTGATCTTCATGGACCGCGGGCAGATCGTCGAGGACTGCCCGAAGGAGGAATTCTTCGGCGACCTGCAGAACCGCGCCGAACGCACCCAGCAGTTCCTGGCCAAGATCCTGCCGCACTGATCCTGCTGTTGTTTTACCCGAAGGCCCCGGTTCGCCGGGGCCTTCACCCTCACCGCAAGCACAAGAATAAATAAGGAAGTCCCATGCGCGTGTTCCACTTCAGCAAGCTGCCCCTGGGCGTCGCGATCCTCGCGGCGAGCTCGTCGGTCTTCGCCGTCACCCTCGACGGTGGCGCGGTTGCCGCGCCGGATCAGTACGGCGCGAAAGTCGCCGCCGAGATCCTCAAGAAAGGCGGCAACGCCGTCGACGCCGCGGTCGCCACCGCCTTCACCCTCGCGGTCACCTACCCCGAAGCCGGCAACATCGGCGGCGGCGGTTTCATGACCCTGTACGTCGACGGCAAGCCGTATTTCCTCGACTACCGCGAGATCGCGCCGAAGGCCGCGACCAAGACCATGTACCTGAACGAGAAGGGCGAGGTCATCGAAAACCTCAGCCTGGTCGGTGCCAAGGCCGCCGGCGTGCCGGGTACGGTGATGGGCCTGTGGGAGGCGCACAAGCGCTTCGGCAAACTGAAGTGGAGCGAACTGCTGACCCCGGCCATCGGCTACGCGCAGAGCGGCTTCCGGGTCGCCGACCAGCAATACCAGTACCGCCAGGACGCCATCGCGCTGTTCAACGGCAAGACCAACTTCGGCGACTACTTCGGCACCCTGTCGCCGGGTGAAACCTTCAAGCAGCCGGAACTGGCCAAGACCCTGGAGCGTATTGCCGACAAGGGCCCGGACGACTTCTACAAGGGTGAGACCGCCAAGCTGCTGATCGCGCAGATGAAGCAGGACGGCGGCCTGATCACCGCCGACGACCTGGTCGACTACAAGGCCCAATGGCGCGAACCCATGCGCATCGACTGGCAGGGCAACACCCTCTACACCGCGCCGCTGCCCAGCTCCGGCGGCATCGCCCTGGCCCAGCTGATCGGCATCAAGGAACAGCGCGCCGCTGACTTCAAGGGCGTGGAGCTGAACTCCGCCAAGTACATCCACCTGCTCTCGGAAATCGAGAAGCGCGTGTTCGCCGATCGCGCCGACTACCTGGGTGACCCGCAGTTCTCCAAGGTGCCGGTGGCCCAGTTGACCGACCCGAACTACATTGCCAAGCGCGCCAAGGAAGTGAACCCGGACGCCATCTCGGAAACCGAGAAAGTCCGTCCGGGCCTTGAGCCGCACCAGACCACGCACTTCTCCATCGTCGACAAGGATGGCAACGCCGTCAGCAACACCTACACCCTCAACTGGGACTTCGGCAGTGGCGTGGTGGTCAAGGGCGCGGGCTTCCTGCTCAACGACGAAATGGATGACTTCAGCTCCAAGCCGGGCGTGGCCAACGCCTTCGGCGTCGTGGGCAGCGACGCCAATGCCATCGAGCCGGGCAAGCGCATGCTTTCCTCCATGAGCCCGAGCATCGTCACCCGCGACGGCCACGTCAGCCTGGTACTGGGCACCCCCGGCGGCTCGCGGATCTTCACTTCGATCTTCCAGGTGCTGAACAACGTCTACGACTTCCACCTGCCCCTGGAGAAGGCCGTGGCCGCGCAGCGTGTGCATCACCAGTTGCTGCCCAAGGACACCATCTACTACGACGCATACGCGCCGCTCACCGGCAAGGTTGCCGACGAGCTCAAGGCCATGGGCTACACCCTGGAAGACCAGGGCTGGAACATGGGTGACATCCAGGCCATCCGTGTGAACGGCAAGGCCCTGGAAACCGCCTCCGATCCGCGCGGCCGCGGCATCGGGATGGTGGTCAAGCCCTAAGCCCCGGCAGACGCACCGTGTGGTATCCGAGCCAGTCCATCGCCGCCCCCCGGCGTTGGGCTGGCTCGGCCCCGACGACTGTGCTGCAATGCGCTTCCAGCCCATTGCCGCCGCCGCTCACCGTGAAGCCACGCCTCGTGCGCAACTACCTGTTGCCCTTCCTGCTGCTCCTGCTCACCCTGGGCTTCGGCTACGGCGGCTACCTGATCAGCGAAGGCGCCGGCACCCGGAGCCTGATCGAGACCGGCGAACGCCAGCTGGAACTGCACGCCCGTGGCGTGGAAAGCGAGATCAGCCGCTACACCTACCTGCCCAGCCTGCTCGAACTCGAAGGCAGCGTCAGCCGCCTGCTGACCGACCCGACGCCGCTGCACCGCGACCGCGTCAATCATTACCTCGAAGGCCTCAACCGCCGCGCCGGGAGCCGCGCCGTATACCTGCTGGATACCTCTGGCCGCGTGCTGGCCACCAGCAACTGGCAGGACGCCGACAGCTACCTGGGCGAAGACCTGTCCTTCCGCGCCTATTTCCAGGAAGCCGTGCAAGGCCGCCCCGGACGCTTCTACGGTATCGGCAGCACCACCGGCGAACCCGGTTACTACCTTGCCCACGGTCTGGTCCACGGCGGCAAGATCGTCGGCGTCGCCGTAGTAAAAGTGCGCATGGAATCCCTCGAAGAGCGCTGGGAGAAGGCGCGCCTGCAAGCCTTCGTCAGCGACGAGAACGGCATCATCATCCTCTCCAGCGACCCCACCTTGCGCCTGAAGGCCGTCCGCCCGCTGAGCGATCAGGACAAGGAACGCCTGGCCCGCAGCCTGCAGTACTACTGGTGGGCGCTCAACGAATGGCAGCCGCTGTCACGCCGCCCGCTGGGCGAGGGCGTCGAGGAAATCAGCTTCCCGCCGGGCGAGCACGCCGACAGCCACAAGCCGCTCAGCTACCTGATGCAGACGCGCCAGCTCAGCGACACGCCGTGGCACTTCACCCTGCTCACCCCGCTGGCCGACCTGCGCCGCGAAGCGATGATCCACGGCATGCTCGCCGCCGCCGGCTTTGCCCTGTTCGCCTTCCTGCTGATCGCCTGGAACGAGCGGCGCAAGGTCATCGCCACCCGCCTCGCCGCCCGTGAGGCACTGGAACAGGCCAACAACGCCCTGGAGCGACGCATCGCCGAGCGCACCGCCGACCTGCGCGCCAGCAACCAGCACCTGCGCGAGCAGATCCGCGAACGCCGGCAGGCCGAGGACACCCTGCGCAAGGCCCAGGATCGGCTGGTCCAGGCCGGCAAGCTGGCGGTCATCGGTCAGATGTCCACCAGCATCGCCCACGAGCTCAACCAGCCACTGGCGGCGCTGCGGACCCTGTCGAGCAACAGCGTGCGCTTCCTTGAGCGCGGCAAGCTCGACGTCGCCAGCAGCAACCTCGAAGCCATCGCCGAAATGGTCGACCGCATGGGCCGCATCACTGCCAGCCTGCGCGCCTTCGCCCGACGCGCCGACGACCACGGCCAGGCCTCACTGAGCAAGGCGGTGGATGCCGCGGTGATGGTGTTGCAGGGGCGTCTTTCGGAAGTGCCGGCGACCTTGCACCGCGACTATGCCGATGCGCGCCTGGCCATCGACCAGACGCGCCTGGAACAGATACTGGTCAATCTGATCGCCAACGCCCTCGACGCCATGAGCACGCAGACCGACCGCCAGCTCTGGCTGGAAGGCCGCAGCGAAGGGGACGGCCACTACCGCCTGGTGGTACGCGATAACGGCCCCGGCATTCCGCCGGACGCACGCGTGCACCTGTTCGAACCCTTCTTCACCACCAAGCCCGGCGAACTCGGCCTGGGCCTGGGCCTGACCCTTTCCGCCAGCCTCGCCACCGCCGCTGGCGGTACCCTGGGCGTGGCCTACCCGGAATCCGGCGGCACCGCCTTCGAGCTGCACCTGCCGCTGCTGCCCGCCATGGAGACACCCGCATGAGCGACCCATCCCTGCGCGTCCTGATCGTCGAGGACGACCCCCACGTCCGCCTCGGCTGCCAGCAGGCGCTGGCCCTGGAAGACATCGAGACCGACAGCGTGGGCAGCGCCGAGGAAGCGCTGAAGAAAGTCGGCGCGGACTTCCCCGGCATCGTCGTCAGCGACATCCGCATGCCCGGCATGGACGGCCTGCAACTGCTGGAGAAACTCAGGGAGCGCGACCCCAGCCTGCCGGTGGTGCTGATCACCGGCCACGGCGACATCGCCATGGCGGTCAAGGCCATGCGCGACGGCGCCTACGACTTCATGGAGAAGCCCTTCTCCCCCGAGAAGCTGGTGGACACCGCGCGGCGCGCCCTGGCCCAGCGCGCGCTGACCCGCGAAGTCAGCCAGCTGCGCCGCCAGCTCGCCGGCAAGCAGGCACTGGAAGGCCGGCTGATTGGCCGCTCGCCCGCGATGCAAGCGCTACGCGAGCTGATCGCCAACGTCGCCGACACCTCCGCCAACGTGCTGATCGAGGGCGAGACCGGCACCGGCAAGGAGCTGGTCGCCCGTTGCTTGCACGATTACAGCCGACGCCAGTCCAAGCCCTTCGTTGCGCTCAATTGCGGCGGACTGCCGGAAAGCCTGATCGACAGCGAAATCTTCGGCCACGAGGCCCACGCCTTCACCGGCGCCGGCAAGCGCCGGATCGGCAAGATCGAGCACGCCAACGGCGGCAGCCTGTTCCTCGACGAGATCGAGAGCATGCCGCTGAACCTGCAGATCAAGCTACTGCGCGTGCTGCAGGAGCAGCAGCTGGAGCGCCTGGGCTCCAATGAGCTGATCGGCGTGGACTGCCGGGTGATCGCCGCGACCAAGTCCGACCTCGCCGCCATGGGCCGCGAAGGCACTTTCCGCAGCGACCTCTACTACCGCCTCAACGTCATCACCCTGAACCTGCCGCCGCTGCGCGAACGCCGCGAAGACATCCTGATGCTCTTCGAGCACTTCCTGCAGCAGTCCTCGCTGCGTTTCGATCGCCCGGCGCCGGCCATCGACAACACCACCGCTGCCACCCTGATGGCCCACGACTGGCCGGGCAACGTGCGCGAACTGCGCAACGTCGCCGAACGCTTCGCCCTCGGCCTGCCGGTACTGGCCGGCGGCAACCTCGGCCCGGACGCGGGAGAGCCGCGCTTCGCCGAAGCCGTGGAAGCCTTCGAGAGGAGCCTGTTGTCCACCGCCCTGGAACGCCACGCCGGCAACCTCAGCCAGGCCGCGCACGCGCTGGGCATGGCCAAGACCACGCTGTTCGACAAGGTGAAGAAGTACGGCCTCAAGGGCGAGTAATCGCCAATGCTTTCTGTAGGAGCGAGCTTGCTCGCGAACGCTTTCAGGCGGATACCACGGCTTCAGGCAGGTTCGCGAGCAAGCTCGCTCCTACACGGGTAATGACACACGGCGCAGCGCCCCATTGATCTGCCGGGAACTGTCCCGGACACTACCCACCTTTGAACCGGCCGCACGAGCGGGAGCCACCATGTCCACCCAAGCCGAAACCCTCTGGAACCAGCTCTGCGCCGACGCCGGCGTCGACCCGCAGCAGCGCATGGCCGCGCGCCGCGCCATCCTCGCCGATGCCCAGGCACTGGACGCCACCGTCTACCGCCCGGACGACAATGACCCGGACGCCGAAGAACTGGACATGGGCGACGCCAAGGTCCTCTTCCTCGGCCCCTTCGAAGCCCCCATCGAATGGGACGCCGCCGAGCGCGAAGACTTTTTCGACGACGCCGACCCGGCGCTGTTCTTCAGCGTGCGCATCGAGTGCGAAGCCGAACCGGGTACTTCTGCCTTCTTCGTCCCGGAAGTGGGCGATTACCTGGCGGTGATGGACGGCGGCAAGATCCAGATGTACTTCCTCCACGACTGGCGCGAAGACGAAGACGGCTGCACCTGCGTGCTGATCCGCGACGATATCCAGCTCTGAACCTTCCGCCTGTTATCGCGTAGCCCGTAGGACGTATGACGTTCAACGTTATACGCCGTTTGGCCTGGACCGCAGGGCACTCCGAACTTGGCCCCGGCTCCAGCGACGGACCTCCGTGTATCGCCGTACAACCGCGAACGGTTGTACGGCCTACGCATTACGCCGCACGCTTCCCGGCGAAACACCAATGCAGCGTTTGAACGCCCGGCTGAACGCCGCCTCGGACTGATAGCCGAGGCGCTCGGCCAGTTCGGCCACGGCGATCTCTCGCTCCTGCAACCAGCTCAGCGCCACGTGCATGCGCCAGCGGGTGACATAGTGCATGGCCGGCAAGCCGACTTTCTCGGCGAAACGCGCGGCAAAAGCGGAGCGCGACATCGCCGCCGCTGCGGCCAGGGAAGCGAGGCTCCAGTCCCGCGCCGGGTCACGGTGGATCAGGCTCAGCGCCCGGCCCAACTGACGATCCTGCAAGGCACCGAGCCATCCGATCTGGGCGGCCGGGTCTTGTTCGATCCAGGCACGAATGGCCTGGATCACCAGGATGTCGGCCAGACGGGTGATCACCGTTTCGCCGCCAGGGCGCATGGCCCGCGCCTCGCTCTCCATCAGTTGCAGGGTGCTCATCAGCCAGTCGCGCTGGGCGGGGTCGCGCACCTGCGCCTCCAATACACGCGGCAGCAGGCGCACCAGTTGCAGTGCGGCAGGATGATCGAAGCGTACCGCCCCGCAGATCATCGCCGCGGGCTCTCCGTCGCCGCCCTGGCGCAGCACTTCATAGCGGTCGCTGGCATAGGCGCGCGGCAAATCGAACAGCCCCGCTGCCGGCTCGCCCGGCGAGCTCACCAGCCGATGGCCCTCACCGTGGGGCACCAGTACCAGATCCCCCGGCGCCAGCCGGCGCGGCTCGTCGCCCTCTGCCTCCAGCCAGCACTCGCCGACGGTCAGCACGTGGAACATCAGGCACTGCGGCATCGCCGGCAGGTCCAGCCCCCAGGGTGCACTGAACTCGGAGCGGCAATAGAAGGTGCCGCTCATGCGCAGGAAATGCAGGGCCTCGCCCAGGGGATCAGTGGAAGCCCAGGCGTCGGTCAGGTCTGGAATGGCGGTAGGAGCGTTCATGGTCTTGAGACTGGTCCGACTACCCGGCGGCGTCCAGCACTTCTGGACGAATGAGCATGAAGCGGCGATTTCCAGGCATTAACCGTCCAGCGACTCGGCGTGAGACTGAGACCAGGCCAACGAACCCACGGCGGGCGCCGCGGGACGGCCAACAGCGAGGACACCGCCATGATCACTGTAATGGGAGCTACCGGCCGCACCGGTTCGAGAATCTGCCAGACCCTGCTGGCCGCCGGCGTGCCGGTTCGCGCCCTGGGCCGCAATGCCGAACGCCTGGCGCCGCTGGCTGCCGCCGGCGCGCAGATCGCCGTGGGCGAGCCGCACGACGGTGCCTTCCTCACCGAGGCTTTCCGTGGTGCCGAGGCGGTCTACACCCTGCTCGTCTACGGCCCGGAGACCGAGGACTACCGCAACCAGCAGGCGGCCCAGGGCGAAGCGATCATCCAGGCCATCTGCGCCAGCACTGTGCGACGCGTGGTGTTCCTGAGCAGCGTGGGCGCCGAGGTGCCGTGTGGCACCGGGCCGATCATCAGCATGCACGACCAGGAGCAGCGCCTGCGCCAGCTGCCGCCGGAGGTGAATGTGCTGATGCTGCGTTCCGGCGCGCTGTTCGAGAACCTGTACGGCGCGCTGGAGATCGTTCGCGCCTATGACTGCTACAGCGACGCGGTGGCGCCGGACATGCCGGTGCCGATGGTTGCCACCCAGGATGTCGCCGACGCTGCCAGTGGCGCCCTGCTGGACCGCGACTGGCAGGGCATCGTGACCCGCGAAGTGCTCGGCCAGCGCGACATCAGCTACGCCCAGGCAACTCAGCTGCTGAGAGCAGCCATCGGCCGGCCAGACCTGGCCTATGTGCCGGTATCGCCGCAGGAGCTGGCTGCCGCACTGCGGGAGGCCGGTTACTCCGCCAGCGTCGCCGATTGCTACGCGGAACTGGGCGAGGCGATCAGCAGCGGGCGAGTGCGTGCGCAAGAAGCACGCTCGCCGGCGAATACCACGGCGACGCCTTTCGAAGACTTCGCCCAGACCTGGGCCGCGGCCTATCGAGCCTTGCTGTAAGACGGCACCTTCAGTCACGGCAACATAAATTCCTACAAATATATCGGGGGCCTCTGATGAATTTGGCGTTGGTCCGCTGTCTAGAGTACTCGCCCATTTCCAAACGGCCGGACCACCGCCATGAACCACACTCCCGACAGTCTCTGGGTCGATGTGGAGACCTGGTCTCCCTACCGCCCGCAGCGCATTCTCCACGGCCGCATCAGCCGCGAGGACTACCTCGCCCTGCGCGACGGCCGCACGCCCTTCGAGGTGCGCCTGGGCGAATGCCAGAGCCGCCACTGCCCCACCGGCCCGGTGCAGGACCTGTTCCTCAGCGGCGCGCATATCCTCAACGTCACACCTGCCGAGCGCGTGGCCTGACGCACGGGCGCCGCAAACTCGAGGGGAGCATTCGGGGAGGGTTCGGGGGGAGAGTTGGCGGGATAGTCCCACAGTCCATTCAGAGGAGCCTGACAGAGGCCATACAGGACGGGCGTTAAGGTTTGCCCCCTTTTCACCCTCAGTGGACCAACGTGGCAATGAACGAACACCTCAAGGTCGAAGTCGTGGTTCGCGCTCACAACCGCGAGTCTTCCGTGCTCCAGGGCTGGATCAGCCAGGGGGATTACCACGCGCTGTGCGACGGCGCGGCGCCGTTCGTGGTGCGCATGAATGCCTGCCAGTCCGACATGGCGCAGTTCGAACGTCCGGAAGACATCTACGTGCGCAGTACCTACATCCTCAGCGTCGAGGTACTCGATCGCCTGCCCGCGCGTCAGTCGGCCATGCCGCGGTAGACGTAGGTCATCGGCCGCGGGCCCGGCAGGTAGTCCTGAATCAGCTCGCGCAACTGGAAACCGCCGGACTCGATCAGCGCCGGCATGTCGCGGTCCAGGTGGCAGCCGCCGGCCAGCGGCTTCCACACCGGCGTCAACCGATGCTGCCACGCGCGCACGCCGGCGTCCGGCGCCAGGCCATGTTCACAGAACAGCAACTCGCCACCGGGCTTGAGCACCCGGCGCATCTCCTTCAACGCCGCCACCGCATCGGGGATGCTGCACAGGGTGAAGGTGCAGACGATGCTGTCGAAGCTGCCGGCGTCGGCACGAATCTGACCCAGTTCAAGCGCCACCATCTCCACCGGAATGCCAATCGCCTCGGCGCGGCTGCGGGCGAGCGTCTGCATCTGCGCCGCCGGGTCGACGCCAACGATTGTCGACACTTTCGCCGGGTCGTAGAAGGACAGGTTCAGGCCGGTGCCCATACCGATCTCCAGCACGCGGCCATGTGCACGGGGGACCAGCAGCGAGCGCTGCTTCATCACATCGCCCATACCGCAGGCGAAGTCGATCAGTCGGGGCAGTGCGTGACGGTCATACCAGCCTCGAATCATGGTTCGCTCTCCAGCGCAGCAGGACCGCGCCTGCCCAATAAAGTAGCGTCGCCGACAGCAGCGGCAGCCAGCTCTGCCAGGCCACTTCCAGCGCCAGTTCCGCCGTCGTGTAAGTACTCCAACTGGCCACGCGGCTGTCGTAAAGACAAAGGTCTACCCAGAACCAGCCCAGCAGGGCAATTCCCGACGAAAGCGCGGTTTGCCTGGGCCATCCCGGCCGGCGTGGAAGTGCCGCCAGCGCAACGAGAATGCTGAAGAACAGCAACAACGGCAGCATTTCCGCCGACAGCGATTGGGCGCGAACATCCGCAGTCAGGTTGTCACGATAAGGGTGCATCGCCCACAGCCCCTGCGCCCAGCCGAGCAGCAGAAAGGCCGATACGCTGAACGCCCCGCGCCGTGCACGTCCTTGTAACACCATGACGGGATCATCCTTATTGCCGGTGTGTCCGGGCATTGTCACAGCAACGCCCTGGCCTGTCGCTCAGACATCGCCTTGGCGGCATAAGAATTCCGCCCCATTAGACGATTGTCGACAATTCATCAGGTTGCGATTGACCCAGGCGGTTTCCAGGGGTAGCTTTCGCCGCACATCAAGAAGATTGTCGACACCATGAGCGATAGCCTGATTCTGCCCACCCCTGCCAGCGACGACGGCGAGACCCTGTCGGAACACGTGTTCCGCAAGATCCAGTCGGCCATCGTCAAGGGCGAGATCGCCCCCGGCAGCAAGATTTCCGAGCCGGAGCTGGCGCGCACCTACGGCATCAGCCGGGGCCCGCTGCGCGAGGCGATCCACCGTCTGGAAGGCCAGAAACTGCTGGTGCGCGTACCGCACGTCGGTGCGCGGGTCGTTTCGCTCAGCCACGAGGAGCTGCTGGAGCTCTACGAGATCCGCGAATCCCTCGAAGGCATGGCCTGCCGCCTGGCCGCCGAGCGCATGAGCCAGGCCGAGATCGACGAGCTGCGCCGGGTGCTCGACACCCATGAGCGCGACGAGGCCTTCCAGGCCGGCCGTGGCTACTACCAGCAGGAAGGCGACTACGACTTCCACTACCGGATCATCCAGGGCAGCGGCAACCGCACCCTCACCCGCATGCTCTGCGGCGAGCTGTACCAGCTCGTGCGCATGTACCGCCTGCAGTTCTCGGCGACGCCCAACCGCCCGCGCCAGGCCTTCTCCGAGCACCACCGGATTCTCGATGCCATCGCCGATCGTGACGGCGAGCTGGCCGAGTTGCTGATGCGCCGTCACATCGGCGCCTCGAAACGCAATATGGAGCGCCATTACCTGGACGCCCAAGCCAAGACAGCCAACGAACGAGGTGAACAATGAGCTACAAGACCGCCGGCCAACGTTTCCGTGAAGCCCTTGCCGAAGAAAAGCCGCTGCAGGTGATCGGCGCGATCAACGCCAACCACGCCCTGCTGGCCAAGCGCGCCGGCTTCAAGGCCATCTACCTCTCCGGTGGCGGCGTGGCGGCGGGCTCCCTCGGCCTTCCGGACCTGGGCATCAACACCCTGGATGACGTACTCACCGACGTGCGCCGCATCACCGACGTCTGCGACCTGCCGCTGCTGGTCGACATCGACACCGGCTTCGGCCCCAGCGCCTTCAACATCGAGCGCACCGTTAAGAGCCTGATCAAGGCCGGCGCCGCTGCCGCCCACATCGAGGACCAGGTCGGCGCCAAGCGCTGCGGTCACCGTCCGGGCAAGGAAATCGTCTCCGTCGACGAAATGGCTGACCGCGTGAAAGCCGCCGCCGATGCCAAGACCGACCCGAACTTCTTCCTGATCGCCCGCACCGACGCCATCCAGGCCGAAGGCGTGGACGCCGCCATCGAGCGCTGCCTGCGCTACGTCGAGGCCGGTGCCGATGCGATCTTCGCCGAAGCCGCCTACGACCTGCCGACCTACAAGCGCTTCGTCGATGCGCTGAACGTGCCGATCCTGGCCAACATCACCGAGTTCGGCGCCACCCCGCTGTTCACCCGCGACGAGCTGGCCTCGGTCGGCGTGGCCATCCAGCTGTATCCGCTGTCCGCCTTCCGCGCCGCCAACAAGGCCGCCGAAGCCGTTTACACCGCGATCCGCCAGGAAGGCCACCAGCAGAACGTGATCGAACTCATGCAGACCCGTGCCGAGCTGTACGACCGCATCGGTTACCACGCCTTCGAGCAGAAGCTCGACGCGCTGTTCGCTGCCGGCAAGAAGTGACCCGAGGCGAAAGCGGCGGATAACGCTTCGCGTTATTCGCCCTACGCCAGACCTGATACACCGTAGGGCGCATAACGCCACAGGCGTTATCCGCCAACCAGATTCGAACCGAAATCCCGGCCCGTGCCGGGGGACAAGAACAAGCAACCGGATTTGATGAGGAGACACGCGATGAGCGCTACCGCAGAAACCACCACCGCCTTCAAACCCAAGAAGTCCGTGGCCCTGAGTGGCACCGCCGCTGGCAACACCGCCCTGTGCACCGTCGGCCGTACCGGCAACGACCTGCACTACCGTGGCTATGACGTCCTGGACTTCGCCAACCGCTGCGAATTCGAGGAAATCGCCCACCTGCTGGTGCACGGCAAGCTGCCCAACGTCGCCGAGCTGGCCGGCTACAAGGCCAAGCTGAAAGCCCTGCGCGGCCTGCCGGCCGGCGTCAAGGCCGCCCTGGAAACCCTGCCGCCGTCGGCCCACCCGATGGACGTGATGCGCACCGCCGTGTCCGTGCTCGGCTGCCTGTCGCCGGAGAAGGACGACCACAACCACCCGGGCGCCCGCGACATCGCCGACAAGCTGATGGCGTCCCTGGGCTCGGCGCTGCTCTACTGGTACCACTTCAGCCACAACGGCAAGCGCATCGACGTCGAGACCGACGACGACTCCATCGGCGGCCACTTCCTGCACCTGCTGCACGGTCAGAAGCCGCGCGAGTCCTGGGTGCGCGCCATGCACACCTCGCTGAACCTGTACGCCGAGCACGAGTTCAACGCCTCGACCTTCACCTCCCGCGTGATCGCCGGTACCGGTTCGGACATCTACTCCTGCATCGCCGGCGCCATCGGCGCGCTGCGCGGCCCGAAACACGGCGGCGCCAACGAGGTGGCCTTCGAGATCCAGAAGCGCTACGACAATCCGGACGAAGCCGAGGCCGACATCCGTGCCCGCGTTGAACGCAAGGAAGTGGTGATCGGCTTCGGCCACCCGGTCTACACCGTGTCCGACCCGCGCAACAAGGTGATCAAGGAAGTCGCCCACCAGCTGTCGAACGAGCAGTCCAACACCAAGATGTATGACATCGCCGAGCGCCTGGAAACCATCATGTGGGACATCAAGAAGATGTTCCCCAACCTCGATTGGTTCAGCGCCGTGAGCTACCACATGATGGGCGTGCCCACTGCGATGTTCACCCCGCTGTTCGTCATCGCCCGCACCGCCGGCTGGTCCGCCCACGTCATCGAACAACGCATCGACGGCAAGATCATCCGCCCGAGCGCCAACTACACAGGCCCTGAAGACCTGAAGTTCGTGCCGCTCAAGGACCGCAAATAGCCTTCCTGGATAACAAAATGACTACTTCCGTGAACAGCCAATACCGCAAGCGCCTGCCCGGCACCGCGCTGGATTATTTCGACGCCCGCGAGGCAGTCGAAGCGATCCAGGCCGGCGCCTGGGACAAGCTCCCCTACACCTCCCGCGTGCTGGCCGAACAGCTGGTGCGCCGCTGCGAGCCGGCGGACCTGACCGCTTCGCTGGAGCAGCTGGTCTACCGCAAGCGCGACCTCGACTTCCCCTGGTACCCGGCGCGCGTGGTCTGCCACGACATCCTCGGCCAGACCGCGCTGGTCGACCTCGCCGGCCTGCGTGACGCCATCGCCGAGAAAGGCGGCGACCCGTCCAAGGTCAACCCGGTGGTGCCGACCCAACTGATCGTCGACCACTCGCTGGCCGTGGAAGCGCCGGGCTTCGACCCGGACGCCTTCGAGAAGAACCGCGCCATCGAAGATCGCCGCAACGAGGATCGCTTCCACTTCATCGACTGGACCAAGACCGCGTTCAAGAACGTCGATGTGATCCCGGCCGGCAACGGCATCATGCACCAGATCAACCTGGAGAAAATGAGCCCGGTGATCCAGGCGCGCGGCGGCATCGCGTTCCCCGACACCTGCGTCGGAACCGACTCGCACACCCCGCACGTGGATGCCCTGGGCGTGATCGCCATCGGCGTCGGCGGCCTCGAGGCCGAGACCGTGATGCTCGGCCACCCGTCGATGATGCGCCTGCCCGACATTGTCGGCGTCGAGCTGACCGGCAAGCGCAAACCGGGTATCACTGCCACCGACATCGTCCTGGCGATCACCGAGTTCCTGCGCAAGGAACGCGTGGTCGGCGCCTACGTCGAGTTCTTCGGCGAGGGTGCGGACAGCCTGTCCATCGGTGACCGCGCGACCATCTCCAACATGTGCCCGGAATACGGCGCCACCGCCTCGATGTTCTACATCGACGGCCAGACCATCGACTACCTCAAGCTCACCGGCCGCGAGCCCGAGCAGGTGGAACTGGTGGAGAACTACGCCAAAACCCTCGGCCTGTGGAGCGATGCGCTCAAGACCGCCGAGTACGAGCGTGTACTGAGCTTCGACCTGGGCAGCGTGGTCCGCAACATGGCTGGCCCGTCCAACCCGCACCGCCGCCTGCCGACCTCGGCACTGGCTGAGCGCGGCATCGCCGACGAAGCCAAGCTGGAGTCCGGCCGCGTCGAAGAAGCCGAAGGCCTGATGCCCGATGGCGCGGTGATCATCGCCGCCATCACCAGCTGCACCAACACCTCCAACCCGCGCAATGTCATCGCCGCCGGCCTGGTGGCGAAGAAGGCCAACGCGCTGGGCATGATCCGCAAGCCGTGGGTGAAGACCTCGTTCGCGCCCGGATCGAAAGTCGCCAAGCTGTACCTGGAAGAAGCCGGCCTGCTGCCAGAGCTGGAGAAGCTCGGCTTCGGCATCGTCGCCTACGCCTGCACTACCTGTAACGGCATGTCCGGCGCGCTGGACCCGGTGATCCAGAAAGAGATCATCGACCGCGACCTGTACGCCACCGCCGTACTCTCGGGCAACCGCAACTTCGACGGCCGTATCCACCCCTACGCCAAGCAGGCCTTCCTCGCCTCGCCGCCGCTGGTGGTCGCCTATGCCATCGCCGGCACCGTGCGCTTCGACATCGAGCAGGACCCGCTAGGCACCGACAGTCAAGGCAACCCGGTCACCCTGAAGGACCTCTGGCCGTCGGACGAAGAGATCGACGCCATCGTCGCCGCCAGCGTCAAGCCCGAGCAGTTCAAGCAGGTCTACATCCCGATGTTCGACCTGGGCAGCGTGCAGGAAGCGGAAAGCCCGCTGTACGACTGGCGCCCGATGTCCACCTACATCCGTCGTCCGCCGTACTGGGAAGGTGCCCTCGCTGGCGAGCGCACGCTCAAGGGCATGCTCCCGCTGGCGATCCTGCCGGACAACATCACCACCGATCACCTGTCGCCGTCCAACGCCATCCTGCTGGACAGCGCGGCCGGCGAATACCTGGCGAAAATGGGCCTGCCGGAGGAGGACTTCAACTCCTACGCCACCCACCGCGGCGACCACCTGACCGCCCAGCGCGCCACCTTCGCCAACCCGCAGCTGGTCAACGAAATGGCCGTGGTCAACGGCGAGGTGAAGAAGGGTTCGCTGGCTCGCGTGGAACCCGAAGGCAAGGTCATGCGCATGTGGGAAGCCATCGAAACCTACATGAACCGCAAGCAGAACCTGATCATCGTCGCCGGCGCCGACTACGGCCAGGGCTCGTCCCGCGACTGGGCGGCCAAGGGCGTTCGCCTGGCAGGCGTGGAAGTGATCGTCGCCGAAGGCTTCGAGCGCATCCACCGCACCAACCTGGTGGGCATGGGCGTACTGCCGGTGGAGTTCAAGCCGGGCACCACCCGCCTCACTCTGGGCCTGGACGGCACCGAGACCTACGACATCAAGGGCGACGTCTCGCCGCGCTGCGACCTGACCCTGGTGGTCAATCGCCGCAACGGTGACGTGGTCGAAGTCCCGGTCACCTGCCGCCTCGACACCGCCGCCGAAGTGAAGGTGTACAAGGCCGGTGGCGTGCTGCAGCGCTTCGCCAAGGACTTCCTGGAAGGCGCGGTAGCGTGATGTAACAGCCGGCCCGCCTGCACGGCGGCTCGGCACTAATCCTGTAGGAGCGAGCTTGCTCGCGAACAGCCTCGCAGCGGGGATGGGTTCGCGAGCAAGCTCGCTCCTACAAACAGCACTCAGGAACGTACCCCATGCCCCACGTACCCCAAGTGAAGATACCCGCCACCTACATCCGCGGCGGCACCAGCAAGGGCGTGTTCTTCCGCCTGCAGGACCTGCCCGAGCGCTGCCAGGTGCCCGGCGCGGCGCGTGACCAGCTGTTCATGCGCGTGATCGGCAGCCCCGATCCGTACAGCGCGCACATCGACGGCATGGGCGGCGCAACCTCCAGCACCAGCAAGTGCGTGATCCTGTCGAAAAGCACCCAGCCCGAGCACGACGTCGACTACCTCTACGGGCAGATTTCCATCGACAAGGCCTTCGTCGACTGGAGCGGCAACTGCGGCAACCTCTCCACCGCCGCCGGCTCCTTCGCCATCCACGCCGGCCTGGTCGATCCCTCGCGCATTCCGGACAACGGCACCTGCGTGGTGCGCATCTGGCAGGCGAACATCCAGAAGACCATCATCGCCCACGTGCCGATCACCAACGGCCAGGTGCAGGAAACCGGTGACTTCGAACTGGACGGCGTGACCTTCCCCGCCGCCGAGATCGTGCTGGAGTTCCTCGACCCGTCCGACGATGGCGAAGATGGCGGCTCGATGTTCCCCACCGGCAACCTGGTGGACGATCTGGAAGTCCCCGGCATCGGCACCTTCAAGGCGACCATGATCACCGCCGGCATCCCGACCATCTTCGTCAACGCCCAGGACATCGGCTACACCGGCGCCGAGCTGCGCGAAGCGATCAATGGCGACCCGGAGCAACTGGCGCGCTTCGAGAAGTTCCGCATCGCCGGCGCCCTGCGCATGGGCCTGATCAAGACCCCGGAAGAGGCCGCGACCCGCCAGCACACGCCGAAGATCGCCTTCGTCGCGCCGGCCAAGGACTACGTCACTTCCAGCGGCAAACAGGTGCAGGCCGGCGACATCGACCTGCTGGTGCGCGCGCTGTCCATGGGCAAGCTGCACCACGCCATGATGGGCACCGCCGCCGTGGCCATCGGCACCGCCGCCGCCATCCCCGGCACCCTGGTGAACCTCGCCGCCGGCGGTGGCGAACGCAGCGCCGTGCGCTTCGGCCACCCCTCCGGCACCCTGCGCGTGGGCGCCGAGGCCAAGCAGGTGAACGGCGAATGGACCGTGACCAAGGCCATCATGAGCCGCAGCTCACGCATCCTCATGGAAGGCTGGGTACGGGTGCCGGGCGATTCGTTCTGATCCTTCGCTGACGCCGTCAAAACACAAGGCCCGCGGATGCGGGCCTTGTCGTTTCCGATCACGCAGGAGCCGCGGACGGAGTCCGCTCCCGCCGCACCGAAAGGCAATCCCTGTAGGAGCGAGCTTGCTCGCGAACAGAGTCAACCGGCGGTGACAAAGCTGGGCGGGTTCGCGAGCAAGCTCGCTCCTACAAAAAGCCGCTGCGTCAGGCGACGAAGTCGCCCTGGAGCTGCTCCAGCAGCACCTGGATGCGCGCCAGGCGCACGGTCGGGTCGTCCATCTCCAGCAGCACCTGCTTCTGGTCGCGCTCGAATGGCAGCAGGTAGGCGAGCTGGCAAGCCAGCGCCTGCTGGCCGTTGACCTCACCGCCCATTTCCAATGCGGAAACCATCGGGTGCATGGACAGCGCCTCCAGCAGAGCCGCCAGGTCGTCGTGTTCCTTGGTCAGCGGCTGGTCGGGCTGCTCGTCCAGCCACTCCACCTCGGCCACGGTCAGTTGATCCGGCTGCACATTGGCGGAGAGCACGCGGAAGCGCCGCCCGCCCTCGACACGAATGCCCAGCAGACCATTGGGCCGCTGCTGCCAGTCACGGATGTGCGCTTCGCAGCCGACCAGGCTGTAGCGCTCCGGCGCATCGCCGACTTCCTCACCCTCGAGGATGGCCACCACGCCGAACCCGCCGTTCTGCTTCATGCAGCGGCCGATCATGTCCAGGTAGCGCGCCTCGAATATCTGCAGGTCGAGACGGCAACCGGGGAACAGCACGGTATTGAGGGGGAAGAGCGGAAAACTCATGGGTACTCCCATTTTCGATCAGAGCCTGTTTACGATCGTGCGAGCTAGAGCCGTAGTAGGCGGCAAGCGCCCGAAGAGCGGAGTTTACTGCTGTAAATGAGCATCTGAGGGCGTTTGCCAACGCCCTACGGTCGACGCGCAGCAGATCGTCAACAGGCGGTCAGGCGATCAGTGCTACCGCCAACGGTAGCAGCACAGCGGTGGCCACGCCCATCAGGCTCATCGCCAGGGCGGCGAAGGCGCCGCATTCCTCGCCCTCCTGCAGGGCGCGGGAAGTGCCCACCGCGTGGGCGGTCATGCCCAGCGCCATCCCTTGCGCGGCCGGGTGATGCACACCGAAGCGGCGCAACAGTTCCGGGCCGAGGATGGCGCCGAGCACGCCGGTGATCAGCACGAACACTGCCGCCAGCGCGGCGACGCCGCCAACCTGGCTTGCCACCAGCATGGCAATCGGCGAGGTCACCGACTTGGGCGCCAGGCTCATGAGAATCTCGTGATCGACGCCGAACAGCCAACCCAGGCCAATTCCCAGGGCCGTGGCGAAGAACCCGGCCACCACCAGCGTGATCAGCGTCGGCCAGAACAGCTGGCGGATCCGCTTGAGGTTGAGAAACAGCGGCACCGCCAGCGCGACGGTGGCGGGGCCGAGAAGGATGGTCAGTACCTTGGCGCTGTTGCTGTACTCGGCGTAGTCGATGCCGCACACCAGCAGCACCGCGATGACGATCAGCATCGACACCAGCACCGGCTGCAGGAACACCCAGCGGGTGCGCTCGTAGGCGGCCAGCGCCAACTGATAGGCACCCAGGGTGACGCCGACGCAGAACAGCGGATGGTGGATGACGGAGTCCAGCGCGCCTTGCCAGTCGAACATCACGCGCCCTCCTTCTGCCTGCGCTGGCGGTCGATGAGCTTCTGCATCAGCCAGCCGGCGAACACGAAGGACACCAGCAACGACAGCGCCAGCGCCCCGGCGATGGCCCAGAAGTCCGCGGCGATCTGCTTCGCATACGCCATCACGCCCACAGCTGCCGGCACCAGCAGCAACGGCAGGTAGCGCAGCAGCGACGCGGCGGCCTCGTTCACCGGCTTGCTCACCTCACCGTTCCACACCAGGAAGGCGAACAGCAGCACCAGCCCAATGATGGGGCCGGGAATCATGTGCAGGATGAGAGCATTCAGGCCCGTGCCGAGCAGTTGGAACAGCACCAGCCAGGTCAGGCCGCGTAGCAACATCAGAAACATCTCCAGCGCAATATGCCGACATTATGCCCGCCCGGCGCCCGCTATGGCGCGGCATTCGCCCAAAGCATGAATGCTTGACCGCTCCAGGGCGCCATGCTGATCTACAGGCGGATTTCACGTAGGCCGTACTAGAAGAACAACGATATCCCCGGAGGAAACATGGCATTCGTACCCGTAAGCGCACTGAAGGACTACATCGGCAAGGACCTGGGCCATTCGCAGTGGATCACCGTCGATCAACAGCGCATCAACCAGTTCGCCGAGTGCACCGAGGACCACCAGTTCATCCACGTCGACCCGGAGAAGGCGAAGAAGACGCCCTTCGGCGGCACCATCGCCCACGGCTTCCTGTCGCTGTCGCTGATCCCCAAACTCTGCGAGGGCCTGCTAGTCCTGCCGGAGAACCCCAAGATGGTGGTCAACTACGGCCTGGACAGCGTGCGCTTCATCCAGCCGGTACCGGTGGATTCGCGCGTGCGCCTGCAGGTGACCATCACCGACATCACCGAGAAGAACCCCGGCCAGTGGCTGATCAAGGCGCGTTGCACCCTGGAGATCGAGGGCCTGCCCAAACCGGCCTACATCGCCGAATCCCTGAGCCTGTGCTTCGTCTGACGGCTCTGCCTCAGCGCTGAGAAAAAAGCCCGCGTCCGCGGGCTTTTTTACGTCACACTCACTCTGCGCCCCACCGCTGATTCGAGAGTCCAATGCCACGCCACCTCCTGCCCTTGAGCCTCGCCCTGCTGCTCGCCGCCTGTGGCGAAGGCGAACCGTTGACGCCCCCGGACGCCCGCCTGCCCGACGGCGCGCGCTACCGCGGCGAGGTGGTGAACGGCCAACTGCAGGGCCCCGGGCGACTGGATTACAGCAACGGCGCCTGGTACGAGGGCGGCTTCGACAAGGGCCTGCAGAGTGGCCAGGGCAAGTGGAACGACGGCAACGGCACGCGCTATGAAGGCGAGTTCCGCGACGGTCTGTTCGAAGGACGCGGCCGCCTGCAGTACGCCGACGGCAGCGTGTACGAGGGCCAGTTCAAGCGCGGCGAATTCGACGGCGAAGGCCGTCTTTCCCAGGGCGGCACTACCTACAGCGGCGGCTTCCGCAAGGGCCGCTACGAGGGCCTGGGCAGCCTCGAGCAGGCCGATGGCACCCGCCACCAGGGTGCCTTCGCCAAGGGCGAGGCCAACGGCGAGGGCGCCCGCCGGGACAGCCTCGGCAACCAATACAGCGGCACGTTCAAGAATGGCGTGCTCGAGGGCAAGGGCATCTTCCGCGATGACGCGGGGGACCAGTACAGCGGCGAATTCCGCAACGACCAGTTCGACGGCACCGGACGCTTCCAGAACGCTGACGGCGACGTCTGGTTCGGTCGCTTCAAGGCCGGCGCGCTGAGCGGGCCGGGCGAGTTCATTGGCGCCGATGGCAGCCGCTACAAAGGCGACTTCCGCTTCTGGCGCTTCGATGGCAAGGGCACGCTGAGCAAGTCTGACGGCCAGACCTACAGCGGCGGCTTCGCTCGCGGGGAATACTCGGGCGAAGGTACTCTCACCCGCCACGACGGCAGCGTGCAGAAGGGCATCTGGAGCGCTGGCCAGCTACGCCAGGACGCCGCCGGCAAACTGCTGCCCAATCCACTGGAAGTGGGCCTGCTGGAACAGGGGGCGATGCTGGAGAAGACGCTGGCGGCCATCCCGCAGTCCACCCCGGCGATCGAACTCTACGGCGTCAGCCTGGGCGGCGATGGCAAGCAGAGCGTGTTCCTGCGCGAAGCCGACTATGTCGCCAACTTGCTCGCCGAGCGCTTCGGCGCGCGCGGTGTGGTGCGCCTGGTGAACCACCGCGACCACCTCGCCGACCGCCCCATGGCCACCCGCGAAACCCTCGCCCGCACCCTGCGCACCATCGCCGAGCGCAGCGGCCCGGAAGACCTGGTGTTCATCTACCTGACCAGCCACGGCTCCCACGACCACCAGTTGGTGCTGGACATGCCGGGCCTGAAGCTCGACGACCTGCCGGCCAGCGAACTGGCCAGCCTGCTCGCCCCGCTCAAGGACCGCACCAAGGTGCTGGTGATCTCCGCCTGCTACAGCGGCGGCTTCATCCCCGCGCTCAAGGATGACAAGACCCTGATCATGACCGCCGCACGCAGCGACCGGGTGTCCTTCGGCTGCTCCGAGGAGGCGGACTTCACCTACTTTGGCGATGCACTGTTCGCCAAGGCCTTCCAGCAGACCGACGACCTGAAGCAGGCTTTCAAGCTGGCCAGCGACACGGTCGCCAAGCGCGAGAAGGAAGAGGAGTTCGAGCCATCGGAGCCGCAACTCTGGGCCCCGGAGGCGGTCATTACTCGCTGGCAGGCCCTGCGCGCGCAGCAGTCGCACGCGGAGCTGGCGCTCGGGAATGGCGACGCGCAGGCAAAACGACAGGGCGCCAACTAAGCTGGAAAGTGTGTCAGAGGGGAAACACAGATGTACTCGAAACCGACGAATATCCTGCTAGCTGGCGCCACCGGCCTGACCGGTGAGCATCTGCTCGACCGCATGCTCAACGAGCCTACGGTCAAGCGCGTCATCGCTCCGGCCCGAAGGAAGCTGGCGGAGCATCCACGCCTGGAAAACCCCATCGGCCCGCTGGCCGAGCTCATCCCGCACCTGGTCCAGCCGGTGGACACGGTGTTCTGTTGCCTGGGCACCACGCTCAAGGAGGCCGGCTCCGAGGAGGCCTTTCGCAGTGTCGACTACGACCTGCCGCTGGCCCTGGGCGAGCGCGGCCTGGCCCTGGGCGCACGGCACTACATCGTGGTCAGCGCGCTGGGTGCCGACAGCAAATCATCGATCTTCTACAGCCGGGTGAAAGGCGAGCTTGAGGATGCCCTGCGCCAGCAAGGCTGGCAGCAACTGACCATCGCCCGGCCGTCGCTGCTGCTGGGCCAGCGTGAGGAAGTCCGCCTCGCCGAACTGCTCGCCGCGCCTTTCTCGCGCATCCTGCCGGGCAAGCTGCACGGCATCGAAGCCATCGCCCTGGCCCGTGCGCTCTGGCGCCTGGCATTGGAAACCGGCAAGGGCACCCGCGTCGTCGAATCGGACGAATTGCGCAAACTGGGCAAGTGACCGTCCGTTGAGCGACGCGGATGGCGGATGAATCCGCTCCTACCAGAGCAGCCCCGCCGGCGTATCCACGTCACGCAGCACGCCGGCGTCGGCAACGTCCAGGGTGATGCAGCGATCACGCTGCGCCTGCACCACCGTCCGCGCGCCTTCGTCGCCGCTCAGCTGCGTCAGCGCCGGCCAGAACTCGCGGCCGAATAGCACCGGATGGCCGCGCTGGCCATTGTGAATCGGGAAGAGAATGGTCGAGGAGCCGGCGGCATCGGCCAGCACACGCAGTGTTGCGGGGGCAATCCAGGGCATGTCGCCGAGCAGGATGGCGACGGCCTTGGCGTCGGAACCCTGCAGCGAGGCCGCACCGGCAGCCAGGCTGTGCCCCATGCCCAACGCCGCATCCGGGCTGTGGATAACGTGGCAGCCAGGCGGCAGGCCGAAATCCTCTGCCCGCTCGCCATCGCGCAGTACCACCCGCACTTCATCGAACACCGCCAGCGCACGCTCGACACTATGGGCCAGCAGGCTGCGCCCGTCTGGCAGGGTCGCGCGGCGCTTGTCCGCGCCGAAGCGCGAGCCCTGGCCGGCGGCCAGCACCAGCGCCACGACTGTCACAGCGCCTCGCGGGCGATGCCGCTGCGGGTGCGCAGGATGTCGGCGAGTACGGCGAGGGCGATTTCCGCGGGGGTCTTGCTGCCCAGGTTGAGGCCGATGGGCGCATGCACGCGCGCCAGGTCCGCCTCGTTCAGGCCACCAATGCGGTGCAGGCGTTCGCGGCGCTTGTCGGAGGTGGTGCGCGAGCCCATCACGCCGATGTAGAAGGCTTCGGTGCGTACGGCTTCGAGCATCGCCAGGTCGTCGATTTTCGGATCGTGGGTCAGGGCGACCACGGCGGTGTCCGCGTGGCAGCCGCCGTTGGCGATGAAGATCGACGGCAGTTCGCGACGGATTTCGATGCCGTCCAGCACCACGCCGTCCAGCGCCTCTTCGCGGGGATCACAGAGAATCACCTCGAAGCCCAGGCCCTTGCCGAACTCCGCGCAGAAATGCGCAACGCTGGAGTAGCCCGCCAGCAGCAAGCGCTGCGCAGCGCCGACGCGCAGACGCACGCGGGCCTCGTCGCGCTCGACCCGTGGGCCGTGCTCGTGGTCGTCGCTCAGGCGGCGGCTGCCGTCCCGCAGGTTCACTTCGCGCAGCAGGCGGCGCTGGCCGAGCAGCGCCGATTCCAGTTCGCGCAGGTGGGCCTGCACATCGCAATCAGGCGCGAGGTTTTCCACCAGCACATCAAGGATGCCGCCGCAGGGCAGGCGGATATTCGAGCGTGTGTCGCTGCCGTCGCCGTAGCGCACGACAACTACCGGCTCGCTGAATTCGCCCTCGGCGACGCGTTCGAGGAAGTCATCCTCGACGCAACCGCCGGACAGCGAGCCCACCCACTGGCCGCTGGCGTTGACCGCCAGCAGCGAGCCCGGCGCGCGGGGCGCCGAGCCATAGGTGAAAAGCACGCTGCACAGCCACACGCGCTGGCCAGCGGAGGACCACTGGAGCGCCTGGCGGACCACTTGCAGATCGAGATGCTGCACGAATTACTCCGACTTCAGCTGAGCAACCTGTTGTACGCCCAGATCGCCCGGCAGACCACCCCAGGCCTGACGCAGGTAGTTGATCAGATCCGTGAGTTGCTCGTCACTGAGCTTGTCGGCAAAGCCCGGCATCGGCTGCATGCGCTCGAAACCGGTGAACTGCTGCTCGCGGATGCCTTCGACGATGACCTTGGCCAGGTTGCGCGAATCGGCCAGGCGCAGGGTGGTGTTGCCCTGCATCGCCACGGCGATGTGCGGCTTGCCCTCGCCGTCGTTGCCGTGGCAGCCGGCGCAGACGTTGAGGTACTGCTGGCGGCCGCGCTTGGCGCTGTCGCTGAGCTTGTCCTCGGCCACCGCCTGCACGACCTTGGCCTGCGGCGGCTGCTCGCCGAGCAGGTAGGTGGACATGGCAGCCAGGTCCTCGTCACCCAGGTGCTGGGTGCTCAGGTGCATCACCGGGAACATCTCGTTGAACATGCTGCCCTGCGGGCTCATGCCGTGCTTGAGGAAGCCGGTGAGGTCAGCGGTGGTCCAGCCGCGCTCAGCCAGGTCCTGGGCCAGCAGGCTCGGCGCGCTGTAGCCGTTGAGCAGGCCGCCGGTGAGGCGTTTTTCCTGCTCCAGGGCACCGATCTGGTTGCGCGGGGTGTGGCACTCGCCGCAGTGGCCGAGCACTTCCACCAGGTACTGGCCGCGCTTGTAAGGCTCGCTCTTGCCCTCGGTGCTTTCCAGCTGGACGCTCTTGCCGTAGAGCATGTTCCAGCCGGTCAGGCCCAGGCGCACGTTGAACGGGAAGCTCAGGCTGGTTTCTGGAGCTGCACGGTGCACCGGCGTCTGGCTCATCAGGTAGGCGTAGAGGGCATCGCTGTCCTCGCGCTTGATGAGGTGGTACGAGGTGTAGGGCATGGCCGGGTAGAGATTGGCGCCGTCCTTGCGCTTGCCCTGCGTGAGGGCGGCGAAGAACTCGTCGGCGCTGTAGTTGCCGATGCCGAAGTCCTTGTCCGGGGTGATGTTGCTGCCGTAGATGGTGCCGAACGGCGAGTGGATCGGCAGGCCACCGGCGAACGGCGCGCCGCCCTCGGCGGTGTGGCAGGCCATGCAGTCGGCGGCGCGGGAAACGTACTCGCCGCGCTTGATCAGCTCCTGGTCAGCGGCTTGTGCGCTGAGCGCTAGACCAAGGCCAATGGCCAGCGCGAGGCCGGAAAGAATGCGCTGCATGCTCAACCCTCCTTGACCAGGCCGAGATCGGTCAGCACTTCGCGGGTGGCGTCGTAGTAACGCACGTACCCGGTGCAGCGACAGATGTGGTGGCCGAGGCTCGCCTCGATGGTCGATTCCAGTTCGCTCTTCTTCAGCGGCTGGCGCTGGGCCTTTTCCACCAGCACGGTGGCGGCGTTGACGAAGCCCGGTGCGCAGTAGCTGCACTGGAAGGCGAAGCGGTCGACGAACTTCTGCTGGATCGGGTTCAGTTCCTTCACCGAACCGTCTTCCTCACGCTTGGCGTGGCCCTCGATGGTGCGCACCTTCTTGCCTTCGAAGTAGTGCGCGCCGGTGATGCAGGTGCGCACTTCCTCACTGGTGCCGTCGGGGTTGTCGACGATCACCACGCAGGCGTGGCAGATGCCCTGGCCGCAGCCCAGGCGCGAGCCGGTGAGGTTCTGGTATTCGTGCAGGTAGTCGATCATCGGCAGGTCCTCGGGAACCTCGACCGGACCGACGGTTTGACCATTGAGGGTCAGGTTGAGCGGACGGTTAGCCATTGAGGGCCTCCTTGATGCGAGCGGGGGTGATGGGCAGGTCGCGGACGCGCTTGCCGATGGCGTGGGCCACGGCGTTGCTGATGGCGCCGACCACTGGGATCATCACCACTTCGGCGATGCCCTTGGACGGGTCGCTGGGCGAGAGTGGCGGAAGGATTTCCGAGCTCTGCTGCCAGACGGCCACGTCTTTCGCCTTCGGGAGACGGTAGCGGTTGAAGTTCCAGTCGCCCTCACCCGGGCCACCCTCGTACAGCGGCATGTCTTCGAGCAGAGCATGGCCGATGCCCATGGCGGTGCCGCCCTCGATCTGGCCTTTCACCAGTTCCGGCACCAGCACGCGGCCGCACTCGATCCAGCTGTGGTGGTTGAGCACGCTGACTTCACCGTTGCCCTTGTTCACCTTCAGCTCGACGATGGTCGCTACCGGGCTGTAGTAGGTCACGGCGGCGTTGTTCAGTTGCACCGGCGGATAGGCCACGTTCTGGCGATCCAGCAGGTGGAAGCCGGCGCTGTTCATCTGCGCCTTCTTCACGCCCGGCGCGCCCTCTCCGTATTTCACGGCCAGGGCGTCCAGCGGCAGGCGATCGCGCACGCCGTCGATGACGTAGTCGCACTCCGCCCAGCTCCAGCGATTGAAGCCGTGGACGGTGGCACCGGTGACCAGGCCTTTTTCGTGAGCGACCTGCGCCAGCTCGGCGAACGACAGCGGCTGCAGGCCGTTGGCGGTCAGCTTGCCGTCCACCCAGTGGGCGTCTTCGCGGCGCACCACCAGCGGGTTGGCCGCACCGTTGAACGGACCACGGCGCCAGATTTCCAGGGCCGCCGGCCACAGGCCGTGGTTGAACAGCACACGGGCCGCTTCACGGGTGGCGTGGCTGAAGTAGTAGGCCGAGTTGGTCGCCGACGACGCCGAGGCGTACTTGCCGACCCAGCGCGGGTTGCGCAGCTTCTCGTCCTGGGTCGGCTGGCTCATGGTGTAGGGGTCTTCGCCGCTGAGCAGTTGAAGTTCCGGCCACTCGGTTTCGGCGGTCTTCATCTCATCAGCCGGCTTGCCGAGGAAGTCGGCCACCACCAGCGCCTGGGAGGTGGACATGCCAGTGCCGATCTCGATGCCGATATGGCGCATATGCACCTTGCCGGTGGCATCGAATTCGATGCTCGCCATCGGCGCTTCGGAACCAGTGCCGAAGTCCTTCTGGCAGATGGCGAAGCCGACGCCGTACCAGTGGTCCGGGTCCTTGGCGTCCATCTCTTTCTTGCGCGCGTCGCGGGTCTTCCACCACTCGTGGGCGGCGGCCTTGTCGAGGATCTCGTGCAGGCGCAGCGCGCCAGCGGGGATCGCGCCCTGGGTGTTCTTCATGCCCGATTTCAGCGCGTTGACGCGGCGCAGCTCGATGGCGTCGACGCCCAGGCGACCGGCGATCTCGTCCACCATCATCTCGGTGGCGGCCATGCTCTGCAGGGTGCCGTAGCCACGCATGGAACCGGCCTCGACGGCGCGGGAATGGTAGGCCGTCACCTGCAGGTCATTCTGCGGCATGTAGTAGATCGACTGCGCGGCGGTGGCGCCCACGGCAGCCACGGACGGGCTGTAGTTGATGCGGCCGCCGCCGTCCACGCTCATCTCGGTGCGGAAGATCTTGAAGGTCATGTCCTTCTTGTCCACCGCCAGTTGGTAACGGATGTCGAACGGGTGGCGCTTGATGCCGCTCTGGAACTGCTCGTAGCGGTCATTGGCCAGGCGCACCGGTACACCGTTGCCGTACAGCGCAGCCAGGGCCGCGTAGTAGACGAAGATGTTGTGGTCCTTGGAACCGTAACCCACGGTGTAGCCGGGGTGCATGTTCAGCTTGGCCAGGCCGAAGCGCGACGGGGCGATCATGTGCGCCGTCTCGTAGGCCGCTTCGAACGGGCACTGGGTGGCGACCACGAAGTGCAGGGTCTTGCTTGCCGGGTCGTACCAGCCGTTGCCGTTGTCCGGCTCCAGGGCGGCCGGCTCGATGGACGGAGTCTTGTAGCGCTCGTCGAAGACCAGCCAGTTCTCCGGCGGGTTTTCGATCTGCTCCTTGATCTTCTGCGCGTAGAACAGGCCCTGCTCGGTGAGGTCGCCGTGCTGGTTGGGCTGCTGGTTCCACACCGGTTTGCGCTCGCGGATCATCGGGAACAGGATCGAGTCCTTGAGGCTGGAGAACTCGTCCGGATCGGCCGAAGTCGCGCCGCCGACGCGCACGTAGCGGAAGCTGCCGTAGGGATCGCCCTGGTACAGCGGCGCCTGCGCGCCATAGCGGATCGCCTTGTCGTTGAACTTCATCTTCAGCTTGGCCTGACGGAAGCGCTCGAAGTCGTTCCAGATCAGGATGGCCACCGGGTGGCCGATGAACATCGGCACCTTGCCGCGCGGCAGCAGCGGGTCCGGGGCGTGGGCTTCGGGGAAGACGATGCCGTCCTTGTCCAGGTCCTCGGCGGTGACGATACGATCGGGCTGCAGCTCGGCGCCCAGCCAGGCGAGGTCGATGCCGTCGAAGATGCGGTCGGCCTTGATGGTCTTGAGCAGCATGGCGTGGCCCTGCTGCTGCGGCCAGCCGGGCATGTCCTTGGAGCGGATGTCGCGGGCGAATACCTTGTTGCCGCAGACCTTGGACAGCGCGTCGTTACGGAAACGCGCCTTGCCGTCATGGCCCATCCACTGCTGGGGGGAGACGGTGACGGAGTTTTCCATCAGGGCAGCGAAGGCCCGGCTGCCGAGCGGCGCCATGGTCACGCTGACACCGGCAATCAGCCCGCCTTGCAGGAAGGCGCGCCGGGAAATATCACGGTTGGACATGGTTCATCCTCTGGACGGTGGAGGCCCGCCCATGTGGTTTTTTTCGGTGCTGGAGAGAGTTCGGAGGCCGCGGAATCGCGGGCGTCTCGGGGATGGCGCCGGAGGAAAGATCCTGCAGGAAAACCTGACTCTTCTGTCAACTTTAACGCACCTCAATAGTGCGAAGCAAAGTCAATCGGGCAGCTTGTCGCGCCAGCGCAAATTTTAGTCGACGGGTCGCGACTATTCGCCAATTGCGGAATCCACTGGCGACAAGCGGAAAAGTGTTACGCCGTGCTACGCTGCCCAGCCCTTGCTTAGCCTCCTAACAAAGTCCCTTTCATGACCGCCGAAGCCACGTCCCTGCTGCGTCACCGCCCCTTCCTCGCCTTCTGGCTGGCCCGTGTCTGCACCGCCAGCGCCTTCCAGATGATTACCGTGGCCATCGGCTGGCATATCTACGAGCTGACCCACAACGTGCTCGACCTCGGCCTGGTGGGTTTGGTGGAATTCACCCCGCGCGTGCTGTTCATGCTGCACACCGGCCACGTCGCCGACCGCTACGACCGCCGGCGCATCGCCTCGCTGTGCCAAGTCGCCCAGGGCCTGATCGCCGTCGCGCTGGTGGTGGGCGCCAGTACCGACAACGTGACCCGCGAGATGATCTTCGTGATGGCCTTCCTGCTCGGTACCGCGCGGGCCTTCGAGATGCCGACCACCCAGGCGCTGCTGCCGAACATCGTGCCTACCGCGCTATTCCCCCGTGCCGTGGCGGCCTCCGCCTCGGCGATGCAGGCGGCGACCATCGCGGCGCCGGCCTTCGGCGGCTTCCTCTATGCCTTCGGCGCCTTCTGGGTCTACACGCCCACCGCGGTGCTGTATTTCATTGCCTGCATCCTGGTGCTCACCCTGCCCTCGCGCCAGGCGCCGGCTGCGCAAGGCAAGGCCACGCTGGAATCGCTGCTGGCCGGCATCCGCTTCATCCGTAGCCGTCCGGACATCTTCGGCGCCATCTCGCTGGACCTGTTCGCCGTGCTGCTGGGCGGTGCCACTGCGCTGCTGCCGGTGTTCGCCAAGGACATCCTGCTCACTGGCCCCTGGGGCCTGGGCCTGCTGCGCTCAGCCCCGGCGGTGGGCGCGCTGCTGATGTCGTTCTGGCTGGCGCGCTTCCCCATCGAGCGCAATGTCGGGCGGATCATGTTCACTGCCGTGGGCGTGTTCGGCGTCACCACCATCGCCTTCGGCCTGTCGACGTCCTTCTGGTTCTCCCTGGCGGTGCTGGTGGTACTGGGTGCGGCGGACATGATCAGCATGGTGATCCGCGGCGCCTTCGTGCAGCTGGAAACCCCGGACGAGATGCGCGGCCGGGTCAGCGCGGTGAACGGCCTGTTCATCGGCGCCTCGAACCAGCTGGGCGAGTTCGAATCCGGCGTCACCGCCCACTGGCTCGGCACCGTGCCGGCGGTGGTGCTCGGCGGTGTCGGCACGCTGGTCGTGACTGGTGTGTGGATGAAGCTGTTCCCCACCCTGGCCAAGCGCGACAAGCTGCACTGAGTTCGCCGTTTCTGCAGGAGCGAGCTTGCTCGCGAACCCATTCACTGGCGGCTCCGGCGTCATGCAGTTCGCGAGCAAGCTCGCTCCTACGAAGAGCCCTAAAAAAATCCCCCGCCGGAAGCACCAGCGAGGGATGTGGGAACGGACGCTGCGAACAGCGCCCGGATGGGATCGTTTACCGTGCGGCTAGTGCGGCGTGCCCAGCCCCGCCGCGCTCATGAACAGGCGCATCAGCCAGGCCGCGACGCCCAGGCCGGCCACGCTCAGCGCCCAGATCAGCACCAGCCAGCCCAGCCGCTTGCGCAGCGGCGCCTTTTCCTGCTCCTCATGGGTCATGGTCCGCACCTCTAGTGGTAGCCGTCGCCGTGCTTCACCTTGCCGCGGAACACGTAATAGCTCCACGCGGTGTAGACGAGGATGAAGGGGATGATGAACAGTGCGCCCACCAGCATGAAGCCCAGGCTCTGTGGCGGCGCCGCGGCGTCCCAGATCGACATCGACGGCGGGATGATGTTCGGCCACAGGCTGATGCCCAGCCCGCTGTAGCCGAGGAAGATCAGCGCCAGGGTGAGCAGGAACGGCTTCACGTGGTCATTGCGCGCCACCGAGCGCAGCAGGCCGTAGAAGGTCAGCAGCACCAGCAGTGGCACCGGCAGGAACCAGAACAGGTTCGGCAGGCTGAACCAGCGCTGGGCGATTTCCTCGTGGGCCAGCGGCGTCCACAGGCTGACGATGCCGATCACTGCCAGCAGTACCAGCGCCAGCGGACGCGCCAGGTCGTGCATGCGCTGCTGCAGCTTGCCCTCGGTTTTCATGATCAGCCAGGTGCAGCCCAGCAGTGTGTAAGCCACCACCAGGCCGACGCCGCAGAACAGCGGGAACGGCGCCAGCCAGTCCAGCGCGCCGCCGGCGAAGGCGCGGTTTTCCACCGGGATGCCCTCGATGAACGCACCCAACGCCACCCCCTGGAAGAAGGTCGCCACCAGCGAGCCGACGATGAACGACTTGTCCCACAGGTGCCGCTTGTTGGCCCGCGCCTTGAAGCGGAACTCGAAAGCTACGCCACGGAAGATCAGCCCGACGAGCATCAGCATCAGCGGCAGGTAAAGCGCCGAGAGCACGGCGGAATAAGCCACCGGGAAGGCACCGAACAACGCCGCTCCGCCCAGAACCAGCCAGGTCTCGTTGCCATCCCAGACCGGCGCCACGGTGTTCATCATCACGTCACGGTCGCCCTCGTCCTGGCAGAACGGATAGAGCATGCCGATCCCCAGGTCGAAGCCGTCCATCACCACATACATCATCACGCCGAAGATGATGATGATCGCCCAGATCAGCGGAAGGTCGATGCCCATGCTCAGTTCCTCCCTGCCGGACTGTCGGTTTCATCGTCGTCGAGGCCCTCGGCGGTAGCCGACAGCGGCCGCGCCGCGGTGCGCTGCTGACCGGCGCCACCATGGCTGGTTTCACGCCCTTCATGGGTGATCGGGCCCTTGCGTACCAGGCGCATCATGTAGCCGATGCCCACGCCGAACAGCGAGAAGTACACCACCACGAACATCACCAGGGTGATGCTCATCTGCGTCACGCTGTGGTTGGACACCGCATCGGCGGTACGCATCAGGCCGTAGACGACCCAGGGCTGGCGGCCGATTTCGGTGGTGAACCAGCCGGCGAGGATCGCTATCAGGCCGGACGGTCCCATCCACAACACCAGATGGAGGAAGGCGCGGCTCTCGAACAGGCGCTTGCGCCAGCGCAGCCAGGCACTCCACAGGCCGACGAAGATCATCAGCATGCCCAGGCCGGCCATGATGCGGAACGACCAGAAGACCACGGTGGAATTGGGCCTGTCAGCTTTCGGGAAGTCCTTCAGTGCCGGGATCGGTTCCGTGGTGCTGTGATTCAGGATCAGGCTGCCGAGCACCGGGATCTCGATCTTGAAGCGGGTTTCCTCACGCTCCATGTCCGGCCAGCCGAACAGGATCAACGGAGTCGGGCCGCCCTCGCTGTTGTCCCAGTGGCCCTCCATCGCGGCGATCTTCGCCGGCTGGTGCTTGAGGGTATTCAAGCCATGGGCATCACCCACCATGGCCTGGATCGGCGCGACGATCAGCGCCATCCACATGGCCATCGAGAGCATCTTGCGGATCGCCGGGTTGTCACGGCCGCGCAGAAGGTGCCAGGCCGCCGAAGCGCCGACGAAGAAGGCGGTGGCAACGAAGGAGGCGATCGCCATGTGCAGCAGGCGGTAGGGGAAGGACGGGTTGAAGATGATCGCCAGCCAGTCCACCGGCACCACGACGCCATTGACGATCTCGTGGCCCTGCGGAGTCTGCATCCAGCTGTTGGACGCGAGGATCCAGAAGGTGGAGATCAGCGTGCCGATGGCCACCATCACCGTGGCGAAGAAGTGCAGGCCCGGGCCGACGCGGTGCCAGCCGAAGAGCATGACGCCGAGGAAGCCGGCTTCAAGGAAGAAGGCAGTCAGTACCTCATAGGTCAGCAACGGGCCGGTGATACTGCCGGCGAAGGCCGAGAAGGCGCTCCAGTTGGTGCCGAACTGGTACGCCATGACGAGGCCGGAGACCACGCCCATGCCGAAATTGACGGCGAATATCTTTGACCAGAAGTGATAGAGGTCGCGGTAGACCTCCTCGTTGGTCTTCAGCCACAGACCTTCGAGCACAGCCAGGTAACTGGCGAGACCAATGGTGATGGCGGGGAAGATGATGTGGAAGGACACGGTAAAGGCGAACTGGATCCGGGCCAGGTCGAGCGCCTCTAATCCGAACATGACGATTCCTCTTCAGGCTGACGCCAACCCCACGGAAGGGTCGGGCACCGTACCTTGCGCATGCGCAGGGCGTTCTTGCGTGATATCTGACTTTTCTGACTCAGTTTCGAGCCACCGATCTGACGTCGGTTCGGGTTCTTTTAGCCGCTCAATCAGAATGGACCACCATCTGCATTGACGCCGCTCAAGAAACTGCACCGATCTTACGCGCCCCGGGGGCCTGGCCTGGAGTGGTGGGTTGCCGCGCGACGGCGTGTCGCGCGACAGCTTGTCTCAGGGCACGACCTGCCCTTTCATATGAACAAAATCGAATATGAAAATGAAAAATTAATATTTTATTGGAATAAAAAAGGCGGGTAACTTTCGCTGCAACCGCTGCCGAGTGAGCCGCGGAAAAAGAATCCACCGCCCGTACGAAGGCCCCATCCCGGCCGGCCCGGACGCCAGCGGTCATCTGCCCCACAAGGACATCGCAATGAAAAAGCTGCTGCTTCTGACCGCCCTCGCCACTGCCTTCACCACCTCCGCCTTCGCCAACGAGAAGCTTGTCGTTGCCGCCACCCCGATCCCCCACGCCGAGATCCTCGAGCTGATCAAGCCGACCCTGGCCAAGGAAGGCGTGGACCTGGAGATCAAGGTCTTCACCGACTACGTGCAGCCCAACGTGCAGGTCGCCGAGAAGCGCCTGGACGCCAACTACTTCCAGACCAAGCCGTACCTGGACAACTTCAACTCCGGCAAGGGCACCAATCTGGTCACCGTGACCGGCGTGCACGTCGAGCCCTTCGGCGGCTACTCGAAGAAGTACAAGTCCATCGACCAGCTGCCTGACGGCGCCACCGTCGCCATCCCCAACGAAGGCAGCAACAGCGGCCGCGCCCTGCTCCTGCTGCAGAAGGCCGGTGTGATCAAGCTCAAGGACCCGAGCAACGCCCTGGCCACCCCGAAAGACATCGCCGAGAACCCCAAGCACCTGAAGTTCAAGGAACTGGAATCGGCACTGCTGCCGCGCGTGCTGGACCAGGTCGACCTGGACCTGATCAACACCAACTACGCGCTGGAAGCCAAGCTCAACCCGGTGAAGGACGCACTGATCCTCGAAGACCGCAACTCGCCCTACGTGAACTACCTGGTGGCGCGCCCGGACAACAAGGACAGCGATGCGCTGAAGAAACTCTCCGCCGCCCTGACCAGCCCGGAAGTCAAAGCCTTCATCGAGAAGAAGTACAACGGCGCCGTGGTGCCGGCCTTCTGATCCGTCGCCCGGCCGAGCGCCGGGCGCAACGACTCCCACGCTGGGCGCGCTTTCGGCGCACCCGCTTTGACGCCGGTGGGCAGGTTCCACCGGCGTTTTTCTTTCCAAGGACTTGCCATGAGCGACCACGCCAAAGGCCCCTCCACCCGCGCCGTCCATGCCGGCCACGATGTCGACCGGCGCATGGTCACCCGCGCCAAGAGCCTGCCGATCTACCAGAGTTCGGTGTTCGTCTACGACGCCCTGGAGCAGGTCGACGACTTCCTCGCCGGCAACCCCGACAACTACATGTACACGCGCATCGGCAACCCCAACCACAGCGCCGTGGAAGAGTTGCTGCGCGAACTGGAAGGCGGCGAGGACGCGCTGTTCTCCGCCTCCGGCATGGCGGCCATCTCCGCCGCGCTGCTGGGTGTGCTGGGTGCCGGTGATCACCTGATCGCCAGTCGCGAGCTGTACGGCACCACCCAGAGCCTGATCGAGAAGGAACTGACGCGCTTCGGCATCGCCTCCACCCTGCTCGACCTCAACGACCTGGCAGCGGTGGAAGCGGCGATCACCCCGACCACCCGGCTGATCTACACCGAGACCGCCTCCAATCCGCTGGTGCGCGTCAGCAACATTCCGGCGCTGGCTGACCTCGCCCACCGTCACGACCTCAGGCTGCTGGTGGACAACACCTTCCTCTCGCCGGTGCTCTACCAGCCGCTACGCGATGGCGCCGACCTGGTGATCCACAGCACCACCAAGTACCTCAATGGCCACAGCGACGCCATGGGTGGCGCGCTGGTCGGTGATGCACGGTGGATCGCCGCTGCGCGGCGCTTCCAGATCAATGCCGGTGGCAGCGCCAGCCCCTTCGAGAGCTGGCTGAACTTCCGCGGCGCCAAGACCCTGGCCCTGCGCATGCGCGCGCATTCGCAGAACGCCCAGGCGCTGGCCGAAGCCCTCGAAGCGCACCCGCAGGTGGCCCGCGTGTTCTACCCCGGTCTGCCCTCGCACCCGGACCACGAGCTGGCGCAGCGGCTGTTCCGCAAGGGGCATTCGGGCATGTTGAGCTTCACCCTGAAGGGTGGCCTCGATCAGGTCGACACGCTGATCGGCGAGCTGCAATTGGCCGCCTTCGCCCCGTCGCTGGCGGGCGTCGCCAGCAGCATCACCCACCCCGGCAAGACCTCGCACCGCGCGCTGTCCGCCGAGGCCCTGACCGCGCTGGACATCCACGATGGCACCATCCGTGTCTCGGTGGGCATCGAGGACAGCGAGGACATCGTCCGCGACTTCCTGCAGGCGCTGGACGCGCTGTAAGAGCAGAAGGAGATTCCCCATGAACGCACCCCACGCGCCGCTACCGCTGCTGACCTTCCCCGACGCCGACAAGAGCCCGCTGAGCATCCGCGCCAAGGCGCTGGTGTTCTTCGACCCGCGCTCCCATGAAGTGCGTGACGAGGTGGAGCGCCTGGCGCCGTTGCCGCAGCCGGTGCTGATCCACGGCGAGACCGGTACCGGCAAGGAGCTGCTGGCCCGCCACATCCACCGCGCCAGTGAACGCCCCGGCCTGTTCGTCGCGGTCAGTTGCAGCGCACTGAGCCGCAACTATGCCGATGCCGAGCTGTTCGGCTACGCACCCGGCGCGCACAACGGCCCGGTGGGCAGCCGTGCAGGCTGGTTCGGCTCAGCCAATGGCGGCACCCTGTACCTGGACGAGATCGCCGACCTGCCGCTGTCGCTGCAGCAGAAGCTGCTGCGCGTGCTACAGGAGCGCGAGGTACTGCGCGTCGGCGCACGCGAACCGGTGCCGGTGGATGTGCGACTGGTCGCCGCCACCAGCATCGATCTGGGGCAGGCGGTGAAAGCGGGGAAATTCCTCGAAGGGCTGCAGCAATACCTGCACGACGGCAACCTCACGCTGCCGCCGCTGCGTGAACGCATCGGCGATATCCAGCCGCTGGCCGAGTACTTCCTCGGCGTGCATGCGCAACGCCTGGAACTGCCGGTGCCGCAGATCACCACGGATACGCAGCGTGCGCTGGAGGGCTATTCGTGGCCGGGCAATATCCGCGAGCTGGAAAACGTCATCCACTTCGCCCTGCTGGTCAGCCCGGGCGAGGAGATTCGCCCGGAGCACCTGAACTTTTCAGGGGGTGTAGCCGGGTCTGCGAGCGCGACCGGGCCAGGCCTCCTGGCGGGATCAGGCGGCGAAACGGACATTAGCGATGAGACGCTTGAGCGCCTGGTTCGCCAGCCTGGCGTCGAGGCGCAGTTGCGTGCGCTGCTGCAACGCCTGGAGCACGAGCGCGGCTGATGCCGCGCCGTAGTCGCCAGCGCGACCCGAAGGGCCGCGCACGGGCGACAGAGCAGTCTTACTTGGTAGCGGTGTTCGAGTGAGCGACCACCGGAGTGCAAGACGGGTTGGTCAGCTTGGCCGGATCGGTCAGCAGGCCCGGCATCATGCGCGAGGTGCAGTTGAACACGCGGCCTTTGGTAGTGGTGGCGACGTAGGAGAGTTCCTGGCCACCCAGGGCGTCCGGCTGACCGGCTTTGACGTCGCTGACGACCAGCTCGTCAGAAGAAGCCAGACCAATCATCTGAGCGGTAGCGGCTTGCAGCGGAACGATGGCCTGGTTGGTGGTCATGGTCTGGCAGCCGGCGAGCGAAGCGAAGAATGCAGCGGCAATTGCGGTACGAACAGCGGTACGTTTGAAGTCCATCTCGTGATGCTCCCTAATTGGTGGTTTTTTGTCCTGCCGGGGGAGACTAACGGAATCGGCAAGTCAATCGCCATAGCCGTTTCACAAGTTTTTCACGAAATATTGCACACCCGTTCAAATTTCCAGGCTCGGATACGCTCTAGTGCGGGAACTGTGCTAAGGGAAAAACTGTTTCTTGCCAGTAACAGCCGTTTATCGCTTCAAAGCCAGAGCCGGCGCTGAAACGCTTCACCTTTGGCGACGAATGGTCGCAGTGAAAGGCCGTGCCGACTCACAGGTCGGCAGGAGGGAATCCTGAGCAGGAAGTCAAAATCAGGACTATTTACCGCCGATACCAAACAAAGCAGTCCCATCGACCAGATCAATACCGCTCATCAAGACCATTCACTTCTTTTTGTCACAATCTTCAGGGAAAATGGCTATCAGGCGGTCGGGACCCATTTTCCCCGGCGCCATTGGAGACTACCGTGACCAGCTTTGCCGCTCTTGCCAACTTCTTCGCCGCCACCGCTTTCCTGACTGCGCCCGCAAAGGCCGACCCGGAACGCCGTGAGATCCGTGAGGCGAAAAAGAACCGCCGCAAGTAAGCAGTACCCGCTCCGCTCGGCCCTTTTGACAGGGCCGGCGGCGGGACCATCGGTCCCGCCGATTGGCTTTCCAGGGCCTTCCCGTGTTTTCATTGAATGCTTGTTCAAGGAAAATTTCGAGGGACCCCGCCCGTTTTGTCCGCTGCACAATCGCCCCCGTCCGTAACACCCTCCCCCGCCATGCGCATGAACCCACCGGTCTTCTACGGTGCGGCCGCGCTGATTCTTCTCTTCTCCCTGATCGTCATCAGCCAGCCCCAACGGGCCGGTGAATGGCTGCTCGCCGCGCAGTCCTGGGCCGCCGATACCGTCGGTTGGTACTACCTGCTGGCGATGACGCTGTACCTGATCTTCGTGGTGGTCACCGCGCTTTCCGGCTATGGAAAGATCAAGCTCGGTGCCGACCACGACGAGCCGGAATTCAGCTACCTGTCCTGGGCCGGCATGCTGTTCGCCGCCGGTATCAGCATCACCCTGTTCTTCTTCTGCGTCTCCGAACCGCTGACCCACTTTGCCCAACCGCCGCAAGGCGAGGCCGGCACTCCGGAAGCGGCGCGTCAGGCCATGCAGCTGCTGTTCCTGCACTGGGGCCTGCACGGCTGGGGCGTGTTCGCCCTGGTAGCGATGGCGCTGGCCTACTTCGCCTACCGCCACAACCTTCCGCTGGCGCTGCGCTCGGCGCTCTACCCGCTGATCGGCAAGCGCATCAACGGCCCCATCGGCTATACCGTGGACTGCTTCGGCATCATCGCCACGGTGTTCGGCCTGGGCGCGGACATGGGCTTCGGCGTGCTGCAACTCAATGCCGGGCTGGACTTCCTGTTCGGCATCGCCCACAGCCATCCGGTGCAGATGACGTTGATCGCGCTGATGATGGGTGCGGCGATCCTGGTCGCCGTGTCCGGCGTCGACAAGGGCATCCGCCTGCTGTCGGACATCAACATGCTGCTGGCCTGCGCACTGCTGCTTTTCGTGCTCTTCGCCGGCCCCACCCAGCATCTGCTCAACACCCTGGTGCAGAACATCGGCGATTACCTCGGCAGCCTGCCGACCAAGAGCTTCGACCTCTACGCCTATGGCAAGGACGGCAGCGACTGGCTGGGCGGCTGGACAGTGTTCTACTGGGCCTGGTGGATCGCCTGGGCACCCTTCGTCGGGCTGTTCATCGCGCGCATCTCGCGCGGGCGGACGATCCGCGAGTTCGTCTTCGGTGTGCTGTTCATCCCACTGGGCTTCACCCTGGCGTGGATGTCGATCTTCGGCAACAGCGCCCTGGACCAGGTGCTCAACCATGGTTTCAGCGAGCTGGGCCGCGTGGCCATCGCCGATCCGTCCATGGCGCTCTACCAGATGCTGCAGAACTACCCGGCCAGCCGCGTGGTGATCACGCTGACAGTGCTGGTCAGCTTCGTCTTCTTCGTCACCTCGGCGGACTCCGGCACCGTGGTGCTCTCCACCCTCTCCGCCCACGGCGGCAGCGCCGATGACGACGGCCCGAAGTGGCTGCGTGTGTTCTGGGGCGCAGCCACCGCGCTGGTGACCGGCGGCCTGCTGTTCGCCGGCAGCATCGATGCGCTGAAATCAGCGGTGGTGCTGACCTCGCTGCCGTTCTCGCTGATCCTGCTGCTGATGATGTGGGGCCTGCACAAGGCGTTCTACCTCGAATCCCAGCGTCAGCGTGCGCGCACTCACTCGCTGGCGCCGCCGCCCTCGGCCAAGCCTGGCGGCTGGAAGCGACGCATCTCCCAGGCCGTGCACTTCCCCACGCGGGATGAGGTGTACCGCTACATGGTCGACGTGGTCAGCCCGGCGATCGCCGAGGTCTCCGAGGTGTTCCGCGAGAAGGGTCTGCAGGTGGATTCCGACCTGGACCTGAGCAACCTGGAGATCGGCCTGGAGATCGGCCACGGCGCGCAGCATCCGTTCCTCTACCAGGTCTCGATGCGCGGCTACTTCACCCCCTCCTTCGCCCGTGCCGGCATGGGCGGCCTGCACCTGAAGAACCGCCGTTACTTCCGCGCCGAGGTGCACCTTTCCGAAGGCAGCCAGGACTACGACCTGATGGGCTACAGCAAGGAGCAGATCATCAACGACATGCTCGACCAGTACGAACGGCACCTGCAGTTCCTGCATCTGGTGCGCTAGGTTCAGACTTGCGCATGCCCTTGTCGGAGCGAGGGGGACACCTGGTTCTTGCTCGCGAACCGCCCAACACGGGCGCTGCCGGTGAATCCGTTCGCGAGCAAGCTCGCTCCTACAGACTGCGCATCTCACGGTACGAGGAGCAGATAATGAAAAAGGCGCCCGAAGGCGCCTTTTTCACATCGCGGCGAAGGATCAGCCGCGGGTGCCGCTCAGCACCTTGCGATAGAACAGCACGCAGATCGCCACGAAGACCACCAATCCCAGCCACTGCGCGGTGTCCTCGAAACTCCCCCCGACCAGGGCCAGGGGCGAGGCAGAACCAGTGGCGCCGATGATGGCGGCGAGCAGGATGCCCATCAGGCTCTCGCCGACGATCAGGCCGGAAGCCAGCAGCACGCCCCGGCGCCTGGGCTCGTCGGAGAATTTCTCCGCGTCGACACCGGCTGCTGCAGCGCGCTTGGCCAGCGCGGTCTCCAGCAGCCAGCCGATCACCGCGCCGACCACCAGGGTCATGCCGATGGTCGGTGGCAGGTAGATGCCCAGACCTACGGCGAGCACCGGCAGGCTGGCCTTGCCGGTGCGGCGCAGCAGCACGTCCACCAGAATCAGCGCAATGCCCAGCGCCACGCCGATCAGGATCATGTTCCAGTTCAGCGCATTGTGGAAAATCCCACTGGCGATGGCCGTCATCAACGTCGCCTGCGGTGCCGCCAGCGCGGCGTTCGGGTCCATCGCTTCACGCGGCAGCGCGCCGGTGAAGCCGTAGGCGTTGTACAGCAGCTCCAGCACCGGCGGGATCACCAGCGCACCGACCAGGCAGCCGACGATCAGCGCGACCTGCTGGCGCCAAGGCGTCGCGCCGACCAGATAGCCGGTCTTCAGGTCCTGCAGGTTGTCATTGGAAATCGCCGCAATGGCGATCACCACGGAGGTGGTGAACAACGCCAGGGCGATGGCCAGTTTGCCGCCCTGCTGGTCGAGGAAGCCGGTTTCCAGCGAACCGATGCCGAGGATCAGCAGCGACACCAGGATCACTGCGATGATGCCGATACCGGAAATCGGGCTGCTCGAGGAGCCCACCAGGCCGGCCATGTAGCCGCAGGCAGCGGCGATCAGGAAGCCGAAGAAGAAGGCGAAGATCACGCAGACCGCCACCAGGCCCCAGAAGCCGAAGCCCTTCAGGTCCGGCGCGGCGTCGCCGAGGAAGTAGGAGAACACCACGAACAGCGCCACCAGCAGGAAGCCGGCAATGGCGACGATCCACTTGGCGGAGAGGTCCTGCTCGGTGCGCAGGTCGCTCACTTCGCCACGACCACGCACCGCGCTGAGCGACGACCAGACGCCCTGGACCATGGGCTTGAACAGGGTCGCCAGGGTCCACAACGCGGCGATGCCAATGGTGCCGGCGCCGAGGAAGCGCACCTGGCTGCTCCACAGCTTGGTGGCCAGCTCCGGCAGGCTCTGCCCGGCCGCCAGCACGCTGTTCACCGAGAGCAGCGGCACGGCCACGCCCCAGGCGATGACCACACCGATCAGGATGGCGATGCCGGCGGTAATGCCCATCAGGTAGCCGGCGCCGACCAGCGCCAGGGAGAAGCCGGTGGACAGGCGGAACGCCGCCTGCCCGGCGGTGATCCAGAAGCTGAAGCCCTCGGCGAGCACCTTGAAGCCGCTGCTGAGCAGGCTGAACGCAGCGGCGACCACACCACCGGCGAGGATATCGCGCAGGCCCGGAGCGCCGGCTTTCGCGGGCTTGCCGGCCTTTTCCTGTTCCTCGTCCTGGCTGCCGACACGGAGGATTTCCGCGGCCGCCACGCCTTCGGGGTATGGCAGGCTGCTCTGTACGACCATCACGCGGCGCAGCGGGATGGTGTAGAGCACGCCGAGAATGCCGCCGATGGAGCAGATGGCCGCCGTCTGCCAGAACGGAAAACCGCTCCAGTAGCCGATCATCAAGAGGCCGGGAAGGATGAAGATGATCGAGGACAAGGTGCCGGCCGCTGAGGCCTGGGTCTGCACCATGTTGTTCTCGAGGATGTTGGAGCCGGAGAAGTAGCGCAGCACGGCCATGGAAATGACCGCCGCGGGGATCGACGAGGCGAAGGTCAGGCCGACCTTCAGGCCGAGGTAGACGTTGGAAGCGGTGAACACCACGGTGATCAGCGCGCCGAGAATCAGGCCGCGAACCGTCAGCTCGGCGAGGTTGGACTCGTCGGGAATCCGTTCTTGCATGTAGGCAGTCTCTTCATAAAGCGGAACTGCCAAAGCGTAGGACAGTGAGCCAGCCACCGCGACCCAGAATGGCGACGAATGCGGTCTGCGGTGCGGCTTTGTTGCCGCAAGTCATGGGGATGACGGTAATTTCCGAGTCACCGCGCCGTCTGTAGGAGCGAGCTTGCTCGCGAACGGATTCCAGGATGACTCCGGAGTTATGCGGTTCGCGAGCAAGCTCGCTCCTACGAACAGCCTGTCAGTCCCGTAGGGCGCAGGATTTGGACGCTGGAGAAGTCAGAACGGCTTGTCCCCCAGAATCGTCGCACGGTGCATCACGCGGCGCTGCGGACGGTAATCGTCCACCGCGTAGTGCTGGGTCACGCGGTTGTCCCAGAAGGCCACGTCGTTCTCCTTCCAGCGCCAGCGCACGGTGAATTCCGGGCGTGCGAAGTGGGCAAACAGCAGGTCGAGGATGGCACGGCTTTCCGCCGGCTCCAGCTCGTTGATGCGGGTGGTGAAGCCGTCGCTGACGAACAGCGCCTTGCGCCCGGTGACCGGGTGCGTACGGATCACCGGATGGCTGCGCGGCGGGTTCTTCCTGCGCGCTTCTTCCAGCCGCGCCAGGTCCGCGTCGGTGGCGCCGAAGCGCTCCTGGGGGAAGGACTTGCTGATGTCGTGGGTCGCGGTGAGTCCGTCGAGCAACTGCTGCAATGGTTTCGACAGCGCCTCGTACGCCGCGATGCCACTGGCCCACAGCGTGTCGCCGCCGTAGGGCGGCAGTTGCTTGGCGGCCAGCACGGCGCCGAGGGCCGGGGTTTCCAGGAAGGTCACGTCGGTGTGCCAGATGGCGTTGTCGCGCACGTCGGTAACGGCGGTATCGAGGACGATGACTTCGCGTTGTTCCGGCGAGCTGGGGTAGATCGGATGGATATGCAGGTCGCCGAAGCGCGCGGCGAAGGTCGCCTGCTGGTTCGGCGTCAGCGGCTGGTCGCGGAAGAACAGCACGTGGTGATCGAGCAGGGCCTGTTCGATCTGGCGCTGCGCCGCGTCGTCCAGCGGGTCGGCCAGGCGCACGCCAGAAACGATGGCGCCCAGGGCAGGGCTGATGGGTTCGATGCTCAGGGTGGTCATGTTCGTGTTCTCTCGTGAGGTTCACGGGGCGGGCGGCTTGGCTTGCCCTCTCCCCAGCCCTCTGACTAGGCGTCCCCCCCTGAAGGGAGAGGGGGTCTATTCGGCGTATTCGGATATTCCGGAGCAGTCCTGCAATCGCAGGTCCCTTCCGGCTAGCAGAGGTGCTCGCCTCCGCTCTGGACCAGTCCCCTCTCCCGCTCGCGGGAGAGAGTCAGGGCGAGGGGCCTTCAACTCTCGGCCTCATCACTCCCAGGAAGCGAAGCGCTTCTGCAGCCAGCGCAGCCCCAGCTCGAAGCTCAGCGCGATGGCCGCGATCAGCAGGATCCCCAGCACCACCACATCGGTGGCGAGGAACTGCGCGGCAGACTGCACCATGAAACCCAGGCCGCGGTTGGCGGCGATCAGCTCGGCGGCGACCAGGGTCGACCAGCCCACGCCCAGGGCGATGCGCAGGCCGGTCAGGACTTCCGGCAGCGCGCTGGGCAGGATCACATGGCGCACCACCTGCAGGCGGCTAGCACCCAGGCAGCGCACGGCCTGGATGCGCGATTTGTCCACACGGCGCACGCCGGCGGCGGTGGCGATCAACAACGGGGCGAACAGCGCGAGGTAGATCAGCAGCACCTTGGACAACTCGCCGATGCCGAACCAGATGACGATCAGCGGCAGATAGGCCAGCGGCGGTACCGGGCGGTAGAACTCCACCAGCGGATCGAAGGCGGCGCTGACCAGCGGATTAAGGCCCATCAGGATGCCCAGCGGAATGGCGGTCAGTACCGCAGCGCCCAGCGCCAGCAGCACGCGCAGCAGGCTGGTACCGACGTGTTGCCACAACGACGCATCGACGTAGCCCTCGGCGAGCAGACGCTGGAAAGCTTCCACCAGTTGTTCCGGTGCCGGCAGGAACAGCGTGTCGACCCAGCCCAGGTGCGTGGCCAGCCACCAGAGCACGAAGACGCCACCGATGCTGCCGGCGGCGGCCCAGCGGCGGTAATCGCCCGGCACGCTGCGGGCTTTCGGCGCAGCGGCGGGTAGTTTGGCGGCGAGGGTTTCAGTGGGCATGCTCGGCCTCCGGTTCTTCGAGGAACTCATCGAGAAGCAGTTGGCGCAAACGCGCGAATTCCGGGTCGGACTTGATGCTGCGCACCGGCTCGCCTGCGGCGTAGCGGCGGGCGAAGTCCAGCGGCAAGCGCTTGACGATGCGCGCCGGCGGGCCGTCCATTACCACCAGGTCGGTGGCAAGGAACAACGCTTCATCGACGCTGTGGGTAATCAGGAACAGGCCCTTGCCGGTCTTGCGCCACAGGTCGAGGGTCAGCACTTGCATGCGCTCACGGGTCAGTGCGTCGAGGGCGCCGAAGGGTTCGTCGAGCAGCAGGAAATCCGGTTCCACCGCCAGCGCGCGGGCCAGCCCCAGGCGTTGCCGTTGCCCGCCAGAGAGTTGCGAAACACGGTAGTCGGCGTGTTCGCCCAGGCCTACCAGCTTGAGCACTTCATGGGCACGAGCGTTGCGCTCGGCAGCGCCAACGCCGCGGATGCGCAGGCCCAGCGCGACGTTGTCCAGGGCGTTGAGCCAGGGCATCAGCGCGTCATCCTGGAACACCACACCGCGTTCGCCACCGGGGCCCTCAAGGGTCCGGCCATCGATCTGTACACGGCCGCTATCCGGTGCCTGGAAGCCCGCCAGCACGTTGAGCAGGCTGGACTTGCCGCAGCCGGACGGGCCTAGCACCACCAGGGATTCGCCCTTGGCCAGGCTGAGAGTGAGGTCCTGCAGCACGACGCGCTCGCGTCCGCGCTGCTGGAAAGAGAGGCTGACTGCCTCGGCCGTCAGACGGCTCATGTTCTGCCCTCCGTAGGGTAAGAAGAAATGCGTGGCGCTTTTCTGTAGGAGCGAGCTTGCTCGCGAACCCGCTGAGCTTCAGAGCAAGCTGGGGTTCGCGAGCAAGCTCGCTCCTACGAAGAGCAGGTACTCAGCGCTGCCCGACCTGCACGCTCTCCGCCTGGCGCACGTATTCGGCGCTGACGTAGGGCGAGTAGTCCTTGAGTACCGACGGCACACGCTTCTGCTCTTTCAGGAACTCGGCAGTGCCGGCGATATCCTTGGCGGTGCCGCCACCCAGCAGCGCGGACGACAGCTGCGCCTGGGACTCGGGGAACGCCGAACCGGCGAGCAGCTCGGGCACGTCCTGCGGATCGGCGCCGGTCAGCTTGGCGATCTTTTTCACCTGCTCGGAATCGGCGGTCCACTGCGCCTTGTGGGCGTTGTAGTCGGCGAAGGAATCCAGGCTCACCCTGGCGAACTTGGCGATGATTTCCGGGTGCTTCTCGGCGAAGTCCTTGCGAGCCACCCAGACCTCGAAGGTCGGTGCGCCCCACTGGCCAACTTCTGCGGCGTCGGTCAGTACCTTGCCGGACTTCTTGATCTCGCCCAGGGCGGGCGACCAGACGAAAGCGCCATCGATGTCGCCACGGCGCCAGGCGGCGGCGATCTCGGTGGGGTTGAGGTTGACGATCTTCACCTTGGTGGGGTCGATCTTCCAGTGCTTGAGCGCGCCCAGCAGGCTGTAGTGCGAGGTCGACACGAAGGGCGTGGCGATGGTCTTGCCGATCAGGTCCTCGGGCTTCTCGATCTTGCTGCCGTTACGCACCACCAGGGCCTCGGCGGCGTTGATCTGCGCGGAGACGATGAAGGCAACGATCGGCAGACCGCGCGAAGTGGCGGCGGCCAGCGGGCTGGAACCGAGGTTGCCCAGTTGCACGTCGCCCGAGGCGATGGCGGCGACTACTTCCGGGCCACTGTTGAAGCGGCGCCAGTCGAGCTTCTCGCCGATGACTTTTTCGTAGGTGCCGTCGGCCTGCGGGACCTTGGTCGGGTCGATGCCGGTCTGGTAGCCGAGGACGATGTCGGCCTGGGCGGCGCCTGCGACGCCGGCCAGGGCGAGCGCGGCCAGCAGGCGGCGCGTTGCACTGATGTGTTTCATGTGAAGCTCCTGGAAATGCGTACAGAGGCGGCCGGCCGGGCCGTGACGGGCCGCTCCAGGGGAGCGGCGGGAACGATTGATCAGTTGCTCGCCACATCCGGCTGCCAGACCGGCACCGCGCGGGCGTCCACCGGCTTGGGCAGCAGACCCTGGGCATAGAACGCATCGGCGATGCGCTGCTGCTCGTCGAGGCCGTCCTTGCGCACCGGCTGCACGTCATAGCTGCGGCGGGCGTTGGCCTGTTCGACGGTGGCGACATCGAGGTTGCCCCACAGCGGGCCGAGCACCTTGGCGGCGTCAGTGGGGTGTTCCTTCACCCAGCGACCGGTCTTCTGCAGTTCGGCAAAGACCTGCTTGAGCACTTCCGGGTGGGCCTTGGCGTACGCGGTGGACGCCAGGTAGTAGCGCTGGTAACTGGCCAGGCCCTTGCCATCGACGAGCACGCGGGCGTTCTGCTGGCGCTGGGCGCTGGCGACGTACGGGTCCCAGGTCACCCAGGCATCGATTTTGTGGTTTTCGAAGGCGGCGCGGCCGTCGGCGGGAGTCAGGTACGCCGGCTGGATATCGGAGAACTTGAGGCCGGCCTTCTGCAGGGCAGCGATCAGCAGGTAATGGCTGCCGGCGGCCTTGGTCACGGCCACGCGCTTGCCCTTGAGGTCAGCCAGCGATTTGAGCGGCGAGTCCTGGGGCACCAGGATCGACTGCGCCGTGGGCGACGGGGTTTCGCGGGCGAAGTAGGTCAGTTGCGCGCCGGCGGCCTGGGCGAAGACCGGCACGGTATCGGCCACGTCAGCGGACAGGTCGACATTGCCGACGTTGAGCGATTCGAGCAGCGGAAGACCGCTGGGGAACTCATGCCAGGTCACCTTGATGCCTTGCTTGCCCAGTTCGCGCTCCAGGCTGCCTTGCGCCTTGACGATGGTCAGCAGGGTGGAAGACTTCTGGAAGCCGATGCGCAGGGTCTCTTCGGCGTGCGCGGTCAGCGCGCCGAGCAGTGCGACCGAGGCGCTCAGGCCAACGGCGAAACGGCGCAGGAAAAGGCTGCGGGACATGGGTACGGCTCCTCGGGTACGGGTTGGCCGCCCGCAGAGCGAGGGCGGACCACTGGACAGGTCAGGTAGTGCTGGATGAGTCCGGTGGTCCGGTAGAGCGAAGATTACAGGTATAAAAAATCCAAAATAAATAATTTTTAGTTCTTAACTAATGCCGGACGGATTTAGCGCCGATCAGTGCGCAGCCCCCAGCAGCCGGGCCCTCAGGCCCTCCGCACGGAGACTCGATTGCGCCGCCTCGCGGGCGACCGCCAGCGCCTGGATCGCCAGGTTGGAAAAGTAGCTGCTGCGGCTGAAACTCAGGGCCGCGCCCGCTTCGATATCCTCGTCCAGCTGCGCGGCAGCCTGCTCGCTGAGCACCAGGGCGAGCCCCAGCAACCGAGACAACGCCGAGCTCTCGGATAACTCCAGGCGCTGCGCCGCATGCAGCGCCAGTCCCAGGGCGACGTTGGCCTCCAGCAGCAGAGCCAGGCCATCGCACAGCGATCGACGAGGTGTGATCGCCAGGCCGGGAGGCAGAAGGATGTCTTCGGGGTGCAGACGCAGTTCGTGGCATTGCGCACCCGCGCGCAACACCAGCCCCGCTCGGGTCGCGGGCAGAGCGGCAAGCAGGTAGTCACGGCCCGGCTCGTACCAGGCACGCAGCACCAGCCAGTCGGCAGCCTCGACGGTAAAGACATCCAGTTCCAGGCCATTGACGCGAAAGCCACCGCGCACATGCTCGGCCGCCTGCAGCGACGGGCCGTCCCCCAGCGCGCCCCACAGCGGTTCACGCAGCAGCGTCAGGTTCAGCAGACGCTGCACCTGCTCCCGGCTGCCCAGCAGGCTGACACGGGCAAGTTGCAGGTGATGCACGGCGAACAGCCGAGCCAGGCCGCCATCGCGCTCGCAGAGGTCGCGCAAGGTCTGCAGGATGTCGCGCCAGGGGCTGCCACTGCCGCCCAGTTGAGCAGGCAGGGACAGCCGCAGCAGGCCGGACTCGCGCAAAGCGCGGGCCCAGATGCCGGCAGTGCTGGGAACAGGTGGAGCGACCGGCCGGGCCGCGGCCAGCCGGAACGGAACAACGCTCATGAACACCTCTGGAAAGACGGGAGGATCAGTAGCCTGGGCGTTGCGCGCGCGGGTGGACTGAAGCGGAAACAGAGCTGGTAACGGCCCGTTGCACGTCGGAAGAGAGCCGGCGGCCGGGGCGGCACTTAGAACCATATCCAAGCACCGCCGCGAGGTTAAATAACCTTTTTGCCTTAGCTGAGAACCCGACAATCAGTGGAATGAGGTGGCGAAGGACGTATCGATCACGCTGGAGGTATCAAAAGCCTTGGGCAATGCGCCGGTCTGCAAGAGGAAATCGGCGGTGCCCTGGTAATCGGCGGCGGCCTGTTTATCCACCGGGCCAACGCTCATGGCGGCCTGGCCGATCCAGTGGCGCGAGACGGACTGATCGAGGTTGGCCTTCTTCGCCCAGATGTCTGCGTACTGCTCCTTGTGCGCTTCGACCCAGGCGCGGGCCTTCTGCAGACGGCCGAGGAAGTCGGCGATCTGTTCGCGCTTGGGATCGATGGAGTTGGCGTTGGCAGCGATGCTCGACAGCCCCGGCATCAGGTCACGGGCGGTGAGGATCGGGCGCGCGCCGGAGAACACGATCTGCTGCGAGATGTACGGCTCCCACACCGGGAAGGCATCGATGCTGCCACGCGGCAGGGCAGCGGCGGCGTCGATGGGCATCAATTTGACGAATTCCACGTAGTCGCTGGGCAGGCCGGCCTTCTCCAGCGCGCGCAGGGTCAATTGCTGACTCCAGGCACCGGGCCAGTAGGCGACCTTCTTGCCCTTGAGGTCGGCGATGGTCTTCACCGGCGAGTCCTTGGGCACTAGCAGCGCGATGGTGTCGGGGTTCTGCCGGGAGATGCCGATCAGCTTCACCGGCGCGCCCTTGGCGGCGAGGAAGATGAAGCCCGAATCACCGAGGAAACCCAGGTCCAGCGCGCCGGCCTGCAGTCCTTCGGCCACCGGCGCTGCGGACTGGAAGTGCTTCCAGTCGACGGTGTAGGGCGCGCCTTCAAGCACGCCGGACGCTTCCATCGATGCGCGCACGTTGTAGTAGTTCTGGTCGCCCACCCGCAAGGTCGGCAGGTCGGCGGCCTGGGCCAGCGGTGCCCCCAGGATCAGCGCGGCGAACGTGGCGCGCAGGCGTTGCTTCAGGTTCATCGAAAAGCTCCTCAGCCGACGCGCCGCAGTTGCGGCAGGCGGGCGATATGGTCATGGATGGCAGGAATCAGGCCCTGGCCGTAGCGCACGGCATCGCCGAGCGGGTCGAAGCCACGGATCAGGAAGGTGGAAACGCCCAGGCGGTAGTACTCACCCAGCGCAGCGGCAACCTGCTCGGGCGTGCCGACCAGTGCGGTGGAGTTCCAGCGCGCACCGGTAAGCCGGGCCACACCGGTCCACAAGCGGGTGTCGAGCACCTCGCCCTGCTGCGCGGCAGCCAGCAGGCGCTGGGAGCCGACGTTCTCCGGCTGGTGATCATTGAGCGGCAGGCCCAGGCGGGTGCGGTTCTCGCGCACCTGCTCGAGTACTTCGGCGGCACGCTTCCACGCAGCCTCCTCGGTGTCGGCGACGATGGGGCGGAAGGACACCGAGAAACGCGGATCGCGTCCCTGCGCGTTGGCGACGGCCCGCACGCGGCGGATGTGCCCGTCGACGGCGGCCAACGGCTCCCCCCAGAGCATGTAGGTATCGGCGTGCTTCGCCGCGACCTCGATGGCAGCATCGGAGGAGCCGCTGAAGTAGATCGGAATATGCGGCTGTTGCCGCGGGCGCACGGCGGGCGAGGCGCCCTGGAAGCGGTAGAACTCGCCGTCGAAATCCACCGGGCCGTTGGCGGTCCATATCTCGCGCAGGGCCTGCAGGTATTCGTCAGTGCGGGCGTAGCGGCGATCGTGTTCGAGGTAGTCGCCGTCGCGCGCGAGGTCCTCATCGTTGCCGCCGCTGACCACATTGAGAGCCAGGCGGCCGTCGCTGAACTGGTCGAGGGTGGCAAGTTGGCGAGCAGCCAGGGGCGGCGCGATCACGCCGGGCCGGTAGGCCAGCAGGATGCCCAACCGGCGGGTGGCGGCGGCGACGAAGGAACTGACCACCGCACCCTCGGCGGCATTGCTGAAGTAACCCACCAGTACGCGGTCAAAACCGGCGTCCTCATGGGCCTGGGCGAATCGCCGGACGAAGCCGGCGTCTACCGCGTCCCCCAGCGGCTGATCCACCTCGGAACTCGGGGTGGCGGTGATCATGCCGAGAATTTCCACGCTCACTGTGTTGCCCTCGCCTGGGCCGCTGCATAAGGTCGGCGGCTTTCGTTATAAGAAAAACATCGGTTTCGATGTTGTTCTTAGAAGCTATAGGCAAGAACTTCATGATGGAAATTCATTTTTGTCATATCCTAATATGCGAATTGAGCATATTCAGCCACACCCAAGTTGCGCGCTGAGCTTTTCGCTCTTCGTAGGAGCGAGCTTGCTCGCGAGCGGTGCCGCACGGCGCCATTCGGCTGAACCATTGAGCGAAGGAGCTTGCTCGCGAACGCTGCCGCACGGCGCCACTCGGCTGAACCAATGAGCGAAGGGGGTTCGCGAGCAAGCTCGCTCCTACACGGGGCGCCGAGTGGCGGTAGGACCGTAGGGCGCATAACGCGCCAGCGCTATCCGCCGCGAGGTAAATCGGCGCATAACTTTCGCTCTTTGTAGGAGCGAGCTTGCTCGCGAGCGGTGCCGCACGGCGCCATTCGGCTGAACCAATGAGCGAAGGGGGTTCGCGAGCAAGCTCGCTCCTACAAGGGAGGGCCGAGGGGCGTGCAGGCCGGATTCAGTCCGGCGAAATATCCAGCCCCCGGGCCACCGCCGCGCCGAACAGCCGCGCCGGCGTTTCCAGGTTGCCCAGCAGGCGAGGCCGAACCAGCCACAGCTGGATCAACGGCTGGAAGTCCTCCAGCTCCAATATCCGCAGCTGGTCACGGTAGCGGCTACGTGCAAGGGCTGGCGCGGGCACCAGCCCCAGGCCACGGCCTTCGGCCACGAGGCCGAGCTGCAGCTCGCTGCCGAAGGTTTCCAGGTTCAATTGCAGCGCCAGCCCCTGATCGGCCAGGGCCCGCTGCAGGCCGGCACGGAAGCCACAGCCATCCGGGTTGAGCACCCAGCCATGCTGGTAGCAATCGAGCAAACGACGGGCCCGCACGTCGCTGTCTTTCGACGCGACTACGCAGAGTTCGACCCGGCCCAGTGGCGTAGCGCCGAGGTCATCGGGGAATACCTTGCTGGGCGGGAACAGCACCACCGCCGCGTCGAGATCGGCGTTCTCCAGCCGCGCGAGCAGATGGCTGCCCCAGCCGCTGCTGACCTGCGCGCGCAATTCCGGGTATTCACCGGCCAGTTGCCGCAGGGCTTCCAGCAACACCACTTCGCCGATGCTCTGCGGCACTCCGAGGCGCAGTATGCCGCTAGGCGTCGTGTCGCTGGCCACCAGTTCCCGCAGGCCATCCACCTCGCGCAGCACCCGCAGGCACTGCTCGAACACCCGGCGGCCAGCGGCGGTGGGCTTGAGCGGCTTGGTGTTGCGGTCCAGCAGCTCCACCCCGAGGGACTCCTCCAGGCTCTGCACCCGCCGGGTGATGGCTGACTGGGTCAGGCCAAGGCTCTCGGCGGCCTGGCTGAGGGAGGCATTGCGGATCACCGCGACGAAGGCATCGATGTCGTCGATCTTCATGAGGCTGGCACCAATTGCGTTTCTCGCATATTAGCTTAGATTCAAAATGCATTTCAGGAATAAAAATGCGTTTGCTACCGTAGCGCCAGAACCTTCCAGAGTGAATCCCCCGCATGTCAGCTCCCCTTCGCCTCGACCGCCTGCGCCAGTTCATCGGTGACCTCGCGGCGCTGATCGACACGGCTCCCGACGAAGCCACGCTGCTCGCCAAAGCCAGCCCGCTGCTGGCCGAACTGGTGCGCCATGACGATTGGCTGCCCGAGAACTACACCCGTCCCGATCCCCAGCGCTACCAGCAATACCTGCTGCACGCCGATTCCCGACAGCGCTTCTCGGTGGTCAGCTTCGTCTGGGGGCCGGGCCAGCGCACGCCGGTTCATGACCACCGAGTCTGGGGCCTGATCGGCATGCTGCGCGGCGCCGAGTATTCGCAGCCGTTCGCCTTCGCCGCCGACGGTAGCCTGCAGCCCGAGGGCGACCCGCATCGTCTGGAGCCGGGAGAAGTCGAAGCCGTATCGCCACGCATCGGCGACATCCACCAGGTCAGTAACGCCTTCGCCGACCAGCCCTCCATCAGCATCCACGTCTACGGCGCCAACATCGGCGCGGTGCGACGTGCCGTCTTCAGTGCCGAAGGTGAAGAGAAGCTCTTCATCTCCGGCTATTCCAACAGCCAGTTGCCCAACATCTGGGACCTGTCGAAAGAGAACCTTGCATGAGCCAGATCAGCCGCCGCTCCTTCCACGACATCCGCGCCGCCCTCCTCGCCCGTCAGGAGCTGGCCCTGCTGGACGTGCGCGAGGAAGACCCATTCGCACAGGAACACCCGCTGTTCGCCGCCAACGTCCCGCTGTCCAAGCTGGAGCTGGAGATCTACGCCCGCGTTCCGCGCCGCGACACGCCCGTCACCGTCTATGACGACGGCGAAGGCCTGGCGCAGAGTGCAGCGCAGCGCCTGCTGGAGCTAGGCTACAGCGACGTGGCCGTGCTCGACGGCGGGCTCGCCGGCTGGCGCGAAGCTGGCGGCGAGCTGTTCAAGGACGTCAACGTGCCGAGCAAGTCGTTCGGAGAACTGGTGGAGGCCGAGCGCCACACCCCATCGCTGGCCGCCGAGGAAGTGAAGGCGCTGCTCGATTCCCGGGCCGACGTGGTAGTGCTCGACGCCCGCCGCTTCGACGAATACCAGACCATGAGCATTCCCAGTGGCGTCAGCGTGCCCGGCGCCGAACTGGTGCTGCGCGTCGCCGAGCTGGCGCCGAACCCGGCCACCCGCGTCATCGTCAACTGCGCCGGGCGCACCCGCAGCATCATCGGCACCCAATCGCTGGTGAACGCCGGCATCCCCAACCCGGTGTCGGCACTGCGCAACGGCACCATCGGCTGGACCCTGGCCGGCCAGCAACTGGAGCACGGGCAGGCACGACGCTTCGCCGAAGTATCCGCGGCCACCCGCGAGTCCGCCGCCCAGCGCGCCCGCGCCGTGGCCGACCGCGCGAAGGTCGCGCGCATCGACCTCGCCGGCCTGCGCCAGTGGCAGGCCGAAGCCGAGCGCACCACCTACCTGTTCGACGTGCGCACCCCCGAAGAGTACGAAGCCGGCCATCTGCCAGGCTCGCGCTCCACCCCCGGTGGCCAGCTGGTGCAGGAAACCGACCACGTCGCCAGCGTGCGTGGCGCGCGCCTGGTACTGGTTGATAGCGACGGCGTGCGCGCCAACATGAGCGCTTCCTGGCTGGCCCAGATGGGCTGGCAGGTGGCCGTGCTCGACGGGCTCTCCGCTGCCGACTTCAGCGAACAGGGCGCGTGGAATGCGCCGCTGCCGCCCAAACCACAGGCCGAAACCATCAGCCCGCAGACCCTGGCCGACTGGCTGCGCGAACCGGGCACTGCCGTGCTCGACTTCACCGCCAGCGCCAACTACGTGAAGCGCCACATACCCGGCGCCGCCTGGGCCCTGCGCAGCCAGCTCCAGCAGGCAGTGGCGCAACTGGGTAATGCCCAGCGCTATGTGCTCACTTGCGGCAGCAGCCTGCTGGCGCGCTTTGCCGTGGCGGAAGTGGAAGCCCTGAGCGGCAAGCCGGTGTTCCTGCTCGATGGCGGCACCGGCGCCTGGGTCGCCGCCGGGCTGCCCACCGAGGAAGGCGAAAGCCTCCTGGCGGCGCCGCGCATCGACCGCTACCGCCGCCCGTACGAAGGCACCGACAACCCACGCGAAGCCATGCAAGGCTACCTTGACTGGGAGTTCGGTCTGGTCGAGCAACTGGGCCGCGACGGCACCCACGGCTTCTTCGTGATCTGACCTGAGCCGGAAAAGACAGCGCCCGCCGACAGTCTCCTGTGGGCGGGCGCTTTTCGTTCCAGGATCAGTTCGCGGGGCTGCGCCGCCACTGCGGCAGGCCGATCAGCACCACCGCACTGATGATCACCGCCATCGCCAGGGATTCCGCCAGGCCGATGTGCTCGCCGGCGAACACCACGCCGAGCATCACCGCCACCGCCGGGTTGACGTAGGCGTAGCTGGTGGCCGCCGCCGGGCGCACATTGGCCAGCAGGTACATGTAGGCGCTGAAGGCGATGATCGAACCGAACACCACCAGGTAGGCCAGCGCGCCCCAGCCGGCGGCGGTCGGCATTTGCTCCATGCGCTCGCCACTGAGCAGGCTGCCCAACAGCAGCACGCCACCGCCCACCAGCATTTCCACCGCACTGGCCATGGCGCCGGCGGGCAGGTCCAGGCGCCGGCTCCACACCGAACCGAAGGCCCAGGTCGCCGCCGCAAAGAGAATCAGCGCCGCGCCTGCCGGGCTGCCCTGCAGGTTCGAGCCCAGGTTGAGCAGCACGATGCCGAACAGGCCCAAAGCGATGCCCGCCCATTCCAGGGCATTGGTGCGGTTACCGAAGAAGCGCCCGAACACCAGGGTGAACAGCGGCACGGTTGCCACCGCCAGCGCCGCCACACCCGAGGCCACGCCCCAGTGCTCGGCCACCGTCACCCCGCCATTGCCGCAGCTGAGCAGGAGGATGCCAATGGCGCCTGCCGACAGGCATTGCTTGAACGTGGGCAGCGGCGCGCCGCGCCAGAGCATCCAGGCGAACAGAAGAGTGCCGGCGATGATGAAACGGCACCCGGCCATCAGCATCGGCGGCCAGGATTCGACACCGATGCGGATCACCAGGTAAGTCGAGCCCCAGATGAAGTAGAGGGCGAAAAAGGCGGCGATCAAGGTCAGGGAGACGCGGGCTCTGGGCATGGGCATCGTAGTCATGGGAGGGCTCGACAAGGCAGGCGGGGCGATTCATTTTATGCAGGCAACCCCGTGCCGATAAGGCACAGACAACGCCAATAGCGGCGTAACACTTTTCAATCGATGGATTTTCCGGTTTTTCTCCGTTGAATCTGTTTTGACCAGAATGCCGAGGTGGAACCGATGGACAAATACGACCGTGCCCTGCTCGCTGCCCTGCTGGAAGACGGCCGCCTGTCCTTCGCCGAACTGGCCCGGCGCATCAATCTCTCCCCGCCGGCGGTGGCTGATCGCGTGGCGCGCCTGGAGGCAGACGGCGTCATCACCGGCTACCACGCCAGCGTAGACCTGTCGAAGATGGGGCGTTCCATCCAGTGCCTGATCGAGATGCGCCTGAACGACCATCGCAGCAAGAGCATGCTCGACCCGCTGCTGGAAATTCCGCAGATCATCGACTGCTACCGCATCACCGGCGAGGCCTGCGTGATGCTCAAGGTGGCGGTCAGTTGCACCCAGGAACTGGAAGAGCTGATCGACCGCCTCGCCCAGTTCGGCACCAGCAAGACCTCGCTGGTGCTCTCCACGCCGTTCTCGCGGCGCGTGCATCCAGCGATGTTGCAGGGCGGCTGAGGGCCTTTTCTAGAAGGGAATTGCAGGGGGAAGACGCTCTCCTACGGAAGCGACCTGGCGAGGCCCGCCCGCCGACCTTCTGTAGGAGCGAGCTTGCTCGCGAACAGCCCGAACTTCGGCGTAACCGGTGTTCGCGAGCAAGCTCGCTCCTACAGCCCCCTCGCAGTTTCGTAGGATAAAAAAAGGCGGCGCCGCTCGCGCGGTGCCGCCTGAAGTCACGGAGTTGCTACATCGCGGGGCGGCGAAGAGGGCCGCCCCGTTGTATTGGATTACCGTTCGACGATTGCGGTCACACCCTGACCACCTGCCGCGCAAATCGAAATCAGTCCACGCCCCTTTCCAGCACCATCCAGCAGCTTGGCCAGGTTGGCGACAATGCGCCCGCCAGTGGCGGCGAATGGGTGGCCGGCGGCCAGCGAGCTGCCCTTGACGTTGAGCTTGCTGCGGTCGATGGAACCCAGCGGCGCGTCGAGGCCGAGGCGGGTCTTGCAGTAGTCTGCGTCCTCCCAGGCCTTGAGGGTGCACAGTACCTGGGCGGCGAAGGCTTCGTGGATCTCGTAGAAATCGAAGTCCTGCAGGGTCAGGCCGTTGCGCGCCAGCAGGCGCGGCACCGCGTAGACCGGCGCCATCAGCAGGCCCTCGTGGCCACCGACGAAATCCACTGCCGCCGCTTCGCCGTCCTTGAAGTACGCCAGGATCGGCAAGCCGCGCTCCTTCGCCCACTCCTCACTAGCCAGCAGCACCACCGAGGCGCCGTCGGTCAGCGGTGTGGAGTTGGCCGCCGTCAGAGTGCCGCGCGAGCCGCGCTCGAACACCGGCTTGAGGGTGCCGATCTTCTCCAGGTTGATGTCCGGGCGCAGGTTCTGGTCGCGCACCAGGCCACGGAACGGCGTCATCAGGTCATTCTGCCAACCCTCGTCATAGGCGGCGGCCAACTTGTGGTGGCTCTCGTAGGCCAGTTTGTCCTGCTCGTCGCGCGGGATGGCCCAGGTCTGCGCCATCAGCTCGCAGTGCTCGCCCATCGACAGCCCGGTGCGCGGCTCGCCGTTCTTCGGGATGTGCGGCATCAGGTGGCGCGGGCGAATTTTCAGCAGGCTCTTGATCTTCTCGCCGTTGGACTTGCCGCGGTTGGCCTCCAGCAGGATCTTGCGCAGCCCTTCGTTGACGCCGATGGGCGCGTCGGAGGTGGTGTCCACGCCGCCGGCGATGCCGCAGTCGATCTGCCCGAGGGCGATCTTGTTGGCCACCAGGATCGCCGCCTCCAGGCCGGTGCCGCAGGCCTGCTGGATGTCATAGGCCGGGGTTTCCGGTGCCAGGCGCGTGCCCAGCACGCATTCGCGGGTCAGGTTGAAGTCCCGCGAATGCTTGAGCACGGCGCCTGCGACCACTTCGCCCAGGCGTAAACCGTGCAGCTTGTAGCGCTCGATCAGGCCGTCCAGCGCGGAGGTCAGCATCTCCTGGTTGCTCGCCGTCGCGTACACGGTATTGGAGCGGGCGAAGGGAATACGGTTGCCGCCGACGATGGCGACCCGGCGCAATTGGGTCATGCAGAGCTCCTACAAGGGTGAGCGTTGAAGTGCGGTCAAGGCTAACCTTAGCCGCTTGTGTCGCATTGGCCGCCCCGCCGTTGCGCAGGTCAGCGCGGTCAATTGCGTCGAACCCGTGCCTGCGTAGAGTGGTCAGCACTTTAGAGAATCCGTTCAGGAGCCCGTTCCATGACCGATCGCTACATCGCCTTCGCCAACTCCAACGTCGGCCGCCGCCTGGTCGGCGCCCTCGGCCTGCCCGCGCCGGTTCGCCTGGAGCGCTGGAGCGCCGGGCGCACGCGGCCGGTGGACGGAGCGTTGCTGCTCGGTGGCGAGGGCAACCTGAACGAGGCAGTGCTGCCGTTCGCCGAGCGTCTGACCGACTCGATCTTCGCCTTTACCGACGGCCAGTACGGCCTGCCGCGCTGGACCGCCGAGCACGGCCCAAAGCTCAAGGCGATCGTCTTCGACGCCAGCGGCCTGACCCGCTTCGAGCAGACCCTGGAGCTGCGCACCTTCTTCCAGGGCGCACTCAAGGGTCTGGATAAATGCCCGCACGTGGTGATCCTCGGCCGCGCGCCGGAGTCGATCAAAGACCCCATCGCTGCCAGCGTGCAGCGCAGCCTGGAAGGCTTCAGCCGCTCCCTGGGCAAGGAAATCCGCCGGGGCGGCAACGTGCAGTTGGTGTATGTCGGCAAGGGTGCGGAAGACCAGCTCGAAGGCGCGCTGCGCTTCTTCCTCTCGCCCAAGAGCGCGTATGTGTCCGGGCAGGTCGTGCGCCTGTCCGCCTACGCCCAGCAGGTGCAGGACTGGAGCCGTCCGCTGGTAGGCAAGCGCGCGCTGGTGACCGGCGCCGCCCGCGGCATTGGCGCGGCGATTGCCGAAACTCTTGCCCGTGACGGCGCCGAGGTAGTCCTGCTGGACGTACCGCCGGCCAAGGAGGCTCTCGACGCCCTCGCCGCGCGCCTGGGTGGCCGTGGCGTGGCGCTGGACATCTGCGCCGCCGACGCCGGTGCGCAGTTGGTCGAGGCGCTACCCGATGGCGTCGACATCGTGGTGCACAACGCCGGCATCACCCGCGACAAGACCGTCGCCAAGATGAGCGAGGCGTTCTGGAACTCGGTGATCGACGTGAATCTGAAAGCCCCGCAGGTGCTGACCCAGGCGCTGCTGGACGCCGGCAAGCTGCACGACGACGGCCGCGTGGTGCTGCTTGCCTCCATCAGTGGCATCGCCGGCAACATGGGCCAGACCAACTACGCGGTGAGCAAGGCCGGCCTGATCGGCCTGGCGCAGGCCTGGGCACCGGCGCTGGGCAAGAAAGGCATCAGCATCAACGCGGTTGCGCCGGGCTTCATCGAGACGCAGATGACCGCTGCCATCCCGCTGACAATCCGTGAAGCCGGTCGGCGCATGAACTCCATGGGCCAGGGCGGCCTGCCGCAGGACGTCGCCGAAGCCGTGGCCTGGTTCGCCCAGCCGGGTTCGGGTGCTGTGAGCGGGCAGGTACTGCGGGTGTGTGGGCAGAGCCTGCTGGGGGCCTGATCGCGTTTCCCCTGCAGTAGCAACGGTATTTCTCTGACAGGCTGTGCCTGGGAGTCCCCTCTCCCTAACCCTCTCCCTGAAGGGAGAGGGGACTGTGCAGTGCCAGGCGAACTTCCGTGCTAACCGAAAACGCCGAACGGCTCCGTCTCCCTTCAGGGAGAGGGCGGGGGAGAGGGTTAACGGGCGCAGAGAAACACCTCGGAGGGAATGGGCTTTATCCGCACTCTGGCCGACAAGCCGTTGAACGAGCCAGGGCAAAAGGTCAGCCCCGCGCCGCCACCAATTCACGAAACTCCTGCGCACTCACCCGATGATCGCCATCGCGATCGGCACGCACGATCAGCGCCGGTTCCTGGGTCATGAATTCCGCCTGACTGACCTTGCCGTCACCGTCACGGTCCGGCCAGGCGATGGCATTGGGCGAGACCTGAACGTTGGGGTTGGGCGGCGTCACTTCCTCACGAGTCAGCAGGCCGTCCTGGTTGCGGTCCAGCCGATGGAACATGCGCACGCGCATGGCGGACAGGTCTTCGGCCTCGATGAAGCCGCTGCCATCGCGGTCCAGACGAGCGAACGCCGTCTCGCCCATTTCTCCCGCCCCTGCGTGCTGAGCACTCAGCAGCAGGACGGAGGACAGCAGCAGGGTCTGGCGGATTGGGCTTTGCATCGGACATACCTTGGCGGAAATTGACCGGCAAAGCCTAGCCAGAGGCGAGCTCGAAAGGGTTCGATCACTCCGCTGGCGGCTGCGGCCGGCCGCGGCGGCGGAACTCCACCGGCGTCTCGCCAACCCAGCGCTTGAAGGCGCGATAGAAGGTGCTCGGTTCGGAGAAGCCGGTACGCTCGACAATCACTTCGATGCGCTCGTCAGTCTTGAGCAGCAGCTCCTTGGCCAGGCGGCAGCGGTAGTCGGTCACCAGGTCGTTGAAGCGCACCCCAGCCATGGCCAGGCGTTCGCGCAGGCGGCGGGCCGGCATGTCCAGACGGGCAGCGACCTGCTCCAGCGTCGCGCCGCCATCCACCAGCAGTACACCGATCAGCTCGCGCACCTTGCGCACCAGGTCCAGCCGTTCGACTTCCGCCAGTTGCCGGCGCGCCAGTGATTCATGCATGCGCAGCAGCTCGGGGGCGGCATGTCGCGAGGCCTTGTCCAGCACGGCGGCGTCGAAGATCAGCGCATAGCGCTCGGCGCCCAGCACGGCCGGGCAGCCGTAGACCTCGCGGTAGCGCGCGGCAGGCGCCCCCTCTTCGTGCATCAGTTGTACTTCGTGGGGCTTGAAATCGCCTTCGGTCAGCGCGTGGAACAGGCGAACCACTGCACCGGCCAGCATCTCGGGGAAGTGCCGGTTGGTTCCGGCGGTATGGCCAAGCAGCAGGACGGCTTTCTCACCCTCCACTTCCAGACGGGCATTGAGCGTGTCGGAGAGCAGGCGCACGTAGCGCAGGGCATGGCGCAGGCCTTCCCCGAAGGTGGCGCTGGACAGGAACAGGTATTCCAGCAGCAGGCCATGGAACGCAGGCAGGTGGCCGGCCAGGTAAAGGCCGACGTGCTCTTCGCCGCACTCTTCGGCGGCCGCTTTCCAGAACAGGTTCTGTGCGCTGTGGGGGAATCGTCCAGCAGGCAGGCTGCCGGCTGGCAGGCCGACGCGGGCCAGCACGCGGTCGGGGTCGGTACCGCTGGCGCGCAGGGCGTCGATCACCGGGCGCATCAGCGCCACATCGTCGGTCAGATCACGCATGGTGTTTTTTTCTAGTTATCCATGAGGCGGGCCCATCTTAGGCAGCTTTTCCATCGCCCCTCAAGAGAATCAGAAAGCAGGTTGAGGGAAATATCCGAGCAATTGGACGGTCACATTGACTTGCCTGCCGCGCGCCGAGTTGCCACGGCCAATGCCCACGCCTGAGCGGCGGCTAAGCTGATAAGGGGCTGCTGACGCTTCGGCACGGCCGCGACGGCGCCGCATTTTGCGCAGGGCTAGGCGCGAGGAGTGTGGTTTGGTCATCCCAAATGAACGACGAGTAACGACGCTCTGCGCAAAATGCGGCCCGTCCCTTCGGGTTGCGCGGCAAATCACGCCATGCGTCGTTGCGGGGCTAGGCAAGGGAACGCCATTACCGTCGCCCCGCGTCTAGCCTGGCGTGATTTGACGCAGCAACGCGGCTCGCGCCGAAACGTCAGCAGCCCCTTTTGCCCCTCAGGAGATACCCGATGCCCCGCGATTGGCTTGACCTGTCCGCCCCACCCGCTCTCACCGGCCTCTTCGCCCGCGCCGCCGTGCGCCGCGGCGTGCGTGGTCGCAGCCTGCCGACCCGCGGCCTGCGCTGTCCGGTCACGGTCGATCCGAAGCACCTGGAGCGCTATCGCAAGGTCTGCGGCTTTGCCGACAACCACCTGCTGCCGCCGACTTATCCACACATCCTCGCCTTCGGCCTGCAGATGGGACTGCTGACCGACGCGAGCTTCCCCTTCCCGCTGCTGGGCCTGGTCCACCTGGAAAACCGTATCAGCGTGTTGCGGCCCCTGGGCGGGCTGGGGCCGTTCAACGTCAGCGTGCGCGTGGCCGACCTGCAGCCCCACGAGAAAGGCGTGACCTTCAGCATCATCACCCAGCTCCACGACCAGCTCGGGCTGCTCTGGGAAGGCGACAGCCGCATCCTGTTCCGCGGCATGCGCCTGGACGGCACACCCCCGGCGCGCGAAGCACTGGCCGAGTTGCCACTGGAGCAGATCGACGCCTGGAACTGCCCGGCGGATATCGGCCGACGCTACGCCCGTGTAGCGGGCGACTACAACCCGATCCACCTGTCTGCCGCCAGCGCCAAACTGTTCGGCTTCCCCCGCGCCATCGCCCACGGCCTGTGGAACAAGGCGCGCAGCCTGGCTGCCCTGGGCGAGCGCCTGCCGATGGCCGGCTATCGGGTCGACGTGCGCTTCCAGAAGCCGGTGCTGCTGCCGTCGCAGGTCAACCTGCTGGCCAGTGAGCCAGCGCCCTCCGGGCAATTCAGCCTGCGCGGCAAGGACGACCTGCCGCACATGGCCGGCAGTTGGAGCCCGCTGGACGTTTGACGCGCCAGGCTTGAAGCTATGGGGCTCACGTTGGAGCCCCATCTGCATGAACCTCGAAGCCATCACCGCGCGCCTGCACGCCATCCGCGACCACAACGACTGGAGTCGCTTCCACAGCCCGAAGAACCTGGCCATGGCGGCCAGTGTGGAAATGGCCGAGCTGGTGGAAATCTTCCAGTGGCTGCGCGAGGACGAATCGCGCCAGCTGCCAGCGGAAAAACTCGCCCACGCCGGGCAGGAGGTCGGTGACATCGTTCTCTACCTGCTGCTGATGTGTGCGGAACTCGGCATCGACATGGAGCAGGCGGTGCTCGCCAAACTGGCCGACAGCGAACGGCGCTTCATCGAGGGGGGCGCCAAGTGAGCGATTCCCCGAAGACTGGCGACCGCCATTTCGACGAACTGGCCACGCGCTTCGCCGAAAAGATCTACGGCGGCGCCAAGGGCGCGATCCGCCTCGCGGTGCTCCAGGCCGACCTCGCCGAAGCCCTGCCCGACCGCCCGCTGCGCGTGCTGGATATCGGCGCAGGCCTGGGCCACATGTCGCTGTGGCTGGCCGGGCGCGGTCACGACGTCACCCTCGCCGAACCCGCCGCGCCGATGCTCGAAGGCGCGCGCCAGCGCTTCGAAGACGCCGGCCTGCAAGCTACCTTCATCGAGGCACCCTGGCAGGACCTGCTCGGTCAGCTCAACGAGCCCTACGATCTGGTGATCTGCCACGCCGTGCTGGAATGGCTGGCCGAGCCGCTCGCCATCCTCCCCGTGCTGCACCAGCTGACCCGTGCCGATGGCTGGCTGTCCCTGGCCTTCTACAACCGCGATGCACTGATCTACCGCAACCTGCTCAAGGGTCACTTCCGCAAGCTGCGCAAGAATCGTTTTTCCGGCGAAGGGCAGAGCCTTACCCCGCAGGAGCCGCTCGACCCGCGCATGCTCGAAGCTGCCATGGCAGACCACTGGAGCATCGAGGCGCGCAGCGGCGTGCGGGTATTCCACGACTACATGCCGGTGGAGTTCCAGCACAAGGCCGAACCGCTGGACCTGGTGGAGATGGAACTGCAATACCGTCGACATCCTGCTTTCGCCGGCCTCGGCCGCTACCTGCACTGGCTGTGCCGGCCGCAGGATTAGGTGCATAGTTGCCACTGCGCACGCCCGTTGAAGTGAGCGTGCGGGAGTCCGTCATGCCGCGTTATCTGTTGACCCTGCCGCTGCTCGCCGCCCTGGCCGCGTGCCAGAGCCCGAATCCCTACAGCAATACTTCGCTGCCGATCCCGCCCGCCCCCGCGCAGGCTGCCAACCCGGGACTCGACCCTGGCAGCTATCCCGCGCCGCCGCTGGACTACGGCCAGTACCGCTCGTGGAGCTGGGCCAACGGCGCCAGTTTCGGCGGCCCCTTGCAGGACGCCGTCAGTGAAGCCCTCGATCAGCGCGGCCTGCGCCCGGCACGCTCGAATGCCCCTGCAGACCTGACCGTCAGTGCGCAGCTCTCCAGCGAACAGCGCACACGACAAACCACCGATTACTACAACGGCGGCTACTACGGTGGCTACAGCCGTTGGAACGATCCCTGGTACGGCGGCTACGGCGCGTCCTACCCGGTTACTCGTACCTACGTCGTCACCGTCAGCGTGGTGCACATCACCCTGTTCGACGCGCGCAGTAACCAGCAGGTCTGGAGCGGCAGCGCCGAGTATGAGGGTGGCAGCAACCAGAGCGACCAGGCCCGTGCACTGCGCGAAGCCACGCGCAAGGCCATGGACGGTTACCCGCCGGGCTGACTGCCGGCTGGCCGGAAATCCTGCCAGGCATTTATCCGCTGCGACGCTGCGCAGCCCGTCTGCCGCTTGCCTTTGCGCGGACTCTGCGCTTGGATGAAAGCTCTGTCAGGAGTAATCCAACCATGATCCGCCGTTTACTGTTACTGGGCCTGATGCTTGGCCTCGCTGCCTGCGAAACCACCAGCGTCAGTCGCGACTACGACACCACCCGCGACTTCTCCCGCTACCTGACCTGGAGCTGGGCGCAACCGGCTTTCGAATACCGCCCGGATGACCCGCGCATCAAGAGCGACCTCACCGAACAACGCATCAGCGACGCCGTGACCGGCGAGTTCGACCAGCGCGGTCTGCGCCAGGCGCAGGGCGGCAACCCTGGCGACGTCAAGCTGCGCGCCTATCTGATCGTCGACCAGCGCCAGGACCAGGTCACCACCTACAGCGGCGGCTACTGGGGCGGTTACTGGGGAGGCTACTGGGGCCCGCCGCCCATGGCCGAGAGCCGCACCGTGACCTACAAGGTCGCGACCATCCAGGTCGACATGTTCGACGGCAAGGACGGCAAGCTGGTCTGGCGCGGCAGCGGCGAGCAGATCATGCGCAGCAGTCCGCCGACGCCCGCCGAGCGCGAAGCGGCGATCCGCGAGACGGTGCAGAAAATCATCGCCCAGTACCCGCCGCACTGAGTCTGGAGAGCACGTGAACCGACCCGCCCTGCAGCACCGCCTCGCCCTCGCCGATGATCTCGGCGAGGTAGTGGGCTTCCCCCAGGACGCCGACGAACTCTTCTACTGCTACCCCAAGGCGAGCTGGCCACTGACCATCGGCCAGCTCGCCGCCGCAATAGCCGAACGGCGTGGCAGCACGGTGGCCCTGCTCGATGGCCGCGTCGCCGGCTTCGCCAACTTCTACCAGTGGCAACCCGGCGAATTCTGCGCGCTGGGCAACATGATGGTCGCGCCCTGGGCGCGACGGCACGGCGTGGCGCAGTACCTGATCGAGGTCATGGAGAATCTCGCCCGCGACCAGTACAAGGCGCAGGTCATGAAAGTGTCCTGCTTCAACGCCAATGCCGCCGGCCTGCTGCTCTACGCGCGCCTGGCCTACAAGCCGCAGGGCATTGTCGAGCGCGCTGATCCGCAAGGAGGGCGCATCGCCCTGGTCCAACTGGAGAAAGCCCTTGTCCACGCCTGAGCCCCAGCGTGTGCTGATCATCGTCAGCAGCGGCCCGAGCACCCCGGCGCGCTGCGCCGCGCCCTTCTACACCGCCACGCTGCTGGCATGCATGGACGCGAAGGTCACCCTGTTCCTCAGCGGCGAAGGCACGCGCCTGGCCTTCCAGGACATCGCCGATACTCTCTACGCCGCCGAAGATGGCGAGCCGATCAGCCACTTCATCCAGCAAGCCAAGGAAGCCGGCGCACGCCTGCTGATGTGCCGCGCACCGGGCGTGGCCATCGAAGAAAGCCGGCTGATCGAGGAAGTCGACGAGATCGCCAGCGGTGGCGAACTGGCACGTATGATCCTCGAATACGACCGGGTGCTGACGCTGTGAAGCTGCACGGCCTGGAGTTCCCCGATGACCTGCTCTACGCCCCCGACTACAACCTCTGGCTGCGTGAGGAGGAAGGCGGCGCCGTCACCCTCGGGCTCACCGCCTACGGTTGCGCGGTGTACGGACAGATCTTCGCCTTCACCCCCAAGCGCGACGGCTGGCACATCGACTGCGACCGCAGCTTCGGCGTGGTGGAATTCGCCAAGGCTGCGTCGTCCGCGCGCAGCCCGCTGGACGGCACCGTCCTCGCCAGTAACGAAGCCGTGGTGCGCCGACCGGGGCTGATCAACCAGGATTGCTACGGCGAGGGCTGGATGGTGCGCCTGAAGCCCGACGACTGGGCCGTCGCCCGTGGCCGTTTCCTGCAAGGCGACGCTGCACTGGAAGCGTTTGCCCGCCGAATGCATCTGGATGACTTCGACCCCGACGACGACGGCGTCCAGGCCCTGCGCCCATGAACCGGGCAGGCCTGGGCATCGCGCTGCTGCTCGGCCTGTTCATCAGCCCGGCGCTGCGCGCCGACCAGCCGCCGCAGGACGGTTTCGTCTATCTCGATCAGCTGCTGGAATCCGCGCGCTATGACGTGCGCTACGCCGGCGACGACAACTTCGTCGGCGAGCCCATCGATGGTTATCTGAAGGCGCGGATCATCCTCACCCGCGAAGCCGCCACGGCCCTGGCGGCGGTGGAGAAGGACGTCGCCCTGAGCGGCCTGGCGCTGAAAATCTTCGACGGCTACCGCCCGCAACGCGCGGTGAATGACTTCCGCCGCTGGGCCGCCGACCCGCAGGACATCCGGCAGAAGGCCCGCTACTACCCTGACCTGGACAAACCCGCCCTATTCCGCGACGGCTATATCGCCAAGCATTCCGGGCACTCGCGCGGCAGCACTGTCGATCTCACGCTGGTGGATTCAGCGACCGGGGAAGAGTTGGACATGGGTAGCCCGTTCGACTTCTTCGGGCCCATCTCCCATCACGGCACCGCGCTGGTCAGCGTGCAGCAGACGCGCAATCGCGAGACGTTGCGCCAGGCCATGCTGCGGCATGGCTTCGAGCCCTACAGCGCCGAATGGTGGCACTACACCCTGAAGGCCGAGCCTTATCCGAAGACCTACTTCGACTTCCCGGTGCAGTGAAGGATGGCGGCCGTCCCTGGCCGCGGGGTGTATCAATCGTCGTCGTGTTTGCTGGAGTTGTCGCCGGCGTTGTCCAGGCCTTTGGTGTTGTGGGTACCCGGCGTCGTGTCGGAAATCGCCGTCGCCTTGGACAGGCCACGGGTGTCCTTGGAATGCGCCACCGAGGAAGTCGTCTGGCCGTGGCCCTTGCTGTCGTTCTTGGAGCTGCCGTAGTGATTGCCGCTCAGGCCATGATCACGGGTAGCCTTGCCGGCATGCTCGCCGCCATCGTTCGCGCCATTGCTGTTGCTGCCGTGATTACCGCCGGGGCCGCCCTTGCCGCCACCATGGCTACCACCGTTACCGCCGGCATTGCCACCGCCGTGACCGCCGCCATTACCACCACCATTGCCGCCACCGTTTCCACCACCGCCGCCGCCATTACCTTTGGCATAGACCGAACCGATCGGCGAGAGGTCGGCGGGCAGCAAGGCTGTCGTGCCGAGTGCGAATGCACAGGCTACTGCAACAACCAGGGACTTTTTCATCTTGTTATCGCCTCCAGAGGCGGGGGGTTGAGATACCTGTATGACTGGCTGCAGCCCCCGTGGTTCGCAGCCTGCCGACGAAATGCCAGCACGTCGGTGCCAACTCGATCGCCGCCCAAATGACGCGGTAGCGGCTACGCTGGCAACATAGGTTCTCTCACCCCGGAGGCAACACCGACATGTCCAGACTCAACCCTCTGCTGGCAGCCATCCTCGGCATCGCACTGCTGGGCGCCAGCCCTCTGCTGCTGGCTGATCCGGGCAAGAACAAGGGACACGACAAGGGCGGCCAGCATGGCAATCAGGGCAACAACTGGCAAGGCGGCCCGAGCATCGACATCGGCGGCGTTCAGGTCATCCTCAACGACAACCGCAACTACTGGAACCCGGGCGCGGCGCTGCCGCCCGGCATCCAGAAGAACCTTGCGCGCGGCAAGCCGTTGCCGCCCGGGATCGCCAAGAAACTCGACGGCCGCCTGGTCGGCCGCCTGCCCCACTACGACGGCTACGAATGGCAGCAGGCCGGCACCGACCTGCTGCTGGTGACCATCGCCACCGGCGTCATCTACGAAGTGCTGCATAACGTGCTGGATTGATCGGCCAGCACCTGCAGGAGCGGGGCATGCCCGCGATGGGCGCCGTGGCGCTCCTGCAGGTTTACCTGAACTCCTTTCGCGGGACTCCCCTCCAACCCTTGCCTACTGCCTGCCGCTGGAACTATCCGCATGACCTCGCAAGCCCCCGAATTCGACGGCCAGCGCTGGAGCAACGCCGAAGAAGACCGCATCGAAGTCGTCACCGCCGATCCCCTCTGGCCGCAACGCTTCGCCGAAGAAGCGGCCGCCATCGCCCAGGCAGCCGACCTTCCCGGCCTGGGCATCGAACACATCGGCAGCACCGCCGTGCCGGGGCTGGACGCCAAGCCGATCATCGACATCCTCCTGCTGCCGCCGCCGGGCAGCGACCCGCACCGCCTGATCGAACCGCTGCTGGGGCTGGGCTATCAGTACTGGGCAGAGAACCCCGACACCACGCGGATGTTCTTCGTCAAAGGCATGCCGCCGCTAGGCAGCCGGCGCACCCACCACGTCCACGTCATGGACCTGAACGAAGCCTCGCGCCGCCTGCTGTTCCGCGACTGGCTGCGCAACCATCCCGAGGATGCCCGTCTCTACGCCGGGGTAAAGCATGAACTGGCACAGCGCTTCCCCACCGACCGCGACGCCTATACCGAAGGCAAGGACGAAGTCGTTGCGCAGATACTGGGGCGCGCGCTCAACCCGCCGGAGCACCACCGCGACGGCGACGCAGCCCATGGCGGCGAAATCCAGGGGCCGGACAGCCGCTGAAGGGTCTGCTTGTTAATCCGCCGTTAATCCATCCCGCCGAAGCTCGGGGCTCCCCTCAGGAGGAAGTCCCATGCTCAAGCTCTCCGTGGTCACCTTCGCCTGCGTCACCCTGGTCGGCTGCGCCGACGCCCCGCACTACAACCACTTCGGTGCCATCGAATCGCCCGTGCGCGAATCCTTCGGCGAAGACAACCTCGAACGCCAGCCCACCCGCGTGCGCCTGCAAAGCGACGATTATTCGGCGCAGCAACAGCGGATGATGTGGGGCCAGTGACGCCGCAACACCTCGGCAGACCGCGCCAGCGGCTGCCGAGTGCGCTATAACGGCAACTCCCCAAGGCACAGGAATGGACGCCATGGCCTTCGACTGGCACAGCGACCCGATCACCCGGCAGACCCCGCTGGATGCCCACTACCGCAACACCCAGAACGTCCGCCGCTTCATGACCCGGCACTGCGGCGACGACTTCCATTTCGACCGCGCCTTCATGGCCTGGATACGCAGCGGCGCGCCAGCGGACATGGGTGCAGTGGTGGATGAGTGGCGGCGTAAGCATGGAAAGTCCTGAATGCACAAAGCGACTTTTACGCCCGAGGAGGTAAGCAATCGCACTGGCCTCGGCAAGCAGGACAAGCACGTGCGCCGATGGATCATCGGAATTCCGATTGCCGACAGGACTGAATTCCTCCGGCAGCTCTGGCCGCTGAACTACCGGTACGCGCTCGAGCTCTTCCAGGCCGCACAGCTTCCCGCCAATGAGAACAGGCTACTGGTCCGGCACTGGCTCCGCTCGGGTCACCACAATGCAGCCCAGGCACTTATTCAGCGCGCCACGGCAGTTCTGGGGGAGAAAGCGTTCTGGCGGATCGCCTGCGAAGAGACGCTCACCTCCGTCATGCGCGATTTTCTGAACTACTACGGCGACAACCGTCTAGACCGAACGCGCTCGACCTCAGCAACCACCAGCGTTGACTCCCACACCCAGCCATAACGTGAAGTGGCCATCGCGAATCTGCATCGCCTCCCGCACAACGCTATAGCTCAGCGGCAGTACTCCGCCAGTGCTGACCTTCAAGCGATCAGCCAACTCCAGCACCTCCTCGAAGGAAGCTTCCGGCAGGTACTTGTTGAAGGAGTAGCTGTCGTGGCCGATCAGCACCTGAACCGCGTAGACGTCCATCGCGTCGGGATCGAAGGCCAGCAGCCCCTGCAACTGCGGGCCGCCAGGCAGTCGGAACAGCGCACGAACCAGCAACCGCGCTGGCTGAGCCTCAGGCCGGTCCTCCAGCGGGACGAGAAAACACTCCTCCCCGCGCCCCTCTCGCAGCAGCCACAGATCACTCAGCTCCAGATGTTCCTCGGTGAACGACTCCAACCTGACCATGGCCAACTCCTTCCTGCGCCGCGACACAAGCACTCTCACCCTGCAGACGATAACTCGGCCGCACGCGTCATACACCGGCGCGCGAGCCAGGATAGTGAAAGTTCTGCTGAATTCGGCGCAGAGGCCTGACGCATCAGGAGCGATCAGAGACTTTCGTCACCTTCCCGATACCGGCGAGGATCACCAGTGCGAGTAACGCCGGCAAATTTTGCCTATCCAGAGGATTCAGCCACATGAGCACGATGAACATTTCCCTGCCGGATGCGCTCAAGCACTTTGTCGATGAGCAGGAGCGCCAGCGCGGTTACGGCACACGCTGCGAATACGTGCGCGAGCTGACTCGTATGGACCAGAGCCGCCAGCGTCTGCGAGGCCTGCTGATCGCCGGCGCGGAGTCCCTGCCAGCGACACCTGCCGACAGCGACTACTTCGAATCGCTTCGCATGTGGGCATCGAAAGCCCGCGGGTGAAGGGGAGCTCCACGATTGCTCGACATCCCTTCCCGATACAACTGGCAAGGTGGAATGCACCGAAAGCCCTTCGACACCGACGCCGAAGCGCGTTCCCGGGCTGAGCCGGAAGCCTAGAACCACGTAGGCTGTAGAGGGGGGAATTGGCGGAAGGCAGTGAGAGTCGAACTCACCCAGGAACGGCTGCCGTCCCCCACCGGGTTTGAAGCCCGGCCACGCCACCGGGCGTGATTGCCTTCCCTGGTCATAGGCCGGATGCGCGAATGCAGCGGCGAGTGCGGGAGCCCGGATGTTGCCACTATTGCCATGATGGATGCCAGCGCAGCGATGCCGCAGTGGCGGCCAGATCACCAGACAACTGTCGAACAACTCAGAGCACGCTCGCGGCCAAATGACATTAGATAGCCGTTTATTGGCGAGAATAAGGTCAGCAGACTGGCAACCGGTGTTCTAACCTCGCTAGCAGTCACCTGGAATCTCCACGGCATGAAGCCCACTCTACCCATCCTCGATATTTCGCCGCGCCAGGGCATTGGCCCGGTCTGTCTCGGCGACACACGCTCCATGGCGCGGGACGCGCTGGCTGCCATCGGTTTTGTACTGGAATCGTCCAACGGGCCCACGGACTACTTCTGCCAGGCTGCGATCCAGACCGAATGCGATGAGCAGGGCTTCGTCTGGTTCATCGGCATCTCCCAGAGCGAGCACTATCTGGCCCGCTACCAGGGCGTGGACGTATTTTCCCTGGCGGCCGGCGAGCTGTTCGCGCTGGTCGCCGCAGCTGACGGTTCCGGTGTGCACGAATACACGGACAACGAATACCTCTTCCCCGGGCAGATTCTCACGCTGTGGGACGCGGACGAGCAGTACGACCGCCAGGGCAACGAGACACGTCCGGTCTGGGCCCAGGTCGGTATCGGCAACCCCGCCTATATCGAGGCGGTCTCGGCCATCTGATCCGTGAACGGACTTTGCGGCGCCGGGGCTCTATGCTTGTCCCGCACGCTGCCAAGGGAATTCCATGCTGAACGCGAAACTCACCCGAGCTCTGCTCTGGCTGGTCATCCTCATCCTCGCCATTGCCGTGCTGGCGTTGGGACTGCGGGTCGCCGCGCTGCGCAACATTCCGCCGCTGGAGCCCTGGCACACCTGGGTGCCGGACGACCTGCACAGCGGCGCGATCGACCGCACCGACTGGGCTGGTTACCTGGCCGCCGAAGACAAGCTGATGCAGTCCATGCGCAAGGAGATGGCCGCCAGCCTGCAACCCTTCGAGCGCGTGGCCTACAACCGCTATTTCGACCGGAGCGAGGTCTACCCCGGCCACTTCGCCACCGACTGGAACCGTTCCTACGAGATGCGCCCAGACGGCGAGGTGCGCGGCGCGGCGGTACTGTTGCACGGGCTGACCGACTCACCCTACAGCCTGCGCCACCTGGGCGAGCACCTGCGGCAACAGGGCTTCGTGGTGATCGCGATCCGCATGCCGGGCCACGGCACCGTGCCGGCCGGGCTGACCGACGCAGACTGGGAAGACTGGATGGCCGCCACCCGGCTGGCCGTGCGCGAGGCCACTGCGCAACTGCCCAAAGGCGCACCGATGGTGATGGTGGGCTTTTCCAATGGCGGCGCGCTGGCGATGAAGTACAGCCTGGATGCACTTGCCGACCCGAGCCTCGCAATGCCCAGGCAGTTGGTCCTGATCTCGCCCATGATCGGCGTCACCCGCTACGCCCAGTTCGCCGGCCTGGCCGGCTTGCCGGCGCTGCTGCCGGCCTTTGCCAAGGCGGCCTGGCTGAGCGTCCTGCCGGAGTTCAACCCGTTCAAGTACAACTCCTTCCCCATCGCGGCGGCGCGCCAGACGGTGGAACTGACCGACGCCGTGCAGGCCAGCCTGGAGAGCGCCAGCCGCAGTGGCAGCCTCGCCCGCCTGCCACCGGTCCTCACGTTCCAGTCCCTCGCCGACAGCACCGTCAGCACCCCTGCGGTGATCAGCAACCTCTATGACCGCCTGCCAGACAACGGTAGCGAACTGGTGTTGTTCGACCTCAACCGCTCGCTGAATTACGGCCCGCTCCTGCGCCCGGAAATGGCCACCCTCGGCGACCGCCTATTGCCGGAGCGAGAGCGCAATTACGCCCTGACGGTGATATCCAACAGCCCGCAGGACAGCCAGGCGGCCGCCCTGCACACCCCCGCCCGCAGCCAGCGACAGGAGCGCCAGCCGCTGGCCGCCAGCTACCCGGCGGACCTGTTTTCCCTGTCCCACGTGGCGCTGCCCTTCCCACCCGACGACGCGCTCTACGGCCAGCACCCGAATACCGCAGAAGACTACGGCATCCACCTGGGCACCCTGACGCCCCGCGGCGAACGCGGCGTGCTGATCGTCGGGCTGGACCTGTTCCAGCGGGTGACCTCCAACCCGTTCTATGGGTACCTCGTACAACGGGTCGACCAGGTGCTGCCGCAGCGCTAGCGCTTGCCCAGATCCAGCACGACGGCAATCAGGGTGACGGCGATGAACAACAGAATCAGCCAGGAACTCATTGAACCCACTCCCCGGTAGTGAACAGGGCTATCGAGCGGCGTGGGGATGGGTAGTTCAGAAAGTTTCTTCAGCGGTTGCGAGCAAGACTTGGGCATCATCAATTCGGCCCACTTCTGATCACGTCAAACATCGCTCAACGGCGGCCACATCCTGGCTGTGTGCACCAGCGCGAGAACCCACAGAACGTCGGCTTCGATCTGATAGACGAGCCGGTAGCTCTCGTGGGGAATCAGTTCGCGCGTACCGGGAATCTGGCCGGGCTTGCCCATCATCGGGAAGCGCTTGAGTTTGGCGGCGGTGGCGCTGAAAAGGGTGTCCATCTGCACGGCAGCGTCCGGATTTTCGGAGGCGAGGTATTCCCAGATATCGAAACGATCCTGCTGAGCATCTCGCGTTCAGAAAACCTTCATTTACGCTCGGCTGCCCTCAATCGAAGTGCCGCAAAAGCCGCTTCGACTTCTTCGTCTGAGCGCCCGTCTCCCGCTGCCATCGAAGCCCGCCCCGCCTCGACCTTGGTCTGCAGATACTCATCGTAATCCTGAGCCTGGCGCTGCTGACGTATGAAATCGCGCATCAGTTCGCGCATGACCTGAGACGCAGGGCGATGAGCCGCCTCGGCGGCAGCCATGAACTCGGCGCGCAATTCGGGTTCCAGCTTCATGGTGAATACGGCTTCTTTGCTCATGGAGAAATCACCTGGTGATTAAAAGGTATATACCTCATATATACCTTGATCACTGTAGGCGATTCCCCCGTTCCGCGAAATCCGCGTCCGACCAGTAGTCAGGAAGCGTCTTCCGACGCGCTCCGCGCCAATGCCGAATCACCCCTGATCCGCCGCTCATTGCCGAAGCGACGGGTGAAGCCGATGCGGTCGAAGTACTCCAGCAACTGGATGCAGCGCTTGCGGCCGATGCCGATGCGGTCGCGGAAGGCGGCGGCGCGGATGATGCCAGCCTCGTCATGCAGGTGCAGGGCATGGCCGGCGAGTTGGCGCAGGGTTTGTTCGGGGTAGAACAGGTCCTTCACCACCTGGTGCAGCTGGCCCAGGCGAGCGAGCTTGCGTAACAGCAGACGTACGTCACCCTCCTCCACGCTCAGTTCACGGGCGAGGTCGCGCACCCAGGGTGGATCGAAGGCGCCAGCCAGCAGCAAGGGCCAGAGGCGCTGACGCAGTTTCTCGTCGGCTTCGCCCAATTGCACACGGTGGTCGGGCAGGTGCAGCCAGGGACCGCTGCTGTCGACCAGCCCTGCCGCCAGCAGGCTTTCCAGCAGCGCAATGAAGACCGGCCGTTCGAGCGGCGAGAAAGCGTAGCGGCGCAGACGATCACGGTCAGGGCCGAGCTCGTCGGGCGCCTCGCTGTGAAAGCGCTGCAGGGCATCGAGCAGTTGCTGCTGCAGCGCGGACCAGCGCTCGGCGGCGAACAGTCGCGTGCCGAGCCGGGTATTGATTTCAACCAGCTCACCAGGCAACTGCCATCTCGCCCGAGGGCGGTTGAACTGGCGCGCCAGCAGCGCGGGATCAAGGCCGTTGCTGGCGTGGGACAACAGGGTCGGCAAGGCACTTTCGAGATCGTCGCCCTGCAGGGCGCGCAGTTGTTCCAGACGCTCAGGACTGCGCCGGTTGCGCGCGGGGGCGAACGGGTCGAGCACGCGGCCGCCACCAAGGGTGCGCTGCGCAGACTGGTCACGTAGTACCAGACGGTCGCCATGCACCGCATGGCTTGGCGCGTTCAGGACGAGCTGCGCGAAAGTGCGTTCGCCGGGTGGCAGGCGCTCGCCTTCGAGCAGCGCGACACGACCGGTGACATCCTGTGCGCCCAGGTGGACATGCACCGGCGTCCAGTGGGCAAATGCACGGGTTTCGCCGGGCAACAGGTCCAGTTCGATATCGATGCGCGTGGTGGGGGCATGGAGTGTGGGGTCGATCAGCCAGTCGCCCCGGTGAATCTGTTCGAGGCTCAGGCGCTCGCCAGCGATGTTTACCGCTACCCGCTGGCCGGCGTGGGCCTGCTGCGCTTCGCGGTTCTGTGCGTGCAGGCCGCGCACACGAACGCGGCGCCCAGCAGCTCCCAGCAGCAACTCATCACCGACCTGGAGGCTGCCGGCGAAGGCAGTTCCAGTGACGACGACACCTGCCCCGCTGACGCTGAAGGCACGATCCACCGCCAGCCGAAAACCACCTTCGGCGAACTGTTCACGCGTCTCGAGAGCGGCCTTGGACAGGGCTTCACGAAGGATGTCGATGCCTTCGCCGTTGCTGCTGGACACCGGGATGATCGGTGCGCCCGCCAGCGGCCCTTCGGCCAGCAGCGCCTGCAGCTCACCTGTGGCCTGCTCGACCCGTTCGGAGAGCACGCGGTCGACCTTGGTCAGGGCAACGATGGCGCGGCGGATACCCAACAACTCGACAATGGCGAGGTGCTCGCGGGTCTGCGGCATCACCCCGTCGTCTGCAGCCACCACCAGCAACACCAGGTCGATGCCGCTGGCGCCGGCGAGCATGTTGTGGACGAAGCGCTCGTGGCCCGGCACATCGATGAAACCGGTGAGCGCGCCGTCTCCCAGGTCGGCGTAGACGTAACCCAGATCGATGGTGATGCCGCGCTCGCGTTCAGCGGGCCGGCGGTCGCCTTCCACGCCGGTCAGGGCGCGCAGCAGCGAGGTCTTGCCGTGATCGATGTGCCCGGCAGTTCCGACTATCACGCGTCGCCCTCGGCCAGCAGCGGCAGTTGGGCGACGAAGCCGGGCTCGTCATCGAGCTGGCGCAGGTCAAGCCAGAGCGCGTCATCGTCGATGCGGCCGAGCACCGGGATCGGCAGGCAGCGCAGGCGTTCCTCCAGGTCCAGCAGGGCACGGCCGCGTTGGCGCTTGGGCTGGTTCGGGCGCAGGCACAGCGCGGCGCTGGGCAGGCGTGCGACCGGCTGGGCGCCGCTGCCGATCATGCCCAGGGCATCCTCGGCGCTGACGCTCCAGCCTTCGCCGAGCAGCGTGGCGAACGCTGGCGCAAGACGTTGCGCCTGAGTTCGGATATCGGCCTGCGGGCGACTGAGCAGGCGCAGGCTGGTCAGGCGCTCGGCCAGGCGGTCCGGGTCGCGGTAGAGATTGAGCACGGCCTCCAGCGCAGCAAGGGTCAGCTTGTCCACGCGCAGGGCGCGCTTGAGCGGGTTCTTCTTGATTCGCCCGATCAGCTCCTTGCTGCCGAGGATCAATCCGGCCTGGGGGCCGCCGAGCAGCTTGTCGCCGCTGAAGGTGACGATGTCGGCGCCGTCGCGCAGGGCTTCCTGCACAGTGGGCTCCTTGGGCAGGCCCCAGCGGGTGAGGTCGACCAGGGTACCGCTGCCCAGGTCCTCCAGCAGCGGCAGGCCGTGGGCATGGGCGATCTGCGCCAGTTGCGGCGTCGGCACGCTGGCAGTGAAACCCTGCACGCTGTAGTTGCTGGTGTGCACGCGCATCAGCAGGCCGGAACGTGGGCCGATCACGGCTTCGTAGTCCTTGGCGTGGGTGCGGTTGGTGGTGCCGACCTCGACCAGCTTCACGCCGGCGCGGGACATGATGTCGGGGATGCGGAAGGCGCCGCCAATCTCGATCAGCTCGCCGCGGGAGATGATTCCCTCCTTGCGCGCACCCAGGCTGTTGAGCGCCAGAAGGACGGCGGCGGCGTTGTTGTTGACCACGGTGACCGCTTCGGCGCCGGTCAGCTCACGGATCAGCCCGGTAATGAGGTCGTCGCGGTCGCCACGCTTGCCGGTGGCCAGATCGAATTCAAGGTTGAGCGGGTAGCGCGCAGCCAGCGTGATCGCTTCGATGGCTTCCTCGGGCAGCAAGGCGCGGCCAAGGTTGGTATGCAGCACGGTGCCGGTGAGGTTGAACACCCGGCGTACGCGGCTGGCGTGGTGCGCGGCGAGACGCTCGCCAGCGCGGCCGGCGAGCACGCTCTCTTCCAGTTCGACGGCGGCCAGCTGGCCGTGGCGCACGGGTTCGCGCAGCTCGTCGAGCAGGTCGCGCAGGGTCTTGAGCAGGGCTTCGCGGCCGTAACGCTGCTGCAGCGGCTGACAGGCCGGGCTGCGCAGCAGGCGGTCGATGGAGGGCAGGCGTACCGAGGTCATGGACGAACCTTGTGGGAGAGTCGATGGCTGGAGTCAGTGTAGGGCGTATAACCGTTCGCGGTTATACGCCGACGCACCTCGGCCCCTATCCGCGCCGAGGTTGAACCCGGAGCGCATGGATGCCGAGGCGAAGCGGCGAACAAGGCGGAGCCTTGTACGCTCTACGAAGAACCTCCGGGCGCCAGCAGCAGGTTCGGTGCGCTGCGCAGGTAGCCGTCCTCGGCTAGGCGGATGTCCAGCGCGAGGCTGGCCAGGTCGTCCGCCTGGGCCTCGGCGTGCTTGTCGTGCTGCAGGTAGAACTGCTTGAGGTAGGACTGGCAGCCGGGGCAGGTCTCGGCCTTGAGCGGCGCCTGGTCGCTGGCCACGCCTTCGCGCTGCAGCGAGTAGTAGGCCAGGCCCTTGCTCTCGGCGCAGTGGCTGCACTTCACACGCACGTAGTGCCATTCGCACGAACACAGCGAGCAGGACAGGTAGCGCAGCCCGGCGTGCTTGCCCTGGCTGCGGATCAGCCCCGCCACCGGCGGAGCGCCACAGGCTGGGCAGAGGGTCTGGCTGTCGGTCTCCACCAGGGTGTCGTCGGGCAGTTGCAGCAGCCATTGGCTGAAGGCGACCTGCAGTACGGCGCCAAGGAAAGGTACCAGCGCTGGCGGTAGCAGGTCGAACTGGCCGTTGAGCAGGCCCAGCGCCCACGCCTTGCGCTGGCCGGAATCGGCGTTGCGCAGAGTCTTCAGCGCTTCGACCACCGCCGGGTTGGCGGTCTGCTCGTAAGCGTCGAGGAAGGCGTCCAGCAGCGGCAGCCACGCGCCTTCACGTACCAGCACTTCGTAGGCCAGCGGCGGCATCCGGTGCTCGCGGCTGCGCGCCAGGGCGGCGGCGTCCGGCGAGGGCAGGAACAGTTTGCAGTCCAGCAGCGCCTGCTGGGCATCGCAGACGCCAGCGATCAGTTCGAGGTAGCCCTGCAGGGGATTGCCCGGTGCCAGTTCGCGCAGACGCGCAGCGCGGTGTGAGAACAGGTCATGGGGCGGCAGGTTGAACAGCGGCGGGATGTTTGCGGCAGCTTCGATCTGCCCGGGTTCGAGAATTCGGCCTGACACGCAGGACTCCTTGTTGGGTTCGGAGCGGTGCTGTGAAAGCCCCTCTCCCTGACCCTCTCCCTGAAGAGAGAGGGGATGATTCGTGCCGGCTGGTGCACTGGCGTCAGCCGGCGATTACGTTGAGCGTCAGTGGCCCTTGCCCTTGTCTACATCCTTGAGCCAACCCGCATGGTGCTTGCGCGCCCAGCCTCGGCTGACCCAGCCGTAGAGCATCGCGCCCATCGAACCCTTCACCCAGATGCCGGCGTAGATGTGCACCAGGATGCTGCAGATGAGCACGAAGGCGGCGAAGGCATGCAGCAGCGAGGCGATGCGGATGATGTCGATGCCGAACCAGTGGCTGAAGTAGGCCCGCCACATCACGATGCCCGTCAACAGCAGCACCAGCATGCACAGCAGCAGGGTCCAGAACAGCAGCTTCTGCCCGGCGTTGTAGCGGCCGACTTCCGGGAGGTTTTCCTCGCGGTTGGTGACCACGTCACGCCATTGCCTGAGCCACTGCACGTCACGCTTTTCCACCAGGTTGTGATGGGCGAAGCGGATCACAAGGCCAAGGAAGAACAGGAACATCGCCACCCCGAGGAAGGGGTGAAGAATGCGTGTCCACGGGCCGCCGCCGAACAGGTTGGTCAGCCAGAACATGGCTGGGTGGAACAGCGCCAGCCCCGAGAGGCCGGCGAGGAAGAACAGAATGGCCACCATCCAGTGGTTGCTCCGTTCGTTGGCGTTATAACGCTGGATATCTTTTTTCATGCTCGGCTCCTGGGAGAGCTTGCAAGCACCCTCTCCCCAGCCCTCTCCCTGAAGGGAGAGGAAGCAGTATGGCGAGGGCGATCAGCGTGGATCGCGCGGATCATAGTCATGCACCGAAGGGTCGACCTTGTGCACCGGCGCCTGCGGGTCGGGTCCGTCTTCCTCGTCCTCCTCGACCCGGTTGGGGCCGATGCGGGTGTAGTGGAAGAACCCGGCCAGCACCACGCCCGCCATGGCCAGCAGGCCCAGCGGTTTGGTGAGGCCTTTCCACAGGCTGACCATCGGGCTGATCGCCGGCTTGTCGGGCAGGCCGGCGTACAGCGAGGGCTGGTCGTTGTGGTGCAGCACGTACATGACATGCGTGCCGCCCACACCTTCGGGGTCATACAGCCCGGCGTGCTCGAATCCGCGGGATTTCAGGTCCTCGATGCGTTCGGCGGCGTGCTCCTTCATGTCCTCCTTGGTACCGAAGACGATGGCGCCGGTCGGGCAGGTCTTCACGCAGGCTGGCTCCATGCCCACCGCCACGCGGTCGGAACACAGGGTGCACTTGTACGCCTTGTGGTCCTTCTGCGAGATGCGCGGGATGTTGAACGGGCAACCGGTGATGCAGTAGCCGCAGCCGATGCAGTGGTCCTGGTTGAAGTCGACGATGCCGTTGGCGTACTTCACGATCGCCCCGGGGCTCGGGCAGGCCTTCAGGCAGCCGGGCTCCTCGCAGTGCATGCAACCGTCCTTGCGGATCAACCATTCGAGGTTGCCGTTGGGGTTCTCATGCTCGGTGAAGCGCATGACCGTCCAGGACTGGTCCGTGAGGTCGATCGGGTTGTCGTAGGTGCCGTGGTTGTGGCCCACCTCGTCGCGCAGCTCGTTCCATTCCGAACAGGCGACCTGGCAGGCCTTGCAACCGATGCACTTGGACACGTCGATCAGCTTGGCCACTTCCTGTTCGTGCCGCACAGAGGGTGACGGCAAGGTCGTGGCGGAGCGGGCGTAGATGTCTTGACTACTCATGGGTCACCTCACGCCTTTTCCACGTTGACGAGGAAGGACTTGAACTCCGGCGTCTGCGTGTTCCCATCGCCCACGAAGGGCGTCAGGGTGTTGGTCAGGTAGCCGTTGCGCGCAACCCCGGAGAAGCCCCAGTGCAGGGGGATGCCCACGTGGTGCACGGTCTGGCCGTTGACCTGCAGAGGACGGATGCGCTTGGTCACCACCGCCACCGCCTTGATGAAGCCGCGGTTGGAGGACACCTTCACCCGGTCGCCGGCCTTGATGCCGATTTCCTTGGCCAGCGCCTCGCCGATCTCGACGAACTGTTCGGGCTGGACGATGGCATTCAGACGGCAATGCTTGGTCCAGAAGTGGAAGTGCTCGGTGAGCCGGTAGGTCGTAGCGGCGTAGGGGAACTCCTTGGCGGTGCCGAACAGCTCCATGTCGTTCTTGAACACCCGCGCCGCCGGGCTGCTGATCGCCTGCGGGTTCTTGTGCAGCGGGTTGACGCCGATCGGCGTCTCGAACGGCTCGTAGTGCTCGGGGAACGGACCTTCGGCCATCTTGTCGACGGCGAAGAATCGCGCCACGCCCTCGGGGTTCATGATGAACGGGTTCATTCCCGCTTCCGGCGCCGAATCGGCCTTGAAGTCCGGGATGTCAGTGCCGCCCCAGGCCTTGCCATTCCACCACACCAGACGTTTCTTCACCGGGTCCCACGGCTTGCCGCTGACATCCGCCGAGGCGCGGTTGTAGAGGATCCGCCGGTTGGCCGGCCACGCCCAGGCCCACCCCAGGGTCTGGCCCATGGCGTAGGGGTCGCTGTTGTCGCGTCGGCCCATCTGGTTGCCTTGCTGCGTCCAGGAGCCGGCGAAGATCCAGCAACCGCTGGCGGTGCTGCCGTCGTCACGCAGCAACGCAAAGCCGGGCAACTGCTCGCCGGCCTTCGCCAGGACCATGCCGTTGGCAGGGTCGACCACATCGGCCAGCGCCTTGCCGTTGTACTCCTTGGCGATCTCTTCCGGGGTCGGTTCGTCCGGCGTCAGGTACGGCCAGTCCAGGCCCAGGATCGGGTCGGGGAAGGCGCCGCCATCCTTGCGATAGGCTGCCTGCAGGCGATGCAGCAGGCCACTCATGATGGCGATGTCGGTGCGCGCCTCGCCCGGCGGCTCGGCACCCTTCCAGTGCCATTGCAGCCAGCGGCCGGAGTTGACGATGGAGCCGTCTTCCTCGGCGAAGCAGCTGGTGGGCAGGCGGAACACCGTGGTCTGGATGGCCTTGGTGTCGACGTCGTTGTGCTCGCCGGCATTGCGCCAGAACTCGCTGGTCTCGGTGGCCAGCGGGTCCATCACCACCATCCACTTCAGCTTGGCCAGCGCAGCGCTGACCTTGGCCTTGTTGGGGAAGGAGGCAATGGGGTTGAAGCCCTGGCAGAAGTAACCGTTGACCTTGCCCTGGTACATCATGTCGAAGTAGCGCAGCACGTCGTAACCGGCGCCGGGCATGTCCAGCTTGGGCAACCAGTCGTAGCACCAGTTGTTTTCCTTGGTAGCGGACTTGCCGAACCAGGACTTCATCAGGCTGACGTGGAACTTGGGATAGTTCTGCCAGTACGACAACTGCCCCGGACGCAGCGGCTTGGACGTGCGCTTGGCGAGGTAGGCGGTGAAGTCCTGCTCGGCATCGCCGGCCAGGGTCATGTAGCCAGGCAGTGAGTTGGACAGCAACCCGAGGTCGGTCAGCCCCTGGATGTTGGAGTGGCCGCGCAGGGCGTTCATGCCGCCACCGGGCATGCCGATGTTGCCCAGCAACAGCTGGACCATCGCGCCGGTACGGATCATCTGCGCGCCCACCGAGTGCTGGGTCCAGCCCAGGGCGTACATGATGGTCATGACCTTGGTCGGCGCCGCGGTGGTGGAAATTTCTTCCCACACCTTGAGCATCATGTCCTTGGGCGTGCCGCAGATGTTGCTCACCACGTCCGGCGTATAGCGGCTGTAGTGCTGCTTCATCAGGTTGAACACGCAGCGCGGGTGCGTCAGGGTCGGGTCGACCTTGGCGAAACCGTCCTCGCCGATTTCGTACTGCCAGGACGACTTGTCCGGATAGGTGCGCTTCTCCGCGTCGTAGCCGTTGAACAGGCCGTCGTCGAAGCCGAAGCCTTCCTTCACGATGAAGGAGACGTCGGTGTAGTTGTGCACGTATTCCTTCTGGTACTTGTCGTTTTCCAGCAGGTAATTGATCAGACCGCCCAGGAAGGCGATGTCCGTGCCGGTGCGGATGGGCGCGTAGTAATCGGCCACCGATGCGGAACGGGTGAACCTGGGATCGACCACCAGCAGGCGCGCCTTGTTGTGCGCCTTGGCTTCGGTCACCCACTTGAAGCCGCACGGGTGCGCTTCAGCGGCGTTTCCGCCCATGATCAGAATCAGATCGGCATTCTTGATGTCGGTCCAATGGTTGGTCATGGCTCCACGGCCAAACGTCGGGGCAAGACTTGCCACCGTCGGGCCGTGTCAGACACGCGCTTGGTTGTCGAACGCCAGTACGCCGAGAGAACGAACCACCTTGTGGGTGATGTAGCCCGCTTCGTTGGAAGACGCCGACGCGGCCAGGAAGCCGGTGGTCAGCCAGCGGTTCACCGTCTGGCCCTGGGCATTCTTCTCGATGAAGTTGGCGTCGCGGTCTTCCTTCACCAGCTTGGCGATACGGTCCAGCGCCTCGTCCCAGCCGATGCGTTTCCACTCCGACGAACCCGCTTCGCGAATCTGCGGGTACTTCAGGCGGTTGGGGCTGTGGACGAAGTCGAGCAGGCCGGCGCCTTTGGGGCAGAGCGTGCCGCGGTTGACCGGGTGATCGGAATCACCCTCGATGTGGATGATGTTCTGCGCAACGTTCTTCGCCGCATCACCCTGGCTGTACATGAGGATGCCGCAGCCCACCGAGCAGTACGGACAGGTGTTGCGGGTCTCGACGGTGCGCGCAAGCTTGAAATGGCGGATCTGGTCGGCGAATGCATCCGGGGGTGCCATCCCGAGTGCCGCCAGGCTCGATCCTCCAAGGCCCACGGCGCAGACCTTGAAAAATTGCCGACGGTTCATATCCATCGTGCGTCTCCTGATCAGGCAGCGTACGTCCGGTGCATGGCCGGACCCTTGCTGCTTAAAAGATAGCCAAGCTGAGGCAATAAGCCAGTCTTCAGCCGGGCGCTGACCTTGCACGTGGAGACTTTGCGGCGCATTGACGCGCGTCAGTGCGTCACTCAGAACGCACTGCCGAGTACCCCCAAATGGGCAACAGGCGGGTAGGCGCAGGAGATATTGGCACCGTCAGATCGGCAGGCGGATTGCTGCCGATCCGGCTGGAGGGTTTCGTGCAGCCCGAGCAGGGCCACGCCGATGAGGGCAGCGAGCAGATAATGGCGCGCGTGTCTTGTTTTTATCGCTTTCATGACGACCTCCGTCACTTCAGCCAGCGATCGGGGCTTTGCAGCCCTGCCATAGGTTCAAGTCTGGAACCTGCCGCGAATCTGTCAACCGAAGCGCTTGACCGAAATGCCCGAACGGCACGGCAGCCGGGCCGTTAACCGACCCACCGTCGGCCCATTAGGGTGGCAGGACCTGATTGCCCAAGAGCGCCACCATGCCGTCCGCCGCCTCGCCCTACCCTCACCTGCTCGCCCCGCTCGACCTGGGCCCCCTCCAGCTACGCAACCGCGTGGTGATGGGCTCGATGCATACCGGTCTCGAAGACCGCCTGTGGGACTTCGGCAAGCTCGCCGCCTACTACCGCGAGCGCGCACGCGGCGGCGTCGGGCTGATCATCACCGGCGGCTTTGCGCCCAACCGCGAGGGCTGGCTGCTACCGCTGGGCAGCAGCCTGACCAGTGGCCTGCAGGTGCCTGCGCACCGGCGATTGACCCAGGCGGTGCATCGCGAGGGCGGGCGCATCCTGCTGCAGATTCTCCATGCCGGGCGCTACGGCTATCACCCGCTGGTGGTCTCGGCCTCACCGGTGAAATCGCCGATCAGTTGGTTCGCCCCGCGCGAGCTGTCCGAGCGCGGCATCCTGCGCACCATCGCGGCCTTCGTGCGCTGCGCGAAACTGGCCCATGCCGCCGGCTACGACGGTGTGGAGATCATGGGCAGCGAAGGCTACCTGCTGAACCAGTTCCTCTGCCCGCGCACCAACCAACGTGAAGACCGCTGGGGCGGCGACCTGGGCAATCGCATGCGCCTGCCGCTGGAGATCGTCCGGCGCACCCGCCGCGCGCTGGGCGAACGCTTCGTCATCAGCTACCGCCTATCGCTGCTCGATCTGGTGGAAGGCGGCAACACCTGGGACGAGGTGCGCACCGTGGCCCACGCCCTGGAAACCGCCGGCATCGACCTGCTCAACACCGGCGTCGGCTGGCACGAATCGCGGGTGCCGACCATCGTCACCTCAGTACCGCGCGCGGCCTTCGCCGACGTCACCGCCCGCCTGCGCCGCGAATTGCGCGTGCCGGTGATCGCCAGCAACCGCATCAACACTCCGGAAGTCGCCGAACGCCTGCTCGCCGAGGGCCACGCCGATCTGGTCTCCATGGCCCGACCACTGCTGGCCGATCCGCAGTTCGTGGAGAAGGCGGCCGCCGGCCGCGCCGAGTCCATCAACACCTGCATCGCCTGCAACCAGGCCTGCCTGGACCACGCCTTCGCCAACCGCCGCGCCAGTTGCCTGGTCAATCCACGCGCGGGGTTCGAGACCGAGCTGCGCTACCGCAAGGCACGCGTTCACAAGCGCATCGCTGTAATCGGCGCCGGGCCGGCCGGTCTGTCCGCCGCCTGCGTCGCCGCCGAGCGCGGCCACCGGGTGACGCTGTTCGAGGCCGCTGCGCAGATCGGCGGGCAGTTCAATCTGGCGAAGCGCGTGCCGGGCAAGGAGGAATTCCACGAAACCCTGCGCTACTTCGCCGTGCGCCTGCGCGAACTGGGCGTCGAGGTGCAGTTGGGCCGGCGCATCCGGCGCGGCGAACTGAGCGGCGAGTACGACGAGGTGATAGTCGCCACTGGCATCCAGCCGCGCACGCCGTCGATTCCGGGCATCGGCCACGCCAAGGTGCTCAGCTACCTCGATGTGCTGCGCGGCGCAACGGTGGGCGAGAGGGTCGCGCTGATCGGCGCCGGCGGCATCGGCTTCGACGTCGCCAGCTTCCTGCTGAGCGAGCGCGACGGCCCGCAACCGCTGGGCGAGTGGCTCGGCCAGTGGGGCATCGACCTGGACAACGCCACGGGGGGCGGGCTGATCCCGCCCGTCGCAACGGCTGCCCGCCGAAAACTCTGGCTGCTGCAACGCAAGGCCGGCCAACCTGGCGCCGGGCTGGGCAAGACCAGCGGCTGGGTGCACCGCGCGCACCTCAAGCATCACGGCGTGCGGATGCTCGGCGGCGTGGAGTACCTGCGCATCGACGATGACGGCCTGCACCTGCGCATCGACGGCCAGGAGCAATGCCTGACGGTGGATAACGTAGTGATCTGCGCCGGCCAGGAGCCACTGTTGGAACTGCAGCCGACGCTGGCAGCGCAGAACCTGCGCTACCACGTCATCGGCGGCGCCAGCGTGGCGCGGGAGCTGGATGCCAAGCGGGCGATCCGCGAGGGCGCCGAACTCGCCGCCCGGTTGTAAGGTTTTTTGTAGGAGCGAGCTTGCTCGCGAACGAGTCAGCCAGCGGCTTCGGTGTCCGTCGGTTCGCGAGCAAGCTCGCTCCTACAGGGTCGATTCTTCTATAAACCTGCAGGAGCGGGCATGGCCCGTTGTTCGTACAGGCAAGGCGCGATATCAAGACTCCAGCAACACCTTGATCGCCTGCAGGTCGCGCTCGACCCACTGCGCGTCACGCTCGAAGGTGGCGTCGTCCATCTGCGGCTGGCGCAGCAGGGTCAGCTGCAACTCGCAGCCATCGCCATTGGCAATCAGCCGCAGCGGGATGTGCACGGCCGGTGCCTGCTCGGGCAGCACGTCATGGTCGAGCACACCGAACGCATTGCGCGGCGAGAAACGCACGCGCATGGGGCCCTGTGGCGTCTGCGCCAGCCAGAGTTCGCCCTCCAGCGGTTCGATGGAGCTGCACAGCCCGGAGGCCCAGTAGGGAAAATTCTTCGGGTCGGCAAGGAAGTCGTAGGCAGCCTCCCGAGGCCGCTCGATACGAACGCTCAGGACGCGGGAAGCGCGGGTGGCCATGTTCAGGACCTCCATCGGGCGGGAGCGATGCTCCGGTCTGGTGCATACTACGCGGCTGACTATTCTCGATCGACCACGGGCCGGCACTTCGCTGCCCTGTCTCAAAAACCCTTTCCGGAGTTTTCCATGCCTACGCCGCCCTGGTGGATGTTCGTCCTGCCGCTGATCGCCGGCGCCTGCCTGCCGCTGCAAGCTGGCATCAACGGCCAACTCGCCAAGCAGGTGTCCAGCGTACTGGCCGCCGCGCTGATTTCCTTCTTCGTCGGCATGCTCGGCCTGCTCGCGCTGACCCTGGCCAACCGCGAATTCCCCAGCCTCGCGGCGATGCGCGGGATGCCCTGGTGGCAGTGGTGCGGCGGCTTCCTGGGGATGTTCTTCATCTTCATCGCCGCCTTCGCCGCGCCGCGCGTTGGTGCGCTGATGTTCATGGTGCTGGTGCTCGCCGGCCAGCTGGGCATGGCTCTGGCGCTGGATCACTTCGGCTGGGCCGGCTTCAAGGAAGCCCCGGTGAGCACGCTGAAGATCGCCGGCATGGCCGCCATCGCCGTCGGTATCTGGATGATCCGCAAGGGCTGATGTCCATCCGTCTACGCTGAGCATGGAAGGCACTCTCGCGGGAGCACTTGATGACCGAGATCCAGGTAATCCTGGTCGACGAACACGACACTCCGACCGGCACCATGGAGAAGCTCGAAGCCCATCGACGCGGGCTACGCCACCGCGCCATCTCGGTCTATGTCTTCAACCGCGCCGGCGAGCTGCTGCTGCAGCGCCGCGCGGCGGGCAAGTACCACTGCGGCGGCCTGTGGAGCAACACCTGCTGCGGCCATCCCTATCCTGACGAATCGGCGAAGCACGCCGCCGAGCGCAGGCTGCGCGAAGAGATGGGCGTAGAGGTCGAGCTGCACAAGCTTTTCGAGTTCAGCTACCGCCTGGAGTTGGCCAACGGCATGACCGAACACGAGTACGGCCACCTGTTCGGCGCCGTCGACGAACAACTGCCGCGCCCCGATCCGGCAGAAGCCGACGCCTTCCGCTACGTCGCCCTGCCCGAGCTGGAAGCCGAGATGGCTGCCCGCCCGGAGCATTTCACGCCCTGGTTCCTCATCTGCTACCCGACCTTCAAGGACTACCTGCGCGAGAACGGCGGAATCGCCGCTCTGTAGAGCGCCGTGCTGTTCTTCGCCGTTCTGTTCGTCGAAAGCCCGAGCAAATCTGCGCGCCGGCCACTATGATGCGCGCCTTCGCGCCACCGCACCGACTTGCCGCCATGAGAAAACCACCACTGATCGCCAACGCCGAACTGGACCGCCTGGAAACCTGGGCGAAGTACACCTCCGGCCTGTGCAAGGACTGCAACGCCACCTGCTGCACCATGCCGGCGGAAGTGAACGTCAACGACCTGATCCGTATTGGCGTCGTCGATGAATTCGAGCGCGACGAACCGGCGAAGAACATCGCCAAGCGCCTGCTGAAGGAAGGCGTCGTCGAGCGGTTCAACCAGAAGAGCGGCATCTTCACCCTGACCCGCACCAGCAACGGCGACTGCTACTTCCTCGACCGCAAGACCCGCCTCTGCACCGTCTACACCAAGCGCCCGGACACCTGCCGCAACCATCCGCAGGTCGGCCCGCGCCCCGGCTATTGCGCCTACCGCAAGAAGACCACCTGACGATCAGGGCTGCAGCGGCACCGGGATCGACTTGATCCAGCCGCGCAGGCTGAGGAACACCGGCGCCGACTCCGGGGCGCCGCTCCATAGCCGACCACGCTCCACGTAGCGATCCTCACCCACCTGGTAGCGCAGGGTTTTCTCGGCGCCCAGTTGACCGGCGAAATGCTCGGTGTCCCAGTCGAGCAGCAGGACCCGCACTGTTTCCCTGATGGCCGAATCCAGCGCTTCGCGATAGGCCCTGGCATCATTAGCCGCCCACTGGTCAAGGCAATTGGTGCTGCATTCCAGCGGCCGCCCCTGCACCTCGATGCGTCCTTGGTAGATCGCCTGACGGCCATGCATAAGTTGCACTTCGTTGACCAGTTTCAGGCTCCGCGAGTCCCGGCTAAGCACGGCCTGCGGCTCGACGCGCAGTTCGAAGGCGCCAGCCGTTGAAATCGGCCGGTTGGCCTGAGCGAACGCCCGAGTGAATCCATCGACGAACACGCCATCCAGTGGTTGGCCGTCCAATGCTGCGCGCAGGGAAGCGACGCGCTGCCGGGCTTCATCCTGCTGTGCCCGCTGAAGCTCACCCTGGCTGAGGTTGGCGACCAGTACCGTACCGATTGCCACGCCCAGCCCTACCCCAGCGCCAACGCCGGCGTTGTTCGAGCTGTTCATCGACACATGGATGTTCTGCGCCGCCGCGTTGCCACGCTCGATGATGCCCGAGCCGTCGTTGGAAACAGCTCCCTGCAGCAGACGCTCAGGGCCTGGCGCCACCGTCAGCGCGAAGGACTGCCCGGGCAGCAGGCTGCGCAGGTCACCCGCCATGCTTGGGCGTAGGGCCTTCTGCCCGGCGCAACCAGTCAGCAGCATGCAGGCCAGCGCGAGGCAGGCTCGGCTTTTCACGGTTTGGCGGCGGAGAGTTGCTGATCGCGGAACACGCCCAGTAGCTCCTGCTGGGTGGAATCCAGCGCCTGGTAGAAGGCGTTGGTCAGGTTGGGGAACTCCGGCGCCTCGTCCCACTCGCCATCGGCGGCGCGGCTGAAGACCCTGGGCTGGTAATACAGCATGCGGTTGTCATCCAGATCGATGACATAGGTGGTGACGACCACCTGAGCCACCGGCACGCTGGTGGGTGCCACGCTGTAGTAGCTGCGCGTCGTGCCGACCGAGGCGAAGGAGAACAGCACCAGCTTGTCGATCTGCTTCTGCGCCTTAAGCGGTTGGAAATCCTTGGCGGTGAAGCCGGTCTTCTCCGAGGAAACCTTCTTCATGGTCTCCACGTCCAGCGGCTCCTCGAGCTTGACGACGGTGTAGCCCTTTTCCTGAAGGATGGTGGAGACCTGTTGGGGAATCTCGCGCAGGGAACTGGCATCCCAAGTCTCGACCTTGGTACGCAAGCCGGAGGCCAGGCCACTGTTCACTGCATAGTCGAGCAGGCCTTGCTGGCCGGTCAGGGCCACCGTAGGAGCGGGAAGCTGGGTATAGGCAACGCCGATGCGTTCCTGTTTTTCGCTCCAGAAGGCCTGGTCCATCGGCACCGGCGGCTGGGGAGTGGCGCAACCGGTCAGCAGGGCGAGGCAAAGCAGCGGCAGCGCCAGCAAGGCGCGGCAGAATCCGTTCATGGACATTCCTTGATCGACATCTTCCGGCGAGCTGCCTGGAAGCCGGCGACGACCTTACAGTAGCCAAACGCCACCACGCAACAAGGCGTCAATGGAACGACGTCAAACAATCTGCGGCACGGCGTCACAGTGGAATGGCTCGCTATACTGCGGGCCTGCTCAGGAGTCCCGAATGAATTCCCTGCTCGAAGCCTGGCGGCATTCGCCGACCCACCGCCGTGTCTGGGCGCTTGCCGCGCCGATGATCCTCTCCAACGTTTCCGTGCCGCTGGTCACCCTGGTGGACAGCGCGGTGATCGGCCATCTGCCGCATGCCCACCAACTGGGCGCAGTGGCGGTCGGTGGCGGGCTCTATACGTTGCTGGTGGGTGTGCTGGGCTTCCTGCGGATGGGCACAACCGGCTTCGCCGCCCAGGCGGCTGGCCGGGAAGATGGCGGAGCGCTGCGGCGAATTCTCGGCCAGAGCCTGCTGCTGGCGCTGGGACTGGCGCTGTTGCTCAGCCTGCTGGCGGTGCCATTGACCGGCCCGGCGCTGGAGCTGATGCGACCGTCCGCGGAGCTGGATGCGCTGGCCCGCGAGTTCTTCCATATCCGCCTGTTCGGCCTGCCGGCAGCACTGGCCACCTATGCGCTGGTCGGCTGGTTCCTCGGCACGCAGAACGCCCGCGCGCCGCTGGCGATCCTGCTGACCACCAACCTCATCAACATCGTGCTCAGCCTGTGGTTCGTGCTGGGCCTGGGCTGGGGCGTAGGCGGCGCGGCGAAGGCCGCGGTGACTGCCGAATGGGGCGGCGCGCTGTTGGGCCTGGCGCTGACCCGGGTCGCGCTCAGGCGTTTCCCCGGCCAGCCGGACTGGTCGCGCCTGCGTGCCTGGGCCAGCTGGCGGCCGCTGCTGATGGTCAACCGCGACATCTTCATCCGCAGCCTGGCGCTGCAAGGCGTGTTCTTCCTGCTCACGGTGCAGGGCACGCGCCTGGGCGACGCCACGGTGGCAGCCAACGCGCTGCTGCTCAACGGCCTGATGGTCACCGCCTATGCCCTCGACGGCCTCGCCCATGCCGTCGAGGCGCTGTGCGGCCACGCCATCGGCGGCCGCGACCGCACTGCGCTGCGCCGATCCCTGGTGGTCGCCTGCGGCTGGTCGCTGATTGCCAGCCTGTTGTTCGTCGCCTTCTTCACGTTCTTCGGGCATCTGTTCATCGCGCTACAGAGCGATATCCCGGAAGTGCGCACCACCGCCGACCAGTACCTGCCCTACCTCGCCTGCCTGCCGCTGATCGGTATGTGGAGCTACCTGCTCGACGGCCTGTTCATCGGCGCCACCCGCGCCCGCGAGATGCGCAACGCCATGCTGCTGGCCTGCGCCGCCAGCCTGCCACTGGGGCTCGCGCTGCAGGGCTGGGGAAATCACGGATTGTGGCTAACCTTCCTATGTTTCATGTTGCTGCGCGCGCTGGTCCTCGCCGGCTACGCGTGGAAACTGACGCGCCAAGACGCCTGGCAGGCGCCTGCCAGCCCCTGACCTGTTGAGGAGATGCCATGCCGGCTTGTCCCATTCCCGTTGACGAATCCCGGCGTCAGCAGACCCTGGATGAGATGAACCTGCTCGACACCCCGGCCGAGCACTATCTGGATACGCTGGTCCAGCTGACCCAGGACCTGGTCAAGGTCGATACCGTGCTGATCAGCCTGATCGACCAGGACCGCCAGTGGTTCAAGGCCCGCGTTGGCCTGGACGCCAACGAGACCCATCGCGACGTCTCCTTCTGTGGCTACGCGATCCTCGGCGAGGACACCCTGCTGGTGCCCGACGCCACGCTCGACGAGCGCTTCGCCGACAATCCGCTGGTGCTCGGCCCACCCTATATCCGCTTCTACGCCGGGCGCCCGCTGCGCGCCGGCAATGGCCAGGCCATCGGCACGCTGTGCATGGTCGACCCGCGGCCGCGCAGCATGACCGCGGCGCAGCAGGCCAACTTCCGTGACCTCGCCACCCTCGCCGAGGGCTACCTGCAGTTGCGCAGCCTGATTCAGAGCAACCGCGACCTGCGCGTGGAGATGGACCGAGAACAGCGCAAGGCTCTGCTCGACCCGCTGACCCAGCTGTGGAACCGCGGCGGCCTGCTCACCTTCCAGGACCGCGAGTGCCGCCTGGCGCGGGAGAGCCACGTGCAATTGGGCGTGCTCTACGCCGACCTCGACCATTTCAAGGCGATCAACGACCAGCACGGCCACGCCGCCGGCGACCAGGTGCTCTGTGAGTGCGCCCGGCGTCTGCGTGCTGCGCTGCGACCGGACGACCTGCTGGTGCGCCAGGGCGGCGAGGAGTTCGTCGCCCTTCTCAGGGTGAAGGACGGCGACGAGCTGCAGCGCGTCGCCGAGCGCGTGCGCGAACTGATCAGTCATGAGCCCGTACAGCTTGCGTGCGGGCCGCTGCCGGTCAGCCTGAGTATCGGCTGCACCCTGCTGGGCAATGCGGAACATGTCGACCAGGCGCTGGAACGCGCAGACCTTGCGCTCTACAGTGCCAAGCAGGCCGGGCGCAACCGGGTGAGCTTCAGCGCGCCGCCGACCTGAATCTGACCGAAAAAGGCCCCAGCAGAGGACCCCACTCATGGCCCAAGCCATTGCCGCGTACCTGCACTACCTCTCCATCTTCATCCTGTTCGCCCTGCTGGTGCTCGAGCACCAACTGTTCCGCCTGCCACTGGACCTGTCGCGGGCGCGCAGCCTGGTGATCGTCGACCTTGCTTACGGAGTCTGCGCCAGCGTGGTGCTGCTGACTGGCGCTGCACGCGTCGTCTGGTTTGCCAAGGGGGCCAACTACTACCTGCACAACAGCCTGTTCCACGCCAAGATCGGCCTGTTCGTGCTGGTGGCGCTGCTGTCGATCCTGCCAACCATGACCTTCCTCAACTGGCGCAACGAGCTCAAGGCCGGGCGTGTGCCAGTGCCCAGCGAGCGCCGGGCGAAACTGGTGATCATGACCATCCGCGTGGAACTGCTGGCGCTGATGATCCTGCCGCTGCTGGCGACGCTGATGGCACGCGGTTTCGGGATGATCGGCTGAGGTCTCATCCGCCCAGCCGCTTTCCTACAGATCGAGCAGAGCAATCCGATTCAGGCGATCACCTGAACGGCGGATGCTCCTGCGCAGCTTCTACTTCCGCAGGACGCCCGCATGCCTTCCAGCCCCTCTCGCCGTAACCCCTGGAGGATTTTCCCCTTGCTCGCCGCACTCGCCCTGGGCGGCTGCGCCAGCGATGAGTTCACCCTGGAAGCCGACCTGCCGGGGGATTTCGCCCTGGCCGGCGACGCGCACTACTCCGTGCCGGAGGGCAGCCACTGCGGCCCAGCGACGGAAAGCACCATCACGCGGCGCCTATTCACCACTCCGGGGTACAACGATCGCCCGCACCGTGTGAGCTACCAGGTTCCCCTGAGCGTGCGCAGCGGCGGCTGCAATCGCGTGCTCAGCCATGTCCGCATCGAAATGGACGGTGAATCGGCGACCCATCCCCAGGATGTCATTGCCCCCGATATCAGCTTTGCCAACATCGCCATCCGCACCCAACTGGCCCGCGGCAGCACGGGGATGCCAGCGAGGGGCGCGCGCATCTTCGATGGCCGCTGCCGCTGGCTGCTGCCGAATTCGCCCGCAGCGGAGCGGCAGCTGGAGTGCCACGCCTCGGACATCGACGGCCACTGGCTCGCCGGCAGGCCCGGCGGCGAACTGCAGCGCGACCAGCTTGCCGGCCGCACCGTGCGCCTCGCCATCGGCCTGGCGCCGGATATCCCCGCCGCCGAACAGCACGACGCTCAGACCCTGACGGCGGTCGACTCGAGCAACTGAGCCAGGCGGCGGCGCAGAGCCGGCAAGTCGCGCTCGGCAGGTTGCAGGCGGAAGCGCGCGCGCAACACGCTCAGCAGTTCGTCGGCGTTATCGATGCTGCGCTGCTCGACGTCCCCATCGGCGCTGCGGCAGGTGAACTGCCCATTGAACAGCGACAGCCGCGCGCCGCCTTCGCTGAGCGCCGCCCGCAGGGAGTTGCGGAACACGCTCTGCGGGAAGGTCGAGGTGTACCAGTTGCGCATGCCGTAGTCGACCCAGTGCTGCGCCTCCAGGGTGAAGCGGTACAGCGTCTGCCAGCCGGACGCCGAACGTGCGGCCATCTCCAGTTCCCCGTCGAGCGAGCCGGTGATGCGCCAGCCGCCGGGCAACTCTTCGTTGGTCCGCAGCGGCAGGGCCCGGGGCGACGCCGGGCCGCCGAAGCCAATGTCCACCAGGTGCGGCCCCTCGGCCAGGTCGATGCGCAATAGCAGGTGCGTCTGCGGGGTCAGCGGCGCATCTGCCGGCAGGCCCCAGCGCACCCGCGCCACCAGCAGCGTCACCGGGTAATCCAGGCTGCTCAGCAGCCGCGCGAACAGGCTGTTGAGCTCGAAGCAATAGCCGCCGCGACGATGCTCGACAACCTTGGCGAACACCGCCTCCGGCTCGATCTGGATGGGCTGGTCGAGCAGCACGTCGAGGTTCTCGAAGGGCAGGTGGTGCAACGCCGCGACAATCAGCCGGTCGAGGTTCTCCAGCGTTGGCGCGAGGCGCTGCGACGGCAGGCCGAGGCGCGCCAGGACGGCGTCGAGTTGGGCAGCGCTGAAGGGGGTGAGCGGGGTCATGCGAATCTCCTTTCGCGAAGCATCAATGGCTGAAGTCGGCGGATGGCTCGGGGATCACCAGCGGGCCGCAATGCTCGTCGCTGACGATCACCGCCAGCAGGCGCGCGGGCTCGCTGACGCTGGGATTCTCGGCGAACAGGTGCAGCTCGCGGCTGGGCTCGAACCAGGTTTCACCCGGTCCGTAAGTCTGCGCCGGCAGGCCCTGCATCTGCGAGCGAACCTGACCGCTGAGCACGATGGCAGTGACCGCACCAGGATGGTGATGCGCCGGAGTATGCGCATTGGGCGGGAAGTCCACCTGCAGTGTGGTCACGACCTTGCCGGGCATGTCGGCCAGCGGCTCGCAGGACAGGCGCGTCACCTGGGTAGTCGGCCGCGCTTCGGTTGCGTGCCCGGAAAGGCTTTGTGCAAGGCTCGCCAGCGGCCGCGACCAGGGCTGCCAGAACTGCGCGGCGACCGCGACAGCGGCGGCAACAGAGGCGGCCAACGCTAACCCGGTGTGCGCCTGGCGCCGCAGGGCGAGGTTCATGCCGGTACCCCTGCCAGGCGAAATCCCGGCTGCCAGCCCAGACGATGACGCGCCTTCGCCGAGCTGACTTCGATGTCCTGCTCCGCCACGTTGTAGACCCCATGTGCGCCCCACTCCAGCGCCAGCAGCGCGGCACGGGCGGCATCATCGACATGCACGGCCAAGCGCGGGTCGGCACTCTCGGCGCCTGTTCCCGGACCATAGAGCCGCCCGTAGCGCAGCACGATGCCCTCCATCGGCCGGGCGCCGAGCACGGCGTCTTCCAGCGCCGCCACGCCACCCACGCTGACGGCGCGCGGGCCTTCGGCCCCCAGGTCCAGTGGCTGCTCCTCATGCAGGGGCAGTTCGCCGGGCGCATAGGCCCAGGCAATGCTCTGTGCCACCAGGCGCTCGACACCGGCGGCACGGGCCGCCGCCACCAGGTTGGCCGTGCCTTCGCGGCGCAGGCGCGCATTACGCGGCTGGGCGGCGGGCATCAAGGCGGGGGCGAGGCCAGCCGGCAGGTCGGTGAGCTGGTGGATCACCCAGCGCGGCTGAAACTCCAGCAGGGCGGCATGCAGCGCAGCGGCGTCATAGACGTCGAGCACCATGGCCCGTGCCCCGGCAGCCTCCAGCGCGGCCGCACGCTGCGTGGAACGGCTGACCGCCAGCACCTGGTAATCGCGCTCCAGCAGCATCGGCAGCAGGCGGCGACCGATGGCGCCGCTGGCGCCGGCGAAGAAGACTTTCATGCACATGGGGACCTCGACTCAGGTGTGGGGACAGGTGCCACTCTAGTGAGACCATGCCCTACCCCATAGAGCCAAGATCGAACGAAACGACTGGGACATGATTGCCGAACCTTGATCCATGTCCACGCAATGTCACGCTCATCGTCTATAACAAACGGCTCAATACCCCGATCCTGAGGAGTCGCCATGAGCCAAGTCTTCGATGTTGCCGTTGTCGTCGGCAGCCTGCGCAAGGAATCCCTGAACCGCAAGATCGCCAAGGCATTCGCCGCATTGGCGCCGGCCAACCTGAAGCTGGAAATCGTGGAGATCGGCGACCTGCCGCTGTACAACGAAGAGCTCGACGTGGGCACCCCGCCCGCCAGCTACAGCGCCTTCCGCGAGCGCATCGCCCGCGCTGACGCGGTGCTCTTCGTCACCCCCGAGTACAACCGCTCGGTGCCCGGCGTGCTGAAGAACGCCATCGACGTCGGCTCGCGCCCCTACGGCAAGAGCGCCTGGAACGCCAAGCCCTGCGCCGTGGTGAGTGCCTCTCCGGGCGCCATTGGCGGCTTCGGCGCCAACCACCACCTGCGCCAGTCGCTGGTGTTCCTCAACATGCCGGTGCTGCAGCAGCCCGAAGCCTACCTGGGTGGAGCCGGCAGCTTCTTCGACGAGTCCGGCAAGCTGTCGGAGAAGACCGAGCCCTTCCTGAAGAGCATCATCGATGCCTTCTCCGCCTGGGTCGTGCAGAACCAGCCGCGTTGATCGCCGCAAGCGCCGGCATCCGCCGGCGCTTTCCCTTCCCATCATTCTGAGTAACCGGTCGCAGGCTGCTGCGGCACCCGGTATTCGCGATCATTCCGGCTGGCCCCACGACTCCCCACACGCCAAGGTTCAGGCCCGTTTCCCGCGCCCGGACCGTCAATGCTGCGCCACCTTCTGTATTGCATCCTTGCCACCGCGCTGCTCACCGGCTGCACGTCGCCGCCGGTGAAAAAGCAGGTCGGCGGCGAGGACTTCAGCTCCGGACAGATGCTGCAGAACGACGCCAACCGCGCCGCCAACCTGGCGATGCGGGACAACCTCGACAGCCTGTCGCTGCTGCTCGACAAGCTCTACAAGCGCAATCCTCGGGAATGGAAGAAAACCGGCGCCGCTTCACGCGTGGCGGCTAATCAACTGGTGATGAACGCCATCCGCAACCAGCAGCCACTGCCCGGCCTGGGCGGCAGGACATCGGTAGCCGCCCTGCCCCTGGCGTTCGATGCAGAGTTCCAGGGCGACCGCGCCGGCACGCTGATCTACGGGCTCGGCAGCATGCTCTACGAACTCTACGGCGGCACCGATACCCAGCACCTGCTCAGCGGGCTGAACGCGCAGATGACCGCCAACGCGGCCTGGAATATCGAGGTGGCGGCCTGGTTGCTGGCCAGCCGCACCGACCAGCACGGCCGGCCGCTGCTGCTGTCCAACGAGATCGGCGCCAGTGGGCGCAACCTGTCCTTCGAACGCGAGTTCGGCCGCATGCTCGGCCGCCTGGAACTGCTGGCGCAGATGACCCATGAAAGCCTGCGGCGCAGCGGGATCAACTACGTACAGGGACTTCTCGCCGCGCCGCTGCTGGGCCTGATGCAGTTCATCCCGCTCGATGCAGCCAGCGCAGCGACCAGCGCCCAGTAAACCGTCAATCCTCCAGCAGGCGCGCCAGCCGCTGGCGCAGGTAGCGATTCTCCGCGCGCAGCTCGTCCACCTCGTCCAGCAGGCGCAACGCCAGGGCGATGCCCGGCCAGTCCAGCTCGAACTCGCGGCGCAGGCGCACCGCACGGCGTACCACGCTGACGGCCTGGTAATCGAAGAGCCAATGCCCGGCACGTTGCTCGCGGGGCTCCACGATACCCACCTCGACGATCTCGACGAGCACGTCGCGGGGGAGGTTCACCGACTGGCAGAGCTCGTCGAGGTCCACCACCATCACTGTCGTCGTCATGCGCGTTTACCCCAATCGGCACGGGGGTCGAAGGCCGCCTTGGCAGCCAGTTCTTCCCAGAGTTTTCGAGTCGCATCGTCCGCCGTCTTCGGCATCACCACCTTGAGCACGGCATACAGATCGCCGGCGGCGGCATCGCCCTTGTTCGGCAGGCCCTTGCCCTTGATACGCAGGCGCTGGCCGGCCTGGCTGTTGGCCGGGATGCCGAGGTTGATCCGCCCGCTCAGCGTGGGTACTTCCACCTTGGCGCCGAGCGCGGCTTCCCAGGGCGCCACCGGCACGGTGACGATCAGGTCGCGGCCATCGACATCGAAGACCGGGTGCGGCACCAGGCGGATCGCCAGGTACAGGTCGCCCGCCGGCCCGCCGTTGATACCCGGCGCGCCCTGGCCCTTGAGGCGAATGCGTTCACCGTCGGCGGTGCCCACGGGGATCTTCACGTTCAGCGTCTTGTTCTGCGGCGGCAGCTTGCGGCCGTACTCGTCGTAACTGGGCAGGCTGAAGCTGATCGGCCGGCTGTCGCCGGAGAGGGATTCCTCGAGGAACAGCGGGACTTCCATCTCCACGTCCTGACCACGGTGGGCCTGCGGCTGGCGCGCGCCACCAAAACCACCGTGAGCGCCACCCGCACGGCCGCCGAATATCTGCTCGAAGAAGTCGCTGAAGTCCTGCTCGTGCCCCGGCGGCGGGCCGTCGAAACCACCGCGCGGCTGCCAACCGGGCGGCGCCTCGAACTGCGGCCCTTGCGCGCCATACTGGCGCAGTTCGTCGTACTCGGCGCGCTTCTCCGGGCTCTTCAGCACCTCATAGGCTTCGGAGACGTCCTTGAACTTCGCCTCGGCGTCCGGCTCCTTGCTGACATCCGGGTGATACTTGCGCGCGAGCTTGCGGTAGGCGGTCTTGATCGCCTTCTCGTCGGCGCCGGGGTCGACCCCGAGCGCGGCGTAATAGTCCTTGAATTCCATCGGTAACGGTCACTCCTCACATGCGTTGGACCTGTCGGCGCCTGGGACACGGGGAATTCGCGCGGGCAGCCGGAGCCGCTGCGCGCACTGCGAGGCGAACAGGTGGAAAAAGCGGGTTCTGCGACATGAGATGGAGTCGCGGCACCTGCTTTTCAACACTGCCTGCAAGCCTAGACGCTGATCCTGCATCGCGGCCGCCGGGACGACTTGATACCGGTCATGGCATAGTCGTCTACCGGATTTATCCCCGCCCTGGACAGGCCATGACCGCGCCCTTCGATTCGTTCCGCCAGCCGCTGGACCCGAGCCATGAACTGCCGATCTATCGCCAGCTCTATGAGCGCATCCGTGACGCCATCACCCGTGGTGCGCTGCGGCCGGGCGAACGGGTGCCGCCGGTGCGTGGGCTGGCCGGCGAACTGGGTGTGGCGCGCGGCACCGTGGAACTGGCCTATCAACTGCTGACCAGCGAGGGCTACCTGCTGGCGCGCGGCCCGGCGGGCACCGTGGTTTCACCGCAGCTGGCGGGGCGAACCGCCGCTGCACCGCCCGTGGCAGTTGCGCCGGATACCGTCGAGCGCGCGCTGCCCGGCCTGATCGCCCACGGCCCGAGCCTGCGGCCGTTCCAGCTCGGCGTACCGGCGCTGGATGCTTTCCCCCGCGCACTTTGGGCGCGCCTGTGCGCGCGGCGCCTGCGCCAACAGAGCGCGTCCATGCTGGCCTACCCGGAGCCTTGCGGTTACGGGCCGTTGCGCGAGGCCGTCGCCGGTTACCTGGGAATATCCCGCGGCATCGTCTGCGACCCCGCGCAGGTGTTCATCTGCGCGGGATATCAGGGCGCGCTGGACTTGATCAGCCGCACCCTGCTCGAACCCGGCCAGCGCTTCTGGCACGAAGACCCCGGCTACCCGCGCGGCCGCGAACTGCTGCGCCGGGCCGGCGGCGTGCCGGTGCCGGTCGCGGTGGACGCCGATGGCCTGCGCGTGGATGACGGCATCGCCCGTGCGTCGGATGCCCGCTTTGCGCTGGTCACCCCGTCGCAGCAGAGCCCCACCGGCGTCGCCCTCAGCCTGCCGCGCCGCCTGGCACTGCTGGATTGGGCGGCAAGCAGCGGCGCCTGGATCGTCGAGGACGATTACGACAGCGAATACCGCTATGCCGGCTTTCCGCTGCCCGCATTGAAAAGCCTCGACCGCGCCGGCCGCGTTCTCTACACCGGCACCTTCAGCAAGGTGCTCTATCCGGCGCTACGCCTGGGCTACCTCGTCGTGCCGGCGGAGTTGGTCGAAGACTTCGTGCGCGCCCAACAAGTATTCACCTCGGGCTGCGCCGAATTGCTCCAGGCGACTCTCTGCGACTTCATGCAGGAAGGCCATTTCGCCCGCCACCTCAAGCGCACCCGCACGCTCTACGCCCAGCGCCGCCAGTGGCTGCGCAGCGCATTGGAGGAGCGCCTCGGCGAACGTCTGCGCTTTGCCGACACGCCTGGTGGCCTGCACCTGATCGGCACGCTGGACCAGGACGATCTCGCCGTCGCCCGCCGCGCCCACGCCGAGGGCCTCGGCCTGCAGGCGCTCAACGCCTGGTGCGTGGAGGCCCGACGCGAGCCGGCGCTGATCATGAGTTTCACCAATGTCAGCGACGAGCAGCTCGCCGGGCGCCTGGCAGAACGGCTGGCGCCGCTGCTGGGCTGAAGTCTCCGCACGTTCGCCGCGCAGTCCCGTTCGCGAGCAAGCTCGCTCCTACAGCCCGGGCCGACATGCTCCCGGTAGGAGCGAGCTTGCTCGCGAACCAAGGGCCGTGTCCGACGCGGCTCGCCCCCAGGATCAGCCGATGCCGTGGCGTGCAGCGGTCAATACCTCCGATGGCAAAAATTGACTGACAGGCGACGTTGACGGAGGTCAATTTTCCTTCAGGCGAAGCCGTTAGATTCCCACAACATCTTGTTGTCTTGAATAACTCGAGACACAGCATGTTGTGGAATAAAGCCAATGCCCCTGACACGGACCGCCCCCCTTCCCGCCAGCCTGCGCAAGCGTAACGGCAGCTCGGTGTCCTTCGACGCGAGCAAGATCGAACGCGCCATCGCCGCCGCCGGCGAGGCCAGCGGTGAGTTCGCCGCGCCGCATGCGCAGGAGCTGACCCGCCGCGTGCTGGCCAGCCTGCCGGCGCAGAACGATCTGGATGTGGAACAGGTGCAGGACGTGGTCGAGCGCGCCCTGATGGAAGCCGGCCACTACCCCACCGCGCGCGCCTACATCGTCTACCGCGAACGCCACGGCCGCCTGCGCCGCGAACGCAAGACGCTGGTGGACGTCGCCGCCTCGATGAACGAATACCTCTCGCGGGAAGACTGGCGGGTGCGCGCCAACGCCAACCAGGGCTATTCCCTCGGCGGCCTGATCCTCAACGTGTCCGGCAAGGTCACTGCCAACTACTGGCTGGACGAGGTGTACAGCGAGGGTATCGCCGTCGCCCACCGCGAGGCCGATCTGCACATCCACGATCTGGACATGCTCGCCGGCTATTGCGCCGGCTGGTCGCTGCGCACGCTGCTCAGCGAGGGCCTGAACGGCGTGCCGGGCCGGGTCGAGGCCGGGCCGCCGAAGCACCTGTCCAGCGCGCTGGGGCAGATGGTCAATTTCCTCGGCACCCTGCAGAACGAGTGGGCCGGCGCCCAGGCCTTCAGCTCCTTCGACACCTATCTCGCGCCCTACGTGCGCCAGGACGGGCTGAGTTATCAACAGGTACGCCAGGCACTGCAGGAGTTCATCTACAACCTCAACGTGCCGTCGCGCTGGGGCACCCAGACACCCTTCACCAACCTGACCTTCGACTGGGTCTGCCCGGAAGACCTGCGCGAACAGATCCCCTATATCGGCGGCGTGGAAATGCCCTTTGCCTACGGCGAGCTGCAGGCCGAGATGGACCTGATCAACCGCGCCTACATCGAGGTGATGCAGGCCGGCGATGCCCATGGCCGAGTGTTCACCTTCCCGATCCCGACCTACAACATCACCCATGATTTTCCCTGGGACAGCGATAACGCCACGCGCCTCTTCGAGATGACCGCGCGCTACGGCCTGCCGTACTTCCAGAACTTCCTCAATTCGGACATGCAACCCAACCAGGTACGCTCCATGTGCTGCCGCCTGCAGCTGGACGTGCGCGAGCTGCTCAAGCGCGGCAACGGTCTGTTCGGCTCGGCGGAGCAGACCGGTTCGCTGGGCGTGGTGACCCTCAACTGCGCGCGCCTGGGCTACCGCCATCGCGGCGACCTCGCCGGCCTCCAGCGCCAGCTCGACTACCTGCTGGAACTGGCCTTCGACAGCCTCGAGGTCAAGCGCAAGGTCATCCAGCAGCACATGGACGCGGGGCTCTATCCCTATATCAAGCGTTACCTGGGCACCCTGCGCAATCACTTCTCCACCATCGGCGTGAACGGCCTGCACGAGATGGTGCGCAACTTCACGGGGGACCGCGAAGGCCTGCACACCGAGGTCGGCCGGCAGTTGGCGGTGGATCTGCTGGACCATGTGCGTGCGCGGCTGGTGCGCTTCCAGGAAGACAGCGGCCACCTCTACAACCTGGAAGCCACGCCGGCCGAAGGCACCACCTACCGCTTCGCCCGCGAGGACCGGAAGCGCCACCCAGACATCCTCCAGGCTGGCACCCCGGACGCGCCCTACTACACCAACTCCTCGCAATTGCCGGTGGGACTCACCGACGATCCGTTCGAGGCGCTGGAGCTGCAGGACGCCCTGCAGTGCAAATACACCGGCGGCACCGTGCTGCACCTGTACATGGCCGAGCGCATCTCCAGCGCCGAGGCCTGCAAGACCCTGGTGCGCACCGCCCTCGGGCGCTTCCGTCTGCCCTACCTGACGGTGACGCCGACCTTCTCCATCTGCCCCATCCACGGCTACCTCGCCGGCGAACACGAGTTCTGCCCCAGGTGCGACGAAGCCGCCCTGCAGAAGGCCGCTTCCCAACGCTGCTGCGGCGGCTGATTTCCCATCCCTTCATCCACGCAAAAAGGAGCACCACCGATGACCGCCAACCAACTTCCCGAGAACCAGCGCCAGCGCTGCGAGGTGTGGACCCGGGTAATGGGCTATCACCGCCCGGTGTCGGCCTTCAACGCCGGCAAGCAATCCGAGCACCGCGAGCGCCGTCACTTCCGCGAGACGCGATGAGTGCCACGCTCAGGGTCGGGGGCCTGGTGCCCCTGACCACCCTCGACTACCCCGGCCTGCTCGCCTGCGTGCTGTTCTGCCAGGGCTGTGCCTGGCGCTGCCGCTACTGCCACAACCCGGAGCTGATTCCGCCACGCGGCGAGGGGGAAATCCGCTGGGACGACGTCCTCGCCTTCCTCCGTCGTCGCCAGGGACTGCTGCAAGGCGTGGTCTTCAGCGGGGGCGAAGTGACGCTGCAGAGCGCGCTGCCCGACGCCATGGCCGAAGTCCGCGAAATGGGTTTCCGCATTGGCCTGCATAGCACGGGCCTCCGCCCGGCGGCCTTCGCCCGTGCGCTGCCGCATGCCGATTGGGTCGGCTTCGATGTAAAGGGACTGGCCGAGGACATGGACGCGATCACCGGCGTGAAACGCAGCGGACTGGCCAATTGGCGCAGCCTGGAACTGTTGCTGGAGAGCGGCGTGGAGCACGAGTGCCGGACAACGGTGCACTGGCAGTTGTTCGACCTGGACCGCTTGCGTCGCCTCGCGTTGTACTTGCGCGAGCAGGGCGTCGAAAAGTTCGTGGTTCAGTTGGCCCGCAGCGGGCGGCAGCTCGATCCTGATTTGATCGCCACGCCGGCGCCCCACGGCGCTGAGGATTTCTGGCAAGAATTGGAAGCGCTTTTCCCCCACTTCGAATTACGCCAGGACAGCTAGGAACCACAGTCATCATTCGGGAGTTCCGGGCCTCCCCCTCGCCCAGCCCTCTCCCTCAGAGAGAGGGCTGGGCGAGGGCAACCACGAACGCCAATCAGTTTTCTGTAGGAGCGAGCTCGCTCGCGAACCGACGTCCACAGTGGGGTTCGTTCGCGAGCAAGCTCGCTCCTACAACGGACCTGCCGGCCTGTCGCGTTGGTGATTCGCAGGCAAAGAAAAGCCCCGCCGAAGCGGGGCTTTTCATTTACCCGAACTGCCAGCCCATCAGGACGACAGATAGGCCGAACGGGTCAGCCCCAGACGCAGCGCGTCGAGATACTGGGTGCGCTCGCGCACGGTGAGCTTGGCCCCGGCGACCTTGTCGCGGTAGTGGGTCATCAGCTCCTCGGGCGACAGGTGCACATAGCGCAGCATGTCCTCGATAGTGTCGTGGGTCTCGATGCCGGCGTGGTAGTAGCTGCCGTCGGCGTTCTGGTAGACGTTCACCGAATCGGTGTCGCCGAACAGGTTGTGCATGTCGCCGAGGATTTCCTGGTAGGCGCCGACCAGGAAGGTGCCGATCAGGTAGTCCTCGCCTTCCTTCACGTCGTGCACCGGCATGCTGGTCTCGATGCTCTGCTCGTCGACGTACTGGGTGATCTTGCCGTCGGAGTCGCAGGTCAGGTCCTGCAGCACCGCGCGGCGGGTCGGTTCCTCGCCCAGGCGGTGGATCGGCAGGATCGGCAGCACCTGGCCGATGGCCCAGGTGTCGGGCAGGCTCTGGAATACCGAGAAGTTGCAGATGTACTTGTCCGCCAGCTTGTCGTTCAGCTCGTCGAGCACCTGGCGGTGCGAGCGCTGGTGCGCCTTGAGCTGGTTGTGCAGGCGACGGCAGATGGCGAAGTAGCACTGCTCGGCCAGGGCCTTCTGCGCCAGGCTGATCTTGCCCTCGGCATACTGCGCGGCGGCGTCGCTCATATAGTGGGTGGCGCGCCAGTAAGTCTCGGTGACCATCTCGGCATCGGTCGGGCCGAGCAGGTCGGCCAGCCACTGGACGATCTCCGGCTGTTCGGCGAGGTCGGTGATCTTCGGCACTTCGTCGTTGTGCCGCTCGACGTCGGTGACCTGGGTGATCAGCACCGCGTGGTGCGCGGTCAGTGCGCGGCCGCTCTCGGAGAAGATATGCGGGTGCGGCAGGCCCTGCGCATCGCAGAACTCCTTGAGCATGCCCACCACCACACCGGCGTAGTCGTCGATGTCGTAGTTGATCGAGCTGGCGTTGCGCGAGTGGGTACCGTCGTAGTCCACGCCCAGGCCGCCGCCGACGTCCACGTGGTCCACCGGCAGGCCGAGGGCGCGCAGTTCGCCGTAGTAGCGGATGGCTTCCTTGAAACCGTGCTGGTAGTCGGCCAGGTTGGCGATCTGCGAACCCATGTGGAAGTGCAGCAGGCGCACGCCCTGGTCCAGGCCGGCGGCGCGGAAGCGCTCGACCACCGAGAGCAGCTGCGCGGCGGACAGGCCGAACTTGGCCTTCTCGCCACCGGTGTCGGCCCACTTGGAGGACGCCAGCGAGGACAGGCGCACGCGCAGGCCGACCTGGGGCAGCACACCGATCACGGCGGCCTCCTCGATCACCAGCTGCACCTCGGATTCCTTCTCGATCACGATGAACACGTTGTGGCCGAGCTTCTGCCCCATCAGCGCCAGCTTGATGAACTCGCGGTCCTTGTAGCCATTGCAGACAATGGTGCCGCCCTTGGGCGCCAGCGCCAGCACAGCCATCAGCTCAGGCTTGGAACCGGCTTCCAGGCCGATGGAAACGTTCTGCGTGGCGATGATGCTTTCCACCACCGCTTCCTGCTGGTTCACCTTGATCGGGTACAGCGCGGTGTAGCGGCTGGTGTACTCCAGACGTGCAATGTTGGCGTCGAAGGCGCCGGTAAGCTTGCGCACGCGGTCCTGCAGGATGTCCGGGAAACGCACCAGCAGCGGCAGCGACAGGCCGGCCTCGCGCAGCTGTTCGACCAGCCCGTTCAGATCGATCGGCTGGGCATCCGCGCCCTGCGGGCGAACTTCCACGTTACCGGCGTCGTTGATGGCGTAATAGCCCGCGCCCCAGTGGCGAATTCCGTAGATGCTGCGGCTGTCTGCCACGGTCCAGTTGCTGCCGTCGTCTTTGCGGGTCCGTCTAGCGGCCATGCGTGGTGGTCTCCTCAATTTGCGCGAATGTGTGCAGGCGCCACCCGGCGTGCGGGTGAGTCGTCATGGCCTGGTGGTGTAAACCTAGCCGGGCCTCGTGACGTTGCCGTGTTGACCGCCGGTATTGGCGGTAAGTTTAGGAAAATCCGACGACACGCCCAGGGCGCGCCGATAAATCTCCCATCTAGGGAAAGGGCTTGCCGGCGAAGCGCTCGGTGCGCATCGCCTGGAACCCCTTCTCTGCAGAGGAGAATCGTTCGGGAGAGACGGCTCAGCCGCCGGATTTCTTCGCCTTGAGGCCGCGCTTGGTCAGCTCTTCGAGCAGCAGGTCGACGTGGTCGCCCTGGATCTCGATGACGCCGTCCTTCAACGCGCCACCCGTACCGCAACGCTTCTTCAGCGCGGTGGCCAGGTCCTTGAGCGCATCGGCCGCCAACGGCACGCCGGTCACCGTGGTCACGGTCTTGCCGCCGCGGCCCTTGGTTTCCCGACGCACGCGAGCGATGCCATCGCCGGCCGGAATCTCGGCCTGCTTGCAGATGCACGCGCCAATGGGCTGATTGCAGTCCGGGCAGTGCCGGCCGGAATCAGTGGAATAGACGAGCCCGCCGAGGGCGGACAGGGAGGATGCTTTCTTGACCACCGGGCTTATCCCCAGGATTGGCCTCTTCGGGCCAGGTCAACGAATGGCCGGCTGGCGCCGACCGCGACGCCCCACTCAGGCAGGGGCTGCGCAATTCCCGGCGGAGGACCCTGCCGGAAAGGTCGCGCAATTTAGCAGCATTGGAGGCAAATGCTAAGACCGAAAATGCGTCATTGATCGGCGGTTTGGCGACATGGCCAATCCAGCCGGAGTCCTGGGGTGCCTGTAGGAGCGAGCTTGCTCGCGAACAAACCCCGCAGCGGGGCCCAGTTCGCGAGCAAGCTCGCTCCTACAAAAAGCAACCCGACGTCAGAAACTCACCAGGTACTTGCGCAACGCCGCCAGCGAATCCGGGCAGTAGGGCGTGCCCGACTTGGCCTCGGCCAGCGCCTGGTGCGGGTCGATGAACTTCGCTTCCAGCACCTCTTCGGGCTGCAAAATCAGCGGCGCATCGGAAACCGCGGAGAACACCGCGCACCACAAGCGGTTGTCCGGCTGGTCGAAGAAGAAGGTGCCATGGGCGCGCAGTTCCACCCCGGCGATGCCCAACTCTTCTTCCAGCTCGCGGGCGGCGGACTCGGCATAGCTTTCATCGGCCTGCACCATGCCGCCGGCTGCCGGGTCCCAGTAGCCGGGGTAGACCGCCTTGCTCAGCGTGCGCCGGTGCACGCACAGCTCACCGGCGGAGTTGAACAGCAGGATGAAGGTGCCCCGGCCAATCAGCCCGCGCGCGCGCAACTCGGCGCGCGGCAGGCTGCCCAGCAGTTGGTCGTCGTCGTCGACCCAGGCAATCTTCTCGGCGTCCGAAGCCGCCCGGTGGGCGGCTTCCTTGCGGCTGATGCCTTCCATGGATCAGCCCTGGGCCAGCAACTGACGCAAGTCGATGATCGCGGCGTTGGCGCGGGAGATGTAGTTGGCCATCACCAGCGAGTGGTTGGCCAGCACGCCGAAACCGCTGCCGTTGAGGACCATCGGGCTCCACAGCGGCGCCTCGGCGGCCTCCAGCTCGCGGATGATCTGGCGCACGCTGACGGTGGCGTTCTTCTTCGCCAGCACGTCGGCGAAGTCCACCTCGATGGCGCGCAGGATGTGCGACAGCGCCCAGGCCTGGCCACGGGCTTCATAGAACACGTTGTCGATCTGCATCCAGGGGGTTTCCTGGACCACTTCCTCGACTTCCGGCGCCTGGCCCGGCGCGACCGGCTGCATCGGCGTGATGTTGGTGTTCAGCTTGACCCGGCCGACGCTGGCCGAGAGACGCTGGGACAGCGAGCCCAGGCGGGTGGAAACGTCACCCAGCCAGTTGTTCAGGCTGTCGGCGCGGGCATAGAACTGCGCGCCGGCCGGATCGGCGGAGAGACGGGCGAGGTAGCGGTCCAGGGACTTGATCCCTTCGGCGTATTCCGACTCGGAGGACGGCAGGGCCCAACTCTTGTTGTCGAAGTTGAAACGCGGCTCGGCGCGCGCCAGGTCGGCGTCCTCGGTGGACTGCGACTGGGAGCGGGCGAAGTCCTTGCGCAGCGCGCGCGACAGGTCGCGCACCTGGACCAGGGCGCCGTATTCCCAGCTGGGCATGTTGTCCAGCCAGACGCCCGGCGGGAAGATGTCGTTGGACAGGTAGCCGCCCGGCTTGTTGAGGATAGTGGCGACCACTTCCTTGAGGGTTTCCACGGTGGTGTAGCCCACGACCATCTGGCGGCCGGCGCGCTCGGCGGCGGCCTGGGCGTTCTGCTGCACGGGGAAGAGGTCCGGCTCCTGGCTCCAGTACCAGCCGATCACCCCGCAGACCACCAGGTAGGCACCCAGCAGGCCGCCCAGTACGCGGCCCAGCCAGGGGCCGCCGAAGTAGGCGCGTGCATTGTCTACCGTGTCATCCACGCGATCACGCACGGAGCCGCGTTTCTTCCAGTTCCACATGGCAAGTTCCTTGATGTCCCGAATTCGAAGATAGCTTGGACCCACAACCGGCCCCAGGGTGCCGGGATTTTAGGCCCCACTGCGCAAGCATGCCGCATGCAGGCGGATCAGCGCAGCCTACCCTGCGCATGGTGCTAGGTAATGGTGCGAATTACAAAGCCTCGGATGTTTGACCGAAGGCACTGTTATTGCCACCAAGGATTGGTAGCATAGGGCCATCACTGTGTATCACGGCGGAAACATATTCGCCCCGCAGGCCGCCGGTACGGCTCTATAAAGAAGCGCGCGATGACCGAGCTCGACGATCCATCCCTCGACCGCCTCAAGCATCACTTCGCCCAGCGGGTGATCCACCAGGCCCGTCACCTGCTGGAAGTCTGGCAGCGCCTGTCGCGCTCGGAATGGAACAGCGCGGGAATGGCCGAACTGGCCGAAGCCTGCCTGCGCCTGCAGCGCTACGCCGAACGCTTCGAACAGGCCGAGCACGCCGATCTCGCCAAGGCCATCGACCAGTGCCTGCGCGCCGTACAGGGCAACCGCGGACGCCTCTCCAGCGAGCTGATCACCGAACTCAACCGCCTGATGCAGCGCCTGTCGCGAACCGGCCTGCGCCATGGCGACCAGTTCGAGCACACCCACCTGCCGCCGCTGCGCAAGCCGGTGTACCTGGCCCTGCAGGACCTGGAACGCGCCGAGCGACTGGCTCAGCAGCTGGAATTCTTCGGCATGGCCGCGCAGCCCTGCGAACACGCCAATGCCTTCCGCGCCGCCATGGCCGAGCGCCACCCGGCGGCGATCGTGATGGAGATCGATTTTGCCAACGGCCAGGGTCTCGCGCTGGCCGATGAAGTGCAGGCTGGCCTCAAGCAGAAGCTGCCGGTGCTGTTCTTCAGCCACGAGGAAACCGACACCCCGACCCGTCTGGCCGCTGCCCGTGCCGGCGGCCAGGACTTCTTCAGCGGCGCGCTGGACGCCTCCGGCCTGCTGGAGAAGATCGAGACGCTGACCCGCGTGGCCCATTACGAGCCGTTCCGCGTGCTGATCGTCGACGACTCCCGCGCCCAGGCAGCGCACACCGAGATGGTGCTCAACAGCGCGGGCATCGTCACCCGCGCGCTCACCGCGCCGCTGTCGGTGATGGCCGAGCTGGCCGAGTTCCAGCCGGATCTGATCATCCTCGACATGTACATGCCCGAATGCCTGGGCACCGAGCTGGCCAAGGTGATCCGCCAGCACGAGCGCTATGTCAGCGTGCCGATCATCTACCTGTCCGCCGAGGACGACCTGGACAAACAGCTCGACGCCATGAGCGAAGGCGGTGATGACTTCCTCACCAAGCCGATCAAGCCGCGCCACCTGATCGCCACCGTACGCAACCGCGCCGCCCGCGCGCGCAGCCTGAAGGCGCGGATGGTACGCGACAGCCTCACCGGCCTGTACAACCACACCCATACCCTGCAACTGCTCGACGACGCCCGCTTCCGCGCCCGCCGCGAAGAACGCCCGCTGACCTTCGCGATGCTCGACATCGACCACTTCAAGCGGGTCAACGACACCTATGGTCACCCCATGGGCGACCGGGTGATCAAGAGCCTGGCGCTGTTCCTCAAGCAGCGCCTGCGCAAGACCGATCACATCGGCCGTTATGGCGGCGAGGAGTTCGCCGTGGTGCTGCCGGACACCGACGCCGACTCCGCGCGCAAGGTGCTGGAGGAAATCCGCCAGCGTTTCGCCGAGATCCACTACCCGGCGCAGCCCCATGACCTGTCCTGCACCTTCAGCTGCGGCATCGCCGAGCTGGGCGCAGAGATGGACATCAAGACCCTCGCCAAGCAGGCCGACGAAGCGCTCTACACCGCCAAACACGGCGGCCGCAACCGCGTCGAGGTCTACAAGTAACACCCGCCACCGGTCTGGCGCGGGCTCTGCCGCGCCATTTTCCGACCGAATGCTGGCATCGTGTCATCAGCCAGTAACGAAACTGCAATAGGTTCAGGGCTCGCCGTTTTTTCGCTGTCGGTCGAGACCTGCCATGCGCCTCAAGCTGCTCACCAACCTCAATACCTTCCTGCTCCTGCTCGTCTGCCTCGCGCTGGGCACCACCCTGTGGTGGTCGCAACGCGCGCTGGAACGCCCCTTCACGCTGATGGACCGCTACCTGGAACTCTCCCAGGGCTTCGAGCGCAAGGTGGCGCAGAACATCCAGGCGTACCTCGCCAGCGGCGACGCGCTCAAGCAGAAGGCCGCCCAGCAGGGGCTGGATGAACTGACCCAAGAGCTGCCGCACCTGCCGGACAGCCTCAGCCAATTGCTTGGCCAGAGCCTCGACGAACTGCGCCAGTTCAGCGGCAACCAACTGCTCGCCGCCGGCAAGCTGGCCGGTGATCCGCAAGGCCTGCTGCTGCAGGCCGAGCGTGACCTGCTGGCGGCACTGGACCAGCTCGGCGCCTACGCCGACGCCGGCCAGAGCCCCGCCGCCGCCGAGTACCGCACCCCGCTGTTGCAGGCCGGCCTGCACCTGACGCGCCTGGCCCACGCCCGCGCCAAGCTGGTGGAAAGCGGCAACCCGGCGCTGGCCGACGATATCCACCGTGAGCTGGAAACCCTGCGCCAGTTGGCCGAGCGCATCGACGCCCTGCCGCTGCTCGGTGTACTGGAACAACAGGCCTCCGCCTCCGACGACTTCGCCGCGATGATGGGCCTGGCATCCCAGCCGGCCGCCGAGGCACAGAGCGAGGATCGCGGCGTCACCCTCAAGCGTGACCTCGCCAGCGTGTTGCGCCGCTATCCGGACGAACTCGACCGCACCCGCCAACTGATCGCGCAGCGCCAGCAACTGGCCAACGCCACTGCCCAGCGCCTGGGCGCCGTGCAGCAGGCCCTGGCGACCCTGGAGCCGCAGGTGCGCGAGGAGCGCTCGAAGATCCAGACGCAAGTACGCATCATCCAGGGCGCGCTGATCGCCCTGATCCTCGCCACCGCGCTGCTCATCGATACCCTGCAACGCCGCCTGGCGCGCGTGCTGGGCCTACTGGTCCCGGCGCTCTCCACCTGGGCGCGCGGTGACTTCAACCAGCCCATCGCGCTGAACACCCGCACCCGCGACCTGGTGGAACTGCAGGAATCGCTGAACCGACTGCGCGACTTCCTCGGCACCCTGGTCGGCACCATCCACCAGCGCGCCGAGGAAGTAGCCGGCAGCAGCCGCGCGCTGGCCGAATTGAGCGGCGGCCTGCATGCCGGCGCCGAGCGCCAGGCCAGCGATACCGGAGAAATCCGCGATGCGCTGGGCCACATGGAAGCGGCCATCCAGCAGGTGGCCGGCGACGCCAGTCAGGCTGCTTCGGCCAGCCACGCCGCCGGCATGGCCGTCGAGCAGGGTCAGCAGGTGATCGGCAACAGCCTGAACGGTATGCGCGCGCTGGTGGACGAGGTGCAGAGCAACGCACAGGCCATCGAGAACCTTGCCGAGGAATCGGCCACCATCGGCAATGTACTGGGAGTGATCCGCTCCATCGCCGAACAGACCAACCTGTTGGCACTCAACGCCGCCATCGAGGCTGCACGCGCCGGCGAGCAAGGTCGCGGTTTTGCGGTCGTCGCCGAAGAAGTGCGCTCGCTGGCCCTGCGCACCGCCGGCGCCACCGAGGAAATCCAGCAGCTCACCGCGCGCCTGCAGCAGGCCGCGCGGCAATCGGTGGAAGCGATGCGCAGCCAGGTCGAGCACGCGGAAGTCACCGCCACCCAGGCCGGCGCCGCCGAGGGCGCGCTGGACGAGGTGGTCGGCGCCATCCGCACCATCGCCAGCATGGCCGAGCGCATCGCCGAAAGCTCCGCCCAGCAGAGCGGTGCGGTCAGCGAGATCCGCTCGCACAGCGAACGCATCCACGAACTGGGCAGCCAGAACCTGCGCCTGATCGGCCAGGGCCGCAGCCAGGGCGAGCAGTTGCAGGAGCTGGGCGGCGCGTTGCATACCGCGGTGCGGGCCTTCCGCGTCTGATGCCGTGGCGCTTCAAGCGCTGACGAAACCCGCCATGCAAAGTGGCCGAGGATCGGCGCGAGGGAAGCGAGGCGTAATCCACCGCCGCGCCTGACTTACCCCTTGCGCGGCTTCGCCCGTGCCGTCGGCTCGGCGATCAGCGGGTCATCCGGCCAGTAGTGTTTCGGATAACGACCCTTGAGGTCCTTCTTCACCTCGGCATAGGTGCTGCGCCAGAAGTTGGCCAGGTCCTGGGTCACCTGCACCGGGCGCTGTGCCGGGGACAGCAGGTGCAGCTTCACCGCCACCCGGCTGCCGGCAATGCGCGGGGTATCGGCCAAGCCGAACAGCTCCTGCAGACGAACGGCAAGCACCGGCGGAAACTCGCTGTAGTCCAGGCGGATGCTGGAACCGGACGGCACCTGCAGCGTGCGCGGCGCCAGCTCGTCCAGACGTTGCGGCAATGGCCAGGGCAGCACTGCATGGAGAATCCCGCTCAGCTCCAGATTGGCGAAGTGCGACAGTCGCGAAACCTTGCCCAGGTACGGCAACAGCCAGTCCTCCAGCGAAGCCAGCAGCGCGGCGTCGCTGACGTCCGGCCACTCGCTCTCGCCCTTGCTCTCCAGGTCCAGCCTGCGCAGCAAGGCAATGCGCGCCTGCCATTGGCGCAGCTCCGGCGTCCACGGCAGCAGTTCGAGACCCTTGCGGCGCACCACCCCGAGCAGCGCACAGCTGCGGGCCTCGGCATCGAGGTTGGGCAACGCCTCGGTGGATAGCACCAGCTCGCCGACCTTGCGCTGACGCTCGGCGCGCAGCACGCCTTCGCGCTCGTCCCACTCCAGCTCATCGTGGACGCTGACCTGCTCGGCCAGGATCGTCTCGAACAGCGCCGGCTCCAGCGCCGCCGCCAGGTAGATGCGCTCCTCGCGCTGGCCCTGGCGGCTGCCGAGGTCGGCGATGACCAGCCAGGTCTCCTTCATCAGCGCATCCGGCTCGCCGAACAGAGCGGCGCGGCCGTTGGCCAGGCGGTACTCGCCACCGCCTGCACGGCGCTGTCGGGCGATGCGGTCCGGGTAGGCGAAGGCCAGCAGCCCGCCCAGCCAGCGCGGATGATCGGGATCGGCGACCGGCTCGCGAGCCGGGCCACGCAGGTAGCCCTTGAACTGCCGCGCCAGCTGGCGAACGCGCTGCACTGCACCACGGCTGGCGCGCGGACCGTTCTGCTCGCCAGCCAGCAAGGCGATGCGGTGATGCAGGTCGGCGTCGTTGCTGCGCAGGATGTCGCGCTCGCCCAGCAAAGCGGCCAGATCACAGGCCAGTTGCCCCAACCCCAGCGCATGGCCGCGCAGCAGCAGATGGGCGATCCGCGGGTGCGCCGGCACCTCGGCCATGGCCTGGCCGTGGGGCGTGAGGCTGCCGCCACCGGCGCGGAAGGCCAGCGCGCCGAGGCGTTCCAGCAGGTCCTGGGCCTGCGCATAGGCGGCGGCAGGCGGCAGGTCGAGCCAGACCAGTTCCTGTGGCGCGCCCCCCCAGCGCGCCAGTTGCAAGGCAAGGCCAGCCAGATCGGCCTGGAGAATTTCCGCCGCGCCATAGGCCGGCAACTGATCGTGCTGGGCCTCGGACCACAGGCGGTAACAGGCGCCCGGCTCCAGGCGCCCGGCACGGCCGGCGCGCTGGGTGGCGGAGGCGCGGGAAATGCGCTGGGTGTCGAGACGGGTCATGCCGCTGCCCGGATCGAAACGCGGCACCCGCGCCAGGCCGGCGTCCACCACGACGCGCACGCCGTCGATGGTCAGGCTGGTCTCGGCGATATTGGTCGCCAGCACCACCTTGCGCTTGCCCGCCGGCGCGGGCTCGATGGCGGCGCGCTGGGCGTCCAGTTCGAGTTCGCCATGCAGCGGGCAGATAAGGATGTCAGCGCGACCGGCCAGTGCCTCGCCCAGTTGTTCGGCGACGCGGCGAATCTCCGCCTGGCCGGGCAGGAACACCAGCAGGCTGCCGGACTCGTCGGCCAGTGCCTGCTGTACCGTCTGCAGCACGCGCGGCTCGATGAATTCGCCGGCCTGCCACGGCCGCCCCCAGCGGATGTCCACCGGGAACATGCGGCCCTCGCTGCGCACCACCGGTGCGTCGTCCAGCAGCGCGGACAGGCGCTCGCCCTCCAGCGTGGCGGACATCACCAGTACCTTCAGGGGCGGCTCGTCGCGCAGCAGCGCACGTCCGTTGAGAGTCAGCGCCAGCGCCAGGTCGGCATCCAGGGAGCGCTCGTGGAATTCGTCGAAGATCACCAGTCCCACGCCTTCCAAGGCCGGGTCGTCCTGCAGGCGGCGGGCGAGAATGCCCTCGGTGACCACTTCGATGCGCGCCTTCGGCCCCACCTTGCTGTCCAGGCGGATGCGGTAGCCGACGGTCTCGCCAACCTTTTCACCCAACTCCGCGGCCAGCCTTTCGGCGGCGGCGCGGGCAGCCAGCCGGCGCGGCTCCAGCATCAGGATCGACTGCCCGCCCAGCCACGTCTCGCCCAGCAGCGCCAGCGGCACGCGGGTGGTCTTGCCGGCGCCGGGCGGCGCTTCCAGCACCACCTCGTGGCGCGCGGCCAGTGCCTGGCGCAGGGCGGGTAGGACGCTGTCGATGGGAAGGGCGTTCATGCCGGCTCCTGGAACTCGAATTTCATAAGGCGGTAACCCGGAATACGCGGGGGGCGGCGATTATAGCGGGCGAACCGCGATGCCAACTCGGCAGTCATAGAAGCAACGAGAACGCTGGCTAGTGCGAAACTGCCAGCAGCCGTTCAGGACTCGTTGTTATAGTTGTCCGCATCATCCTCCCGGAGGTTTTTTCATGCGTCTTGCCACCCGAGTGTCCTGTGCCGTTCTGAGCGCCGCGCTGTTCAGCCAACTGACCGCCTGCGGCACCCTGTTCTACCCCGATCGTCGCGGTCAGATCGACGGCCGCATCGACCCGGCCGTCGCCGCCCTGGACGCCGTCGGACTGTTGTTCTACGTCATCCCGGGCCTGATTGCCTTCGGCGTAGACTTCGCCACCGGCGCGATCTACCTGCCCGACGAGAAGTACTCGGTCGCACCGGAGAAGCTCAAGGATGCCGTGAGTGAAGACGGCACCGTGGACAAGGCTAAACTCAAGGCGATCCTCGAGCGTGAAACCGGCCGCAGCCTGCCCCTGGACGACCCGCGTCTGCTCCAGCGCAGCGGCAGCCTTCAACAACTCGCCAGCCTGGGCCTGCGCCCGGAGGCCTGATATGCACGGCGCTCTCGCTTCACACCTGCAACAACTCCTGGCGTACCACCAGTGGGCCTACGAACGCATTCTGGAGGCTGTCGCGCCGCTGGATGAAGAGGCCTACCGCGCACCGCGCGGGCTGTTCTTCGGCAGCCTGCACGGCACCCTCAACCACCTCGCGGTGGTCGATCGCATCTGGTTCGCCCGTGTGCAGCGAGAGCCCTGGCAGTTCGAACGGCTCGACGCCGAGGCCGCGCCCGATCGCGCCGGCCTCGCCGATTTCCTCAATGACGGTGTCGGTGCCTGGCGCCTGTGGCTGAGCAAGCAGAGCGACGCCACCCTCGGCACCCAGCTGGACTACCGCAACATGGCCGGGCAGGAACACCGCCAGAGCCTGGCGAACATCGTCCAGCACCTGGTCAACCACGGCACTCACCACCGCGGGCAGATGAGCGCCGCGCTCACCGCGCTGGGCCAGAAGGCGCCGCTGCTGGACTACATCTACTTCCTGCCCAACCGCCTGGACACCTGATGCTCAAGCACGCCAGCCACGCCCACCTGATGCGGCTGGCGACCTTCGCGTCGCTCGGCGTCGCCACCACCCTGATCGTCGCCAAGGCCATCGCCTGGTGGCTCAGCGGCTCGGTCAGCCTGCTCGCCGGTCTCACCGACTCGCTGCTCGATGGCGCCGCGTCGTTCCTCAACCTGCTGGCAGTGCACTACGCCATCCGCCCGGCGGACGACGACCACCGCTACGGCCATGGCAAGGCGGAATCCCTCTCGGGGCTGGCGCAGGCGCTGTTCATCGCGGTCAGCGCCGTGCTGGTCGGGGCGCAGGCCATCGACCGCCTGCAACATCCCGAGCCGGTGGAAGCCGCAGGCTGGGGCATCGCGGTGATGATCCTGTCCCTGGCACTCACCGCCTGCCTGCTGATGGTGCAGGGCTATGTAGTGAAGATCACCGGCTCCAATGCCATCCGCGCCGATTCCCTGCACTACCGCTCGGACCTGCTGCTCAACAGCAGCATCCTGGTCGCCCTGGTGCTGGCGAACTTCGGCTGGCAGCAGATGGATGCGATCTTCGGCCTGGGCATCGCCTTCTACATCCTCTGGAGTTCGTTCCAGATTGCCAAGGAGTCGGTGGCGGTACTGATGGATGAAGAGCTGCCTCCGGATGTCAGCACGCGCATGCTCGAACTGGTGCAGGCAGTACCCGGCGTGCTTGGCGCCCACGACCTGCGCACGCGGATTTCCGGCACGCATTGGTTCGTCCAGTTGCACCTGGAGCTGCCCGGCTCACTGACGCTGCTCAAGGCGCATCAGCTGTGCGACGAGGCGGTGCTGGCGATCCACAAGGAATTCCCGCGGGCCGAGGTGCTGGTGCACGCCGACCCGCAGGAAGTGGTGGGTAAAGAGACGATCAGTTAGCGAGCATCAGTTGACGCTGTAGCCACGCCCGCTCAGGCAGGCCCCCAGGGCGCGGCGGTAGTTGTCGGCAACGTAGTCCGGTGGCGCGTAGCTCGCCAGGGCCGGGTCGAAACCGCTCTGGTCGGCAGCCCAACGGTGGCATTCGTAGCGATCGCGCGCCTGCTGGTCGGGGTTCTGGTTGTACATCGGATACGCCATCACGTCGTACGCCGACTGCGCCACGCTGGCGACCTGCTGCTGGGGCGGCGCCACCACTTCGTAATCCTGCGAACTGGCTTGCCAGAGGTAATACGTGCCGGCCGCGAGGAAGTAGCCGATGCTGCCAATCCACACCTGCTCGGCGTAGGACGGCAGGTAGCGAACGCGTACGCCGTAGGGTGGCGTCACCACCACATAGCGCGAACCGTAGGGGCGATACCAGTAGCCGTCGTTGAAGTAGTAATCGCTGCCGCGATAGGGCACGCGGTAACGCCCGCTCGGCATGCTGGTTACCACGTAGCCCGGACGCCAATAGGACGGGTGCGGGCCCCAGTTGCCATGGGAAGGCGGGCGAGCCTGCCAGCCCGCCGACGGCGGACGAGAGCCGCCCTGCCAGCCGGGCTTGCCGTGATCATTGCCCTGCCAATGCGAGCTGCTCATGCTGCCGGTGGGACGCCCTTGCCAGGAGTGGTCGTCGCTGCCGGACGGACGCCCTGCCCCCTGCCCAGCATTGTTGCCTGGCGGACGCCCCTGCCACTGGCCACCGTTGTTGCCCTGGCCATCGCCTTGCCACTGCCGGCCATTGCTACCCTGCGGCCGACCCTGCCACTGGCCACCGTTGTTGCCCTGCCCGTGGCCTTGCCACTGACCGCCATTGCCACCCTGCGGCCGCCCCTGCCACTGGCCACCGTTGTTGCCCTGGCCGTGGCCCTGCCACTGCCCGCCGTTGTTGCCCTGCGGACGCCCCTGGGACTGACCGCCGCCACCATTGGCGGACGGATGGCCCTGCATATCGGGCCCGTCGGCCGCCAGCACCTGAGTCGCGATGGCCAGCGAAAGGACAGCGAACGAGGCGAACTGCCCAATGCCCGACTTCATTGTTTCCTCACTTCGGCAATGGCCGAGGACAGTGATATGACATTGCCATAGACCACGGCGCGAAGCAGGCATTGCGGGGCGTTGAGTAAAGTCAGGGTAAAGATGGCGGAGGTAAATCACAGGCAAGAAAAAAGGGAGGCTCGTCAGCCTCCCTTTGTGGAATCTCGTCCTGCTCGTCGCTGTTGGCGCCGGCTCACCTCGCTCCGCCTTCTGGGCAGTGCGTAGCCCGGTGGCCGGCGCGATCCTGTGGGGTCGGCGGGCCGCGAAGCGCCTGATTGGGCGGATCGCAGGGGGACGTGATGTCCGGGCTGTGAATCTGGAAGAAATAGTACGGCGACAGAGCAAGGAAATGATTGCTAAGATTGCTCATACAGGCACCACCTGAGCAATAAATACCTAAAAATTACGCCAAAAGCGCAATTCAACAGATACACGAGGCTTTCATGGACAAGCTGGACCGCTACGACCTGCGAATTCTTGCCGAACTGCAACGCGACGCGCGCATCTCCAACCAGGAGCTGGCCGAACGCATCGGCCTGTCGCCCTCCCCCTGCTCGCGGCGAGTCAAGCAGCTCGAAGACGATGGCTATATCGTCCGCCAGGTCGCGCTGCTGGACAGCAAGAAACTGGGCCTGAGCCTCACCGCCTTCGTGCTGATCGGCATGGACCGTCACACACCGGAACGCTTCGAGCACTTCCAGCAGATCATCGGCAAGTGCCCCGAGGTGCTGGAATGCAGCCTGGTGACCGGGATGGATGCGGACTACCAGCTCAAGGTGATGGTGCCGGACATGGAACACTACCAGCACTTCCTGCTTGGCACCGTTACCCGCATCGAAGGGGTGACCAGCGTGCGGTCGAGCTTCGTGCTGCGCAACGTGTTGGCGAGTACCGAGCTGCCGCTGGATCACCTGCGCGCCTGAGCCGGGCGCCTTTTTGTAGGAGTGGAGCTTCTCCGCGAGGCTCTTGCTTGGGGTTAGTCCGTAGGGCGGATAACGCAGGCGCGTATTGCGCTCTACGAACTGTTCGCGAGCAAGCTCGCTCCTACAGCCCAGCCAAACTCCGGGGCGCTTTTCGTAGGAGCGCGCTTGCTCGCGAACCGCTTCACTCCGAACTCCCTCGCAGGAACGGGCCACGCCCACCGTCCGCCGGCCAAGGCGCCCCTGCGACACAGCACCGCACCCCGCCTCTCGCCGCACGAAATCAATGCCAGAGATTTCCCCGCCAGCCGCCCACCGGCGGGATATTCGAGGGCAATCCGCTCGTCCAGCAGCAGGAACTGATCATTTTATGAACGGCTCTGAACGACAAAGCGCCGCATGCGTATAATGCGCGCCTTCTCCACCACCACCCTCAGTCCCGGCGCCCCACGCGACACGTCCGTACCGGGCAGGAGCAGCAATGAACGAAAGTTTCGAAGACTGGATGATGTACGGCCTGGTGACCGGCCTGATCCTGTTCATGGCCTTCATCGTCTGGGACCTCGCCAAGAAGTCCAAGGCCGGCCGCATGGGCACCATGGTGCTGTTCTTCGCACTGGGCCTGGGCGTACTCGGCTTCCTGATCAAGTCCGTGGTCGTCGCCGGGCTCGAAGGCGGCTTCTGACCCGCGACCTTGCCCCGGGCTCAGAGCTCGGGGCTGACTTCCCGCCACTGCCCCGGTTGCAGCCCCTCCAGCTGCCATGGCCCGATGCGCACGCGCACCAGGCGCAGCGTGGGCAGGCCAACCGCCGCGGTCATCCGCCGTACCTGACGGTTGCGCCCCTCGCGGATCACCAGCTCCAGCCAGGCCGTGGGCACTGACTTGCGGAAGCGCACCGGCGGGTCGCGCTCCCAAAGCCGTGGCTCCCCCAGCCGCCGGGCCTCGGCTGGCAAAGTCGGGCCATCATTGAGCTGCACGCCCTTGCGCAGCTGTTCCAGCTGCTCGTCGCTCGGCTCACCTTCCACCTGCACCCAATAGGTCTTCGGCAGCTTGTGCTTCGGATCGGCGATGCGCGCCTGCAGGCGGCCGTCATTGGTCAGCAGCAGCAAGCCCTCGCTGTCACGATCCAGGCGGCCTGCGGGATAGACGCCCGGCACATCGACGAAATCCTTCAGCGTCGCGCGGCCGTCGCTGTCGTTGAACTGCGTCAGCACGTCGAACGGCTTGTTCAGCAGGATCAGCTTCGGTTGCGCCGGCGGCGCCTTGGCCACACGGCGAGGCGCGGGACGGCTGGCGGGACGACGATTGGCAGGGCGCGGCGGACGGGGCATGGCGAAAAGACTGGTAACCGAGGATAGGGGATGCGAGGAATGCCGGCATGCTAGGTTGTGCCTAGCCCTCATCGCAAGAGCACGCACGAGCATGCCCATGAGCCACCCCACCTGGCTGATCACCTTGCAGAACCTCAGCGGCCGCCTCGGCGCCCGCTATCGCGGCCCGCAAACGGCGCACTTCGACGGTGCCCGCTTTCACAATCTCGACCGCCAATCGCACAACGGCCTGCGCGCCTTCCTCAAATGGCAGCGCGAACGCGGCCGCCAACAGGAGTGGATCGCCCAGCCCGGCCCCGACGCCCGTCCGGAGACGCCAGCCCGCGTCGAAGGCGACGAACTGCGCGTCACTTACATCAACCACGCCACCCTGCTCATCCAACACCGCGGGCTGAATATCCTCACCGACCCGCTCTGGTGCGAACGCACCAGCCCGTTCAGCTTCGTCGGCCCCAAGCGCGTGCACCCGCCGGGACTGGCGCTGGACGAACTGCCGCCGATCAACCTGATCCTGGTCAGCCACAACCACTACGACCACCTGGATATCCACAGCCTGCGCGAGCTGGCCCGGCGCTTCCCGTCCGCCAAGGTCGTGACCGGACTGGGCAACGGCGAGCTGATCCGCGCCTGCGGATTCAATGACATCGTCGAGCTGGACTGGTGGCAGAGCCTGCCGATGCCCGAGGGCATGCTGCTCACCGGTGTGCCGGCGCAGCACTGGTCGGCGCGCTCGCGGCGCGACACCAACCGCACGTTGTGGATGGGCTTCGTGCTGGAATCGCCGGACGGCCCGCTGCTGTTCCCCGGCGATACCGGGCTGGGCGAAGAGTTCTGCCTGATGCACGAGCGCTTCGGCCCCATGCGCTTCGCCGCCCTGCCCATCGGCGCCTACGAGCCGCGCTGGTTCATGCGTCACCACCACATGAACCCGGACGACGCCGTGCAGGCGCACCAGCATCTCGATTCGCAGTGCAGCATGGCGATCCACTTCGGCACATTCCGCCTGAGCGACGAAGGGCAATTCACGCCGGTCAGCGACCTGGCGGCGGCGCTACAGCAACGTGGTGTGGCGGCGGAGCGTTTCCGCGCGCCGAAGCCGGGCGAACAATGGCTCGTCCCACCGATGCCGGACTCATCCCTGTAGGAGCGAGCTTGCTCGCGAACGTGCATTCCGGCAACTTGGATGCTGGGCGGTTCGCGAGCAAGCTCGCTCCTACAAAAAACGTCAGAACGGTAGAACGGTAGGGCGCATAACCCGGAACGGGTTATGCGCCGGCCCTTCTCGGCGGATAACGCTGGTGCGTAATTCGCCCTACGAAAAATCCCCTTGGGTCAGTTCTCGCGCACGCGCTTGCTGCAGCAGTTGCGGTAACGCTTGCCGCTGCTGCACGGGCACGGTTTGTCACCGCGGCCGCCCAGCTCCAGCCAGCTTTCCAGGCGCTGGCGCATGGATTCGCGGACTTCCCGGCGCTCGTCGTCCATCTGTGGTCTGCTCAGCTCGCGACTGAGCCAGAGGTAATCCTCCAGCAACTCGTCGCGCTCCAGCGCATGCAGCTGCTCGGCCAGCGGCACGCCTTCGTAGCGGCGCGACGGATCAGGCAGGAAAGCGATGGCTTCGCCGCCCGGCAGCACATTCCACAGGCGGCCCTGAACATCACGCCAGCAGGCGCTGAAGCGGGCACGCAGGGCCAGACCCGGCCATTCCTCCAGGCACCAGCCATCTACTCGTTCGCCACCCAGGCCTTCCACCGCCTTGCCCACGGAAAACCAGGGCTCGCCGGCAATGCTGTCAGGCAACGGCAGCGGTGCGGCGACTTCGGGCGTGCCGTTTTCCACCAGTCGGCGGGCGAAACGGCGCAGCGGGTTGGTGAGGTGCGAAGGGGCGCGGAACGGCATGGGATCACCAGCGAAAAAGGTCGGCGAAGGTCCGACCGGAGGGACGCGCCACGGTTCCCCGTGGCGCGGGAGGCGAGCATTCTAGGCTCGCCTCGGCCTGCGTCAACGCGGGCGGTTCAGTAGCTGCGCGTGGAGATGGGCTTGGCCTCGGTACCCAGCTCGCGCAGCAGCTCGTCGAGCAGCGACGAAGCCCCGAAACGCAGATGCTCCGGAGTGATCCAGCCGGCGCCGAAACGCTCCTCCACCAGCGCACGATATTGCAGCGCATCGGCCAAGGTGTGCAGGCCACCGGAGACTTTAAGCCCCACCTTGCCGCCCGCCTCCTCGATGCATTCGAGCATCACCCGCACGGCTTCGGGCGTGGCATGCACAGTCGCCTTGCCGGTACTGGTCTTGAGAAAATCGGCGCCGCCGGCGATGGCTTCGCGACAAGCCGTGCGGATCAGTTCCGCATCGTCCAGTTCGCCGGTTTCCAGGATCACCTTGAGCCGGTGGTAGGGCCCGCAGAGTGTCTTGCAGGTGCGGATCAGTTCCTCCGCTCCCGTAGCCTCGCCAGCCTTGAGCTTGCGCCAGGGGTAGACCAGATCGATTTCGTCGGCCCCCTCGGCGAGGGTCTTGCGCACCTCCTCCACCACGTCAGCCAGCGGCGCGTTGCCGGCGGGGAAGTTGCACACGCTGGCGACTCGGACGCCGCGTCCGCCCAGGGTATTGAGCGTGCGTCGGGCAACGTGCACCAGCTTCGGCCACACGCACACTGCGGCCACTTCGCCGTAGGGCGTCAGCGCGCGGCGGCAGAGGTCCACGGTGCTTTGCAGGTCATCGCCGGCATTCAGCGAAGTCAGGTCCAGCAGGGCGAGCACGCGGCCCGCCGGGGTCTTGCGAGGATCGGTCATCGGCAACTCTCTCCATCGACACTCTTCAGCACCGTAGGGCGCATAACCTGGAACAGGTTATGCGCCGCAACCGCCACGGCGGATAACGCTGGCGCGTTATGCGCCCTACGCTGCCTCCTTGATTCAGTTGAGGCAACCACCTTCGCCCTGGCAGGCGCTTCGCGCCCTGTCGCAGATCAGCGGAACGGCGGCTCGTCGAAGCTGCGCAGCTTGCGCGAGTGCAGCGAGTTGAGCTGGGTGCGCAGCAGGTCGACGGCGGCGACGCCGATGGACAGGTGCTGGCTCACCGCGCGCTGGTAGAACGCCGTGGCCGCGCCGGGCAGCTTGATCTCGCTGTGCAACGGCTTGTCCGAGACGCACAGCAGCGTGCCGTAGGGCACCCGCAGGCGATAACCCTGGGCGGCGATGGTGCCGCTTTCCATGTCTACCGCAATCGCTCGCGCGAGGTTGATCAGCGGGCGCTCCTGGGCCCAGTGCAGCTCCCAGTTGCGGTCGTCGTAGGTCAGTACGGTACCGGTGCGCAGGCGGCGCTTGAGCTGGTCGCCGCGCTCACCGGTCACCAGCGCCGCGGCTTCCTGCAGCGCCAGCTGCACTTCGGCCAGTGCCGGAATCGGGATGTGCGGCGGCAGCACGCGGTCGAGAATGCCGTCGCGGCGCATGTAGGCGTGGGCCAGCACGTAGTCGCCAATGGTCTGCGATTGGCGCAGGCCACCGCAGTGGCCAACCATCAGCCAGCAATGCGGGCGCAGCACGGCGAGGTGGTCGGTGATGTTCTTCGCGTTGGACGGGCCGACGCCGATGTTCACCAGCGTCACGCCGTCGCCGTCTTCGGCAATCAGGTGGTAGGCCGGCATCTGGAAGCGGTGCCACTCGACGCTGGCGACGATGGCATTGGCCTCGCCCTCGTCCGTGCCGCGCTCGATGATCACGTTGCCCGGCAGGACCATGCGCACGAAGCGCGGGTCGTCGCGCAGGCGCTCCAGGCCCAGGTGGATGAACTGGTCGACGTAGCGGTGGTAGTTGGTCAGCAGAATCCACGGCTGCACATGGCGCCAGTCGCTGCCGGTGTAGTGCACCATGCGGCGCAGGGAGAAATCGGTACGCGCGGCATCGAACAGCGCCAGCGGCATCGGGTCGGCGTTCTCCCATTCGTAGAGGCCATCCGCGACACCGTCAGATGTGGCCGACAGGTCGGTACTGGGAAACACCCGCGCCAGTTCGGCGGCCGTCACGCCCGACCCGCCCAGTTCGTCGCCACCTTCCACCACGTAAGGGTAAGGAATGTTCTGCTGACTGACGCCGACCTCCACCCGCACGGTGAAGTCTTCCATCAGCGGGCGCAGCTGCTCCAGCAGGTATTTGCGGAAGGCCTTGGGCTGGGTGATGGTCACCGCGTAGGTGCCCGGAACCTGAACCTTGGCGTAGGCACGGGTGGTCGAGGGCACTTCGCCCTGGCACAGATAGGTCACCCGCAGCAGCGGGTAGCGGAATTGTTCGCGCTGTTGCGCGTCGGGGACTTCGCGGTCCTTCAGGTACCGCTTGAGCGCCTGGTTCAGGGCGCCGGTGGCGCGCTCGTGGAGCACGGCCAGTTGATCGACGGCCTCTTCGGCAGTCTGCGCGACGAAGAACTCGTCGCCAGTCGTAAGACTCATGGTGGGCATCCTGTCTGAACGATCAGCTCCATCTTGCCTGCTTCTGTCGCGGAAGGGGATGACAGATTCAACACAGACGATCAGTGACAGGACCGGGCCAGCTGCCCATGGCGGGCAGCTGGCAAAGTTGCATTACGCCAGGTGCGGCGTCGAGCGCGCTACCAACGCTTCCACATCCACCCCGCGCGGCAGGGTGCCGTAGACACGGCCACCATCATCCAGGCGGCTGGCGATGAAGGCATCGGAGACCACGGAGTTGCCCGCCTCCAGCAGCAGCTTGGCCTGCAGGGCGACGGCGACGTTTTCGGTGAGCTGGCGGGCGCGGTACTGGATGTCCTGGGTATCGGCGAAGGATGCCTTGAGGTTGCCGATGAACGACGCCAGGCGTGCATCGCCGTGGCCGTCGCCCAGTTCGGCGAACAGTGCGTCAAGCACGCCGGGCTCCTTGGACAGGGCGCGCAGCACGTCCAGGCACTGCACGTTGCCCGAGCCTTCCCAGGTGGAGTTGACCGGCGCTTCGCGGTACAGGCGCGGGAGGATGGTGTCCTCGACATAACCGGCGCCGCCCAGGCATTCGGCGGCTTCGTTGATCATCGCGGGGGCGCGTTTGCAGATCCAGTATTTGCCCACGGCGGTGACCAGGCGGGCGAACTTGTCTTCCTGTTCGTCGTGCAGGTGGTCCAGGGCGCGCCCCATGCGCATCGTCAGCGCCAGCGCGGCTTCGCTTTCCAGGGCGAGGTCGGCCAGCACGTTCTGCATCAGGGGTTGTTCGGCCAGCACGCGACCGCCGACCTGGCGGTAGGCGCAGTGATGCGCGGCCTGGGTCAGCGCCTGGCGCATCAGGGAGCTGGAGCCGATCATGCAGTCAAAGCGGGTCATGGCGACCATCTCGATGATGGTCGGCACGCCGCGGCCTTCCTCGCCGACCATCCAGGCCAGCGCGCCGCGGTACTCGACCTCGCTGGAGGCGTTGGACCAGTTACCCAGCTTGTTCTTCAGGCGCTGGATGTAGAACTCGTTACGGCTGCCGTCCGGGCGGTGGCGCGGCAGCAGGAAGCAGGTCAGGCCCTTGTCGGTATAGGCCAGGGTAAGGAAGGCATCGCACATCGGCGCCGAGCAGAACCACTTGTGGCCGACCAGCTCGTAGGCCTGGCCCGGACCGGGAATGCCCACCGGGTAGGCACGGGTGGTGTTGGCGCGCACGTCGGTGCCGCCCTGCTTCTCGGTCATGGCCATGCCGATGGTGGCGCCAGCCTTCTGCTCGATAGGCAGGTTGCGCGGGTCGTATTCGGTGGAGAGGATTTTCGGCAGCCACTTCTCGGCGATATCCGGCTGCAAGCGGATGGCCGGCACGCTGGCGAAGGTCATGGTCAACGGGCAGCCGGTGCCGGCTTCGGCCTGGCTGTGCAGGTAGCTGAGGCCCGCACGCGCGACCTGGGCGCCAACGCGCGGATCGGTCCAGGGCATGGAGGGAATGCCGGCCTCGATGGAGGCGCGCATCAGCTCGTGGTACGCCGGGTGGAATTCGATGAGGTCGACGCGGTGGCCGTAACGGTCATGGGACTTGAACACCGGCTTGTTCTCGTTGGCGAGGAAGCCCGCCGCCATCAGCGGCCCGCCAGCCAGCGCACCATAAGCATCGAGTTTCTGCTCGGCGAAGCCGCCGCCAAAGCGGCGCACCCACTCCTGCAACGGCAGGTCGATTCGATAAAGGTTGGCACCGTCCAGCGGCGGCACCTGGTTGGTCACTTCGTGGGTTTCGGCGTACTGGTGCAGGCTCATGGCTGGTCCTCCGTGGCGGTTGTGGGCGAGGCAGGCGTTGGCAGAACAGATGGGCGCGCACCGACGGCGCGCAGGCAGAAATTCACGAGGGCGTCACTGACGTCCTCCAGGGAAATACTGGATTGGCCGGCATCCCGTGCAGCTCGGGCCGGCGGCGAAAGCGGGCCGATCAATGCCTCGGCGATGGCGCCGACCAGGCAGGCAGCAGTCAGCTGCACCGGTTGCGGTTGGAACTCACCGGCGGCGATGCCCTGCTCCAGCAGGGTGACGAACAGGGCGGCGTAGGCTTCGCGGTAGATCAGGCGCTGCTCGTCCACTTCCGGGTCGACCGGCTCGGCGATCAGCGCAAAGGCCAGTCGGCGGCTGCCCCAGGCGCGGGCGGCGAACTGGTGCAGGCCACGGTCCAGGCGCTCGGACGCGCTGTCGGAAGTTTTCAGCAGGGCACCCAGCGTATCGACCTCTCGCTGGCTGGCACGGGCGAATACCTCGGCGGCCAGTTCACCCTTGCCGCTGAAATGTCGGTAGAGACTGCCGGTGGCAATGCCGGCGTCGTCCGCCAGGCTCTGCATGGTCAGGGCGGCAAACCCGCCATCAGCAACCCGCACCAGCGCCAGCTCGAGGATGCGTTCACGCAGCTCGCCATCCTTTTGCAGCCGCGCTGGGGAGTGTCGATAGGCCATGATCTGAATCCGGATTCACTGCATGAAAATCAGTGAATCACGGTTCAGACTTTCGCTGAAAGGGACATTCCCGCCACGGGCAGGGCGATTCTGGCCAAACCGCCACCGCCCGTAGCGACTATTACCAGAGTGGCATCTGGTAGCTGACGATCACCCGCGTTTCGTCGATATCGTTGCCGAAATCGCTGCGGAAGGCGCCGTTGCGCACCTTGAAGCCAAGATTTTTCAGTGGACCGTTCTGGATGACGTAGCCGATATCGGTGTCGCGCTCCCATTCCTTGCCGCGCCCCTGGCCGTTGAGCAGGTCGATGTGATCGCCCTGCAGGTAGCGCGTCATGAAGGTCAGGCCGGGCAGGCCGAGGCCGGCGAAGTCGTAGTCGTAGCGGGCCTGCCAGGAGCGTTCGTCCTTGTTGGCGAAATCACCGATCTGCACGAAGTTGGTCAGGTACGGGTCGGTGCCGGACAGGTAGGCGAAGCCGGTATCGCCGGACATGCGCTGGTAGCCCACACCGAAACCGCTACCACCGATGCGGTAGGTGAACAGTGCGTTGAGCGCACGGTTGTCGACGTTGCTGCCGCCGTCATCGGTGGAGCGCGCCCAGCGGATGTCGGACTTGAGCGACTGGCCCTCGGCGATCGGCAGGGTGTGCACCACGCTCAGGTAGTGCTGCCGGTAGAAGTTCTCCAGGCCGCCGTAGTGGTAGCTGGTGCTGAGGTTGTCGGTCCAGCGGTAAGTGCCGCCGGCGAGGTTGAAGCGGTCGCTGCTGGTGTGGCTGCCGAGTACGATGTTGCGCTTGTTGCCACGGGTCATCGACAGGTCTTCGTCGTTGGTCGAGTCGCGCTGCTTCACCTGGCGCAGTTGGCCGAGTTGCGCGGAGAGGCCGTCGATCTCATTGATCTCGGCGAGGCCGCCCTGGAAGGTCTGCGGGTGCAGACGCGTGTCGTTGTACTGCACCACCGGCATTTTCGGCAGCAGCGTGCCGACCTTCAGGGTGCTTTTCGAGGCGCGCAGCTTGGCGGTCACGCCCAGGTCGCTGTAGTCGTCGGCGGCGCGCTTGTCGCTGGCCGAATACGGCAGCAGGCCGGAGCCGGTGCGGTCCGGGCTGGAGTCCAGCTTGATCCCCAGTAGGCCGAGCGCATCGACGCCCACGCCGACCGTGCCCTCGGTGTAGCCCGACTCGAAGCGCAGCAGGAATCCCTGCGCCCACTCCTCGGATTTCGACTGCGCGGCACCGCTCTGGCGGTAGTCGCGGTTGAAGTAGAAATTGCGCAGTTCCAGGCTGGCCTTGCTGTCCGCGATGAAGTCCGCGTGGGCGAACAGGGGCAGGCAGGCGAAGCCCGAAACGAGCGCCCGTACGGGAAGATTTTTCATTGTTGTTGTCTCTTCGTCAGGTGAGGTGAAGGCGGCGTCGCTGCTTCATGAAAGTCCGTGCAGGCCCATTCCCTCTCCCTAACCCTCTCTCTGAAGGGAGAGGGGACCGTTCGGTGCAGGTTGAAACCTTGGCGTCAGCCGGCACGGACAGCTCCCTCCCCCTTCAGGGAGAGGGCGGGGGGAGAGGGCAAGCCCAGGCACAGGCATCCAGAAAAAGCGCTTGCTCCCACGCCGCCAAATTGAAAATCACTGGATGAGCAGCCCCTCCAGTCGCTGGCGGATCAGCTGGCGCGCCTGCTCGACGATGTCGCGCAGCAGTTCCTCGCAGCTGGGCTCGTCATCGATCAGGCCCTGGACCATGCCCGCCGACCAGATACCCAGGTCGGTGTCGCCCTGCTCGTAGACCGTGCGACCGCGCAGCCCACTGACCAGTGCCGCGATGTCGGCATAGGTGGCGTTGCCGCGCGCCTCGATGGCCAGGATTTCCTGGCTGATGGCGTTGCGGGCGACCCGTGCGCTGTTGCGCAACGAACGCATGATCACGTCGGTGGAGCGCTCGTCGGCGGAACGGATCGCCGCCTTGACCTGCGGGTGGATCGGGCATTCGCGGGTGCTGAGAAAGCGCGTCCCCATGTTGATCGCGTCGGCCCCCAGCGCCAGCGCCGCCACCAGCCCGCGCCCGTCGGCGAAACCACCGGAGGCGATGATCGGCACGCTCAGCCGGTTGGCCGCCGCCGGCAGCAGGACCAGGCCGGGAATGTCGTCCTCCCCCGGATGCCCGGCGCACTCGAAGCCGTCGATGGAAACGGCGTCCACGCCCAGTTGCTCGGCCTTCAGCGCATGGCGCACGGCGGTGCATTTGTGGATCACCTTGATCCCGTGCTGGCGGAACTCGGCGATGTGTTCGCCGGGGTTATTGCCGGCGGTTTCGACCACGCGGATGCCGCCCTCGATGATCGCCGCGCGGTACTCGGCGTAGGGAATCGGCTTCTGCGTCGGCAACAGTGTGAGGTTGACGCCAAAGGGCTTGTCGGTGAGTTCGCGGCAGCGCGCGATCTCGTCGGCCAGCGCCTGCGGAGTCGGCTGGGTCAGCGCCGACAGAGTGGCCAGGCCGCCGGCGTTGGCGACGGCCGCCGCCATCTCGGCACGGCCCACCCACTGCATGCCGCCCTGCATGATCGGGTGCTCGACGCCGAAGGCTTCAGTGAATCGGGTCTTGAACATGCGCCTGCCTCCAAAAGGTCAGATCGGGTCCCAGGAGAACACGTCCGGGCTGCGCGCCAGGTCCATGAAGCTGCCGCGCAGCGCCGGCATGCCGTGCTCGGCGATGCTCTGCGGGGTCCAGCCGTTGTCGCTGTGCACGCTGCGCAGCGGGCGGCTCTGGCTCATCAGGAAGATCTCGTGGTTGCGCGCGGCGAACACCTGGCCGTTGACCGCACTGGCGGCGTCGGAAGCGAGGTACACGGCCAGCGGCGCGTTCTTGTCGGGCGTCATGCGCTGCAGGTTTTCCACCCGCGCCTTCTGCTCTGGCGTCTCGGCCGGGATGGAGTCGGTCATGCGGCTCCAGGCAAAGGGCGCGATGCAGTTGGAGCGCACGTTGTAGCGCTGCATGTCGAGGGCGATGGACTTGCTCAGGGCGACGATGCCGAGCTTGGCCGCCGAGTAATTGGCCTGGCCGAAGTTGCCGATCAGCCCCGAGGTGCTGGTCATGTGCACGAAGGCGCCGCTGTTCTGCGCGCGGAAGTGCTCGGCGGCGGCGCGGCTGACGAAGAAGCTGCCGTTCAGGTGCACGTTGATCACCGACAGCCAGTCCTCGGCGCTCATCTTGTGGAAGATGGTGTCGCGCAGGATGCCGGCGTTGTTCACCACGATGTCGACGCGGCCGAAGGTGTCGATGGCGCTGGAGACGATGCGCCGGGCGCTGTCCCAGTCCGACACGCTGTCGGTGTTGATGGCGCCGTCGCCGCCGCGTTGGCGGATCAGCCCGAGGGTTTCCTCGGCCGGCGAGGCCGAGCCGCCCTCGCCTTGCAGGGACACGCCGATATCGTTGATCAGTACCCGCGCGCCGCTGTCGGCCAGAGCCAGGGCGATCTCGCGGCCGATGCCACCACCGGCGCCGGTGACGATCGCTACCTTGCCTTCGTTGAGTCGTTGGGTCATCGCTAATTCCTTACTGTTCGTTCAATCAGGGAGTTCGTTGCGCACACGCTCAGCTCGGCAGGCCGAGCACGGCCTTGGCCAGGATGTTGCGCTGGATTTCGTTGGTGCCGCCGTAGATGGTGGTGGGTCGCGACTGGATGAAGATGCCCGCCGGGTGCAGCTCGGGATCGTCGCTGAAGGGGTTGAGCAGCGCCGAATCGGCACCGGCGATCTCCAGCCCCAGCTCGCTGATGCGCTGGTAAAGCTCGGACTGGTGGATCTTCAGCAGGGAAACGTCCGGGCCCAGTTCCTCGCCCCGCCGCAGACGTTCGGCGAAGCGCTCGTAGAGCGCCTTGTGGCAGTCCAGGTCCATGCTCAGTGCGGCGAAGCGCTGGGCGAACACCGGGTCGTCCCACAGCCCCTGGTGACGCGCCAGGCGCACCAGGCGTTCGAGGGCGAAGGTGGCCTGCTTGGGGGAACCTAAGAAGATGCGCTCGAAGCCCAGCAGCGCCTTGGCCATGCCCCAGCCGTGGTTGACCGCGCCGACGAGGTTCTCTTGCGGCACCCGCACGTCGTTGAAGAACACCTCGCAGAACTCGCCCTGCAGTTCGAGGTTGAGGATCGGCCGCACCTCGACGCCAGGGCTGTCCATCGGCACCAGCAGGAAGCTGATGCCCTGCTGCGCCTTGGCGCTGCGCTCGGTGCGCGCCAGCACGAAGATCCAGTTGGCTTCGGTGCCCATGGTGGTCCAGGTCTTCTGGCCGTTGATTACCCATTCGCCGTCACGCAGCACCGCCTCGGTGCGCAGGCTGGCCAGGTCGGAGCCGGCGTTGGGTTCGCTGTAACCCTGGCACCAGATGTCTTCGCCACTGAGGATGCGCGGCAGGAAGCGCTCGCGCTGGGCGTCGCTGCCATAGCGGATCAGCAGCGGGCCGAGCATGGTGATGCCGCTGTCGGGCAGGCGCGCGCAGCCGTAGTTTTCCATCTCCTCGATCATGATCAGCTGCTTGCCGGCAGACAGCCCCATGCCGCCGTGCTGCACTGGCCAGCCGGGGCACAGCCAGCCTTGTTTGGACAGCGCCTGGTACCACTCCCAGGTGTCGTCGCGGCCCAGGCGGTGGGCCGGGTTGCGGATGCGTTGCGGGTAGTTGGCGGCGACCCACTCGCGCACCAGCCGGCGGAATTCGTCATCGCCCAGGGCGTTGTAATCGGTCATGTCACTGCTCTCTTGATTACTGGCCCCGGAAATTCGGGGAACGTTTTTCGAGGAACGCCGCCTTGCCTTCGGCATGGTCGGCGCTGAGGAACAGCTGGCTCTGGAAATCGCCCTCGCGTTCGAGCAGCAGTTCCAGGCCGTCGGCCAGCAATGCCTTGGTCAGCGCGAGCGACAGCGGTGCCTGCTGCTCCACCTTCGCGGCCAGCGCAAGGGCTGCATCCAGCGCAGCACCCGGCGCGCAGAGCTGGTCCACCAGGCCAATGCGCAGCGCTTCCTCGGCTTCGATCACCTGGCCGAACATCAGCACCTGCCGGGCGCGACCGATGCCGACACGCGCGGGCAAGGTGTGCAGCTGGCCGAGATCGGCGATCAATCCGACCTTGCCGAAGCCCGCGGCGAAGCGCGCCGTGCCGCCACACACCAGGCTGTCGCAGGCCAGCGCCACCGATAGCCCGGCGCCCACCGCCCAGCCTTCGATGGCAGCGATGATCGGCTTGCCCATGCGCAGCATCTGGCGGATCAGGTCGGCGTTCTTCTGCATGCGTACGCGACCGGCGTTCAGATCGGTGACGTGCATGTCACTGAGGTCGCCGCCGGCACTGAAGACTTCCGCCGAACCGGTGAGCACCACACTGCGCACGGCGGGATCGGCGTCCGCCTCACGCAGTGCGTCGAGCAACTCGGCGCGCAATGCGGGGGACAGCGCATTGCGCCGCGCCGGATTGTTGAAGCGCAGCAAACGCACCGAGCCATGGCTTTCCTGCAGCAGCATCTCGCTCATCACGCCACCTCCGCATGCAGCAGGGCGATGTAGCGCGCCCGGTGGAAGGCCAGCGAACCCAGGCTGTTGAGCAGCACCATGGCGCGGCGCAGGAACAGGCCGATGTCCGCTTCGTCGGTGTAGCCGATGCCGCCGTGCAACTGGATCGCCTGGCGGGTCACCAGCATGGCCGCTTCGGCGGCACGCACCTTGGCGGTGGACACCAGTCGCTGTACCTGTGCGGCCGGCGCGCCGGCGTCCAGGGCGGTGGCCGCTTCGCCGACGATGGCGCGGGCCAGTTCGATCTGCAGCTTCAGGTCGACCATGCGGTGCTGCAGCGACTGGAAGCTGCCAATCTCGCGGCCGAACTGGCGGCGCACGCCGAGGTAGTCGCGAGTCTGTTCGAAGGCCGCATCCATCAGCCCCACCAGGTAGGCGGCGCAGGCCAGTGCCGACTCATCGAGCGCTGCGGGCGCAGCTTCGACGAGTTGCGCCGGCGTACCATCGAAGCGCAGGCGCGCCAGGTGGCCGCCGTCCTGCGTCGGTTCCTGATGAATACTCAGTCCCTCGGCATTGCGCTGCACCAGTGCAAGGCCGACGTTGCAGGCGACCAGCCAGGCATCGGCCGCAGCGCCCAAGGCCACATGGGCGATCTCGCCGCGCAACTGGCCATCGCGCAGCACCGGCAAGGCGGCACCTGCCTCGTAGCCGATTCCAGCGGGCAGGATCAAGCGCTCGCCGGCCAGCAGGGCGTCGCGCTCGTCAGCCGGCAGCAAGGGAGCGACCAGGCTCGCCTCGATCAGCGGCTCGGGCAGCAGGCCGCGCCCGAGTTCTTCCAGCAGCGCGGTGTACTCGGCCATGCCCAGGCCGCTGCCGCCCAGCTCTTCAGCGAGGCGCAGACCCGGCCAGCCCATGGCGCAGACTTCGCCCCAGGCGTCACGGTCAACGCTCGCCTGCTGGAAGCGCAGGCGGCGCACCCGGCCCAGGTCGCCGCCGCGCGGGACCAGGGAGGCGGCACTGTCTCGGATCAGCCGCAGGCGCTCTTCGCGCTCCTCGGCCATCGCGGTGTGGTCGGTCATTTCGTCATTCCCGTGTCGGTTGAACAGCTCCGGCCGCCGCGGGCCGGTACTTGAAACTGCCGGTGGCGCTGGCGATCAACTCGCCGGCCTCGTCGTAGATATCCGCCGCGCAGAAGCACAGGGTGCGGGTGCGCTTGAGTACCCGGCCGACAGCGTTGATCTCGCCGCGCGTGCTGCCCATGAAGTGCGTGGCCATGTCGATGGTGACCATCGAGCAGCCCGGCATCTGCGCGCGGATTGCCCCGGCCATGGCGGCATCGAGCACGCTCATCAGCACGCCGCCGTGGAAGCTGTCGATGTAGTTCATCAGCTCCGGGCGGTGGCGCAGGCGGACCCGCACCACCTCGCCATCGACCCAGCGCTCCAGGCCGAGGAACTCCTGGAAGGTGTATCGATCGCGCGGGAACATGTCCGGCCCGGGCGCATTGGCAGCGCGGGTGAGATCGGTCATCGCAGGCTTTCCTCCGTGACGGGTTGGCCCAGCGGGCGGGCAGTGCTGTGGGCCGGTGTACGCGCGGGAGAGCTGGCCTGCGTCGAACGCGCTTCGCGGTTCGGGTCATACAGCCGGTTGGGGATCATCAGCGCGGGGATCAGGCCGGTGATGACATAGGTGATGCCCATCACCAGGAAGCCCGCGCCGATGGACACGTGGGAGGCCAGCAGGCCAATGGCCGCCGGGGCCACTGCCGCGCCGATGCGGCCGAGGTTGTAGGAAGTGCCCACGGCAGCGCCGCGCACCTGGGTGGAGAAGCTCTCGGTCATGTAGGTGGCCAGCACGCCCACCGGTACGCCGTAGATGAAACCGAACAGCGCGAGAATCCAGACGATGTTGTCAGGCGTGTGCCAGAACACGATCACCGGCATGAAGATGGCAGTGCCGATGGCGCCGGCAGCGAAGGTGGCGCGGCGGCCGAAGCGGTCCGAGGCGATCCCGGCGAGCACCTTGCCGAGGATCATCGCGGTGTAGGTGCCGACCATGTAGCCGGTCATGGATTTGAAGTTCATACCCAGCTCGCTTTCCAGGTACGAGGGCATCCAGTTGTTGGTGCCGTAGTAGCCGAACAGCAGGAAGCACGAGGTGAGGCTCCACAGCAGGAACATGCGTCGGGTGGACGGATCGACCAGCAGTTGGCGCATGCCGCCGCTGGCAACCGCTTGCTGGCGCCCGCTGCTGGCCTGCTGCACGCGTTGTGCACGAGCCGCCAGCCACGACGGCGACTCCGGCACCCAGGGCCGCAGCGCGAGGCAGATCAGCGCCGCACCGATTGCGGTGAAGAACAGTGCACGCCAGCCGTAGTCGGGGATGATCTGCCCGGCGAGGACGGTCGCCACCAGGTAGCCGACGGTCCAGCCGGCCTGCATGGTCGCCAGGATGGTGGTGCGGTACTTCGCGGTGACGAACTCGGACATCAGGATGTTGCAGGCCACGAACAGCGAGCCCAGGCCCAGCGAGGAGACGAAGCGGATCAGCGCGAAGGCCCAGTAGTTGTGCGCCAGGCCCAGCAATGCGGTGCCGACGGAGAACACCAGGATGGTCCAGGTCACCACGCGCACCCGACCGAAGCGGTCGCACGCCCAGCCGCCATAGATGCCGCCGATGGCCATGCCGGCCAGGGTGATGCTGCCCAGCGAACCCGCCTCGAAGTTGGACAGGCCGAATTCGGCCTTGAGGCTGTTAAGGCTGTAGGCGAGGAACATCAGGTCTGCGCCGTCGGCAAGCAGACCCAGGAAGCAGAAGAGGAAGGCGATCACCAGAGTCCGCCGCGGAATCGCGGCGCTCTGGGCCAAGCTGTCGGGTGCGTTCATTGTTGTTGTTCTCGCAGGTTGGTTGAGGTCGTCGTCGCGCTATGCCCGCCCGGCGTGTTCTCCCATCTCCGGGGTGAGGCGCACGCGGCCGTTGTCCAGCACCACCACGTCGCGTTCGACGACGCGGGTGCGGAAGGAGCCGTCATTCCAGATTTCGGTACGCAGGGTTTCGCCGGGGAACACCGGTGCGGAGAAGCGCACCTGCAGGTGCGCGAAGCGCTCCGCGCGGTAGTCGGCGAAGCCGCGCAGCAGTGCGTGGAAAGCCACGCCGAGGGTGCACAGGCCATGCAGGATCGGCCTGGGGAAACCACCGCGGGCGGCCGCCGCCGGGCTGGCGTGGATCGGGTTGTCGTCGCCGTTGAGGCGGTAATGCAGCGCCTGTTCGGGGCGTGTCGGAAGGTCGATGACCAGGTCCGGCGCCTGCTCGGGCAAGCGGTGCGGCTGGCTCAGCGACTGGCTGTCGCCGCCAAAACCGCCGTCACCGCGCAGGAAGGTGGTGCCACGGGCAATAGCCAGCACCTCACCGCTCTGCGCATCGCTGACGACCTTCTCGCTGTAGAGCAGCGCGCCCTTGCCGGCGCCCTTGTCCACAAGCCCCGTGACACGGGTGCGGCCAATCACTTCACCTTCCACCGGCAGCGGCTTGCGCCATTCGATGCTCTGCTCGCCGTGGACCAGGCGCAGTGCATCGACGCCGGTATCCGGGTTACCCAGCCAGAAGCCGGGGTGGCCGAGCACCACGGCCATGCAGGGCAGCGCCTGGAGGTCGCGATTGGCGTCGACGAAGGTCAGCTGGTGCTCGTCCATCGGGTCCGCGCCGAGCCCCACGGACAGCGCATAGAAAGCACTGTCGTGGCGGCTGAAACGCTGCCGCACCTCAGGGATCGGGTAGTTCAGCAGGTGCTCAGGATTCAGCGCCATGGGCCACCTCCTTCACTTCCAGTACCGCATCGGCGGCCCAGGCGCCCTGCCCTTCGGGCATGGCAAAGACCGGGTTGAGGTCCACCGAACGCAGGCGCGGACCAGCCTCGGCAGCGAACTGCGAGAGCTGCGCGAGCACCCGCGACAGCGCCTTGATGTCGGTCACCGGGCGACCGCGGGCACCCTGCAGCAGCGGCGCGCCCTTGATACTGCGGATCATCTGCTCGGCCTCGTCGACGCCGAACGGGCAGCGGCGGAACACCACGTCCTTGAGCACCTCGACGAAGATGCCGCCGAGGCCGAATACCGCCACCGGACCGAACTGCGGGTCGCGCTGGATGCCCATGAAGCACTCGACGCCGCCCTGCAGCTGACGAGCCACCAGCACGCCATCGAGGCGAGCGTTCGGTGCATGCTCGGCGGCGCGTTCGAGCAGCAGTGCATAGCCCTCGCGCACGGCCTGGGCGCTGTTCACATTGAGCAGCACACCGCCGATTTCCGATTTGTGCAGGATGTCCGCCGAGGCGATTTTCAGCACCACCGGGAAGCCGATCTGCTCGGCGAATGCGGCGGCTTCCGCAGCACTTTTCAGCACCCGTTCGGGCGCCGATTCGATGCCCGCGCGGGCCAGCAGTTGCTTGGCTTCGGCCTCACCGGGCGTGCTGGCCGGCAGCTCCACGCCACCGGGCGCGGGAATGCTGCGCAGCGGTCGGGCGAAGGCCTCGCCCAACTGCCCCATGGCCTGGATGGCGCGCACGGCGCGGGTCGGGTCCTCGAACAGGGCGAAGCCGGCCTTCTGGTACGGCGCCAGCTCCTCGCCCTCGCCCATCACCGAGACCACGAACAGGCGATCCGGGTGGTCGGCCTTGATCCGCGCGAACTGCTCGGCCAGACGCGGCCCGATGGAGGCGGCGGTACCGGCCTGGGTGAAGAAGGCGATCAGCGAGCGGTAGCCACCGTCCACCACCATGGATTCGGTGAAGTCGTGCACCAGGCTCAGGTCGTTGAGCGCCTGGGCGGTGCAGTCCACCGGGTTGAGCGGTGAGGCATAGTGCAGACGCTGTTTCAGGCGCGCCTGGGCCGCTTCCGGCATCGGTGGCATGGGCAGGCCGAAATCCTCGGCGGCGTCGCTGACGATGATCCCGGCGCCACCGCTGACGGTGATCATCCCCAGGCTGTTGTTCACCGGGTAGATGCGCTGCGTGGCGAGGTAGGCGATGTCCACCAGTTCCTCGGTGGTGCGCGCACGAACCACTGCGTAGTCGGCCAACACCGCATCGAGCACCTTGTCGTCGCCAGCCAGGGAGGCGGTGTGGGACATGGCCGCGCGGCCGCCCAGCTCGCTGCGCCCGACCTTGTGCAGGATCACCGGCTTGCCGGCGCGATGGGCCGCTTCGAGGGCGGCGAGGAAGCTGTCGACGTTGCGGATGGATTCGGCGTAGGCCATCACTACGTCGACCTCCGGCGATTCCACCAGCCAGCCGATGGCATCGCCCAGGGTGACGTCGGCCTCGTTGCCGGTGGCGACGCAGATCGGCGTACCCAGCCCGCGCTGCCGCGACAGGCCCAGCAGGTGCGCGCCGTAGGCGCCGGACTGGGTGGCGATGCCGACCCGACCGGCCAGCGGAATACCGCGCTCCAGGCTGGTGGAGAAGAAGGCGTAGTAGCCCAGGTTGGCGTTGAACACGCCCAGCGCATTCGGCCCCAGCAGGCGCATGTTGGCCGCGCGGGCGGCTTCGACGATGGCGTTCTGCATGGCCACGCCTTCCTCACCGACTTCGCTGAAGCCGGAGGAAAACACGATGGCGCTGCGCGCGCCCTTGCGCCCCAGTGCCTGGACGGTCTCCAGCACCTGCGGCGCGGGCACCGCGATGATCGCCACGTCCGGCGCCTCGGGCAGCGCGTCGACGCTGGCATAGGCCGGCAGGCCCTGGATCTCGGTGCGATTGGGGTTGACCGGCAGGATGCGGCCGGTGAAGCCATTGCGCAGCATGTAGGCAATGGGGCGGCCACCAATGCGGTGCGGGTCGCTGGAGGCGCCAACCACGGCGACCGAGCGCGGCTGGATCAGCGGGGTAAGGCTGGCGAAGGCTGTGTGTTGCAAGTGACTCACTGACATGACGTTCCACCTGAACAGATAACGGGTGCCGGACGAGGCCATCCCGGCGCGAGGGCGAGCGCGTCCACGGCGGGCCGCCCGCTTATCGCAGGTAGCCACCGGGAGGGCGTCTTGCCCGAATTTCAGAGCACGTTCTGGGTGCCGAGCAGCGCGGTGACCTGGCTGGACAGCGTGCCGCCGTTGCCATGCAGCAGCGCCACGTCGGCTTTCTTCAACTGGCGCTCACCGGCCTGGCGACGCAACTGGGTGACCGCCTCGATGATCAGGAACATGCCGTACATGCCCGGATGCACACAGGACAGCCCGCCACCATTGGTGTTCACCGCCAGCTCCCCGCCAGGAGCGATGCGCCCACCCTGGACGAAGCGGCCGCCTTCACCTTTCGGGCAGAAGCCGAGGTCTTCGAGGAACAGGATGGTATTGATGGTGAAGGCGTCATAGACCATGACCAGGTCGATGTCCGAGTGCTTCACACCGGCCATCTGCATGGCGCGCGGGCCGCTCTCGGAAGCAGCGGTGACGGTGAGGTCGGGCATGGCGACGATGGAACGGTGCCACTGCGCGCCGGCCGCGCCGAGGAAGTAGATCGGAGCCCTGGGGAGGTCCCGTGCACGGTCGGCGCGCACCATTACGCAGGCGCCGCCGCCATCGGTGACCAGGCAGCAATCGGCCTTGCTCAGCGGATCGCTGACCATCCGCGCGGCGAGCACCTGATCGATGCTCAGCGGACCACGGGCGAAAGCCTCGGGATTGAGGTTGGCCCAGCCACGGGCGGCCACGGCCACTTCGGCCAGGTGCTCGCGGGTGGTGCCGTATTGATGCATGTGCCGGCTGGCGGCCAGCGCATAGGCGGTGATCGGGTGGCGCGGCTGGTAGGGTGTTTCGTGCCACTGCGGCTCGCTCATCGATACCAGCTTGCCGCCGGCGGTGCGCTGGTTGGAGCCGTAGCAGATCAGCGCCGCGTCACACAGCCCGGCCTCCAGGGCCAGGGTCGCCTGCAGCAGGTGCAACTCGAAGCTGGAGCCGCCGACGTTGGTGCCATCGACGAATTTCGGTTTGATGCCAAGGTATTCACAGACCGAGAGGGTCGGGAAGGCGTGGGAGCTGGTGGCGGAGAACACCGCGTCGATGTCCGAGAGCACAAGCCCCGCATCGGCGATGGCCTTCATCGAGGCCTGGCCGAGCAGTTCCATGGCGCTGTAGCCGTGGGCTTCGCCGATACCGGCGCTGCCGATGCCAACGATTGCGGTCTTGCCGCGCAGGACCTGGCTCATGGCTGCACCTCCGCCAGGGGCTCGAAGACGACGACAGCGCCGCTCTCCTGCTGGGCGATGCGCGCCTTCACGCGGGTGCCGATGGGCAGGCTGAGGTGTCCTTCGATTCGGGACATCATGCGCACGCCTTCATCCAGGTCGATCAGGGCGACGTTGTAGTCACCACTGCGGGCGCGATTGACGGTCAGGGCATAAAGGGTACCCAGGCCACTGGCGGGGACCCATTCCAGGTCCGTTTCGCCGCTGCCGGGCACCTGAGTGCGGGGGTAGAACACGTGCCGGCCGGTGGAGGCGCTGCGCTGCAACATGAAGCGACCCTGGGCGAGGAAGGCGAGGTACTGCGCCTCCGGCCCTGGCATGTTGCGGTCGGGGAAATCCACCATTGAGGTTTCTCCTTTGTTCTTGTTCTGCCTTTGTTGCAAAGTGCGTTACCGCCCATGCCAAGCCAGCTTCACGGAAGCCGTTGCAGGCGTCGCAGGGTCAGAATACATTCACAATACTGAATGTCAATCAGAATACAGAATATGACCACTGAAAAAACCGTCGAAGAAGCCAGCAGCAAACGCACCGGCGGCGCCAAGGATGTCGGCGCCGTGGTGAATGCCATCCAGATCCTGCGCCACCTGGCCAATGCCGAAGGCCCCGAGGGTGCTACCGCCATCGCCCGCGCCACCGGCATCAGCCCGAGCACCACCTTCAACATCCTGCGCACACTGAGTAACGAGGCGCTGACCTCGTTCGACAACGAAACCAAGACCTATCGCCTGGGCCTGGGCCTGTCGGAATTGGCGGTAAGCTTCATCGGCCGCAGCTACGCCGACCTGATCCAGCCGGAACTGGAGCGCCTGAGCACCAGCCACAACATCCTGATCACCCTGTGGCAGGTCACCGACGATGCGCACATCCGCGTGATCGCCGTCTCCGCCCCGACCGTGGCGCACGTCAACGTCGCCGTCGGCTCGCGCCTGCCGGAACTGGTGGGCGCCGCCGGACGCTGTATCGCCGGCCTGCGCAATCTTCCCGAGGATGAACTGCGCCGCCGCCTGACTCGGGTGCGCTGGGAAGCCCCACCCAGCTTCGAGGAGTACCAGCGCGACGCTCGCGACACACTGGAGCAGGGCTGGGCCATCGACCAGGACCACCTGTACCGCGGCGTCAGCATGGTCGCCAGCGCGATCACCGATCACGACCGGCAGCCACGCTTCGTGATCTCCGGCATCGGCATCAGCGCCCAGCACGACCGCGAGAAACTGGAGCAGATCGGCGCCAGCCTGCACGAGACAGCCCGCTTCATCAGTCGCTCGCTATTCCCGCAGAGTGGCCCAGCGGAATAAGTCGATAGATATTCACCATATGAAATGGCATTCACAAATATGGATGCCATTTCAACGCAACCAGCGGATCTGGCGCGAAACCGCACCGCGAGCCGCCGCGCGCCAGCACACCCGTCGCTACATCGCCGATGCGACTGATGGCATCGATATTCGCCGCCAGGGGCCCACAGCCGCGATTATCGCCGGTATCATGGCAGGTCTTGATGGAGTCCTGGCAGTGACCATCCCGCGGAGAACACCGTTCCCGCCGCCCGCCCGAATCCCCGCGCGATCCGGGCAGCCCGCCGCCAGAGCCCGCCAAACCCTCTGCCCGGATGTTCGCCAGCCCCGCATGGCTCGCGACCGCCGCAGGTAATCCCATTGAATGAGGCAACCATGGAACAGAAAGACATCGATTGGGGCACGCTCGGATTCGATTACATCAAGACCGACTTTCGCTACATCTCCCACTGGCGCGATGGTCTGTGGGACGACGGCAAGCTGACCGAAGACAACACCCTGCACATCAGTGAAGGCTCCTCCGCCCTGCACTACGGCCAGCAGTGCTTCGAAGGCCTGAAGGCCTACCGCTGCAAGGATGGCTCGATCAACCTGTTCCGCCCGGACCAGAACGCCGCACGCATGGCCCGCAGCTGCGCCCGCGTACTGATGCCGCAAGTGTCCGAAGCGCAATTCATCGAGGCCTGCAAACAGGTCGTGCGCGCCAACGAGCGCTTCATTCCCCCTTACGGTTCCGGCGGTGCGCTGTACCTGCGCCCGTTCGTGATCGGTGTTGGCGACAACATCGGCGTGCGCCCGGCTCCGGAATTCATCTTCTCGGTGTTCTGCATCCCGGTCGGCGCCTACTTCAAGGGCGGCATGAAGCCCCATGACTTCGTGATCTCCACCTACGACCGCGCCGCCCCCAACGGCACCGGCGCCGCCAAGGTCGGCGGCAACTACGCCGCCAGTCTGATGCCCGGCGCCCAGGCCAAGAAAGACGGTTTCGCCGACTGCATCTACCTCGATCCGGCCACCCACAGCCGCATCGAGGAAGTGGGCTCGGCCAACTTCTTCGCCATCACCCACGACAATGAGTTCGTCACCCCGCGCTCCAGCTCGGTACTGCCGGGCATCACCCGTCTGTCGCTGATGCAACTGGCCGAACAGCGCCTGGGCCTGAAAGTGGTCGAAGGCGACGTGCAGATCGACGACCTGGCCCGCTTCAAGGAAGCCGGCGCCTGCGGTACCGCGGCGGTGATCACCCCGATCGGCGGCATCCAGTACAAGGACAACCTGCATGTGTTCTTCAGCCGCGAAGACGTCGGCCCGGTGACCCGTCGCCTCTACGAAGAGCTGACCGGCATCCAGAAGGGCGACGTGGAAGGCCCGAAAGGCTGGGTCGTGAAGGTCTGAGCCTGACAGCTCGCAGAAACAGAAACGCCGCGATACCGAAAGGGATCGCGGCGTTTTTCATTGGATTGTCAGAGGGCCCGTCATTGCGTAGGAGCGGACTCTGTCCGCGATGCTATCCTGCGCGATGCGAACCTATCGCGGACGAAGTCCGCTCCTACGCATAGTCCAGCCTCAGGCGTGGCTCGGCAGCGCCGGCTGGCACAGCAGCCAGTCGTGCAGCAACGCTTGCAGTTCCTCGAACTTCACCGGCTTGGCCATGTAGTCACTCATGCCGGCAGCCAGACAGCGCTCGCGGTCGCCGCTATGACTGTGGGCGGTGATCGCCAGCACCGGCAGGTCGGCGCAACGCGGCAGCGTACGGATCGCCCGACACGTGGCGAAGCCGTCCATCACCGGCATCTGGCAATCCAGCAGCACGGTGTCGATAGCCTCCCGACGCAGCAGCTCGATAGCTTCGGCGCCGTTGTCGGCGGTGCGCACGCGGTAACCGAGCTTGAGCAGCATGCCGCGGATCACCAACTGGTTGATGGCGTTGTCTTCCACCACCAGCACGGTGCACTGGTCCGGGCTACGCAGCACCTGGCCACCCGCGCGGCGCGGCGGCGGAGCGATGCTTTGCACCGGCTGACCAACCTGCAGCTCCAGGGCGAAGCGGCTGCCCTGCCCCGGCATGGAGTCGTGGGCCAGCGTGCCACCCAGCAGCGCGACCAATTTGCGACACAGCGCCAGGCCGATGCCCAGGCCACCGTACTCGCGGGTCAGCGACCCGTCGAGCTGGAAGAAGCGCTGGTACAGCGCGCCATCCGGCGGGGTGGAGAAGCCAATGCCGCTGTCCTGGACCTCGATGCGCAGCGCCAGCCCCTCAGTGTTGGGCACACCGCCAACCCGCAGGTGCACGCCACCCTGGTGGGTGAACTTGATGGCATTGTCGATCAGGTAGCCCAGCGCCTGGGTCAGCTTGCCGGCGTCACCCTCGAGGGTGTCGGGCAGGCTCTCGTCCAGTTGCAGGACGAAGCGCAGTCCGCGCTCTTCGGCACGCGGTGCGTACTGCGCACGCAAGCCGTCGCACAGGCCGCGCAGGCTGAACGGCTCGCGGCGCGGGTATAGCTTGCCGGCCTGCAGCTCGATCAGCGCAAGGATATCGTTGACCATGCGCATCATGTCGCGCGCCGATCCGGTGGCGGTCTTGTGGTACTGGGTCAGCTCGATGTCCATGGGCACCGTCTGCATCAGCTCCAGTGAACCGATCACCCCACTCATGGGCGTACGCAGCTCATGGGTGACGGTGGCGAGGAACTCATCCTTCAGACGGTTGCTGCTGGCCAGCTCAAGGTTCAGCTGCTCCAGCTTGCGGCTGGTTTCCTGGAGGATGCGCGTGCGCTCCTCCTTCATGGCGTTGATGCGGTCCGCCAGCGCCAGGGACAGCAGGCCGACCTCCAGCGCCGAACCGATCTGACTGGCGTACATGGTGAGGAACACGTTGGGCAGGAAGCCCAGCACCATCAGCGTGTTGATCACCCCGCCGAGCAGGAAGGCGCTCCAGGCGAAGATGAAGTAGCGCGCCACGCGCATGCCGCGCAGCCAGGCGAGGATGCCGGCGGTGAAGATCACCACGGTAAAGGCCAAGGCCAGGTAGGTGGCCAGGCGCAGGGCGATGGCGTAACTGACGGTCAGCGCCAGCACCATCACCAGCGCACCAACGCCCATCAATACGCGCAGGATGCGATCGATCCACAGGCTGTGCTCGCGGGTGTGCAGGAAGCTGCGAGCGAACTGGCAGCCGAACAGCCCGGCCGAACCGATCAGGAAGGGCGTGGAGGCATTGGCCCACCAGGGGTTGTTCGGCCAGAAATACTCGATGCCGGCGCCGTTGACCGAGATCTGGTAGAAGCCGAACGAGGCTATATAAAGGATGTAATACAGGTAGCTGGTGTCGCGCACGCTGAGGAAGATGAACAGGTTGTAGATCAGCATCACCAGCAGCACACCGTAGATGATGCCCAACACGTAGATACGCTGCGGCTGTTCCTCCAGGTAGGCCTTGGGCGACCAGAGCGTCAGCGGCGCCTGGATCGAGCCCTGGCTTTCCAGCCGCAGGTAGACGCGCAGCGGTTTGCCGGGCTCCAGCTTCAGATCGAACAGGTAGTTGTTCTGACGGATCGGCCGGCTGTCGAACGGCAGCGTATCGCCAGTGCGCTGGGCGAGCTTGAAGCCGCCCTGGCCGTCGGGGAGATAGAGGTCGAGCTTGTCCAGCGGCGGGTAGGCCAACTCCAGCAGCCAATTGGCAGGATCTTTCGAGGCTTGCGGCTGGTAGTCCAGGTCCAGGCGCAGCCAGAACACCGAACGCGAATAGCCGGCGTTGAGCACGTCGCGCTCATGGTGGCGGAAGCTGGCGGCCAGCGCCGGCGAGCTGATCTCGGCGATATCGGCCGTGCCGCGGACGTCCTCGAAGACATCCATCGCCCGCCCCAGGGGCAGTTGCCCGACGTGCTCGTCGAAGCTGATGGCGCTCGCCACTGGCGAGAGGATGAGAAGGATCAGGAAGATCAGCCAGTGCCGCATGGTGCCCCGCAGTGCCACCGACAGCCGCGCCGGAGATCCCCATCTCCCGCTTTGGCGCGCCGTGGAGGCGTTGTGTTGGAATCGGCGAACTCTAGCACAGGCCTTGTGCCCCGTGGCATTCGACCATCCGGGCAGGGCGCGGCCGGGTGACGCGCATTGGACCGTTCGGTCAGCTCAGCGGCGCATTTTGGTGATAAGCTCCCGCGCCATGAAAACACCTGCCTCCCGTCCCGTAGTGCTCTGCCTGTCCGGCCACGACCCCAGTGGCGGCGCCGGTCTGCAGGCCGATATCGAAGCCCTGATCGCCCAAGGCTGCCACGCGGCGCCCACCGTCACCGCGCTGACCGTTCAGGATACCGTCAACGTTTCCGACTTCCGCGTGCTCGACCGCGAGTGGGTGCTGGCACAGGCCAACGCCGTGATCGCCGACCTGCCGGTGGCCGCGGTCAAGCTGGGCATGCTCGGCTCGGTGCAGATGGTCGACACGGTCGTCGAGATCATGCAGTCCCTGCCGGGCATCCCGCTGGTCTGCGATCCGGTGCTGCGCGCCGGCGGCGGAGGTTCGCTGGGCAAGGACGACGTCGGCTACGCCATGCGCGAGCGCCTGCTGCCGATCGCCGCAGTCGCCACGCCCAACCTGCCCGAAGCGCGCATCCTCGCCGAACTGCCCGAGGGCACCGCCGACGAGTGCGCCGACAAGCTGCTGCCTTATATCCAGACCCTGCTGATCACCGGCGGCCATGGCGACGAATCCGAGGTGCACAATCGCCTGTACACCCGCGACGGCCAACGCCACACCTTCACCTGCCAGCGCCTGCCCGGCAGCTACCACGGCTCGGGCTGCACCCTGGCGAGTACCCTCGCCGGCCGCCTGGCCCTGGGTGAGGAACTGGTCAGCGCGGTGCGCAGCGCCCTGGACTACACCTGGCGCACCCTGCGTGACGCGGAAGCGCCCGGCCACGGCCAGTACGTGCCGCGCCGCCTGCCGCTGGACTATTGCAACTGATTCACTGATCAACCGTACGAAGATCGAGGCACCGATGAAACTGCGCGGACTCTACGCCATCACCGACAGCCAGCTGCTCGACGGCGGCCGCCTGCTGCCCTACGTCGAAGCCGCCCTCAAGGGCGGCGCCAAGCTGCTGCAGTACCGCGACAAGTCCGACGACGCCTCGCGCCGCTTGCGCGAAGCCGAGGCACTGCGCGATCTCTGCGCGCGCTACGGCGCCACGCTACTGATCAATGACGACGCCGAGCTGGCCGCGCGCCTGGGCGTCAGCGTGCACCTGGGGCAGACCGACGGCTCGCTGGCCGCGGCCCGCGCCCTCCTTGGCCGCAATGCCGTCATCGGCGGCACCTGCCACGCCAGCCTCGACCTGGCCGAGAAAGCCATCGCCGAAGGCGCCAGCTACGTCGCCTTCGGTCGCTTCTTCGCCTCCCAGACCAAACCCGGCGCCTCCGCCGCCAGCCTCGAACTGCTGGAACAGGCCAAGGCGCGCTTCAACGTGCCGCTGGTGGCCATCGGCGGCGTGACCCTGGATAACGCGCCCGAGCTGATCGCCCGCGGCGCCGACATGATCGCCGTGATCCACGCACTGTTCGCCGCCGACTCCCCGGCCGAAGTCGAACAACGCGCGCGCGCCTTCAGTCAACTCTTCGAAACCCGCTGAGCGCCCACGCGCCCGGCCCTTCACAGCTTCGCGAGGTACACCATGTCCCGTTCCGAAACGCTTTTCGCCAATGCCCAGAAACACATCCCCGGTGGCGTGAACTCGCCGGTGCGCGCGTTCAAGAGCGTCGGCGGCACCCCGCTGTTCTTCAAGCATGCCGAAGGCGCCTACGTAGTGGACGAAGATGACAAGCGCTACGTCGACTATGTCGGCTCCTGGGGCCCGATGATCCTCGGCCACAGCCATCCGGACGTCCTCGACGCCGTACGCAAGCAGCTCGACCACGGCCTGTCCTACGGCGCACCGACCGCGCTGGAAGTGGAAATGGCCGACCTGGTCTGCTCCCTGGTTCCATCCATGGACATGGTGCGCATGGTCAGCTCCGGCACCGAAGCCACCATGAGCGCCATCCGCCTGGCCCGTGGCTACACCGGCCGCGACAGCATCATCAAGTTCGAAGGCTGCTACCACGGCCACTCCGACAGCCTGCTGGTGAAAGCCGGCTCCGGCGCCCTGACCTTCGGCGTCCCGAACTCCCCGGGCGTGCCGGCGGCCTTCGCCAAGCACACCCTGACCCTGCCGTTCAACAACATCGCCGCAGTCGAGAAGACCCTGGGCGAAGTCGGCAAGGAAGTGGCGTGCATCATCGTCGAGCCGGTCGCCGGCAACATGAACTGCGTGCCGCCGGCGCCGGGCTTCCTGGAAGGCTTGCGCCGCCTGTGCGACCAGCACGGCGTGGTGCTGATCTTCGACGAAGTGATGACCGGTTTCCGCGTCGCCCTCGGCGGCGCCCAGGCGCACTACGGCATTACCCCGGACCTTTCCACCTTCGGCAAGATCATCGGCGGCGGCATGCCGGTGGGCGCCTTCGGCGGCAAGCGCGAGATCATGGAGCAGATTTCTCCGCTCGGCCCGGTCTACCAGGCCGGCACCCTGTCGGGTAACCCGCTGGCCATGGCCGCCGGCCTGACCACCCTGCGCCTGATCAGCCGCCCCGGCTTCCACGACGAGTTGACCACCTACACCACCCGCATGCTGCAAGGCCTGCAGGAGCGAGCCGACGCCGCCGGCATCCCCTTCGTGACCACCCAGGCGGGTGCCGCGATGTTCGGCCTGTACTTCACCGGCGCCGATGACATCGTGACCTTCGACGACGTGATGACCAGCGATGCGGAACGCTTCAAGCGCTTCTTCCACCTGATGCTCGACGCCGGCATCTACCTGGCTCCGAGCGCCTTCGAGGCCGGTTTCACCTCCATCGCCCACGGCGAAACCGAGCTGAAACTGACCCTGGACGCCGCCGAGCGCGCCTTCGCCGCTCTCAAGTAACACCCTTCGCGAAGGCGCCCATCCGGGCGCCTTCCGCTCTGCCCCGAGGCTCTCGGGGCTTTATAACCGCGTTACACCCCCCCCCGCCGTACCAGTCGTTTCCAGCAAAAAAACAGAAAAGAAGGTAAAGACTTTGTAAGGAAGCGCCCGCTTATTTCATAATGTGAAGGCTGGCGCATTTCGCTGGCCGGGTTTTACCCGCCCCGATCCTGGAGGCCGTTTCTCCCCATGTACCGTTCCGGTCGCACCCTGCTGGGTTGCCTGTTGCTCGCACTGCCCCTGTTCACTCAGGCGGGCGGCAACTCGCTGCTGATTCCAGCCACCGGACGCTGCACCCTGAACACCGTGCCCGAGCAGCTGCAACAGGCCCTGGCCAGCTGCCAGCAGGCCGCCAACGCCGGCGATGCCCAGGCACAGTTCGAATTGGGGGAATTCTTCTACACCGGCGAACGCGCCCCGCGCGATTTCCAGGCCGCCCTGCACTGGTACGAGAAGGCTTCGCTGCAAGGCCACGCCGACGCACAACTGCGCCTGGGCACCATGTTCTTCCGCGGTGAAGGCGTGAAGGCCAACAACGTGCAGGCCTACATCGTGCTGAAGATGGCCGCGGTCAACGGCGCCGAAGACGCCATGGACAGCGCCGACCTGGTCGCCGAGCAGATGAACAAGGACGAGCTGGACATCGCCACCAAGGTGCTCGGGCAGATCTTCCGCAACTACCTGATCGAACTGCAGACCGCCGGCAATTCGCCGTTCTCGCCGCTACCCTGAGCCGCACGCCAGGCCCCCATGCCCTGTAGGAGCGAGCGTGCTCGCGAACAGGGCTATACGGCTGACTTCGGTGCTGAACGGTTCGCGAGCAAGCTCGCTCCTACAAACTTCAGCTGTCCTTAAACGTCAGCTGTCCTTGCCGGGCATCGGCATGGGGAACGGCATCACGTTGCCGGTGATCTTGGCCTCGCTGATCTTCGCAGTGCCCAGGCGCTCCACCTCATCGATGCGGATGATCGAATGCAGCGGCACGAAGCTGCGGATGACGCCATCGAACTGCGCCTTGAGCTTCTCCTCGCTGGGGTCGACCACTACCTGGGTGCGCTCGCCGAAGACGAACTCCTCGATCTCCAGGAAGCCCCACAGATCGCTCTGGTAGATCTGTTTGGCGTACATCTCGTACACCTGGCCCTGGTTGAGGAAGACCACCTTGTAGATCGGGTTCTCGCGCTTGCTCATGAACGAAGGATGACAGCTTTGCAAAAAGGGCACGAAGCATAGCACAGACAGCCGCCCCTCAAGCCCGCCGCTGGTAGATGCCCGTCTCGGGGCTTATAATGCGCGGTCATTTTTTAACCAGCCCAAGACAGATTCCATGGCCAAGAAGCTTTTCATCCAGACCCACGGTTGCCAGATGAACGAGTACGACAGCTCGCGCATGGCCGATCTGCTGGGTGAACACCAGGCCATGGAGATCACCGAGAAGGCCGAAGAAGCCGACGTCATCCTGCTCAATACCTGCTCGATCCGCGAGAAGGCTCAGGAGAAGGTGTTCTCCGAGCTGGGCGCCTGGCGCACGCTGAAGCAGCAGAACCCCAATCTGGTGATCGGCGTCGGCGGCTGCGTAGCCAGCCAGGAAGGCGCGGCGATCCGCGAGCGCGCGCCTTACGTCGACGTGGTGTTCGGCCCGCAGACCCTGCACCGCCTGCCGGAAATGATCGACGCCGCTCGCGCCACCCGCAAACCGCAGGTGGACGTGTCCTTCCCGGAAATCGAGAAGTTCGACCGCCTCCCTGAGCCCCGCGTCGACGGTCCCACCGCTTTCGTCTCGGTGATGGAAGGCTGCAGCAAGTACTGCACCTTCTGCGTGGTGCCCTACACCCGCGGCGAGGAAGTCAGCCGCCCGTTCGACGACGTGCTCGCCGAGGTGATCCATCTGGCCGAGAACGGCGTGAAGGAAGTCACCCTGCTGGGCCAGAACGTCAACGGCTACCGCGGCCCGACCCATGACGGGCGCATCGCCGACTTCGCCGAGCTGATCCGCGTGGTCGCCGAGGTCGATGGCATCGAGCGCATCCGCTACACCACCTCGCACCCACTGGAATTCTCCGACTCGCTGATCGCCGCCCACGCCGAAGTGCCGCAGTTGGTGAAGTTCGTCCACCTGCCGGTGCAGGCCGGCTCCGATCGCATCCTCGCGGCGATGAAGCGCAACCACACGGCGCTGGAATTCAAGTCGCGCATCCGCAAGCTGAAGGCTGCGGTGCCGGACATTTGCATCAGCTCGGACTTCATCATCGGTTTCCCCGGCGAAACCGAAAAAGACTTCGAGCAGACCATGAGGCTGGTGGAAGACGTCGGCTTCGACTTCTCCTTCTCCTTCATTTACAGCTCGCGCCCGGGCACCCCGGCCGCCGACCTGGTCGACGACACCCCGGACGAAGTGAAGAAGCAGCGCCTGCTGATCCTCAACAGCCGCCTCAACCAGCAGGGCTTCGAGATCAGCCGACGGATGGTTGGCACCATCCAGCGCATCCTCGTCACCGACTACGCCAAGCGCGACCCGGGCCAGTTGCAGGGGCGCACCGAGAACAACCGCGTGGTCAACTTCCGCTGCGACAATCCGCGCCTGATCGGCCAGTTCGTCGACGTGGAAATCTACGAGGCGCTGCCCAACTCCCTGCGCGCGACCCTCGTGGAAGCACGCCACTGACGACCGACCGCCGAACGACCGAACTTTCGTACTCGGTCGCGCGGGGTTATTCTTCGACCATCTCCCTTTGAAGCACGGCGACTTAGACAACACCTTGAACGCCCCCCTGGATATTCATCGTTTCATGCTCGAGCCCTTCGAGGCCCGCAGCTTCGCCAACCTGTGCGGCCAGTTCGACGAACACCTGCACCAGATCGAGAAGCGCCTCGGCATCGAGATCCGCAACCGCGGCAACCAGTTCGAACTGGTCGGTGACCCCGAGCGCACCCAAGCGGCCGAAAACCTCCTGCAGCGCCTCTACCGCGAAGTGCAGAACGGCACCGAGATGACGCCCGACCTGGTTCACCTGTTCCTGCAGGAGTCCGGCCTGGAAGAGCTCGCCGTCGAGCCCGTCGCCCCACTGGTCACGCTCAAGACCCGCCAGGCGCACATCCGCCCGCGCGGCGCGAACCAGCAGCGCTACGTAAAAGCCATCCTCGACCACGACATCAACTTCGGCATCGGCCCGGCCGGCACCGGCAAGACCTACCTCGCCGTGGCCTGCGCCGTGGACGCCCTGGAGCGCGAACAGATCCGCCGCATCCTGCTGGTGCGCCCGGCGGTCGAAGCCGGCGAGAAGCTCGGCTTCCTGCCCGGCGACCTGTCGCAGAAGATCGACCCCTACCTGCGCCCGCTGTACGACGCGCTGTACGAGATGCTCGGCTTCGAGACCGTGGCCAAGCTGATCGAACGCCAGGTGATCGAGGTCGCGCCGCTGGCCTATATGCGCGGCCGTACGCTGAGCAACAGCTTCATCATCCTCGACGAAAGCCAGAACACGACGATGGAACAGATGAAGATGTTCCTCACCCGGATCGGCTTCGGCTCCACCGCGGTGATCACCGGCGACGTCACCCAGGTCGACCTGCCCAAAGGCACTCGCTCGGGCCTCAAGCACGTGATGGAAGTGCTGCGCGACGTCCCCGGCATCAGCTTCACCCACTTCAAGTCCAAGGACGTGGTGCGCCACCCGCTGGTGCAGCGCATCGTCGATGCCTACGACGCCTACGAGAACCGTCTGACCGGTGTAGAAGGCCAGGGCAACAAGCATGCTTGAACTGGACCTGCAGATCGCATCCGAAGCGGCCGGCCTGCCGAGCGAAGCTGACTTCAGAATCTGGTGCGAACTGGCCTTGCGCCAGCGCCAGAATGATTCTGAACTCACCATCCGCCTGGTGGACGAACCCGAAGGGCGCGAACTGAACAAGACCTGGCGACACAAGGACTACGCCACCAACGTACTGTCCTTCCCCGCCGATGTTCCCGACGAGTTGCTGGACATCCCGCTGCTCGGCGACCTGGTGATCTGCGCCCCGGTAGTCACCCGCGAGGCCGCCGAACAGGGCAAGTCCGCGCAGGCCCACTGGGCCCACCTCGTCATCCATGGCTGCCTCCACCTGCTCGGCTACGATCACATCGAAGACGAAGAAGCCGAGGAAATGGAAGCACTGGAACGGGAATTGCTGGCCGAACTGGGTCACCCGGACCCGTACGCGGCCGATGAAGAATAAAAGCCACCGAGCAAGGAAAAGATGAGCGAAGACCGATCGAGCAATGGGCACAAGTCGTGGTTGGACAAGATCACCCAGGCTTTTGCCCATGAGCCGAGAAACCGCCAGGAGCTGCTTGAGCTGCTGCGCGAAGCCCACGACAACAAGCTGCTGGACAGCGAAGCGCTGTCCATTGTCGAGGGGGCGATCCAGGTCGCCGACCTGCAGGTACGCGACATCATGGTGCCGCGCTCGCAGATGATCAGCATCAAGGCCACCCAGACGCCGCGCGAATTCCTGCCGGCGATTATCGAGGCAGCACACTCGCGTTACCCGGTTGTGGGCGAGAGCCTCGACGACGTCATGGGCGTCCTGCTAGCCAAGGACCTGCTGCCGCTGATCCTTCACGACAACACGCATTCGTTCAACATCAAGGACCTGCTGCGGCCGGCCACCTTCGTGCCGGAGTCCAAGCGCCTGAACGTGTTGCTGCGCGAGTTCCGCGCCAACCACAACCACATGGCCATCGTCATCGACGAGTACGGCGGCGTAGCCGGGCTGGTGACCATCGAGGACGTGCTCGAACAGATCGTCGGCGACATCGAGGACGAGCACGATGTCGAGGAAGACAGCTACATCAAGCCGTTGCCCAGCGGTGACTTCATCGTCAAGGCGCTGACCCCGGTGGAAGCCTTCAACGATTTCTTCGGCGCGGAATTCTCCGACGAAGAATTCGACACCATCGGCGGCGTGGTGATGAGCGCCTTCGGCCACCTGCCCAAGCGCAACGAAACCACCGAACTGGGCGGCTTCCGTTTCCGCGTGCTCAACGCGGACAGCCGTCGCCTGCATCTGCTGCGCCTCACCCCGCTGCATGACTGAGCGTAGGGCGTACAACCGTTCGCGGTTGTACGCCGATGCTCGCGGATGCCAAGGCCGAACCCGCTGCGCGGGGCAAACAGCTGTAGGAGCGAACTTGCTCGCGAACATGTCCCGCAGCGGGGCTGGTTCGCGAGCAAGCTCGCCCCTACAAATAACTCCGACCTTTCCTGCAACACCCTGCCGCAGTCAGCTCATGGCTTTTGGCTTTCATCCCCATAGCCTACCGTTCGTCTCTCCATTACTCTTGCGCATCGCTTAACCGCAACAAGGATTCCCGATGCGCTGGATCACCCGCCCCGGCCTGCCAGGCCACCTGCTCGCCCTGGCCGCTGGCGCGCTCACCCCGCTGACCCTGGCTCCGTTCGGCTACTGGCCGCTGGCAGTGCTTTCGCTGGCCCTGTTCTACCTGGGCCTGCGCGGCACCCCCGCGGGCTCGGCGCTCTGGCGCGGCTGGTGGTACGGCTTCGGCGCCTTCATCGCCGGCACCAGCTGGATCTACTTCAGCATCCACAACTTCGGCGGCGCCTCGGGGCCGCTGGCAGGCTTCCTGGTCGGCGGCTTCAGTGCTGGCGTGGCCTTCTTCTTCGCCCTGCCTGCCTGGGTCTGGGCGAAATTCTTCCGCCGCAACAATGCTCCGATCAGCGACGCACTGGCCTTCGCCGCGCTGTGGGTGGTGCTGGAGCTGTTCCGCAGCTGGTTCCTCACTGGCTTCCCCTGGCTCTATGCCGGCTACAGCCAGCTGGAAGGCCCGCTGGCTGGCCTCGCCCCGCTGGGCGGCGTATGGCTGGTGTCGTTCGGCATCGCCCTCACCGCCGCGCTGATCATCAACATCCCGGCCCTGACCCAGCGCCCGACGCGCCTGGTCACCGGCCTGATCCTGCTGATCGCGCCCTGGGCCGTGGGCCTGGGCTACAAGGGCCACGCCTGGACCACCCCGGCGGGTGCCCCGCTGAAGGTCGCCGCGCTGCAGGGCAACATCGCCCAGGAAATGAAGTGGGACCCGAAGGCCATCACTCACCAGCTGGAGCTGTACCGCGACCTGACCGCCGAGCAGAACGGCGTCGACCTGATCGTCTGGCCGGAAACCGCCGTGCCGGTGCTCAAGGACCAGGCCACCGGCTATCTGGAGATGATCAACGGCGTCGCCACCGCCAAGAAAGCCGCGCTCATCACTGGCGTGCCGGTGCGCGAGAAGACGGCCGAGGGCATCCGTTACTACAACGGCATCACCGTGGTCGGCGAAGGCAGCGGCAATTACCTCAAGCAGAAGCTGGTGCCGTTCGGCGAGTACGTGCCGCTGCAGGACCTGCTGCGTGGCCTGATCGCCTTCTTCGACCTGCCCATGTCCGACTTCGCCCGCGGCCCGGCCGACCAGCCGCTGCTCAAGGCCAAGGGCTACTCCGTGGCCCCGTACATCTGCTACGAAGTGGTCTACCCGGAATTCGCCGCCGAGCTCGCGGCGCAAAGCCAGTTGCTGCTGACCATCAGCAACGACGCCTGGTTCGGCACCTCCATCGGCCCGCTGCAGCACCTGCAGATGGCGCAGATGCGTGCCCTGGAAGCCGGCCGCTGGATGGTGCGCGGCACCAACAACGGCGTCACCGCGCTGATCGACCCGTTCGGCAAGCTGGCGGTGCAGATCCCGCAGTTCCAGCAAGGCGTGCTGCGCGGCGAAGTGGTGCCGATGCAAGGCTTGACCCCCTACCTGCAATGGCGCGTCTGGCCGCTGGCGATTCTCAGCGCTGTGCTGCTGGTCTGGGCGCTGGTGCGCCGCCGTACGCACCCGGAAGAGCGTCGACTGTTCGGTTGATACCGACGAAAAGGGCCTCATTGCGAGGCCCTTTTTCATTCTGGGAGCCGGGTTCGCGAGCAAGCTCGCTCCTACAGGCGCGAATCAGTCCTTGTAGGAGCGGGCTTGCTCGCGAACCGCATCATGCCGGTACCATCAATAGAACAACCGATACCCCACCAGCCCGATCGCCTCGTTCAGCAGTTGCCCGCTCTGCCAGATCGCCCGGCTTTCCGGCAGCCAGCCGCCACCGGGCACGGCATCGTCCATACCGATATAGCCCGAAGGTGCCGGCACGACTTCCAGCCCGGCCTTCTCAAAGCTCCAGATCGAACGCGGCATGTGAATGGCACTCGTGACCAGCACCACTCGCTTGATACCCGCCTCGCGCAGCATCTCGGCGCTGAATTGCGCATTCTCCCAGGTCGTCCTGCTGCGGCCCTCCTCCCAGCGCACCGGCACGCCGTAATCGTCCAAGAGGCTCTGCGCCATGATCCGCGCTTCGGAGGGCGGCGTGCCGTAATGCAGGCCGCCGGAAGTCAGCACCGGCAGGCCGCTGGCCTTGGCCAGGCGCGCCGCATAGCGAATGCGCTCGCGCGCCATCAGACCGGGCTGATCCTCTTCCCAGGCACGATCCCCGCGCACCCGCCCGGCGCCCAGCACCACGATGGCGTCACCGCGCTGCGCCAGTCCCGCCCATTCCGCCTGCTTGAGCGGCTCCTGCTGCTCCAGTTGGCGCGCGCCCCACTCCACCGTCGCCGGCAGGCTCATCACCAGCAGGCCGAGGAAGCCGGAAAAGAAGCAGAACACCGACAAACGCGGATAGCGCCGACGCAGTACGAACCCCAGGAGCAGCAACAGAAGCAGCAGCCCCGGCGGCATGAATATCTGTTTGAGGATGAAGCGGATAGGCATTGGCGACTCCTTGTCGAGGCGCCAAGCCTAACGGAAAGGGGAAATATCAGCGTGCTTTCGCGTTGCGGAACAGCTGCGAACCGCAGGACGTGCAAGGCAGCACGCCCTGGTTACGACTCCAGGCCACGGGAGAGCCGCACAGAGCGCACTGCAACTGCTGTGGGCGCGCCACCAGACGCGGACGGCTGGGCGGCGTGGGTGGCCGCACATGACGTGGCACGCGGGCTGGCGCGCGCTCCAACAGTGCAAGCTCCTCCGCCGCGGCATGCCAGCCGCGCAGCCAGTTCACATCCTGGTCCAGATACGCCCTGATCAACTCCATTTCGGCACTGCTCAAACCGCGCAACTCCAGTTCCACGGGGCATTCGTCACGTAGTCGCTCTGCGGTGTCGGCCTCATCCAGGGCCAGCGCGAGCCGTTGCAACAACCGTTCATACAGACCGGAACCCGAAGCACTTGCGCGATGCAGCTCAGCCATCAGTCACCTCAAGACAGGCGGAAACCTCCCGCCCTCAGGCAAAGCTTAGCGGCCCACCCCACGCCACACCGAGCGTGCGACAAACGGCGCGGGCTACCGGCTCGGGTGGGGGTCATGTATGCTACGAGGCTTTCTGTAGCCGCCCGGCCCGTGTCTTCTCAGGGGCCGCTAGAGCGGAGGGCCACTCGACCTCCCCGGCTGCACAATTCTTTTCCGTACAGGTTCAAATCGCGCCATGCACGAGCAATATCAGCCCCTCGAGATCGAATCCCAGGCCCAGAACTTCTGGAATGAACACAACTCCTTCCGCGTCGACGAAGTCGCCGGCAAGGAGAAGTTCTATTGCCTGTCGATGTTCCCGTATCCGAGCGGCAAGCTACACATGGGGCACGTGCGCAACTACACCATCGGTGACGTGATCAGCCGCTACCACCGCATGCAGGGCAAGAACGTCCTGCAGCCGATGGGCTGGGACGCGTTCGGCATGCCGGCGGAAAACGCCGCAATGAAGAACAACGTCGCGCCGGCGGCCTGGACCTACGACAACATCGCCTACATGAAGTCCCAGCTCAACAGCCTGGGCCTGGCGATCGACTGGTCCCGCGAAGTCACCACCTGCAAGCCGGACTACTACCGCTGGGAACAGTGGCTGTTCACCCGCCTGTTCGAGAAAGGCGTGATCTACCGCAAGAACGGTACCGTGAACTGGGACCCGGCAGACCAGACCGTACTGGCCAACGAGCAGGTCATCGACGGCCGTGGCTGGCGTTCGGGCGCGCTGATCGAGAAGCGCGAAATCCCGATGTACTACTTCAAGATCACCGCCTACGCCGAAGAGCTGCTGTCCAGCCTCGACGACCTGCCGGGCTGGCCGGAACAGGTCAAGACCATGCAGCGCAACTGGATCGGCAAGTCCCGCGGCATGGAGATCGCCTTCCCCTATGACCAGGCTTCCATCGGCGATGCCGGACAACTGAAGGTCTTCACCACCCGTCCGGACACCCTGATGGGCGCCACCTACGTCGCCGTGGCCGCCGAGCACCCGCTGGCCACCCTGGCCGCCGAGCGCGATCCGTCGCTGCAGGCCTTCATCGAAGAGTGCAAGCGCGGCGGCGTCGCCGAAGCCGACATCGCCACCCAGGAGAAGAAAGGCGTCGCCACTTCCCTGTTCGTCGAACACCCGCTGACCGGCGACAAGCTGCCGGTGTGGATCGCCAACTACGTCCTGATGACCTACGGCGAAGGCGCCGTGATGGCCGTGCCGGGTCACGACGAGCGCGACTTCGAGTTCTCCAACAAGTACGGCCTGCCCATCGTCCAGGTCATTGCCAAGGTAGAAGGCGACAACGACTTCGAAGCCGGCACCTGGAAAGAGTGGTACGGCCTGAAGGACGAGAGCGTCATCACCGTCAATTCCGGCAAGTACGATGGCCTGGGCTACCAGGCTGCGTTCGACGCCATCGGTGCCGACCTCGCCGCCAGGAATCTCGGCCAGCAGCGCACCCAGTTCCGCCTGCGCGACTGGGGCATCAGCCGCCAGCGCTACTGGGGCTGCCCGATCCCGATCATCCATTGCGACAGCTGTGGCGACGTGCCGGTGCCGGCCGAGCAACTGCCGGTGGTCCTGCCCGAAGACGTGGTGCCGGACGGCGCCGGTTCGCCGCTGGCCAAACTGCCGTCGTTCTACGAGTGCAGCTGCCCGAAATGCGGCCAGCCGGCCAAGCGCGAAACCGACACCATGGACACCTTCGTCGAGTCGTCCTGGTACTTCGCCCGTTATGCCTGCCCGCAGTTCGAAGACGGCATGCTGGACAAGAAGGCCGCCAACTACTGGCTGCCGGTCGACCAGTACATCGGCGGCATCGAGCACGCCATTCTCCACCTGCTCTACGCGCGCTTCTTCCACAAGCTGATGCGCGACGAAGGCCTGATCGACTCCGATGAGCCGTTCAAGAACCTGCTGACCCAGGGCATGGTCGTCGCCGAGACCTACTACCGCGTCGCCGCCAACGGTGGCAAGGAATGGTTCAACCCCGCGGACGTGGAAGTCGAGCGTGATGCCAAGGCCAAGGTCATCGGCGCACGCCTGAAGACCGACGGCTTGCCGGTGGAAATCGGCGGCACCGAGAAGATGTCCAAGTCCAAGAACAACGGCGTAGACCCGCAGGCCATGATCGACGCCTACGGCGCCGATACCTGCCGCCTGTTCATGATGTTCGCCTCGCCGCCGGACATGAGCTGCGAGTGGTCCGACTCCGGCATCGAAGGCGCCAACCGCTTCCTGCGCCGCGTCTGGCGTCTGGCCCAGGCCCACGTCAATGCAGGCCCTGCCGGCACCGTGGACAAGTCCGCGCTGGATGACGCGCAGAAGGCCATTCACCGCGCCATCCACCTGGCCATCCGCCAGGCCAGCCAGGACGTAGGCCAGCACCACAAGTTCAACACCGCCATCGCCGCCGTGATGACCCTGATGAACGTGCTGGAGAAAGCCCCGACTGAATCCGCCACCGACCGCACCCTGCTGCAGGAAGGCCTGGAAACCGTCACCCTGCTGCTCGCCCCGATCACTCCGCACATCTGCCACGTGATCTGGCAGGAGCTGGGCAAGGACGGCGCCGTCATCGACGCCAGCTGGCCGCAGGTCGACGAAGCCGCCCTGGTGCAGGACAGCCTGCAACTGGTGGTACAGGTCAACGGCAAGCTGCGCGGTCACATCGAAATGCCCGCCACTGCCAGCCGCGAAGAAGTCGAAGCGGCTGCCCGTGGAAATGAAAACGTCCTGCGCTTCACCGATGGCCTGACCATTCGCAAGGTCATCGTGGTGCCGGGCAAGCTGGTCAACATCGTCGCCAACTGATCCAACGCTGGAAATAAAGCAAACGCCCGTGGCACCTTCGTGCCACGGACCAACAGGAATGAGGGAAGCTTGATGAAACGTATCCTGACCAGCCTCGCGCTGATCGGCCTGGCCAGCGTTCTGACCGCGTGCGGTTTCCACCTGCGCGGCATGGGCGATACGAACTTTGCGCTCAAGGAGATCGATCTGAGCGCACGCAATGCCTACGGCGACACCGTCAAGCAACTCCAGCAGGTGCTCGAAGGCAGTGGAGTCAAGGTCGTATCCCGTGCTCCCTACCACCTCATCCTCGCCCGCGAGGACGTGACCAGCCGTACCGTCAGCTACACCAGCTCTGCGCGCAGTGCGGAGAACCAGCTGACCAACACCCTGGATTACGAAATCCGCGGTAGCGATAACCTGTTGCTGCTCAATGGCCAGGTCCAGGTGCGCAAGGTTTACGTGCAGGACGAGAACAACCTGATCGGTTCCGACCAGGAAGCCACGCAGATCCGCAACGAAATGCGCCGCGACCTGGTCCAGCAGATGTCCATGCGCCTGCAGATGATCACCCCGGCCCAGCTGGAAGACCTGCAAGCCAAGGCAGAAGCCAAGGCCAAGGCCGAAGCTGATGCGATGAAGGCCGCGGACGAGGCCCGCAAGGCCGAGCCGCAGCAGTCGCCGATCGAATTCCCGAAAGCGCAGTAAGAGACAGGGGCCGGCCAAACCGGCCCCTGCTTCATCATGAAGCTAAATCCCGGACAACTCGCCAAGCACCTGCAAGGCAAGCTCGCGCCCGTCTATGTGGTCAGCGGCGACGAACCGCTACTCTGCCAGGAAGCGTGCGACGCCATCCGTGCCGCCTGCCGCCAGCAAGACTTCGGCGAGCGCCAGGTATTCAACGCCGAGGCCAACTTCGACTGGGGCCAACTGCTGGAAGCCGGCGCCAGCCTCTCGCTGTTTGCCGAGAAGCGCCTGATCGAGCTGCGCCTGCCCTCCGGCAAGCCCGGTGATAAAGGCGCGGCGATCCTCCAGGAATACCTGCAGCGCCCGCCGGAAGACACCGTCCTGCTGGTCAGCCTGCCCAAGCTCGATGGCAGCACACAGAAGACCAAATGGGCCAAGGCCCTGATCGACGGTGATGTCGCCCAGTTCATCCAGATCTGGCCCATCGATGTTCACCAGTTGCCGCAATGGATTCGCCAGCGCCTTTCCCAGGCCGGCCTCGCCGCCAGCCAGGAAGCAGTGGATCTGATCGCCGCCCGCGTCGAAGGGAACCTGCTGGCCGCCGCCCAGGAAATCGAAAAGCTCAAGTTGCTCGCCGATGGCCAGCAGATCGACGCCGATACCGTTCAGGCGGCGGTGGCTGACAGCGCCCGCTTCGATGTCTTCGGCCTGATCGATGCTGCCCTGAACGGCGAAGCCGCCCATTGCCTGCGCATGCTCGAGGGCCTGCGCGGCGAAGGCGTAGAGCCGCCGGTGATCCTCTGGGCCCTGGCCCGGGAAATCCGTGTACTTGCCAGCCTCGCCCAGCAGTTCAGCCAGGGTGTTCCACTGGACAAGGCATTCAGCCAGGCCCGCCCGCCCATTTGGGATAAGCGCCGCCCGCTGATGAGCAAGGCACTGCAGCGCCACACTGCGCAGCGCTGGAACCAGATGCTGCAGGACGCCCAACTGATCGACGCGCAAATCAAGGGCCAGGCCCCCGGTAACGTCTGGAACAGCCTCGCTCGCCTCGCCTTGCTGGTTGCCGGCCAGCGGATCAGTCTGCCTTCGGCCTGATTTCGGTTTCCACCGTGTCGCTGTGAGGCCAACCGGTGAGTCATCGCGGACGGGGTCCGCTCCTACGCAACGATCAAGCCGGCGCTCACACCAACAAGCCTCGCTCCGTCCTCGAACCTCGGGTAGGAGCGGACTCCGTCCGCGATGCTCCCCACCCAGTCAGGCCTTCGCCCTAACACACCAGACTCGGAACCTGCACCCGTCGGAGCGAGCTTGCTCGCGAACCTGCACAGCGCCCGGAGCTTCAGGACCGCGCCGGCACTGCCCGGCGCGCCTGCCCCTCCGCCCGATCCAAGGCCACACCGCGGGTATCGCGACCGGTACTGATCAGCAGGCAGATGAGCACCGCCACCACGCCGGCGACCATGGCCATCGCCGTGCCATAGCTGTAGCTCTTGGCTATCTCCGCCTGTAGCGGTGCATTCACTGACGCGACCAGGTTGCCCAGCTGGTAGACAAATCCCGGCAATACCGCCCGCGTACCCACCGGCGCCAGTTCATTGAGGTACGCCGGAATCACACCCCAGGCGCCCTGCACCATGAACTGCATGAGGAAGGCCCCTATGCCCAGCGCCACCGCACCATGACTGAAGGCCCACAACGGCAGCACCGGTAGCGCCAGCAACGAACCGCAGATGATCGCCCTCTTCCGCCCGATGCGCTCGGAAAGGCTACCGAACAGAATCCCGCCCAGGATCGCCGCGATGTTGTAGGCCACTGCGATCAGGCTGACCGTGTGCGTATCGAACCCCTGCTGCACCTTGAGGAAGGTCGGGTACAGGTCCTGCGTGCCATGGCTGAAGAAGTTGAAGCAGGCCATCAGCAACACCGCATACAGGCACAGCTTCCACTGGCTGCGCAGCACCGGCCACAACGGCGTCGATTCCTTGCGCTCACGCGCCGCCTGCCAGATCGGCGACTCCGGCACCTTGAACCAGATGAACACCACCAGCACTACCGGCAGGCATCCGACGATGAACATCCCGCGCCAGCCCAGCACCTCGAAGAACAGGCCGTAGATGATCGACGCGATCAGGTAGCCCGCCGGATAGCCGGCCTGGAACAACCCCGACACCATGCCCCGCGAGCGCTCGGGAATGGTCTCCATCGCCAGCGACGAAGCCACGCCCCAGATGCCGCCCATGGCCACGCCGTACACCACCCGCAGGATCAGGAAGGTCGTCAGGTTCGGCGAAAAAGCCGAGGCGAGTTCGAGCAACGAGTAGATCAGGATATTGATCATCAACACCGGTCGCCGCCCGTAGCGTTCGGCCGCGCGCCCGAACAGCAACGCGCCGATGGGCCGCACCGCCAGGGTCAGCAGGATCGCCAGCGACACCTGCGGCAGGTCGACGTGGAAGGTCTGGGCGATATCGGTGAGGACGAAGACCAGCAGGAAGAAATCGAAGGCATCCAGCGTCCAGGCGAGCACCGAGGCGATCACCACATTGCGCTGGGTAGGGGACCATTGCTGCATGACACATCTCCAGCCATGGCGTCGCCGTCCCTGCTCACCGAGGCAATAGTTAGTCAGCTACCAAACTAACCGAGCCCGAAAGCAAGCCACAGTGGCGCACCTGAAAAGATCTGTTACAGAAATAGCGACAATCCGCCGCAGGCCGGGTTCGATGAATCCCTGGCGCAGTTACTCCAGGCAGCCAAGCATCAACACGCACCGCACGGCCAGCCAATGCAGCGCCCACATCAGCGGGAGGAAGTGCCTGAATAGATGCCGGGTCGCGGAGTTGAGCGTGACAAACGGAATATGGCGAGCGCGCACGAAGGTTCTCAAGGCTGAGAGAAGTCAGGAGAATTCATTGCTCCGAAGACTCAAACTCGCACGCTTCGCCTCGTAACGTGGCCTCTGCTACCCAGCGCCCTATTCTCCATCGCGTAGGAGCCACTGTTTTTTTCTGGGGGAGTCCGTACCCATTCATCCCCCTCACCCCAGCCCTCTCTCTCAGGGAGAGGGCTGGGGGGAGGGCCAACCGAGCGCAGAACTTTCACGTAGGAGCGGACTTTGTCCGCGATGACTAACCGGCGCTATGCGGGTCCATCGCGGCCGGAGTCCGCTCCTACACCACCGGCACAGTGTGGGAGCAGGCCTGTTCGCGAACCACACGCCCCGGACGCACGAGCCAAATCACTCCCACTCCCGCACCTGGCGAACTTCCACGCAGCCCAGCCGCCCCGGCGGGATCTTCGCGGCAATCCGCTCGGCTTCCTCGAGGCTTTGCGCCTCAATCAGGTAGAAGCCGCCCAACTGTTCCCGCGTCTCAGCAAAAGGACCGTCGGTCACCGCGAGCTTTTCGCCTTGCCCACGTAACGTCCGCCCGGTTGACGTCGGCAGCAACGCGTTGGCCGCGATGTAATTGCCGCTGCGCCGCAACTGCTCGCTATAGGTCATACACTCATCGACGATGCCTCGCAGCTCGGCCTCTGGCAGCTCTGCCGCCTTGCGCTCATCGAAATAAATCATGCAGAGAAACTTCATCGCCCTTTTCCTCGTTCTTGTCCGCAATGTCAGAAAGGTCCGTCGTCCAGCGTAGCCCTGAACGACAGCCACCGACCTTGGCCCGCCCGCCGGTTGATCAGCGGCATGGACAAGCGTCCCAGTTAGGCGGAAGATGCGCGCGCCGGCACAGGGCCGGCCCCACGAGGCAAGCCAGACGAGGAAAGACAGATGGCGAAGAAATCCAAACGGCCAAACAAGGCCAAGTCACTGGTCGCACAACCACTGTTCCGCAGCCGCCAGGAACAGCCGCTCAAAGGCAAAGGCAGCTACCGCCGCGAAGCCTCCCGAAATTGGGAGGCTTCTTCGCTTCTGGCGGCCTGAAACGTCAGAAAACCTGAACCACCCCCGCCCTTTCGCTTTCAACCGGACAGCCAAGCCCTGGAGGTCCCACCATGAAAGCCCCCCTGATCGTTGCCATCCTCGCCCTCCCCTTCAGCCTCTCAGCCCATGCGTTCTGCTCCGACCAGGAAGCCGAAGCCAAGGGCAAGCAAGTCGCCGCCAAAGTCACCGAAGTGACTCGCAGCGATCCCCAGCGCGCACAGAAGCTCAATGAAAAGCTCGCGGAAATGAAAAAGTCCCGCTCCAGCGAACAGCGTCCCGACGACTGCGCCGCCTACGACGACATGCTCAAGGAGCTCGACCAGAGCGCACCAAAGGTCGACCAGGAAACCGGCGGCGAATCCAGGCAATAACCGACGTTATCCTGTGCACAGGCACTCCCAGGCGCGCCGTTCGACGGGGATCCATCCGCAGCGGGAATTTTCCCGCATCCACGCCATCGAATCTGCACACCCGGCGCTTCTGCCCATCGCAGACGCGTCACGGAGGCCATGCTAAGGTGGCCCCTCACCTGCCAGTACTTGAGGAGAGCAATGCGCACGCCTGTTTCATCTGTTGTCGGCCAACGCTGCCTGCTCGCCGTCACCCTCTCCGTGATCTCCTTCGGTCTGCTGACCTCCTGCACAGAGCCGCCCCCCAAAGGCGCGACCGTCGCTCAGGTACAGCCGACACAAAGCTTCGAACAATGGCGTGACGGCTTCCGCGCGCAGGCGCTGGCCGCAGGCATCAGCGCACAAACCTTCGACGCCGCGTTCGAAGGCATCGAGCCGGATGACTCAGTTGTCACCGCCGACCGTAGCCAGCCCGAATTCACTCGCCCCGTGTGGCAGTATCTGGAGAGCGCCGTTTCCGCCGCGCGAGTGCATAACGGCCAGGCCCGCTCGCTGGAAAACGCCGAGGTGCTGCAACGTATCGAGACCACCTACGGCGTCGACCGCGCAACGGTGGTAGCGATCTGGGGCATGGAAAGCAACTTCGGCCAGCAGATGGGTAGCAAGAACGTCATACGCTCACTCGCCACCTTGGCCTATGAGGGACGTCGTCCTGACTTCGGCCGGGATCAACTGATTGCCGCCCTGCAGATCCTGCAGCATGGCGATGTGCCGGCGCGCAACATGATCGGCTCCTGGGCAGGCGCCATGGGGCAGACCCAGTTCATTCCCACCACCTACAACCGGTATGCGGTGGATTTTGATGGCGACGGTCGCCGTGATATCTGGGGCTCATCAGAAGACGCCCTGGCCTCGACGGCCAATTACCTGCACGTGTCGGGCTGGCAGCCCGGTCGCACCTGGGGATTCGAGGTCCGGCTACCCGAAGGTTTCGACTACGCTCAAGCCGACATGAGCATCCGCAAACCCATCGCGCAATGGCGACGCCTGGGGGTACAGCCCGTGAACGGCAATCTCCCCATCGACCCAGCAGGCGACGCCTCGCTGCTGATTCCGGCAGGTTATCGCGGCCCTGCATTCCTGGTGACGGATAACTTCCGAGCCATCCTCACCTACAACAACTCCACCTCTTATGCCCTGGCAGTCGGCCTCTTGGCCGACAGTTTCAAGGGCGGTGGCCAGTTAATCGGGCAATGGCCGGTGGATGAGCGCCCGCTCAGCCGGAGCGAACGTATCGAACTCCAGCAGAAACTGATGGAACACGGGTACGCCCTAGGCACCCTGGACGGCATCATCGGTGCCAACACGCGGCAAGCGATTCGCGCCTATCAGGCAGCCATCCATTGGCCTGCCGACGGTTATCCGACCCAGGCACTGCTGGAGCGTCTGCGCAATTGAAAAGCGCAAAAAAAGGGCCCTTGAAAGGGCCCTTTTTCACCTGGCTTATCGACGCGCACCAATAGGTCAATTGTACGTGAGGTACAGGTAGGTAAATGTCGAGAGATCTCCGCCAGTCACCGGCAGCGCCTTGGCATAGTACTTGGCCACATAGGTGAACGTCTGGCTGGTGGTGGTGAAGCTGACGCCCGGATCGGTCGCCAGGTTGACGGCAGTAGTGCCATCACTCTTGAACAACTGAATCTGCGCGCTGGTGCCGCTCGTATTGGTGTTCTTCAGCGTACCGGCAGCCGCATCGACATTCACGGCCGCGTCCCACTTCATCGTGGTGGTGGCCGTCGGGCAGTTGGTCAATACGATATTGAACGACTTCTGGTTCTTGCTCAGCGCGCCCGTCGCCGCAAAATCACTGCTCATGACCGAGCTCAGCGGTACGTTGATCTGAGTCGGGGCACTTCCGGTGCCTGCAATAGTGCAAGTTCCGTCGATAACCTTACCAGTAATATTGATTTGCGCATCCGGTGTTGCCGCGTATACGTTAGCGGCGCAGCAAAGCACCCCAGCAGTAGCAAGAATTTTATTCATATCAACCTCACCTTTCTTGAATTCTTCGTATTAAAGATAAAGCATCGTCAACTGGACAAGTCCGACCACTTTCCCAGGTGTTACTTGCGCCGCAGTGCCAGTTCTGTAATAAGCCACATTCAGGTTGATCGGCAACATGGAGTTCCCACTGGTCGGACTGTAGCCCGCCAACGTATAGCTGGAGTCTGCAAACTTAATCGGGTTGGTGCCGGTACTATCGGTGATCCGAATCCCCACCCCACCAGCCATTCCTGAACCGGATTGGTTGTTGAAAGTACCGTTTGTAGAACTGATGATGTTCGCGCCAATGGGGTCCAGTTCGTAGCGAATAACATTCATGCCCGATGGGCAATTCTTGACCTGGATCTGTAGCGGCTTCTTCTTCACCTCGGTCGTCGAGGCGTAGTCCCACACATACGAGTCGGCCAATTGCAGATCCACAGAGTCCACTTGGCACATCAGTACGTTGAACTGTACCGATGATGTCAGAAATTGTTTGGGGCCGCCTTGAGTTCCATAGCCACCATTGATATAGGTGAGCGCGCGAGTCAATTCCCCCCCGCCAAAATTCCCGCAGTAATCTGCCCATACTGAACGAGACGAATTTGAGCCTGCCCGCCATTTGTAACCGACCCATTCGCGTTACAACTTCTATACATGTAGGTTGTACTACCTATCAAAGGGAACCAACCGCTCCATCCACAACCATTTGCATAAACATTATACTTTAATATAAACCCAACACCGTCCTTATCAGTCTTAAAAACCTTGTATGTAGTCCCCCCATCCACATAGGTCGTACCTGTGTCTGTCGGCTGATAGAATGCCACACCGGTTGGAGTAGAACTCGAAACATTGCAACTCCACCAATTAGTAGATGATGGTCCTGCAACCCAACCTGTGAGGGCCGTCACTTGTGTACTATCACGAGGCACGGAGATTACCGGTGGGAAATTGAACGTATCCGCTGCTGGATTACCACTACAGGTTGCCGCAGCCATTGCTTTGCCCGACATGAGAACTACAATCGAACAGACAAGGACTACCAACAGCAGCGTATCGCTGAACCACCACTTCTTCCCATATAGCTCATGCAAACCCATTAAACACCCACTTCCGAATTAATAATTCAGACAATTACGATCAGTAATTAGCGCCCGGCAACTTTAGGTGCATCCAGAATCGCCTGGCAGGTCGAACTCACCTTCATGAAGGGGAGCTTTTCATCGCTCTGAGCTGGCAGCGAGTAATCGATCTGGCAACGTTGCCCCGAGCCATCCCCCCACTTGACGAACAATTGGCCCTTCGGCTCCAGACCCCGCAGGAATATCCTGCCGCCTTGACCCACCATGGAAAGATTGTTGCCTTTCGCATCCAATACTTCGGCGCCCATGGGAATGGCCTCCCCACTATCGCGCACCACCTGCATGAGGACGGGCGCACCGGTGATAGTGGAATACTTCAACATGACCACCGAGCCATAGCGCGGAGCTGTCTGTTGAGAGGTAACTTCCAGTTCGACATCCTTGGAAGTCCCTTTCGGATCCAGGTCAATGTCGTTACGCCGGTACGGTGTCAGCCCGCCTACGACGGCATACCCGTTGCTGGCAACCTTGGCGCCGACGTTGGTGCTGATGGATGCGCCTTCGGCACCTTTGGCCTCGACGACCGCCATGGTTTCGCTCTGGTTCTGCGAGAAGTTGATGCCGCCGGGATGCGCGACCACCGACCCGCGAGCGCCCAAGCCAACTTGCTTGTATCCGTCCCCCGTACTGAAGTTGGCGTTGTAAATGGCTTCCGGCGCGCTGTAGGAAAGGTTTGCGCCACTGTTGTAGGTACGGTCACCGTCATACTTGTTACCGGACCCATAAATACCGTAGGCAATCTGGTTGTCGTCACCTGCCGAGCCATTCAGGCTGGTCTGGATGCTGTTGTTCTTGCCGTCGGTAAAGTTGACGTTACTGGTCAACGACATTGGGTGACGGTTACCCAACCCAATGGGAACGGTCACACTGAGCATATAGGTATTGTCGTATTCGCCGTCCTGGTTGCTGGTACGCGAGGCCGACAGCGACATCGACCCCCAATTGAAGCCGGTATTGACGCCGCCCTGGAAGCTGGTGTCACTGCTGCCCTTGTTCCAGTAATTCTGCTTCGAACCACTGAAGTACAAGGAACTGCGATCCGTGAGCGGCTGGTTGATACCCAGCTGATAACGGTTGCGCTGGCGATACAGGTTGTAGTTGTTCGCGCGATCGGTACCCCAAGCCTGGGCAAAATCCTGGAAGCTCAGGTAGTTCTCGCTGTTGAATCGATAGGCCGCGATGGTGAAGTTGGTATTCGTCGGCTCGAGCAGCTTGCTGTAGGTCACGCGGTAGCTCTGGCCGCTCATGTCCTTTTTCAGGCCGTACTGGCTATCGTTCAGATCTTTGGCCTTGGACTGGGTCACGTCGGCCGCCAGGGCACCTACCGATGTGCTCAACGCCAAGCCGCCCTGCGCGGCCGCGTAATCCTCAGCGATAATGCCGCCCGTATAGGCAGTCAGGTAGTTGTTGATGCCGTACTGGTAGGTGCCTTGGGCGAAGTTGGGTTCACGATCGAGGTTGTCGTCCCGGTACTTGCCTGCCGTCACGCTGTAACGGGAAATGCCCGGACGCACCAGTTGGTTGATCGAGGCGAACGGGACCAGGAACGACTTCACCCGGCCATCCGCTTCGGTGATCTCCACTGTCAGGTCACCCGAGTAACCCGTGTTGTAGAGGTCGTTGATCTCGAACGGACCGGGTGCGACGCTGGTTTCGTAAATGACATTGTCGCCCTGCTTCACCCGCACCCGCGCGTTGGTGTCCGCCACCCCGCGGATATTGGGCGCGAAGCCCCGCTGCGAATCGGGCAGCATGCGGTCGTCACTGGCCAGTTGCACGCCGGTATACGGCACGGAATCGAACACCGCACTGTCGGTGTAGTACTGGCCGGCGGTGAATTGCGACTTCAGGCTGGTGACATCGCGCTGTGCGTAGGTGCTGATGGAGTTGTAGTTGCTGGTGGACTTGCTGTTGTCCGTCTCATTGCGGCTGTAGCTGCCGTTGTAACGCAACCGCCATTCGCCCAGGTTTGCGCCAGCGTTGATGCCCGCGTAATAGTTCGTGGAGTCAGTGCCGTGGCTATCACTCTTGTAGACGTTGGTGTCATACATGAGGAAGCCGGCAGTCACGCCGCTGTCCCACTCCGACGGGTCGACATAACCATGCACCTGCCGGCCCAGGTACAGTTGCGGCACGGAGATGCTGGCGGATAGCTCGGAGAGGTCGATATCCAGCTTGCCAGAGGGCACTACCGCGTTGAAATCCACGCAGTCGCCGGTAATCAGCTTCTGCTTTTCCGGCGGCAGCTTGCTGACATCGACACCCAGCTCCGCGAATTGGGAGCTTTTGATGCAGTAGGTGGACACAGCACTCTTGCCACTGCCCTCCGATACCGCCCTGATGGGCATTCGGCCAACCCACGACTGATTGACGTACACGTCGAGGCGATACACGCCCGGCTCGATGGGGGTTCCGTTTTCGAAACGCGATACATCCACGCTCGGCACGCTGCCGCCGTGATCGAAGAAGCTGGGGTTGAACTCAGCGACCTCCAGCGAATTGGAATTTCTCTTTCCCGATGGCTCGTCATCCGCCAGGACGGATGGCGCGCCGAACGTAAGCAAGACCCCGTACAGCAGGCAGCATCCCATGACGACGGGAAGCCAAGTCGAACCCATGGCGACGGCGGACGCCAACGGGGTGCGTTGCTGGGTGAAGGTGCCTTGCATGATGTCCATAATCGTTTTCTCTGTTGATCCGTCTTCTTGCGGACGAGCTGATCCACACCCTGACTAGAGCGGGTGTGCCGGGTGGAAACGTATTTGGTTCTCTTACGGCACCAGCCCCGGCGCTTACCGTGGGCTGGCGAAATCAAATGCTCAGAGCTTGGCTTCAAGCTTTTGTGGAGAGCCCCAGTCGTTTACCCACTGGTAGTCGACCTGGGTTCCAGGACCAGGGGCTGCGCTCAGGTCGTGGAGCGGAAATACTTCGCTGGCTCCAGGGGCGACCATCTTCACGTCTTCCGGCTTGACTTGATAAGCCTTGCCATTGGTCTGGACGGTGATGGTGGAGAGCGAGACGTGGAAGGCACCACCGTTCGTAGCCTTCACACCGTAACCGGCGCCGCTCTGCACAACCGACCACTTCAGCCCTTGAGCAGACTCGGCGGGAGAGCCCGGCAAATCATCAGGGCGGTAGAAAATCTTGAGGCGCGAACGCACTGCCACCTGGAGGAAGTTGGCTTCCTTGTTCTTGGGCATGGGCGGCACGTCGAGTACGTTCAGCCAGAACACAGACTCCTGTTTCTTGGAGGCTGCCTCGTCACCGGTGTAAACCAGACGCAATGCCTGGCCCTTTTTCGGTTCCACTCGGGTAATGGGAGGAGTGATCAGGAATGGGCCATCGGCCTTGTCGGGCGTCAATTTGGAATCGCCCCTGTCGACCCAGGCCTGAACCAGCGAAGGCTCTTCCGCGTTGTTGGTCATCTTGACCGTCACTTCTCTGTCCTTGGCGGGATAAACGACGCGGGATCCGGTGATGACGATGCCAGCACTGGCCATGCTGGACCACAGGACAGCTGCACTCATGCAGCCGGCGAACCACAGAGATTTGGAAGAGAGCTTGACCATCACACACCAACCTTAGAGAAGGAACGTCGGGAGCAAAGCGCTCCCGACGGGTATTGCAGCCACCCGATGCGGCGCAATGGCCGCACGACCTTAGTAGGTCAGGGTGATGTAGCCGTAGGTGTTGACCAGGCCCGAAGTGGCCGGCAGCACGTTGGCGTAGTACTGGCCGTAGTAGCTCACGGTGGCGCTGTTGGCAGCGTCCAGAGTCACGGCGTAGCCAGCGTCGTTGTTCAGGTCGATCACCTGCTGGTTCTGGTTCAGGACCTGGACCTGGACGTTGGAGCCGCCAGCGATCAGGTTCTTCAGGTTGCCGGAGGTCAGGTCAACGTTCGGCAGCGGCTCCCAACGCAGGGTCGGCGCGGCGGTGCAGTCGGTCAGGGAGAGGTCGAACTTCTTCGCACCGGAGACGCGGGAGTTGGCGCTGAAGGAAGTCGCACCAACCTTCGGCAGGCTGACAGCGACGTCGACCATCGGGTCGGAACCGTTGATCTTGCAGGTCTGGTCAACCACTTCACCGTCGAAGGTGACTTTGACGTCAGCAGCGTATGCGCTGATGGAGGCAGCGGAGACCAGGGCAGCTACGAGCAGCTTTTTCATTTGAATTTCTCAGCAGTGTTCTGGGAGGGTGGGGAACACCTTCCAGGGATCGAGCCACATCGTTGTTCCCCCGTGGCACATGTCGCCCCCCAGCGTGGGAGAACGACGCTGGCCATTCTCCGGACTGACAAACGCGGGCGCTGTCGGGGGCGTCTCTCGCGGCCGTCAGAAACTTCTTGTTCGAAATCCATCGAGGCCTTTCCCAGGCCTTTCGCGGCATTTTCGTAACCATTGCCGGACTGGCCCGTGCAGCAGATGCCGTGCAGCGTCCCGGGGAGGCTGCAAGCCGCAGAGGTGCAACACTGGAGAAACAAAAAAGGCCGCCTCCCTGGCGGGAGGCGGCCTCATGTGGAGCGAGGGGGCGATCAGCCGATCTTGTGGCCGTGTGCCTGCTGGTCAGCGTGGTAGGAAGATCGCACCAGCGGGCCGGAAGCGACGTTCTTGAAGCCCATCTTCGCGCCTTCCTCGGCAAACCAGGCGAAGGTGTCCGGGTGGACGAAGCGCTGTACCGGCAGGTGGTTGCGCGAAGGCTGCAGGTACTGGCCGAGGGTCAGCATGTCGATGTCGTGCTCGCGCATGCGATGCATGACTTCGATGACTTCCTCGTCGGTCTCGCCCAGGCCGAGCATCAGGCCGGACTTGGTCGGCACGTGCGGCACCATCTGCTTGAACTTCTGCAGCAGGTCGAGCGACCACTCGAAGTCGGAACCCGGACGAGACGACTTGTACAGCCGCGGGACGGTTTCCAGGTTGTGGTTGAACACGTCCGGCGGCTCGTTGGCGGTGATTTCCAGGGCGATGTCCATACGGCCGCGGTAGTCCGGGACCAGGGTTTCCAGCTGCACGCCGGGGGACAGCTTGCGGATTTCGCGCAGGCAATCGGCGAAGTGCTGGGCACCGCCGTCACGCAGGTCGTCGCGGTCTACCGAGGTGATCACCACGTACTTCAGGCGCAGGTCGGCGATGGCGATGGCGAGGTTGGTCGGCTCATCGACATCCAGCGGCTTCGGACGGCCATGGCCGACGTCGCAGAACGGGCAGCGACGGGTGCAGATGTCACCCATGATCATGAAGGTCGCGGTGCCGCCAGAGAAGCACTCGCCCAGGTTCGGGCAGGAGGCCTCCTCACAGACGCTGTGCAGCTTGTGCTTGCGCAGCAGTTGCTTGATGCGGTCGACCTCGGGGGAAACGGGGATGCGCACGCGAATCCAGTCGGGCTTCTTCGGCAGTTCGTCGGTGGGGATGATCTTCACCGGAATGCGCGCGACCTTTTCTGCGCCGCGCAGCTTGACGCCGACTTCCACCTTGCCCGGCTTGGTGGCCGGGGCGGCCTGGCCGGAATTCTCCACAACAGTGCTCATCTAGGTTAGATCCCGCCCGTTAGGGTCTTCTGTGCCGCGTAGCCAAGGCGTTCGACGAGTTCGCCACGTAGGCGCTCGCGCACATCGGCCAATGCGATGGGGCCGGCCAGCTGACTCAGCTGGGTCATGGCCATGCCTGCGTATCCGCAGGGATTGATGCGTCGAAAGGGTTCCAGGTCCATGTCCACGTTGAGGGCCAGGCCATGGAAGGAGCGGCCATTGCGGATGCGCAGGCCGAGGGATGCGATCTTCGCGCCGTCCACATAGACGCCCGGAGCGTCGGGTTTGGACACAGCGGTGACGCCGTAGCTGTCCAGCAGACCGATGAGGCTCTGCTCGATGCGCGAGACGAGGTCACGCACGCCGATACCGGAGCGGCGCACGTCGAGCATCAGGTAGGCCACCAACTGGCCGGGGCCGTGGTAGGTCACCTGGCCGCCGCGATCTACCTGGACCACCGGGATGTCGCCGGGGAACAGCACGTGCTCGGCCTTGCCCGCCTGGCCCTGGGTGAATACCCGCTCGTGCTCGAGCAGCCAGACTTCATCGGGCGTGACGGCTTCGCGCTCGGCGGTGAAGCGCTGCATGGCGTGCCAGGTCGGCTCGTAAGGAAGGATACCCAGCTCACGAAAGCCCAGCGTTTCGCCCATCAGAGCACCATGTGGACGCGGCCGGTGGCGCGCAGGTCTTTATGGATGTTCTGCAGTTGGTCGACGCCAGTGGCGGTGATCAGCACCTGCACGGACAGGAAGCGGCCGTTGCGGCTGTCACGGGTGACCAGGGTAGTGATGTCGAGATCCGGCGCGTGGCGCTGGATGACTTCGATGACCAGATCGGGGAAGCCTTCGCCGGCGTCGCCGATAACCTTGATCGGATAGCGTTCGCAGGGGAACTCGATCTTCGGCGCGGGTTGCTCAGTCGTATCGACGGTATCAGGGGTATCAGTCATGGCAATCGCGGGCGGGTGGCCCGCCTCCGCATGAGCGTCCTGGATGGGGGCGCTCCGGGTGGATCGGACGACGGCTGCCGGACCACAGGGGGACCGGGCAGTCGCAGGCGGGCATTTTACCCGAGTTTGCGACTGCGCGGGCGGGTCAATCCCGGCCTTGTATACAAAAGTGCAAGGCCGGGACGAGCGGTCAGTTGAACAGACCGTAGAAGAACATGCGCAGGCTGTCCCAGATGCGACGGAAGAAACCACCCTCTTCCACGGCATTCAGGGCCACCAGGTCGGAGGTGCGGACAACTTTGTCACCCAGCTTGACCTCGACCTTGCCGATGACCTGGCCCTGCTGGATCGGCGCCACCAGGTTGGGCTCGACGACCATGTTGGCCTGCAGCTGCTTGAGCTGACCGCGCGGTACGGTCATGGTCAGGTCTTCGGACAGGCCGGCTTTGACTTCGTGATCGGAGCCTTTCCAGACCATGGCCTTGGTCAGCTCGGCGCCCTTCTTGTAGAAGGTCTGCGATTCGAAGAAGCGGAAGCCATAGGTCAGCAGCTTCTGGGTCTCGGCAGCGCGAGCCTGTTCGCTGTTGGTGCCGAACACGACGGCGATCATGCGCTGACCGTCGCGCACGGCGGAGGCCACCAGGCAGTAGCCGGCTTCGTCGGTGTGGCCGGTCTTCAAGCCGTCGACGGTCTTGTCGCGCCACAGCAGCAGGTTGCGGTTGGGCTGCTTGATGTTGTTCCAGAAGAACTCTTTCTGGGCGTAGATGGCGTAGTGGGTCGGCTCGCCGTAGATGATGGCGCGGGCCAGGACGGCCATGTCCTTGGCGGACGAGTAGTGGTCCGGGTTGGGCAGGCCAGTGGCATCCATGAAGTGGGAGTTGGTCATGCCCAGCTTCTGCGCGGTGGTGTTCATCATGTCGGCGAAGGCGTCTTCGCTGCCGGCGATGTGCTCGGCCAAGGCGACCGAGGCGTCGTTGCCGGACTGGATGATGATGCCGTGCAGCAGATCGCTCACCGAGACCTGGGAGCCGACCTTGATGAACATGCGCGAGCCGCCGGTACGCCAGGCGTGTTCGCTGACGGTGACCAGGTCGGATTCGGCGATGCGGCCGCCTTCGATTTCCTTGGTGGCGATGTAGGCGGTCATCAGCTTGGTCAGGCTGGCGGGCGGCAGGCGCTCGTCACCGGCGTTCTCGACCAGGATGTTGCCGCTGGCGCCGTCCATCAGCACCCAGGCCTTGGCCGCGAGCTGCGGGGCGGCGGGAACGACTTCTGCTGCCCAGCTGGCCACGGGGGCGCTGAACAGCACGAGCAAGGACAGGCGTTTGGCGAAGTTGAAGATGTTCATCCGTCTCTCTGGGGTTCACTAATGGTCAAACAATCCCCCGCGGGGGAACTCGTGAGGCGGCCTCTAACGTGCCGCTATCGCACGTGCGGTGGAATCTCAGTCCAGGCGCACGAGCTTGGGTTGGCCAAGGTTGGCCACGCGGATGCTGTCCTGCATCCTGCTTGCTTCATCCTGCGTTCCGATCGGCCCCAGGCGCACCCGGTACAAGGTCTGCTGGTTGACCACGACCGAGCTGATAAAGGATTTCGCCCCCGTCAGGCCGCCGACCTTCTCCTTGAGAAGCTCCGCAGCGTCCGGGTTGGCGAAGGCACCCACCTGGAGATACAGGCCATCGGCTGGTAATGAAGCGTTTTTTTTTGAGTCGATCTGGACCGGCGCCACAGGCGCGGCGTGCTGCGCCGGTGGCGGGGTATAGGTTTCGATGGGCTGCGCCATGGCGACCGCTTGCGGCTGCGCGGAGGCAGGCTGCGAGGCCATCTTCGGCAGGGCCATGATCATCGGCGGCTGCTTGCCCTGGGAGGCCCACCAGCGGTCAGGGTCGATGCCTTCGACCTTGACGTGGGCGGTGCCGGTCTCGGCATAGCCAAGCTTCTTGGCGGCGGCGAAGGACAGGTCGATCACCCGGTCGGAATAGAATGGGCCGCGGTCGTTGACGCGGACGATGACGCTCTTGCCGTTGTCCAGGTTGGTCACGCGGACGTAGCTGGGCAGCGGCAGGGTCTTGTGCGCGGCGGTCATGCCGTACAGGTCGTATTGCTCGCCGTTGGCGGTGGCCTGGCCATGGAACTTGGTGCCATACCAGGACGCCGTGCCGGTCACGCTGTAGGCACTGGCGTTATTGAGCGGGTAGTAGGTCTTGCCCAGCACGGTGTAGGGGTTGTTCTTGAACGGCCCGTTGTGCGGCATCGGCACGGCATCGGGGATGCGCGAGACATCGACATCCCACCAGGGCGCCCCGTCGCGGTGCGGACGGTTGTAGTCGTAGGGGCCGGAAATACCGCTGCTCACCTGCGGCTGCGGTTGCGGCGCGCGGTTACCGGTGCAACTGGCGAGGAACACGGTGCTCAGGCCAACGCAGGCGGCCAGCGACCAGAGGCCGGGACTTGCGATTCGCTTGCTCAATGGACACCTCGTGCCTTGGCGATCTCGCCGGCCAGCTGATGGACCGCCATGGCGTACATGGCGCTGCGGTTGTAACGGGTGATCACGTAGAAGTTCGGCAGGCCGACCCAGTATTCGGTGCCCTGCGCGCCTTCCAGGCGCATGGCGGTCACCATCAGGTCGTCGCGGATCACGTCATGGGTTCGCCAGCCCTGGGAGCGTAGCTGACCGAGGTTCATCTGCGGTTCCAGGCCCTGGGTGAGCGCGTCTTCGGCGGTGGAGGTACCGATTTCCGCCTGCGACACCACCGGCTCGCCGGTATGCCAGCCGTGCTGCTTGAAGTAGTTGGCGACGCTGCCGATGGCATCGGTGGGGTCGCTCCAGATATTGATGTGGCCGTCGCCGTCGAAGTCCACGGCATAGGCGCGGAAGCTGCTCGGCATGAACTGTGGCAGGCCCATGGCGCCGGCGTAGGAGCCGTTCAGGGTGAGCGGGTCGACCTGCTGTTCGCGGGCCAGCAGCAGGAACTGCTTGAGCTCCTTGCGGAAGAATTCAGCACGCGGCGGGTAATCGAAGCCCAGGGTGGACAGCGCGTCCATCACCCTGAAGTTGCCGGTGTTGCGACCGAAGAAGGTTTCGACGCCGATGATGGCGACGATGTACTGGGCCGGCACGCCGTATTCCTGCTCGGCGCGGGCCAGTGCCTCGGCATTCTGGTTCCAGAAGTCCACGCCGCGGTTGATGCGCGCGTCGGTGACGAAGATCGGGCGGTATTCCTTCCAGGTCTTCACTCGCTCGGCCGGGCGGGAGATGGCGTCGAGGATGGACTGCTTGCGCTCCACGTCGTGGAAGACGCCCATGAGCTGCTCGCCGGCGAAGCCGTAGTCACGGGTCATCTCGCTGACGAACTCGGCGACCTGGGGTGAACCATCGTAGTCGCCCGCGTGGGCTGCGCCGGACATGCCGATCGCCCCCGCGATTCCGACCCAATGCACCCCCCTGGCAGCCCAGGCGCGCAGTACTTGCATTCCTTTCTTCACTCTTGTCATCAAACCTGGGCGATCCACTTCCGGTGGGTGTGAATCGACATCAAAACGCCGAACCCTGACATCAGGGTCACCAGCGAAGTTCCGCCATAACTAATGAAGGGCAGCGGTACCCCCACCACTGGCAACAATCCGCTGACCATACCAATGTTGACGAAGACATACACGAAGAAGGTCATGGTGATACTGCCGGCGAGCAACTTGCCGAACAGCGTCTGCGCCTGCGCCGTGATCACCAGCCCCCGGTAGATCACCAGCAGGTACAGCACCAGCAGGAGGCACACCCCGACCAGTCCGAACTCTTCGCCGAGCACAGCAATGATAAAGTCCGTGTGGCTTTCGGGCAAAAAATCCAGATGGGACTGCGTCCCCAGCAGCCAGCCCTTGCCGAACACACCGCCCGAACCGATGGCCGCTTTTGACTGGATGATGTTCCAGCCGGTACCCAGCGGATCGCTCTCCGGGTCGAGGAAGGTCAGCACGCGCTGCTTCTGGTAGTCGTGCATGACGAAGTACCACATGCCCACCGCGACCGGCACTGCGGCCGATACCGCCATGATGATCCAGCGCCAGCGCAGGCCACCGACGAACAGCACGAAGGAGCCGGACGCCAGCACCAGCATGGCGGTGCCCAGGTCCGGCTGCTTGAGGATCAGTACGAACGGCACCACGATCAGCGCAAGCCCCACCACGCTGTGCTTGAAGCCAGGCGGCAGGGCGCGCTTGGACAGGTACCAGGCGATGGTCATGGGCATCAGCAGCTTCATGAATTCCGCCGGCTGGAAGCGGATCACGCCGGGAATGTTGATCCAGCGGGTAGCGCCCATGGCGTTGTGGCCCATCACGTCCACGACCACCAGCAAGGCCACGCCGATCAGGTAGCCCAGCGGCACCCAGCGGGCGAGGAAACGCGGCTCGATCTGCGCCAGTACGAACATCGCCCCCAGGCCCAGGCCGAACGACGACGCCTGCTTGATCAGCAGATCCCAGCTCTTGCCGCTGGCGGAATACAGGACGAACAGGCCGACCGAGCCGAGGGTTACCAGCAGCAGAAGCAGCAGGCCGTCGATATGCAGGCGCTGCAGCAGGCTGGAGCGCCGCTTCATGACATCTTCGCTGGACAGCGTGCGGTCGAAATTACTGTTCATGGTCATGGTTTGGGCGCCTCCGCCGTGGCCTGCGGTGCGTATTCGGGTTTGAGCTTGCCGGTCTCATCGAGCAGCCAGGCGTCGGTCACCGCCTTGAGCACCGGCGCGGCGACGCCGGAGCCGGACTCGCCGTTCTCCACCATTACCGCCACGGCGATCTGCGGGTTGTCCGCAGGAGCGAAGCCAACGAACAGGGCGTGGTCGCGGTGACGCTCGAGCAGCTTGGAACGGTTGTACTTCTCGCCCTGCTTGATCGCTACCACCTGCGCAGTACCCGACTTGCCGGCGATGCGGTAGACCGACGTGGCGCCGACCTTGTGGGCGGTCCCGCGGGCACCGTGGACCACCTGCTGCATGCCGTAGTCAACCAGGTTCCAGTTGTTCGGGTCCTTGAGCTGGATATCCGGCATCGGGTCCTCGTCCACCGGAGGCTTACCGTCGATGGTCTTGGCCAGGTGCGGGCGAATCCACTTGCCCTTGTTGGCCAGCAGCGCGGTCATCTGCGCCAGTTGCAGCGGCGTGGACTGCATATAGCCCTGGCCGATGCCGAGAATCAGGGTTTCGCCGGGGAACCAGGCCTGCCGGCGCAGGGCGCGCTTCCACTGGCGCGACGGCATCAGGCCGTCGGCTTCACCATACATGTCCAGGGCGACGCGCTGGCCGAAGCCGAACTTGCTCATGTAATCGTGCAGGCGATCGATACCCAGCTTGTGGGCAAGATCGTAGAAGTAGGTGTCGTTGGAACGCATGATCGCGGTTTCCAGGGTTACCCAGCCGTCGCCCATGCGGTTCCAGTTGCGGTACTTGTGGTCGTAGTTCGGCAATTGGTAGTAGCCGGGGTCGAACACGCGACTCGCCGGAGTCACCACGCCAGCATCGAGGCCGGCGATAGCCACTGCGGGTTTCACCGTCGAGCCCGGCGGGTACAGGCCGCGCAGTACGCGGTTGTACAGCGGGCGGTCTTCGGAATCGCGCAGCGCTGCGTAATCCTTGAAGCTGATGCCGGTGACGAACAGGTTGGGGTCGTAGGCTGGCTGGCTGACCATCGCCAGTACTTCGCCAGTAGACGGCTGGATCGCCACGATGGCGCCGCGCCGGCCAGCCAGCGCGGCCTCGGCGGCAGCCTGCAACTTGCTGTCGATGCTCAGTACGATATCGCGCCCAGACACCGGTTCGGTGCGCTTGAGCACGCGCAACACGCGGCCACGGGCGTTGGTCTCGACTTCCTCGTAACCCACCGTGCCGTGCAGCGCATCCTCGTAGAATTTCTCCACGCCGGTCTTGCCGATGTGGTGGGTGCCGGAATAGGCCACCGGGTCGAGCTTCTTCAGCTCCGCCTCGTTGATCCGCCCGACATAGCCGACCGAGTGGGCAAAGTGCTCACCCAACGGGTAATGGCGGACGAACTGCGCGGCCACGTCGACGCCGTTCAGGCGGTACTGGTTCACCGCGATACGGGCAATCTGCTCCTCGGACAGCTCGAACATGATCGGTACCGGCTCGAACGGCCGGCGCCCCTGCTTCATGCGCTTCTCGAAGATGGCCTTGTCTTCCTCGGTGAGGCCGAGGATGTCCACCAGGGTCTTGAGCGTGTCCTGCAGGTTCTCGGTGCGCTCGCGGGTGATGGTCAGGCTGAAACTGGGACGGTTGTCGGCGATGATCACCCCGTTGCGGTCGAAGATCAGCCCGCGATTGGGCGGAATCGGCTGCACGTGGACGCGGTTGTTCTCCGACAGCGTCGAGTGGTAGTCGTACTGCGTCACCTGCAGGTGATACATGCGCGCCACCAGCACCAGGGCGAGCAGGAAGATCGCCACGCCGCCAACGATGACGCGGGCGCGGACCAGTCGGGCGTCCTTCTCGTGGTCCTTGAGCTGTATCGGCTGCGGCATCGAAAACGGCTACGACTACTTGTGGTAGGGGTGCCCGGACAGAACCGTCCAGGCGCGGTAGATCTGCTCGCCGACCAGGATCCGCACCAGCGGGTGCGGCAGGGTCAGCGGCGACAGCGACCAGCGCTGCTCACTGCGCGCGCAGACCTCCGGCGCCAGGCCTTCCGGCCCGCCGACCATGAGGTTGACGGTGCGCGCGTCCAGGCGCCAGCGGTCGAGTTCCTGCGCCAACTGGGGGGTGCTCCAGGGCTTGCCTTCGACTTCCAGGGTGACGATGCGTTCCCCAGGCTGGACCTTGCTCAGCATGGCCTCGCCTTCCTGGCGGATCAGCCGCGCCACGTCGGCATTCTTGCCGCGCGTGTTCAGCGGGATTTCCACCAGTTCCAGGGACAGCTCCGAGGGCAGGCGCTTGACGTACTCCGCCCAGCCCTCTTCCACCCAGCGCGGCATGCGCGAGCCGACCGCGATCAGACGCAGACGCACGACAGGCTTACTCGGCGCTGTGGGACGCGCGGCTCTGCTCGGCGCCCTGCCACAGACGCTCCAGGTCGTAGAACTGGCGGGTGGCCGGCTGCATGACGTGGACCACGACGTTGGCGAGGTCGATCAGGACCCACTCGCCGCCTTCCTGGCCTTCGCTGCCGATCGGGCGAACGCCCTGTTCCTTGACCTTTTCCAGCACGTTGTCGGCCAGCGACTTGACCTGACGGCTGGAGGCGCCGGTGGCGATGACCATGACGTCGGTGATGCTGGTTTTCTCGCGCACGTCGATGACGGTGATGTCCTGCGCCTTGAGATCTTCCAGGGCGGCGATGGTCAGTTCGACCAGTTGTTCGGTTTGCATGTATGACTCTCTAGCTTGATCAGTGGGGCGCCTGGTACAGGCCGTGCGCCTCGATATAGTTCAATACCGCATCCGGCACCAGGTAGCGCACCGAGCGCCCCTGCGACAGGAGTTGGCGGATCTGGGTGGCGGATACTGCAAGCGGCGTCTGCCAGACGAAGGTGATCTGCCCGGCGGGGCCGGTCATTGCCTTCGGGTCGGCAACACTGCGCGCCGCCAGCAGGTCGCGCAGGTCTTCCGGCGGCTCGCTGTCGGCATCCGGGCGCTGCAGCACGACGATATGACAGTGCTCCAGCAACTCTTCCCAGCGATGCCAGGTCGGCAGGCCGCAGAATGCGTCCCAGCCGACCAGCAGGAACAACTGGTCCTGCTCATCCAGCTCCCCACGCAGCGACTCCAGGGTGTCGATGGTGTAGGAGGGTTTGTCACGTTTCAGCTCGCGGTCGTCGACCACCAGCGGGTCGACGCCGGCTACTGCCAGCTCGACCATCGCCAGCCGCTGCTCCGGTTTCACCTGGGGGGTGTCGCGGTGCGGCGGACGGAAATTGGGGATCAGGCGCAACTCGTCGAACTCGAACTGTTCGGCCATCTCCAGCGCGCTGCGCAGGTGACCGATGTGCACCGGGTCGAAGGTGCCACCGAACAGACCGACCCGCCGGGAAAGCGCCTTGTTCATCAGGTCCGCACGTGTCCGTCACCGAACACCACGTATTTCTCGCTGGTCAGGCCTTCCAGGCCGACCGGGCCGCGGGCGTGCAGCTTGTCGGTGGAAATGCCGATCTCAGCGCCCAGGCCGTACTCGAAACCATCGGCGAAGCGAGTCGAGGCGTTGACCATGACCGAGGCCGAGTCCACTTCGGTGAGGAAGCGGCGGGCATCGGTGAAGTTCTCGGTGATGATTGCGTCGGTGTGCTGCGAGCCGTAGGTATTGATGTGCTCGATGGCCGAGTCGAGGCCATCGACGATGCGGATCGACAGGATCGGCGCGTTGTACTCGGTGCGCCAGTCTTCCTCGGTGGCTTCGAGCACATCGGCGCCCAGCAGCGCACGGGTGGCGGCGTCGCCACGCAGTTCCACGCCCTTGTCACGGTAGATGGCAGCCAGCGGCGGCAGCACGCGGTCGGCGATGCCGGCGTGCACCAGCAGCGTCTCCATGGTGTTGCACGGTGCGTAGCGCTGGGTCTTGGCGTTGTCGGCAACGCGGATCGCCTTGTCCAGATCGGCGGCGACGTCGATGTAGACATGGCAGATACCGTCCAGGTGCTTGATCACCGGCACCTTGGCATCGCGGCTGATACGCTCGATCAGGCCCTTGCCGCCGCGCGGAACGATGACGTCCACGTACTCGGGCATGGTGATCAGCGCACCGACAGCGGCACGGTCGGTGGTTTCCACGACCTGCACGACGCTGGCGGGCAGGCCGGCGTCGGCCAGGCCCTTCTGGATGCACGCGGCAATCGCCTGGTTGGAGTGGATCGCCTCGGACCCACCACGCAGGATGGTGGCGTTGCCCGACTTCAGGCACAGGCTGGCGGCGTCAATGGTCACGTTCGGACGGGATTCATAGATGATCCCCACCACGCCCAGCGGCACACGCATCTTGCCCAGCTGGATGCCGGACGGCACGTAGCGCATGTCGCGGATCTCGCCGATCGGGTCCGGCAGCGTGGCGACCTGGCGCAGGCCTTCGATCATGTCGTCGATGCGCGCCGGGGTCAGGGCCAGGCGGTCGAGCATGGCTGGCTCCAGACCGTTGGCACGGCCATTGGCCAGATCCTGTTCGTTGGCTTCGGTCAGCTGGGCGCGGGCGGCGTCCAGGGCATCGGCTGCGGCCAGCAGGGCTTTGTTCTTCTGCGCGGTCGTGGCGCGCGCGACAACGCGCGACGCTTCACGGGCGGCGCGGCCCAGGCGGCTCATATAGTCGAGAACGGACTCGGTCATGATCTAACGCGTCTGCGTGAGGGAAATGATCGAGTATAGCTGGAGCATACCCTTAACGACCAGACGCAGCAGCCAGCCGGCACAGCATAAGCCAGAGCACCTAACCGTCTCCGATTCCAGTGCTCCAGGCGGAGCCGTCGGGCAAGTCCCATCGTCCCGACAAAACTTCAGCAAATATTAAGCGTCATTGGTAATCGAAAGTGTATACCATCGCACCATTTACCGTACCAGGAGCGGGCCTGGCGGCAAGACTGTAATATCTAAGAGCATATTCATAGTTCTGTGTTGTATTCGCCTGAATGCTGCCAAGCGCATTTCTGACCTGTAGCGGAACCGGTGTATTGGCACCTTGACTAACAAGTTGAACGCCAATCCCCTGTGCAGCATCGACTCCTGACTGAACGCCAACAACCCCCTGCGCGGCGGAACTAACAGGAACACCAACCCCATCAAAAGTCACGCCAACCACAGCCGGACTGTCACAGTTCAGCTTGATGGTAAAAGGCACTGGCTTTCCTACCGTCCCCACCCCTACCAAAGTGGAGGCCTGCACAACTCCCAGATCGATAGTCAGGGGAGAAACCGTACTACATGTAATTGAACGAACAGAAACATCGCCGACAAATCCGATATAATTACTAGAACCGCCCAAACCTACTGCCGATTGGTACACTCCGAAACCAAAGCGAGTTTGTGTCTCACTTAAGGCCCCACCCGTTATCTGACCTATTTTGACAAACTCGATTGAAACCGTAACAGAATAAGACAGATCGCTATTCAGGGTCCCCAGCAATGCACTGCGCGTATCACAATGGATTCCCGCGGCATTTTGCATGGGCTGGCCGCTGGAATTACGCAATCGAATACCAAGACCAGCCACCCCTGTTGAATAAACTCCAGGGAGAACTTCCGTGCCAGACCCGTAGTAGCAGGACACTATAGGAGCTCCGGCATATATACTTTGGTTACCATCCGGATTCTGGCAAAGCCCACTAAATGTAAACATCCGCACTGTACCTGGGACAGTACTCCCGTCCGCCAATCCGAATGGAACGGCAATATTATTAGCGGCCTGCAGATAAGGCATGGATGGCATCGAGGTACAACTTGCGGCCTGAGCGGTGCAGGAAAGGCCCAGTACAATCATAGAAAAAATCGCAACCAGAACTTTTCCCACCAGGCAAGAGCAACACATTTTTTTACCCATAGATAACTCCAGCAACCTGAGCCAGGCGAGAAATAGAGCGCTCAGCACTCTCACAGGAAAAGATCGAATAAAAATGTTTAATTAATTTACTTACGAAAAACAAACACGCAAGCCAGATCCCCCCTCAGTCTCTGTAAGATTTCTCCCGAATCGCCGGAGACAGCCAAATACAGCGAACTTGTTTATTTGCATTACCGTCTCCCCCTGAGCAAGAAAGCCCCCAGCGACAAGGCCATTTCCCCGACTCCTTTGCTGGCTTGGCTGGAACCGCTGCGTACACCCGGCGCGCCTCTCCACCGCCCGAAGGTTGGGTAACCAAATTCGTATCGGCTGGTTACTTTGCAAGCATGGCTAATTGCCCCCGCCGTGCTCGCATGCCAGGGAATCAGGCCAGGGAAGAACAACAAGAGGCGGCCCACCGCCGGAGAACTGCCATGCGCTATCGCACCGATTACAGCGCCCAGTCCCTGACCGCCGCCCCGGCGGTGCTGGAACTGGACGGTTGGCAACTGCACTACCAGGCCTTCTCCTCCCGGGAAGATGACACTCGCCCGCCAGTCCTGCTGTTGGGTGGCGCATTCCAGAGCTTCCGCTCCTTTGCCAGCGAGGTCTCGGAGCTGCTCGCCGGGCACCCGGTGATCCTGCTCGACCTGCCCAGCCAGGGCGGCAACCTGCAACTGGCGCCGCAGCTGAGCCTGGAGGACCTGGCTGACCTGATCGCCGCCTTCGCCGAAACGCTGCAGTTGCCACCGCTGATGCCGATCGGGCTGTCCTACGGCTCGGCGCTGGCCGCGCTGTTCGCCGCTCGTCACCCGGCGCGCTGCGGCCGTCTGCTGCTGGCCGGCATCACCGCCTTCGGCCGTCCCGGCGCCCGCGCGCTACTGGTGGAAGCCCTGGCGCGCCTGGAACTGGGCGAGCAGACGCCCTTCGCCCACGGCGTGCTGACCGGCCTGATCAACCCGCTGCGGCTGGCCGACACCGGTGTCTCCCCGGTATTCCGCAAAGCCCTGCTACGCCAATTGCAGCGCCTGACCCCGGCGGAGATCGAACGCTATCGGCAGAACAGCCAGCGCCTGCTGGCCTTCGGCGGCTTCGACCGCCACCCACAATGCCCAACCCTGGTGCTGGCTGGCGAGTACGACCACTTCACCCAGCCCTGGGAACACGCCGAGTTCGCCCATGCCTGCGCGGACGCCGAATTCGCGCTGATCCACAACGCCGACCATCTGGCCCAGTTCGAGCGCCGCGACGCTTGTGCGCGGCTGTACAACCCCTTCCTGCGTGGCGAACCGCTGCCGCGCAGCGCGGCTGGCAGCACTCGCTTCCAGCGCCAGCAACTGCTGCATCTGGAGCGCCGCTTCGAGCCGCGCCTGGCGCCGGCCGACACTCGCGCCGTGCTATGCAATGGCGAAGGCGGCGAGTGGCGTTGCGAATTGGCGGAGCTGGGGTATTTCGGTGGCCTGATTCGCGTCGAGTTGCCGATGGATCGCCCCGCGCGCGGCTGGAAGTTGACCGCCGCCGGACTGCCGGAGCTGGATATCCTGCCGCTGCGCTACAGCGGCGACGGCCTGGCATTCATCTTCGCCCACGGCGACCCACAGGCCAGCGCCGCGCTGGCAGCGATGGTAGTGCCGATGCAGCAGGGGGCGTGTGCGGCTTGATGGTTTGAATGTAGCGATTTCGGAGGTCGGGCTCTTCCCTCTCCCTGAAGGGAGAGGAGACTGGAACGGCATCATGCGAAACGTCAGATGCGCAGGCCTGCACGGAATGACTCCCTCTCCCCCTGGGAGAGGGCTGGGGGGAGAGGGAAGCGCGGGCACAAGCGCCCCGCATTGATAGTGTTCGCGAGCAAGCTCGCTCCTACAAAGAGCAGCTGCAGCGCACCCGGACGGCTGTAGGAGCGAGCTTGCTCGCGAACCGCCCAGCCCAGGCGCTAGACCCGTGCCTCGATCACCCGCACCAGACTCGGCATCCGCCCCTTCGGCAGCCCCAGTCCCACGCCATCCACCTGCGGATCGAGCACGCCCACCCGGCCGAACCCGCAACCGATGAACGCCTCCTCGATCTCCGTCGCACTGCGGTAATGCAGCGGATAACCGCCCCGCGTCAGCCGGCCGATCAGTCCTACGCCCCAGCGGATCTGCCGGTAGCGCGGGTGCTCGCGCAGGTCGGGATACAGCTCGGTCAGGTAGGTCGCCTCGGGGAACACCCGCAGCGCCGAGGACAGGCGACGCCAGAACCCCTCGATCACCGGCCGCTGGAAATAATTCACCAGCCCTTCGGTGATCACCGCCACAGGGCGGTCCGGGTCCAGTTCGGACAGCAGCGCGGCGAGGCACTGCTCGCCCTGCTCGGCGAGGATGTCCACAGCCCGCACGCGGTGCTTGCCGTCCAGCCAGCCCTGCTCCTGCAGCAACGCGGACTTGCGTGCTGCCATGGGCGGCAGGTCGGCTTCCAGGTAGGTCAAGTGCGGATAGCGCTCGCGAAAGCGCCGCCCGCGAGGCGAGAGCCCGCAGGCGATCTCCACCACCTGGCTGACCCCGCGCGACTCGATAGCCTGGGTCAGGCGGGCATCGATCAGCAGGTGACGTTGTAACAGGAAGTCTTCGATATTCAGCCCGAAACCGATCCGCGCGCCCCAGTTGATCGGCGCCACGCAGCCGTGCACCCAGCGGCCGAACGCCGTGGCAAAGGCCGGGTCGGCCAGTTGGTGGCGATACCAGACGTAACCGGTGTAGTGAGCACTGGGGGTGATGTGGGCGCTGTCGGCCCGGATCCGTTCAGCCATGCTTAAGAATCTTGTTGTTATGATTCCCCAGCCTAAGACCGGCCCGAGAACCGCGACAATCCAATGCCCGCCGAACCCAACCTAAGTTTGCCCTGGCCCGGGGCCAATCCCCTGCCGGACGCCTTCTTCAACCGCGACGCCCTGACCGTCGCCCGCGAGCTGCTGGGCAAGGTGATCCGCCACCGGGTCGGTGATCTGTGGCTGTCCGCGCGGATCATCGAGACCGAGGCCTATTACCTGGCCGAGAAAGGCAGCCACGCGTCGCTGGGCTACACCGAAAAGCGCAAGGCGCTGTTTCTCGATGGCGGGCACATCTACATGTATTACGCCCGCGGCGGCGATTCGCTGAACTTCAGCGCCGGCGGCGCAGGCAATGCGGTGCTGATCAAGTCCGGCCACCCCTGGATGGACCGCATCTCCGGTGACGCCTCCCTGGCCTGCATGCGCCAGCTCAACCCCGCCGCCAACGGCAGTGAGCGAGCGCTGGGAAAACTGTGTTCCGGCCAGACCCTGCTCTGCCGTTCGATGGGCCTGAAGGTCCCGGACTGGGACGCCCAGCGCTTCGACCCGCAGCGCCTGTTCGTCGACGATCTCGACGAGACACCCTCGCAAGTTATCCAGGCCGCGCGCCTGGGCATTCCCCACGGCCGCGACGAGCACCTGCAGTACCGTTTCGTCGATGCCGCCTTCGCTCCCTTCTGCACGCGCAACCCACTGCGCCGCGGACAGGTCGAAGGCCATGACTACCACCTGCTCGGAACCCAGGACGCCACCTTCCGATGATCGACCTCGCCGCCTTCAACACCTGGATGGCCACCCATCCGCAATGGCTCGCCCTTGTTCTGTTCCTGGTCGCCTTCCTCGAATGCGCGGCCATCATCGGCATCATCCTGCCCGGCGTGGTGATGCTCTTCGCCATTGCCGTACTGGCCGGCAGCGGCGCGCTGGGGCTGGGGGAAACCCTGGCATTGGCGTTCTTCGGCGGCCTGCTCGGTGACTTGTCGTCCTACTGGATCGGTCGCCACTTCCATCAGGACATCCGCCGCCTGCCGGTGCTGCGCCACCATCCGGAATGGATTGCCAGCGCGGAAGGCTTCTTCCACCGCTATGGCGTGGCGAGCCTGCTGGTGGGTCGCTTCATCGGCGCGCTGCGGCCTTTCCTGCCGATGGTTGCCGGCATGCTGGACATGCCCTTCGGCCGCTTCGTCATCGTCTCCATCATCGCTGCCGCCGGCTGGTCCATCGCCTACCTGGTGCCCGGCTGGGCCACCGGCGCGGCCATGCGCCTGCCGCTGCCCGAAGGCTTCTGGCCGGAAGCCGGGGTGGTTGCCGCGTGCATCGCGGTGGTATTCGCCCTGGTGATCCACGCCGAGCTGCGCAAGGAGCGCAACGCACCGCTGATAGGCGCCGTCGGTTGCTTCGCCCTGCTGTTCGCCCTGCTGATCGGCTGGCCGCATCTGGACGCCCTGGACAAGGGCCTGATGGCGCTGGTGCAGGAGCACCGCCACGCCTGGCTGGACCACGTGATGGTCGCCGTCACCCGTGTGGGCGACTTCCGCACCCAGTTCATCGCCGGCGCGCTGCTGGCCGTACTGCTGGCCGCCCTGCGGCTGTGGCGCCACGCTTTCTTCGCCGCCGGCACCATGGTGGGCACCGCGCTGCTCAATACCACGCTCAAACATCTCTTCGGCCGCGCCCGACCGGAAGTGATCGCCGACCCGCTATCGGCCTTCAGCATGCCCAGCGGGCACAGTTCGGCGTCCTTCGCGTTCTTCCTGGTACTGGGCGTGCTGGCCAGCCGGGAGAAATCGCCGCGCGTGCGCCTGACCTGGATGCTGCTGGCGGTGATCCCCGCCGCCAGCATCGCGATGTCCCGCGTTTACCTGGGCGCCCACTGGCCCAGCGACATCATCGCCGGCGCCCTGCTTGGCGCCGCGGTCTGCGCCGCCAGCCTGTGGATAAGCCAGCGCCGCATCGAATTGCCAGCACTGGCGCCCCGCATCTGGTGGAGCCTGCTGCCGACCGCCCTGGTGCTGCTGGCAGTGGCCAGCGCCTGGGGGCTCTCGGCGGCGATCCACCGCTACGCACCGCTCTGACCCGACCTCAGGCCCAGGGGCGCTCGCGCATCAGTTCGGCGCAGCGCAACTGGACGAATTCCCGCAACTGGGTCACCGCCCGGCTCAGCTGGGCGCGGTGGGTACAGAACAGATTCATCGGCGTGGCTTCGCCCAGATAGTCCGCCAGTGCCACTTCCAGCCGGCCGGCGCGCACGTCCGCCGCTACGTCCAGCCAGGACTTGTACACCAGCCCCTGCCCTGCCACGGCCCAGCGTCGCACCACATCGGCGTCATCGCAGAGGCGGTCGCCGCGCACCGTCACCTCATGCTGCTTGCGGCTGTCGCTGAAGCGCCAGCGCTCATGGGCGCGCCCACCCAGCATGTACAGCAGGCAGTTGTGCCGCTGCAGCTCGTCCGGATGCGTCGGCTTGCCGTGGCGGGAGAAATACTCCGGCGCGGCGCATAACACCCGCCGGTTATCGGGGGCCAACGGCAGCGCCACCAGATTCGAGTCGCCCGGCAAGCCCAGGCGGAAGGCCACATCCACTGGCTGCCGGTAGAGATCGGCCTGACGGTCGCTGATCAGCAGGCGCAGGTTCATCCGCGGGTGCAAGGCCTGGAACTCATCGAGCCAGGGCAGTAACACGTTGCGGCCGAAATCCGAGGGTGCCGACACCTGGAAATTTCCGGCGATCTCACTCTTGCCTCCGGCCAGCAGCTGGCGGCCGTCGTCCAGGCTCTGCAACGCCGCGCGGGCGTGGGCCAGGTACAGCTCGCCCTCGGCGGTCAGGCGCAGGCTGCGGGTGGAGCGGGCGAACAGGCGCACATCCAGTTCGCTTTCCAGGCGCTTGAGCGCGGCACTGGCCACGGCCGGCGACAACTCCAGCTTACGGGCCGCGGCGGAGAGACTGCCGCGCTCGGCGGTGCGGACGAATATCTGCAGGTCGTCGAAACGCAGCATTTTCAAAAATCCTTTGAAAGAGACTCTCTACTTACGCGGTTTTTCTCGCTGACGAAAGAGAGCAGCATGCCCTCACCTTCCCCGCCCAACTGGAGACACCCGGATGAGCCTGACCCTGATCGCCATCATTCGCGCCAAACCCGGCCGCGCCGACAGCCTGCAGGAGCGCCTGCACGGCATGCTCGAACCGTCCCGTGCCGAAGCCGGCTGCCTGCAGTACGACCTGCACCGCGACATCAAGGACGCCGAGCTGATCTACATGATCGAGCAATGGCGCGACGCGGAAGCCCTGGCCGAGCACGAGGCGAGCCCGCACTTCCAGGCCTTCGTCAAGGCCGCCGAACCCGATCTGGCGGAACTCGATATCCGCCTGATGAACCGCATCGACTGACCGCTCAGAGCGCATAGGAATTCCCATGAAAGCCATCGGCTACACCCAGAGCCTGCCCAGCAGCGACGCCAATTCCCTGCTCGACATCCAGCTACCCGAGCCCACGCCCGGCCCGCGCGACCTGCTGGTGGAAGTGCGAGCCATCTCCGTCAACCCGGTGGACACCAAGGTGCGCCAGCGCGCCCAGCCCGCCCCAGGCCAGCACAAGGTGCTCGGCTGGGACGCCAGCGGCGTGGTCCGCGCGGTGGGCAGCGAGGTCAGCCTGTTCAAGCCGGGCGACAAGGTCTGGTATGCCGGCGACCTGACCCGCCCCGGCAGTAACGCCGAGCTGCAATTGGTGGACGAGCGCATCGTCGGCCCGATGCCGCAGAGCCTGGACTTCGCCCACGCCGCCGCGCTGCCGCTGACCACCATCACCGCCTGGGAGTTGCTGTTCGATCGCCTGCAGGTGGCCGAGGGCAGCGCCAGCAAGGGCCAGAGCCTGCTGATCGTCGGCGCGGCCGGCGGCGTTGGCTCGATCCTTACCCAGCTGGCGCGCCAGCTCACCGGCATGACCGTGATCGGCACCGCTTCGCGCCCGGAAACCCAGGAATGGGTGCGCAACCTCGGCGCGCATCACGTGATCGATCACCGCAAGCCGCTGAGCGAAGAGCTCAAGCGCATCGGTGTCGGCGAAGTCACCCACGTGGCCAGCCTCAACCAGACCGAGCAGCATCTGCCCGAAATTGTCGCGAGCCTGCGCCCGCAGGGCCGCCTTGCGCTGATCGACGATCCGGAAAACCTCGACGTGCGCCTGCTCAAGCAGAAGAGCCTGTCGCTGCACTGGGAGTTCATGTACACCCGCTCGATGTTCCAGACCGACGACATGATCGAGCAGCACAAGCTGCTGCAACGCGTGGCCGGCCTGATCGACAGCGGCGTGCTGAAGACCACCCTGGGCGAGCACTTCGGCAAGATCGACGCGGCCAACCTGCGCCGCGCCCATGCGCTGCTGGAAAGCAACACGGCCAAGGGCAAGATCGTGCTGGAAGGCTTCTGACCTCTGGCACCGATGGACTGTAGGGCGGGGTTATCCGCCCTACAGTCTGCTCCTCGCCTCCAGGCACAGAGGTTCGCGAGCAAGCTCGCTCCTACAAAGAGCGCACCGGCGCTTCCGGCAACCTGTAGGAGCGAGCTTGCTCGCGAACCCGTGCGGGTCAGTCGGCGACCTTTGCTCCAGCGAGCAACCGGCAGAGTTTCTCGGTGGCTTCGAGCATCGCAAAGCTGGGCTTCTCCAGGTTGCGATCCGGCACCACCCAGAGCTGCCTGAGCCGCGTGGCGGCAAGCTGCTGCATGCCATTCCAACCGCGCAACTGGTCCTCGCTGGCCGCCAGGATCACCTGCGGGTCACGCGCCAGCACCGCCTCCTGGCCGACCTGCGGCGCCGGCAGATCGAGATCGGCGAACAGGTTGCGACCACCACAGACTTCCAGCGCCTCGCTGATGATCTGCCGACCTCCCACGGTATAGAGCGGGCGATCCCACACCTGGTAGAACACCTTGAGCGGCTGCTCACGGTGGTACTGCGCCCGCAACTGGGCCATGCGCGTATCGAAGGCTTCCGCCAGTTCACGCCCCTTCTCCACCCGTCCCAGGCGCTCGCCGAGTTCGCGGAACTGCCGGGAGATATCTTGCAGACGGTGCGGATCGGCCACGTAGACCGGAATGCCCACGGACTTCAGGCGCTGCAACTGCGCGTCAGGCACGGCGCCAGGCCAGACCAGCAGCAGGTCGGGCTGCAGGGCAAGAATCTGTTCGAGATTGACCTGGCCGTACCGGCCGACGGACGGCAAGCTTTTCAGCGATTCAGGACGCGGCCCGCCATCGAGCAGGCCGGCCAGCCGGTCGGCGGCGCCCAGTTCGAGGACCATGTCGGTGAGCGAAGGGGCCAGGCTGACCACCCGCTCCGCTGCCGCAATGGGGAAACCGGCGAGCAACAGGAGCAGGCAGACGACGCGGCGCATCAGGCCAGTTGGCGCGGCAGGCGGTACAGCCAGAGGATGACCAGGCTGGAGAAGCCCAGCAGCAGGACCGGCACACCATGCAGGTCGACCAGCACCGCCAGGGCACCGATCCAGGCCGGAATGCTGCCCACCAGTGCACCACGGCGCTGCGCGGCGCCCAGTGCCTGCCAGGCCGAAGGCTCGTCCGCGCCATCGCGAGCCTTGCCGGTAGCGATCAGCGCGTGCTTGTAGCGACGGAACAACGGCAGGGTGAGGAACATCGACAGCAGGCCGACGACGAACACCGGCGTGGCCAGCGTGTCCGAGAACGGCGCATCACCCACCAGCGCCAGCATCAGGTGCTGCGGTGCCAGCGCGAGCGCCAGCAGCAGCCACCAGAGCAGATTCAACCGGCGCCGGGCAGCGGCGCGGTTCACGAAGCGGATGCCTCGGCCTCGGCTTCGCCCTGATGCATGTTGCCCAGCATGTGGCCCAGCTTGCCTGCCTTGGTCTGCAGGTAACGCTTGTTGTGCGGGTTCAGGCCCTTCTGCAGCGGCACGCGCTCGGCGACGGTCAGGCCGTAGCCTTCCAGCGCCTTCACCTTGCGCGGGTTGTTGGTCATCAGCTTCAGCGAGCAGACGCCCAGGTGCTTGAGCATCGGCAGGCACATGGCATAGTCACGCTGGTCAGCGCCAAAGCCCAGTGCCAGGTTGGCTTCCACGGTATCGGCACCTTCGTCCTGCAGGGCGTAGGCGCGGATCTTGTTGAGCAGGCCGATGCCACGGCCTTCCTGACGCAAGTACAGCAGGACGCCGCGGCCTTCCTTGGCGATGGCCGACAGTGCGCCCTCGAGTTGGAAACCGCAGTCGCAGCGCAGGCTGAACAGCGCATCGCCGGTAAGGCATTCGGAATGCAGACGCCCCAGCACCGGCAGGCCGTCATCGAGCTTGCCCATGGTCAGGGCGACGTGTTCCTTGCCGGTTTCCTCATCGAGGAAGCCGTGCATGGTGAATTCGCCAAAGGGGGTGGGCAGCTTGGAGGCGGCGACGAAAACGACAGACACCGGAAACTCCTGAAAGATTTATCTAAGGAAGGAGGACCGGCATTGTAGCAGCAGCGCCGGCCGCACCGTCATTGCGAATTCTGCAAGATAAGCATCGACGCTTTTGATAGAAGCCGCGATGGGAAAGGCGGAATCAGTGCTTTGCCTGGATGTACATCACGCCCTGATCTTCCCGCCAGCCCACGCGATTGAGGTAGCTCATGCCCAGCAGGATGTCGGTGGGGAAGTCGCCTTCGAGTACCGCGGCTTCCACTCCCAGCACCTCGACGCCACCGAGCTTCACACTGTTGAGCGTTACCCGCCAGCCCTTGACGGTGCCGCTGGCGGTGGAGGCCATCATCGGTGTGCCGTTGGCGCGGTAATCGAGCCCCAGGCGCCGGGCCTGGCCCTCGTTCATGGCCACCGACGTGGCGCCGGTGTCCACCAGGAACTGCGCATTCTGGTTGTTGATGGTGCCGGCCACCCAGTAATGGCCGCCGGTGCCACGGGCAATGCTGGTCTCGGCACGGGCCGTTGGCGCTGCGTAGCCGGCGTCGTTGTATTCGCGGGACAACTCGTACGTCTGCTCGACTCCACCAACGCGCAGCACCGCCTTGTGGCTGTCGGCGCTGACTACCTGCACGCCTTCGGGCCCGGTCTGGCCGACCTTGAGCAGCTTGCGCTGGCCATCGATGTTGAGCACCGCGGCGCCGGGGAACAGCCCTACCACCCGCACCTGGGGCGCCGCCGTGGCAGCGAAGGCACAGAGTGACAGGCAGATCAGGGCGGACAGGCGCGGCATGAAGATCACTCCTTGGGCGGCAGCAGCGGTTTCAGCGGGGCGTAGGGCCATTGCCAGCGGGCGAAGATGCGCTCCAGTTCGCCGCTGCGGTAGAGCGCCTGCATGCGCGAATCATAGAGCTTGGCCAGCGCGCGCCCACGGTCATTGTTGGCGAAGCCAAGATACAGCGGAATCGAGCCGATATCGGTGATGTGGTAGACGCTGGCGTCGACGCCCCTGGCGTCGATCATCTCTTCCAATTCGGGGCGGGCGTCGATGAAGTAGTCGATGCGATGGCCATCGAGCATCGGCAGCGCCGAGCTGCGCCGCTGCAGTTCGTTGCGCTGCTTGAGGTGATCCAGGTAGCGGTCAAAGGCGTAGCCGCGCATCCACGCCAGGCGGTAGCGATCCAGCGTGGCGAGGGTCGGTTGGGGAGACGTCGTCAGGCCCAGCGCGCCGATGGGGTCGACGTCATAGGGCCAGTGCGGATAGATGATGTGGTCGATTTCGTTACGGTAGGAGCCGACCCAGGCGTCCGCCTCGCCGCGCTGTACCAGCCCGACCGAGCGCACGTAAGGCTCGCTGCGCAGGCTCAGGCGTACGCCTTCGGGTTCGTAGAGCGCCCGCAGGAGGTCCCAGGCCAGGCCACGGCCATCGGCCTGGGTGTAGTTGACCCAGACCTCGCTGACCACGCGGATCTCCCCCGGCAACCCGGCGGGCTTTTCCGCAGGGGCTTCAGCGGCCCAGGCCGACAGCGAGCACAGGCACAGGAGCAGGCACAGCAGTCGGCGCATCGATCTTCCTCAGATCAGCCAGTGGGCCCAACCCCATGTCAGGCCTTGCATCACCAGCCAGGCGAACACGCCGGCCAGCACATCGTCCAGCATGATGCCGACGCCGCCGTGGACGTTGCGGTCGATCCAGCTGATCGGCCAGGGCTTGGCAATGTCGACGATGCGGAACACCACGAAACCGACCAGCAACCACCACCAACCTTCCGGCACCAGCCAGAGGGTGATCCACATGCCGACCATCTCGTCCCAGACGATGCCTTCATGATCGTGCACGCGCAGATCGTCGGCGACTTTGCCGCACAGCCAGAAGCCGAACAGCATGGTGACGCCCAGCATCAGCCAGTAGCCCCAGTCCGGCAGCATCTGCCAGAGTGGTATGAAGGGTAGCGCAACCAGCGAACCCCAGGTGCCCGGCGCCTTGGGCAGGGTGCCCGAGCCGAAGCCGAAAGCCAGGAAGTGCCAGGGATTGCTCCACACCGAATGAGGAACGGGTTGGGCCGGGGCCTGGTTGGGGTGTTCTGTCACGGTCACTCCATGAAATGCAGGTAGCCGCCCTGACGCGGCGTGATATCGGCGCCAGCGCCATCGAGCACGCGCACGCCCGAACCGGCTTCCACCCTACCGACCACGCGCAGGGCCGGCCAGTTCGCCGAAAGTGCCGGCAAATGTTCCGCGGGCAGAGTAAAGGCAAGCACGTAGTCGTCACCGGCGCCGAGCTTGAGCTGTTGCGCGCGTTCGGCGCCCAGCAGGGCTTCCAGCGCGGGGCTTTCCGGCAGTTTGTCAGCCTCGACGATCAGCGCCACGCCCGAGGCGCGGGCAATGTGCCCGCAGTCGGCGAGCAGTCCGTCGGAAATATCCAGCGCCGCCGTAGCCTTGCCGCGCAGCGCCTGGCCGAAGGCCAGCTGCGGCTGCGGCGACCAATAGCGCGCCAGCAGCGGCTCGGCGATGGCCGGTTCGGCGGTCATCTCGCCCAGCACCAGCGGCAGCGCCCCGCCCGCCTCGCCCAACGGACCACCGACGCACAGCAGGTCGCCCGGCCGCGCACCGGCGCGGGTCAGCGCCTGCCCGGCGGGCACGCCGCCGAACACGGTGACGGTCATCGCTAGTGGACCACGAGTGGTATCGCCGCCGATCAGCGCCAGCGCGCATTCCTGCGCCTTCTGATTCAAGCCACGGGCGAAACCTTCCAGCCAGGCCGGATCGGCCTCGGGCAGGGTCAGTGCAAGGGTGAAGCCGATGGGCGATGCGCCCATGGCCGCCAGGTCGCTGGCAGACACCGCCAGGGCACGCTGGCCAAGCAGGAAGGGATCGCAGACGGTGGGGAAATGCACACCGACAACGAGCGTGTCGGTGGAAATCGCCAGCTGTTCGCCGGCCTTGGGTGCGAGGAGCGCGCAGTCGTCGCCAATCCCCAATGCCACTGCCTCGCCGCCGGCCGCACAGGCGGCCGAGGCGAAGTAGCGACGGATCAGTTCGAACTCACCCATGCCTCAGAACCTGTTCAGGATCTGTAGCGAGAGGCCGTCAGCGGGACGAAAAGCAGCGCAGGAACCGGAGTTTATGAGCCATAAATGAGGATTCCGAGCAGCGCATGCGTTCCGATCACGGTCTCGCAGTAAGATCATGGACAGGTTCTCAGCGCTTGGCGCCCCGGAGTTCGGCGGCGCGCAGGCGCGGAGCGAGCTTGTCCAGCACGCCGTTGACGAACTTGTGTCCGTCGGTGGCGCCGAAGGTCTTGGCCAGCTCGATACCTTCGTTGATGACGACCTTGTAGGGCACGTCCAGGCGGTTGCGCAGCTCGTAGGTGGCCAGGCGCAGGATCGCCAGCTCAACCGGATCGACTTCTTCCAGGGCGCGGTCCAGGCAGGGAGTGAACTCCTCGTCCAGATCGGTCTTCAGGCGCGGCACGCCGTGCAGGATCTCGTGGAAGTAGGCGCCGTCGACATCGCTGAAATCGTTCTCGGTGCGGAAGGACGCCTCGATCTCGTTGAGCGGCTGGCCAGCCATCTGCCAGGAATACAGGGCCTGCACCGCGAGGCTGCGGGCCTTGCGACGCATGGCGATCTTGTTCGGCTTGGCGGGCTTGGCCGGGTTGTTGCCGTCCTGGGTGCTCACTTGGCCTCCAGCTGCGACAGCAGGCTCACCATTTCCAGGGCGGACAGGGCAGCTTCGGCGCCTTTGTTGCCGGCCTTGGTGCCGGAGCGCTCGATGGCTTGTTCGATGGAGTCGACAGTCAGCACGCCAAAGGCGACCGGCACGCCGAACTGCAGGGAAACCTGCGCCAGACCTTTGGTGCACTCACCGGCAACGTATTCGAAGTGCGGGGTGCCGCCACGGATCACCGCGCCGAGGGCGATGATGGCGTCGAACTCGCCGCGCTGGGCGACTTTCTGCGCTACCAGCGGGATTTCGAAGGCGCCCGGAGCGCGGATCACGGTGATGTCGCTCTGGGCGACGCCATGGCGTACCAGCGCGTCGATGGCGCCTTCCACCAGGCTTTCCACCACGAAGCTGTTGAAGCGGCCAACCACCAGGGCGAAGCGGCCTTTGGGGGCGATGAAGGTACCTTCGATGGTCTTCAGGGTCATGGGCAAGTCTCACTGTTAAAGAGCCGGAGCGTCCGCGTGACGCTCCGCAAATAGGGTAGAAGAACGGCACCGCCGTGCCAGGGCACGGCGGCGAGGTTCATTCAGCGGGCAGGTATTCTACTACTTCGAGGTCGAAACCGGATATCGCATTGAAGCGCATCGGTGCCGACATCAGGCGCATCTTGCGCACGCCCAGGTCGCGCAGGATCTGCGAACCGGCACCCACGGTGCTGTAGGTGGTGGTCGGTTTCTGCACCGGCGCCGGGGTATTGGTGATTTCGCGGACATGCGCCAGCAGGTCCTCGCCGCCGACCTGGTGGCCCAGCAGCAGGACCACGCCGGTGCCAGCCTCGGCCACTTTGGCCATGGCGGCACGCAGGCTCCAGCGGCCCGCCTGGTTGACCATCAGCAGGTCGCGCAGCGGATCGGGATTGTGCACGCGCACCAGGGTCGGCTCTTCCGGGCAGACCTTGCCCAGGGTCAGCGCCAGGTGCACGTCGCCTTCCACGGAGTCACGGTAGGTGATGAGGTTGAACTGGCCCAGTTCGGTGTCCAGCGGCTGCTCGGCGAGGCGCTCGACGGTGCGCTCGTGGATCAGGCGGTAGTGGATCAGGTCGGCGATGGTGCCGATCTTGATGTTGTGCTGTTTGGCGAACTCTTCCAGTTCCGGGCGACGGGCCATGGTGCCGTCGTCGTTCATGATCTCGCAGATCACCCCGGACGGCTCGAAACCGGCCATGCGCGCGAGGTCGCAGGCCGCCTCGGTGTGGCCGGCGCGAGCCAGCACGCCGCCGGGCTGCGACATCAGCGGGAAGATGTGGCCGGGGCTGACGATATCGGCGGCAACGGCGTTCTTCGCGGCGGCGGCCTGTACGGTGCGGGCACGGTCAGCGGCGGAGATGCCGGTGGTGACGCCCTCGGCGGCCTCGATGGAGACGGTGAACTTGGTGCCGAAGCCGGAACCATTGCGCTGCACCATCAGCGGGATGCCGAGGCGCTCGCAGCGCTCGCGGGTCATCGGCATGCAGATCAGGCCGCGAGCGAAGCGGGCCATGAAGTTGATGTCTTCGGTGCGGACACACTCGGAGGCGATGATCAGATCGCCTTCGTTCTCGCGGTCCTCGTCATCCATCAGGATGACCATCTTGCCCTGACGCATGTCGTCGAGCAGTTCTTCAATGCTGTTGAGTGCCATACGGGGACGAGCCTTATCAGTGTTTCAGGAAGCCGTTGTCGGCCAGGAATGCTTCGGTGATGCCGCCAGCGCCGGCAGCGGGTTCCGCCGCCTTGTCACCGAGCAGCAGACGCTCCAGATAGCGCGCCAGCAGGTCGACTTCGAGGTTGACCAGGCGACCGCCGCGGTAGTCGGCCATGATGGTCTCCTGCACGGTGTGCGGGACGATGGTCAGCTCGAACTCGGCGCCATTGACCGCGTTCACCGTCAGGCTGGTGCCATCGACGGTGATCGAGCCCTTGAGCGCGATGTACTTGGCCAGCTCGCGCGGTGCGCGCACGGTGAACTGGATGGCGCGGGCGTTTTCCTCGCGCTTGACGATCTCGCCGACGCCGTCGACGTGGCCGCTGACCAGATGGCCGCCCAGGCGGGTGGTCGGGGTCAGGGCCTTTTCCAGGTTCACCCGGCTGCCGATTTTGAGTTGCGCGAAGGCGGTGCGCGCCAGGGTTTCGCGGCTGACGTCGGCCCAGAAGCCGTCGCCGGGCAGTTCCACCGCCGTCAGGCAGATGCCGTTGACCGCGATGCTGTCGCCGAGCTTGACGTCGGCGAGGTCGAGCTTGCCGGTCTTCACGTACAGGCGCACGTCACCGCCCTTGGGGGTGATGGCCGCGATGGTGCCGATGGATTCGATTATGCCGGTGAACATGAGGCCTCCCGCACGGCAAAGGCCGCTGGCCGGCAAGGCCGCGTAGCCAACAGGGAAAGATGATGCATGTGGCGAACTCCTGTTTTGGTTAAAAAACAGGGCATATCGATCGAAGGGACTTCTCGGGCGCGCGCAGGCACGCCCCGATGGCTCATCCCGTTCTCTCTTCATCCGGACTATGACCGTCGGCCCCGGAATCACACCGGGTCTGCTGACCCTGGCCATCCGGCGAACCGGTCTGGACAGGCGCTCGCGGGCTAGACGCATTGCGCGTCATTACCGCCGGTGGGGACTTTCACCCCGCCCTGAGAACGTCAATCGCGGTCGTTACAGCGTCGACCGCGTGTGGCGTTTTACCACAGGCCGGCGCAAGTCGGAAGCTTCCTATGGATCGCTCCGCACCCGCCGACAGGCCGATGACGACAGCGCCGGCGCGCCATCACAGTGGTCTGGCGGTGACCAGCCAGTCGTCACCCACGGCGCGGATGTCGACGATCTTCAGCTCGCGGGACTCGCTCATGCGCTCCAGCGGTAGCTCCAGCAATGGCCGCGCGGAGGAACCGAGCAGCTTGGGCGCCATGAAGATGCTGTATTCGTCCACCAGGCCGAGACGGGCGAAGGCGCCGGCCAGGCGTGGCCCGGCCTCCACCAGCACCTCGTTGACGCCACGGCGGCCGAGTTCACTGAGCAGTGCCAGCAGGTCGACCTGACCATCGAGGCCGGCAAGGTTCAGCAGTTCGTGGCCGACCACCGCGTAGTTCGGGTCGTCCTGGGTGCTCACCACCAGCGCCGGGCCGGCCTGGAAGAAGGTGGCGGTCAGCGGCACGCGCAGGCGCCCGTCGATCAGCACGCGCAGCGGCTGGCGCTGCGCGGCCAGCTCGGTCTGCTCGGCGTCCAGGCCCAACTCGTCCGGGCGCACGGTCAGGCGGGCGTCGTCGGTCAGCACGGTATCAGCGCCGGACAACACCACGCTGGACTGCGCGCGCAGGCGCTGAACGGCGCGGCGCGCGGCCGGGCCGGTGATCCACTGGCTTTCGCCGCTGGCCATGGCGGTGCGACCGTCCAGGCTCATCGCCAGCTTCACGCGGACGAACGGCAGACCGGTTTCCATGCGTTTGAGGAAGCCGACATTGAGGGCTCTGGCCTCGCTCTCCAACACGCCGGAGCGCACTTCGATGCCAGCTTCGGCGATGCGTTTCATGCCACTACCGGCGACCTGCGGGTTCGGGTCCTGCATGGCCGCAACCACGCGGGCGAGGCCGGCACCGATCAGCGCGTCGGCGCAGGGCGGCGTGCGGCCGAAGTGACTGCAGGGTTCCAGGGTGACGTAGGCGGTGGCGCCACGGGCCTTGTCGCCGGCCTGGCGCAGGGCGTGGACTTCGGCGTGGGGTTCGCCCGCGCGCACGTGCCAGCCTTCGCCGACCACCTCGCCATCACGGACGATGACGCAGCCGACGCGGGGATTAGGGTGGGTCGTGTACCAGCCCTTGCGCGCCAGTTCGATGGCGCGGGCCATCCAGACCTCATCCAGGCCTTTCACGGGATCCATGGCACTCATTCCTTCGACGGCTCGCGGGCCAGGCGCTCGATTTCCTCGCGGAACTCGTTGAGATCCTGGAAGCGGCGGTACACCGAGGCGAAGCGGATGTAGGCGACCTCATCGAGCTTCTGCAGCTCGGCCATCACCAGTTCGCCCAGCACCCGCGACTTGATCTCGCGCTCGCCGGTGGCGCGCAGCTTGTGCTTGATGTGCGCCATCGCCTCTTCCAGCCGCTCGATGCTCACCGGGCGCTTCTCCAGCGCGCGCTGCATGCCGGCGCGCAGCTTGTCCTCGTCGAAAGGCTGGCGGCTGCCGTCCTGCTTGATCAGGCGCGGCATGACCAGTTCGGCGGTCTCGAAGGTGGTGAAACGCTCACCGCAGGCCAGGCACTCGCGGCGCCGGCGGACCTGGTCGCCCTCAGCGACCAGGCGCGAATCGATGACTTTGGTGTCGTGGGCGCCGCAGAAAGGACAGTGCATGGCGTGTCTTGGGCAGTCTTGTCGGAGGAATAGGTAAGGGCCTCATGGTAGCGCATCGACTGGCCGAATAAACCCCGCTCCCACGAGACAGGCCGCAGGCATTAGGCTATACAGGCGCCGCCTGGAATCTGCCGCGATGGAGCCCGCCATGTTCGCCCGCCTGCTGTGCCTGTCCCTCACCGTCCTGCTGGCCGCCTGCGCCAGCGAGAAGCCCGCGCCGGCCGCCCAACCGGTCGCCGTCACGAAGAAATCGAGTTCCCTGCTGGACGAGCCCGTGCCAGCCAACATGCGTGCCCTCAGCGGCCAGCTCAGCAGCGCCCAGGGCTTCCTGCCGGCCGGCAGCGAAGTGGAGCTGGCACTGCTGGTGATCGATCAGCGCGACCGCCCGCAGCAGTTGCTCTCCAGCGAGAAGATGATCGCCACCGGCCAGGCCTTGCCGTTCCGCGTGGTGTTCAACCCGCAGTCCTTCCCGGCCGGCGCCCGCGTCGAACTGCACGGCCGCGTCTCGCAGTCCGGCCAGCTGGCCTGGCGCCTGCCGCCGGTGCGCATCACCCAGCCGGAAACCCGTGCCCTGGGCGAGTTGCGCCTGGAGCGCGCGCCGTGACGCCGCCGCTTTCCCTGCAGCAGGCGCTGGGCGAACTGCTCGGCGACGCGCGCCTGTCCGCTGAAACACTGCCCGGCACTGACATCCGCCTCTGGCTGATCGACGCGCAGAACATGGACCGCGAATTCAGCCCCGACGAAACCCGGCGCATCCTCGAAGAGCCGCCCTACTGGTGCTTCTGCTGGGCCAGCGGCCTGGTGCTGGCCCACTGGCTGGCCGAGAAGCCCGAATGGGTGCGCGGCAAGCGAGTGCTGGACTTCGGCGCGGGCTCGGGGATTGCCGCCATCGCTGCGGCCAAGGCCGGCGCCGCCGAAGTGGTGGCCTGCGACCTCGACCCGCTGGCGCTCGACGCCTGCCGCGCCAACGCCGAGCTGAATGGCGTGGAGCTGAGTTATTCGGCGGACTTCTTCCAGGAGGAAGACCGCTTTGATCTGATCATCGTCGCCGACGTGCTCTACGACCGCGCCAACCTGCCGCTGCTGGACGAATTCCTCAGCCGCGGCCGTGAGGCCCTGGTGGCCGACTCGCGGGTGCGCGACTTCAGCCATCCGCTGTACCAGCGCCTGGGGATTCTCGACGGTTGCACCTGGCCGGACCTGGCCGAGCCGGCCGAATTCCGCCACGTCAGCCTGTATCACGCCGCACGCGCATAACGCCGGCGCGGAGGGTCGAACGATCGCGGACAAAGTCCGCTCCTACGCGCGTCCTTGCGCCGCGCTCACCGGTTACGTAGGAGCGGACTCCGTCCGCGATGGCATTCCGACAACACCACAGGCCGGGCTGGGTTGTTTCCGTTCCAGAACGCCCCCACTTATAGTGGCAATCACCTTCATCGCCCCACTCGATTCGAGATTTCCCATGAGCGATACGCCCTACATCTTCGACGCCAGCATCGCCAACTTCGATCAGGTCGTCATCGAGAACTCCTTCCACAAGCCGGTCCTGGTGGACTTCTGGGCCGACTGGTGCGCCCCGTGCAAGGCACTGATGCCGCTGCTGGCACAGATCACCGAGTCCTACCAGGGCGAGCTGCTGCTGGCCAAGGTCAACTGCGACGTCGAACAGGACATCGTGATGCGTTTCGGCATCCGCAGCCTGCCCACCGTGGTGCTGTTCAAGGACGGCCAGCCGGTGGACGGCTTCGCCGGCGCGCAGCCCGAATCGGCGATCCGCCAGATGCTCGAACAACACGTGCAACCGCCCGCCCCGGCCGCCGGCAATCCGCTGGAGCTGGCGCAGGCCGCCTTCAACGAAGGCCGCTTCGCCGACGCCGAGGCGCAACTGAAAGTGCTGCTGGGCGAGGACAACACCAACGCTGCCGCGCTCATCCTCTACGCCCGCTGCCTTGCCGAACGCGGCGAGCTGGGTGAAGCCGAGACGGTGCTCGACGCCGTGAAGGGCGACGACCACAAGCAGGCACTGGCCGCTGCCAAGGCCCAGCTGACCTTCCTGCGCCAGGCTGCCGACCTGCCCGATGCCGCCACGCTGAAAACCCGCCTGGCCGCCGACGCCAACGACGACGAGGCCACCTACCAACTGGCCGTCCAGCAACTGGCCCGCCAGCAGTACGAGGCCGCGCTGGACGCCCTGCTCAGGCTGTTCGTGCGCAACCGCAGCTACGGCGAGGACCTGCCGCGCAAGACGCTGGTCCAGGTGTTCGACCTGCTGGGCAACGACCACCCGCTGGTGATCGCCTACCGCCGCAAATTGGCGAACGTACTGTACTGACGAAAAGGGCGCCGCGAGGCGCCCTTGTCTGTATGTAGGAGCGAGGGGGACGCCCAGTTCTTGCTCGCGAACCGAACCCGCTGCGGGGCTGTTCGCGAGCAAGCTCGCTCCCACAGTTAACCTGTTACACCTCTGCCCAAGTGAAGAACTGCACGCCATCGCGCACCTCGATCTTCACCTTGGGGCTGTGCCGCAGGCGCACCAGCAGGCCCTTCGCGGCTCCGGCGCTACCGGCGAGCGCCGCCAGTTCGTCCAGCAGTTGAGGTCCTTCACTGCTGCCACTGCGCCGCAACAGGTCCTGCGCCGCCAGCCACAGCTGGTCCACCGGCGCTCCCGCAGGTGCAGGCGCAGCAGCGGCCACTGGCGCCACGGCGGCGGCCGGCAGGTTCTGCGCCAGCCGCACCCAATCGGCGTCATCCATTTCCACGCTCAGGTCCACCGGCCAGTCGCCGATGGTGCCCTTGATTCTCAGCATCGCCTTCTCCTCGCGCTGTTTCGCGCATGCTCCCACGGCATCGGCGCTACGCCAAACCCACGCTAAGCTGGCCTTAATTTTTCATCTGTTATAACGTAACAAAATCATTCATCAGACCGGAGTCTCCCATGCGCCCCCTGCTCCTCGCTGTCGCCCTGCTGCCCCTAGCCGCCCAAGCCCACGACGAACATGAACATGGCAGCCTCGGCAAGCACGAGCATGGCGTCGCCCAGCTCAACGTCGCCCTCGACGGCAAGACCCTGGAACTGGAGATGGACAGCCCGGCGATGAACTTCGTCGGCTTCGAGCACGCCGCCGCCAGCGACGCCGACAAGGCCACGGTCGCCGCGGTGCAGGCCCAGCTCAAGCAGCCGCTGCAACTGCTCGGCCTGCCCGCCTCAGCCAAGTGCAGTGTGCAGTCGGTAGAGCTCTCCAGCCCGCTGTTCGGCGATGCGCCCAAGGCCGACGACGATCATGACCACGAACACGCCGATGGCGACCACGACGAGCACGAGGGCCACCATCACGCCGACATCGACGCCCACTACCAACTGACCTGTGCCCAGCCGCAGGACCTGGCCACTCTCGATTTTGCGCCGCTGTTCAAGCGATTCCCGGCGACCCAGAAGATTCAGGTACAACTGATCGGCCCGAGCGGCCAGCAAGGTGCAGAATTGACCGCCGCCAACCCGATCCTGAACTTCTGATCACGACGCGCTGAAATGACCGCACTGCTCGAACTCGACAACCTCGGTTTCGCCTGGCCCGGCCAGGCGGAGCTGCTGGACATCCCCGCCTTCTCGCTGGCCTGCGGCGAAACCCTGTTCCTCAAGGGCCCGTCCGGCAGCGGCAAGACCACCCTGCTCGGCCTGCTCGGCGGCGTACAGCGCCCGCAGCGCGGCAGCGTGAAGCTGCTGGGCGAAGATATCGGCCAGATGAAGTCGGCGCGCCGCGATCACTTTCGCGTCGACCACACCGGCTACATCTTCCAGCAGTTCAACCTGCTGCCATTCCTCTCGGTGCGGGAGAACGTCGAGCTGCCCTGTCATTTCTCCCACAGCCGCGCCGAGCGGGCGACCCTGCGCCACGGCAGCGTGGCCAAGGCGGCGCAAACGCTGCTCAAGCACCTGGGCCTGGGCGACCCCGAACTGATCGAGCGCCGCGCCGACAGCCTGTCGATCGGCCAGCAGCAGCGTGTCGCCGCTGCCCGCGCGCTGATCGGCCAGCCGGAGCTGGTGATCGCCGACGAGCCCACTTCGGCGCTCGACGCCGATGCCCGCGCAGCCTTCCTCCAGTTGCTGTTCGCCGAATGCCACGAGGCTGGTGCCAGCCTGCTGTTCGTCAGCCACGACCAGAGCCTGGCAGCGCTGTTCGACCGCAGCGTTTCCCTCGCCGACCTCAACCGCGCCGCCCGCGCTCCGGGAATCTGAGCATGTACCTGTTGCGTCTGGCGCTCGCCAGCCTGTCCAACCGCCGCTTCACCGCGCTGCTGACCATCTTCGCCATCGCCCTCTCCGCTTGCCTGCTGCTGGCGGTGGAGCGCGTACGCACCGAGGCCAAGGCCAGTTTCGCCAGCACCATTTCCGGCACCGACCTGATCGTCGGCGCCCGCTCCGGTTCGGTGAACCTGCTGCTCTACTCGGTGTTCCGCATCGGCAACGCCACCAACAACATCCGCTGGGAAAGCTACGAGACGGTGACCCACAGCCCGCTGGTGAAGTGGGCGATCCCGATTTCCCTGGGCGATTCGCACCGCGGCTACCGTGTCATGGGTACCGACACCGGCTACTTCGAGCACTACCGGTTCGGCCGCGGGCAGACGCTGGAACTCGCCGAGGGCCGACCGTTCGGCCAGGACCTGTTCGACGTGGTACTCGGCGCGGAAGTCGCCCAGGCGCTGCACTACAAGCTTGGCGACAAGATTGTCCTGGCCCACGGCGTCAGCACCATCAGCCTGGTGCAGCACGACGACAAGCCGTTCACCGTGGTCGGCATCCTCAAGCGCACCGGCACGCCGGTGGACCGCACCCTGCACATCTCACTGCAGGGCATGGAGGCACTGCACGTCGACTGGAAGAACGGTGTCCCGGCTCGCGGCGCCGACCGCGTCAGCGAAGACCAGGCGCGCACCATGGACCTGCAGCCCAAGGCCATCACCGCCTTCCTGCTGGGCCTGAAGAGCAAGGTGGCGACCTTCACCCTGCAGCGGCAGATCAACGAATACGACGGCGAGCCGCTGATGGCGATCCTGCCGGGGGTGGCGCTGCAGGAGCTGTGGGGGCTGATGGGCACGGCGGAAAAGGCGCTGTTCGTGGTCTCGCTGTTCGTCGTACTGACCGGCCTGATCGGCATGCTCACGGCGATCCTCACCAGCCTCAACGAACGCCGCCGCGAGATGGCCATCCTGCGCTCAGTGGGTGCGCGCCCCTGGCACATCTTCAGCCTGCTGGTGGCGGAAGCCTTCGCCCTGGCGCTGGCCGGCGTGGCGCTGGGCGTGGGGCTGCTCTACGCGGGCATCGCCGGCAGCCAGGGCTATGTACAGGCGAACTACGGTATCTTCCTGCCACTGGCGCTGCCCACCGCCTATGAATGGTCGCTGCTGGGCGGCATACTCCTGGCCGCGCTGCTGATCGGCTGTGTGCCGGCGTGGCGTGCCTATCGGCAATCGCTGGCTGATGGCCTGTCGATCCGCCTCTGAGCCATCCCGTGCAAACCATCCCCGTACAGAGAAGCCCCATGCGCCGCCTGCTGTTCCTGCTGCTGCTCGCCATCAGCGCCACCGTCTGGGCGGCGCCGCGCGAGTTGACCTGGCCCGAGCTGATCCCCGAGGGCGCACCGCCGCCCCCGCCGCCGGTTCCGCTGCACGATATGTCCAAGCTTTCCGATGTACTCAATTCGGAGAGTGGCCCGGCGGTGAAGCAGCAGATACCCAACGCACCCGTGGTACAGCAACTGGATGGCCAGGAAGTGAAGATGCCGGGCTACATCGTGCCGCTGGAGGTGGAGGAAGACGGCCAGACCGTTCGCGACTTCCTGCTGGTGCCCTATTACGGCGCCTGCATCCATGTACCGGCGCCACCGTCCAACCAGATCGTCTATGTTCGAGGCGGCAAGGGCGTAAAAGTCGACGAGCTTTACCAACCCTTCTGGATCATCGGCAAGATGAGCGTGAAGGCGATGGAAAGCGACCTCGCCGAGGCCGGCTACCAGATGCAGGCCAGCAGCATCGAACCCTACGAGTACACCGGCCAGTAAGGTGCGGCGCTTCGCCGCATGCCTTGACCCTCTACGGTCTGGGGTCTTTATTGAGCCAAGTCAAAAGTGCGCTTTTAGCGCTGTCTACTATTCTGGGCACCAACACTTATACCAAAGAGATATTGGAGCTCATCATGCGTAAGTCCTGGCTCACCACCTCGCTTCTCTCACTTGCCGTCGCAGCGCCGATCGCAGCCCAGGCCGCCGACATTCGCGGCCACCAGGCTGGCGATTTCCTGGTCCGCGGCGGTTTCGCCACCGTGGCGCCCAATGACAGCAGCTCCGACATCAAACTCGATGGCGGCAAGGTCAGCGGCACCAAGGCTACCGTCGACAGCGACACCCAGCTGGGCCTGACTTTCGCCTACCTGCTCACCGACAAGATCGGTATCGAGCTGGTCGCCGCCACCCCGTTCAACCACCAGGTTGACGTGAAGGGCCTGAACCGCGCCACCGGCCTGACCGGCCTGGACGGCAAACTGGCCGACATCAAGCAGCTGCCGCCGACCGTGCTGCTGCAGTACTACCCCATGGGTGGTACCAACTCTGCCTTCCAGCCTTACGGCGGCCTGGGCATCAACTACACCACCTTCTTCGACGAAGACCTGGCCAGCAACCGCAAGGACCAGGGCTTCAGCAACCTGAAGCTGCAGGATTCCTGGGGCCTGGCCGCCGAACTGGGCATGGACTACATGCTCAACGAGCATGCCTTCGTCAACGCCGCGGTCTGGTACATGGACATCGACACCAAGGCCAGCGTCGACGGTCCGTCCGCACTGGGCGTGCAGAAAACCAAGGTCGATGTTGATGTCGACCCCTGGGTTTACATGGTCGGTTTCGGCTACCGTTTCTGACGGAGCAAACATGAAAAAGGCGCCCAAGGGCGCCTTTTTCACTTTCAGGGAACCGGTATGTACCTCGAACTCAAAGCACTGCACGTCAGCCTGGCGATCATCAGCACCCTGCTCTTTCTCCTGCGCCTGGGCCTGAGCTGGTGGGGCAAGCACCCCTCAGGCTGGCAGCGCGGGCTGCCCCATCTGATCGACACCCTGCTGCTGCTCAGCGCCCTGGGCCTGGTGCACCTGGCGATGCCCTGGCCGCTGCCGGTATGGCTGCAGGTGAAGATCGGCCTGCTGGTGCTCTACATCGTGCTGGCGGCCTTCGCCCTGCGCAGCGCCACGAAGCCGGCGAAGGCCGTGCTCAGCGTGCTGGCTCTGGGTTCGCTCGCCGGAGTCTTCTTCCTGGCGGTCAACAAACCCTGGTGGTGATCAGCTGGGCCAGGCCTTCGGCCAGCGGCGTCGGCTCATCCAGGCGATAACGTGCCAGCAGGCGGCGGTTATCCGCGCGGGAGTGGCGGATGTCACCGTGGCGCGCTGGCTGGTAGGTGATCTCCGGCAGCCCGCCAGTGAGCTTGCCGATCTCGGCCAGCAACTGGTTGAGGCTGGTGGACTGGTCGAGGCCGACGTTGATTGCCGACTCGGCCACGTCGGTGGCCAGCAGCGCGGTCATCAGCAGTTTCACCAGGTCACCGACATAGATGAAGTCGCGAGTCTGCTCGCCATCGCCGAACACGGTAATGGGCAGCCCCTGCTCGGCGCGCCGGGCGAAAATGCTGATCACCCCGGAATAGGGCGAGGAAGGGTCCTGGCGCGGGCCATAGACGTTGAAGAAGCGGAAGATCGCCGGCTCCAGCGCGTGCTCGCGGCGATAGAAATCCAGGTAGTACTCGCTGGCCAGCTTGTCCGAGGCATAGGGCGTCAGCGGCGCCTTGACCACATCCTCGTCGATGGCGGTGCCTTCGCCATTCTGCCCGTAGACCGCCGCGCTGGAAGCGAACAGCACCCGGTGGATGCCTTCCTGGCGCATGGCCTCGCACAGGTTCAGGGTACCGATGAAGTTGGCGCGGTGGGTCCCGACCGGGTCTTCCACCGAAGCCTGCACCGAGGCGATGGCCGCCAGGTGCACGACGCCCTGGCAACCGCTCACCGCGCCACGCAGCGCGGCTTCGTCAGCGACGTCGCCGACGATCAGCTCGACGCGGCTGTCGAGGTTCTCGCGCTTGCCGGTGGACAGGTCGTCCAGCACACGCACGGCAAAGCCCTGCGCCAGCAGCGCGTCCGCCAGATGGGAACCGATGAACCCCGCGCCGCCGGTGATGAGAATGGGTTGCGCGGAGGGAATGAGACGATCAGACATGGCGGTAGTAACGGTCCAGCAGGGCGGGCAGGCCGGCACGCCAGGCGCGCGGCTTGATACCGAAGGTATGGAGGATCTTCTTGCAGGCGAGCACCGCGTGCTGCGGTTCATCGCCGGCATCCGGGCGCGCGGCGTGGGCCTGCGGACTCGGTTCCTGGACGGCCAGGGTATGGAAGGCGCGAGCCTCGCCGAGCACCACCTGGCCCAGGGACAGGGTGGTGGTGGCTTCCAGGCCGCCGTAGTGGTAGGTGCCCCACAGCGGCGACTGGCAGTCGAGTTGCTTGAGTACCGAGAGGATTACCCGGGCGGCGTCGTCGACCGGGGTCGGGTTGCCACGACGGTCGTCGGCGAGGAACAGCACCTGCTCCTTCTCGGCTCGCTCGAGGAAGCGCCCGAGCACGCCGTCGGCGCTGTCGTCCAGCAACCAGCCGAAGCGCAACAGCACGTGGCGCGGGCAGGTCGCCCGCACCCACTGCTCCATGCGCCAGAGCGCCTGGCCGCGCGGGCCCAGCGGCAGCGGCTCGTCCTTCTCGCTGTAGGCGGTGGCGCGGGCGCCATCGAACACGCGGTAGCTGGAGGGCTGGATCAGCAGTATCTCGTGGTGCTGGCAGAGTTCGGACAGGCGCTCCACCGCGCGTTCCTGGCTGGCCAGGCGGGCGTCATCGACGCCTTCGGCCTGGAACCAGTCGTAGTAATAGGCGAGGTTGATCACCGCGTCGGGGCGGGTCTCGTCCAACAGGACGGTGAGGCTGGAAGCGTCCCAGCCCTGTTCGGGCGGCCGGGGGGCGAGGAAGCCGATGTCTTCCTCGGCACCAAGGCGGATCAGCGCCTGTCCAAGGGCATTACCGCCACCCAACAGCATCAGGCGCATGCGCATATTATGGGGGTCACTCGAATCCGTGGGTTACCCCGGTGCGCGCGGCGCCGGGGATGATGCCCGCATTTTTCCTGCCCCCCGGCACAGCGTCAAGCTTGGCCGACCCGCTGCAGCCTTGGCCGTGCGCGATAGCGACGCCCTAGGAGCGTCGCCGGAACAACGGGCGCGGCTCGATGACCGAGCGCCCATAGAGCACGCTGAGCCCCGCGAGCCCCTTCAGGGCGTCCTCCACGGACTTGTCCTCGCGCACGGCGAAGGCATCGAAACCGCACTGGCGCAGGTGCGCCAGCTGGTCGCGCAGCACGTCGCCCACCGCGCGCAGCTCGCCGCGCCAGCCCAGGCGACTGCGCAGCAGGTAGGCCAGGCTGTAGCCGCGCCCGTCGCGGAAGCTGGGGAAATCGATGGCGATCAGCGCCAGCTCCTTCAGATGCCAGATCAGGTCCTCGGGATCGTCCTCCGGCGCCAGCCACACCCCGTGAGGCTGTAGGAGCGAGCTTGCTCGCGAACCGCTCAACGCGGTTGCTTCCTGGGGATTCTGTTCGCGAGCAAGCTCGCTCCTACAGGCGCCCCGCTCCAGCCAGGCCTTGAGCGGCAGGATGATTCTGCCCTCGGGCAACTCCTCCGGCACTTCGCGCAGCAAGGTCCAGGGATCATTCGGCGCCAGCTCGGCCACACCGTCACGCAAGCGAATCAGATTCTTCATGCCGGCACCTCCGCCTGGCGATAGACCCGCGCCTTGAACGGCTCCAGGCCGATACGTTCGACCGTCTCGACGAAGCGCTCGCCGGCGCCACGCTGCTCCACGTAGGTCTGTACCAGCGACTCGATCACGTCCGGCACCTCGGCGGCGCTGAACGACGGGCCGATCACCTTGCCCAGCGCGCTTTTCACGCCCTGCGCGCCACCGAGGGTGATCTGGTACCACTCGCTGCCGTTCTTATCGACACCGAGGATGCCGATGTTGCCGATATGGTGGTGGCCGCAGGCGTTCATGCAGCCGGAGATGTTCAGGCTGAGGTCGCCCAGGTCGTGCAGGTAGTCCAGGTCCTCGAAGCGTTGCTGGATGCCCTGGGCGATGGGGATCGACTTGGCGTTGGCCAGCGCGCAGAAATCGCCGCCGGGGCAGGCGATGATGTCGGTCAGCAGGCCCTGGTTCGGCGTGCCCAGGCCTGCCGCGCAGGCTTCCTGCCAGAGCGCGTGGAGATCGGCCTTGCGTACGTCCGGCAGCACCAGGTTCTGTTCGTGGGCGACGCGGATTTCGCCGAAGCCGAAGCGCTCGGCCCAGTCGGCCACCTGCTCCATCTGCTCGGCCGTCGCATCCCCCGGCGGCGCCTCGGCTCCCGGCTTGGTGGAGAGCACCACGCTGGCATAGCCCTGTACGCGGTGCGGGCGCACGTTGCGCGACACCCAGCGGGCGAATGCCGCGTCGTTGGCCAACGCCGTGCCGTAAGCGAGATCGTCAGAAGGTGCGTAGACCGGCGGATCGAATGCCGCCGCCACACGCTCGTATTCATCGAGTGTGAGTTGCGCCTCGCCATCGCGCAGATGCTGCCACTCCTCCTCGACCTCGCGGGAGAACGCCTCGATACCCAGCGCCTTCACCAGGATCTTGATCCGCGCCTTGTACTTGTTGTCGCGCCGCCCGTGGCGGTTGTACACGCGCAGGATGGCCTCGACGTAGGACAGCAGGTGCCACCACGGCAGGTCGTCGCGGATCACCTGGCCGAGCATCGGCGTGCGCCCCAGCCCGCCGCCGACCAGCACCTTCAGCCGCAGTTCGCCATCTTCGGCGCATCGCAGGTAGAGGCCGATGTCGTGCATCATCACCGCCGCGCGGTCTTCCTCGGCGGCGCAGAGGGCGATCTTGAACTTGCGCGGCAGGAAGAGGAATTCGGGGTTCACCGTCGACCACTGGCGGAGGATTTCCGCCAGCGGGCGCGGGTCGAGGAACTCGTCGGCGGCAACTCCGGCAAAAGCCTCGGTGGTGATGTTGCGCACACAGTTGCCGGAGGTCTGGATGGCATGCATCTCGACATCGGCGAGACGCTCGAGAATGTCCGGCACGCGCGCCAACTCCACCCAGTTGAACTGGATATTCTGCCGCGTGGTGAAGTGGCCATAGCCGCGGTCGTGCTCACGGGCAATCCACGCCAGCGTGCGCATCTGCTCGCTGGACAGGGTGCCGTAGGGAATCGCCACCCGCAGCATGTAGGCGTGCTTCTGCAGGTACAGGCCGTTCTGCAGGCGCAGCGGGAGGAATTCCTCTTCGCTCAGCTCATCGCTCAGGCGCCGCTGCACCTGGTCACGGAACTGCGCCACCCGTTCGCGCACCAGGGCGCGGTCGTAATCATCGTATCGGTACATCGCCAGGCCACCTTCGGGTCGTTGCGTGGCGGCCTGCTTCTGTCGTCGGGCGCGCCACGTTGCGGTTGACCGAATAGTGGCCGGCGCCTGCTGTGCAAAACAGCGGCAGATCGCGCGGGAAAAACCGGATCAGATGCGCCCCGCGCCTGTCCCGACGGGCCTGCGACCGGTTGCCGCAACAGGCCCGATCAGCCGTCCCATCGTGCAGTACGCCAGGCCCGTGGTGCTGCGGCGCGGAGCGATTTTCGCCATCTGATATGGTTTTTTCCGGCGAACCTGAATCTGTTTCGGGTGCAGACCGATTCGTACAGTCGCGGCGCCTCTTCTGCCTGATGGGCCACGACAATGAGCGAAAGAATCCCCGCGAAGGTCATCGAGATCGACGCACCGCAACGCTTCACCCCGCCGCCAAAACCGCTGTCGGCAGTCACCCCGACGGTCTACACCAAGCGCTTCGCCGGGCGTTTCCGCGATCTCCGCCGTCTCGGTGGTGCGCTGCTGTTCCTGCTGTTCTTCGGCACCTTGTGGCTACAGTGGAACGGCCGCCAGGCGGTGCTCTGGGACCTGCCCGAGCGCAAGTTCTACATCTTTGGCGCGACCTTCTGGCCGCAGGATTTCATCCTGCTTTCGGCGATCCTGATCATCGCCGCCTTCGGCCTGTTCTTCATCACGGTGTTCGCCGGCCGCGTCTGGTGCGGCTATACCTGCCCGCAGAGCGTGTGGACCTGGATCTTCATGTGGGCCGAGCAGGTCACCGAGGGTGACCGCAACCAGCGCATCAAGCGAGACCAGGGCCCGGTGAGTGCCGAAAAAGTCCTGCGCAAGAGCGCCAAGCACGGACTGTGGCTGCTGATCAGTCTGGTCACGGCGATCACCTTCATCGGCTATTTCACCCCAGTGCGGCCGCTGGTGATGGACCTGCTCACCTTCAAGCTCGACCTGGAAAGCACCTTCTGGGTCGCCTTCTTCGCTGCCGCCACCTACGCCAACGCCGGCTGGCTGCGCGAGCAGGTGTGCATCCACATGTGCCCGTACTCGCGCTTCCAGAGCGTGATGTTCGACAAGGACACCCTGATCATTTCCTACGACGCGGCGCGCGGTGAATCCCGCGGCGCGCGCAAGAAGGACGCCGATCCCAAGGCTCTGGGCCTGGGCGACTGCATCGACTGCCACCAGTGCGTGCAGGTCTGCCCCACTGGCATCGACATCCGCGACGGCCTGCAGATCGCCTGCATCGGCTGCGCCGCCTGCATCGACGCCTGCGACTCGGTGATGGACAAGATGGGCTACAACCGCGGCCTGGTGCGCTACACCTCCGAACGCGCGCTGGAAGGCGGCAAGACCCACCTGCTGCGCCCGCGCCTGATCGGCTACGCGGCGGTGCTGCTGGCGATGATCGGCGCCTTCGTCTGGGCGCTGGAAGCCCGCCCGCTGATCAACCTCGACGTCGCCCGCGACCGTGGCCTGTTCCGCGAGAACGCTGCCGGCGAGATCGAGAACATCTACAACCTCAAGCTGATCAACAAGACCCAGCAGCCGCAGCATTACCAGCTGACCCTCGCCGATGGCGCTGGCTACCGCCTGCAGGGCGTGCCCGAGCTGATGCTGCAACCGGGCGAGATCCGCGACTTCGCCGTCTCGGTGGCCAGTGAGGCGCAGAGCAGCGCCGGGGGTTCGGTGCCGCTGCACTTCCGCGTCAGCGACGGTAACGAAGCCATCGACGCCGCCAGCACCTTCGTCTCGCCGAGGCGCTGAGCATGGCCAGGGAGCTTGGCGTGACCTCGGCGCAGCGCCTAGAGTGGGCGGATTCTTCCGCCCCTCAGGCCACCGTGCAGGACAAGATGAAGCGCTACGAGAAGTTCGCCGACGAGATTGCCGGCCTGATCCGCAGCGGCGTGCTCGCCCCCGGTCAGAAGGTCCCCTCGGTGCGCCACGCCAGCCGCACCTACGGGGTCAGTGCTTCGACAGTGTTCCAGGCCTATTACCTGCTGGAAGATCGCGGGCTGATCGTCGCCCGCGCGCGCTCGGGCTACTTCGTCCGCGAGCATGTGCAGCGCGCCCTGGCCGAACCGGAGATCGCCCGCCACGACGCGCAGACCACCGAAGTGGACGTCAGCGAGCTGGTGTTCTCGGTGCTCAGTTCGATCAAGGACCCGGACACCGTGCCCTTCGGCTCGGCCTTCCCGGCGCCGGAGCTCTTCCCCCTGCCGCGCCTGGCGCGTTCCATGGCCCACGCCGTGCGTGACATGGACCCGCGCTCGGTAGTCGCCGACCTCGCTCCCGGCAGCCACGCGCTGCGCCGGCAGATCGCCCTGCGCTACATGGTCGGCGGCATGCCGCTGCCGGTGGAAGAACTGGTGGTCACCAATGGCGCCCTGGAAGCGCTCAACCTGTGCCTGCAGGTAGTCACCCAGCCGGGCGACCTGGTCGCCATCGAAGCGCCGGCCTTCTACGCCAGCCTGCAGGTACTGGAGCGCTTGAAGCTCAAGGCCGTGGAAATCCCCGTGCACCCGCGCGAAGGCATCGACCTCGACGTACTCGCCGACAGCCTGGCGCGTCTACCGATCAAGGCCTGCTGGTTCATGAGCAACTTCCAGAACCCGCTGGGCGCCAGTATGAGCGAGGACAAGAAGCGTGCCCTCGCCGCCCTGCTGGCCAAGCACCAGGTGCCGCTGATCGAGGACGACGTCTACGCCGAACTGTACTTCGCTGCCCAGGCGCCGAAGCCGGTGAAGGCGTTCGACAGCGAAGGGCTGGTGATGCACTGCAGCTCCTTCTCCAAGAGCCTGGCGCCAGGCTACCGGGTCGGCTGGGTGGCCGGCGGGCGCTACGCCGAGCAGATCGAGCGGCTCAAGCTGATGACCAGCCTGTCAGCCTCCGTGCCGGCCCAGGCAGCCATTGCCGACTACCTGCAGCACGGCGGCTACGACCGCCATCTGCGCAAGTTGCGTCACGCGCTGGAAAGCCAGCAGCACGCGATGCTCGCCGCCGTGGCCCGGCACTTCCCCGCCGCCACGCGCGTCACCCGGCCCAGCGGCGGCTACTTCCTCTGGCTGGAACTGCCCGAGCACATCGACGCGCTCAAGCTGTTCCAGCTCGCCCACGCCCAAGGTATCAGCCTCGCCCCTGGGCCGATCTTTTCCGCGACGCGGCGTTTCGGCCACTGTCTGCGCCTGAACTACGGCCATCCCTGGACGACAGCCAGCGAGCAGGCGATGGAGACCCTAGGGCGGATCATTCACTCGCTGCAGGGCTGAAGGCTTCTGCTGTCAGACTGATCCGCACATTCGGAAACGATCTGTACCTGTGCGGCGCTTTGTCGCAGGCATTACCCTGACAGGCAGGAAACCCGGACGAGGGAAGCTGCCATGGAAGCGGAAGGCCTGATGATCCTGCTCACAGTGAGCGCCGCGCTCGGCGTGCACCTGTGGGTGCGCTGGTACCTGCGTCGCGGCATGGCGCCGCGCTCAGACGAGTGGCTCGCCTGAGCTGCTTTTTTGTAGGAGCGAGCTTGCTCGCGAAACGCCCAGCATCGATGCCGCCGGAAACCCTGTTCGCGAGCAAGCTCGCTCCTACGAAGAGCATCAACTGCATCGCGCTCGGCGCGTACTCGCGGATGCACGGGAATCAGTGGCTGCCCTGAAACACTGGGCGCAGCCGGCGGTGATTGCTATACAGGCAAGGCCGACTGATCACTTTCCACGGATGGCCCGATGAACCTCTGGCAACGCGACCTTAGCCACTCCCCCTACGCCGAGCCGGTGCGCGCCGAGCAGTTCGACGTGCTGCGGCGCAACTCGCCCTTCTCCATCATCGCCGCCTACCTGGTCGCCGGACTCACCACCTGGGTGCTCAACGGCGCGCTGCCGCTGGAATCGCTGCTGGCCTGGTTCGCCGCGCAGACCCTGCTGGGCGGTGCCCGCCTGTGGCTGCTGCGGCGCTACGACCAACTGCGCGACAGCGGCGCCGGCCCCCGGCGCAGCTGGCTGGTCCTGGTGATGATCACCACCGGCCTCTCGGGCCTGCTCTGGGGCCTGCCCGCCGCCTACTGGATGACCGTGCTGCCTCCCTCGATGCAGATGTACGTGGTGGTCGTTCTGCTGGGCTTGGGCACCGGTGTGATGAATGCCTACAGCATCGTCCTGCCGCTGTTCTACCTGTTCATCGTGCCGGCCTTCACCCTGCCCTTCGCCAGCCTGCTGGTGCTGCTGCCGGACGTCCTGAGCAAGACCCTTGGCGCGGCGGCACTGGTCTACGCCTTCACCATCTGCGCCTTCGCCTATCGCTTCCACGCGACCTTGGTGGACTCGCTGCTGCTGCGTTTCGAGAACATCGAACTGCTGCAGAGACTGAGCATCGAGAAGGAAGCTGCCGAACGCAGCGACCAGGCCAAGACCCGATTCCTCGCCAGCGCCAGCCACGACCTGCGCCAGCCCACCTACGCGCTCGGCCTGTACCTGGGCGCCCTGCAGAAGCAGGCGCTGGACGATGCCAGCCGCAACCTTGTCGAGCACATCTCCCGCGCCCTGGCGGCGCAGGGTTCGCTGTTCGATGCGCTGCTGAATATCTCGCGGCTGGATGCCGGCATCGTCCAACCCAACCTGCAGGCCTTCTCCCTCGCCGAGTTGATCGAGCGCATCGCCGGAGACTGCCGTGTACAGGCGACCGACAAGGGCCTGAGCCTGCGCGTACGGTCCGGCGCGCCTTTCGTGAAGTCCGACCCGGCGCTGATCGAACGCATCCTGCGAAATCTGGTGGAGAACGCCATCCGCTACACCGAGCAGGGCGGCGTGCTGATCGGCTGGCGCCGCCGCGGCCGTCAGGTACGCGTGGAGGTCTGGGATAGCGGCCCGGGAATTCCCGAGCGCGAACAGCAGAAGGTGTTCTGGGAGTTCCACCAGTTGGACAACCCCGAGCGCGATCGCAGCAAGGGCCTCGGCCTCGGGCTGGCCATCGTCCAGCGCACCGCGCGGCTGCTCGACCATCCGCTGGCGCTGCATTCGCGCGAAGGGCACGGCAGCGCCTTCATGATCAGCCTGCCGCGCGCCACCGCCGTGCAGCCGCGCCAACCGGAAATCCTGCCGCTGCGCACGGTGGCGGGCAGCGACAAGCTGATCTACCTGATCGAAGACGATGCGGAAAACCGCGAAGGGCTGCGCCTGCTGTTCCAGAGCTGGGAATACCGGCACGTTATCGTTGCCGATGTCGCCGATCTGCTGGCCGACGCGACGACCGCCGCGCACAAGCCAGACCTGATCATCAGCGACTACCGCCTGCGCGACCACCAGACCGGCATCGACGCCATCACCCGCCTGCACGAGCATTACGATGACGACTGGATAGCCGCCGTGCTGGTCACCGGCGACACCGACCCGCAGTTGCTCGCCCAGGCCTCCGCCCATGGCTGGCCGCTGCTGCACAAGCCGCTGGCCGCGGAGCAGTTGAAGGCGATGATCGACGAGCAGCTTAGCGAACTCGAAGCGCTGGACGATTGAACCCAAGGGTACCTGTAGGAGCGAGCTTGCTCGCTCCTACGAAATGCAACGCGCCGACTTGTGCGTGGCCTGGTGTCGAATGGCGAGCCTGGCCCCGCGTTGGAGCGGACTTCGTCCGCGATGGGTTGGCCGGGCTCCCTGGCGCGCCGGAGCAACGTCAGCGCGATCGCGGACAGAGTCCGCTCCTATGCTAGGCCTCGCCCAGCAGTAACCTCTGGAAAAGCATCACGGCCGATACAGATGCGCGTGCCCCGCGCTGTACAGCGACGAATCGGCAAATCCCTCCGCCCCCAGCACCTTGCCCACCAGGATCAGCGCCGTGCGCCGGAAGCCCTTGGCTTCGGCCTTGGCCAGGATGTCGCCGAGGGTGCCGGTGACCTGGTCCTGATCCGGCCAGCTGGCGCGGTGGATCACCGCGATCGGGCAATCGGCGCCGTAGTGCGGCAGCAGTTCGGCGACGATGTTCGGCAACTGTCCCACGCCGAGATGAATCGCCAGGGTCGCACGGTGCTGCGCCAGCTCGGCAAGGGATTCACCTTCGGGCATGCGCGTCTTGTGGGCGTAACGGGTAAGGATCAGCGTCTGCGAGATATCCGGCAGGGTCAGCTCGCAACCCAGGATCGCCGCGCAGGCAGAGGTGGCGGTTACGCCAGGAACGATCTCATAGGGAATGCCCAGCGCACGCAGGTGGCGAATCTGCTCACCGATGGCGCCGTACAGCGACGGGTCGCCGGAGTGCACTCGGGCAACATCCTTGCCTTCGCCATGGGCCTGGGCCAGCAGTGCGACGATCTCGTCCAGGTGCAGTTCGGCGGTATTCACCACGCGTTCGGCGCTGTGCCCTTCCAGCACCGCCGGCGGTACCAGCGAGCCTGCGTAGAGGATCACCGGACAGGAACGGATCAGCCGCTGGCCCTTGACCGTGATGAGTTCAGGGTCGCCGGGGCCGGCACCGATGAAATGGACCGTCATGGCTGCTCCTGTATGAGTTCGACGGGGATGAAAGCCAGCGCGCAGGTGGCTTGATCGCTGCGCCGTTTGCCCACCAGCAGGCGTGCCGGCGCACCGCTTTGCGCCTCGGCCTGTAGCAATGCCGCCGCCTCGGCTACGCTGGCGCTCCCGGTGGCGGCGCGCACGGTTTCGGAGGGCTCGCCCAGGCGCTTCTCGCATGTCGCGAGCTGTTGCGGCGTGAACAGTGCCAGCGGCAGGTCGAGCGCGGTGGCCAGCGCGACAAGCCCGTCTTCGTCGGCCTTCAGCGTGGCGCTGGCCAGCGCGGTGAGGTTCGACTCGTCGAGTCCGACTTCCGCCAGCGTTTCGCGCAGCAACTCGCGCAGTTCATCGAGCGAGCAGCCACGGCGGCAACCCAGGCCGGCAACCAGCGTCATTCTCTATCTCCAGAAAACAAAACCCCGCAGGCGGCCGAGCCGGCTGCGGGGGTCGAGCATAACGCGTGGATCAGGCCGACGGCGCGAAGCGACGGAACAGCCAGGCCGCGACCAGGCCCAGGGCTGCCCAGAACACCGCGTTGGTGACCAGCGAGGCGACGATGAACTCATGGGCGAGGCTTTCCGGCGCGAGGCTGGAATGCACTTCCGGCTGCGGCGCGCCGATCACATGCGGTACCACCAGCAGTGCGGCACCGACGATCTTCAGTGCCCAGTTGCGGCCGAACACCAGCAGCGCGAGGCCGGCGGCGGTGGCGGCGGCCGTGCCGATCCACCAGGTCTGCCGCAGGTTCAGGTCGGCGGCGGCGGTGCCGGGGACTTCCGGCGGCAGGCCCAGAGATGGAGCCAGGGTGAACACGGCGAAACCGGCCAGGCCCCAGAGCAGGCCTTCGGAGGTCTTGCCCGGCTCGCGCAGGGTGAACAGGCCGGCCAGCATCAGGGCGAAGCCCACCGCGACCACCAGGTTGCCGCCGGTGGTGGAGAGGATGCGCTGCCAGCCGTCTTCCGGTTCCCAGGCTTGCGCGTCATGGTGGTGGCCAGCGGCAGCACCCTCGGCATGCTCATGAGCGTGCTCCTCGACCAGCGCGGCGGCCGGCTCGGATTTCTCATAGGTTTCCGCCTTGAGGATCAGCGGGGATACCCACAGCAACTGGACCACGGTGAGTACCAGCGCCGCGATCAGACCGGCGAAACCGGCGGTCTGGGCGATACGTTTGATCATTGCAATTCTCCAGGCGAGACGAGGCCTCGAACGCTGCGAACGCGCGACCGGGAGTGCCTCGAATTCGCTGCGCTTACGCGCAGGCGGTGCACATCAGTGGCAGGGGAAACCAGCGCTGTGGCGGGTGTCGTGCGCGGCGTTGTGCACCGCTTCCAGATGCGAGAAGCCGGCGAAATACACCAGCAGCGCGCCCAGCAGGCTGGCGCCAACGGCCAGGCTGATGCGCTTGGAAAGGGGGATGGAAGTGCTCGACGCGTGCGTCAGGGTGCTGCTGGACATGAACGTTCCCTCTGAAGATCAAAGTAAGAGAACGCAGAGGTTGAACGCATTCGAACGCGCCGGAAGGACGCGCCACGGCCTGCGCCCGCCCACCGCGGGTTTGCCAAAAAACGAAAGCTCCAGGCCGGTCTCCGGGCTTGCGACGTTGGCTCGTGGCCAAGCGGGTCAGTCTTCCCATGCGTGCGCACAGTGACTACTGATGACCCTACGATCGCCTACCGTTGCGGGGGCAGCGCCGGACTGGTCCTTGCGGACGCACCGGCTTCCCGTTTCACCTCGCGCGCGGCGCGAGACACCTGAAACCGCGCTAGCTGACCACGGCAGCCGGCAGGCGTCAACCGATCCCCGGCGATTGACCGCCCCGTCTACGCTGCGTAGCCTTCCTCCCTTCGAGGTTCTCCGGCGCTGGCCGGAGCTAAGAGGGAACGTGGAAATCTTCGGATGCGCCACGGCTGCCCCCGCAACTGTGAACAGCCTGTCTCTTCATGCGCCACTGCCGATTCGGGCGGGAAGGCGAAGAGATAACCAAGGGCTGTGAGCCAGGAGACCTGCCTCGTCACCGGTTTTCGATCTGCTGCGCGTCGGCCATGCTGCGTTGGAGGATCGCCGTGGACTGCTCATTGACTACAGTCAACTCTGCATCCCCGGCGATCCTCCGCCTAGCCTGGCTCTAGCTCGCGAGATCCGGAACCGGTTCGTTATCAACAGACAACCGGGCGGGGTGATCCGGTGGCGACCTTCGTTGCGCGGCGAACCCGCGCGCGCGCCCTTCATCCGCCTTCCAACTTCCGCTTGCGAGGCGCGCATGAAAACCCTGGCCAAACTCCCCGTCACCATCGTCACCGGCTTCCTCGGTGCCGGTAAGACCACCCTGCTCCGCCACATGCTCGACAATGCCGAAGGCCGCCGCATCGCGGTGATCGTCAACGAATTCGGCGAGCTGGGCATCGACGGCGAAATCCTCAAGCAGTGCTCCATTGGCTGCAGCGAAGAAGAAGCGGTCGGCCGCGTCTTCGAACTGGCCAACGGCTGCCTGTGCTGCACCGTGCAGGAAGAATTCTTCCCGGTGATGCGCGAGCTGGTGGCGCGCCGCGGCGACCTCGACCAGATACTCATCGAAACTTCCGGCCTGGCCCTGCCCAAGCCGCTGGTGCAGGCCTTCCAATGGCCGGAAATCCGCAACGCCTGCACCGTGGATGCGGTGATCACCGTGGTCGACAGCCCGGCCGTGGCCGCCGGCACCTTCGCCGCCCACCCCGAGCAGGTGGACGAGCAGCGCAAGCAGGACCCGAACCTGGATCACGAATCGCCGCTGCACGAACTCTTCGAAGACCAGCTCGCCAGCGCCGACCTGGTGGTACTGAACAAGGCCGACCTGCTCGACGCCGACGCGCTGGCCCGCGTACGCGCCGAAGTCGCGGAAGAACTGCCGCCGGCGGTGAAGATCGTCGAAGCCAATTCCGGCCAGCTGCCGCTCTCCGTGCTGCTGGGTCTGAATGCCGAAGCCGAGCTGCACATCGACAGCCGCCCGACGCATCACGACCACGAGGGCCATGAAGATCATGACCACGACGAGTTCGACTCCTTCCATGTCGACCTCCCGGAAGTGGAAGAGCGCGCCCTGCTGGATGCCCTGAACGCGCTGGTCGAGCGCCACGCCGTGCTGCGCATCAAGGGCTTCGTCGCCATCCCCGGCAAACCCATGCGCCTGCTGGTGCAAGGTGTCGGCAAGCGCTTTGACAAGCACTTCGACCGCGCCTGGCGCAGCGATGAAACCCGCGGCACGCGCCTGGTGGTGATCGGCCAGGAACTGGACCAGGCCGCCATCGCCAACGAGCTGCGTACCGCCCTCTCCTGATCGTGTAGGAGCGAGCTTGCTCGCGAACCAACCTCGCAGCGGGGCAATGTTCGCGAGCAAGCTCGCTCCTACGAAGAGCCACCATCGAGCAAACCCATGCACCTGCTGCGCACCCAACCCGGCGGCTTCGTCCCCGACGACGGCATCGCCGACCTGGCCCAGACGCCCGCCGACCTGGTGATTCTTTGCAGCGGCGACTCGCACCTGGCGCTGCTCGCCGAGGCCGCCCGCGAACTGCCGGAGGATTACCCGAGCCTGCGCCTGGCCAACCCCATGCAGTTGCAGAACCACGCCTCGGTGGACCTCTACGTCGACGAGGTGCTGCAACATGCCAAGGTCATCCTGATTTCCGTGCACGGTGGTGTCGGTTACTGGCGCTACGGCATGGAGCAGTTGGTGGCGCTGGCCGAGCGCGGCGTCACGCTGATCGCGGTACCCGGCGACGACAAACCCGACCCCGAACTGGCCGCGCTGTGCAGCGTTGCGTCGCACGACGCAGAGCGCCTCTGGCAGTACCTGCGCCAGGGCGGCATGGACAACGCCCGGCAATTCTTCGCCTGCCTCGCCAACCGTCACCTGCAACGCGATTACGCCTGGAGCGAGCCACAAACCCTGCCGCGCGTGTCGGTCTATCACCCGCAAGTGGGCAGTTGCGACCTCGCCCGCTGGCAGGCCGACTGGCATCCCGAGTCCCCGGTGGCCGCCTTGCTGTTCTATCGCACGCACCTGCAAGCGGCGAACACCGGCTTTATCGACACCTTCTGCGAACGCCTGCAGGCCCAGGGCATCAACCCGCTGCCCATCGCCGTGGCCAGCCTCAAGGAAGCCGCGTGCCTGGCGACGGTAGAAGGCCTGCTCGATAGCGCCGACGCCGAGTTGATCATCAACACCACCGGCTTCGCCCAGTCGAACCCGGAAGCGCCACAGGAACGCCCTTTCAGACGCGACGTGCCGGTGCTGCAGGCCATCTGCTCGCTGGATAACCTCGATCTCTGGCGCGCCAACCCGCAGGGCCTCGGCCCGCGCGACCTGGCCATGCACATCGCGCTGCCGGAGCTGGACGGCCGCCTCATCACCCGGCCGATCAGCTTCAAGGGCCTGGCCTGGCGCAGCGAGCGCAGCCAGAGCGACGTGGTCTGCTACCTGCCGCACCTGCCAGGCATGGACTTCGTCGCCGAGCTGGCGCGGCGCTGGATGCTGCTGGCGCGCAAGGCCAATGCCGACAAGCGCGTGGCGCTGATCCTGGCCAACTATCCAACCCGCGATGGCCGCATCGGCAACGGCGTCGGCCTCGACACGCCGGCCGCCGCATTGAACATCCTGAGCGCGCTGGAGGCTCAGGGTTATCCGGTCGCCGGTTTGCCCGATTCCGGCACGGCGCTGATCCAGCAACTGCTCGGCGGCGTCAGCAACGACCTCGACAGCCTCGACCTGCGCCCCTGCGCGCAGAGCCTGGCGCTGGACGACTACCTCGCCTGCTTCGCGCGCCTGCCCGCGGCCAACCAGCAAGCCGTGCGCGAGCGCTGGGGCGAGCCGCAACAGGACCCGATGTTCCGCAGCGGCCGGATGATGGTCGCTGGCCTGCGCTTCGGCCTGGGCTTTGTCGGCATCCAGCCGGCGCGCGGCTACCAGCTCGACGCGGCGGCGATCTACCACGACCCGTCACTGGTGCCGCCCCACGGCTACCTCGCCTTCTACTTCTGGCTGCGCGAAGTGTTCGGCGCCGATGCTGTGATCCACGTCGGCAAGCACGGCAACCTGGAATGGCTGCCGGGCAAGGGCGTCGGGCTCTCGGAAGAGTGCTGGCCGGACGCGATCCTCGGTCCGCTCCCCAACCTCTACCCCTTCATCGTCAACGATCCCGGCGAAGGCGCACAGGCCAAGCGCCGCGCGCAAGCCGTGATCATCGACCACCTGATGCCGCCGCTGACCCGCGCGGAAAACTACGGCCCGCTGCGTGACCTTGAACGGCTGGCCGACGAGTACTACGACGCCTCCCTGCTCGACCCGCGCCGCGCCAGCGAGCTGCGTGGCGACATCCTCACGCTGGTGCGCGAGACCGCGCTGGACCGCGAGCTGGGCCTGCAACTGAGCGACGACCCGGAAAGCTGGCTGCCGCAGTTGGACGCCTACCTCTGCGACCTCAAGGAATCGCAGATTCGCGACGGTCTGCATGTGTTCGGCGAATCGCCCGTGGGCGAGTTGCGCCGCGACACGCTGCTGTCGCTGGTGCGCATTCCGCGCGGCGACGGACGCGGCGGCAACGCCAGCCTGTTGCGCGCACTGAGCGAGGATTTGCAGCTGGGTCGCGACCCGCTGGACGAAGCTTTCGCCGAGCCGTGGGAAGGTCCGCGCCCTGACTTGTTGACCGCCGTCAGCGACGAAACCTGGCGCAGCAACGGTGACACCCGCGAGCGCCTGGAGCTGTTCGCCCTGCGCCTGATCGACGGCTCGGTCAGCGCGCCCGGCAGCGCCAGCGCGGCGGTCCTCGCGCAGTTGCAGCAGCAGATCGCACCGACCCTGGACGCCTGCGGCGCCAGCGAAATCGGCCACCTGCTCGCCGGCCTCGACGGCCGCTTCGTGCCGCCCGGCCCCAGCGGCGCACCCAGTCGCGGGCGGGTCGATGTGCTGCCCACCGGGCGCAACTTCTTCACCGTGGACGTGCGCAACCTGCCCACGCCCACCGCCTTCCGCCTGGGCTTCCAGTCCGCCAGTCGCCTGCTCGAACGCCACCTGCAGGACCATGGCGACCACCTGCGCCAGCTCGGCCTGTCGGTGTGGGGCACGGCAACCATGCGTACCGGCGGCGACGACATCGCCCAGGCCCTCGCGCTGCTCGGCGTGCGTCCGGTGTGGCAGGCCGGCAGCCAGCGCGTGGAGGATTTCGAGATCCTGCCGATCAGCCTGCTCGACCGCCCGCGCGTCGACGTGACGCTACGGGTCTCGGGCTTCTTCCGCGATGCCTTCGCCAACCTGATCCGCCTGTTCGACGCCGCCGTGCAGGCCGTCGCTGCGCTGGACGAGCCGGATGATCTGAACCCGCTGGCGGCTCGCGTGCGAGCTGATCAATCTCGCCTGCTAAGCGAAGGTCTGGATTTCGACGAAGCTCGCCGACAGGCCGGCTGGCGCATCTTCGGCGCACAGCCCGGCGCATACGGTGCCGGCGTGCAGGGCGTAATCGAATCGCGCCAGTGGGACAGTCGCGCCGACCTCGCCGAGGCCTACCTGAACTGGGGCGGCTACGCCTACGGTGCCGGCGACGACGGCACACCGGCGCGCGAGCGCTTCGCCCAGCGCCTGTCCGGCCTGCAGGCGGTGCTGCACAACCAGGACAACCGCGAGCACGACATCCTCGACTCCAACGACTACTACCAGTTCCAGGGCGGCATGCTCGCCGCCGCCGAGGTCATCCAGGGCCAGGCACTGGCCAGCTACCACGGCGACCACAGCCAGCCGGACAACCCGCGCATCCGCACCCTGAAGGAAGAACTCGGCCGCGTGGTGCGCGCGCGCGCGGTGAACCCGAAATGGGTCGCCGGCATGAAGCGCCACGGCTACAAGGGTGCCTTCGAACTGGCCGCGACGGTGGACTACCTGTTCGCCTTCGACGCCACCAGCGAGCTGGTCGACGACCACCAGTACCGCCTGCTGGCCGACGCCTACCTGCTGGACGACGACACCCGCGAATTCATCCGCCAGCACAACCCCGAAGCCCTGCGCGACATTGCCGAACGCCTGGTGGAAGCGCAGCAGCGCGGGTTGTGGGAAGAGCCAGGGGAATACCGCGAGATGCTGGAGAACCTGCTGGTGGATAGCGAGGAGCAGTGAGGAATTTCCAGCTTTTGTAGGAGCGGACTCCGTCCGCGATGGTATCCGGCGTGCTGCAGACCTATCGCGGACAAAGTCCGCTCCTACACAACAGCGCGGCATGGCGCACTGTTGTGTAGGAGCGAGCTTGCTCGCGAACCCGCCCAGACTCTGAGCTGCCGGGAAACTCGTTCGCGAGCAAGCTCGCTCCTACGAAAAGCATTCGAGCGTAGGGCGCACAACCGTTCGCGGTTGTACGCCGCACCATCGACATCAACCGCGACGCAGGCGCTCTGCGGCATTCAGCAGCAACGCCTCGGTGCCGCTCCAGCCCAGGCAGCCGTCGGTGATCGATACACCGTAGCGCAGTTCACCGGACAGCGGCTGGCAGCCGTCGAACAGGTGACTCTCCAGCATCACGCCGCGCAGCGAGGCGTCGCCGGCCAGGCGCTGGTCGAGCACGCTGTCCAGTACCGCCGGCTGGCGCAGTGGGTCCTTGCCGCTGTTGGCGTGGCTGCAATCCACCATGATGCTCGCCTCGAGGCCGAGCTTCTCCAGCCCCTGGCGAATCTGCTGCACGCTGGCCGCATCGAAGTTCGGCCCGGCGTGGCCGCCGCGCAGCACCAGATGGGTATCCGGGTTGCCCTGGGTCTGTACCAGCGAAGGCCGGCCCAGCGCATCGATGCCGAAGTGCTGGTGCGGGTGCGCGGCCGAACGCATGGCATCGGTGGCGATGCCAATGCTGCCGTCGGTGCCGTTCTTGAAGCCCACCGGCAGATCGAGACCACTGACCATCTCGCGGTGCACCTGGGATTCGCTGGTGCGCGCGCCGATGGCGGCCCAGCCCAGCAGGTCGTCGAAGTAGCCGGCCACCAGCGGTTGCAGCAGTTCGGTGGCGATCGGCAGGCCGCGTTCGAGCATGCCCAGCATCAGCCGGCGCGACAGTTCCAGGCCGCCGGCCATGTCGCCGCTGCCGTCCAGTTGCGGGTCGTAGACCAGGCCTTTCCAGCCGATGGTGGTGCGCGGCTTTTCGACGTAGGCGCGCATCACCAGCAGCAGCTGGTCGCTCACCTGCGGCTCCAGTTCGGCGAGGCGGTCGGCGTATTCGAGGGCGGAAACAGGGTCGTGCAGCGAGCAGGGGCCGATAACGACCAGCAGGCGCGGGTCGCGGCCATCGAGCACGGCGCGGATCGCCTCGCGGCCTTCGCGGACGCGGTGGGCCATGGCGGCGGACAGCGGCAGGCGCTGGCGCAGTTCGGCGGGGCTCGGCAGCGGCTGTTCGCGGCGGCGGGCGGAGGGCAGCGGGAGGTCGAGGACTTCGGCGGTGGCTGCGTGTGCTTGGCGGATCAGGGTGGAGGTGGAAGCGTTCATCTGACTGGCATCCTTGGCCGGCGCGGTGGTCTCTCCGCGCTCGGCGCTCTATCTAAGTGTTCGTGGCAAGGTTCGTTGGGTGGCACGCAGCGCGCTGCTAAATCGCCAGTCGGAGTTGCGGTAGTAACGGTAATAAGTGGTGTTCATGTGTCGATCCTCTCTCCGGGCGTTTTGGCCCGATTCAATTCGTTTGCAATGCGTTGGCCTTGTGGGCCGGAAAAACAAAAACCCCGGTCGGGTTGCCGACCGGGGTTTTGGGAAACTGTCTGGTTGGCGACCCTGCTTGCTAGGGCGCCTGTGGGGTATCAGGCGCGCCTTTGGCTAAACCAATACCCATAGAAGAAATAACCGGCAGCAGCGGCCAGAACCTGCGCGCAAGCAACCACGGAGCCAATGGCACCGAGGCGGGCGAGGGACTGGATGGACAAGCTGGACGGCATGATGTTCTCCGTGGAAGTGGAGCCAAGTTACTGCATCGCGACGTGCCGATCAATGACTTGGCTCTATCGTTCTGATGGACATTGGTCGCACCTCCTACGCTCGGTTCGCTACCATGCACGGACGAAATCCGCAGGAAATCCCCATGAGCGCCCTTCCCCATTTCCCACTGGCAGCCGTCGTCGGCGCCGATGAGCTGAAGCTGGCCCTGTGCCTGGCAGCCATCGATCCGGCCATCGGCGGCGTGCTGATCGAAGGGCCGCGCGGCATGGCCAAGTCCACCCTGGCGCGCGGCGTCGCCGACCTGCTGGATGGCGGGCGCTTCGTCACCCTGCCGCTGGGCGCCAGCGAGGAACGCATCGTCGGCACCCTCGACCTGGACGCGGCACTGGGTGAAGGCCGCGCGCAGTTCTCCCCCGGCGTGCTGGCCAACGCCCACGGCGGCGTGCTCTATGTGGATGAGGTGAACCTGCTGCCCGACCACCTCGTCGACCTGCTGCTCGACGTGGCTGCCAGCGGGGTCAACCTGATCGAACGCGACGGCCTGTCCCACAGCCACCCGGCGCGCTTCGTACTGATCGGCACGATGAACCCCGAGGAAGGCGAACTGCGCCCGCAACTGCTGGATCGCTTCGGCCTCAAGGTGCAACTGGCAGGTGCGCCCGCGCCGACCGAGCGCGCCGAAATCGTCCGCCGGCGGCTGGCCTTCGACGCCGATCCGCAGGCTTTCGTCATAAAGTGGCAAGGCGCGCAACAAGCGCTGCAACAACGCTGCAGCGACGCTCGCCGGCAACTCGCGGCGATTGCGCTGGATGACAGCGCCTTGAACGACATCGCCGAGCGCTGCCATGCCGCCGGTGTCGACGGCCTGCGCGCCGATCTGGTCTGGTTGCGCACCGCCCGCGCTCATGCGGCGTGGCGCGGGGCTGACGCCATCGAGGCGGAGGACATCGATGCGGTGGAACACTTCGCCCTCGCCCACCGCCGTCGCCATGCGCCGTCACCATCGGCAACGCCTCCGCAGTCCGCCTCCAGCCAATCGCAAGCGCCGTCCAACCCATCCAACGGCGAGGGCCAATGGGGCGAACTACCCGCGCAGCGCATCGCCATGGGCGAACGCCGGCAACTGACGGGCTGGCCAAAAAAGTCCTGAGCATCCGCCCGCACCCGGCCCCAGGCGCGGATGCCCACCCCCGACCCGGCCAGCTCGCCGGCGGCCGCAGCGGCGCCCGCCAACAGGGTACGCACGGCCGTATCGATTGGCCTGCCACGCTGCGCAATGGCCGCCCGCAAGACCGCGCAGACCTGGTGCTGCGCGCCCGCAGCCGCAAGCCCGGCGAGCTCTGGCTGGTGATAGTCGACGCCTCCGCCAGCACCCGTCGCCACGGCGCCCTCGCACAAGCCAAGGGCCTGCTCGCCGACACCTTCGAACAGGCCTATCGCCAACGCGCACGCCTCGCCGTGCTGCACGCCACCGGCGCACAAGCGCGCTGGTTGTGGCAGGGCCAGAAGGCCTCTGCGCAACTCCAGGACTGGCTGGAAGCGCTCGGTGCCGGCGGCGGCACTCCGCTGATCGAGGCACTTGAGCGAGCTCGGGAATGGCTGGACAAGCGCCAGCGACAGAAGCCAGGCGAGCACCAACGCCTGCTGATACTGACCGACGGCCGCCTGCGTGACTGGCCGGCGTTGCAGCCGATGGACTGCCCGACTGTGCTGGTGGATATCGAAGGTGGCGCGGTACGGCTTGGCCGCGCACAAAAACTGGCCGGCGAGCTGGGCGCAGAGTATCGGCGGATCGCTGAAATTTCCGGTTCCTATCGCTAAGAGCCCCTCACCCTTTTCCAGAGGAAGAGGGAACAGTCCTGCGCGCTCTGATCGACCAACGTTCGCCGGTTAGCGCCGATACATTGCCCACTCCGAACGGCCTCCTCTCCCTCTGGGAGAGGGCTGGGGAGAGGGCAATCTCGCAGCATCGCGATATTCGCCCTCAAGGCTCCCCATTGCGCCCATGCTGCAGGAACCCCGGTCGCTCGCTCAGCCGCTCGTAGTAGGCCGCCACAGCCGGTAGATCGGGGCGCTGCATGGGCGTCAGGTACCAGCGGTTCACCGACAGACCGAGCACAACATCGGCGAGACTGAAGCAGGCACCGGTGACGAAGGCGCCGGTGCGCTCCAATTGCCGGTCCAGCAGGGCCATGCAGTGATTCCACTGCGCCTCGCTCAGGGCGATGGCGGATTCGTCAGTGTGGCTGGGACTGTTGCGCACCCTGGCCATGAACACGTAGCGCCAGGCGCTGTTCAGTTCGGTGGCCTGCCAGCCCATCCACTGCTCCACCAGCGCGCGCTCGCGCACCGAGGTGGGCAGCAGTTCATCGAGCGGATACTGCGTGGCGAGGTAGCTGCAGATGGCATTGGACTCCCAGAGCACGAAGTCGCCGTCGACGAGCACCGGCACCATGGCGTTGGGGTTGAGTGCAATGAATTCCGCCGAGGCAGTCGAACGGAAACCCGTGCCCCAGTCTTCCCGTTCGTAGGACAGGTTCAGTTCGGCGCAGGTCCAGAGCACCTTGCGCACGTTGATCGATGAAGCGCGGCCGAGGATTCGCAGCATGGTGTCACTCCCTGTGATAACCGGGGCCCAGCATAGAGCCAGGTGCGTTGGCGGAGAAGAGACGTTACAGCCCCGTAGGAGCGAGCTTGCTCGCGAACCACTACGAAGCTGTGAACTCCCCGGAACAGGTCGCCCCACAGAGCCTTTGTCGTAGCTCAGTGGCATAAGCGCTGACGGCTCGGAGTAGGCCGATGGGTTTGCGAGCAAGCTCGCTCCTATAAAAGTCGGCCCGCCAAGGCAGCCCACAGCGACTCGACGCTGTCGAACTCCCGGTCCACTTTCGGCAGCGCCGGCCGCGCCAGGATCAGCACCGGCACACCACACTCGCGGGCGATTTGCAGCTTTGGCTCGGTGGCCTGGCTACCACTGTTCTTGCTGACCAGCACGTCGGTGCCCAGGCGGGTAAATAGCTCGCGCTCGCCCTCCAGGGTGAACGGCCCGCGCGCGCCGAGCACCTCGGCACGCGCGTTGCCAGGCAGGCTTTGCAGGCAGCGCACGGTCCAGTGCTGGTGGGCGGGAATCTCGTCCAGGTGCTCCAGCGGCTCGCGGCCCAGAGTGAACAGCGGACGGTGAAACGCCTTCAGTGCCTCGATCAGCGCCCCCCAATCGGCGACCTGCCGCCAATCGTCGCCCTCGCCCGCCTCCCAGCCGGGGCGGCGCAGCGCCCAGCACGGCACGCCGGCCAGTTGCGCAGCGCGGGCGGCGTTGGCGCTGATCTGCGCGGCGTAGGGATGGGTCGCGTCGAGCAACAGGTCGAAACCGCGTTCGCGGATGTAGTCCGCAAGGCCTTCGGCGCCGCCGTAACCACCGACGCGCACCTCGCAGGCCAGATCGTCCGGCACCTTGCCCAGGCCGGCGAGGCTGTAGAGATGCTGCGGCCCCAGGCGCCGCGCGATAGCCAGCGCTTCGCCGATACCGCCCAGTAGCAGGACTCGCTTCATCGAACCTCCAGCGCTTCGCCCACCAGGTTGCCCTGGCGGTCGATGGCGAAGACTTCCAGTTGTACTTCGGCGGGCACGATGCGCCGGGCGAAGGCCAGTGCGCGGGCGCAGACGGCGTCACCCAGAGCGATGCCCTCGGCGCGACAGAGCGCCAGCGCCTGCTGGCTGGTGTTGGCGTCGCGCATGCGTTGCTGCAGGTCCGCCGAGGCGCCGATGTCCGCCGCCCACTCGGCGAGCTGCGGCAGGTCGATGCTGGAGTGACGACTGTGCAAATCCATGTGGCCGGCGGCGAGCTTGCTGATCTTGCCGAAGCCGCCGCAGACGCTGAAACGCTCCACCGGCACCTTGCGCAGGTGCTTGAGCGCTGCACCGGCGAAGTCACCCATCTCGATCAGCGCGGTGTCGTCGAAACCGTAGCGACGGCGCATGGCGTCCTCGCTGGCGTTGCCGGTGCAGGCGGCGAGATGGCGGAAACCGTTGGCGCGGGCGACGTCGATGCCCTGCTGGATCGACGCGATATAGGCCGAGCAGGAGAACGGCCGGACGATGCCGGTAGTGCCGAGGATCGACAGGCCGCCGAGAATGCCCAGGCGCGGGTTCATGGTCTTGAGCGCCAGCTCGGCGCCGCCCTCGATATGGATGGTGACGTCGAAGCCACCGGCATAGCCGCACTCGGCCGCCAGCGCAGCGAGGTTACCCTGCATCATCTGCCGTGGAACGGGATTGATTGCCGGCTCGCCCACCGCGAGCACCAGCCCCGGCTTGGTGACGGTGCCGACGCCTTCTCCAGCGTAAAAACGCACGCCCGGCTCATTGCTCAAGGCGACGCGCGCAAAGACCAGCGCACCGTGGGTCACGTCCGGGTCGTCGCCGGCATCCTTCAGCGTACCGGCTTCGGCGCCGCCAACCGTGAGGCGGCAGAACTCCAGGCGCAGGGTCGCGCTGCGCTCTTTGGGCAGGCTGATCTGTGCGGCGTCCAGCGCTTCACCGGTCAGTAGCAGGCGCGCCGCCGCCAGGCTGGTGGCGGTGGCGCAACTGCCCGTGGTGTAGCCGCTGCGCAGCGGGCGAGGTTCTTCGGGCGTCTCGTCACGCATGGTCATTCAGCCTGGGGCTTGTGCACTTCCAGCAAGGTGATCGGCAACGCCGCGCGCCAGGTATCGAAACCGCCGAGCGGCTGGGCCTGGGACACCGACAGGCGAGTCAGCTCGCCGCCAAGGCGGGCGCGCCAGCTCAGCAGCATGGACTCGCTCTGCAGGGTGACGGCGTTGGCCACTAGTCGGCCGCCAGGCTTGAGTTGCTCCCAGCACTGCTCGAAGACACCGGGCAGGGTTACACCACCGCCGATGAAGATCGCATCCGGGCGCTCCAGTCCCTGCAATGCCTCCGGCGCAGCGCCGCAGACCAGTTGCAGCGCCGGCACACCGAGGGCGTCGCGGTTGAAACGGATATGTTCCTGGCGCCCGTCGTTGGCTTCGATGGCCAGCGTGCGACAGCTCGGATGTGCGCGCATCCACTCGATGCCAATGGAGCCGCAGCCGGCGCCGACATCCCAGAGGAGCTCGCCGGGCTTCGGTGCCAACCGTGCCAGGGTCACGGCGCGGACGTCGCGCTTGGTCAGTTGGCCGTCATGGCGGTAGGCGTCGTCCGGCAGGCCGATGGTCAGGGGCAGACGAACCGCGTCGACGCCGGCTACGCACTGCACAGCCACCAGGTTCAGTGCAGCCATCTCGCTCTGCGACCAGTCGCTGGCAAGCCCGTCGATACGCCGCTCCGCCTCACCGCCCAGGTGTTCCAGCACGCTGAGGCGACTCGCGCCGAATCCTCGTTCGCGCAGCAATGCGGCGATCGCCGCCGGGCTGCTGCCGTCGTTACTGAGGATCAGCAGCCTGGCGCCGTCGTGGATCTGCGCGTTGAGTGCGGCCAATGGGCGTGCCACCAGCGACAGCAGCGCGCAATCCTGCAACGCCCAGCCCAGGCGCGCCGCTGCGAGGGAGGCAGAGGACGGCGCGGAAAGCACGAGCATTTCCTCGGACGGAATCTGACGGGCCAGGCTAGCGCCGACGCCGAACCACATCGGGTCACCGCTGGCCAGCACGCAGGTCGGCTCACCGCGCCGGCGCATCACCGGTTCCAGGCTGAACGGGCTCGGCCAGGCCTGGCGATGAGCGCGCAGACAATGCGGCAGCAGCTCCAGCTGGCGTGGCGCGCCGATCACTTCGCTGGCGGCGAGCAGGGCGCGGCGCGCGGCCTTGCCGAGGCCGGCATAACCGTCCTCGCCGATGCCAACGATGGTCAGCCAGGGCGTCATGAAATTTCCTCGAAGGTGCGACGATCGATCCGACGGGCAGGCTTTTCCTGCCTTCGGGCAAAGCAGGCATAATACCCGCTTCGTCGGTGCTCGTAGGACGCTTCGCAATTGAACAGCGAAGCATCCGAGAGCCGAAGAGGGAACACGGTTGAACCGTGGCTGCCCCCGCAACTGTAAGCAGCGAGTCCGCGCAATCCGACAGCATGAAGCGCATTTTCATGCGGTCGATCAGGCCACTGGGCAACCGGGAAGGCCGCGCTGGATGAGGACCTGCCAGCCAGGAGACCTGCCGACGAAACCAGTCGCGCGTGCAGACATCGAGCGGGGTGTATCGGTGTCGTGAAGTCCCCTATGGGGGATTCGCAGGTCACCGCGACCCAGCCCTGGTGACCTCAGTGCCCGAATTCTCAGCTCCGCCCGTCCGTCCGCATGCCTGCCCCGGCCTGCTGCGCATCGTGGCCTCCCGCGATGGCGGCATCTGCCGCATCAAGCTGCCCTGTGGGCAACTCGACGCCAGCGCCGCGCGAGCCATCGCCCTGGCCGCCGAGCGCCATGCCGATGGCGTGCTGGAAGCGACCAATCGCGCCAACCTGCAGATTCGCGGCATACGCACCGGCACCGAACAGGCGCTGAGCAGGGAACTGCTCGCCGCCGGTCTCGGCCCGCGCGAACTGGCGGCGGACGATGTGCGCAACCTGCTGGTCAGCCCGGCGCTGGGCCTCGACGCCGCCACGACTTTCGATGCAGCTCCCCTGGCCGGCCAACTGCTCGATCTGCTGGAGCGCACACCGCGCTTCCACGGCCTGTCGCCCAAGTTCGGCATCCAGCTGGACGGCGGCGAAGCGCTGGCGATGCTGGAGCATCCCAACGATCTCTGGCTGTCGGCCATGTCCGGCGACGCGACGCCGCTGTTCGCCTTCGGCCTGGCCGGTTGTCCGCCGCAGCACGAAACGGTTGCCCCAGCCCTCGCCGCCGTGACAGCCGAGCAGGTACCGCTGCTGGTGGAAAGCCTGCTGCACCTGTTCCTCGATCTTGCCGGCGACGGCCAGACGCGCATGCGCCACCTGCGCGAGATGCTCCGCGATGAAGTGCTGCTGGAGCGCCTGCAGCAACGCCTGCCCTTCCAGTTGCACCTCGGGCCGGCTGTGGATAACTGGCGACGTCCTGCACCGCGGGCTTTCGGCCATCTCGGGATTCAGCCGCAGCGCCAGCCGGACCGCGCCATGGTCGGTGCGGGATTCATCCTCGGACGCCTCGACAGCACCCTACTGTTCGGCCTTGCCGATCTCGCCGAGCGATTCAGCGCCGGACAACTGCGTCTGACGCCGTGGCAAAGCCTGATCCTCCCCGATGTATCCCTGACCGACGCTCCCGTCGTACTCGCCGCGCTGGCCAACCTCGGCCTGGTGATCGATGCCGGTCAACCGCTCTCGCGCCTCGTCGCGTGCAGCGGCTCCAGCGGTTGCGCGCGCGGGCTGGCCGACACCAAGGCCGACGCCCTGCGCCTGGCCGAGCGCCTGCGTCACGCACCGCCGGCCGGCGTGCACCTGTGCGGCTGCCCGCGCTCCTGCGCCGCCGCCCACGTCGCCCCCTACACCCTGCTGGCCGTCGCCGACGGCCGCTATGACCTGTTCCGTCGCGCCGACGGCGTGGCCGGCTTTGGCCAGCCGCTGGCGCGCAACCTTCCCCTCGATGCCGCGGGCGACCTGCTCGCCGCACCCGGAGTTTCCACCGATGCTTGATTACATCCGCGACGGCCAGGCGATCTACCGCCAATCCTTCGCCACCATTCGCGCCGAGGCCGATCTCACCGGCATCCCCGCCGACCTGGAAAAGCTCGCCGTGCGGGTGATCCACGCCTGCGGCATGGTCGACGTCGTGCAGGACCTGCGTTTCTCCGCCGGCGCCGGGGCCATCGGCCGTGCGGCCCTGGCCGCTGGCGCGCCGATTCTCTGCGATGCGCGGATGGTCGCCGAGGGCATCACCCGCGCACGCCTGCCGGCACACAACGAGGTGATCTGCACCCTCAATGATCCGGACGTCCCGGAGCTCGCCCGCGAGCTGGGCAACACCCGCTCGGCGGTGGCGCTGGAGCACTGGCGCGAACACCTGGAAGGCAGCGTGGTGGTGATCGGCAATGCGCCGACTGCCCTCTTCTACCTGCTGGAAATGCTCGATGCCGGCGCACCGAAACCGGCGCTGATCCTTGGCTTCCCGGTGGGCTTCGTCGGCGCCATGGAATCCAAGGACGCCCTCGCCGCCGACAGCCGTGGCGTGCCCTACGTAATCGTGCGCGGACGCCGTGGCGGCAGCGCGATGGCCGCTGCGGCGGTGAACGCCCTGGCCACGGAGGTGGAGTGATGACCGGCCGCCTCATCGGCCTGGGCGTCGGCCCGGGCGACCCGGAACTGCTGACCCTCAAGGCCCTGCGCCTGCTGCGCGCCTCCCCGGTGATCGGCTACTTCGTGGCCAAGGCCAAGCACCACGCAGGCCAGGGCGGCAATGCCTTCGCCATCATCGAGCAGCACCTGCTCGATGAGCAGCAACGCCTGCCGCTGGTCTACCCGGTGACCACCGAGAAACTGGAGCCGCCGCTGACCTACGAAGGCGTGATCAGCGACTTCTATGACACCGCTGCCGAGCAGGTGGCGATGCACCTGGACGCCGGTCGCGACGTGGCAGTGATCTGCGAGGGCGACCCGTTCTTCTACGGCTCCTACATGTACCTGCACGACCGTCTTTCGCAGCGGTATGACACCGAAGTCGTACCCGGCGTCTGCTCAATGCTCGGCAGCGCAGCGGTGCTCGGCGTGCCGCTGGTGTATCGCAACCAGAGCCTGTCGGTACTCTCCGGCGTGCTGCCGGAAGACGAACTCAAGCGCCGCCTGGCCGACGCCGATGCGGCAGTGGTGATGAAGCTCGGCCGCAACTTCGACAAGGTCCGCCGCGTGCTCCGCGAGCTGGGCCGTGACGGCAGCGCCCACTACGTCGAACGCGCCACCATGCGCGAGCAGCGCATCGTGGCGTTGGACGACGTCGACCCGATGGCTTCGCCGTACTTCTCGATGATCGTCATTCCCGGCCAGCGGTGGAACGGCTGATGCGCCCTGCCATTGTCATCCTCGGCCAGGGCGCGCTGGCCACCGCGCGACGCCTGCAGGACGTTTATCCACAGGCACGCGTATTGGGTCTGAAAGACCGCGTCGAAGGCGCCGATGAGTCCTACGCTAATTTCGGCGATACCCTGCGCCAGCTCTACCGCGACGACACCTCGATTATCGCCCTGTGCGCCGCCGGCATCGTCATCCGCACCCTCGCACCCCTGCTCAGCGAGAAGGGCGCGGAGCCGCCGGTGCTGGCCGTGGCCGAAGACGGCAGCGCCGTGGTGCCGCTACTCGGCGGACTCGGCGGGGTGAACCGCATGGCCCGCGAGATGGGCGCCGCGCTGGATGTGGCGCCCGCCATCACCACCAGCGGCGAGTTGCGTTTCGGCGCCTGCCTGCTCGACCCGCCGCCGGGCTATGCGCTGGCGGACATCGAACAGGGCAAGCGCTTCGTCTCCGACCTGCTGGGCGGCGATACTCTGCGCATCGAGGGCGATGCGCCCTGGCTGGACGAGCTGGACCTGCCGCTGGCTGACGACGCCGCGCATACCCTGCGTATCGATGCCCGCGCCGAGGGCATCGCGCAGAACGAGCTGCGCATCCATCCGCGCATCGTCCTCGCCCACGTCACGCTGGTGGACTCGCAACTGCCCGAGCGCATCCGCCAGGGCCTGGCACAGGCCGGCCTGGCCGAAGCGTCGCTGGCCGCCGTGGTCGCGCCACGCTGCCGCATGGCCGATCCGGCGCTGGCCATTGCTGCCGCAGAGCTGAATGTTCCGCTGCGCTTCGTCGAGCAGGACGCGACGCTGCCGCCGGAAGTGCTGCACGGCGACTCCTTCCATCTGCACCGCGCCGCCACCCCGCTAGAAGCCCAGCGCATCGGCCAGCCGCGTGGGCGGCTCAGCGTCATCGGCCTGGGCCCCGGCGCCAGCGACTTCATGATCCCGGCAGTGCGCCGCGCGCTGGACGAAGCCCAGGACCTGCTCGGCTACGAAACCTACGTGAAGATGGCCGAGCCGCTGCGCGACGACCAGGTGCGCTACTGCACCGACAATCGCGAGGAAATGCAGCGCGCCCGCCACGCCCTCGAACTGGCTGCCAGTGGTCGGCGGGTGGTGGTGATTTCCTCCGGCGATCCCGGCGTGTTCGCCATGGCCGCTGCGGTGATGGAGGCCCTGCACGAAAGCAGCGATCCGCACTGGCATGGCGTGGAGCTCGAGGTACTACCGGGGGTGTCCGCTGCGCTGGCCGCTGCGGCCAAGGCCGGGGCACCGCTGGGACATGACTTCTGTCTGATTTCCCTGTCGGACAACCTCAAGCCCTGGGAAACCATCGAGACGCGCCTCGACCATGCTGGCGCCGCCGACCTGGCCATGGCCTTCTACAACCCGATCTCCATGGCGCGGCCATGGCAACTGGGCCGGGCACTGGAAATCGTCCGTCGCCACCGCACACCGGAAACCCTGGTGGTGCTCGGCCGCGACATCGGTCGCCCGGCGGAAGCACTGCGCGTCGTCACCCTGGGCGAACTGGTACCGGAGATGGTCGACATGCGCACCCTGGTGATCATCGGCTCGTCCCTGACCCGGCGCTTCCCCCGTGCCGGTGGTGGCGACTGGGTCTACACGCCGCGCTGGTACCGCTGAGGAAAGGCACGAGGCCTATTTGTAGGAGCGAGCTTGCTCGCGAACAGATTTCCCGGCAGCTCCGGTGCCGAGCAGTTCGCGAGCAAGCTCGCTCCTACAGGAAACACCGGAGCCTCAGACATATCTTGCAAATGGCCATCGCCTTGTTGAAAATGCGATAAATTATCATTTGCAACCTTCGCGCGCCCATGTCCTCGACCTTCGACGTCCAGTCGCTCTACAGTGACCATCACGGCTGGCTGCACAACTGGCTTCGCGGCCGGCTGGGCAATGCCGCCGATGCCGCCGACCTGGCCCAGGACACCTTCCTGCGCGTACTGCTCAGACCCGAGCGCAGCGAACTGCACACACCGCGCGCATTCCTGCGCACCGTTGCCCGCGGCCTGGTCATCGATCACTGGCGACGCCAGGAGCTGGAGCGCGCCTACCTCGACTCCATCGCCCATCTGCCGGAAGGGCAAGTGCCCTCAGCGGAAGACCGGCACAACATCCTGCAACTGCTGGAAAACATCGCCCGCCTGCTCGACGGCCTCAAGCCGAAGGTACGCAGCGCCTTCCTGCTGGCCCAGTGCGAAGGCATGCCCCACGCGCGAATCGCGGAGGAATTGGGCGTCTCGGTACGCTCGGTGGAGCGCTACATCGCCGAAGCGTTGTTCCACTGCTACCAGCTACGGTACGCCGAGTGAGCGGCGCCAGTGCCACGCCCGACCCACGGGTGGTGAAACAGGCCATCCAGTGGACCCTGCGCCTGAACGGCACTGCCGACCCCGAACTGCTCAGCGCCTGCGAGCACTGGCGCCAGGCCAGCCCGGAGCACGAAACCGCCTGGCTGCGGGTGCAGGCGCTGAACAGCGAACTGGCCAGCGGTTACCAGGCTGTGCCCGGCGCCCGCGTGGCACTGGAGACGCTGGAGAACACCAGCCAGCGCCTGCAACGGCGCCAGGCGCTCAAGCTGCTCTCGACCTTTGCCATCGGCGCCTCCGCGCTATGGCTGGCCCGCGATGTCACGCCCTGGCAGCGCTGGATGGCGGACTTCAGCACGGGGATCGGCGAGCGCCAACGTTTCACCCTGGCGGACGGCAGCATCCTGCAACTGAACACCGACAGCGCAGTGAACGTGCGCTTCGATGCGCGCCAGCGCCTGCTGATCCTGGAGCGCGGCGAAATCCTCCTGAGCACGGCGCAGGACGCCGCGCGGCCGTTGCGGGTGCGCAATTGCGATGGTCTGTTCGAGGCCCTGGGCACCCGCTTCGTGTTACGCCAGGACGAACACTCCACGCGCCTGAGCGTCGAGGACGGCTCGGTGGCGATCGCCCCGCGCGTACGCGGCCGGACCACCGCCATCGCAGAAGCCGGACAGACCTACCAGATCAACGGCGACAGCGCGCTGCTGGCCCAGAACGGCGATATGGACAGCGCCGCCTGGGCTGACGGACTGATCGTTACTCGTGACATGCGCCTGGCGGACTTCCTCGCCGAGATCGGTCGCTACCGCCATGGTCATCTGCACTGCGACGAGAGCGTGGCCGACCTGCGGCTCTCCGGCGTGTTCCGCCTGGACGATACCAATCAGCTACTGGCCCTGCTGCCGCGTACGCTGTCGGTGCGGATAGAGAAGCGCACGGACTGGTGGGTGACGGTCAGCGCACGCGGCTGAGCATCTTGGGTAGGGGCGGACTTCGTCCGCGATAGGTCCGCATTGCGCTGGAGGCCATCGGGGACAGAGTCCGCTCCTACACATGCTTTTCAAATAACATTTCCTCGCAATCGAGAATTATTTTTGTCGGGTTTCGCCACCTCGGCCGGCAAGGAGGAATAACCCGATCATTTCCCCGCTAACGGAAGCCCCAGCATGCCAGCCGCCCTCCTCCCGATGCCCGCCCCCGCCCTGCCCCGCGCCAGCCGGCTGGCCCATGCCGTGCGCGGCGCCCTGCTCTGTGCGAGCCTGGGCGCCAGCCTGCCGCTGAGCGCCGTCGCCGCAGACGCCGCGGCCATGACCAGCAGCCGCGCCTACGCGATTCCGGCTGGGCCGCTGGGCGAGGTGCTGAACAGTTTCGCTCGTGAGGCGGGGATCACCCTGTCGGCTACCCCGGAGCAGACCCGCGGCCTGAACTCGGCCGGACTGAATGGCACCTACTCGGTAGACCAGGGCCTGGGCCGTCTGCTGGTGGACACCCCGCTGGAAGCGGTGGACCAGGGCAACGGCAACTACGTGCTGCGCCCGGCCGCACCGACCGACGTGCTGGCCATGCCCTCCAGCGACGTGTTCGCCCTGGGCAACGCGCTGGGCGAGGAAGACGGCTACCTGGCGACCCACAGCCAGATCGCCACCAAGACCTCCAAGTCCCTGCTGGAAACCAGCCAGAGCGTCTCGGTCATCACTCGCGAGCAGATCGACGACACCGCCTCCAAGACCGTGCAGCAGGCCATGCGCTACACCCCCGGCATCTTCACCGGCCAGGTCGGCGCCTCGAACCGCTACGACTATGTGGTGATGCGCGGCTTCGCCGACAACAGCGTGGACAACATCTACCTCGACGGCCTGAAGGCCATGGGCGACAGCGGCACCTTCAGCTCGATGCAGATCGACCCGTACTTCCTCGAGCGCATCGACGTGCTCAAGGGTCCCTCCTCGGTGCTCTACGGCCGCAGCCTGCCCGGCGGCCTGGTGGCGCTGACCAGCAAGAAGCCGCTGTACGAGGACTACCACCAGATCACCGGTACCGTCGGCAACATGGGCCAGAAGGAAATGGGCTTCGACTTCAGCGGACCGCTGGATGAGGAAAAGCGCATCGCCTATCGACTGGTCGGCCTGGGCAAGGGCTCGGATACCCAGTTCGACCACGTCAAGGAAGAGCGCTACGCCATTGCCCCAACCCTGGCCATCGACTTCACCGACGACACCACGCTGACCCTGCAGGGTTACCTGCAGCACGACCCGAACGGCGGCTACCACGGCGGTGTACCGGCGGATGGCGCGCTGTTCCATCACAACGGCCAGAAGATTTCCCGCGAGTTCTTCGACGGCGAGCCGAGCCAGGATGACTTCGACCGCACCCAGCGCATGTTCGGCTACCAACTGGAGCACCGTTTCGACGACGTGTGGAGCGCGCGGCAGAACTTCCGCTATCTGGATTCGGACGTCGACCTCTCGCAGGTCTACGCCTACGGCTGGACCGCACCCGACCAGAACACCTTGAATCGCTATTACTCAGGCGCCAGCGAGCACCTGCAGGCGTACATCATCGATAACATGGCCCAGGCCGAATTCAACACCGGCACCGCCAAGCACACCCTGCTGATGGGCCTGGACTACCAGAAGCGCCGCACCACCGTGGACTGGCGCTCCGGCTCGGTAGCGCCACTGGACGCCTTCGATCCGCACTACGGCAACGACGCCATCAGCTACTACCCGGACGACAACCACACCCGTCGCCTGGAACAGACCGGCGTCTACCTGCAGGACCTGATCGACATCGACAACTGGCGCTTCTCCCTGGGCATGCGCGAGGACTGGGTGACGGTCGAGGACAAGAATCGAAGTAGCGGCAGCAAGGCCGACGACGACTGGAAGAAATTCACCGGGCGCCTCGGTGCGCTGTACCTGTTCGACAACGGCATCGCGCCGTACATCAGCTACTCCGAGTCGTTCAACCCCAACGCCTACTCCGACCAGTCCGGCACGCCGCTGGAGCCGACCGAGGGCAAGCAATGGGAAGCCGGCCTGAAGTTCCAGCCCGAAGGCAGCCGCAGCCTGTACACCGCATCGATCTTCCACATCACCCAGGAGAACGTCGCCTCGAAGGAGCCGCAGGACAACTTCTACACCTCTGTGGGTGAAGTGCGCTCCCAGGGCTTGGAGCTGGAAGCCCACACCCAGGTCACCGACAACCTCAAGGTGCTCGGCAGCTACACCTACACCGACATCACCTACACCAAGTCGCTGGACGGCAACCAGGGCCACACCCCGAACCAGGCGCCCAAGCACATGGCGTCGCTGTGGGCGGACTACGGCTTCAATGCCGGCCCGCTGGACGGCCTGACACTCGGTGGCGGCGCTCGCTATGTCGGCGAGACCTGGGCAGACAAGGAGAACACCCTGCGCGTACCGGACTACACCCTGGTGGATGCGCGCATCAGCTACGACCTGTCGCGCGTCGGTCTGAAGGGCCTGGATGTCAGCCTCAACGCCAACAATCTGCTGGACAAGGACTACGTGGCATCCTGCTACAGCCTGGATTTCTGCTACTTCGGCGAGAAGCGCAACGTTACCGCAACGGTGAACTACCAGTTCTGATTGCATGCCGCCCGGGTCGCCGGGCGGCATTCTTGTAGGAGCGAGCTTGCTCGCGAACGCATCACGCCATGCCGATACGGCTCGCGAGCAAGCTCGCTCCTACAGAAAAAAGAGCCCCGTGGCGCGGCCGTCGGCCCGGGGCCTTCATACCTTAGAACTCTGCCGCGTGGCGGTAACGCGCTTCCAGCTCCAGGGAAACCCGGTAGGCCTGCGCCTCGCCTTCGGTGTGGAAGATGCCGACCAATTGCCCCTCCTGGTACACATCCCAGCAACGCCCGCCGTGGGCGCGGAACTCGCGGGATTTATGGTCGTCGTCACGCTCGGTCACTGTAATGCTCATGTCTTTCTTCTCCGGTTTTGCCGTACATCAAGGCAGCTCCAGAATCATTCAGTTAGCTAGCTAATTAAATAGCTGCCGTCGAGAAAGACTTTTACGAACATTTGCCAAAACGAGCGTCCCACAAACGCAAAAGCGCAGCTCGAAGGCTGCGCTTTTGGGGGACGAACCGCTGGGTTTAGAACGGGATATCGTCGTCGAAGCTGTCGTAGTCCGGAGCCGGTTGCGGCGCGGGCTGGGACTGCTGCTGCGGCGCAGGGCGCTGGGCCTGCTGCGGACGCTGCTGTTGCGGCTCGCGGGGAGCGCGCGGAGCGTCATCGCCACCGGCGCCCGGACGGCCACCCAGCAGCTGCATGTTGCCGTTGATGTCGACCACGATCTCGGTGGTGTACTTGTCCTGACCGTCCTGGCCTTGCCACTTGCGAGTACGCAGGCTGCCTTCGACGTAGATCTGCGAGCCCTTGCGCACGTACTCGGCGACGATCTCAGCCAGACGACCGAAGAACACCACGCGGTGCCACTCGGTACGCTCCTGCTGCTGGCCGGTCTGCTTGTCCTTCCAGCTCTCGCTGGTGGCCAGGGTGACGTTGGTCACCGCGTTGCCGTTGGGCATGTAACGGGTTTCCGGATCGCCACCGACGTTACCCACCAGAATGACTTTGTTAACCCCACGGGCCATGACGCTCTCCTAAAGGCTTCAGCACGTCGCCTGCTCGGCGCCGGCGAGGCGCTCGAGGGACGTGCGATCAACTTGTTGGGAATCTACTTTGACATAAGCGGCCGCTTCTTCAACGACCACCATCACATCGCTCACACCGGGCAATGCCTTGAAACGCTCAGCCAACGAAGCATCGCGCAGGGCCTCATCGGAGAGAGGCAGGCGAATACTCGTTACATAAGGCGGTTCACGCATGGTAACAGCAATCGCCAGCCAGATGGCAGCCAGCACCGCGCAGCCGATGAACACCCCGTCGAGCCCACCATGCTGGAACATCCAGCCCCCCAGGATGCCGCCCACGGCGGCGCCGAGGAACTGGCTGGTGGAGTACACGCCCATTGCCGTGCCCTTGCCGCCCGCCGGCGACACCTTGCTTACCAGCGACGGCAGCGAGGCCTCCAGCAGGTTGAACGCGGTGAAGTAGACGACGATGCCGAACACCAGTTCCTTGAGGCTGTTGCCGAATTCCCAGAAGAACAGCTCGCAGAGCATCAGGGTCGCCACTGCGCCAGCCAGCACGCGTTTCATCTGGCGCTTCTTCTCGGCGTAGATGATGAACGGGACCATGGCGAAGAAGCCGATCAGCAGTGCGGTCAGATACACCCACCAGTGCTGCTCCTTGGGCAGCCCGGCGCGTTCCACCAGCGCCAGCGGCAGCGCAACGAAGCTCGCCATGAGAATCGCGTGCAGTACCAGGATGCCGACGTCCAGGCGCAGCAGATCGCCATTCTTCAAGGTTGGGATCAGCGACTGCTTGGCGACGCTGGACTCACGATGCTGCATGCGGTGATCGGGCACCGGCACCATGAAGAGAATGATCAGGATACCCACCAGCGCCATGCCCGAGGTGAACCAGAACAGCCCGTGCAAGCCGAACCAGTGGGTCAGCACGGGGCCGGCGACCATCGAGGCGGCGAAGGAGACACCGATACTCATGCCGATGATGGCCATGGCCTTGGTCCTGTGCTGCTCGCGGGTCAGGTCCGAAAGCAGCGCCATGACCACCGCGGAAATCGCCCCGGCGCCCTGGATCACCCGACCCGCTATGACGCCCCAGATAGTGTCGGAACTGGCGGCTACACCGGCGCCGATGGCGAATACCAGCAGGCCGACGACGATGATCGCGCGGCGACCGATTCGGTCGGACAGCGTGCCCAGCGGAATCTGCAGTACCGCCTGGGTCAGGCCGTAGGCGCCCATGGCGAAGCCGATCAGGGCCGGCGTCGCGTCGGCCAGTTCCATACCGTAGGTCATCATGACCGGCAGCAGCATGAACATGCCAAGCATACGGAAGGCATAGAGCAGGGCCAGGCCGGAGGTCGCCCGGAGTTCTGTGCCACTCATGCGCTCAGTGTGGGAATCGTGCATAGGCCCCTCGTGGGAAGACGGATGTCGGGAATGCGCTCAACAGTTCCCGTGACGGCGCGGCCTTCCAAGCCGCAAAGGGCCGGCTGTCGCCAGCGCCGAAAAATAGCCGCGCATTCTACCAGCCCAACGGTCCAAGGGCACACACGCGCTACTTTGCCGCGTGCCGGAAACGCCCCGTATAATCGATAGTTTTCGCCCGCCATGCGAGGCTGCAGTGGACAAGATCCTCATCCGTGGGGCACGTACCCACAACCTGAAGAACATCGACCTGACCCTGCCACGCGACAAGCTGATCGTGATCACCGGCCTGTCCGGTTCCGGCAAGTCTTCCCTGGCCTTCGACACGCTCTACGCCGAGGGCCAGCGCCGCTATGTGGAATCCCTGTCGGCTTATGCCCGGCAGTTCCTCTCGATGATGGAAAAGCCCGACGTCGACACCATCGAGGGTCTGTCGCCGGCGATCTCCATCGAGCAGAAATCCACTTCCCACAACCCGCGTTCCACCGTGGGCACCATCACCGAGATCTACGACTACCTGCGCCTGCTCTATGCGCGCGTCGGTATTCCGCGCTGCCCGGATCACGACATCCCGCTGGAAGCGCAGACCGTCAGCCAGATGGTCGACCAGGTGCTGGCGTTGCCCGAAGGCCGCCGGCTGATGCTGCTGGCCCCGGTGATCCGCGAGCGCAAGGGCGAGCACCTGGCGGTGTTCGACGAGATGCGCGCCCAGGGTTTCGTCCGCGCCCGCGTCAACGGCAAGCTCTACGAGCTGGACGAAGTGCCGAAGCTGGACAAGAAGCTCAAGCACTCCATCGACGTGGTGGTGGACCGCTTCAAGGTGCGCGGCGACCTGCAGCAGCGCCTGGCCGAGTCCTTCGAGACGGCGATCAACCTGGCGGATGGCATCGCCCTCGTCGCGCCCATGGACGATGAAGAGGGCGAGGAAATCATCTTCTCCGCGCGCTTCGCCTGTCCGATCTGCGGCCACTCGATCAGCGAGCTGGAACCCAAGCTGTTCTCCTTCAACAACCCGGCCGGCGCCTGTCCGACCTGTGACGGCCTGGGCGTGAAGCAGTTCTTCGATGCACGCCGAGTGGTCAACGGCGAGCTGACCCTGGCCGAAGGCGCAATCCGCGGCTGGGACCGGCGCAACGTCTACTACTTCCAGATGCTCGGCTCGCTGGCCGGACATTTCGGCTTCAGCCTGGAAGAGCCCTTCCAGAATCTCGATCCGGAGCACCAGAAGTTCATCCTCAACGGCTCGGGCCGCGAGAACGTCGAGTTCCGCTACCTCAACGACCGGGGAGACATCGTCAAGCGCGCGCACCCGTTCGAAGGCATCCTGCCGAACCTGGAACGTCGCTACCGCGAAACCGAGTCGGCCACCGTGCGCGAAGAGCTGGCCAAGTTCCTCAGCACCCAGCCCTGCCCGGACTGCCACGGCACCCGCCTGCGCCGCGAAGCGCGCCACGTATGGGTCGGCGACAAGACCCTGCCGGCGATCACCGCAATGCCGGTCGGCACCGCCTGTGACTATGCAGAAAGCCTGACCCTGACCGGTCGCCGCGGCGAGATCGCCTCGAAGATCCTCAAGGAGATCCGCGAGCGCCTGCAGTTCCTGGTCAACGTCGGTCTTGACTACCTGACCCTGGACCGTAGCGCCGACACCCTCTCCGGCGGCGAGGCCCAGCGCATTCGCCTGGCCAGCCAGATCGGTGCCGGCCTGGTGGGCGTCATGTACATCCTCGACGAGCCCTCCATCGGCCTGCACCAGCGCGACAACGAGCGCTTGCTGGGCACCCTTACCCACCTGCGCAACCTCGGCAATACGGTGATCGTCGTCGAGCACGACGAGGACGCCATCCGTCTCGCCGACTACGTCGTGGACATTGGCCCCGGTGCCGGCGTGCACGGCGGACAGATTGTCGCCGAGGGCACGCCGCAGCAGGTCATGGATCATCCGGACTCGGTCACCGGTGCCTACCTGTCTGGCCGCACCAAGATCGTCGTGCCGGCCGAGCGCACCCCGCGCAACAAGAAGCAGTTGCTCAAGCTCAAGGGCGCGCGCGGCAACAACCTGCAGAACGTCAACCTGGAAATCCCGGTCGGCCTGTTCACCTGCATTACCGGCGTTTCCGGTTCGGGCAAGTCGACGCTGATCAACAACACCCTGTTCCCGATCACCGCCACCGCGCTCAACGGCGCTACCACGCTGGAGGTCGCACCCTACGACTCGTTCGACGGCCTACAGCACCTGGACAAGGTGGTGGACATCGACCAGAGCCCGATCGGCCGCACCCCGCGCTCCAACCCGGCGACTTACACCGGGCTGTTCACACCGATCCGCGAGCTGTTCGCCGGCGTGCCGGAAGCCCGCTCGCGCGGCTATGGCCCCGGGCGCTTCTCGTTCAACGTCAAGGGCGGCCGCTGCGAGGCCTGCCAGGGCGACGGCGTGATCAAGGTGGAGATGCACTTCCTGCCGGACATCTATGTCCCCTGCGACGTCTGCAAGGGCAAGCGCTACAACCGCGAGACCCTGGAAGTCCGCTACAAGGGCAAGAGCATCACCGAGGTGCTGGACATGACCATCGAGGACGCTCGCACGTTCTTCGACGCCGTGCCGGCTATCGCTCGCAAGCTGCAGACACTGATGGACGTCGGCCTGTCGTATATCAAGCTGGGCCAGAGCGCGACCACGCTGTCCGGTGGTGAAGCACAGCGGGTGAAGCTGTCTCGCGAGCTGTCCAAGCGTGATACCGGCAAGACCCTGTACATCCTCGACGAGCCGACCACCGGCCTGCACTTCGCGGATATCCAGCAACTGCTCGACGTGCTGCATCGCCTGCGCGACCACGGTAATACCGTGGTGGTAATCGAGCACAACCTGGACGTGATCAAGACAGCCGACTGGCTGGTCGACCTCGGCCCCGAGGGCGGCTCCAAGGGCGGCCAGATCATCGCCACCGGTACGCCGGAGCAGGTTGCGGAGATGGCGGTGTCGCACACCGGGCACTTCCTCAAGCCACTGCTGGAGCGTGACCGGGCCTGATCCGCAACGGCGGGAAAAAAGCCCCTGTCGCCGATCGGCGCAGGGGCTTTTTCTTGTGCTCTTCGTAGGAGCGAGCTTGCTCGCGAACAGCGTCGCCGGGCGACTCCGCGGCTGGGCGGTTCGCGAGCAAGCTCGCTCCTACGAAAACAGTGGCCGCGCGCGCAATTGAAAAAGCCCCCGACGCGTTGGCGCCGAGGGCTTTTTCAGACCGAGCCGCAACTCAGATCTGCGACTGCAGATAATTCTCCAGGCCCATCTTGGCGATCAGGCCCAGCTGCTGCTCCAGCCAGTAGGCATGGTCTTCCTCGGTATCGGTGAGCTGCACACGCAGGATGTCGCGGGTGACGAAGTCCTTGTGCTTCTCGCACAAGGCGATGCCCTTGGCCAGCGCGGCGCGTACGTGGCGCTCCAGCTTCAGATCGGCTTCCAGCATCTCCGGCACGGTCTTGCCCGGGTGGATGTCGTCCGGGCGCATGCGCGGCGTCCCTTCAAGCAGCAGGATGCGGCGCAGCAGCGCGTCGGCGTGCTGGGTTTCCTCTTCCATCTCGTGGTTGAGACGCTCGTAGAGCTTGGTGAAGCCCCAGTCCTCGTACATGCGCGAATGGATGAAGTACTGGTCGCGAGCGGCCAGCTCACCGGTCAGCAGCGTGTTGAGATAATCGATAACCTCGGCGTGGCCTTGCATCAGCCTTCTCCCTGGGACGTGACAGCAAATTAAACGGCGCAACGGTCGCGACTGGCCATGACCGGGGTCAAGTCCGCAATGCCCCATAAATGCAACCGCCCTCCGAAGAGGGCGGTTGGTGGAACGCTTTGAGTTTAGTCCAGCTTCAGGCCCAGAGCCTTGGCGACCCCTTCGCCATATGCCGGGTCGATCTTGAAGAACAGCGCCAGCTGGCGACGCTGGATGGCTTCCGGCACGCCCGCCATATCGCCGGCAATGTTCTCGTACAGACGTTGCCGCTGAGCTTGGTCGAACAGGCGGAACAGCGCAGCCGGCTGGCTGTAGTAGTCATCGTCGGCGCGGTGGTTCCAGTGGTCGGCGCTGCCTTCCAGAGTCAGCGGCGGCTCGGAATAGTCCGGCTGTTCCTGCCACTGGTTGAAGCTGTTCGGCTCGTAGGTGACAGTCATGTCGCCGTTGTTGCCGTCCACCCGCATGGCGCCGTCGCGGTGATAGATACGCGGATTGTTGCGCGCGGCGTTCACCGGGATCTGGTGGTGGTTCACACCCAGGCGGTAGCGGTGCGCATCACCGTAGGAGAACAGGCGCCCCTGGAGCATCTTGTCCGGCGAGAAGCCGATTCCGGGGACGATGTTCGCCGGGGAGAAGGCGGACTGCTCGACCTCAGCGAAGTAATTCGCCGGGTTGCGATTCAGCTCGAAGTAGCCCACCTCGATCAGCGGGTAGTCGCCGTGTGGCCAGACCTTGGTCAGGTCGAACGGGTTGTATCGGTAAGTCGCCGCGTCCTTCTCCGGCATCACCTGCACGTACATCTTCCAACGCGGGAAGTCGCCCCGATCGATGGCGTCGTACAGGTCGCGCTGCGAGCTTTCGCGGTCTGCGCCCACCAGCTTGGCCGCCTCCTCGTTGCTCAGGTTTTCGATACCCTGCTGGGTCTTGAAGTGGAACTTCACCCAGAAGCGCTCATTGCTGGCGTTGATGAAGCTGAAGGTATGGCTGCCGAAGCCATGCACGTGACGGTAGCTGCGCGGCAGGCCGCGATCACCAAAGTCGATGGTCAGTTGGTGCAGCGCTTCAGGCAGATGCGAGAAGAAGTCCCACTTCATCGTGGCGTTGCGCAGGTTGGTGCGCGGATCACGCTTCACCACATGGTTCAGGTCGGGGAATTTCAGCGGATCGCGGAAGTAGAAGACCGGGGTGTTGTTGCCCACCAGATCCCAATTACCTTCCTCGGTGTAAAACTTCAGGGCAAAGCCACGGATATCTCGCTCGGCATCCGCCGCACCACGCTCGCCGGCAACGGTGGAGAAACGCAGGAACAGCGGGGTCTGCTTGCCCACCAGGGAGAACAGCTTCGCGCGGCTATAGCGCGTGATGTCGTGGGTGACGGTGAAGGTGCCGTAGGCGGCGGAGCCCTTGGCGTGCATGCGACGCTCGGGGATCACCTCACGGTCGAAGTGCGCCAGCTTCTCCAGGAACCAGACGTCCTGCAGCAGCATCGGGCCCCGCGGGCCGGCGGTCTGGACGTTCTGGTTATCGGCGACCGGCGCTCCGGCAGCGGTCGTCAGGCGGGTGTTGTCACTCATCGTTACTCTCCTCAACGGCGGGGTGTTCGTTAGCCGGCGAATCACGAAGGCTGTGAGCGCGGCCCGACATCCCAATCGGACAATTAAGCGCCTCCACCGGCGTTCTGGCTGTTGATCCAGCTCAGCAAGCAGTAGAAGTCGGCGTCGTTAAGGATCGGTGACAACGGTATTGATCAGCCAATTTATTGATTCGAGCCGATCGATAGAGAAAAACTTTTCTTCAGACGATAAAAAACCGGGCACAGGGCCCGGTTTCTTATAAGGCGTAAACCTTACTCTGCAGCTTCTACTGCTTGGCCGCCAACAGCGCGGTCAATCAGTTCGACGTATGCCATGGGGGCATTGTCGCCGGCGCGGAAGCCGCACTTCAGGATGCGCAGGTAGCCGCCCGGACGGTTGGCGTAGCGCTTGCCCAGCTCGTTGAACAGCTTGCCTACGGCTTCTTTCGAACGGGTACGGTCGAAAGCGAGACGACGGTTGGCAACGCTATCCACTTTAGCCAGGGTGATCAGCGGCTCGGCAACGCGACGCAGTTCCTTGGCCTTGGGCAGGGTGGTTTTAATCAGCTCGTGCTCGAACAGCGACACAGCCATGTTTTGGAACATGGCCTTGCGGTGCGAGCTGGTACGGCTCAGGTGACGACCACTTTTACGATGGCGCATGGTTCAATTCCTTTCCAAACTTTACGTTCGGTAGCTACGACGATCAGGCAGTAGCCTTGTCGTCTTTCTTAAGACTTGCCGGCGGCCAGTTGTCAAGGCGCATACCGAGGGACAGACCGCGAGAAGCCAGAACGTCCTTGATTTCGGTCAGGGACTTCTTACCCAGGTTCGGCGTTTTGAGCAGCTCTACTTCGGTGCGCTGAATCAGGTCACCGATGTAGTAGATGTTCTCTGCCTTCAGGCAGTTGGCCGAACGGACGGTCAGCTCAAGATCATCGACCGGACGCAGCAGGATCGGATCGATCTCGTCTTCCTGCTCTTCAACGACGGGTTCGCTGTCACCTTTGAGGTCCACGAACGCTGCCAGCTGCTGTTGCAGGATGGTAGCGGCGCGACGGATGGCCTCTTCAGGATCCAGGGTGCCGTTGGTTTCCAGATCAAGGACCAGCTTGTCCAGGTTGGTACGCTGTTCGACACGGGCGTTCTCGACCACGTAGGCAACACGACGTACGGGGCTGAACGAGGCATCGAGCTGAAGACGGCCAATACTGCGGCTTTCGTCTTCATCACTCGAGCGGGCATCAGCCGGCTCGTAGCCACGGCCACGAGCGACTTTCAGCTTCATGTTCAGCGCGCCGTTATCGGCCAGGTGGGCGATAACATGGTCACCGTTGACGATCTCGACATCATGATCCAGCTGAATATCGGCAGCGGTCACCACACCCGAGCCCTTTTTCGCCAGGGTCAGCGTCACTTCGTCACGGCCGTGCAGCTTGATGGCCAGGCCTTTCAGGTTGAGCAGGATCTCGATGACGTCTTCCTGCACACCTTCGATGGCGGAGTACTCGTGGAGAACACCGTCGATCTCGGCCTCGACTACTGCACAGCCAGGCATGGAGGACAACAGGATGCGACGCAGCGCGTTGCCCAGGGTATGGCCGAAACCACGCTCGAGGGGCTCGAGGGTGATCTTGGCGCGGGTTTGGCTGACCACCTGCACATCGATGTGGCGGGGGGTCAGGAACTCATTTACCGAACTCTGCATGGATGCACCTATTTTCTAGCCCTTACTTGGAGTAGAGCTCGACAATCAGGTTTTCGTTGATGTCGGCGGACAGATCGGCACGAGCCGGGACACTTTTGAAGGTGCCAGCTTTCTTCTCCGAGTCCACGTCGACCCACTCAACGCGACCGCGCTGGGCGCACAGGTCCAGAGCTTGAGCGATACGCAGCTGGTTCTTCGATTTCTCGCGAACAGCAACGACGTCGCCAACTTTGACCTGGTAGGACGGTACGTTTACGGTCTGACCGTTGACGCTGATGGTCTTGTGGGACACCAGCTGACGGGATTCGGAACGAGTGGAACCGAAGCCCATACGGTAGACGACGTTGTCCAGACGGCACTCAAGCAGCTGCAGCAGGTTTTCACCTGTGGAGCCCTTGCGGCGGGACGCTTCCTGATAGTAGCCACGGAATTGACGTTCCAGAACGCCGTAGATGCGGCGAACTTTTTGCTTCTCGCGCAGCTGCAGGCCGTAGTCGGACAGGCGACCACGACGCTGGCCATGCTGGCCGGGAACTTGTTCTGCCTTGCACTTCGAGTCGAGGGCACGAACGCCGCTCTTCAGGAAGAGGTCAGTGCCTTCGCGGCGGGACAGTTTGCACTTGGGACCAATGTAACGAGCCATTTCTCACTGTCTCCTATTACACGCGACGCTTTTTCGGCGGACGGCAGCCGTTATGCGGGATCGGGGTTACGTCGGTGATGCTGGCGATCTTGTAACCGCAGGCATTCAGCGCACGAACAGCCGACTCGCGGCCCGGGCCCGGGCCCTTGACGTTTACGTCAAGGTTCTTCAGACCGTATTCCAGAGCAGCCTGGCCGGCACGCTCGGCCGCTACCTGGGCAGCGAACGGAGTGCTCTTACGCGAGCCGCGGAAACCCGAACCACCGGAAGTGGCCCAGGACAGAGCGTTGCCCTGACGGTCGGTGATGGTAACGATGGTGTTGTTGAAGGACGCGTGGATATGCGCGATCCCGTCAACCACCGTCTTTTTGACTTTCTTGCGAGGACGAGCAGCAGGTTTTGCCATGACTATATTCCTAAGCGATTACTTGCGGATCGGCTTACGCGGGCCCTTACGGGTACGCGCGTTGGTCTTGGTACGCTGACCGCGAACCGGCAGACCACGACGATGACGCAGACCGCGGTAGCAACCGAGGTCCATCAGACGCTTGATATTCATGTTGATTTCGCGACGCAGGTCACCTTCGGTGGTCAGTTTGGCCACTTCGGTACGCAGCGAATCGATCTGCTCTTCGCTCAGCTCTTTGATCTTTACAGCCGGGCTGATGCCGGTGGCTGCACAGATGCTCTGTGCGGTAGTGCGACCAACACCATAGATGTAGGTCAGCGAGATAACAGTGTGCTTGTTATCCGGAATGTTTACGCCTGCAATACGGGCCATTCAGAAAAACTCCAATTGACAGCTACCCGGCGCCCAGGGAGCCAAGAAAGGGCGCGGATATTAGCGCTGTAAAAACAAATAATCAACCCGGCAGCACACTAGCTGCCGGGCTATCACGCGTGAATCACACTCAGCCTTGGCGCTGTTTGTGACGCGGCTCCGAGCTGCAGATCACGCGTACGACGCCTTCGCGACGGACGATCTTGCAGTTACGGCACAGCTTCTTAACCGATGCACGAACTTTCATCAGTGACTCCTCGAACCTTACGGGTCAGCGCAGCAGACCGCTGCCATAGCCCTTCAGGTTGGCTTTCTTCATGAGGGATTCGTACTGGTGAGAAACGAGGTGCGATTGTACTTGGGCCATAAAGTCCATCACAACCACGACCACGATCAGCAACGAGGTCCCGCCAAGGTAGAACGGTACGTGAGCAGCTACGACCAGGAACTGGGGCAGCAGGCACACAGCCGTCATGTACAGGGCACCGAACATGGTCAAACGGGTCAGTACGCCATCGATATAGCGAGCCGACTGTTCGCCCGGACGAATACCCGGAATAAATGCACCGGACTTCTTGAGGTTTTCCGCCACGTCCTTCGGGTTGAACATCAGCGCCGTGTAGAAGAAGCAGAAGAAAACGATCCCTGCACTAAACAGCAGAATGTTCAGCGGCTGCCCCGGAGCGATCGCTTGCGCGACGTCCTGCAGCCAACCCAGGCCTTCCGACTGACCGAACCAGGCACCCAGGGATGCCGGGAACAGCAGAATGCTGCTGGCGAAGATCGCGGGAATCACACCCGCCATGTTCACTTTCAGCGGCAGATGGCTCGTTTGGGCAGCAAACACCTTGCGACCTTGCTGGCGCTTGGCGTAATGCACGGCAATACGACGCTGACCACGCTCGATGAACACCACGAACGCGATGATGGCCACGGCCAGCAGGCCGATGGCGATCAGGGCGAAGATGTTGATGTCACCTTGACGCGCGGACTCGAAGGACTGGCCGATTGCTCGGGGCAGACCCGCGACGATACCGGAGAAGATCAACATGGAGATGCCGTTGCCGACACCCCGCTCGGTGATCTGCTCACCCAGCCACATCATGAACAGTGCACCCGCCACGAAGGTGGTGACCGACACGAAGTAGAAGCCGAAGTCGTTGGAGAAGGCCACACCCTGACTACCCAGACCAATGGACATGCCAATGGCCTGGACGAGTGCCAGGGCGAGAGTTGCGTAGCGGGTGTACTGGCTGATCTTGCGACGCCCAGACTCACCCTCTTTCTTCAACTGCTCCAGCTGCGGGCTGATAGCGGTCATGAGCTGCATGATGATCGACGCCGAGATGTACGGCATGATCCCCAGTGCAAAGATACTCATGCGCTCCAGCGCGCCGCCGGAAAACATGTTGAAGAGGCTAAGAATGGTCCCCTCGTTCTGCCGGAACAGTGCCGCCAAGCGATCGGGGTTGATGCCCGGGACTGGGATATGCGCGCCGATCCGATAGACGATGATCGCCAGGAACAGGAAACGCAGACGTGCCCAGAGCTCGGACAAACCACCACCGTTGCTCAGCGCAGAGAGAGCACCTTGCTTAGCCATTTAGTCCTCGATTTTGCCGCCAGCTGCTTCGATAGCCGCACGAGCGCCCTTGGTGGCGCCGATGCCTTTCAGAGTGACCGCGCGAGTAACGTCGCCCGACAGCATGACTTTCACACGCTGTACGTTCTGGTTAATCACGTTGGCATCCTTCAGGGCCTGCACGGTTACGACATCACCCTCAACCTTGGCCAGTTCGGAAGTGCGCACTTCTGCGCGATCCATGGCTTTCAGCGAGTTGAAGCCGAACTTCGGCAGACGACGGTGCAGCGGCTGCTGACCACCCTCGAAGCCCGGAGCAATGGAGCCACCGGAGCGGGAGGTTTGACCTTTGTGACCACGGCCACCGGTCTTGCCCAGACCGCTACCGATGCCACGGCCCGGACGGTGCTTTTCGCGACGGGCACCCGGCGCGGAACGCAGATCGTTCAGTTGCATGGATTAACCCTCCACACGCAGCAGGTAGTAGGCCTTGTTAATCATGCCGCGGTTTTCAGGAGTGTCCTGAACTTCGACGGTGTGATTAATGCGACGCAGGCCGAGGCCTTTGACGCAAGCCTTGTGATTGGCCAGACGGCCGTTCAGGCTCTTGATCAGGGTAACTTTGACAGTTGCCATGGTTAGAGAATCTCCTCGACGCTCTTGCCACGCTTGGCCGCTACCGACTCAGGGGACTGCATGTTCTTCAGGCCCTTGAAGGTTGCGTAGACCACGTTCACCGGATTGGTGGAGCCGTAGCACTTCGCCAGAACGTTCTGCACACCAGCAACTTCCAGGACAGCGCGCATGGCGCCGCCGGCGATGATGCCGGTACCTTCGGAAGCCGGCTGCATGTACACCTTGGAGGCGCCATGGGCGGACTTGGTCGGGTACTGCAGGGTGGTGCCGTTCAGATCAACCTGGATCATGTTGCGGCGAGCAGCTTCCATTGCCTTCTGGATAGCGGCCGGCACTTCACGCGCCTTGCCACGACCGAAGCCAACACGGCCCTTGCCATCGCCAACCACGGTCAGCGCGGTGAAGGCGAAGATACGGCCACCTTTTACGGTTTTGGCGACGCGGTTCACTTGAACCAGCTTCTCGATGTAGCCTTCGTCGCGCTTTTGATCGTTGTTTGCCATAACTTAGAACTCCAGACCGCCTTCACGAGCGGCATCAGCCAGGGCCTTGATACGACCGTGGTACTTGAAGCCAGAACGGTCGAACGCCACCTGAGTGACGCCGGCAGCCTTGGCGCGTTCCGCGACCAGTTGACCAACTTTCTTGGCTGCGTCGACGTTGCCAGTGGCAGCTTCGCGCAGTTCTTTGTCCAGGGTCGAGGCGCTGGCCAGGACCTTGCCGCCGTCGGCTGCAATGACCTGGGCGTAGATGTGCTGGGAGGAGCGGTACACGCAGAGGCGTACGGCTTCCAGTTCGCGCATCTTCAGGCGAGCCTTGCGAGCGCGGCGCAGACGGGTTTCTTTCTTGACGCTCATTTGCTATGCCCTACTTCTTCTTGGCTTCTTTACGAAGGACGACTTCGTCGGCGTAACGCACGCCCTTGCCTTTGTACGGCTCCGGCGGACGGAAGTCGCGGATTTCCGCGGCAACCTGGCCAACCAGCTGCTTGTCGATACCCTTGATCAGGATGTCGGTCTGGCTGGGGGTTTCCGCGACGATGCCGGCAGGCAGTTCGTAATCAACCGGGTGGGAGAAGCCGAGAGCCAGGGACAGCACTTGGCCTTTGGCCTGCGCTTTGTAACCAACACCAACCAGCTGGAGCTTGCGCTCGAAGCCCTGGCTGACGCCGATTACCATGTTGTTGACCAGAGCGCGGGTGGTACCGGCCATGGCACGGGTCTGCTGGTCGCCGTTACGCGCAGCGAAACGCAGCTCACCGTTGTCCTGAATGACTTCGACGGACGGATGTACTTTCAGCTCGAGAGCGCCTTTGGCACCCTTGATCGAAAGTTCCTGACCAGCCAGCTTGATTTCAACGCCGGCGGGCAGAATGACGGGGTTCTTAGCAACGCGAGACATGCTGATTCCCCTTAGAACACAGTGCAGAGCACTTCGCCACCGACGCCAGCGGCACGGGCAGCACGGTCAGTCATCACACCTTTGTTGGTGGAGACGATCGAAACGCCCAGGCCGCCGCGAACTTTCGGCAGCTGGTCTACGGATTTGTACTGGCGCAGGCCAGGACGGCTGATTCGCTTCACTTCCTCGATGACAGGCTTGCCTTCGAAGTACTTCAGCTCGATCGACAGCAGAGGCTTGGCCTCGGCGGTGACTTGGAAATCCGCAATATAGCCTTCGTCCTTGAGGACTTTGGCGACTGCCGCTTTCAGCTTGGAAGACGGCATGCTCACGACGGTCTTCTCAGCCATCTGGGCATTACGGATGCGAGTTAGCATGTCTGCTAACGGGTCCTGCATACTCATGGGCTTAATGCTCCTGATACAAAAGATAAGCCTTCAACTTCATAACTCGCCCTCAAAACGCCAGGCGAGATAAAACCCGGGCTCGGGGGAGCCGGGTATTCTAGAGATCGCTCAAAAACGAATCAAGCCCCACAAGGGGGCTTGCTTCGCAAAGCGATCAACGGAGCCGTTACCGACTCCGCCTATCACTTACCAGCTGGCTTTCACCAGGCCCGGTACGTCACCGCGCATAGCCGCTTCACGCAGCTTGTTACGGCTCAGGCCGAACTTGCGGTAGTAACCGTGCGGACGACCGGTCAGACGGCAACGGTTACGCAGGCGGCTGGCGCTCGCGTCACGCGGTTGCTTCTGCAGGGCGACCTGGGCGTTCCAACGATCTTCCGCAGTGGTGCTCGGATTAACGATGATCGCTTTCAGCTCGGCACGCTTTTTGGCGTACTTGGCTACCGTGCGCTGACGCTTCAGCTCACGGTTCTTCATGCTCTCTTTAGCCATGGTCCTACTCCAATCAGTTGCGGAACGGGAATTTGAAGGCGCGCAGCAGCGCACGACCTTCATCATCCGAACGCGCGGTAGTGGTCAGAGTGATATCCATACCGCGGAGGGCATCGATCTTGTCGTAATCGATTTCCGGGAAGATGATCTGCTCTTTGACGCCCATGCTGTAGTTGCCACGGCCGTCGAAGGACTTGGCATTCAGACCGCGGAAGTCACGAACGCGCGGCAGGGAGATCGACAGCAGACGGTCCAGGAACTCGTACATGCGATCGCCACGCAGGGTGACTTTAACGCCGATCGGCCAGCCTTCACGAATCTTGAAGCCAGCGATTGACTTACGAGCGTAAGTCACGACCGGCTTCTGACCCGCGATCTTTTCCAGATCAGCTACGGCGCTCTCGATGACTTTTTTGTCGCCGACAGCTTCGCCAAGACCCATGTTCAGGGTGATTTTGGTAACGCGCGGAACTTCCATCACGTTCGCCAGCTGAAGCTCTTGCTTCAGCTTGGGAGCGATTTCCTTCCGATAAATTTCTTTCAATCGTGCCATGGTGATCTACCTAGCTCCCTCAAGCCTGAACCGGTTTCTGGGTCGACTTGAAGACACGAATCTTCTTACCGTCTTCGACTTTGAAACCAACGCGGTCAGCCTTGTTGGTTTCAGCGTTGAAGATGGCGACGTTGGAGACGTGCAGAGGCGCCTCCTTCTCGACGATCCCGCCTTGCTGGTTGAGCATGGGGTTGGGCTTGGTGTGGCGCTTGACCAGGTTCACACCGCCAACAACCAGACGGTCATCAGCCAGAACCTTGATCACTTTGCCACGCTTGCCCTTGTCCTTGCCGGCAATGACGATGACTTCGTCGTCACGACGAATTTTTTGCATGACGGCTACTCCTTACAGCACTTCAGGGGCAAGGGAGACGATCTTCATGAACTTCTCAGTACGAAGTTCACGAGTCACCGGCCCGAAGATACGGGTGCCGATCGGCTCCTGCTTGTTGTTCAGCAGGACGGCGGCGTTGCCGTCGAAGCGAATGATGGAACCGTCGGTACGACGTACGCCGTGCTTGGTGCGAACGACCACGGCAGTCATTACCTGGCCCTTCTTCACCTTGCCACGCGGAATTGCTTCCTTGACGGTGACCTTGATGATGTCGCCAATGCCGGCGTAACGGCGGTGGGAACCGCCGAGCACCTTGATGCACATTACGCGACGCGCGCCGCTGTTATCAGCGACTTCGAGCATGGATTGAGTCTGAATCATCTTCTATCTCCGACCCTTAGACTTCAACCGCGCGCTCAACGACATCAACCAGGGTCCAGGCCTTGGTCTTGGCCAGCGGACGAGTCTCGCGAATGGTGACCAGGTCACCAATGCGGCACTGATTGGTTTCGTCGTGTGCGTGCAGTTTGGTCGAACGCTTCACGTATTTGCCGTAGATCGGGTGCTTAACGCGGCGCTCGATCAGAACGGTGACGGTCTTGTCCATCTTGTCGCTGACGACGCGGCCAGTCAGCGTACGGACGGTTTTCTGAGCTTCAGCCATGATTACTTACCTGCTTGCTGGTTGAGCACAGTTTTCACGCGAGCGATGTCGCGCTTAACCTGCGAGAGCAGGTGAGACTGCCCCAACTGGCCAGTTGCTTTCTGCATGCGCAGATTGAACTGGTCGCGCAGCAGGCCGAGCAGTTGCTCGTTCAGCTGCTCAACGGATTTTTCACGAAGTTCATTCGCTTTCATCACATCACCGTCCGCTTAACAAAGGAGGTGGCGAGCGGCAGCTTTGCAGCAGCCAGGGCGAATGCCTCACGCGCCAGCTCTTCGGATACACCCTCGATCTCGTACAGGACCTTGCCCGGTTGAATCTGGGCTACCCAGTACTCGACGCCGCCCTTACCTTTACCCATACGTACTTCCAGGGGCTTCTTGGTAACAGGCTTGTCGGGGAATACGCGAATCCAGATCTTGCCGCCACGTTTAACGTGACGGGTCAGCGCACGACGTGCGGACTCGATCTGACGCGCGGTGAGACGGCCACGGCTGGTTGCCTTGAGGGCAAACTCGCCGAAGCTGACTTTAGAACCGCGATGAGCCAGGCCACGGTTGTGACCGGTCATTTGCTTGCGGAACTTCGTACGCTTGGGTTGCAGCATTTGCGTACTCCTTACTTAGCAGCTTTTTTACGAGGAGCGGGCGCTTGGGGCTTCAGCTCTTCCTGGCGGCCACCAATGACCTCGCCTTTGAAGATCCAAACCTTCACACCGATCACACCGTAGGTGGTGTGCGCTTCGTAGGTTGCGTAGTCGATGTCGGCACGCAGGGTGTGCAGGGGCACACGACCTTCGCGATACCACTCGGTACGAGCGATTTCAGCGCCGCCCAGACGACCGCTTACCTGGATCTTGATGCCTTTGGCACCAATGCGCATGGCGTTCTGTACAGCGCGCTTCATGGCGCGACGGAACATAACGCGACGCTCCAGCTGCTGAGCTACGCTTTGCGCAACCAGCATACCGTCGAGTTCCGGCTTGCGGATCTCTTCGATGTTGATGTGCACCGGCACACCCATTTGCTTGGTCAGGTCCTGACGCAGCTTCTCAACATCTTCACCTTTCTTGCCGATCACGATGCCGGGACGAGCGGTGTGGATGGTGATACGTGCAGTCTGAGCCGGACGATGGATATCGATACGGCTTACGGACGCGCTTTTTAGTTTGTCTTGGAGATACTCACGTACCTTCAGGTCGGCGAACAGATAATCGGCGTAAGTGCGCTTATCTGCGTACCAAACGGAGGTGTGCTCCTTGACGATACCCAGGCGGATGCCATTGGGATGTACTTTCTGACCCATCTGATCGACTCCGTTACTTGTCCGCAACCTTGACAGTGATATGGCAAGACCGCTTGACGATGCGATCAGCACGGCCTTTGGCACGCGGCATGATGCGCTTGAGCGAACGACCTTCGTTGACGAAGACGGTGGAGACTTTGAGATCGTCTACATCGGCGCCTTCGTTGTGCTCGGCGTTGGCAACGGCCGACTCCAGCACTTTCTTCATGATCTCGGCGGCTTTCTTGTTGCTGAAAGCCAGGAGGTTGAGCGCATCGCCCACCTTCTTCCCGCGGATCTGGTCGGCGACCAAGCGGGCTTTCTGGGCGGAGATACGAGCGCCCGAGAGCTTAGCGGCTACTTCCATCTTCCTTACCCCTTAACGCTTGGCTTTCTTGTCCGCAGCGTGCCCACGATAAGTGCGGGTAGCAGCGAACTCGCCGAGTTTGTGACCGACCATGTCTTCGTTGACCAGGACCGGCACGTGTTGACGGCCGTTGTGGACAGCGATGGTCAGACCAACCATGTGCGGCAGAATCATCGAACGGCGCGACCAGGTCTTGATCGGCTTGCGGTCGTTCTTTTCCACCGCCACTTCGATCTTCTTCAGCAGGTGAAGATCGATAAAAGGACCTTTTTTCAGAGAACGTGGCACTGTCGTATCCCTCTATTTACTTGCGGCGACGGACGATCATGTTGTCGGTACGCTTGTTCGCGCGAGTCTTCTTACCCTTGGTCTGAAGACCCCACGGCGATACCGGATGACGACCAGCAGAGGTACGACCTTCACCACCACCATGCGGGTGGTCGACCGGGTTCATGGCAACACCACGAACGGTCGGGCGAACGCCACGCCAGCGTTTGGCACCGGCTTTACCCAGCGAACGCAGGCTGTGCTCGGAGTTCGAGACTTCGCCCAGGGTCGCACGGCAGTCAGCCAGGACTTTACGCATCTCACCGGAACGCAGACGTACGGTTACGTATGCACCTTCACGGGCAACCAGCTGAGCCGAAGCGCCAGCGGAGCGAGCGATCTGAGCGCCTTTGCCAGGCTTCAGTTCGATACCGTGGATGGTGCTACCAACCGGGATGTTGCGCAGCGGCATGTTGTTGCCGGCCTTGATCGGAGCGCCGATACCGGAGATCAGTTGATCGCCAGCCACCACGCCTTTGGGGGCGATGATGTAACGACGCTCGCCGTCCGCGTATTTCAGCAGAGCGATGTGAGCAGTACGGTTCGGATCGTATTCGACGCGTTCAACGATGGCAGGGATGCCATCCTTGTTGCGACGGAAGTCGACCAGACGATAGTGCTGCTTGTGGCCACCACCGATATGACGGGTGGTGATACGACCGTTGTTGTTACGGCCGCCCGACTTGGACTTCTTCTCGAGCAGGGGAGCGAACGGAGCACCTTTGTGCAGGTCCTGGTTCACTACCTTGACGACGAAACGACGACCAGCGGAAGTCGGTTTGCATTTAACGATTGCCATGATGCACCCCTTTACTCAGCGCCAGCTGCGAAATCGAGATCCTGGCCCGGCTGGAGAGCGATGTACGCTTTTTTCCAGTCGTTACGCTTGCCCAGGCCGCGAACGGTACGCTTGGTCTTGCCCTGAACGTTCAGGGTGGTGACGCGACGTACTTTCACGCCGAACAGGCTTTCTACGGCCTTCTTGATTTCCAGCTTGGTTGCATCAGTGGCAACCTTGAAAACGAATTGGCTGTTGCCGTCCGCCAGGCCAGTGGCCTTCTCGGAGATATGCGGGCCCAGCAGCACTTTGAATACGCGTTCCTGGTTCATGCCAGCAGCTCCTCGAACTTCTTCACGGCGGACACGGTGACCAGCACCTTGTCGTAGGCGATGAGGCTGACCGGATCGGAAGCCTGGACGTCACGCACATCGACGTGGGCCAGGTTGCGAGCTGCCAGGTACAGGTTCTCATCGACGCCTTCGGTGACGATCAGTACATCTTTCAGGCCCAGGCCTTCCAGCTTGCTGACCAGACCTTTGGTCTTCGGTGCATCGACAGCGAAGTCGGCAACGACAACCAGACGGTCCAGACGAACCAGCTCAGAGAGGATGGAGCGCAGAGCAGCGCGGTACATCTTCTTGTTGAGCTTCTGGGAGTGATCCTGGGGCTTGGCCGCGAAGGTCGCGCCGCCGCCACGCCAGATGGGGCTACGAATGGTGCCAGCACGAGCACGACCAGTGCCCTTCTGACGCCACGGCTTCTTGCCACCACCGGAGACTTCGGAACGAGTTTTCTGAGCCTTGGTGCCCTGACGGCCGCCAGCCATGTAGGCTACGACTGCCTGGTGAACCAGGGTCTCGTTGAATTCGCTACCAAAAGTACGCTCGGAAACTTCGATCGCCTGAGCGCCATTTACATTCAGTTGCATCTCAGCTTCCTCTCTTAACCGCGAGCCTTGGCTGCCGGACGCACCAGCACATCACCACCGGTAGCGCCGGGAACGGCACCTTTGACCAGCAGCAGATTGCGCTCTGCATCGACACGCACGACCTCAAGGGATTGAACGGTTACACGCTCAGCACCCATGTGGCCCGACATTTTTTTGCCCTTGAACACTCGACCAGGAGTCTGGCACTGGCCGATGGAACCCGGGACGCGGTGGGAAACGGAGTTACCGTGGGTGTTATCTTGACCACGGAAGTTCCAGCGCTTGATGGTACCGGCGAAGCCTTTACCCTTGGACTCGCCAGTAACGTCTACCAGCTGACCGGCCTGGAACAGGTCGACAGAAATGGAATCGCCTGCCTTGAACTCCTCTTCACCCAGACGGAATTCCCACACGCCGCGACCGGCGGCGACATTCGCCTTGGCAAAGTGACCGGCTTGCGCCTTGGTCACGCGAGAAGCACGACGCTCGCCAGCAGTTACCTGCACAGCGCGATAGCCATCGCTTTCTTCGTTTTTGAACTGGGTGACGCGATTCGGCTCGACCTCAATGACCGTGACCGGAATAGAGACACCATCTTCGGTGAAGATGCGGGTCATGCCGCACTTACGACCGACAACACCAATTGTCATCTTTAGAACCTCTTTAGTGTACGGGGCTTTCACCCGCTATGGCCGCCCATTTCAGAGCGTTACACGACCAATGCCGAAGGCATTAGCCGAGGCTGATCTGTACTTCGACGCCAGCAGCAAGGTCGAGCTTCATCAGCGCGTCGACGGTTTTGTCGGTCGGCTGAACGATGTCGAGAACACGCTTGTGGGTACGAATTTCGTACTGGTCACGAGCGTCCTTGTTGACGTGCGGGGAAATCAGCACGGTGTAACGTTCCTTGCGGGTCGGCAGAGGAATCGGACCACGCACCTGAGCGCCAGTACGTTTCGCGGTTTCCACGATTTCCTGGGTAGATTGGTCGATCAGGCGGTGATCAAAAGCCTTCAACCGAATACGGATTTGTTGATTTTGCATTTGACCTCAGACTCCAAGTTGCCATTCCCAACGGACGGACTCCGCCCGTTAAAAGGAGGCGCAATTGTACGGATGCGCCTGGAGGGTGTCAATATTTAACCAACTCAACGAAAAAGGGACCCCGAAGGGTCCCTTTTTCTGGAGCAGATCAGCGATTACTCGATGATCTTGGCAACCACGCCGGCGCCAACGGTACGGCCGCCTTCGCGAATCGCGAAGCGCAGACCATCTTCCATGGCGATCGGAGCGATCAGGGTGACAACCATTTTCACGTTGTCGCCCGGCATTACCATTTCAACGCCTTCCGGCAGTTCGCAGTTGCCGGTTACGTCGGTGGTACGGAAGTAGAACTGCGGACGGTAGCCTTTGAAGAACGGGGTGTGACGACCACCTTCTTCTTTGGACAGCACGTACACTTCGCACTCGAACTTGGTGTGCGGCTTGATGGTGCCCGGCTTGGCCAGAACCTGGCCACGCTCTACGTCTTCACGCTTGGTACCACGCAGCAGGACGCCAACGTTCTCACCAGCACGACCTTCGTCGAGCAGCTTGCGGAACATTTCAACGCCGGTGCAGGTAGTTTTGGTGGTCGCCTTGATACCAACGATTTCCACTTCTTCCTGGATCTTGACGATGCCACGCTCAACACGGCCAGTTACCACGGTGCCACGACCGGAGATCGAGAATACGTCTTCGATCGGCATCAGGAACGGCTTGTCGATGGCGCGCTCGGGCTCAGGGATGTACGAGTCCAGGGTTTCTACCAGCTTGCGCACGGCGGAAACGCCCATCTCGTTGTCGTCCTGGCCGTTCAGGGCCATCAGAGCGGAACCGATCACGATCGGAGTGTCGTCGCCCGGGAAGTCGTAGGTGTTCAGCAGATCGCGAACTTCCATTTCGACCAGTTCCAGCAGCTCGGCGTCGTCAACCATGTCGGCCTTGTTCAGGAACACGACGATGTAAGGAACGCCTACCTGGCGGGACAGCAGGATGTGCTCGCGGGTCTGCGGCATGGGGCCGTCAGCAGCCGAGCAAACCAGGATCGCGCCGTCCATCTGGGCAGCACCGGTGATCATGTTCTTCACGTAGTCGGCGTGGCCCGGGCAGTCTACGTGAGCGTAGTGGCGTACCGGCGAGTCGTATTCAACGTGAGAGGTGTTGATGGTGATACCACGAGCCTTCTCTTCCGGCGCGTTGTCGATCTGGTCGAAAGCGCGAGCGGAGCCACCCCAGGTCTCGGAGCAGACCTTGGTCAGAGCAGCGGTCAGAGTGGTTTTTCCGTGGTCAACGTGACCGATGGTGCCGACGTTGACGTGCGGTTTGTTACGTTCAAATTTTTCTTTAGCCACGAGAGTAACCTCTACTAAAAGAGCTGAATCAAGCTTGTTTTTTAGCCAGAGCTTCGACGACGTTCGCCGGAGCTTCAGCGTACTTGGAGAATTCCATGGAGTAGCTAGCGCGACCCTGGGACATGGAACGCACGTCGGTTGCGTAACCGAACATCTCGCCCAGCGGAACCTCGGCACGGATAACCTTACCGGAAACCGAGTCTTCCATCCCCTGAATCAGACCACGACGACGGTTCAGGTCACCCATCACGTCACCCATGTAGTCCTCAGGAGTCACCACTTCCACTTTCATGATCGGCTCCAGAACCTTGCCGCCGCCCTTCTGGGCCAGCTGCTTGGTCGCCATGGAGGCGGCGATCTTGAACGCCATCTCGTTGGAGTCGACGTCGTGGTAGGAACCATCGAAGACGGTCGCCTTCAGGCCGATCAGCGGATAACCGGCGACAACGCCGTTCTTCATCTGCTCTTCGATGCCTTTCTGGATGGCCGGGATGTATTCCTTCGGAACCACACCGCCCACGACTTCGTTGGTGAAGACCAGGCCTTCGGTGATGTTGCCCTTGTCGTCCACATCCGGAGTCGAGAAACGAATCCAGCAGTGACCGAACTGACCACGACCACCGGACTGACGAACGAACTTGCCTTCGATCTCGATGTTGTCCTTCGAGATGGTTTCGCGGTACGAAACCTGCGGCTTGCCGATGTTCGCCTCAACGCCGAATTCACGCTTCATGCGGTCGACGAGGATGTCCAGGTGCAGCTCACCCATACCGGAGATGATGGTCTGGCCGGTTTCTTCGTCGGTCTTCACGCGGAACGACGGGTCTTCCTGAGCCAGCTTGCCGAGGGCGATACCCATCTTCTCCTGGTCAGCCTTGGTCTTCGGCTCAACAGCTACCGAGATTACCGGCTCCGGGAAGTCCATACGCTCGAGGATGATCGGCTTCTCGATGTCGCACAGGGTGTCACCAGTGGTGACGTCCTTCATGCCGATCAGAGCAGCGATGTCGCCAGCGCGTACTTCTTTGATCTCGTCACGCTGGTTGGCGTGCATCTGCACCATACGACCAACGCGCTCTTTCTTGCCTTTCACGGAGTTGATAACCGAGTTACCAGACTCCAGAACGCCCGAGTAGACGCGAACGAAGGTCAGAGTACCTACGAACGGGTCAGTGGCGATCTTGAATGCCAGAGCCGAGAACGGAGCATTGTCGTCAGCAGGACGATCGTCCTTCGGAGCTTCGTCGCCGTCGTCAATGTGATCCGGGTGGATACCCTGGATTGCAGGGATCTCGGTCGGAGCAGGCAGGAAGTCGATCACGGCGTCGAGAACCAGGGGCACGCCCTTGTTCTTGAATGACGAGCCGCAGACAGCCGGTACGATTTCGCAGGCGATAGTACGCAGACGCAGGCCAGCCTTGATCTCTTCGATCGACAGCTCACCCTCTTCCAGGTACTTGTTCATCAGCTCTTCGTTGGCTTCGGCAGCAGCCTCGACCATGTTGTTGCGCCACTCGGTGGCCAGCTCAACCATATCCGCAGGAATTTCTTCCTCGCGGTAGGAAGTGCCTTTGTCGTCTTCGTTCCAGTAGATGGCCTTCATCTTCAGCAGGTCAACCTGACCCTGGAAGTCATCTTCTGCACCGATAGCCAGCTGAACCGGGACCGGGGTGTGACCCAGGCGATTCTTGATCTGACCGACGACGCGCAGGAAGTTGGCGCCGGCGCGGTCCATCTTGTTCACGTAAACGATACGCGGAACACCGTATTTGTTGGCTTGACGCCATACGGTTTCGGACTGCGGCTCAACGCCGGAGGTGCCGCAGAACACAACGACAGCGCCGTCCAGTACGCGCAGGGAGCGCTCAACTTCAATGGTGAAGTCTACGTGGCCGGGGGTGTCGATGACGTTTACGCGGTACTTGTCGTACTGGCCGCGCGAACCTTCCCAGAAGGTCGTGATCGCAGCGGAGGTGATGGTGATACCACGCTCCTGCTCCTGCACCATCCAGTCGGTGGTAGCAGCGCCGTCGTGCACCTCACCCATCTTGTGGCTGAGACCTGTGTAGAACAGGATCCGCTCGGTAGTGGTGGTCTTGCCCGCGTCAACGTGGGCACAGATACCAATGTTCCGGTAGCGGTTGATTGCTGTGTTACGAGCCATAAAGCCCTCGCAGAAGTGTTGTTGCCGTAATTAGAAGCGGTAGTGCGAGAACGCTTTGTTGGCCTCGGCCATACGGTGCACGTCTTCGCGCTTCTTGACAGCAGCGCCTTTGCCTTCAGCGGCATCCAGCAGCTCGCCAGCGAGGCGCAGAGCCATGGACTTCTCGCCACGCTTGCGGGCGAAGTCCACCAGCCAGCGCATGGCCAGTGCATTACGACGGGACGGACGTACTTCGACCGGAACCTGGTAAGTAGCACCGCCGACACGGCGGGACTTCACTTCGACCAGCGGAGCGATGGCGTCGAGTGCTTTTTCGAAGATTTCCAGGGGGTCGCCTTTACCGCGCTCTTTGACCTTGTCCAGAGCACCGTAAACGATACGCTCGGCAACGGCTTTCTTGCCGCTTTCCATCACGTGGTTCATGAACTTCGCCAGAATCTGGCTTCCGTATTTCGGATCGGCCAGGATCTCACGTTTGGCCGCTACACGACGTCTTGGCATTGATAAGCCCTCAAACGGTCTTCAGGTAATCCGGGACTTGATGCCCGACCTTACTCTTATCGACTCAGCAAATAGGAAAACAAAATTACTTCGGACGCTTCGCGCCGTACTTCGAACGACCCTGCTTACGGTCTTTGACACCGGAGGTGTCCAGCGAACCGCGCACGGTGTGGTAGCGAACACCCGGAAGGTCCTTTACACGACCGCCACGGATCAGCACTACGCTGTGCTCTTGCAGGTTGTGACCTTCACCGCCGATGTACGAGGAAACCTCGAAACCGTTGGTCAGGCGAACACGGCACACTTTACGCAGTGCGGAGTTCGGCTTCTTCGGGGTGGTGGTGTATACGCGGGTGCATACGCCGCGACGCTGAGGGCAGTTCTGCAGGGCAGGAACGCCGCTCTTGTCGACCAGGCGCTTGCGCGGCTTGCGCACCAGCTGGTTGATAGTTGCCATCTATAGCTCCACTGATTGTCTTACGACACTTAAAAACGAAAATGGACAGAGCAAGCGCCCTGCCAATTTTCGGGGTACAAGATACTAAAGAGCTTACGGATTCCAGTCAAGACAAAGCCCCGGTTGTCAAGACAACCGGGGCTTCGTTTGAGGCTTAGTTACCGCTCAGATTGAGCGCTTCGGCCAATGCTGCTTCGGCCTCGCTCGCGCTCACACGCTGCGGTTTGCCGAGTTCACGCTGACGCTTGCGCTCGCTGTGGTAAGCCAGACCGGTACCTGCCGGGATCAGACGACCCACGACCACGTTTTCCTTCAGGCCGCGCAGGAAGTCGCGCTTGCCGGTGACCGCTGCCTCGGTGAGGACGCGAGTGGTCTCCTGGAAGGATGCCGCCGAGATGAACGACTCGGTGGACAGCGAGGCCTTGGTGATACCCAGCAGAACGCGCTCGTACTTGGCCGGGAACTTGTCCTGGGTACCCAGTACTTCGTTCTCTTCCAGCACGTGAACCAGTTCGACCTGGTCGCCCTTGATGAAGGACGAATCGCCCGACTCGGCCACTTCGACCTTGCGCAGCATCTGGCGCAGGATGGTCTCGATGTGCTTGTCGTTGATCTTCACGCCCTGCAGACGGTAAACGTCCTGGATCTCGTTGACGATGTACTTGGCCAGCGAGCTCACGCCCAGCAGACGGAGGATGTCGTGCGGGTTGCTCGGGCCGTCGGAGATCACTTCACCACGGCTTACCTGTTCACCTTCGAACACGTTCAGGTGACGCCACTTCGGAATCAGCTCCTCGTACGGATCGCTACCGTCGGTGGGAGTGATGACCAGGCGGCGCTTGCCCTTGGTTTCCTTGCCGAAGGAGATGGTGCCGCTGATTTCCGCCAGGATCGAAGGCTCTTTCGGACGACGAGCTTCGAACAGGTCGGCAACGCGCGGCAGACCACCGGTAATGTCGCGGGTCTTCGAGGTTTCCTGCGGGATACGCGCGATAACGTCACCGATTCGCACTTTCGCGCCATCGTTGAGGTTGACCAGGGCGTTCGCCGGCAGGAAGTACTGGGCCGGTACGTCGGTACCCGGCAGCAGCAGATCCTTGCCTGCGGCGTCGATCAGCTTCACGGCCGGACGAATGTCCTTGCCGGCAGCCGGACGATCCTTCGGATCCATCACTTCAATGTTGGTCAGACCGGTCAGTTCGTCGGTCTGGCGCTTGATGGTGATGCCCTCTTCCATGCCCACGAAGGCCACGGTGCCGTCCATCTCGGTGACGATCGGGTGGGTGTGCGGGTCCCACTTGGCGACGATGGCGCCCGGGTCGACCTTGTCACCTTCCTTCACGGAAATCACCGCACCGTACGGCAGCTTGTAGCGCTCGCGCTCACGACCGAAGTCGTCGGCTACCGCCAGCTCGCCGGAACGGGAAACCGCTACCAGGGCGCCGTCTGCACGCTCTACGTGCTTCAGGTTGTGCAGGCGGATGGTGCCACCGTTCTTGACCTGTACGTTGTCCACGGCAGAAGTACGGCTCGCCGCACCACCGATGTGGAAGGTACGCATGGTCAGCTGGGTACCCGGTTCACCGATCGACTGGGCAGCGATAACGCCGACAGCCTCACCGATGTTCACGCGGTGACCACGAGCCAGATCGCGGCCGTAGCACATGGCGCAGATGCCGTGACGGGTTTCGCAGGTGATCGGCGAACGTACAACGACTTCGTCGACGCTCATCTGCTCGAGGAAATCGACCCACTTCTCGTCGATCAGGGTACCGGCTTCGACGATCACGTCGTCGCTGCCCGGCTTGAACACGTCGCGAGCAATTACGCGGCCGAGGACGCGCTCACCCAGCGGCTCTACCACGTCGCCGCCTTCGATGTGCGGGGACATGACCAGGCCATGCTCGGTACCGCAGTCGATCTCGGTGACGACCAGGTCCTGGGCCACGTCGACGAGACGACGGGTCAGGTAACCGGAGTTCGCGGTCTTCAGTGCGGTATCCGCCAGACCTTTACGAGCACCGTGAGTGGAGATGAAGTACTGGAGTACGTTCAGGCCTTCACGGAAGTTCGCGGTGATCGGGGTCTCGATGATGGAGCCGTCCGGCTTGGCCATCAGGCCACGCATACCGGCCAGCTGACGGATCTGGGCCGCGGAACCCCGCGCACCGGAGTCCGCCATCATGTACATGGAGTTGAAGGACTCCTGGTCGACCTGTTTGCCTTCGCGATCGGTCACCTTCTCTTTCGAGAGGTTGGCCATCATCGCCTTGGACACTTCGTCGTTGGCCTTGGACCAGAGGTCGATCACCTTGTTGTACTTCTCGCCCTGGGTTACCAGGCCGGAGGCGTACTGGCTCTCGATCTCCTTCACTTCCTCGGTGGCGGCATCGATGATGCGAGCCTTTTCGTCCGGGATGACGAAGTCGTTCACGCCGATCGACACACCGGAGATGGTCGAGTAGGCGAAGCCGGTGTACATCAGTTGGTCAGCGAAGATGACGGTGTCCTTCAGACCCACCACGCGGTAGCAATGGTTGATCAGCTTGGAGATCGCCTTCTTCTTCATCGACTGGTTGACCACGTCGAAGGGCAGGCCGGCCGGGACAACCTGGAACAGCAGCGCACGGCCGACGGTGGAGTCGACGATACGGGTGTTGGCGGTCAGGGAGCCGTCTTCGTTCTTGATCTTCTCGTTGATGCGCACTTTTACGCGGGCGTGCAGGGACACTTGGCCGCTGCGGTACGCGCGGTCAACTTCCTGCAGGTCTGCGAAAGCCATGCCCTCGCCCTTCGCGTTGATCGCTTCACGGGTCATGTAGTACAGACCCATTACCACGTCCTGCGACGGAACGATGATCGGCTCGCCGTTGGCGGGCGACAGAATGTTGTTGGTGGACATCATCAGCGCGCGCGCTTCCAGCTGAGCCTCGAGGGTCAGCGGAACGTGCACGGCCATCTGGTCACCGTCGAAGTCGGCGTTGTACGCGGCGCAGACCAGCGGGTGCAGCTGGATGGCTTTACCTTCGATCAGTACCGGCTCGAACGCCTGGATGCCCAGACGGTGCAGGGTCGGCGCTCGGTTCAGCAGTACGGGGTGTTCGCGGATGACTTCAGCGAGAACGTCCCATACTTCCGGCAGCTCGCGCTCGACCATCTTCTTGGCGGCCTTGATGGTGGTGGCCATGCCACGACCTTCCAGCTTGCCGAAGATGAACGGCTTGAACAGCTCCAGGGCCATTTTCTTCGGCAGACCGCACTGGTGCAGACGCAGGGTCGGACCTACAGTAATTACCGAACGACCGGAGTAGTCCACGCGCTTGCCGAGCAGGTTCTGACGGAAGCGACCTTGCTTGCCCTTGATCATGTCGGCCAGGGACTTCAGCGGGCGCTTGTTCGAGCCAGTGATGGCACGGCCGCGACGACCGTTGTCCAGCAGGGCGTCGACGGCTTCCTGCAGCATGCGCTTTTCGTTACGCACGATGATGTCCGGAGCTGCCAGGTCGAGCAGGCGCTTCAGACGGTTGTTACGGTTGATCACGCGGCGATACAGATCGTTCAGATCCGAGGTCGCGAAGCGGCCGCCATCCAGCGGAACCAGCGGACGCAGGTCCGGCGGCAGCACCGGCAGGACGGTCAGCACCATCCACTCGGGATGGTTGCCGGAGCCCTGGAAGGCTTCCATCAGCTTCAGGCGCTTGGACAGCTTCTTGATCTTGGTTTCCGAGTTGGTCTGCGGAATCTCTTCGCGCAGGCGGCCAATCTCGTGTTCCAGATCGATAGCGTTGAGCAGCTCGCGAACGGCTTCTGCACCCATGCGGGCGTCGAAGTCGTCACCGAACTCTTCGAGGGCTTCGAAGTACTGCTCGTCGTTCAGCAGCTGGCCCTTCTCCAGGGTGGTCATGCCCGGATCGATTACCACGTAGCTCTCGAAGTAGAGCACGCGCTCGATGTCACGCAGGGTCATGTCCAGCAGCAGGCCGATACGGGACGGCAGGGACTTCAGGAACCAGATGTGGGCGACCGGCGAGGCCAGCTCGATGTGGCCCATGCGCTCACGACGCACCTTGGCCAGCGCGACTTCCACGCCGCACTTCTCGCAGATCACACCGCGGTGTTTCAGGCGCTTGTACTTACCGCACAGGCACTCGTAGTCCTTCACCGGGCCGAAGATCTTGGCGCAGAACAGGCCATCGCGCTCCGGCTTGAAGGTACGGTAGTTGATGGTCTCCGGCTTCTTGACTTCACCGAAGGACCAGGAACGGATCATCTCGGGCGAGGCCAGACCAATACGGATGGCATCGAACTCTTCGATCTGACCCTGGTTTTTCAACAGATTAAGCAAGTCTTTCAAGGCCTTTCCTCCTCACGGACCCGGTGCGACCGGCCTTGACCAGCCGCACCGTTTGACGTCACGTGTTATTCGGTTTCCAGTTCGATATCGATGCCGAGCGAGCGGATCTCTTTGATCAACACGTTGAAGGACTCGGGCATGCCGGCCTCCATGCGGTGATCCCCGTCCACGATGTTCTTGTACATCTTGGTACGGCCGTTCACGTCGTCCGACTTCACGGTCAGCATTTCCTGCAGGGTGTAGGCGGCACCGTAGGCTTCCAGCGCCCAGACCTCCATCTCCCCGAAACGCTGGCCACCGAACTGCGCCTTACCACCCAGCGGCTGCTGGGTAACCAGGCTGTAGGAGCCGGTGGAACGTGCGTGCATCTTGTCATCGACCAGGTGGTTCAGCTTGAGCATGTACATGTAACCAACAGTGGTCGTACGCTCGAACTGGTTGCCGGTGCGGCCATCGAACAGACGCATCTGACCGCTCTCCGGCAGATCGGCCAGCTTCAGCATGGCCTTGATCTCGCGCTCCTTGGCACCGTCGAACACCGGGGTCGCCATGGGCACGCCGCCCTTGAGGTTGTTGGCCAGAGCGAGGATCTCGTTATCGTTCAGCTCGTCCAGGCTTTCCTGGCGGCCGCCGATTTCGTTGTAGATCTCGTTCAGGAACACACGCAGCTCGGCGATCTTGCGCTGCTCTTCGAGCATGCGGTTGATCTTCTCGCCCAGACCCTTGGCCGCGAGGCCCAGGTGGGTTTCGAGAATCTGGCCAACGTTCATACGCGACGGTACGCCCAGCGGGTTCAGAACGATGTCGACCGGAGTGCCATGCACGTCATGCGGCATGTCTTCGACCGGCATGATCACCGAGACCACACCCTTGTTACCGTGGCGGCCTGCCATCTTGTCGCCCGGCTGGATGCGGCGCTTGATAGCGAGGTAGACCTTGACGATCTTCAGTACGCCCGGAGCCAGGTCGTCGCCCTGCTGCAGCTTGCGCTTCTTGTCTTCGAACTTGTCGTCCAGCATCTGACGGCGATCGCTGATATAGGCCTGGGCCTTCTCCAGCTGCTCGTTCAGAGCATCTTCCGCCATGCGCAGCTTGAACCACTGGCCGCGCTCGAGGCCGTCCAGGTACTCGTCGGTGATCTCTGCGCCTTTCTTCAGGGCAGGACCGCCGTCGGCCTTGGCACCGACCAGAGCGGAACGCAGACGCTCGAAGGTTGCGCCTTCGACGATGCGGAACTCTTCGTTCAGATCCTTGCGGATCTCGTCCAGCTGCATCTTCTCGATGGACAGGGCACGGCTGTCGCGCTCTACGCCATCACGGGTGAAGACCTGTACGTCGATGACGGTGCCCTTGGTGCCGGTCGGCACACGCAGGGAGGTGTCCTTCACGTCGGACGCCTTCTCACCGAAGATCGCGCGCAGCAGCTTCTCTTCCGGAGTCAGCTGGGTCTCGCCTTTCGGGGTGACCTTGCCGACCAGGATGTCGCCGGCCTGTACTTCGGCGCCGACGTAGACGATGCCCGCTTCGTCCAGCTTGTTCAGCGCAGCCTCACCCACGTTCGGGATGTCCGCGGTGATTTCTTCTGGGCCGAGCTTGGTATCACGGGCAACGCAGGTCAGTTCCTGGATGTGGATCGTGGTGAAACGATCTTCCTGGACCACGCGCTCGGACAGGCAGATGGAGTCTTCGAAGTTGAAGCCGTTCCAGGGCATGAACGCTACGCGCATGTTCTGACCCAGAGCCAGTTCACCCATGTCGGTGGACGGGCCGTCGGCCAGGATGTCGCTGCGCGAGACCTGATCACCCTTCTGCACCAGCGGACGCTGGTTGATGCAGGTGTTCTGGTTGGAACGGGTGTATTTGGTCAGGTTGTAGATGTCGACACCGGCTTCGCCAGTCTCGACTTCGTCGTCGTTCACGCGAACCACGATACGGCTGGCGTCAACCGAGTCGATCACGCCGCCTCGACGGGCAACCACGCAGACGCCGGAGTCACGGGCGACGTTGCGCTCCATGCCGGTACCTACCAGCGGCTTGTCGGCGCGCAGGGTCGGTACAGCCTGACGCTGCATGTTCGAACCCATGAGTGCACGGTTGGCGTCGTCGTGCTCGAGGAACGGAATCAGCGAGGCAGCGACGGAAACGACCTGCTTCGGCGAAACGTCCATGAGAGTGACGTCTTCCGGCGCCTTCACGGTGAATTCGTTCAGGTGACGTACGGCGACCAGTTCGTCGATCAGTTGGCCTTTTTCGTTCAGGGTCGCGGACGCCTGAGCGATGACATGGTCAGCTTCTTCGATCGCGGACAGGAAGACGATGTCGTCGCTGACCAGACCTTCCTTCACCACGCGGTACGGGCTTTCCAGGAAGCCGTACTTGTTGGTGCGGGCGTAGGTAGCCAGGGAGTTGATCAGACCGATGTTCGGACCTTCAGGGGTTTCGATCGGGCACACGCGACCGTAGTGAGTCGGGTGTACGTCACGAACCTCGAAGCCCGCGCGCTCACGGGTCAGACCACCCGGGCCGAGTGCGGAGACGCGGCGCTTGTGGGTAATCTCTGAGAGCGGGTTGTTCTGGTCCATGAACTGCGACAGCTGGCTGGAACCGAAGAACTCCTTGATCGCGGCAGCCACCGGCTTGGCGTTGATCAGGTCCTGCGGCATCAGGCCTTCGCTTTCGGCCATCGACAGACGTTCCTTGACCGCGCGCTCTACACGCACCAGGCCAACACGGAACTGGTTCTCGGCCATCTCGCCGACGCAACGGACGCGACGGTTACCCAGGTGGTCGATGTCGTCGACGATGCCTTTACCGTTACGGATGGCAACCAGGGTCTTGAGAACCTCGACGATGTCTTCCTTGCTCAGGACGCCAGCGCCTTCGATCTCGGTACGACCGATACGACGGTTGAACTTCATGCGGCCGACGGCGGACAGGTCGTAACGCTCGGCGCTGAAGAACAGGTTGCCGAACAGGGTCTCGGCAGCTTCCTTGGTCGGCGGCTCACCGGGACGCATCATGCGATAGATCTCGACCAGCGCTTCCAGTTGGTTGCTGGTGGAGTCGATCTTCAGCGTGTCGGAGATGAACGGACCGCAGTCGATGTCGTTGGTGTACAGGGTTTCCAGACGCGCAACCTGGGCCTTGGCAATCTTCGCCAGGGCATCGACGGTCAGCTCGGTGTTGCACTCGGCGATGATCTCGCCAGTAGCCGGGTGCACGACAGCCTTGGCCACGGTACGGCCAATCAGGTAGTCGAACGGCACTTCCAGCTGGCTGATGCCGGCCTTCTCGAGCTGGTTGATGTGGCGCGCGGTGATACGGCGGCCCGCTTCAACGATGACCTTGCCGGCAGCATCCTTGATATCGAAGCTGGCGATCTCGCCACGCAGACGCGACGGCACCAGCTCCAGATTCAGGGTCTCGCCCTTGATCTCGTAGACGTTGGTGTCATAGAACGCGTTGAGGATTTCCTCGGTGCTGTAGTTCAGCGCGCGCAGCAGGACGGAAGCCGGCAGCTTGCGGCGACGGTCGATACGAACGAACACGCAGTCCTTCGGATCGAACTCGAAATCGAGCCAGGAGCCGCGGTAAGGAATGATGCGAGCGGAGTACAGCAGCTTGCCGGAGCTGTGGGTCTTGCCACGGTCGTGGTCGAAGAACACACCCGGGGAGCGGTGCAGCTGGGAAACGATGACGCGCTCGGTACCGTTGATGATGAAGGTACCGTTCTCGGTCATCAGGGGGATTTCCCCCATGTAGACTTCTTGTTCCTTGATGTCCTTGATCGCTTTGTTCGACGATTCCTTGTCGAAAATGATCAGGCGCACTTTCACACGCAGCGGGACCGCAAAGGTCACACCGCGCAGCACGCATTCCTTGACATCGAAGGCCGGCTCACCCAGACGGTAGCCGACGTATTCCAGGGCAGCATTGCCGGAATAGCTGATAATCGGGAAGACGGACTTGAAGGCCGCATGCAGGCCGATATCTCGGACCTGGTCCTTGCTTGCACCCGCCTGCAGGAATTCGCGATAGGAATCCAGCTGGATGGCCAGCAAATACGGCACATCCATGACGTCCGGCAACTTGCTAAAGTCCTTGCGGATACGTTTTTTCTCAGTGTATGAGTAAGCCATCAGCGTTCCCCAGCTTGGTCACCTGCTTGTTTGGCCTCTCCCGCACAGGGGAGCAGCCCAAAAATCGTGCAAACCCTAGGTTTGCGCCGCCACGCGTGGCGGGATTTTCACGTTATGGGAGGCACCTACGGCACCCCACCCATAACGGAAAAAGGCCGGTGGCAATTGCCACCAGCCATCAGCCTGTCGCTTAACGCTCGGGCTGTCGACGCAAGGTACGAACTTACTTGAGCTCGACCTTGGCGCCTGCTTCTTCCAGGGCTTTCTTGGCAGCTTCGGCTTCTTCTTTCGAAGCGCCTTCCTTGACCACGCCCGGGGCGCCGTCAACGACAGCCTTGGCTTCTTTCAGGCCCAGACCGGTCAGTTCACGAACGACCTTGATCACGTTCACTTTCTTGTCGCCAGCTTCGGCCAGGACGATGGTGAACTCGGTTTGCTCTTCAGCAGCGGCAGCAGCCGGGCCAGCAGCAGCAACGGTAGCGGCAGCAGCGGTAACGCCGAACTTCTCTTCCATCGCCTTGATCAGTTCAACGATCTGCATGACGGACATTTCGGATACGGCGGAGATGATGTCTTCGTTGGTCAGAGCCATGACTCTAATTCCTGTATTGGGTGACGGCCTAAGGCCATCGAATTAAACAAAAAAGGTTGAAAGGAGATGCCGAGCCTTAGGCTGCAGCTGCTTCTTTCTGATCGCGAATTGCCGCCAGAGTACGAGCCAGCTTGCTGGTAGCGCCTTGGATCACGCTCATCAGCTGTGCAACAGCTTCGTTGTAGGTCGGCAGGGTCGCCAGCACGTCGATCTGATTGGCTGCGAGGAACTGACCCTCGAACGCGGCCGCCTTGATCTCGAACTTGTCCTGACCCTTGGCAAACTCCTTGAAGATACGAGCGGCAGCGCCCGGATGTTCGTTGGAGAAAGCAATCAGGGTCGGGCCCTTGAACACGTCGTTGAGCACTTCAAACTGAGTGCCTTCAACGGCGCGCTTGAGCAGGGTGTTACGTACGACTTTCACGTACACACCAGCTGCGCGGGCCTCTTTACGGAGTCCGGTCATTGCGCCGACAGTCACGCCGCGTGCATCAACCACGACAGCGGACAGACCGGCTTTGGCAGCCTCGTTGACTTCAGCGACGATGGCCTTCTTGTCTTCGAGTTTAATTGCCACGGGTTTACTCCTGGATGTTACCGATTCGTCCAGCCGGAGCCGGACGGCGTTTTGGTGTCTGATTCGGTAAACGAATCGGGAGCACCATCTGCGTAGGCTTGAGGTTTAAGGCTTGCGCCGCCTACGGTCTTGGATAGCCCCCGCCAGGCAGGGACCCCAATACCTGCGAGCAGTGGGCGAACCCACTGCTCGACTTAGTTCATCAGCCTTCCAGCGAAGCCTGATCGATCTGCAGACCCGGGCCCATGGTGGTGCTCAGGGTTACGCGCTGAACGTACACGCCCTTCGAGGAGGACGGCTTCAGACGCTTCAGATCGCTCAGCAGCGCTTCCACGTTCTGCTTCAGCTTGACCGGCTCGAAGTCGATCTTGCCAACGGAAGCGTGGATGATGCCGTTCTTGTCGGTACGGAAACGCACCTGACCGGCTTTAGCGTTCTTGACGGCGGTAGCGACGTCCGGAGTCACGGTGCCGACTTTCGGGTTCGGCATCAGACCGCGCGGGCCCAGTACCTGGCCCAGCTGGCCAACAACACGCATTGCGTCCGGGGAAGCGATGACGACGTCATAGTTCAGGTCACCGGCCTTCATTTCGGCAGCCAGCTCGTCCATGCCAACCTTGTCTGCACCAGCAGCCAGGGCAGCTTCAACACCAGGACCCTGGGTGAAGACGGCAACGCGTACGGATTTGCCGGTACCGTTCGGCAGAACGGTGGCGCCACGTACGACCTGGTCGGATTTACGCGGATCTACGCCCAGATTGATGGCGATGTCCACGGACTCCTTGAACTTGATGGTCGACAGCTCGGCCAGCAGCTTGGCGGCATCTTCGAAGCCGTATTGCTTGCCCGCTTCGATTTTCTCGGCGATAGCCTTTTGACGCTTGGTCAGCTTAGCCATTACACACCCTCCACGTTCAGGCCCATGCTGCGCGCGGAGCCAGCAATGGTGCGTACGGCAGCGTCCAGGTCAGCAGCGGTGAGGTCAGCCTGCTTGGCCTTGGCGATCTCTTCCAGCTGAGCACGGGTAACGGTGCCGACTTTCTGAGAGTTCGGACGAGCGGAACCGCTGGTGATGCCAGCTGCTTTTTTCAGCAGGACGGCAGCGGGGGTGCTCTTGGTTTCGAAGGTGAAGCTACGGTCGCTGTAAACGGTGATGATCACAGGAGTCGGCAGACCCGGCTCTTGGCCTTGGGTCTTGGCGTTGAACGCCTTGCAGAATTCCATGATGTTCACGCCGTGCTGACCCAGAGCCGGACCAACGGGCGGCGACGGGTTGGCCTGGCCGGCCTTAACTTGCAGCTTGATGTAAGCCGTGATTTTCTTAGCCATTTGCTACTCCAAATGCGGGTCAAGCGCCCTGGCGGGCTCCCCGGTTGCTTTCGCGTTTTATCCCAAGGACGACAAAACCCCGCAGCCTAGGGCTGCGGGGTGTGGGATTCAGTGTGCCAGTTAAACTTTCTCTACCTGGCTGAACTCCAGCTCTACCGGAGTAGAGCGACCGAAAATGAGCACAGCGACCTGGATGCGGCTCTTTTCGTAGTTAACTTCTTCGACGACACCGTTGAAATCAGCGAACGGACCATCGATCACACGAACGGTCTCACCCGGCTCAAACAGAGTCTTCGGCTTCGGCTTGTCGCCGCTATCGGCAACACGACGCAGAATGGCATCAGCTTCCTTGTCGGTGATCGGTGCCGGCTTATCGGCAGTACCACCAATGAAGCCCATGACGCGAGGAGTGTCCTTGACCAGGTGCCAAGTACCCTCGTTCATTTCCATCTGCACCAGGACATAACCCGGGAAGAATTTGCGCTCACTCTTGCGCTTCTGGCCGTTCCGCATCTCCACGACTTCTTCGGTGGGGACGAGAATCTCACCAAACCCATCCTCCATGCCGGCCAGTTTGACCCGCTCGATCAGCGAGCGCATGACATGCTTCTCGTAACCCGAGTAGGCATGCACAACGTACCAACGCTTAGCCACGGAACACCCTTAACCTACGATCATGGAAACCAGCCAACCTAGCAGGGAGTCGAGCCCCCAGAGCACCAGCGCCATTACAAGCACTACTGCCACTACGATCAGCGTGGTCTGAGTTGTCTCTTGACGAGACGGCCATACAACCTTGCGAATCTCGGCGCGCGCTTCCTTAGCAAGAGTAAAGAATGCACGCCCCTTGACGGTCTGCAGCGAGACGAAACCTGCGACAGCCGCCATCACGAGGATACCGAGAACGCGATAGAAGATCGGTTGCGCGGAGTAATACTGGTTGGCAACCACAGCCACCACCACCAGCACTGCAACCACAAGCCACTTCAAGAGATCAAGACGCGACTCTTTGGCTTCTACCTTCGCATTCATCTGCTAGGAATCCCGTTTAAAGAAGTGCCAGATCTTGAAAAATCTGGCAGGCCAGGAGGGAATCGAACCCCCAACCTGCGGTTTTGGAGACCGCCGCTCTGCCAATTGAGCTACTGGCCTAGAACAAAGTCAGGCCGACCATTATGCCGGCCCGAGAGGGAAAGATCAATCGATTATTCGATGATCTTGGCAACCACGCCGGCGCCAACGGTACGGCCGCCTTCGCGAATCGCGAAGCGCAGACCATCTTCCATGGCGATCGGAGCGATCAGGGTGACAACCATTTTCACGTTGTCGCCCGGCATTACCATTTCAACGCCTTCCGGCAGTTCGCAGTTGCCGGTTACGTCGGTGGTACGGAAGTAGAACTGCGGACGGTAGCCTTTGAAGAACGGGGTGTGACGACCACCTTCTTCTTTGGACAGCACGTACACTTCGCACTCGAACTTGGTGTGCGGCTTGATGGTGCCCGGCTTGGCCAGAACCTGGCCACGCTCTACGTCTTCACGCTTGGTGCCACGCAGCAGGACGCCAACGTTCTCACCAGCACGACCTTCGTCGAGCAGCTTGCGGAACATTTCAACGCCGGTGCAGGTAGTTTTGGTGGTCGCCTTGATACCGACGATTTCCACTTCTTCCTGAATCTTGACGATGCCACGCTCAACACGGCCAGTTACCACGGTGCCACGACCAGAGATCGAGAATACGTCTTCGATCGGCATCAGGAACGGCTTGTCGATGGCGCGCTCGGGCTCGGGGATGTACGAGTCCAGGGTTTCTACCAGCTTGCGCACGGCGGAAACGCCCATCTCGTTGTCGTCCTGGCCGTTCAGAGCCATCAGAGCGGAACCGATCACGATCGGAGTGTCGTCGCCCGGGAAGTCGTAGGTGTTCAGCAGATCGCGAACTTCCATTTCGACCAGTTCCAGCAGCTCGGCGTCGTCAACCATGTCGGCCTTGTTCAGGAACACGACGATGTAAGGAACGCCTACCTGGCGGGACAGCAGGATGTGCTCGCGGGTCTGCGGCATGGGGCCGTCAGCAGCCGAGCAAACCAGGATCGCGCCGTCCATCTGGGCAGCACCGGTGATCATGTTCTTCACGTAGTCGGCGTGGCCCGGGCAGTCTACGTGAGCGTAGTGGCGTACCGGCGAGTCGTATTCAACGTGAGAGGTATTGATGGTGATACCACGAGCCTTCTCTTCCGGCGCGTTGTCGATCTGGTCGAAAGCGCGAGCGGAGCCACCCCAGGTCTCGGAGCAGACCTTGGTCAGAGCAGCGGTCAGAGTGGTTTTGCCGTGGTCAACGTGACCGATGGTGCCGACGTTTACGTGCGGCTTGTTACGCTCAAACTTTTCTTTAGCCATCTTGACCGCCTCCCGTAAGGATTTGAGAAAGTCACGTCACCATTAAAACAAAGGCAGATATTTTCATATCTGCCTTTGCGAGATGGAGCTCATGAGCGGATTTGAACCGCTGACCTCACCCTTACCAAGGGTGTGCTCTACCAGCTGAGCTACATGAGCAAGACATAAGCAACAAACTTGGAGCGGGTAGCGGGAATCGAACCCGCATCATCAGCTTGGAAGGCTGAGGTTCTACCACTGAACTATACCCGCGGAGCTTGCAGCTCACGCTTGAAACTGGTGGAGGGGGAAGGATTCGAACCTTCGAAGTCTGAGACGTCAGATTTACAGTCTGATCCCTTTGGCCGCTCGGGAACCCCTCCGAGTGAGGCGGCATTCTACAGCCTGCCACCGCGTTGTCAACTGTTTTTCTTTAAAAAACTTGAGCTTAGCTCTTCGACAACGGCTTCCAGTGCTTGACCTTTTCAGGTCACCCCTGTGAAGCGGGCGCCATTCTATTCAAACTATTGAGGGCTTGCAACGTTTTTGCACGGCATTGTTTGTTTTTGCAGTTCAGGGAAATCCGGAGCCAATTGGCGCACCAGGGCATCGTCCACCAGACGCCCGCTTTCCGCGGTTATCTGCGCCCAATAATCATGCTGCGAACGAGCCAGCTCGCGCACCAGAGCATCGTAACCAGCGGACTTCAGACGCTCCACGACACTGTCAGCGGAATCCTTGCGCTGGAAGATCCCCAGGGATATTCCGTCAGTCAGGTCGCCCTCCGTGATGATATAGCTATCGATCTTGCGCGCCTGCAGCTCGCGAAGCTGCCACAGCGAAGCCTGGCGCGACGCCAGAGGCGGCAGATACACCCAGTAATCGACACCAGCCGTGGCATCCACCGACTGCACCGAAGCCTGGACATCCAGGCTCAGCAAGCGCTGAACCAATTGCCGAGCACGATCTTCAGCCGGAAAGCTCCCCAGGTACACGCAAGCGGACGCAGGGGCAGTCGCTGGCCTCTCTTCTGCCTGCCGGCGCTTTGGCGCCTCGGCTGACTCACTGAGCAGGCGGATATTCTTCTGCTCGCTGTGGAACAAACTCAGCGGCGCAATCTCCTTGGGACGCAATGGCGCCTGCTGTTGATGCCAGACGAAATAGAAGACGTTAAGAGCAAGCAGGAAAAGGAAGAACCAACGCATCGATCAGACTCACTCGATCGGACAGGCGAGCGCCAGGCCGAGAAACACCAGGTCCGGAAGCACGACGGCGCGAGCGGACTCATCCTTGACGAGCTCGGCATCGCCCCCGGTCAGATAGACAGCACAATCCTCGCCCAGCAGCTTGTTGGCCAGCGCAATCTGCTCACGAACGAATCCGCGCAACATCAACACACAACCACGCTCCACAGCCTCGGAGGTTTCCTGTCCTGGCAGCAGGTTCTGCAATGCCTCATGGGCAGCCTCGTCGTCATAGCGAATGCGGCGCGTGTGCGTACGCAGCTGACTGCGCATCAGCGGCATACCGGGCGCAATATACCCACCCAGGTGCTTGCCGCCGGCATCAACGAGATCCGAAGTCACCGCGGTGCCGAGATCAATCACCAGGCAACCGCGACCGGCCAGGCAGTGACCAGCCACAAGAGCCAGCCAGCGATCCATACCAAGTCGCTGATACTCCCGATAGCCGTTGACTACGCCACTGAGCTCAATTGCGGGCGCAGCAATCTGCACCGTAATGGAAAATGCGCTCTCCAGACCGATCCGAAGCTCGTCCGTCTCCTGCTCACTGCGCACACTGACCATACGGCAGTAGTGAATATCCACTACCTCGCTGGCCTTCAACTGTTCGAGCAGCGCCTGGTCGGAGTCAGCCACACCACCAGCGACGGTCACCAGGTCGTGTTTTCTGACCACTCGCCACTTGATCAGGCTATTTCCGCAATCCAACTCAAGAATCATCCGACAACCTCAGACTCAGCTCGCCTCCGCTGTAGCTCTGCTCCTTACCATCGACCAGCAGGCGCAGCGCGCCCCTCTCATCAATGCCAAGCGCAAGCCCAACGATATTATTGGCGGCAGTGGACAACGTGACCTGCCGCCCCTGCCATAGATGAAGGGATTCCCACTCTTCGCGGCTGGCGGCAAATCCGCGCTCACGGTGGCGGGAAAGAACATGTGCAAGCTGCGACTCCAGCGCCTGCAGCAACTCATTCCGGTTAACCAGTCGCCCCAGCGACTCGCGCATTGAGGTCCAGGGCTGGTCAATGGCCTCCGCCTTGCGCATGTTCACATTGATTCCGACGCCAATGGCGACACTGCAGATATCGGCGGGATCACCCGTGAGTTCCAGCAGGATGCCGGCAATCTTCTTGCCGCCAACCAGAACATCGTTGGGCCACTTGAGGCCGACACTCTGCACACCCAGCGCCTGGATGGCCCTGGCGACCGCAAGACCAACGACAAGGCTCAACCCCTCCAGCTCCTGAGCTCCTCCACGGACGGCGATACCCAGGGTGTAATAGAGGTTGGCGCCGAAAGGACTCTCCCACTGGCGCCCTCGCCTGCCCCGCCCGGCAGTCTGCCGCTCCCCCAGGATAGCGAAGGGCGCCGCGGCTCCGGCGGAGAGGCGCCGCAGCACCTCGGCATTGGTGGAGTCGATGGAAAACAGGACATCGAGCGGCCATGGACCGGAATCAGACCTGGGCGCAACGATACTGAACGGCTCCTCAAGGCGATAACCACGGCCGCGCACGCGCTGCACGACCACTCCGTAGTCACGCTCGAACCCTTCAAGACGTTTCCAGACGGCGCTGCGACTTACTCCGAGCAGAGCACCCAGCTCCTCTCCAGAATGAAAGCGGCCATCGCTCAGCAATTTCAGCAAGGTCTGCATATCACCCCCGCAACAGTCAGGCACGCATCATATAGAGGCATGCCTGAATTGCCTACGCAGCAATTGGCTCAGTTTTCCCGCGCGCAAAAGCAAAACCCCCGGCCAGCGATGCTGACCAGGGGTCTTGGGATAGGAGCTTGACGATGACCTACTCTCACATGGAGAAACTCCACACTACCATCGGCGATGCGTCGTTTCACTACTGAGTTCGGGATGGGATCAGGTGGTTCCAACGCTCTATGGTCGTCAAGCAATTCTTTATGGACGCTCGTGGCAGGTGCACACGCTCATCCAGATTCGGGTATGTGACAGGTATTTGCGGTTCACACGAACTTTCGGTTCGTTACGTCTTCACCGTACAACACGCAAATTGTTTGGGTGTTATATGGTCAAGCCTCACGGGCAATTAGTATCGGTTAGCTCAACGCCTCACAGCGCTTACACACCCGACCTATCAACGTCGTAGTCTTCGACGGCCCTTTAGGGGAATCAAGTTCCCAGTGAGATCTCATCTTGAGGCTAGTTTCCCGCTTAGATGCTTTCAGCGGTTATCTATTCCGAACATAGCTACCCGGCAATGCCACTGGCGTGACAACCGGAACACCAGAGGTTCGTCCACTCCGGTCCTCTCGTACTAGGAGCAGCCCCTCTCAAATCTCAAACGTCCACGGCAGATAGGGACCGAACTGTCTCACGACGTTCTAAACCCAGCTCGCGTACCACTTTAAATGGCGAACAGCCATACCCTTGGGACCGGCTTCAGCCCCAGGATGTGATGAGCCGACATCGAGGTGCCAAACACCGCCGTCGATATGAACTCTTGGGCGGTATCAGCCTGTTATCCCCGGAGTACCTTTTATCCGTTGAGCGATGGCCCTTCCATACAGAACCACCGGATCACTAAGACCTACTTTCGTACCTGCTCGACGTGTCTGTCTCGCAGTCAAGCGCGCTTTTGCCTTTATACTCTACGACCGATTTCCGACCGGTCTGAGCGCACCTTCGTACTCCTCCGTTACTCTTTAGGAGGAGACCGCCCCAGTCAAACTGCCCACCATACACTGTCCTCGATCCGGATAACGGACCAGAGTTAGAACCTCAAGCATGCCAGGGTGGTATTTCAAGGATGGCTCCACGCAGACTGGCGTCCACGCTTCAAAGCCTCCCACCTATCCTACACAAGCAGGCTCAAAGTCCAGTGCAAAGCTACAGTAAAGGTTCACGGGGTCTTTCCGTCTAGCCGCGGATACACTGCATCTTCACAGCGATTTCAATTTCACTGAGTCTCGGGTGGAGACAGCGCCGCCATCGTTACGCCATTCGTGCAGGTCGGAACTTACCCGACAAGGAATTTCGCTACCTTAGGACCGTTATAGTTACGGCCGCCGTTTACCGGGGCTTCGATCAAGAGCTTCGCTTTCGCTAACCCCATCAATTAACCTTCCGGCACCGGGCAGGCGTCACACCCTATACGTCCACTTTCGTGTTTGCAGAGTGCTGTGTTTTTAATAAACAGTCGCAGCGGCCTGGTATCTTCGACCGGCATGGGCTTACGGAGTAAATCCTTAACCCTCGCCGGCGCACCTTCTCCCGAAGTTACGGTGCCATTTTGCCTAGTTCCTTCACCCGAGTTCTCTCAAGCGCCTTGGTATTCTCTACCCAACCACCTGTGTCGGTTTGGGGTACGGTTCCTAGTTACCTGAAGCTTAGAAGCTTTTCCTGGAAGCATGGCATCAACCACTTCATCATCTGAAAGATGACTCGTCATCAGCTCTCGGCATTAAGATCCCGGATTTACCTAAGATCTCTGCCTACCACCTTAAACTTGGACAACCAACGCCAAGCTGGCCTAGCCTTCTCCGTCCCTCCATCGCAGTAACTAGAAGTACAGGAATATTAACCTGTTTCCCATCGACTACGCTCTTCAGCCTCGCCTTAGGGACCGACTAACCCTGCGTCGATTAACGTTGCGCAGGAACCCTTGGTCTTTCGGCGTGGGAGTTTTTCACTCCCATTGTCGTTACTCATGTCAGCATTCGCACTTCTGATACCTCCAGCAAGCTTCTCAACTCACCTTCACAGGCTTACAGAACGCTCCTCTACCGCGCATCTTGCGATGCACCCGTAGCTTCGGTGTATGGTTTGAGCCCCGTTACATCTTCCGCGCAGGCCGACTCGACTAGTGAGCTATTACGCTTTCTTTAAAGGGTGGCTGCTTCTAAGCCAACCTCCTAGCTGTCTAAGCCTTCCCACATCGTTTACCACTTAACCATAACTTTGGGACCTTAGCTGACGGTCTGGGTTGTTTCCCTTTTCACGACGGACGTTAGCACCCGCCGTGTGTCTCCCACGCTGACACTTCCAGGTATTCGGAGTTTGCATCGGTTTGGTAAGTCGGGATGACCCCCTAGCCGAAACAGTGCTCTACCCCCTGGAGTGATACGTGAGGCGCTACCTAAATAGCTTTCGAGGAGAACCAGCTATCTCCGAGCTTGATTAGCCTTTCACTCCGATCCACAAGTCATCCCCTACCTTTTCAACGGGAGTGGGTTCGGTCCTCCAGTCAGTGTTACCTAACCTTCAACCTGCTCATGGATAGATCGCCCGGTTTCGGGTCTATACCCAGCGACTAAAACGCCCTATTAAGACTCGCTTTCGCTACGCCTTCCCTATACGGTTAAGCTCGCCACTGAATATAAGTCGCTGACCCATTATACAAAAGGTACGCAGTCACCTAACAAGTAGGCTCCCACTGCTTGTACGCATACGGTTTCAGGTTCTATTTCACTCCCCTCTCCGGGGTTCTTTTCGCCTTTCCCTCACGGTACTGGTTCACTATCGGTCAGTCAGTAGTATTTAGCCTTGGAGGATGGTCCCCCCATATTCAGACAAAGTTTCTCGTGCTCCGTCCTACTCGATTTCACTTCAAAGAACCTTTCACATACGGGGCTATCACCCACTATGGCCGCACTTTCCAGAGCGTTCTGTTAGATTCAAAGAAGCTTAAGGGCTAATCCCCGTTCGCTCGCCACTACTAAGGGAATCTCGGTTGATTTCTTTTCCTCAGGGTACTTAGATGTTTCAGTTCCCCTGGTTCGCCTCTTACACCTATGTATTCAGTGCAAGATACCCAGGTTATCCCGGGTGGGTTTCCCCATTCAGAGATCTCCGGATCAAAGTCTGTTTGCCGACTCCCCGAAGCTTATCGCAGGCTACCACGTCTTTCATCGCCTCTGACTGCCAAGGCATCCACCGTATGCGCTTCTTCACTTGACCATATAACCCCAAGCAATCTGGTTATTGTCTCGAACGTGAAGACGACATTCGCCGAAAATTCGCGCTTGAACTCGCAAATTTTACCTTGACTTGAATAATCACCAGTGAAAGAGATTATTCAGTCTACTTCTATCACATACCCAAATTTTTAAAGAACAGTTCTGGCACAAAGACCAGACATCAATGTTCGTTCAACTTGAACATTCATGTCTGAGCTTTCGACGATTAATGGTGGAGCCAAGGAGGATCGAACTCCTGACCTCCTGCGTGCAAAGCAGGCGCTCTCCCAGCTGAGCTATGGCCCCATCGGATCAGCAGCACACCACAACAATTGGTGGGTCTGGGCAGATTCGAACTGCCGACCTCACCCTTATCAGGGGTGCGCTCTAACCAACTGAGCTACAGACCCAATCGTCTAACCAGTGAATCAAGCAATTCGTGTGGGAGCTTATGAAGAAGCTGAGATCTTCGATTAAGGAGGTGATCCAGCCGCAGGTTCCCCTACGGCTACCTTGTTACGACTTCACCCCAGTCATGAATCACTCCGTGGTAACCGTCCCCCTTGCGGTTAGACTAGCTACTTCTGGAGCAACCCACTCCCATGGTGTGACGGGCGGTGTGTACAAGGCCCGGGAACGTATTCACCGTGACATTCTGATTCACGATTACTAGCGATTCCGACTTCACGCAGTCGAGTTGCAGACTGCGATCCGGACTACGATCGGTTTTATGGGATTAGCTCCACCTCGCGGCTTGGCAACCCTCTGTACCGACCATTGTAGCACGTGTGTAGCCCTGGCCGTAAGGGCCATGATGACTTGACGTCATCCCCACCTTCCTCCGGTTTGTCACCGGCAGTCTCCTTAGAGTGCCCACCATAACGTGCTGGTAACTAAGGACAAGGGTTGCGCTCGTTACGGGACTTAACCCAACATCTCACGACACGAGCTGACGACAGCCATGCAGCACCTGTGTTCCGATTCCCGAAGGCACTCTCGCATCTCTGCAAGATTCCGGACATGTCAAGGCCAGGTAAGGTTCTTCGCGTTGCTTCGAATTAAACCACATGCTCCACCGCTTGTGCGGGCCCCCGTCAATTCATTTGAGTTTTAACCTTGCGGCCGTACTCCCCAGGCGGTCGACTTATCGCGTTAGCTGCGCCACTAAGATCTCAAGGATCCCAACGGCTAGTCGACATCGTTTACGGCGTGGACTACCAGGGTATCTAATCCTGTTTGCTCCCCACGCTTTCGCACCTCAGTGTCAGTATCAGTCCAGGTGGTCGCCTTCGCCACTGGTGTTCCTTCCTATATCTACGCATTTCACCGCTACACAGGAAATTCCACCACCCTCTACCGTACTCTAGTCAGGCAGTTATGGATGCAGTTCCCAGGTTGAGCCCGGGGATTTCACATCCATCTTACCAAACCACCTACGCGCGCTTTACGCCCAGTAATTCCGATTAACGCTTGCACCCTTCGTATTACCGCGGCTGCTGGCACGAAGTTAGCCGGTGCTTATTCTGTTGGTAACGTCAAAACAGCAAGGTATTAACTTACTGCCCTTCCTCCCAACTTAAAGTGCTTTACAATCCGAAGACCTTCTTCACACACGCGGCATGGCTGGATCAGGCTTTCGCCCATTGTCCAATATTCCCCACTGCTGCCTCCCGTAGGAGTCTGGACCGTGTCTCAGTTCCAGTGTGACTGATCATCCTCTCAGACCAGTTACGGATCGTCGCCTTGGTAGGCCTTTACCCCACCAACTAGCTAATCCGACCTAGGCTCATCTGATAGCGCAAGGCCCGAAGGTCCCCTGCTTTCTCCCGTAGGACGTATGCGGTATTAGCGTTCCTTTCGAAACGTTGTCCCCCACTACCAGGCAGATTCCTAGGCATTACTCACCCGTCCGCCGCTGAATCATGGAGCAAGCTCCACTCATCCGCTCGACTTGCATGTGTTAGGCCTGCCGCCAGCGTTCAATCTGAGCCATGATCAAACTCTTCAGTTCAATACTGCTTGGGTTTTGAGAAAACCCTAAACTTGGCTCAGCAATCGCATGCTCTATTTAAAGAGCTAAAACTCTCGAATTCACGAGTGTTACTTGCGTTGCTGATAATCAGTCGATCATCAGTCTTACATCACAAGCACCCACACGAATTGCTTGATTCAACTTGTTAAAGAGCAGTTGGTTAAGGCTTTCGTCTCAACCGAGGCGCGCATTCTACGCCAACCTCATCTTTCGTCAAGCTTTATTTTTCGAAAATCTCTTTTCTACTCAATCGCTTGTGCTTCAGTGAAGGAAACCTTCTCATCAGCGGGAGGCGCATTCTACAGCGATCAAACTCGCTGTCAACCACCTCGGCGATCTTCTTTTCAGCTCGCTGCCGGGCAGCTAATGAAAAGCGGCAAGTGAATCACCTGCCCGACCACCACTCTCAACTTCGAATCTCTGTAAGTACTTGATTTTCAAGTTCTTTCAGCGCTTCGTCGCTGGGAGTGGTGCGCATTATAGGGAGTTTAAATGGGCCGTCAACGACTAATTTAAACTTTCTTCACTCAGCGACCAGGGAGACGCGAGCGAAGGCCTTCTTGCCCGCCTGCAGCACATGGGTAGCGCCGATCTTGAAGACAAAGCTGCGATCCACGACCTCACCATCCACACGCACACCGCCAGACGACAGCAGATCGCGGGCGACGGCAGAGTTCTTCACCAGGCCTGCCTTATTAAGGACAGCGCCAATCGGCAGGTCTTCTGCAGCAGCGACTTCCACTTCCGGCAGATCTTCCGGCAGCTCGCCCTCTTTAAGACGGTTACCTGCGGACTTGTGCGCCGAAGCAGCCGCCTCTTCACCATGGAAGCGAGCCACAATCTCTTCGGCCAGTTTGATCTTGATGTCGCGCGGGTTGGCGCCAGCCTCGACGTCTTTCCTGAAGCCTTCGATCTCTTCCATGGAGCGGAAGCTCAGCAGCTCGAAATAGCGCCACATCAGAGTGTCCGGGATGGAGACCAGCTTGCTGTACATGACGCCCGGCGCTTCCTGGATGCCGATGTAGTTCCCCAGGGACTTGGACATCTTCTTGACGCCATCCAGGCCTTCGAGCAGCGGCATGGTCAGGATGCACTGAGGCTCCTGCTCATAGGCGCGCTGCAGCTCGCGCCCCATCAGCAGGTTGAATTTCTGGTCGGTGCCGCCGAGCTCGACATCTGCACGCAGGGCCACCGAGTCGTAGCCCTGAACCAGCGGATAAAGGAACTCGTGAATGGCGATGGACTGATTACTGGCATAGCGTTTGCTGAAATCATCGCGTTCCAGCATACGAGCAACGGTGTACTGGGAAGCCAGACGAATGAAATCAGCGGGGGAAAGCTGGTCCATCCAGGTGGAATTGAAGGCTACTTCAGTCTTCGCGGGGTCAAGAATCTTGAAGACCTGGGCCTTGTACGTTTCAGCGTTGTCGAGAACCTGCTCGCGAGTGAGGGGTGGGCGGGTAACACTTTTCCCGCTGGGGTCACCGATCATCCCAGTGAAGTCGCCGATCAGGAAGATGACCTGATGGCCCAGGTCCTGGAACTGACGCAGCTTATTAATAAGGACGGTATGACCCAGGTGCAGGTCCGGAGCGGTCGGGTCGAAGCCGGCCTTGATACGCAGGGGCTGGCCGCGCTTGAGCTTTTCGATCAGCTCGGCTTCCACGAGAATTTCGTCTGCTCCACGCTTGATCAGCGCCAGCTGCTCTTCGACCGACTTCATTGCAGGTTCCTGTACGTTGCGAATTGCGAAAGGGAACCAACGATACAAGAACAGGCACTAAAAACAAGTTTTGCCCAGCGCCAGAGGACAGGACGTCAGAAGCCCGACATCAGGGTTGCTTCAGAGGGAATTTGGTTATATTTTAGGCAGTTATTTCACATTCCAAAAACACCACTCACGCCATGACGCAATCCGATCAGAAAGCGCCGTACTACCCGAAGAGCCATCTGCTGGCCGCAAGCGGTGTAGCAGCGCTCCTCAGCCTGGCTCTGCTGGTGTTCCCCTCGGCCGAGGTCGAGGCGAAGAAGACCACGCTCAATCTTGAGCTGGAAAACGGCACCGAGCAGATTCTCCAGGAAAAAGACGATCTTCGACCCAATTCGGTCACGGAAGACGACGGCTCTTCGCCTTTTGCACAGATAGAAGGCCAGCCGGACGACCAGAACAGCGCCGGAAAAGACGCGGAAAAGAAGAACGATCTCGCCGATTCGAAGCAGCAACCCTCCCCCTCCGCTCCCGCAGATCCTGCGTGGAAGAGCGTGACCGTGGGCAAGGGCGACACTCTTTCCAACGTGTTCGCGAAGGCCGGCCTGCCGGCGAACGCCGTGCACGACATGCTTGCCGCCAACAAGGACGCCAAGCAGTTCACCCGTCTTGATGTCGGCCAGGACGTGGACTTCCTCATCGGCTCCAACGGCGAGTTGCAGGGCCTGAAGGTCAAGCGCAGCGATCTTGAAACCATCAGCCTGGCCAAGTCCGCCAAGGGCTATGACTTCAAGCGCGACCTGGTGAAGCCCTCGGTCCACGCCAACTATGCCCACGGTCGCATCGACAGTTCGCTGTTCGTTGCTGGCCGTAATGCCGGCCTGTCCCATGACCTGATCATGTCGATGGCCAACGTTCTGGGCTACGACATCGACTTCGCCCAGGATATTCGCGAGGGCGACGAGTTCGATGTGATCTACGAATCCCAGCAGGTGAAGGGCAAGCAGGTCGGCACCGGCAGCATCCTGGCTGTACGCTTCGTCAACCGCGGCAAGGAATACACCGCGGTGCGCTACACCAACAAACAGGGCAACACCAGCTACCTGCGCGCCGACGGCAGCAGCATGCGCAAGGCGTTCATCCGCACTCCGGTGGACTTCGCTCGCATCAGCTCGCGCTTCTCGATTGGGCGTTTCCACCCGATCCTGAACAAGATTCGTGCACACAAGGGGGTGGATTACGCAGCCCCCATCGGCACGCCGATCAAGGCAACTGGCGACGGCAAGATTCTCGAAGCCGGCCGCAAGGGTGGTTACGGCAACGCCGTGGTGATCCAGCACGGCCAGCGCTATCGCACCGTTTACGGCCATATGAGCCGCTTCGCCAAGGGCATCCGCTCCGGCGTGGCAGTGAAGCAGGGGCAGATCATCGGTTATGTCGGCATGACTGGCCTGGCCACCGGCCCGCACCTGCATTACGAGTTCCAGGTCAACGGCCAGCACGTCGACCCGCTGAGCGCCAAGCTGCCCACAGCCGACCCGCTGAGCGGTCCGGAGCGCAAGCGCTTCCTGGCTCAGACCCAACCGCTGATCGCGCGCATGGACCAGGAGAAAGCAACCTTCCTGGCCCTGAACAAGCGCTGAGCCATGCCGCTCTATCTGGGGGTGATGTCCGGTACCAGTCTCGACGGACTGGACATTGCCCTGATCGAGCAGGGCGAGCAGACCACCCTGCTCGCCTCCCACTACCTCCCGATGCCTGCGGCACTCCGCGCCGACCTCCTGGCACTCTGCTCCTCCGGCCCTGACGAAATCGCCCGCTCCGCCCTCGCGGAAAACAGCTGGGTACGCCTGGCTGCACAGGGCATCAACGAACTCCTCGCCCGCGAGAAGCTGAGCGCCAGCGCCATTCGCGCCATTGGCAGCCACGGCCAGACCATTCGCCATGAGCCGCATCTGGGCTTCACCGTGCAGATCGGCAACCCGGCGCTGCTCGCCGAGCTGGCCGGCATCGACGTAGTGGCCGACTTCCGCCGTCGCGACGTAGCCGCCGGCGGCCAGGGCGCACCATTGGTACCCGCCTTTCACCGCGCACTGTTCGGTAGCGATGATCGAGAGTGCGCCATCCTCAACGTGGGCGGATTCAGCAACGTATCGCTGCTCGGGCCTGGCAAGCCGGTTCGCGGATTCGACTGCGGCCCCGGCAACGTGCTGCTGGATGCCTGGATTCAGGAGCAGCGTGGCGAAGCCTACGACCGCGACGGCGCCTGGGCTGCCAGTGGCAGTATCGATCAGGCGCTGCTGCGAAAGATGCTGGCTGATGACTTCTTTGCCGCCAAAGGCCCGAAGAGCACCGGGCGCGAGCGCTTCAACCTGAATTGGCTGAACGCGATCCTGGCCAAGCATGGTCCCGTCAAAAGCGAGGATGTACAGGCATCCCTGCTTGAGCTGACCGCCCAAAGCATCGCCGCGGCACTATTGGATGCGCAGCCCGGCTGCGAAGAAGTGGTGGTTTGCGGTGGCGGCGCCTTCAATACGACGCTGATGCAGCGACTGGCCGCGCACATGCCTGGCGCCAGCGTGATCAGCAGCCTCGATCGCGGCGTTCCGCCGGAGTGGATGGAAGCCATGGCCTTCGCCTGGCTGGCCCATCGTTTTCTCGAGCGCGAGCCCGGAAACTGCCCGGAAGTCACAGCCGCGACGGGGCCGCGCATTCTTGGCGCGCACTATCCAGCCTGATCCGACGGCACCAACAAAAACGCCGCGCAATTGCGCGGCGTTTTCATATCAACGGCATCAGATCGAGAAGGACTGACCGCAGCCGCAGGTGGTCGCTGCGTTCGGGTTCTTGATGACGAACCGCGAACCTTCGAGGCCTTCCTGGTAGTCCACTTCCGCACCGGCGAGGTACTGGAAGCTCATCGGGTCGACCACGAGGTTGACGCCATCGCGCTCGACGATGGTGTCGTCGTCCGCGGTGTCTTCATCGAAGGTGAACCCGTACTGGAAGCCCGAACAGCCACCGCCCGTGACGAACACCCGCAGCTTGAGGCGCGGATTGCCTTCTTCGTCGATCAGGTTCTTCACCTTGTTCGCAGCGCCTTGCGAGAACATCAGCGGAGTGGGGGTGAAGGTTTCGATGGTCATGGTGAAAACTCTCCCGGCCGAAGCCGTACGTTACAACATTGCGGACCATTATCCGCTTACCCCAGAAAAACGGTCAACTAATCCGACTCATCCATTGGTCCAGATCAATTGGCCGTCTCCCGGGGCAGTCTTTCCTCAAGGCAGCAGCGCGACGTTGGACAGGCCCAGGTGCTCGTCCAGGCCGAACAGGATGTTCATGTTCTGGATCGCCTGGCCGGACGCGCCCTTTACCAGGTTGTCGATCACCGACAGGATCACCACCAGGTCGCCGCCCTGCGGACGGTGCACCGCGATGCGGCAGACATTGGCGCCACGCACGCTGCGGGTTTCCGGATGGCTGCCGGCCGGCATCACGTCGACGAACGGCTCGTTGGCATAGCGCTCTTCATACAGCTTCTGCAGATCGATACCACGGTCGGCCACGCGTGCGTACAACGTCGCGTGGATCCCGCGGATCATCGGGGTCAGGTGCGGCACGAAGGTCAGGCCGACATCGCCCTTGGCCGCGCGACGCAGGCCCTGGCTGATTTCAGGCAGGTGACGGTGGCCTTTCACCGAATACGCCATCATGCTCTCGCCGGCTTCGCAGAACAGCGAACCGACCTTGGCACCACGGCCGGCACCGCTGACGCCGGACTTACAGTCGGCGATCAGTTGACTGGCATCGGCCAGGCCATTCTCCAGCAGCGGAATGAAGCCGAGCTGAGTGGCAGTCGGGTAGCATCCTGGAACGGCGATCAGGCGTGCGGATTTGATGGCCTCGCGGTTCACTTCCGGCAGGCCGTAGACGGCCTCGGGCAGCAGATCCGGAGCGCCGTGGGGCTGGCCGTACCACTTGGCCCATTCCTCGGCGTCCTGCAGGCGGAAGTCCGCGGAAAGGTCGATCACGCGGGTACCCGTTGCCAGCAGTTCGCCGGCCAGCGCATGAGCCACGCCGTGCGGAGTGGCGAAGAACACCACATCGCATTCGCCCAGACGCTTCACGTCGGGCACGCTGAAGGCCAGGCCGTCATAGTGGCCTCGCAGGTTCGGGTACATATCGGCGACTTTCACGCCCTCCTCGGAACGCGAGGTAATCACCTCGACGCGAGCCTGGGGATGCTGCGCCAGCAGGCGCAGCAGTTCCACGCCCGTATAACCCGTACCGCCTACGATACCGACCTTGATCATCTGCCTGTCACTCCACCTATGGGGCCAAATTCAGGGGCAGTCATGATATGAGCCGCTGCCCCCGCTGAACAGAGCGAATCAGCCTGAATTGAGGGTTACGCGGCGCGAGCGTTTCGTCTTTCCGATCAGGGGCAACTGGCCGCTCTGCGATACCGATTGACGCAGGCAGGCGATCTTTCCTACGCAGCCGCCGCCACAGGGATGACGGCATTGCACGGCGCCACTACTATCGGCTCTACCGTGATCCGAGGAAGTCCCGATGCTTTATCTGTGGTTGAAAGCCTTTCACATCATTGCCGTGGTCTGCTGGTTCGCCGGCCTCTTCTACCTCCCGCGCCTGTTCGTCTACCACGCCATGAGCGAGGACGCCGCCAGCCGCGAGCGCTTCTGCATCATGGAGCGCAAGCTTTACCGCGGCATCATGGGGCCGTCGATGATCCTCACCCTCGTGCTTGGTGCCTGGATGCTTTACCTCAATCCGGCTTGGCTGACCCAGGGCTGGATGCACGCCAAGCTGACCCTGGTCGTCCTGCTGATCGGCTACCACCACGCCTGCGGCGCCATGCTCAAGCGCTTCGCCCGTGGCGAGAGCGGCCGCAGCCATGTGTTCTACCGCTGGTTCAACGAAGTGCCGGTGCTGTTCCTGCTCGCCATCGTGATCCTGGTGGTCGTCAAACCCTTCTGACCCCGACAAGGAGACTGTCATGTCCCTGCCCGCCCTGCTCGACCGCCGCCTGCGCATTCCCCTGGTGGCGGCACCGATGTTCCTGGTCTCCAACCCGCAACTGGTGCTGGCCTGCTGCAAGAGCGGCATCGTCGGCAGCTTCCCGGCGCTGAACCAGCGCGAGAGCAGCGGCTTCAAGGCCTGGCTGGAAGAGATCGAGGCGGGGCTGGCCGTCGACCCGCAGGCCGCGCCCTATGCGGTGAACCTGATCGTCCACAACACCAACCCACGCCTGCAGGAGGACCTGAAGCTCTGCGTAGAGCACAAGGTGCCCATCGTCATCACCAGCCTGGGCGCGGTGCGCGAGGTGGTGGACGCCGTGCACAGCTATGGCGGCCTGGTGTTCCATGACGTGACCACTCGCCGTCACGCGGAAAAAGCAGCGGAGGCCGGGGTCGACGGCCTGATCGCCGTGGCCGCCGGTGCCGGTGGCCATGCTGGCACCTGGAGCCCCTTCGCACTGATCGCCGAAATCCGCCAGTTCTTCGACAAGACCCTACTGCTGGCCGGCTGCATCAACCATGGCCACGAAATCCTCGCCGCCCAGGTATTGGGGGCCGACCTGGCCTACCTTGGCACCCGTTTCATCGCCACCCGCGAAAGCGCCGCGTCCGAGGACTACAAGCACATGCTGCTCGACGCCCGCGCCTCTGACATCATCCACACGCCCGCCGTTTCCGGCGTGCCGGCCAGTTTCATGCGGCAGAGCCTGGAGGCCGCCGGCTTCGACATGCAACGGCTGAACGACAAGGGCGCGCTCAACTACGGTGAAAAGCTCAAGCCGGTGAGCGACGAGGCCAAGGCATGGAAGACTGTGTGGTCCGCCGGCCAGGGTGTCGGCGATATCCGCGACCTGCCGGCGGTGGGCGATCTGATCGCCCGGCTCGATCACGAGTACCGTCAGGCCCTGACCCGCAGCGCCGGCCTGTCCAACCAACTGCTGGTCTGAGCTGCGGCACCGCTCACGATATATCCGCCGGGGCTGCTTGTTGGCCCTCGGCGGCCCGATTACGCTGTAGCGATTCCAACATAGCCAGAAGACAAGGATGCCCCGATGGATCAATCCCGCTTCAAGATCGTGTTCGACGGCGCGCTGATGCCGCAGACCCCTCTGGAAACCGCCAAGGAAAACCTCGCCCGCCTGTTCAAGAGCGACGCCTCGAAAATCGAAGCGCTGTTCAGCGGCCAGCCGGTCGTGCTCAAGCGCGATCTGTCCGGCGACGAAGCCGACAAGTACCTGCGCGCGCTCCATGGTGCCGGCGCCAACGCCCGCAAGGAAGCCGAAGGCGTTGCCGGTTTCAGCCTGGTGGAAACCGACGACCACCCCAGCGAGTCGACTCTGGCGGCCCGCGCCGCCGGTGAAGCTGCCAGCAACGAGCGGATGACCTGCCCCAAGTGTGGGCATGAACAGGCCAGCTCTATCGAGTGCAGCGCCTGCGGCATCGTCATCGAGAAGTATCTGGCGCGTCAGGCAGAACTGGCAGCCAATCCGGTGCCCACCACCGCGGCGCCAACCGCGAACGCAACGGCCTCTCCCTACGCTCCGCCCCAAGCACAGGTCGGCGACGACCTACCGGAATTCGGCGAACTGAAGGTCCGCAGCCTGTCCGGCCGGATCGGCCGCGTGCGCTACCTCGGCTGGTCCGCCGCACTGTCCTTCATCGTCTTTGGTGCTTACCTGGTCGCCAGTCTGCTGATGGCCGTCTCGCTGCCACTGGGCGTAGCCGCCATTGCTGCGGTGGTCATCGCCGCCATGGTCTTCAGCGTGCCCATCGGCGTGCAGCGCCTGCATGACCTGGGCTGGTCCGGCTGGCTCTGGCTCGCCCTGCTGGTGCCCTTCGTCAACGTGGTCCTCAGCCTGCTGATGCTGTTCATGCCCGGCGAGCAGACCGCCAACCGCTTCGGTCCGCCGCCGCCGCCCAACAGCACCGGCGTCAAGGTCCTGGCCTTCTCCTGGCTGCTGTTCCCGGTGTTTGGCGGTATCCTCGCCGCCATCGCGATCCCCGCCTACCAGAGCTACGTCGAGCGCGCCCAAGCAGCGCAAGCCTCGCAGTACCAGCAAGGCGACGAAGCTGCCGATCCGGCAGCCACCGCGGAGCCCTCCGACGGCGACTTCAGCAGTGGCGATACCGAAGGCGGCGACTCGGATCAGTAATGCAACAACCCGTGGCGGGCGTGGTCGAACGCCACCCCGTCACAGAGACTCCTGAATGCCTCGTTTTGCCCTCATCACCGGCGCTTCCAGCGGTATCGGCCTGGCCCTGGCCGAAGCGCTCGCCCGCCGCGGCCAGGCACTGATCCTGGTAGCACGCCAGCGCGATGCACTGGACACGGCCGCCTGCGAGTTGTCTCAGCGTTTCGGGGTGGAAGTGCTGTTCCGCGTCTGCGATCTGTCCGAGCCGTTGCAGATTTCCGGCCTGCTGCACGAGCTGGAGCAGAGCGGGCGGCAAATCGAGCTGCTGGTGAACAATGCGGGCATCGGCACCTCCGGCGCCTTCCTCGACCAGGACTGGTCGCGCGAGCAGGAACTGCTGGAGCTCAATGTCCTGGCCCTGGCACGCCTGTGCCACGGCATCGGCGCGATGATGGAACGAACCGGCGGCGGACGGATTCTCAACGTCGCCTCCATGGCCAGCCTGCTGCCCGGCCCCTGGATGAGCAGCTACTACGCCAGCAAGGCATTCGTGCTGCACTTCTCGGAGGGGTTGCGCGAAGAACTCAAGGGCCGCGGCATCAAGGTTTCCGTGCTGTGCCCTGGGCCGACCCGCACGGCTTTCTACCGCAATGCCGACATGCGCCTGGGCAAGCTCGATGACGGCAAGCGCGTCATGTCGCCCGAGGAAGTGGCCTTCCTGGCCGTGAAAGCGCTGCGTCGCGCGCCCGCTCTCATCATCCCCGGTTGGCGCAACCGCCTGTTCGCCTGCGGCGTGCGCCTACTGCCGCGCTGGCTCATGCGCAAGCTGGCCGGACGTATCAATCGCCTGGCGCTGGCCAGCTGACCGGCACTCAGTCCGCGCGCACGGTACGGCCGTCCGCCCACTGGCGCAGCGCGGCCAGTTCCTCCGCCATGACCACCGACAAGGGCGCGGTACGGCGGATTTCCTCCAGCAACAGCGTCTGGTCCACCGCCTTCTGTCGTGCCTGTGCGGCATAGAAGGCGCCGACCACTGCCTGCTCGATCTCCGCACCCGAGAAACCGTCTGCCGCTTCGGCCAGTTCGCCCAGATCGAACTGCGCCACCTCCAGCTCACGACGCACGAGGTGGATGCGAAAAATGTCCATCCGCACGGCATGATCCGGCAGGTCGACGAAGAACAGCTCGTCGAAGCGCCCCTTGCGCACCAGCTCCGGCGGCAGGCGATCGATGGCGTTGGCGGTGGCCACCATAAATACCGGCGCCTTGCGCTCGGCCATCCAGGTCAGCAGCGTGGCCAGAACGCGCTGACTGACGCCGTTGTCCTGGTCACCGGTGGCCACGCCTTTTTCGATTTCGTCCGCCCAGAGCACGCAGGGCGCCATGCTGTCGGCCAGGCGTAGCGCTTCACGCAGGTTGCGCTCGGTCTCGCCGAAGTACTTGTTGTAGAGGCTGCCGAAGTCCAGGCGCAGCAGCGGCAGGCCCCAGAGACCCGCGATCGCCTTGGCTGCCAGGCTCTTGCCACCGCCCTGAACACCGACCAGCAGCACGCCCTTGGGCAGGTCCTTGTCCTTGCCTTCGGTGAATGCGCTCTGCCGCTCGCCCAGCCAGCGCTTGAGGCTGGCCAGCCCACCGACTTCGGCAAAGCGCGCGGTATCGTGCTCGAAGCTGAGCACGCCATCGAGATTGAGCAGCTCGAACTTGGTGCGGTTGAGCTCGGGCAAGTCTTCCTGGGTGATCGCCCCATCGTTGCAGATCACACTGCGCGCCAACAGCCGCGCCTCACCGTGAGTAAGTCCGCGCAGGTTCTTCACCACCTGGCGCAGCGTACGGTTATCCGTGCGCACGCGCGCGCCTTTATTGCGCTCGCTCCAGCGGCTCGCTTCCTCGCGTACCAGCCCGACCAGTTCATCCTCGGACGGCAACGACAAGGCAAAGCGCGCGGCGAAGCGCTGGACCTCGGCGGGCAATTTCAATGCATGGGAAACCAGCACCACTGTGGGGCGGAAATTTCCCTCGGCCATGGCGATCTCCTTGAGCAGACGCACGGCACGCGGGTTATCCACCAGATAGGGATGCAGATCGCAGAGCACATAGAGGTTCGGCTGCGGATCGGCCTTGATCAGGCGCAGGGCATTCTCGGCCTCACGGCTGTCGCCCTCGCCCTGGGGCTCGCCACCAAAGCCGAGGCGCTGCAGGCCCTCGGTCGCCGACCACAGCTGCAGGTTGAGCCCACGCCGTACCGCCAGGCCGGTCAGGGTCTCCAGCACCCGAGGTTCGTCCCAGGACTCGATGACGATCAGCTTGACCCTGGAATCGAGCACCAGGCCCAGGTCATGGATATCGTTCTGCACGCTTACTCCTTGCGTTGACCGGCCCGGAACTGGGCGCGGTGGTCGACGGCCGCTAAACTCGTGCTCCTGACCACACGACTGGAGGAGCATTTCGTGGACTGTCTGTTCTGCAAGATCGTCGCCGGGGACATTCCCGCGCGCAAGCTCTATGAAGATGACCAGGTGATTGCCTTCCAAGACATTGGCCCGCAGGCGCCAGTGCATTTCCTGGTAATCCCGAAGAAGCACATCTCGACGCTCAATGACCTGACCGAGGCAGACAAGCCGCTGGCTGGGCACATCCTCTTCACCGCCCAGCGCCTGGCCAAGGAACAAGGCTGCGACGAGGGCTTCCGTGTGGTGATGAACTGCAACGACCTGGGCGGCCAGACCGTGCACCATATCCACATGCACGTGCTGGGTCAGCGCCAGATGCATTGGCCGCCGGGCTGATCGCCGAGCAATCGACAAGAAGACGCTGCGCGCACCTCGGCAAGACCTGTCATCCGCCATCCGGTAAACTGGCGGGCGAATGTTCCTTCCGGAGGTGCGCCATGTCCGCCGACCGTCACTACTCCCCCGCCGACCGCTTCCTGCTGCAGGCCGATGCCGCGCTGCGCACCCTGCTGCCTTTCAGTGGCCATCCGGGGCGCCCGTCCCCCGCCATCGTCCAGCCGGATGCCGAGCTCAGCGACACCGATGCCCGCCACGTGGCCGGCCTCATGCGCATCAACCATACCGGCGAGGTCTGCGCGCAGGCGCTGTACCAGGGCCAGGCGCTGACCGCCAAGCTGCCGAAGGTGCGCAAGGCCATGGAAGAAGCCGCCGACGAGGAAGTCGACCATCTCGCCTGGTGCGAACAGCGCATCCGCGAACTGGGCAGCCGCCCGAGCGTGCTCAACCCGATCTTCTACGGCCTGTCGTTCGGCGTCGGCGCTGCTGCCGGGCTGATCAGCGACCGGGTCAGCCTGGGCTTTGTCGCCGCCACCGAAGACCAGGTGTGCAAGCACCTGGACGAACACCTGGCGGAAATCCCCGCCGAGGACCAGAAGTCCCGCGCCATTCTCGAGCAGATGCGCGAGGACGAGGAGCACCACGCCACCAGCGCCATCGAGGCCGGCGGCCTGCGCTTCCCGGCGCCGGTGAAGTTCGGTATGACCCTGCTGTCCAAGGTGATGACCAAGTCCACCTACCGGATCTGATCCGGCCGACAAAAAAAGGGGCGCCCAGTGGGCGCCCCTTTTTCGTTTCTACTGTCGAGCGTTGCGAGCGCAGGAGAGACAAGGCGAAAAGTCAGGATGAAAGCGGAGTTTGCTGCAGCAAATGAGCATTTCAGCCCGGCTTTTCAACGCCGTGTCTCCCAGCGCAGTACCTCGATCAGCGCGGCATGTTGCGCGCGTAGAAGATCTCCAGCATTTCGTGCCGTACGCGCTCCTCCACCTGCTTGCGCTGCTCGGGCGACAGGTTGCGGGTCGCGTCACCGAACAGGTAGTTGTCCAGGTCGAACTCCTTGAGCAGCATCTTGGTGTGGAACAGGTTCTCCTGGTACACGTTCACGTCGGTCATCTGATAGGCCTCGTACGTGTCGTCGGAGAGATAGTTCTGGATCGAGTTGATCTCGTGGTCGATGAAGTGCTTCTTGCCTTCCACGTCGCGGGTGAAGCCGCGCACGCGGTAATCCACGGTGACGATGTCCGAATCGAACTGGTGGATGAGGTAGTTGAGCGCTTTCAGCGGCGAGATCACGCCGCAGGTCGACACATCGATGTCCACCCGGAAGGTCGCGATGCCTTCCACCGGATGAATCTCCGGATAGGTGTGCACGGTGATATGGCTCTTGTCGAGGTGCGCCAGGATGGTTTCCGGTAGCGGCCCCGGGGATTCCTCGATCTGGCTGTCAGTCGGGGTGACCGGCTGCTCGGAGATCAGGATGGTTACGCTGGCGCCTTGCGGATCGTAATCCTGACGAGCGATGTTCAGGATGTTTGCGCCAATGATGTCGACAACATCGGTGAGGATCTGCGTGAGTCGTTCAGCATCGTACTCTTCGTCGATGTACTGCACGTAGGCCTGCTGGTCTTCAGGCGTCTCGGCATAGCAGATGTCATAGATGTTGAAGCTCAAGGTCTTCGTCAGGTTGTTGAACCCGTGGAGCTTGAGTTTGCTTTTCACCGTGGGATAACTCTCATCAAATGCGGCTCTGCCGCGTGGTTGAGCATGCCCGTCAGATGCGTACGGCGGCACCTGCGTAGGACGGTTTACACCTCTTCGCGATGGCGATTGTGGTTGCTTGGTTTCGGGCCGGATGGCCCTGAAAAAAGGTGGCGCATTATGCAGAGGTCAGTCGACCTCTGCCAGAGTTTGCGCACCCTTGATGATGAAAGGATGAAGGTGCCTGTCAGCCCAGTTCCACAATCTCGTAGTCGTGGGTGATCTCGACGCCGGCACGGCCGAGCATGATCGAGGCGGAGCAGTACTTCTCGGCCGACAGCTCGACCGCGCGCTTGACCTGCGCTTCCTTCAGACCACGGCCCTTGACCACGAAATGCACGTGGATCTTGGTGAACACCTTCGGGTCCTCGTCGGCACGCTCTGCTTCGAGGAAGGCTTCGCAGCTTTCCACTGGCTGGCGGCCCTTCTTCAGGATGCTGACCACGTCGAAGTTGGTGCAGCCGCCCAGGCCGAGCAGGAGCATCTCCATCGGGCGCACGCCCAGGTTGCGGCCACCGGCGTCTGGCGGACCATCCATCACCACGACGTGGCCACTGCCGGATTCGCCGAGGAACATCGCCTCGCCCGCCCACTGGATTCGCGCTTTCATTGCAAGGAACTCCGCCGAAAAAAAAGGGGCGACAGCTTATCACAGGCCCCTAGCACGCCCAGTGGGAGCGACGGCTGTTACCCAGGTCTCATTTCCACACGGCAAGTATGCATTTATCACTTAAGCTGGCGCCGGTTTACTGGCACACTCTCGGAAATTGCCTACACGAACGTTCCAGACTTCCAATTGCTGGTAACACGACGTCTGTTAAGCTCTTGCGGATTTACGTTCACGCAAGAATGCTCAGCTAGGCAATCGCCGCCCTGCGGATCGAGGGGGATCGAGCCAGGGACGCACGGCACTACAGCTGGTCATAACAAATCATTAGCGCCTGTTGTGCAAAGGCCACTTTTTCTACTTTCCGGGACTCGGGCATGGTAGCTATTACCCTCACACCCAAAATAAAGAACCTCGACAAGTTGCTCGCGCACTGTCATCGCCGCCGCTTCACCGCCAAGAGCACCATCATCTACGCCGGTGACCGCTGCGAGAGCCTGTTCTTCATCATCAAGGGGTCGGTAACCGTCCTGATCGAGGATGACGATGGCCGCGAGATGATCATCGGATACCTCAATACCGGCGATTTCTTCGGGGAGATGGGGCTCTTCGAGAAGGAAGGCAGTACCGGCCAGGAGCGTAGCGCCTGGATTCGCGCCAAGACCGAATGCGAAGTCGCTGAGATCAGCTATGCGAAGTTCCGCGAACTGAGCCAGCAGGATCCGGAGATTCTCTTCACCCTCGGCAGCCAGATGGCGGACCGCCTGCGCAAAACCACGCGCAAGGTCGGTGACCTGGCCTTCCTCGACGTCACCGGGCGTGTCGCGCGCACCCTGCTGGACCTGTGCCAGCAGCCGGACGCCATGACCCACCCGGACGGCATGCAGATCAAGATCACCCGTCAGGAAATCGGCCGTATCGTCGGCTGCTCCCGCGAGATGGTCGGTCGCGTGCTTAAGAGCCTGGAGGAGCAGGGTCTGGTACACGTGAAGGGCAAGACCATGGTGGTCTTCGGCACCCGTTGAAGAAACGCCAGAAAACAAAAAAGCCGGCAATTGCCGGCTTTTTTGTTGCCCTGATTCTGTAGGAGCGAGCTTGCTCGCGAACATTACAAGGCCACTACTGCGCCTGGGCAGTTCGCGAGCAAGCTCGCTCCTACAAAGAGCAGTCAGTCCGGGTCGGCGCCCAGCTTGACCTTGCTGCGCTCGGGGAAGAACAGGCGCTTGAGCTCGGTGCCCGGCTCGTCGGCACGCATGAAGGCTTCGCCGACCAGGAAGCCGAACACGTCGCTGACTTCCATCAGCTCGACATCGGCGCGGTTGAGGATGCCGCTTTCGGTAATCACCATGCGCTCGCGCGGGATTTCCGGCAGCAGGTCCAGGGTGGTCTCCAGGCTCACCTCGAAGGTGTGCAGGTTGCGGTTGTTGATGCCGACCAGCGGAGTGTCCAGGGTCTTCAGCGCGCGCTCCAGTTCCGGTGCGTCATGCACTTCCACCAGCACGTCGAGGCCGACGTCCTTGGCCACCGAGGCCAGCTCGGCCATGCGCACGTCATCCAGCGCCGAGACGATCAGCAGGATGCAGTCAGCGCCGATGGCACGGGCTTCCACCACCTGGTACGGGTCGATCATGAAGTCCTTGCGGATCACCGGCAGCGAGCAGGCCGCGCGGGCTTCCTTCAGGTAGGCGTCGCTACCGAGGAAGAAGTCGATGTCGGTCAGCACCGAGAGGCAGGCAGCGCCACCTTCCTCGTAGCTGCGGGCGATATCGGCAGGGTCGAAGTTCTCGCGCAGGATGCCCTTGCTCGGCGAAGCCTTCTTCACCTCGGCGATCACTGCCGGCTCGCGGCGCTTGGCGCGCTCCAGCAGGGCGTTGGCGAAACCACGCGGGGCATCGGCCGCACGCGCCAGTTGTTCCACCTCCGCAAAGGCGACACGGGCGCGGCGTTCGGCGACTTCTTCGGCCTTGCGGGCCAGGATCTTCTGCAGAACCGTCGGCACACTCACTGTGCGTTCTCCTCTCGGTAAACGGCGGTGAAGGCCGCCAGCTCTTCCATCTTCTCCCGCGCCAGCCCCGTGTGCAGGGCGTCGTGGGCCAATTGCATGCCTTCGTGCAGGCTGGTGGCCAGGTCTGCCGCGTAGAGCGCGGCGCCAGCGTTGAGCACGATCAGCTCGGCGGCTTTCTGCCCGGCCTCGGTCTTGCGTCGGCCCAAGGCGTCACGGATCAGCTCCAGCGACTGCTGCGGGCTGTCCACGGTCAGGCCGATCAGGCTCTGGCTCTTGATGCCGAAGTCTTCGGGCTGCACTTCGTATTCGGTGACCACGCCGTCCTTCAGCTCGGCGACGTGGGTCGGCGCGGCGAGACTGAACTCGTCCAGTCCATCGCGGGAATGCACCACCAGGATGTGCTCACTGCCCAGGCGCTTGAGCACCTCGGCCAGCGGACGGCACAGCGCCTGGCTGAACACGCCGACCACCTGGTGCTTCACGCCGGCCGGGTTGGTCAGCGGGCCGAGCATGTTGAACAGGGTACGCAGGCCGAGCTCGCGGCGCGGGCCGGCGGCATGCTTCATGGCCTTGTGGTGGACCTGGGCGAACATGAAGCCGACGCCGACGGTCTCGATGCAGCGCTTCACCTGGACGGGTTTGAGGTCCAGGTAAATGCCGGCTGCTTCCAGCAGGTCGGCGCTGCCGCTCTTGCCGGAGACCGCACGGTTACCGTGCTTGGCGACCTTGCCACCCGCTGCGGCGACCACGAAGGCCGCCGCCGAGGACACGTTGAAGATGTTCGCGCCATCGCCGCCGGTGCCGACCACATCGACCACGTGCTTCAAGCTGTCCAGCTCGACCTGGTCGGCCAGCTCGCGCATCACTGCCACGGCGCCGACGATCTCGTCGATGGTCTCGCTCTTCATGCGCATGCCCATGAGGAAGGCGCCGATCTGCGCGTCGGTGCACTGCCCGGTCATGATCTCGCGCATGACGTCCTGCATTTCCTCGGTGGTCAGGTCCAACTGGTTGACCACGCGGCTGAGGGCTTCCTTGATATTCATGCGCGCACCCCGCCGGTCTGCTTGAGGAAGTTGGCCAGCATCTCGTGGCCCTGTTCGGAGAGGATCGACTCGGGGTGGAACTGCACGCCTTCGACGTTCAGCGTCTTGTGGCGCAGGCCCATGATCTCGTCGACCGAGCCGTCTTCCAGCGCTGTCCAGGCGGTGATTTCCAGGCAGTCGGGCAGTGTCTCGCGCTTTACCACCAGGGAGTGGTAACGGGTCTGGGTCAGCGGATTGTTCAGGCCGGTAAACACGCCCAGGTCCTTGTGGAACACCGGGCTGACCTTGCCGTGCATGACCTGGCGGGCACGTACCACATCGCCGCCGAAGGCCTGGCCGATGGACTGGTGCCCCAGGCACACGCCCAACAGCGGCAGCTTGCCGGCGAAGCGCTCGATGACTTCCAGGGACACGCCCGCCTCGTTCGGCGTGCACGGGCCGGGGGACAGGACGATGCGTTCGGGATTGAGCGCGGCGATCTCGTCGACGCTCAGCTCGTCATTGCGAATGACGTGGATGTCGGCCTTCAACTCGGCGAAGTACTGCACCAGGTTGTAGGTGAAGGAGTCGTAGTTATCGATCATCAGCAGCATGTCTGCTCGAACCTCATGATTGCACTGCTTTCGGATCGCGCCATCGTCGACACCCGTTGCGGCCTCGCAGGCTGCGCGAATCTGGCGATTATGCCAGCGGATGGAAGAAATGGACGCGTAAGAAGAGACCGGCGCTATGCCGGGAAAGAAGGAATCAGGCGCGCCAGCGCCAACGGGCGAATGCCTTGAGGAGGGAGGTGATGATGCGGGTGCGGTGGATCACGGTTGCGGTCTCGCCTAGCGATGGCCGAACAGTAGCCCAAGGCCGGGCGCCAGCGCAATACGCGTGGCGCCCCTGCCGACGAAGGTAGGAAGTTTCAGCGGCACGCGTCGAGGGCCGCGCGCAGGCGGGTTTCGTAGGCGAGGTGCTGCTGCCGCTCGGCCAGCAGCGCGCGTACCTTGGTTTGCAGATCGTCAGCCGGGCGCAGGTTGGCGGTGGCGAATCGCGGGGTTTCGACGGCAGGTGACCGGCACGGCACCGGAACGGGAATGCGCACTTCCACCGGCAGCGGCGCGGTCGAAGCGCAGCCAGCCAGGAGCAGCACAGGGATGACCCGCAGCAGCTTCATGGCAGCAGCTCCCGGTCGATCAGCTGACGCACCACGGCGCACTCCTCGCCCTCGCTGCGCTCCAGCAGCAGCCGGCTGGCTGCGGCGTCATGGCTTTGCGCCCGTTCGCGAGCCTGGGCCAGGGCGCGCTCGGCGACATCCGCACGCTGGCGGGCAGCCTGCTCCAGCGCTTCGACCTGAGTGTTCTGCAGCGCCAGCTTCGACTCCAGCACCTTGCCGGCGTCGCTGCAGCGCGCCTGCTCCAGGCGCAGTTTCTCCAACTGCCCGCCATAGAAGTGCGCCGTCAGCCAACCGCCGATGAAACCGCCGAGCAGAAAGCCGGCCATACCCAGCGCCAGCCAGACGCGGCTCATCCCAATACCTCCTGCGCCCGGCGCCAAAGCTGCGTGCGCGCTTCCAGGCCGTTCAGCCCGCCATTGATACGCCGGGTGATGTCCTCGAAACGCTCTTCGTCGGCCAACTCGTTGAGACCCTTGCGCTGCCACCACCACGCGGCGGAGCGGCAAGCCCAACGCGGTTCCGCCAGCAGTTGCGGGCGGGCGACGAAGGGCTGCTCGAGCCCCTCACCCACCGACCGGTAATTGCTCCGCCCGGTGATCTGCAGCAGGCCGCGCCCACGAAAGCGCCAGCCATCCCCGGACGCCTCGTCGCCGTTGCCATTGCGCCCGGCGTAGACGAGGTTGGCGATGCGCTCCGGCTGGTACGCCACCTCCCGCGCCAGTGCCGTGGGCGAGCCATCGGCACGGCGAAAGCGTCGCGGCCAGACGGCGGCCAGCCGCTGCGCGCTGTAGGTCAGGCTTTCCACGCAACGGGTCAGCTGCGCACTTTCGTGACCGACCTGGGCGAGGAAGGCGGCAGCGCGCGATGGCGTGTCGATGGCGAAGTCACGCATCGCGGCATTGAGCACCGGAACAAAAACGCCCGCGACGGGGCGGGCGTTGGACAGGATCAGCAGCAGTTGGCGTTCGTCGATAAGCATGTCAGCTGCCCTCCCGTGTCTGCCTTGAGGGCCATACTCAGACCTCAATATCGAATTGCGGAAGGCTGGGCGCAGGCCCGCTGATGATGTCGTCGACGATGAATGCCATTGCCGCGACCGGTACCTGTGTTCCGCGAACTACGATTTCACTTCCGCCGCGCAGCCTGACTCGGCTGGTCCCGGCATCCAGATTCACCGTGACAACCTCGCCAATCAACCGGGTACCGCCGGGTAACAGGTCGATGAAGCGTTTCCAGGTGTTGATCGTGGCCATCAGCTCTCTCCTGAATAATGGCGCTCCAGGCGCAATGACTGGCGCACTCGGCTAGCTCCGATTCCTTCGGCGCTGATCTCGACGCCCAGGCAGAGTCCTCGCCAGGTTTCCTGGATATCCCGCACTTCGCACAGCATGGCGGGCTCGACCAGACCGGGCGCACTGCCACCCTTTTCAAACAAGGGAATATCCAGCGTCGTAATCGCCTGATTCCCGCCCTGCGAAAGCTCACAGATCCCTCTCGAGCGCGCTACCTCCGTACCGGTCATCCAGTCATCAGCGACATCCTTCGCCTCGACATCCCCCGCGCTCCCGCCACGACGAACCTGAACCCCCACACCGTGGGTGGTGCCACTGACATACACGGAGTTCCAGGCCGGTCGCGGAGCCCACTCGCTGCTCCACTCGGTGATAATTTCTGCGGGTACGATTCGGTCAACTACGGCACTGCCCCAAAACCAGGCAGCTTCCCGGTATCGAGGAAGAACACTCAGGCCATCGCCAGCAGGGTCAGGACGCACGACAGCGCCGGAAACGGCGGCCAGCCGCGCCACGACCTGCAACGGCGTCTGATTCACGTAACTGAACGCGCCGGCAGGTAGCGTCCAGTCCGGCGGGCCCATTGCGACGCTGTCCCAGTGCAATGCGAAACCATGGGGCACGATATGCTCCTCCGCCGCCTGCCTGGCGTTGACCGGAGCATCGTTACTGGAGCTCGCCAGCTGCGCATATGGCTCGGTCAGCAACTGTGTGCGACTTGCACCCTGGATGCTGTAGCGCTCGCCGGGGTGCCGGCCACTGCCGCTGTAGCGCTCGACCAGAAAGCGCCATTGCCATCCATTAATGGTCAGCTCCACGGTCTTGGGCCCGTCCGCGTCGGGCTTCACGACGTTCAGGGAGGTACGCCCGAACAGTTCGGCGGAAAACGACCAGGCAAAGCTGTCGATATCCAGACCGATGCGGATATTGGTTGCATCCAGCGGCGTTCTTTCCGGCAACACCACCAGGGTGACCGTGTTCGCGATCATGTAAGTCTCCAGAATGTCCGGTTCCACGGGTGGCTCGATGACCACCACTGGTCCGGGGTAATCGGGGTAGGCAATGCCTGTGGGCACCGGATCGGTTGGCGTTCCCCAGGCCCATGACATCGTCCGGATCGACGCCAGGAAGCGCGCGGATGCGAACTGCCCAGCCACAACTGAATCCCTGGGCTGGATGGCATGAGTCGTCGGCACGTAGCGGAAGTCGAAGAACGCGGCAGGCAGATTTGAAGGCGAGTAGCGCAAACCTGAAAAACGGAACTCCAGGACCCTGCCGGGCACATAGAGCGATTCGGATACCTCACGGACGGGATCCCACGCGGCCCCATACTCATCGGAGCGCCGCCACCCCGGCTCCGGCGCAAAGTCACGCATGGGCGGGAGCGGTCGATAGAGCATGCGAAATCGCACATCCCTCGGCGGTAGGCGATCGCCCCAGTTCGACCGGACATCGGTGTCCGCACCCACCGTGGTCGCCCAGCCATCAGCCGCTTCGCCCTCACGGCAGTTGGCCTGGCCCCACGTACCGCCGGAGGCGGCGTCGGCGACCAGCAATTCCTCCCAGGCCGAGGCCATCACGGCCTCGGCCTGGGCACCCCGCGCCCAAGGGACAGCAGTCAGGGACTGGCACCCCGCAATGTCCGACCAGAGTGCGCGCGACTGAGTATCCGGCCGTCGCGCAGCCCTATGCCAGGCGCATTGAGTTTCATGTGTCAGCATCAGATCATCTCGACAGGAACAGGGCCAAGGGCGAGGGGAACGTAATAGCGCACGGCAACGGCGCGAACCGTTCCGATCTGTCGCGAGGGGTTATCACCCTGCACAGGCCACCATTGGGGCTCGACAGTAGGCAGATTGCCGGCCTCGGTGACTTCATAAAGCCAGCCCTCGAACCGCGTCGGGCGAACGCGCTGCCCGACCTGCAGTGCCTTGCCGGGCTCGAAAGCCACGCCGAAATCATCCAGGCCCAGTGCGTAATGAGTGCCGGAGGCGGTTACGCCCAACTCGATGTCGCTCCAGCTATCCGCGCTCGTATCGCCAGCGCCGGCAACACGCCATTCGCCATCGGCCTGCTGCTCAACCACTACGACTTTACGCACGCGCCCGACACCATCGACCTGCGTCCTGCTTGAAATCTTCGCAGGCTGGGTGATGAGGCCACCACCAGCACCTTCAGTGAGGTTGTATGACAGCGATGTGGTACTCGCATCGAGCACCGGCCAACGCAGCAAGCCCAGGCGTGGCGAACCGTTATCGGACGCCTGGACGAGGAACTGTCCGCGCAACAGGCTCGCGCTGATCCATTGCGTCTTCGCTTGCGCGCCGAGCTGGAAGAACGCCACGGCATAAATGCCCAGCGGATCGTCGCCTTTGAACAAGGTGACGAACTTTTGCTGCGGAGTTGCTGCACCGTCACGGAAAACCTGCAGCGAAAGAGCTTGCAACGGCGGATAGCCACGCATGTTCGGCAGAACGCTGACGACCGCCTCGACAGTCTTCCAGCGGGCAATGCTGGGTGTGAAAAAACCTCGCCTCACAAATGGAAGCTGTGCTTGAGCGACGCCAATGTTCATCACCAGGCTCCTGGGTCGTCGGTGAAGAACAGCAGGCCCCAGGCGGTGGGCATGGGCCAGATTCTGTAGCCGTTCAACTCCTTCGGTGCCGTCCAGGCTTCCAAGGTCGGCGAGAACCCCATAGAGGTCATCAGCGATGAAGGCACGTATTTGCCGATAACGTTGTCGAGTAGGACGCCTGGCAAATATCCGACATACGCCAGTCCAGATATGTACAGATGCAGCGGGTTCAGCCTGAGAGTCGGCGGCAGCGCGTCCACCAGGGGCGAGGTATAGCCGGCGACCTGCTGGAATAACGACGGGGCCGCTGCGATCACCGTACCGGCGCCGCTGACGGCCGCGCCTGTCAGGGGATCTCGCAGAATGGTGTAACCATTCTCGAATATGTAGTTGTAGATCGATGCTCCGGTAAAGGTCCCCAAGGCGATTTGCCCGCCCAGGGCCATCATATTCTGGACCCCGGTCAGGCCCGAGTGCAGCTTGGCCGATCCCGCGAAGAAATTGATGACACGCTGGTACTGCGCATCGTTGACGTCAGTGGATAGCCTGATCTGCAGCAGGAAAGCCGTAGGCGTGGCCAGCAAGAGCCAACCTGCGACCACGTACTGGTCGAAGAAGCTGATCCAGTGGCGGTTGGCCTCACTGGGATTGCTCGACGCCGAGTAGGGGCCGGACCGCAGGTTCTGCCCTGCTGGTGGCGACCCCGAAATCGAGGTCAACGACTCGGCCAGGTAGACCTGCAACCCATAAACATTGGTGGGCGGACGAGTGAAATTGATAATCCCACCCACGGCGCGCTCGAGCGAAAAACCCGTGGCGAGGTTCTGCACCAGGCTCCAGCCTGCTGCCTGCCTGCCGGAGTAACCATTCACCAGGCACGGAATCAGAATCTGCTTGAGCCTCTCCAGGTTGTTGCCGGTCAGGTTCAGCCCTGGCCCGGCAACGTCATGGTGTGTATAGACAGCGGCGGCCATTAGTCTGCATCTCCTCGAATTTGAATCCGGAACTGGTCATCGGCGACCGAGCCTTGCCCGCTCAGTACTGTCCGAGCGATCCACAGCGGCCCCAGGCAGCTGTCAGTGTTGAAGCGCACCGCATTGCCCGCCGCCCAGCCGCTGCCCCAGCCGGCTGCGCGGATGGTGAAGTAGGCTGTGTTGGTTTCGGGGTTGATCGGAGAAAGATCGGACCCCGTGCTGCCCGTCGCGATGACACCCAGTTTTGCCTCGACCACCTGGAAGCTGGTGGCGGTGGTGAACACCAACGCCCACTTGCCATCAACGGTGCCCATGTTCGTAATCAGGGGTGGGTAGCTGAGCGTGTTGTAATTCGCCGTGGTGGTTTCACCCACAGGCACATCCGTCCAGTTGGGTACTCCTGCGTTCCAGGTTTTCTGGGTGAACCAGTGGTGGTAGCGGGCCTGCAGGTCACCCCAACTGAGCGCGCTCGACACCATGGTCTCGTTGGCGGGCAAATCCCAAGGCAGCGGCGAACTGATACCCAGTTCCCCACTGATCTGCACCTCGGTGCACAGCGCCATGTGCTCTACCCGGTCGAGTACCGTCAATGGCAACGTCAGCACGGCGCCACTCTCGTCCTGCAATACCAGCGGATTGGACCAGGTGATACGACCCTGCTCGCGATCAGCTGTGAAACTACTGGCCTTGAGCTTCAGCCCAACGGCATCGACTACTTTGATTTCCGCCTGCTGGCGCCGGCCGAGCTGAAGGGTGCCTCCAGCAGTTGGACTGGGCACCGTGGTCTCGCCGCTATGATGGATAACCAGCACATCGGCCGCACGGTAGTGCGGTACGCGACCGTCCGCCGGCAGGCGGACCGGATCCAGGCCGATCAGGCTCGCATCCAGCGGAAGCGAGGAGTAGACCACCGCGTTGTAGCGAATCAGCAACGGGATGACCGGAATGTTGCTAGCACCCGTCTCGTCATCGAGCTTGCTGGTGAAGCGCAGCCGGGCAATGCCCGTGTCGATATCCACGGCCCCCTTGATCACGGCATGATTGAAAACACCGTTGGCGTCTGCGGTCGCAGTCACCACCTGGGCCGTATCCACGCGCACCGCAGTCACTTGCAGACTGCCTGCACGCAGCGGCGCGCCGGGAGTGCGGAAGACCAGATCGGAAACACTGAACCCGCTGTTGGTAGTCAGGCACGCCAGCAGGGTAACTGCGGCAGCGGCACCGGCGTTGTAGGTGCTCAAGGTCGCAGTACGCCCCTTGTAATCCACCGCCCCAACTGCGACCCCGGCGTTGGTGGAGGTGTTGATATTCTTGTACAGCACTCCCGATCGATCGACGTAGGTCTCGCCGGCCCAGGTGAATACCAACGAGCCCGGCAGGATCGGCTCGGAGATACCCGGCAGTAGGTCCAGCGTCACCGGGGCAATTGCCTGCGTGTCAGTCTGTGGGCCGTAGCTCTGCGAGGCGCCCTGTGCACGAACGCTCAAGGTACCGCCGAAACGCTCCATCAATTGCGTGTTGGTCTTGACCAGGCGCAGCTTCTTTTTCCCAAAGGCGCCGGACGTTTCGGTGAGGTAGGTGTACTCGCGGAAGGTGTAGTTGCCCGCTACCTTCAGGGAAAAGGCTCCGGTGGAGTAATTGATGGAACCGCTCACGCCCTGCCAGGCGCCGGCTCCATCGTCCGTCACGCTGCGGTCGACGCTGATTTCCGACTCGTACACCGGCAGTTCGCCGGTTTCATAGGTCGCTCCAGGTGCAGGTACAGCCTGTCGTTGGCGGGTCGTCCAGGCGATCTGCACCGAGCCGGGCTTGAGAGGGAAGCCCGGGATGATGCCCGAACACATGCCGGATCCATCGGAGGTCACCGTCATCGGAGTGTCGGTCACACTGCCTTGCTGGTACGCATGGGTAATGCTGCTACCCGCATCCGGAGTGGCGGAAAGCTCCATGCTCACGGTGCCGGCGGCATAGTTGATGACCCCGCTGCCCCCTGCTCCGCTGAGCACGCCATGGCTGTTGTCGGTGATGCTACGGGTCGCGCCGCCAACCTTGAAGGTGGCGGAGTAGCTCCCCGGCAGCAGCCCCTGATGCGGCAAGGTACGGTTCACCCTGGCTTTGGCGGGCACGCTGCTACCGGTGCGCTGAGTGATCGCGTCGTCATTCTGCGACGCGTAGGCGAAGATGATCGAGGAGCCAACGTCGGGCAGCGCGTTGAGGGTCAGCGAAACGGAGCCCGTCGCAAAGGCGACGCTGCCAGTACCTGCGCCCTCCAACTCACCGTTGCCCGGATCGCGGATCTCCTGCCACTTGCCAAGGGCAAGGAAGGACACGACGAGTGTTCCTGGACGTGGCAGAGCATCAGCCAGCGATAAGGTGTAGACGAAACCACGGTTGCCGAGGTCGATAGCTATCTCGCCGGTCACGGTCTCGCCGGTGGTCGCAGCCGCAGGCTGATAACTTGCCGACGCGGCGCCAGTAAACGCGCCCCCCGTGCGGACCAGATTGATCTCGCCACTCTCGTAGTCGACGGTCCCGCTAATCAGCCAGTTGGAGCCACTGACATAGCGCAGGCCACCATTGCCGTTATCCACGTACACACCACCGTTGGCCGACAGCGACAGCGTGCCCGGTGCGCAGCCGGTGCCCAGGAAGACCCTCGACTGGCCGCCGCTCACCAGCGCCACGGAAAGCGCGACGGTGCGCGACGGGCCGGCGGCGATGTACATGCGGCGCTGATAGCCAGCCAACTGATCTATCAACGAGTTCTCACGTGTACTGCTGGGTACCAGTTGCGAATAGACGGTCTTCACTCGAAGGCTGAGCGAGCCCTTCTCGACGGCCTGAGCCAGCGGGCTGATGCCGTAGTAGCGCGCGGCGTCGGCCACCTGCGTGCCAAGCACCTGGCTCTTGGGCGTAGAGGTACCCGACGGCGTCGGCTGGCCACCGGGAAAGGTCGCCGAGAGCGGAGCGCTGATCGAAAGGTCGAGGCGTCGGCGAGTGAAGGTGGTGAAGTTCCCACTGCCGTAGTCGTACGTAAACTGTTCGAGGCGCACATCCACCGCAGTGATGCGCACGTACTGGGAAGCAGTGGTGCCGTTGACCAGTTGGAACACCTGGCCGATTTCCGGGATGCGCTGCTCTTCGCGCTGGATACAGGCAATCGCCCGTTGCCCCTGCAACTGGTTGCCGAAGAGCTCGAACGATGCCGCCACGGCGGGAACAACAAAAGACTCGATGGCATTTCGTGCGTCCGCGCGTTCGTCGGTCTGGGTACCAGCGAACAACAGCATCGATACCCGGGGATCTTCTGGCGCCTGGGTGATGACCGCGTGCGCCCCCTGATAGGAATCGGCCGTTGCGGTACTCACGCCTGCAAAGCATTTGCGCAGATTGATGCGACCGATGGTGCGGTCCAGGCGTGAAATGTCTGGGAACAGGTTATTGATTGCGCCATCCACCACAGGTGCGCCGGTGGCTCGGCCACCGCCATCCTCTTCGTCCGTCAGACGCTGGGACTTGAGCAGCTTCACGTCATTGGTGCTGATCGTCATGATCACTCCATCCAGAAATAAAAAACCCCGCAGGTGCGGGGTTGGGGTTAAGGCTCAGGCTGCGGTGGCGGCGCCACCGTGATGAGTCGTATCGTCAGCAGGTAATCGGCCTCGGGAGTCGGATTGACCTCGCGAAACAGAGGTGCAGCCTCCAGGGGAGCGCCAGCCTGGCGATTGAAGATCACCGAGAATTCACGCCCATCTGCCAAGCTCAGTTGCATCACCCTTCGTGGTTGGTCCCGCAGGTTCTCCAACTGGCGGACCACTGACAGCGGAGTCCAGGCACCTTCGTCGGAGCGCAGGGTAATAGGCCTGCCGTGGAGCTTGGCCCCTTCCTGCACCAGCAGAGCTCCGGTAATCGAGCGCTGCTGCTCCTGAGCGACGGCATCCCAGTCGAATTCATCCACCCAGGCCAACTGGTCGTCCAGCTCGATTGAGTCGAGTTTCATCAGAGTGTCCTCCTGCCAACCTGCTCAAGAATGCCCAGAAGTCTGGCTTCGTCCCCATTGTCCTTTACCGCCACATCGACGGAGCCTGAGGCCGACTCGAGGCGAATCACCCGCATGGGCGCCGGCTGTTGCGCAGCGGCCGACTGCACCTGCTCCAGGCGGCTCTTCTGTTCGACCTGCTGCCGTTGCTGGTCGGTTTCGCTCTGTATCTGACGCAGGGTCGAGAGAGCACTTTGCGCATTCTGGATAGTGCGCGAGTCTCCGGACTTCTGCGCCTGCTCCAGCTGCTCCTGCAGCTGATCACGTCGACTGGCGAAATTGAGGCGCTCCACTTCGTCGCTATCGCCGCGCAATCCGGCGAGCTCGCCCTTCATGCTCGACAACGTCTGCTGCGAGGCATCCCGCAACTGCTGAATCTGCTCGCGAGCCGCCGCGATGGTGCTCTGGAGCTGCTTCAGGTCGGCACTGTCCAGCAGCTTCATGCCCGCTTGCGCCGAGCTTGCACGCTTGATGAAGGTATCCAGCTCCATCGAGCCATTCTGGTATCCCTCCAGCAGGCTCTGCAGCGACTTCTTCTGGGACAGGAACTGGACCTGGACCTCCGCGCTGCGCGTCTGGGTCTCCAGCACCCACTTGCCCAATGAGGTCATGCCAACGGTGGCCGCCCCTTTGAGCGACTGGTAGGTCTGCAACGCCCGCTGCAGGGACTCGCTGGTCTTGTCCAGCGACGAGGTATCGAGCTTGGCCTCGCTGTTTGTAATGCCCTGGAGCTTGTCGAACTCAGCTAGAGCTGCGCTGCTCATCCCTGCCAGCGGAGTCCTCGCCTGTGTCAGCACTTTGCCGAAGTAACCGGCGAAGGGAGACCAATCTTCCTTGACTCGGCCTCCCATTGTTCTTTCACTCTCGATCCGCTCCCCAATTGCCCGGCGCTCTGCCTCCAGGTCCTTGGCAGCCGTGGCGCGGAGCTCGTGTAGCGTGGGCGGAGTTTTCTCCTCTTCGGGTTTTTTCTCCTTGGACTTCTCGGCAGAATTCTTAAGATCACCTGCCGCCTTGGTGGTTTCCTGGGTAGCCGTGGTCATCCCTTGAGCTGCCTTGATCATCTCTTCGACAGCTTTTATGAGCTGTTTCAGCAGGTCCGGGAGCTCCTGCGCCGCCTCGGCGCTTTGTGAGTCAGACAACATTCCTCCTCAGACGGGGAGGCAGTACTCACCTCCACCGTCTTGTCACTGATCGACCCGAATTGCGCAAAACGCGAGAGCGAGTCGCACCTCAGTTCAACATCGGCAAATCACTCAGGACGCCAGCTGCATCTCGCAGAATGCGGAAATTTCACCCACAGCACGCTGCGAGCTGGCCAGCAGGGTCAGCGGACCGGTGAGCTTCAGGTACTCCTGACCGAAGACCGCCAGCTCGCTCAGATGACCGAACTTCACACGATGGCAGCGCAGCGCGAACGGCGTGCCCGACTGGGCATCGTTCAGGCCCGCGATGTAGAGCTCCCATTCCGCTTCGCTGCCATTGAGCATCTGCACAACCTTCGCCGGAAGCGGGGTGTAGCTCACCTTCACACCAGCGTCGTCGATGCCGCCGCCGGCGATCACCTGGATGCCGTGAGGAGTGAGTCGATAGTCGGTGCCAGGAACCAGGGCCGCCCCCTGCGCGGACTTGACGGTAATGGACTGTTTGGGGTCGGGGAGATGAAGGAAGGGAATCAGCTCATCGGCAACGCCCTTTGATTTCAGCGCCTCATCGGCCACCGGGGTAGTCGGGACGACACTGGTTGTGCCGCGGGTCAGCAATGCGATGTTCTCGGCGGTGATGTCGTAAAGGCCGATGGAGGCGGTGACGTCGGATACCCGCTCGCGAACGTTGCGGTTACCGCCGCCGCCCATGTAGTTGGGCAACGCCTTGCGGTCGGTCGCGTAGCTGATGCTGAAGGCATCGCAGTTGCCGAAAGGCAGGAACGGAGCCTGCGAACCGAACAGTCGGCCGTGAACAATACCCTCGCCAATGAACGAGCGATCGGTGGTTTGCATCATCAGTAGAAATCCTCAAGGACATGGAAAGTGAGAAGACCACCGGAACTCGCCTGGCGAGTTCCCGGGCCTTCAATGAAAAAGGGCGCCTTGCGGGCCCTCGATTTCTTGCAATCGGCACATCAGCCGAATCGCTCGGTATATGTCGTAGTGACCAGCATCCGAACAGCAACCGGGGCACCTGCCCCGTGCAGCCCGGTAACCTCATCGCTGGCAACGGTGATCTGCTGGGACGGTCCGCGATTCAGGCGCCATACGGCCTTGCAGACCGACCACTCGAGACGGCCGAGCAGTGACTCCCGATCCGCAGGAGAAAGCCCAACCGGGTCAAAGTGAACCTCAAGCTGGTACGTGCGGCGCCGGCGAGTATGGATAGCGGGTGCATCTGCCTCGGAAGAAGGAGTGCTGCTGGCTGTGCAGAGCCAAGCGGCCGGCAAGGTCACCGCTTCTGTCTGAGCATCCGGTTTGCCAAACTCCACCGAGTGAAGAGTCAGCGGATAGCCGTCATCCTCGCGGATCGAGGCAAGCGCACCGACCAGGCTCTCCATCAACTCATTGGAGACAATCTTCATTTCCATCAGCCATTTCCTGATTCCAGTTGATTCGAATTCCCGGGAGCATCCAGCACCGGGCTTGCCCGGCGACTCAGCGATGCTCATCGATATCGCAGACACCCAGGCGCTTCGCCGCCCAGCGTTCGTAAAGTCCGACGGCAATCTCCGCGCCGGCCGCTGCGGTCAGGCTGCCGATAGCGGCGGCAAGGGTCAGCGAAGCACCGCAGGCCATGGCCAGGAACATCACCGCCATGCCGCAGACAATCGAGGCGCCGGAACGCAACGCCAACCGGCGCAGCAATCGCCAACCACCCAGGCCCGCCTTGTCGGCGCGCCACATTTCACCGCTGATGCCGCCCGCGACAGCGAGCAGGATCAGCCCCCACAAAGGCACATCGGCCAGGGTCTGCGGTTCGTTGCCCATTGGCTCACCTTGGATAAAGACGCCCGCGAACGGGCGAAACCGGCGGCTATCAGCCAACCGGGGATGACTGCCGACGCTCTCGCCGGCCACCTGCCGAAACGGCGGATAAAAAACGCGGGCATGAAAAAGCCCGGCTCACTGGCCGGGCTTTTCGGGGTTTCGCGTTGTGCTCCCTGGGGACGCACCTTTACAAGAATGACTACTTTGTACCCCTCGATTCCCACCGGAACAAGGCTTCTCGGGGAATGCACTGCAATACGCAGATGACACACCGCAATGTGCCATCGAAACGCCGAAATCCAGCGTCGGAAATTTCAGAGGTCTTTGCTCATCAGCACGGTAGTGAAGCCGCTGTGCCATTCCTCATCAGGGTAGAAATCGACCTCCGCATAACCCTGCTTTCCGTAGAAGGCCCGTGCCTGCAGGTTGAAGGTGTCGGTCTCCAGGCGGACACGCACATAGCCCGCGTCGGCGATGGCAACCTCGCCATGACGCAGCAGAGCCGCGCCAATGCCCAAGCGTTGATGACGGGGAGAAACATGCAGGGCATCGATGAAGTCCTCACGCCAGTCGAGCATGCCGGCCACTTCATCAGCAATGCAGGCGATCTAGAAGAACTGCAGGCGTTCATGCACGTACACGCTGGTGTGCGTAGAAGACTCGAAACGCGCAATGGCTTCGGCGCTGAGCTCGGGCTTCCAGGTGGCTTCGTAGGTTTCGCCGAGGATGCGCAGGACGGCATCGGCATCCGCGGGTTCAGCGCGGCGAATCAGGATAGGTGTCGTCATGGGTCGCGAGCATAGCGCAACGCACATGGCGAAAAGCACAAAGCCCGGCGCGGGCCGGGCTTCGAGGGAGGGAAGGAAAGGATCAGGCGACGCGGCGCATCAGCCGTGACTGGATGCTCTGATGCGCCACATGCAGGCGCAGGTAGAAGGTGTTGCGGCTGCAGCGGCAGTGCCGGTACTTCTGCGAGGCCTCACTGTCACGGTTGAGGTAATGCTCGGTGACTACGTCCTTCTGCTCGTCGGGCAGGTGGTTGATGATCAGGTCCAGTTCGGCGACGCGGTCGAGGATCACCTTGCTGCCCCGTGTGCCGCGAATCATCTCGCCCTTGTTGGCCATCATCATCGCCAGCAGGTTGCCGCCGGCATAGCCGCCACCGGCGCTGCCGGGGTTGTGCATCTCTTCGGCCCAGAGCTTGAGCATTTCATCGATGGGTTTGATCACAGTGTTTCTCCCATGGCGGCTCAGTGCCGCCGCTCCAACTCGTCCATGGCCTGGCAGTCGATGCAGCGAGTGCAGCCCGGCGCGGCCAGGCGGCGCGCCAGTGGAATGTCGTCGCCGCAGTCCTCGCAGTATTCGGCGGAGTCGATGGCCGCCGAGGAGCGGCGGCTGTGCAGCATGTCCTCGATGCGCTCCAGAACCAGGTCGTTGGCGTAGTCGGCGATATCAGCCACGGCGCACCTCCGCAGGAGCGGTGTCATGGGGCTGTAGCGCGCAGTTCGTTGGGTGGTTCATGTAAATCCTCCTGGCGACGTGCCCTCCGTGGTCGCCGAGCCTTCGGCCGCCTGGGGTGGTCAGTCGCGATCTATTCGTCGCGGACGCCGACTCGTCGGACGGCATCCATTGCCGGTACGCGGGCGGCATCTCCCTGGCCTGCCCGCGTCCTCCAGCCTGCAGGGCAGGCAACCCGCGGCTTCCTTGCCGTGGTGAGGGGGAAGCCGGTCGCCTCCCTTCAGCCAAACCGATTCTGGTTTCTCCGGTGGGCTGCTGGCTTTTATGATTACAACCACAGCTATATTTAGTCAACACCAAAGCTATTTACACGCTACAACCCAGGAGGTAGAGTGCCCCCATGGAAAACTCACCCTCATCGACGCTGGCAGAGCGCCTGAAACAGGCGATGGCCTCGCGTAACCTCAAGCAGGAAACCCTGGCCGAAGCCGCCGGGGTTTCGCAGAACACCATCCACAAGCTGACCTCGGGCAAGGCCCAGAGCACGCGCAAGCTAATCGAGATCGCCAGCGCGCTGGGCGTCTCGCCGACCTGGCTGGCCACCGGCGAAGGTGCACCGACGCAAAGCGTCGGCACGCCGACCGCGGCGCCCGCCGACGGCAGCCCGTTGCGACTGGAACCGCTGCACCCATGGGATAGCGATACGCCGCTGGACGAGGACGAAGTGGAACTACGCCTTTACAAGGAAGTGGAACTGGCGGCCGGCGCCGGCCGCACCGCAGTACGCGAGATAGAGGGGCGCAAGCTGCGTTTCTCCTACGCCACGCTGCGCGCGGCGGGGGTCGATCCAGCGGCGGCGATCTGCGCCCAGCTCACCGGCAACAGCATGGAGCCGCTGATCATGGATGGCTCCACGATCGGCATCGACACCGCCACCACGCACATCACCGACGGCGAGATCTACGCCCTTGAACATGAGGGCATGCTGCGGGTGAAGTTCGTCTATCGCCTGCCGGGTGGCGGCATCCGCCTGCGCAGCTTCAACCGCGACGAGTACCCTGACGAGGAGTACCCGCCGGAGCAGTTCGATAGCGGCCAGATCCGCATGATCGGCTGGGTGTTCTGGTGGTCCACCGTGCGCCACCGTCGCGCACCAACCCTGGTTCGCTGAACCCCGTTCGCAACAGGAAAGCCCCGCTTAGGCGGGGTTTTTCTTACGTGTCGATTGAAGATAAATACAACCTTTGCTATATTTCTCTTGTCGCCACCACCATCGGAACAGGAGAGTCCCATGCAGTCGACCGCAGATGTCCGCCCCGCCCCCCGCCCGGAGACGGTGAGCCTGGTCTATCAGATTTTCGGGGATGTCCTGGTGCCGCTGGAGCAGGTGCGCGAGCGCTGGTTCCGCAACCTGAACCGGGAGAATTTCAGCAAGGCACTGTCCTGCGGGCGCATCGCCCTGCCGGTGACCACGCTGGACGACAGCCACAAGGCAATGCAGTACGTCGCGGTGGATCACCTGGCGGCCTATGTGGAGGAGCGTTCGCAGCAAGCCGATGTGGCGCTGGCTCGGCGCAAGGCGAATCTGCAGGTGATGGAAGCACGGCAGGCCGGTTGAGTCCCGGTGCGCGACACGTCATGTGCTGTAGGAGCGAGCTTGCTCGCGAACCCGCCCAGCGATGGAGGAGCCGGCAGACTCAGTTCGCGAGCAAGCTCGCTCCTACCAAGAGCTGTATCCCCTGATATTCCTGCGTTGGGCGTTCCCCTCACCCCAACCCTCTCCCAGAGGGAGAGGGGGCAGCTCGGAGCAAGCGGAACGTCCCGCGCCAGCCGGTGGATTCCAGCCGGCATCCGGCGGTTCGAGCCCCAATAAAAAGCCCCGCCGAAGCGGGGCTTTCATCGAGCCGGCCACTCAGTCGCGGCCATGCACCTTGGCCGTGTGCTCGGCCAACGCGACGGCGCGGAACATGGCGCGGCGCTTGTTGATGGTCTCTTCCCACTCCGCCGCCGGCACGGAGTCGGCAACGATGCCGCCGCCAGCCTGGACGTGAAGCTCGCCGTTCTTGATTACCGCAGTGCGGATGGCGATGGCGGTGTCCATGTTGCCGTTCCACGCGAGGTATCCCACGGCGCCGCCGTAGACGCCACGCTTGACCGGTTCCAGCTCGTCGATGATTTCCATCGCACGAATCTTCGGCGCTCCGGACAGGGTGCCAGCCGGCAGGATGGCGCGCAGGGCGTCCATCGCCGAAAGCTCGGGCTTGAGCTGGCCGTTGACGTTGGAAACGATGTGCATGACGTTGGAGTAGCGCTCGATCACCATCTGCTCGGTGACCTTTACGCTGCCGGTCTGCGACACGCGGCCAACGTCGTTGCGGCCCAGGTCGATGAGCATCAGGTGCTCGGCGATTTCCTTGGCGTCGGACAGCAGGTCTTCTTCCAGGGCGCGGTCGGCCTCTTCGGTCGCGCCACGCGGGCGGGTGCCGGCGATGGGGCGCACGGTGACTTCACCATCCTCGACGCGCACCAACACTTCCGGCGAGCTGCCCACGACGTGGAAGTCGCCGAAGTTGAAGAAGTACATGTAGGGCGTCGGGTTGAAGCAGCGCAGCGCACGGTACAGGTCGATGGGCGCAGCAGCGAAGTCGATGGACATGCGTTGCGACGGCACCACCTGCATGCAGTCGCCGGCGAGGATGTACTCCTTCACGGTGTCCACCGCCCGCTCGTAGTCCTCGCGGGTGAAGCTGGCGCGGAATTGCGGCTCCGGCGCGTTGACCGCGCTGAAGTCCAGGCCACGGCGCGGGGTGATCGGCTGGCGCAGGCGCTCCAGCAACTCATCCAGTTGTGCCAGGCCCTTGTCATATGCGTCGGCCTGCGCCGGGTCGGCGAGGACGATCGCGTGCATCTTGCCGGCGAGGTTGTCGAAAACGACCACCGCGTCGGAGACCATCAGCAGAATGTCAGGATTGTTCAGCGGATCCGGGTTCGGGCACTGCGCCAGGCGCTGCTCGACGTAGCGCACGCAGTCGTAACCGAAGTAGCCGACCAGGCCACCGTTGAAGCGCGGCAGGCCGGCGATGGTCGGTACGCGGTAGCGCTCCTTGAACTCCTCGACGAAGGCCAGCGGGTCGGCGCATTCGAAGCTCTCGATCTCGACGCCGTCGACCTTGATGCTCGCCTGGTGACCGTACACTCGCAGCACGGTACGGCTGGGCAGGCCGATGATCGAGTAACGCCCCCACTTCTCGCCGCCCTGTACGGACTCGAGCAGGTAGGTGTTGGGGCCATCGGCGAGCTTCAGGTAGATCGACAGCGGGGTATCGAAGTCGGCAAGGGTTTCGCAGGTCAGCGGAATGCGGTTGTAGCCTTCGGCGGCCAGGCGCTGGAATTCTTCGCGGGTCATGATCAGCCTCGTGGAATAAGAGCCTGTTTAGGATCTCGCGAGCTAGAGCGGAACAAGGCGAAATCGCTTGAGAGAGCGGAGTTTACACGCAGTAAATGAGCATCTCGAAAGCGATTTCAACGCAGTGCCGCCGACGCGCAGCAGATAGTAAACGGGCTCTGAGGGGGAAACGGACTTGGGTGCACACACGCCGGCGTACCGGCCAAAGGATGTCAGGCGCGCCAGCGCCACCGGGCCAGGGCCTTGATGACTTTCATCCAGAGTGTGTGGGGAGCCGTTTCCACGGTGCTGTCTCGCTGAGCGGGTTTTGAAGCGGAGTCGGGCAACACTATCGCTTTGCCCGAGTCGAAGCAAGGCAGCAGATGGCGCAGGTCGTCGAGCACCAGTGTCGGGGTTTCCTCAGCGATGGGGCGGCCGTGGTTGTAGCCGTAGCTCAGGCCCACGCTGCGCACGCCGGCGGCCTTGGCCGCGAGGATGTCGTTGCGCGAGTCACCGACGAACAGCGCCTGTTCTGCCGACACACCGGCCATCTTCATCACGAACAGCAGCGCGGCCGGGTCGGGCTTCTGCTGCGGCAGGGTGTCGCCGCCGATGATCCAGCGGAAGAACTTGCCCAGCTTCATCTCGTCGAGCAGCGGGCCGACGAAGCGCTCGGGCTTGTTGGTGATCAGCGCCAGCTCAACGCCGCGCTTCTTCAGCCACTTCAGGGTCTCGATCACGCCGGGATAGACCACGGTCAGCGCGTGGCTATCGGCGTAGGCGTCCATGAACAGTTCGAGGGCGCGCTCGGTGTCTTCCTCGCTGACCCCATCGTGTTCGATGTCATTGGCCAGGGCGCGGCGCACCAGCACGCGTGCACCGTTGCCGACCCAGTGACGCACCGCGTCCAGGCCGGCCGGCTGGCGCCCGAGCGTCAGCAGCATCTTGTCCACCGCCGCGGCGAGGTCGGGGACCGAATCCACCAGGGTGCCGTCCAGGTCGAACATCACCAGACGCGGCAGCCCGGCGAACGGCAGTTGTGCAGCGCTCATCACTTGCGCGCCTGCGCCAGCTCAGCGTGCATGGCGCGGATGACCTCGGCGTAGTCCGGTGCATTGAAGATGGCGGAACCGGCGACGAAGGTGTCGGCGCCCGCTTCGGCGATTTCGCGGATGTTCTTCACGTTCACCCCGCCGTCGATTTCCAGGCGGATGTCGCGGCCGGAGGCGTCGATCAGGGCGCGGGCTTCACGCAGCTTGTCGAGGGTGCCGGGGATGAATTTCTGCCCGCCGAAGCCGGGGTTCACGCTCATCAGCAGGACCATGTCGATCTTGTCCATCACGTACTTCAGCGCATCCAGCGAGGTGGCCGGGTTGAACACCAGGCCCGCCTTGCAGCCGCCGTCCCTGATCAGTTGCAGGGAGCGGTCGATGTGCTGGGTCGCTTCGGGGTGGAAGGTGATGTAGGTGGCACCGGCTTCGATGAAGTCGCCGATGATGCGATCCACCGGGGAAACCATCAGGTGCACGTCGATGGGCGCAGTGACGCCGTACTTGCGCAGGGCCGTGCAAACCATCGGGCCGATGGTGAGGTTCGGCACGTAGTGGTTATCCATCACGTCGAAGTGGACGATGTCGGCGCCGGCAGCGAGCACTTTGTCCACATCCTCGCCCAGGCGGGCGAAGTCGGCGGAAAGGATCGACGGAGCGATGGCGTAGGGTTGCATGGCGCACCTCTGTGGGCGGAAATCACGGATGGCGCGCATTGTAGCCGCTCGGACGGCTCGAAGGGGATCGCACCGATGATCGCCACCGATGGCCGAGGCGAATAGTGCAGGAGGGGGCGACAGCTCAGGCGAGGGCGCAGGCAAAAAAATCGCGGATCAATCCCGCCCCTGTGGGTGAGCACAGGGACGAGACCGTCCGCGAAACACTGTGAATCAGGAAGTCGGTGCGGTACGCAGTTTCTCGCTGCGGCCGCGCAGCCACTCGAGGGTGAGCAGGAGCAGGACGGAGAAGCCGATCAGCAGGGTCGCCGCGGCGGCGATGGTCGGGCTGAGGTTCTCGCGGATGCCGCTGAACATCTGGCGCGGCAGGGTGGCCTGCTCGGGGCCGGCGAGGAACAGGGTCACCACCACTTCATCGAAGGAGGTGGCGAAGGCGAACAGCGCACCGGAGATGACGCCGGGAGCGATCAGCGGCAGGGTGACCTTGAAGAAGGTCAGCACCGGCGGCGCGCCCAGGCTGGCGGCGGCGCGCACCAGGTTGTAGTTGAAGCCCTGCAGGGTCGCCGACACGGTGATGATGACGAAGGGCACACCGAGCACCGCGTGGACGATGATCAGCGAGATGTAGCTGTTGCCCAGGCCCAGCGGCGCGAAGAACAGGTAGCTGGCCACACCGATGATCACCACCGGTACGACCATCGGCGAGATCACCAGGCTCATGACCAGCGCCTTGCCGCGGAACTCGCCGCGGGTCAGGCCGATCGACGCCAGGGTGCCGAAGACCATCGCCAGCACGGTGGCCGCCGGGGCGACGATGATGCTGTTGGTCAGCGCGCGCATCCACTCGGCGGAGTTGAAGAAGTCGGCATACCAGCGCAGAGAGAAGCCCTGCAGCGGGTAGACCAGGAAGGTGCCGGAGTTGAACGACAGCGGCACGATGACCAGTACCGGCAGCACCAGGAACAACAGGATCAGGCCGCAGAGGATGCGCAGGGTGTAGAACCACACGCGCTCGACTGGGGACATATAGGGACTCAGCATCTTCTTGTTCTCCTCGGAGCCTGCTCAATACCTGCCTGCACTTGCTCATGCGGCGTTGCGAACAGGCTCAAAATGCTCATTTACTGCGCGTAAACTGCGCTTTCTCGCCTGCTCTCGCCTTGCCTGAGCTGCGTTCGGCAAGGCCTTGAACAGGCTCCTCCATCAGCCCAGGCGCAGGCGGCTCGCGCCTACCAGCCAGCCGTAGATCACGTAGAGCACCAGGGTGGCGAACAGCAGCAGGCCGCCCAGGGCCGTGGCCATGCCCCAGTTGATGGTGGTGTTGGTGTAGAAGGCGACGAAGTAGCTGACCATCTGGTCGTTCGGGCTGCCCAGCAGCGCCGGGGTGATGTAGTAGCCGATCGACAGGATGAACACCAGCAGGCAACCGGCGCCGACGCCAGCCACGGTCTGCGGGAAGTAGACCTTCCAGAAGCTGGCGAACGGGTGGCAGCCCAGCGAAATCGCGGCGCGCATGTAGCTCGGGGAAATGCCCTTCATCACGCTGTAGATCGGCAGGATCATGAACGGCAGCATGATGTGGACCATGGAGATGTACACGCCGGTGCGGTTGAACACGAGCTGCAACGGCTGGTCGATCAGGCCCATCTTCAGTAGCGCGCCGTTGATCAGGCCGCCCGACTGCAACAGCACGATCCACGCGGCGACACGCACCAGGATCGAGGTCCAGAACGGCAGCAGCACCATGATCATCAGCAGGTTGGATTTGCGGGTCGGCAGGATCGCCAGCAGGTAGGCCAGCGGGTAGGCCAGCGCCAGGCAGATCAGGGTGATCACCGCGCCCATCCAGAAGGTGCGGGTGAAGATGTCCAGGTAGATCGACTGGTCAGGCGTGGCGCGGGCGATCTCGCCCAGGTCGTCGATGCGGTGATCGAGCGCCGCCAGCAGGTAATAGGGAGTGACGGAGCTGGCATTGCGACGAATCGCCTGCCAGTACGCCGGGTCGCCCCAACGCTCGTCGAGAGCTTCCATGGCGTCCTTGTAAGACGCCGGTTGCTCCTTGAACGGCAATGCGCGCGCGGTCTTGGAGAGCAGGCTGCGGTAGCCGGCCAGCTCCATGTTCAGGCGCTTGGAGAGATCACCGATGGTCTGGTTCTTGCGCGCGGCGACCAGGTCGTCGCTCAGCGCCTTGTACACCGCATCCGAAGGCAGCGATTTGCCGTCCCATTCGGAAATGGCGTTGACGGTCAGCGGCATGGCGCCGACGACCTCGGGGTTGTTCACGCTCTTGTAGAGCAGCGCCGCGATGGGCACCAGGAAGGTCAGCAGCAGGAAGACCAGCAGGGGCAGCACCAGCGCCTGGGACTTCAGACGGTTCATCCGCTCCGCGCGCGCCAGGCGCTGCTTGAGGGTGGGGCCGGCGACCTCGTTCAGAGACACAGCGGTGGCCATAGCGAACTCCGGTAAAACGGGCCGCCCAAGGGCGGCCAAGGTGTGGTGTCAGGAGGAGCCGCCGCGAGGGGATGGCGGCTCCGGTCCGCCACGGTCCGGGAGGCCGTGGCGGTTTGGCACTGCTGCTACTTACTTGGCAGCCCAGGCGTTGAAGCGCTGTTCCAGCTGCTCGCCGTAGTCAGCCCAGAAGGTCACGTCCATACCGACCTGGCCCTGCATGTTTTCCGGGGTGGTCGGCATGTCCTTCAGCAGGTCCTTGCTCAGCAGCGGTACGGCGTTCTTGTTGACCGGGCCGTAGGCGATGTTTTCGGAGTAGGTCTTCTGCTGCTCGGGCTGAACCGAGAAGGCGATGAACTTCAGGCTCTCGTCGACTTTCTTGGCGCCTTTGGGGATGGCCCAGGCGTCGAAGTCATAGATGCCGCCGTTCCAGACGATCTTCAGGTTGCTCTCTTTCTGCACGGCGGCGATGCGACCGTTGTAGGCGGAGCTCATGACCACGTCACCGGAGGCGAGGTACTGCGGCGGCTGGGCGCCAGCTTCCCACCACTGGATGTTCGGCTTGATCTGGTCGAGTTTCTTGAAGGCGCGATCCTGGCCTTCCTTGGTGGCCAGCACCTTGTAGACGTCCTTGGGCGCGACGCCGTCGGCCATCAGGGCGAATTCCAGGGTGTACTTGGCGCCCTTGCGCAGGCCGCGCTTGCCCGGGAACTGCTTGGTATCCCAGAAATCGGCCCAGCTGGTCGGTGCGGTCTTCAGCTTGTCTGCGTTGTAGGCCAGCACGGTAGACCAGACGAAGAAGCCGACGCCGCAGTTGCTCACGGCGCCCGGTACGTAGTCGTCAGCCTTGCCGAGGATGGCCGGGTCGATGGTCTCGAACAGGCCTTCGTCACAGCCGCGAGCCAGCTCCGGCGACTCGACTTCCACCAGGTCCCAGGAGACGCTGTTGGTGTCGACCATGGCCTTCACCTTGGCCATCTCGCCGTTGTACTCGCCGGCGACGATCTTGTTGCCGCTGCTCTTCTCGTAGGGGCCGTAGAATGCCTTCACCTGGGCGTTCTTGTTGGCGCCGCCGAAGGACACCACGGTCAGGTCGGTAGCGGCCATGGACTGGGCCGCGAAGGCCACGCCCAGAGTCAGCGCTGCGAGTTTGAGCCCCGATGCTTTCAAGGACTTCGACATTATTGTTGTCTCCACAGTGTGCAGTTTGTTTTTCTTGGATGCGTCCGGGAGTGGCCGGGCCGCTTTCGTTACGCCGCGGACAGTGGGTCGAGCGCGCGGACGTGCTCGACTTCCCAGCCCAGCGGAACCACGTCGCCAACACTGAGCGCGGGATCGAGCTCGGCGATCGGCTGTTTGACGAAGAAATCGGTACGGCCGCAGACCTCCAGGCGAATGCGCACGTGGTCACCCAGGTAGATGAATTCGGCGACGCGGCCGGAGAAGCGGTTCACGCAGTTTTCGCTGTGGCCGTTGAGGCGCACGCGCTCGGGGCGGATCGACAGGCTGACGGTATCGCCGACGTTGCCGACGTTGACCGCCAGCGCCTCGACCTTCTCGCCACGAGCCAGGCCCACGGTGCAGCGGTCGCCATCGCGGGCCTGGAGCTGGCCGGCGATGCGGTTGTTCTCGCCGATGAAGTTGGCGACGAAGGAGTTGCGCGGATGCTCGTAGAGCTCGGCCGGCGGGGCGATCTGCTGGATCTCGCCCTGGTGGAACACGGCCACGCGATCGGACATGGTCAGGGCTTCGCCCTGGTCGTGGGTCACGTAGACCACGGTCACGCCCAGGCGCTGGTGGATGTGCTTGATCTCCATCTGCATGTGTTCACGCAGTTGTTTATCCAGCGCACCCAGGGGTTCGTCCATCAGCACCAGTTGTGGCTCGAAGACCAGCGCACGGGCCAGGGCCACGCGCTGCTGCTGGCCACCGGAGAGCTGGGCGGGATAGCGGCCGGCGAAGGTGTCGAGCTGGACCATCGACAGCGCACGCTTCACGCGCTCGCTCACGTCGGTCTTGCTCATGCCGCGCACCGAGAGCGGGAAGGCCAGGTTCTCGGCCACCGTCATGTGCGGGAACAGGGCATAGTTCTGGAACACCATGCCGATGTCACGCTTGTGCGGGGGGACGTTGTTGATGGCGCGGCCGGCGAGCTGGATTTCACCGGCGGTAGGAGTTTCGAAACCGGCCAGCATCATCAGGCTGGTGGTCTTGCCGGAACCGGACGGCCCCAGCAGTGTCAGGAATTCGCCTTTGCGAATGTCCAGATTGAGGTCCTTCACGATGAGGGATTCGCCGTCGTAGCTCTTCTGCACGCCACGGAAACTCACCAGCACATCGTTTGCCTGATTCTCGGCCATCACCGCACCTTTGTTTTTTTGTAAATGCCGTTGAATCAAGCCTAGAGAAGCTGGACCGGCACGCAAATCGGGCGGTATGAGAGATTGCTATAAGGCTTAGAGAGGATGCTTTGTAGGGATCGCCCTACAAAAATTAGCGATTCGAAATGCCAGGCCCACCACCGCGCAGCGGGCCTGACAAACCGCCTCAGCGCTTGGCCCAGGCCTGGAAGCGCTGCTCCAGCGCGTCACCGTGCTCGGCCCAGAACGCCACGTTCATGCCCACGGCATTGGCGATATTCTGCGGCGCGGTGGGCAGGTTGGCGGCCACGTCCGGCGCCAGCAGTTCCACGGCCTTGCGGTTGGTCGGACCGTAGGAAATGTTCTCGGCGAAGGCCTTCTGCTGCTGCGGCTGGCCGGCAAAGTTGACGAACTGCTCGGCCAGTTCCTTCTTGAACACGCCCGAAGGCAGCGCCCAGAAGTCGAAGTCATAGATGCCGCCGGCCCAGACCATGCGGAAGCCCTTCTGCTCGGCCTGTGCGGCGGCGATCCGGCCGTTGTAGGCGGAGCTCATCACCACAGTGCCGTCGGCGAGGTCACGCACCGGGTCCTGGCCGGACTTCCACCAGTTGATGCTCGGCTTCAGCTCATCGAGTTTGCGGAAGGCGCGGTCGACGCCGTCGTTGGTGGCGAGCACCTTGTAGACGTCCTTGGGCGCGACGCCATCGGCCATCAAGGCGAATTCCAGGCTGTACTTGGCGCCCCAGCGCAGACCGCGCTTGCCGGGGAATTTCTTGGTGTCCCAGAAGTCCGCCCAACCGCTCGGCGTACCCTGCAGCTTGCTCTGGTTGTAGGCCAGAAGCGTCGTCCAGACGAAGATGCCGACGCCGCAAGGCTGCACCGCGCCAGGAACGAAATCGGCCGTGTTGCCCAGGGTCTTGGGATCGAGCTTCATGAACAGCCCTTCCTCGCAGCCGCGCGCGAGCTCGGGGGCCTCGACTTCCACCACGTCCCAGGACACATGGCTGATTTCCACCATGCGCTTGAGCTTGGCCAGGTCGCCGTTGTAGGAGCCGTGGACGACGGCGTTGCCGGTCACTTCCTTGAACGGTTTGTAGAAGGCTGCCTCCTGGGCTTCCTTGTTGGCGCCACCGAAGGAAATCACCGTGACGTAGTCCGCCAGCGCTGGCATCGCAGCGCTTCCCAGCAGGCCGAACAGCAGCCCTCCCCTTACCGCTCGCAACATCTTCTTCTCCTTGTTATCACGACGTACTGCATGAAGCCGGCAATCATTCCCTGCCTCACGCCCGCTAGATAGACGGTGTGTTACAGAAATCGGACACGTCGCACATCGTGGAGGGAAAATTCAGCGAGCCATCTGCCGCAGATCAAGCCGGCGGCGCGGGTCGGTCAGACGAGCTTGTGCTCCATGGCGTAACGCACCAGGTCCGCCACCGAGTTGGCATTGAGTTTCTGCATCAGCCGCGCCTTGTGGGTGCTGATGGTCTTGCTGCTGACCGCCAGCTGCTGGGCGATCTCGTTGACGCCCTCGCCATGCACCAGCCGCTCGAACACCGAGAACTCGCGCTCCGACAGCAGTGCATGGGGCGGGCGCGAATCGGTGAGGCCGACTTCGAAGACCATGCGGTCGGCGAGATCGGGGTCGATATAACGGCCACCACTGGCGACCTTGCGGATCGCCGTGAGCAGCAGCGCCGGGTCGCTGTCCTTGGTCGCGTAGCCGGCGGCGCCGACCTTGAGTGCGCGGGCAACCATCTGCACCTCATCGTGCATCGACAGCATGAGGATGGCCGGCGGATTGTTCAGCGCGCGGATCCGCGGGATGGCTTCCAGGCCGTTGACGCCAGGCATGGAGATGTCCAGCAGGACCACTTCGCAGGGTGTCTGGCGCAGGGTTTCGAGCAGTTGCTCGCCGTTGGTGGCCTCGCCCACCACCTGCAGGTCCTTGGCCATGCCGATCAGTTGCTTGATGCCCTCACGCACGATCGTATGGTCTTCCGCCACCAGCACTCGAATCACCGCTCTTCCTCCCGATCCACTCTTGTCATTGTCGTTATGGTTGCCGCCCGCTTACGCACTTCGGGAGCGCAGAGGCACCCGGATCCACAGCGTGGTGCCCTCACCGGGCTGGCTGTCGATCTGCAAGGTGCCGCCGAACATCAGCACCCGCTCGCGCATGCCCACCAAGCCAAAGGAAACGCCCTGGCGAGTGGCACTCGGGTCGAATCCCACGCCATCGTCGGCGATGCGCAGGCACAATTCGCGCCCCTCGACGCTCAGCTGCAATTCCACAGTATGCGCCTGGGCATGGCGCATGACATTGGTCAGCGCCTCCTGGAGGATGCGGAACAGGCCGATGGCCTTGGCGTCGGACAGCTCCGGCGGGTTCTCCGGCACCTGCACCAGGCACGGAATCTGTGTACGCGATTCGAAGCGGCGTGCCTGCCATTCCACCGCCGAACCGATGCCGGCATCGAGGATCGGCGGGCGCAGCGCAGTGGCCACGTCACGCACCAACTGGAACAGCTGGGCGATCAGGCGTTTCATGTTGTCCAGGCGCTCGCGCAGGCCACTGTCCAACTCGGCATAGGCCAGTTCGCACATGGACGTCTCCAGCTTGAGCACGGTGAGCACCTGGCCCAGTTCATCGTGCACTTCGCGGGCGATGCGCGCCTTCTCCTCCTCCCGCACGCTCTCCAGGTGCGCCGACAGCTCGCGCAGCTGCGCGCGGGAATCCTGCAGTTCCAGCTCGATCTGCTTGTGCTCGGTGATGTCCCAGACCACGCCGTCCCAGGCCGGGCGGCCGTCGTCCAGCGTGCGTACCGTGGCCTTGATGTCGACCCAGCGCGGCTCGTGGCTGCGGGTGAGGATGCGGCCCTGCCACAGCCAGTTGCAGTGGCCTTCCACCGCCGCCAGCTGGCTGGCGAGATACCCCTCGCGCTCGGACGGATGCACCAGCCCCATGATCCCCAGCCCACTCTCGCGCAGGTAACCGGGCGAATAGCCCAGCGAGGTTTCGCTGCCGCCGGTGATGAAGCTGATATAGGCGAAATCGGAGTCGTCATCCGGCGCATTGGGCTCCAGGCGGAACACCAGCCCCGGCACGTTGGCGGCGATGCCCTGCAGGCGCGCCTCGCTTTCCTCCAGCGCGGCGCGGGCACGGCGGCGCTCGGTGACGTCGCTGAGGAACACCAGCAGGTATTCCGAATCCCCGAAGCGCAGGAAGCTCAGGGATACGTCCGCCGGCAGCCACTGGCCATCGGCGCGCAGGCAGCGAGTCTCGAAGCTCAGCGGTGCCTCGTCGGCATTGCGCGCGCGGCGCCAGAGGTTGAGCCAGCGGTCCATGTTCAGCGCCGGTTCGAAGTCCGACAGCGGCCGGTCCACCACCGCGCCCGGCACATAGCCGAGCATTTCTTCAGCGGCGCGGTTGGCATAGCGAACGTGGCTGTCCCAGTTGACCCAGAGAATACCCACGGTGCTGCTGTCGATGGCGAACTGGGTCAGGCGCAGCGCCTGTTCCGCCGACTGGCGCAGCTCGATATCCCGCCGTGCCGCGAGCAGGCGCGACTCGAGGGCGTGGTGCTGGCGGCGCAGCAACAGCAACGCGGCAACCGCAAACAACAACAGCAGGCCGAGCAGGATGCAGAGGTTCTGCCAGAAACCGGGCGAGGAACCCAGCCGCGGATAGGTCGGTTGCAGCCAGCGTTCATGCAGTTGGTCGAGGTCCTTCGCCGGCACCGCGCGCAGGGCTGCATCGATGATCCCGGCCAGTTCCGGCAGGCCTCGCCGGGTCGCCACACGCAGCAATTGCGGATAGCCGATATCGGCCACCACAGAAAGGCCGGTGAACTCGGTCTCACGGGTCAGGCGCGCCAGTTGCGCCTCGTCGATCACGGCGTAGTTGGCTTCGCGGCCGAGCACCTTGCGTAGCACTTCACGGTCGCTGTCGACCACTTGCAGGGTCAGCCCCGAGTAGGTCCCGCGCAGGTAGTCCACCACCGGGCCGGGGCCGCGCACGGAGACGGATTCACCTTCACCGAGGTTGTCCAACTCCACCGAGGTGCCGCTGCGACGATCGCCCACGACCAGGCGCGGCACGCGCAGATAGGGGTCGGAGAACAGCCAGTCGCGCAGCGTCGAAGGTGTCTGGCTGACGCCGGGCGCGAGGTCGATTTCCCCCGCGCTGACTGCCTTTTCCAACGCTGCCTGATCCGCGAAGGTGCGCCACTCCAGGCTGACGCGCAGGGCTTTGGCCAGCCATTCCAGCAGCTCGACGTTGGCCCCGGAGAGCTGCTGCAGGCGGCGATCCTGCTGCACATAGGGCGCTTCGAGCACCGCGCCGACGCGCAACTGCGGGTGCTCGGCGAGCCAGGCGAGCTGCGCGTCGTCCAGCGTCAGCGGCGGCGCGGCGGTTTCCGCCACGGCCAGCAACGGCAGGCAACAGAACCAGGCCAGGCAGGCTTTCCAGAACAGACGAATCATGCCGACAGCACCATGGATTTCACTCGGGTCAAAGCAAATGGCCGGCATACCTTACAGCAAGCCCGATTGAACCCGGCATGCCCGCGCCTGACAAAGCTAATACAAGCCGCTAGGCTGGCCGCACTCGCGCCCGCCAAGACAGGGATATCACCGATGCCGTACCTGCCTCGCCCGACCATTTTCGCCCTCTGCGCCGCCCTCGGCCTCGCACCGCTGGGCGCAACCTGGGCCGAAGACGCCAAGCCCGCCACCGATGAAAAACCGACGGCCGCACCGGTGCAGCGCCCGGCCGTCAGCGAGCGCAGTCAGGACGAAGCGAGCGGCCTGGTGCGCCAACTGCCCGAGAGCGAACGCCAGGAGCTCAAGGCCGGCGACGAGACCTTCCTCGCCCTCTGGCTGCCGGCCAACACCGCCGACGCCGAAGGCGCAGTGATCCTCATCCCCGGCGACGGCGAAAGCGCTGACTGGCCGGTGGCGATAGGCCCGCTGCGGCGCAAGCTGCCCGATGCCGGCTGGCAGACCTTGGCCGTTACGCTCCCCGACCCGCAGAGCACCGCACCGATTCCACGCCCGAAGGAATCACCGGACAAGGCCAGCGCCGACACCGACGCCACGGCCACCGACAGCGCCAGCAAGCCGGAGGTAAAAGGCAGCGAAGGCAGCGCCACGCCGACGCCGGAAAGCACCGCCGAAGCCGGCAGCGCCGAGCCGGCCCAGGCCAGCCCGGAAGCCCCGCCACCGCCCACCGATCCGGTGGAGCTGCGCAAGGCCCATGCCGAGCGCGTACTGGCGCGCATCCAGGCGGCCGTCGAACTGGCCCAGCAGCACAAGCCCAAGACCATCGTGCTGCTCGGTCACGGCACCGGCGCCTACTGGGCAACCCGCTACCTGGGCGAACGTGCGCCGGCCGAGATCAAGAACCTGCTGTTGGTGGCGCCGGAGATGCCGCGCGAGTTCAAACCGTCACTGGACGAGACCGTGCCGCTGCTGAATCTCGCCACCGGCGACTTCTATTACAAGGACAAGGCGCCTGACATTGCCGCCGCGAAGCTGCGTCTGCAGGCCAGCAAGCGGCAGAAGGCACCGAACTACGTGCAGATCGGCATGAACGCCCTACCCGCCGACCTGGGCACCGAGCAGGAGCAGCTCTACCGGCGCATCCGCGGCTGGCTGTCGCTGCACCTGGAGCCGATCGAGCAGCCCTGACGGCAGCCTGGCTCAGCGAAAACCGCGGCGCTGGCGCACCAACAGGTAGGCGGCCTGGATCTCGCGGGTGCGGTTGGTTGCCGCGGCGATCCGCTCTGGGCTCGCGCCCATGCCTTCAAGCTTGTCCGGGTGGTTCTGGCTGATCAGCTTGCGGTAGGCACGCTTGATCTCTTCCGGCTCGCTGTCCACCGTCACGCCCAGCAAGCGCAGCGCCCCGGTATAGGACTCGCGCGGCGTGGCGGATGGCTTGGGCGGCTCTGCGCCCGCCGACAGCGCCAGGATCCTGTTACGGGACAGCCCCAGCGAATCGCCCCACTGCAGCAGCAGGTTCTTCTGCGCGGCATTCGGCACGCCGCCTGCCCAGGCCATGCGCCAGCAGGCCTGAACCAGGCCTTCGGCAGTGGCCTCCTGGCCATGGCGCTGGCGCAGGCCAACCTCCAGCAACTCGCCGCCCAGCTTGCCGCGACCGAAGGCATCGATCGCCTGGCGCCGGGCCTTGTCATTCAGTTGCAGGCGCTGCATCTCGGCCCGCGCCTGCTGGATGTGCGCATCGACCACGCGCCCACGGCTCTTCGCCAGTCGGCCAAGCAGGAGAAACAGCAATTCCTGATCGCTGACCCTGGGCCCGCCACGCAACTGCTCCAGCAGGCCCCGCCACGTGCGTTTCTTCAGGCGCCGGTCGAGCACCTGGCCCAGCAGTGCACCGAGCATGGCGCCCGGAATGCTCGCCAATGCCCAGCCGGCAATGACACCTACCAGGGTGCCTGGCCAGAACACCTCAGCCCTCCGCCGACTGGCGTTCGACTTCCGCCAGGCGCTCGTGAGTGCCGACGTCGATCCAGCGGCCACGATGGTGCGCGCCGCTCACGCGACCGGCTGCCATCGCCTGGCGCAACAGCGGCGCCAGCTTGAACGCGCCGGGCTCGGAGCCCTGGAACAACTCGGGACGGAGGATGGCAATGCCGCTGTAGGTGAGGCTCGGCTGGCCTTCGCGGTAATCGCTGACTCGGCCTTCACTCAGACAGAAATCGCCGCGAGTGTGGTGCCCAGGGTTGTCCACCAGGACCAGGTGCACCAGATCACTCTCGGCCAGCGCGCCGTGCAGGCTCGCGTAGTCAAAGTCGGTCCAGATGTCGCCGTTGGCGATGACGAAGGCATCGTCACCCAGCAGCGGCAACGCCTTGAAGATGCCGCCGCCAGTTTCCAGCGGCTCACCTTCGGGCGAGTAGCGGATGCTCACGCCGAAGGCCGAACCATCGCCCAGGTGATCCTCGATCTGCTGGCCGAGCCAGGCGTGATTGATCACCAACTGATCGAACCCGGCCCGGCGCAGCGCCTGCAGTTGGTACTCGATCAGCGGCACGCCGGCGGCGCGCACCAGCGGCTTGGGCGTGTGCAGCGTCAGCGGGCGCAGGCGTTCACCCTTGCCCGCCGCGAGGATCATGGCTTTCATGCGGGATGCGTCTCGTCTTTGGGCAGGCTGGCCAGCAGGGCGGCGAGGTCGGCCAGCTCAGGCCGGCGCGCGATGACGCTCTCCAGGTAGCGGAAGAAGCGCGGCACGTCGCCCAGGTAGCGTGGTTTGCCGTCGCGGTGGCAGATGCGCGCGAAGATGCCGATCACCTTGAGATGGCGCTGGGCGCCCATCAGGTCGCTGGCGCGGAAGAACTCGTCGAATGTATCGGGCAGCGGGATGCCGGCGGCCTGTGCCTTGCGCCAGTAGCGCGAGAGGCCGTCGTGCACACGCGGCTCGGGCCAGCTGAGGAAGGCGTCCTTATAAAGGCAGGTGACATCGTAGGTCACCGGCCCGTAGACAGCGTCCTGGAAATCCAGAATGCCGGGGTTCGGCTCGCTGAGCATCAGGTTGCGCGGCATGTAGTCGCGGTGCACGAACACGCGGGGCTGCTCCAGCGCGCTCTGCACCAGCAGGTCGCAGGTGCGCTCCCAGCGGGCGAGTTGCTCGCCTTCCAGGGTCACGCCCAGGTGGCGCTGCAGGTACCAGTCGGGAAACAGCTGCAGCTCGCGGCGCAGCAGGGCATCGTCGTAGGCCGGCAGGCGCTCGGCGACATCGACCTGCTGGAAGGCCACCAGTGCGTCGAGGGCGTCCTCGAACAATTCTTCGGCGTTCTGCGCAGTGAGTACATCGAGGTAAGTCTGGCGCCCCAGATCATCGAGCAGCAGGAAACCCTGCTCGACCTCCTCGGCCAGAATCTTCGGCACATGCACACCGGCCTCGGCCAGCAGGCCGGCGACCTTGATGAAGGGGCGGACGTTCTCCTGGGGCGGCGGCGCATCCATCACGATCAGGCTGCGCCCCTCGCCCTGCCAGCGGAAATAACGGCGGAAACTGGCATCGCTGCTGGCCGCGGTGAGACTGGCCTCGGGCACCGTCCCCCAGCCTTGCGCGTTGAACACAGCGGGCAAACTCAAGTCCAACCAGCCGATCATCTGCTGGTAACGGGCATCCTGTGACATCTTTATGGGTTCTCCACGGCCCTAGCCGTTGCGCGGGTCATGCTTTATTATCCAGCATCTTTTTGAGCCCATCGATAGGCGTGCGGCCCGTTTTGGGCTGAAGGCTCGCAGGAAGCCCGGATTAACAAGATGGCAGTGAATTTCCCCGTGTTCCGTAGAAAATTCCCCTTACTGGTGACCGGTGGCCTTCTGGCTATTCAACCGCTTGCCTCTGTGACCGCGGCACCCGGCGAGCAGTTCGCCTGCCAGCCTTCCGCGTCCGGCGCATGGGACTGCTCGTCGCAGAACAGCGCCAGCAGCGTACCGCGTCCGCAGCATGGCGCCAGCTCGGTCAGTGCCGGTGGCGCCACCGCCAGTAGCTCGAAGTCCTCGGGCAGCTCGAGCAGCGCTGGCGAAGAGCCCAAACAACTGGTCACCGAGTCCGGCGGCCGCGGCCTGAAGTCGCGCAGCAGCGACTACAGTCACCTCGACTGGATTCCGCGCGACAAGCTCACCGCTGCCCAGCAGGCGGAAATGGGCCCGTATTGCAGCGGCGCCTATGTCGAGCCAGTACGCCCGGGCATGAACGACAAGACGCCGAACGACGAGGCTCCGACCTACGTCTCGGCGAAGGTTTCCCGCTACGAGCAGGAAAAGCAGATCGCCACCCTCGCGGGTAACGTGGTCCTGCGCCAGGGCAGCATGCAGGTGGAAGCCGACGAGGCCAACCTGCACCAGGCCGAAAACCGTGGTGAGCTGGTCGGCAACGTCAAGCTGCGCGACAACGGCGCCCTGATCGTCGGCGACCATGCCGAACTGCAACTGGACAACGGCGCGGCGAAGATCGACAACGCCGAATACGTCATGCACCAGGCGCAGATCCGCGGCAGCGCGCTGTATGCCAAGCGCCAGGAAGACGCGATCATCCAGCTCAAGGACGGTACCTACACCCGCTGCGAACCGGGTAGCAACGCCTGGGTGGTCAAGGGCAACAACATCAAGCTGAACCCGGCCACCGGTTTCGGCACCGCGACCAACGCGACCCTGCGGGTGAAGGACATTCCGGTCTTCTACACCCCGTACATCTATTTCCCGATCGACAATCGTCGTCAGTCCGGTTTCCTGGCACCGTCCTTCGCCAGCTCGACCGATACCGGTTTCACGCTCACCACGCCGTACTACTTCAACCTGGCGCCCAACTACGACGCCACGTTGTACCCGCACTACATGGTCAAGCGCGGGCTGTTGATGGAAGGTGAGTTCCGCTACCTGACCCACAGCAGCGAAGGCCAGGTCACGGCAGCCTACCTGAACGACAAGAACGACGACCGCAAGGACTTCCCGCAGTACACCGACACCCGTTGGCTGTATGGCTGGAAAAACACCAGCGGCCTGGATTCCCGCCTGCTGGCGCAGGTGGACTACACCCGTATCAGCGACCCGTACTACTTCCAGGACCTGGACACCTCACTGGGCATCGGCTCGCCGACCTACGTCAACCAGCAAGGCAGCCTGACCTATCGCGGCGACAGCTACACCGCCCGCCTGAATGCGCAGTCCTACCAGCTGGCGACCGTGACCGACATAACGCCGTACGATCGCCTGCCGCAACTCACCCTCGACGGCAAGCTGCCGTTCAACCCGGGTGGCCTGGACTTCACCTATAGCACCGAGGCGGTGCGCTTCGATCGTGACCTGGATGACGGGTTCTACCGCATCGATGCCGATGATCCGACGCTCTACCCGCGCCCGGATACATCCCTGACCGGCCTGGCGCGCGCCACCGGCGATCGCTTCCACGCCGAGCCGGGCATCAGCCTGCCGATGAACCGCAGCTGGGGCTTCATGACTCCGACGGTCAAGGCGCTGTACACCAAGTACGACCTGGACCTGGACGGCAAAGGCAAAGCCACGCTGCCCTCGTACATCGACTACGACAGCAGCCCGGATCGCTCGCTCGGCCTGGCCAAGCTGGATTCCGGCCTGTACTTCGATCGCGACACCACTTTCGGCGGCACCAAGTTCCGCCAGACCCTCGAACCGCGGGCGATGTACCTGTACGTCCCGTACAAGGACCAGGACAACCTGCCGACCTTCGACACCGGCGAGTTCACCTTCAGCTACGACTCGCTGTGGCGTGAAAACCGCTTTACCGGCCGTGACCGCATCGGCGACGCCAACCAGCTGTCCCTCGGCCTGGGTTCGCGCTTCATCGAAGACGATGGCTTCGAGCGCGCCTACATTGCCGCCGGCCAGATCTACTACTTCAGCGACCGCCGTGTTCAGTTGCCCGGCCTGACCGAAGACGATCTGCGCGCCAGCGGCGCGAAGAACCCGGATGCCGACACCTGGCGTTCGCCGTACGCGCTGACCGGTACTTATCGCTTCAACCACGACTGGTACGCCAGCTCGGACTTCAACTGGAACCCGAACACGCACCACACCGACAACGGCAACCTGATGTTCCACTACCAGCCCGAAGCCGATCCTCGCAAGGTGCTGAACGCTGGCTACCGCTACCGTGCGGACAGCAAGCGCTTCAACCCCAACTCCGGCCAGTTCGAATACGGCAGTGACGAGTACAAGATCGAACAGCATGACTTCTCGTTCATCTGGCCGGTTCTGCCGCAGTGGGCCGCCATCGGCCGCTGGCAGTTCGACTACAACCAGAGCCGCACACTGGAAGCCTTCGGTGGCTTCGAGTACGACAGCTGCTGCTGGAAACTGCGCCTGATCAATCGCTACTGGGTCGACTACGACGACGAGGAATTCGTGACCTCCACGTCCAAGGCCGACCGCGGTGTATTCCTTCAAATCATCTTGAAAGGCCTTGGCGGCGTGGTTGGCAACCAGGTGGAAGGCTTCCTCGACCAAGGTATCCAGGGTTATCGTCAACGTGAAGACAATGCTATGTAAGGCCCTGCGCCCGCTGATGCTGGGCGCGCTGTTGGCAAGTTCCGTCGTGCACGCCGAAGTGGTTCCGCTGGACCGTGTGGTCGCCATCGTTGACAACGACGTGGTGATGCAGAGCCAGCTGGACCAGCGCCTGCGCGAAGTCCGTGCAACCATCCAGAAGCGCGGTGCGCCGCTGCCGCCTGAGCACGTGCTGACCCAGCAGGTACTCGAACGCCTGATCATCGAGAACATCCAGCTGCAGATCGGCGACCGCTCCGGCGTACGTATCACCGATGAAGAGCTGAACCAGGCCATGGGCACCATTGCCCAGCGCAACAACATGAGTCTGGATCAGTTCCGCGCCGCCCTTGCCCACGACGGTCTGTCCTACGACGAGGCCCGCGAGCAGGTGCGCCGCGAGATGATCATCAGCCGTGTGCGCCAGCGCCGCGTAGCCGAGCGCATCCAGGTCAGCGAGCAGGAAGTGCAGAACTTCCTCGCTTCCGACCTCGGCAAGATCCAGCTCTCCGAAGAGTATCGTCTGGCCAACATCCTGATCCCGGTCCCCGACAGTGCCTCGCCGGAAACCGTGCAGGCTGCGGGCCGTCAGGCTCAGGAGATGTATCAGCAGCTCAAGCAGGGTGCAGACTTCGGCCAGCTGGCGGTTTCCCGCTCGGCCGGCGACAACGCCCTGGAGGGCGGTGAGATCGGCTGGCGCAAGGCCGCCCAGCTGCCCTCCCCGTTCGACAGCATGATCGGCAGCCTGGCCGTGGGCGACGTGACCGAGCCGGTCCGCACCCCGGGCGGCTTCATCATCCTCAAGCTGGAAGAGAAGCGCGGTGGCAGCAAGATGCTGCGTGACGAAGTCCACGTCCGCCACATCCTGCTCAAGCCCAGCGAAATCCGCAGCGAGGAAGAGACGCAGCGCCTGGCCGAGAAGCTCTACGAGCGCATCCAGGCCGGCGAAAGCTTCAGCGATCTGGCGAAGAAGTTCTCCGAAGACCCGGGCTCCAAGCTCAACGGTGGCGACCTCAACTGGGTCGACCCGGAATCCCTGGTACCGGAATTCCGCGAGGTGATGAACAACGCGCCGCAAGGCCAGGTCACCAAGCCGTTCCGCTCGCCGTTCGGTTGGCACGTGCTGGAAGTCCTCGGCCGTCGCGCCACCGACAGCAGCGACAAGTTCCGCGAGCAACAAGCCGCCCAGACCCTTCGCGCACGCAAGTACGACGAAGAGCTGCAGGCCTGGCTGCGCCAGATCCGCGACGAAGCCTACGTCGAGATCAAGCAGTAAGCCGCTTGAGTCGCTCACAAAGAAACCCGGCCTTGGCCGGGTTTCTTTTTGCCCGCCGAAAGCTTCGAAGAACAAGGGCTTCGTCGTAGAGTAAGCCCATCCGCTGCAGATACCGATTCGAGAGCCTCCTGATGAGCATTTCCCACCTTTTCGCCCTCACCCCCGGCGAACCCGCCGGTATCGGCCCCGACCTCTGCCTGTTGCTGGCGCGCGAGGTACAGCCACACCCACTCGTCGCAATCGCCAGCCGTGAACTGCTGGCACAGCGCGCCGCCCTGCTGGGGCTGAGTATCGACCTGCAGGACGTCGGCCCCGGCCAGTGGCCCAGCGCCGCCGCCCCGGCGGGCACCCTCTACGTCTGGGATACGCCACTGGCCGCGCCAGTTGAACCAGGCACGCTGAACCCGGCCAACGCCGCCTACGTGCTGGAGACTCTGACCCGAGCCGGCCAGGGCTGCCTGGACGGGCACTTCGCCGGAATGATCACCGCACCGGTGCACAAGGGCGTGATCAACGAAGCTGGCATCGCCTTCTCGGGGCATACGGAATTCCTCGCCGACCTCACTCACACCGCCCAGGTGGTGATGATGCTGGCCACCCGCGGCCTGCGCGTGGCGCTGGTGACCACCCACTTGCCGCTACGGCAGATTGCCGATGCGATCACGACGGAGCGCCTGGAGCGTGTCACCCGCATCCTGCACGCCGACCTGCGCGACAAGTTCGGCCTGGCCAACCCGCGCATCCTGGTCTGCGGCCTGAACCCCCATGCCGGCGAAGGTGGCCACCTGGGCCACGAAGAGATCGACGTGATCGAGCCGACCCTGGAGCGCCTGCGCACCGAGGGCATGCAGCTTATCGGCCCGCTGCCGGCCGACACGCTGTTCACTCCCAAGCACCTGGAGCACTGCGACGCCGTGCTGGCGATGTACCACGACCAGGGCCTGCCGGTGCTCAAGTACAAGGGTTTCGGCGCGGCGGTGAACGTGACGCTGGGCCTGCCGATTATCCGCACCTCGGTGGACCACGGCACTGCGCTGGACCTCGCCGGGACCGGCCGGATCGACAGCGGCAGCCTGCAGGTCGCCCTGGAAACCGCCTACCAGATGGCCGAAGCCGGGGCCGGCGCGCGCTGACCCCGGCATTCCGTTCGGCCAGCGTTTCGTGCTGGCCGCGCCGGACTGGTAAACTGATGGTTTTTCCGCCTCCAGCCGGCCGCCGCAAGCGCCCGGCTGCTCTCCGGAGCCTTCGATGTCCGAACTCTTCCAGCACCGCGCCCGCAAACGCTTTGGGCAGAACTTCCTGCATGACGCCGGGGTGATTCACAAGATCCTGCGTGCCATTGCCGCCAAGGAAGGCCAGCACCTGCTGGAAATCGGTCCGGGCCAGGGCGCCCTGACCGAGGGCCTGGTGGACAGCGGCGCGAAGCTCGACGTGATCGAGCTCGACCTGGACCTGATCCCGCAACTGAAATGGCGCTTCGGCCTCAAGCCCAACTTCAGCCTGCACCAGGGCGACGCGATGAAGTTCGACTTCTCCAGCCTGATCGCCTCCCCCGAAGACAAGCTGCGCGTGGTCGGCAACCTGCCCTACAACATCTCCACCCCGCTGATCTTCCACCTCCTGGACCACGCCTCGCTCATCCAGGACATGCACTTCATGCTGCAGAAGGAAGTGGTGGAGCGCCTGGCGGCCGAGCCGGGCAATGGCGACTGGGGCCGCCTGTCGATCATGGTGCAGTACTTCTGCCGGGTGGATTACCTGTTCACCGTCGGCCCCGGCGCGTTCAACCCGCCGCCCAAGGTCGAGTCGGCCATCGTCCGCCTGGTGCCCTACGCTGAACCGCCCCATCCGGCCAAGGATCACCGCGTGCTGGAACGCATCGTCCGCGAAGCCTTCAACCAGCGCCGCAAGACCCTGCGCAATACGCTGCGTACGCTGATGAGCGTCGAGGACATCGAAGCCGCCGGCGTCGACCCGACCCTGCGCCCGGAGCAGCTGAGCGTCGCCGATTTCGTCAGCCTGGCTAACCGCTACTGCGAAACCAACCCGGAAGCCGAGCAAGGACCGAGCGCATGAGCGACCCCCGCTACCAGGTCAGCGTCAGCGTCACCACCCGCCACCTACCCGAACAGTCCCAGCCGGAACAGCAGCGCTACGTGTTCGCCTACACCGTGACCATCCACAACCACGGCGAGCTGGCGGCCAAGCTGCTGACCCGCCACTGGATCATCACCGACGGCGACGGCCACGTGCAGGAAGTGCGCGGCGCCGGCGTGGTCGGCGAGAAGCCGCTGATCGAGCCGGGCGCCAGTCACACCTACACCAGCGGCACCGTGATGGCGACCAAGGTCGGCAGCATGCACGGCAGCTACCAGATGGTCGCCACCGACGGCCATCATTTCGACGCCGAGATCCCGGCGTTCCGCCTCGCCGTGCCCGGAGCGCTGCACTGATGGCCACCTACGCCGTCGGCGACCTGCAGGGCTGCCTGGAACCACTGAAGTGCCTGCTGGCGCAAGTGAAGTTCGACCCGGCCCAGGACAAGCTCTGGCTGGTAGGCGACCTGGTCAATCGTGGCCCCGCATCGCTGGAGACCCTGCGCTTCCTCTATGGCATGCGCGATTTGCTGGTCTGCGTGCTCGGCAACCACGATCTGCATCTGATCGCCGTGGCGTACAACGCTGAACGCCTGAAGAAAAACGACACCCTGCGCGAGATCGTCGAGGCGCCCGACTGCGCTCAGCTGATCGAATGGCTGCGGCAAATGCCGCTGGTCCACCACGACGCTCAGCTTGATTTCACCCTGGTGCACGCCGGCATCCCCCCGCAGTGGGATATCGACAAGGCCCTGCAACGCGCCGCCGAAGTCGAAGCCGCCCTGCGCGACGACACCCAGTTGCCAATGTTCCTCGACGGCATGTACGGCAACGAGCCGGCCAAGTGGGACAAGAAGCTGCACGGCATCGCGCGCCTGCGGGTGATCACCAACTATTTCACGCGCATGCGTTTCTGCACGCCCGACGGCAAGCTCGACCTGAAATCCAAGGAAGGCCTGGACACTGCACCGCCCGGCTACGCCCCCTGGTTCAGCTACACCGAGCGCAAGGCCGCTGGGCGCAAGATCATCTTCGGCCACTGGGCCGCGCTGGAAGGCCAGTGCGACGTCCCTGGCCTGTTCGCCCTGGACACCGGCTGTGTGTGGGGCGGCAGCATGACGTTGATGAACGTCGACACCCTCGAGCGCATCCACTGCAGCTGCGCCGACAAACCAGAATGAATGCAGCGGGGCTACAGGCTCCGCGCCTTGCGAGGTAACCCCATGAGCGACTTCAAGCGCATCGCCCCCGACCTGGCCCAGCAACTGCGCGAAAGCGGCGCCCAGGTCGTCGATATTCGTGACCCGCAAAGCTACGCGATGGGCCACATCAGCGGCTCGCGGCACATCGACAACTACTCGGTGGCCGACTTCATCCGCGAGGCGGACATGGACGCGCCGCTGGTCGTGGTCTGCTACCACGGGAACTCCAGCCAGAGCGCCGCGGCCTATTTCGTCCAGCAGGGTTTCTCCGAGGTCTACAGCCTCGACGGCGGCTTCGAACTGTGGCGCAGCGTCTATCCCGCGGATACCAGCGCAGGCGGCGCTGACTGAAAGTCCCTACGAAAGGGGCGGATTAGCCCCTTCAAAAAATCTGTAACTTCTCGCTCTTTCGTCCTTTACACATCGAAGAACGAACTATCCTTTCCCTCAGGCCATCCAAAAAAGGGAGAGCCGGCACACCGGCTTCCGGTTAATCGGCAGTGACCATTGGGGCGGATCAGGGCAGAGGCCAGGTTCCGTTGGAGTTCTGGGGGATTCTCGCCGGTAACACTGGCAGCCCGACCGCACCCGCACAGACCGATCCGGCGCCGGCTCCATGCATCGAGCGAGGAGACGTCATGAGCATTTTCAGTCACTTCCAGGAACGCTTCGAAGCGACCCGTCAAGAAGAGTACTCCCTCCAGGAGTACCTGGATCTCTGCAAGCAGGACAAGATCGCCTACGCCACCGCCGCCGAGCGGATACTGATGGCCATTGGCGAGCCTGAACTACTCGACACATCCGTCGATTCCCGCCTGTCGCGAATATTCTCCAACAAGGTAATACGTCGCTACCCGGCCTTTGCCGACTTCCATGGCATGGAAGAGTGCATCGACCAGATCGTCTCCTTCTTCCGCCATGCCGCCCAAGGGCTGGAAGAGAAGAAGCAGATCCTTTACCTCCTGGGCCCGGTCGGTGGTGGTAAATCCTCCCTCGCCGAGAAACTCAAGCAACTGATGGAGCACGTGCCCTTCTACGCGATCAAGGGCTCGCCGGTGTTCGAATCGCCCCTGGGGCTTTTCAACCCGGACGAAGACGGCGCCATCCTCGAGGAAGACTACGGCATCCCGCGGCGCTACCTGCGCTCGGTGATGTCGCCCTGGGCAACCAAGCGCCTCAACGAATTCGGCGGCGACATCAGCCAGTTCCGCGTGGTCAAGCTGCACCCCTCGATCCTCAACCAGATCGCCATCGCCAAGACCGAACCGGGCGATGAGAACAACCAGGACATCTCTGCGCTGGTCGGCAAAGTGGATATCCGCAAGTTGGAAGAATTCCCGCAGAACGACGCCGACGCCTACAGCTATTCGGGCGCGCTGTGCCGGGCCAACCAGGGCCTGATGGAATTCGTCGAGATGTTCAAGGCGCCGATCAAGGTCCTGCACCCCTTGCTCACCGCCACCCAGGAAGGCAACTACAACAGCACCGAAGGCCTCGGCTCCCTGCCCTACAGCGGCATCATCCTCGCCCACTCCAACGAATCGGAATGGCACAGCTTCCGCAACAACAAGAACAACGAGGCCTTCATCGACCGGATCTACATCGTCAAGGTGCCGTACTGCCTGCGCGTCTCCGATGAGATCAAGATCTACGACAAGCTGCTGATCAACAGCTCACTGGCGCACGCCCACTGTGCGCCGGACACCCTGAAGATGCTCTCGCAGTTCTCCGTGCTGTCGCGCCTGAAGGAGCCGGAAAACTCCAACATCTACTCGAAGATGCGCGTCTACGACGGCGAAAACCTCAAGGATACCGATCCCAAGGCCAAGTCGATCCAGGAGTACCGCGACACTGCCGGAGTCGACGAAGGCATGTCCGGGCTTTCCACCCGTTTCGCCTTCAAGATCCTTTCCAAGGTGTTCAACTTCGATCCGCATGAAGTTGCCGCCAACCCGGTGCACCTGCTCTATGTGCTGGAACAGCAGATCGAGCAGGAGCAGTTCCCGCCGGAAACCCGCGAGCGTTACCTGCGCTTCCTGAAGGAATACCTGGCGCCGCGCTACGTCGAGTTCATCGGCAAGGAAATCCAGACCGCCTACCTGGAGTCCTACAGCGAGTACGGCCAGAACATCTTCGACCGCTACGTGCTGTACGCCGACTTCTGGATCCAGGACCAGGAATACCGCGACCCGGAAACCGGCGAGATCCTCAACCGCGCCGCCCTCAACGAGGAACTGGAGAAGATCGAGAAGCCGGCTGGCATCAGCAACCCGAAGGACTTCCGCAACGAGATCGTCAACTTCGTGTTGCGCGCCCGCGCCGGCAACAACGGCAAGAACCCCAGTTGGCTGTCGTACGAGAAGCTGCGCGTGGTGATCGAGAAGAAAATGTTCTCCAACACCGAGGACCTGCTGCCGGTCATCAGCTTCAACGCCAAGGCGAGCAAGGAGGATCAGCAGAAGCACAACGACTTCGTCAAACGCATGGTCGAGCGCGGCTACACCGAGAAGCAGGTGCGCCTGCTGTCGGAATGGTATCTGCGGGTTCGTAAGTCGCAGTAGTCTGCCATCGGCGCGGCGGCATTCCCGCCGCGCCGGTCGCCGTCGCATTCGGACCTGTCCTTGGCGGCTCCACGCCGCTGCGCAGCAGGCCCTGAGGAGCATTCATGAGCTACGTCATCGACCGGCGTCTGAACGGCAAGAACAAGAGCACGGTGAATCGCCAGCGCTTCCTGCGGCGTTACCGTGAGCACATCAAGAAGGCCGTCGAAGAGGCCGTCAGCCGTCGCTCCATCACCGACATGGAACACGGCGAGCAGATCAGTATTCCTGGTCGCGATATCGACGAGCCGGTCCTGCACCATGGACGTGGTGGCCGCCAGACGGTGATCCACCCCGGCAACAAGGAATTCACCACCGGCGAACACATACCGCGCCCCCAGGGCGGCGGTGGAGGTCGTGGCGCCGGCAAGGCGAGCAATCAGGGCGATGGGATGGACGACTTCGTCTTCCAGATCACCCAGGAGGAATTCCTCGATTTCATGTTCGAGGACCTGGAGCTGCCCAACCTGGTCAAGCGCCACCTCACCGGCAGCGACACCTTCAAGACCGTACGCGCCGGCATCAGCAACGAGGGCAATCCCTCGCGCATCAACATCGTGCGCACCCTGCGCTCGGCCCACGCGCGGCGCATCGCCCTGTCCGGCTCCACCCGCGGCAAGCTGCGCGCAGCGATAGCGGAGCTGGATCGACTCAAGCGCGAGGAACCGGACAACCTCGGTGACATCCAGGCGCTGGAGCAGAAGATCGCCACCATGCGTGCGCGCATCGACAAGGTGCCGTTCCTCGACACCTTCGACCTCAAGTACAACCTGCTGGTGAAACAGCCCAACCCGACCTCCAAGGCGGTGATGTTCTGCCTGATGGACGTCTCCGGCTCGATGACCCAGGCCACCAAGGACATCGCCAAGCGCTTCTTCATCCTTCTCTATCTGTTCCTCAAGCGGAACTACGAGAAGATCGAAGTGGTGTTCATCCGCCACCACACCAGCGCCCGCGAGGTAGACGAGGAAGAGTTCTTCTATTCCCGCGAAACCGGCGGGACCATCGTCTCCAGCGCCCTGAAGCTGATGCAGGAGGTGATGGCCGAGCGTTACCCCACCAACGAATGGAACATCTACGCCGCCCAGGCCTCGGACGGCGACAACTGGAACGACGACTCGCCGGTCTGCCGCGACATCCTGATGAAGCAGATCATGCCGTTCGTCCAGTACTACACCTACGTCGAGATCACCCCGCGCGAGCACCAGGCGCTGTGGTTCGAGTACGAGAAGATCCGCGATACCTTCGAAGACAGCTTCGCCCAGCAGCAGATCGTCTCCGCCTCGGACATTTACCCGGTGTTCCGCGAGCTGTTCCAGAGGAGGCTAGTCGCATGAGCAAGCGCCAGCCGATCGCCACCGGCTCGGAGTGGACCTTCGAGCTGATCCAGCAATACGACCGCGAGATCAGTCGCCTCGCCGAACGCTACGCGCTGGACACCTATCCCAACCAGATCGAGGTGATTACCGCCGAGCAGATGATGGATGCCTACGCGTCCGTCGGCATGCCCATCGGTTACAACCACTGGTCCTACGGCAAGCACTTCCTCAGCACGGAAAAGAACTACAAGCGCGGGCAGATGGGCCTGGCCTACGAGATCGTGATCAACTCCGATCCGTGCATCGCCTACCTGATGGAAGAAAACACCCAGTGCATGCAGGCGCTGGTGATCGCCCACGCCTGCTACGGACACAACAGCTTCTTCAAGGGCAACTATCTGTTCCGCACCTGGACCGACGCCACCTCGATCATCGACTATCTGGTGTTCGCCAAGTCCTATATCAACAAGTGCGAGGAACGCTACGGCATCGATGCCGTGGAAGACCTGCTGGATTCCTGCCACGCACTGATGAACTACGGCGTGGATCGCTACAAGCGGCCGTACCCGATCTCTGCCGAGGAAGAGAAGCAGCGTCAGAAGGAGCGCGAGGAACAGATCCAGCGCCAGGTCAACGACCTCTGGCGGACCATTCCCAAAGCCAGCGGCAAGGACAAGGAGCAGGGCCTGGCCCGCTACCCCAGCGAGCCACAGGAAAACATCCTCTACTTCATCGAGAAGAACGCCCCGCTGCTGGAACCCTGGCAGCGCGAAATCGTCCGCATCGTGCGCAAGGTGGCGCAGTACTTCTACCCGCAGCGCCAGACCCAGGTCATGAACGAAGGCTGGGCGACTTTCTGGCACTACACCCTGATCAACGACCTCTACGACGAGGGGCTGGTCAGCGACGGCTTCATGATGGAGTTCCTCCAGTACCACACCAGCGTGGTCTACCAACCGGGGTTCGACAGCCCCTACTACAGCGGCATCAACCCCTACGCGCTGGGTTTCGCCATGTACCGCGACATCCGCCGCATCTGCGAGAACCCCACCGACGAAGACAAACGCTGGTTCCCGGACATTGCCGGCAGCGACTGGCTGGCCACCATGAAATTCGCCATGAAGAGCTTCAAGGATGAAAGCTTCGTCCTGCAGTTCCTCTCGCCCAAGGTGATCCGCGAGTTCAAGCTGTTCAGCATCCTCGACGACGACCAGAAGGACGACATGCTGGTCGACGCCATCCACGACGACGACGGCTACCGCAAGATCCGCGAAACCCTGGCAGCGCAGTACAACCTCGGCAATCGTGAGCCGAATATCCAGATCTGGGACGTCGACCGCCGTGGTGACCGCTCACTGACCCTGCGCCACCAGCAACACGACCGCAAACCGCTGGGCGATTCCACCGACGACGTGCTCAAGCACCTGCACCGCCTGTGGGGCTTCGACATCCACCTGGAGACCCTTCAGGGTGAAAACATCGTCAACACCTTCCACATGCCCCCAAAGGGTGAACGCGACAGCGAGGAGGGCTACCCGCGCCTGGACCTGATCATCCCACCCATTTGATCGGTTGACCGGGCCAGCAGGCGTGACAAGCATGGCGGCAACCCCGCTGGAGACCGCCATGCGCCTGTTCGCCATTCTCCTGCTCTGCCTTGCTGTCGCGACCTGCAGCAACCCCGTGCCCCACGCCCAGGTCGCGCATCCCGCCGATGCGCGCTTGGCCGGGCTGCGCGACTTCCAGCTGATGCCGCCGGAAAACGTCGTCGACGCCCTGCCCTACCGCAGCCGTTATCCACTGATCAACGCCCAGGTGCGCCAGGGCCTTATCGAGCGCGGCTACCGCGAAAGTGCCGCGCCACAGCTGCGCGTTTACTACTGGTTGGCGCTGCAGGATGCGCCGCTGGAGTTCAAGGTTGATACCCCGCCGCCCAATCCGTTGGGGCCCTATCTCGCCATCCATCGCCTGCGCGATGAGACCGGCACCTTGCGCCTGCGCCTGACCGATGCGCAGGAACAGACGCTCTGGGAAGGCACCGTCAGCACCGGCCTGAGCCCTGCCCACGCCAGCGCCGCCCTGCTGCAGGACGCCATTGGCGCCCTCGTCCAGCAGATTCCCGCCGCCGCGCCGTAACGCCGCACCGCGTAGGAGCGGACTTCGTCCGCGATGATATCCGGCGCGATGCGGACCTATCGCGGACAAAGTCCGCTCCTACGAGCACGGCCAACACCCCCGCCACGCTTGCCCCACTCGCCGCAAACCCCGAAGCTATCCCCCAGAACAGGAGACAGCTTCATGCAGATCTACAAGGTGGGCGGCGCCGTGCGCGATCGCCTGCTCGGCATCCCCGTCAGCGACACCGACTGGGTAGTGGTGGGCGCCAGCGCCGACGAGATGCTCGCCCAGGGCTACCGCCCGGTGGGCGCCGACTTCCCGGTATTCCTCCACCCGAAGACCGGCGAGGAATACGCCCTCGCCCGCACCGAACGAAAAAGCGGGCGCGGCTACGGCGGCTTCACCTTCTACGCCAGCCCCGACGTCACCCTGGAAGAAGACCTGATCCGCCGCGACCTGACTATCAACGCCATGGCGGAAGACGATGACGGCCAGGTCGTCGATCCCTACCACGGCCAGAAAGACCTCGAAGCCCGCCTGCTGCGCCACGTCTCCCCGGCCTTCGCCGAAGACCCGCTGCGCGTGCTGCGGGTCGCCCGCTTCGCCGCCCGCTACGCGCCGCTGGGCTTTACCGTGGCACCAGAAACCCTGGCGCTGATGCGCGAGCTGTCCGAATCCGGCGAACTGGAAGCACTGACCGCCGAACGCAGCTGGAAGGAAATCTCCCGCGCGCTGATGGAATCGCGCCCGGACGTGTTCATCCAGGTCCTGCGTGATTGTGGCGCCCTGGCCGTCCTGATGCCGGAAGTCGACGCGCTGTTCGGCGTACCGCAGCCACCCCAGCACCACCCGGAAGTGGATACCGGCGAACACGTGCTGGCCGTGCTGCGCGAATGCGCCCGGTACGACCAGCCACTGAGCGTGCGCTGGGCCTGCCTGGTGCATGACGTGGGCAAGGGTGAGACCCGTGAGGAAGAGTGGCCCAAGCACCACGCCCACGAACACCTGGGCCTGCCGCTGATCGATGCGATCAACGCCCGCTTCAAGGTCCCACGGGACTGCCAGGAGTTGGCCCGACTGGTGGGCGAGTACCACACCCACTGTCACCGCGCGCTGGAGCTGCGGCCGAACACCATCCTGGAGGTGCTGCAGTCCTTCGACGTCTACCGGCGACCGCAGCGCTTCGAGGAATTTCTCGCTGCCAGCGAGATGGATGCCCGTGGCCGCCATGGACTGGAAGATCGCGCTTATCCACAGGCCGACTACCTGCGTGGCGCAGCACAGGCCGCACGCGCGGTCGCGGTGCAGCCGCTGCTGGAAAAGGGATACAAGGGCGCCGAGCTGGGCGAAGCGCTCAAGCGCGAGCGTCTGAATGCCCTGAGGGCCTACAAGGAAGGCTACACCGCCTGAAACAACAGCAGGACTTGTAGGAGCGAGCTTGCTCGCGAACCGCCCAGCGCTGGAGTGGCCGGTAAGCTCCGTTCGCGAGCAAGCTCGCTCCTACAGATAAGTCCTAAGGCGCCGGATGCGCCTCGATCAATGCCGCCGGCGTCAGCTCCACACCGCACCAGCGGAACCGCACCGGCCAGAGTTTCTGCTCGATCTGAGAATTCGCCCACAGCTCGGCAAACGAACGCTGCACGCCTGGGTGCTGTACCTGCGGAGCCAGCAACGCCAGCGGCCAGAGGACGAAGGCATTCTTCAGCACCTCGGCGCGCGGCAGCGTCAGACCGTCGAACTCGCCATGCAGGTCGCCATAAAGCAGCACGTCGATATCCAGCGGCAGGCCCTTGCGCTCCGGCGCATAGCGGCCATTGTCCGCCTCGATATGCTTCAGGCGCAGGCTCAGTTCCGCCAATGGCAGATCGGTGCGCGCGACAATCACGAAGTTGTAGAACGGGCCACTGCGAATGCCCACCGGCTCACTCTCGAACACCGGGGAACAATGGATGTCCTGCAGGAACTCGCTCAGCGCTTCCAGCCCGGCCAGCAGATGCCGCTCGCGCTCGAAGTTGCTGCCCAGCCCCAGGTAGACCGTCGTCAGCGGCATCCGCGTTCGATCTCCACACCGACGCCGATGGCAGCCGCAACGGCGCCGGGCTTGGTGACTTTCAGGCGCAGCCACTGGATGCCGAACTCTGCCATCAGCAATGCGGCGAGGCGTTCGGCGAAGGTTTCCACCAACTGGAAATGCGCGTCACGGGCAAAGGCTATGACGCGCTCGGAGAGCACGGCGTAGTCCAGGGCCTTGGCGATATCGTCGTCGGCCGCCGCCGGGCGATTGTCCCAGCCCAGCGTCAGGTCCAGGCGCAGGCACTGCCGGATACCCCGTTCCCAGTCGTAGACGCCGATCACGGTGTCCACTTCCAGCCCCTCGATGAAAACTCTGTCCACTGACTGCATGCTCCAAGGCGACACGACAAGCGGCCGGCGCCCCGTTAGAATCGGAAACGACCTCGTCTCCGGTGGAAACCATGTTCTGGTTCTTGGCGATCCTCGCCTACCTGCTCGGATCACTGTCCTTCGCGGTACTCCTCAGTCGCCTGTTCGGCACTGCCGACCCGCGCGCCAGCGGCTCGGGCAATCCCGGCGCCACCAATATGCTGCGCCTGGCCGGCAAGAAGATCGCCATCCTCACCCTGCTCGGCGATCTCGCCAAGGGACTGCTACCGGTACTCATCGCCCGGATGATCGGGCTGTCCGACGTGCAGCAGGCCTGGGTCGGACTGGCAGCGGTGATCGGTCACCTCTACCCGTTGTATTTCAACTTCCGTGGCGGCAAGGGCGTCGCCACCGCCGCCGGCATGCTGCTGGCGCTCTACCCGCCAGCCGCCCTGCTCGCGGCAGTCGCCTGGCTGGTGACCTTCAAGCTGTCGCGCACCAGTTCGCTCGCTTCATTGGTCGCCACGCCGCTGACCTTGCCGCTGCTGGCCTGGCAGGAACCGTCGGCGCTGCTGCCGATGACCGTGCTCACCGGCCTGATCGTCTGGCGTCACCGCAGTAACCTGCGCGATCTCATCGCCGGACGCGAGCGTCACTTCTAGAACCGCGAGCTTCCCGGCCCACGTACTGCGCTGCAAGCGAAAAAACGGCCCATGCCGCTCAGAGCATGCGCCGCGTCGTTTGCAGCTTCATTATTCAGATCGCTGGCAGCGACTCCATTGGCCAACGCGCGTGGACGCCGATCGACGGGCCGTCCTGCTGCCCGGCCACCAGCCGCTGGCAGCCAGCATAGGCGATCATCGCGCCGTTATCGGTGCAGAAGCGCGGGCGGGCGTAGAACACCTGGCCCTTCATCTCGCCGAGCATCTTTTCCAGGTGCTGACGCAGCGCCTGGTTGGCGCTGACACCACCGGCGATCACCAGGCTCTTCAGGTGCGTCTGCTTGAGCGCGCGCTTGCACTTGATGGTCAGGGTCTCGACCACCGCGGTCTGGAATGCCAGGGCGATGTCGCTGCGGGTCTGCTCGCTGTCGTCACCTTCGGCCACGCAGCGCTGCCAGGTGTTCAGGGCAAAGGTCTTGAGGCCACTGAAGCTGAAATCCAGGCCCGGACGATCGGTCATCGGCCGCGGGAAGACGAAGCGACCAGCGGTGCCGCGCTCGGCCAGCCGTGCGATCTCAGGGCCGCCGGGATAGGCCAGGCCGAGGAGCTTGGCAGTCTTGTCAAAGGCTTCGCCGGCAGCGTCGTCCACCGACTCGCCGAGTACCTGGTAGCGACCGATGCCGTCCACCCGTACCAGCTGGGTGTGACCGCCGGATACCAGCAAGGCGACGAACGGGAACTGTGGCGGCTGCTCTTCGAGCATCGGCGCCAGCAGGTGGCCTTCCATATGGTGCACGCCGACGGCCGGTATGCCCCAGGCGAACGCCATGGCCTGGGCGCAGGATGCGCCAACCAGCAACGCGCCCACCAGGCCGGGGCCGGCGGTGTAGGCGATGGCGTCGATGTCTTCGGCGGCGCGGCCGGACTCATCCAGCACCTGGCGAATCAACGGCAGCATGCGCTTGACGTGATCACGGGAGGCCAGCTCGGGAACCACGCCGCCGTATACGCGGTGCAGGTCGATCTGGCTGAACAACGCGTCGGCCAACAGGCCCTTTTCGCTGTCGTACAAGGCGACGCCGGTCTCGTCGCAGGAGGTTTCCAACCCCAGCACTAGCATGGGTTTGAGCCTTTACTCTGGGCAAAATTGAAGGCGCGCATCATAATCGCCGGCTGGGCTTCGGACCAGCGCTTTTCGATCGGAGGCTTTGCATTCCTCCGCTCGAACGTTTAATATCCGCAACCCTTGAAAACCGCCGACTCCGAACAACCGTCAGGAGCGCGATAAATCCTCCGGTAATCATTGAAGGTACGACCTGGATGCCCGCCGTCAAAGTTAAAGAGAACGAACCCTTCGACGTAGCTCTGCGTCGTTTCAAGCGCTCCTGCGAAAAAGCAGGCGTACTGGCTGAAGTCCGTAGCCGCGAGTTCTACGAAAAGCCGACCGCTGAGCGTAAGCGCAAGGCCGCTGCCGCTGTTAAGCGTCACGCCAAGAAAGTGCAGCGCGAACAGCGCCGCCGCGAGCGCCTGTACTGAGTTACAGCGCTTCGTCGCACGCTTTCTGCATCGCCCGGCCCACTCGCCGGGCGAGTGCCTGACACAAGGCACCCCACTCCGATTCGCGCTCGCGGACTTCGGAGTTTTTGCTTTTCAAGCCCCATGCTTAGTCTCAAGCGTCGCTCACGGTTTCACCGCCGAGCGCTATGCTTGGGTCCACCCTGCGTCCCGATGAGTCTATGGCCGGCCTGATTCCACAATCCTTCATCGATGACCTGCTCAACCGCACCGACATTCTCGATGTGGTGAGTTCGCGCATCCAGCTGAAGAAGACCGGCAAGAACTACAGCGCCTGCTGCCCGTTCCACAAGGAGAAGACCCCCTCCTTCACCGTCAGCCCGGACAAGCAGTTCTATTACTGCTTCGGCTGCGGCGCCGGCGGCAACGCACTCGGCTTCATCATGGACCACGACCAGCTGGACTTCGTCCAGGCGGTCGAAGACCTGGCCAAACGCGCCGGCATGGATGTGCCCCGCGAGGAAGGCCGGCGCGGTAACAAGCCCCGCCAACCGGTCGACTCACCGCTGTACCCGCTACTGGCAGGCGCCGCCGAGTTCTACCGCCAGGCACTCAAAGGCCACCCGGCACGCAAGGCCGCCGTGGAATACCTCAAGGGCCGCGGCCTGACCGGCGAAATCGCCCGCGACTTCGGCCTGGGCTTCGCTCCGCCGGGCTGGGACAACCTGCTGAAGAACCTGGGCGGCGACAACCTGCAGCTCAAGGCCATGCTCGACGCCGGCCTGCTGGTGGAAAACCCCGACAGCGGCAAGCGCTACGACCGCTTCCGCGACCGGGTGATCTTCCCCATCCGCGACAGCCGCGGCCGAGTGATCGCGTTCGGCGGCCGCGTACTGGGCGATGACAAGCCGAAATACCTGAACTCGCCGGAAACCCCGGTCTTCCATAAAGGGCAGGAGCTCTACGGCCTGTACGAAGCCCGGAAGAACAACCGGGATCTCGACGAGATCATGGTGGTCGAAGGCTACATGGACGTCATCGCACTGGCGCAGCAGGGCATTCGCAACGCGGTTGCCACCCTGGGCACGGCCACCAGCGAAGAACACATCAAGCGGCTGTTCCGCATCGTGCCGAACATCCTCTTCTGCTTCGACGGCGACCAGGCCGGCCGCAACGCCGCCTGGCGCGCACTGGAGTCGGCGCTGAGCAACCTGCAGGACGGGCGCAAGGTGCGCTTCCTGTTCCTGCCCGAAGGCGAAGACCCGGACAGCCTGGTGCGCGCCGAAGGCCCGGACGCGTTCCGCGCCCGCCTCGCCCACCAGGCCCAGCCGCTGGCAGATTACTTCTTCCAGCAACTGACCCAGGAAGCCGACCCCGGCACGCTGGAAGGCAAGGCGCACCTGGCGACCCTGGCCGGCCCGCTGCTGGAAAAGATTCCCGGCAACACCCTGCGCCTGCTGATGCGCCAGCGCCTGGGCGAGATCACCGGCCTGTCCGCCGAGGCGCTCAGCCAGATCAGCGCGCCGCGCTCCGGCCTTGGCGGCCAGAGCAAGCCCAGCCATGCGCCGGCAACCGTCCAGGCGCGCGGCGCGGACCAGCATGCCCATGAGTACGCCGACTACGATACGGGTCAGTTCGCTGGCCAATTCGCAGAGCATGGCGACAATCATTACCAGGACGCTTCGAGCTACTTCGAGGCGCCGACGGATTTTTCTGCCGGCAATGGCGGCGCCAAGCAGGGCAAGAAGCCCTGGAAAGGCGATCGCAAATGGGACGGCAAAGGCAAGAAGGGGGACTTCACGCCGCGCCAGCCACGCACCGAAATCAGCGTCGAATCGCCGACCCTGACCGCACTGCGCACCCTGCTGCACCATCCTCAACTGGCGCAGAGCGTCGAGGATGCAAGCCATTTCTCCAACGAAGGACAAACCTATTCGCAACTGCTCGCCGCACTGGTCGAAGCGTTGCAGAAAAATCCGAAACAGAGCTCGATGCACCTCATCGCGCGCTGGCACGGAACCCCCCAAGGGCGCCTGCTGCAGGTGCTGGCGGGAAAAGAATGGCTGATCGATGACGGCAATCTTGAAAAGCAGTTCGTCGACACCATTACTACACTTGCACACAACCAACTGCACAGCAGCCGCGAAGCCCGCCTGCACAGCGTGCTGCGAAAGAATCCCAGTGAACTGACCGACGAAGAGAAAGCGTTACTGCGGGAGCACTACAGCACCCCCTCTTCAACAGGCAGCCAGAGCTGAACTGGCGTCTGAAGCCTCGAATCTGGTATAATCCTCGGCTTATTTCAGCCCGCCAAGACCTTCAGTGGATAGGGTGTTATGTCCGGAAAAGCGCAACAGCAATCTCGTCTCAAAGAGTTGATCACCCGTGGTCGTGAGCAGGGTTACCTGACTTACGCGGAGGTCAACGACCACCTGCCGGAGGATATCTCTGATCCGGAACAGGTAGAAGACATCATCCGCATGATCAACGACATGGGGATCAACGTATTCGAGACAGCCCCGGATGCGGATGCCCTGTTGCTGGCGGAAACCGATACCGATGAAGCTGCCGCCGAAGAAGCTGCTGCCGCGCTTGCCGCGGTAGAGAGCGACGTTGGCCGCACGACCGACCCGGTGCGCATGTACATGCGTGAAATGGGTACCGTGGAACTGCTGACCCGCGAAGGCGAAATCGAAATCGCCAAACGCATCGAGGAAGGCATCCGCGAGGTCATGAGCGCCATCGCCCAGTTCCCGGGCGCGGTGGACGGCATCCTCGAAGAGTACAACCGCATTGTCGCCGAAGGCGGCCGCCTGTCGGACGTCCTCAGTGGCTACATCGACCCCGACGACGGCACCCTGCCGGCCGAGGAAGTCGAGCCGGTCGGTCTGAAAGACGACGCCGAAGCCAAGGACAAGGATAAGGACGAAGAGGACGAAGAGTCCGACGGCGATAGCGAGGAAGAAGAAGGCGACGGCGGTCCGGACCCGGAAGAAGCCGCCCGTCGTTTCGGCGCCGTTTCCGAGCAACTGGAGAAGGCCAAGAAGGCCCTGAAGAAGCACGGTCGCGGCAGCAAGCAGGCCACCGAAGAGCTGGTCGCCCTGGCCGAGCTGTTCATGCCGATCAAGCTGGTGCCCAAGCAGTTCGACGTGCTGGTCGCCAAGGTCCGTGACTCGCTGGACAGCGTCCGCCGCCAGGAACGCGCCATCATGCAGTTGTGCGTGCGTGATGCCCGCATGCCGCGTGCCGACTTCCTGCGCCAGTTCCCTGGCCATGAAACCGACACCGCCTGGGTCGACGCCGTACTCAAGGGTAAGCCCAAGTACGCCGAAGCCATCGAGCGTCTGCGTGACGACATCCTGCGCAACCAGCAGAAGCTGGTCGACCTGGAAACCAGCTCGCAGCTGACCGTCGCCGAGATCAAGGACGTCAACCGCGCCATGTCCATCGGCGAGGCGAAAGCCCGTCGTGCGAAGAAGGAGATGGTCGAGGCGAACCTGCGCCTGGTGATCTCCATCGCCAAGAAGTACACCAACCGCGGCCTGCAGTTCCTCGACCTGATCCAGGAAGGCAACATCGGCCTGATGAAAGCGGTGGACAAGTTCGAATACCGTCGCGGCTACAAGTTCTCGACCTATGCCACCTGGTGGATTCGCCAGGCGATCACCCGTTCGATCGCCGACCAGGCCCGCACCATCCGTATCCCGGTGCACATGATCGAGACGATCAACAAGCTCAACCGTATCTCCCGCCAGATGCTGCAGGAGATGGGCCGTGAACCGACCCCGGAAGAGCTGGGCGAACGCATGGACATGCCGGAAGACAAGATCCGCAAGGTCCTGAAGATCGCCAAGGAACCGATCTCCATGGAAACGCCGATCGGTGACGACGAAGACTCGCACCTGGGCGACTTCATCGAGGACTCCACCATGCAGTCGCCGATCGAAGTAGCGACCAGCGAGAGCCTCAAGGAAGCCACCCGCGAAGTCCTCGCCGGCCTCACCGCTCGCGAAGCCAAGGTCCTGCGCATGCGCTTCGGCATCGACATGAATACCGACCACACCCTCGAGGAAGTCGGCAAGCAGTTCGATGTGACCCGTGAGCGTATCCGCCAGATCGAAGCCAAGGCGTTGCGCAAGCTGCGCCACCCGTCGCGAAGCGAGCACCTGCGCTCCTTCCTCGACGAGTAACGAAGAACCCCCGGCCAAAACCGGGGGTTTTTCTTTGGGTCTTCCACTGGGCAAAGTGCCACGTCTACACTTCGGCGTAGTCCCCCCAGGAATGAGGCCCTTATGCCGCGTCTGCAGGCAGTTCTACTGTGGTGCCTCGCATTCTGGGCAGGACAGGCGCTCGCCCTGAGCCTCACGCCCGAGGAGCAGCAGTGGCTGCAGGCGCATCCCACCCTGCGCCTGGGCGTCGACGCCTCCTGGCCTCCCTTCGAATTCCGCGACGATGACGGCCGTTACCAGGGCTTGGCCGCCAGCTATGTGAAGGTCATCAGTGACCAGCTCAAGGTGCAGCTGAAGCCAATAGAGCCGGCGAGCTGGACCGAAGTCCTGCAACAAGCCAGGGACAATCACGTCGACCTGCTGCCCGGCGTCATGGCCACGCCCAAGCGCCTCGATTACCTGAGCTTCACCCGTCCCTACCTCGACTTCCCGATCATCATCCTCGCCCGCCGCAACGGGCCGGAACCGGCCAACGTGAAGGAGCTGTACGGCCTGAAAGTCGGCGTCGTGGCTCACTACGCGCCCCACGAACTGCTGATCGCCAAGCACCCCGACCTCAACCTGCTGCCACTGCCCAGTATCGCCGCCGGCCTGCAGGCGCTGGCCACTGGTCAAGTGGACGCCTTCGTCGGCGATCTCGCCTCCAGTGTCTGGAACCTGCGCCAGCTCAAGCTCGAAGGCCTGCAGATCAGCGGCGAGACGCCCTACCGCTACCAACTGGCGATGGCCGTGCCGAAGGACCAGACGATCCTCGTCGGCATCCTCGATAAAGTCCTCGCCGACATGACGCCCGAACAGATCGAAGCGCTGCAGGCGCCCTGGGTCGGCGGCCTGGTGGATCGCCGCAGCGTCTGGCCGGAAGTCTTCCGCGTTGTCGTCCCCATCGCCCTGCTCACCGCCCTGACCCTGCTGGTGCTGTTCACCATGAACCGCCGCCTGCGCGGTGAAATACAGCGCCGAGAAAAGCTCGAACAGGCCCTGCGCGATAGCGAGCAGCACTACCGTGGCCTGGTGGAAAGCCTCACCGCCATCGCCTGGGAAATGCGTCTGGCAGAGAACCGCTTCACCTACGTCTCGCCCCATGCCCAGAGGCTGCTCGGCTACCCGATCAAGGACTGGCTGGAACCGGGCTTCTGGCAGCGCACGCTGCATCCCGAAGACGCCGACCATGCGGTGAACTACTGCCTGAGCGAAAGCCAGGCCGGGCGCAACCACAGCTTCGACTACCGCATGCTCGCGGCCGATGGGCGGATCGTCTGGATTCGCGACATCGTCACGCTCATCCACCATGGCGACGACCTGATCCTCCGTGGCCTGATGATCGATATCACCGAGGCCAAGCACACCGAGCAGGCCCTGCGCCTTTCCGAGCAGAAGTTCGCCTCGGTCTTCCACCACTGCCCGGACATCATCGTCCTCGCGCGCCGCATCGACGGGCAGTTGCTGGCGGTGAACAGCACCTTCGAGCAGCAGATCGGCATCCCGGCCAGCGAGGCGCTGGGCAAAACTTCCACCGAACTGGGCATCTGGGGCGAACCGGGCATGGGCCCGGCAATGCTCGCGCGCCTGCAGGGCGAGCCGCTGAACAACGTCGAGATTCCGCTCAACCGTCGCGACGGCACACGCTTCACCGCCTTGCTTTCGGCCCAGCACATCGTCCTCGACGACACCCCGGCGCTGGTCGTGGTGGTGCGCAATATCTCCCAGGTCAAGGAAACCCAGGAGCAGCTGCGCGTCTCCGAAGAGAAGTTCGCCAAGGCCTTCCACGCCTCCCCCGACGGCATGCTGATTTCACGCATCAGCGACGGCCGGCTGGTGGAAGTTAACCAGGGCTTCACTCGGATTACCGGCTACAGCCGTGAAGAATCTGCCAATCGCTCCACCCTCGACCTGCGCCTATGGGCCAACCCGGCCGACCGCAGCCGTCTGCTGGGCATTCTTGATGGCGCCGTCAGCGCCCCGGACTTCACCGCGCAAATTCGTACGCGTGACGGAAGCCTGCGCCTCTGCGAACTCTCAGCCCACCGCATCACCATCGGCAACGACGATTGCATGCTGACCATCGCCCGGGACATCACCGAGCAACAGCAGATGCAGGAAAAACTCCGTCTCGCCGCCACCGTTTTCGAGAGCACCGCCGAAGGCGTAATGATCACCGACGCGCGCCAGCGGATAGTCGCGGTCAACCGCGCCTTCAGCGAAATCACCGGCTACAGCGAACAGGAAGCCCTCGGCAGCTCCCCGCGCCTGCTCGCCTCCGGCCAGCACGACAGCAGCTTCTATGTCGCCCTCTGGCACCAGCTCAACGCCGAAGGCCACTGGCAGGGCGAGATCTGGAACCGCAGGAAGAACCAGGAACTGTACCCCGAGTGGCTGACCGTCAGCGCCGTGCGCAACGCCGACGGCGAACTGTCGCACTACGTCGGCGTATTCGCCGACATCTCCACCCTCAAGTACGCCCAGGCGCGGCTCGACTACCAGGCCCACCACGACCCACTCACCGGTCTGCCCAACCGCCTGCTGTTCGAAAGCCGCCTGAATGCATCCCTCAAGGAAGCCCAGGAGGAGGATCACCAGGGCGCCGTTATGTTCCTCGACCTCGACCGCTTCAAGCACATCAACGACAGCCTTGGTCACCCGGTGGGCGACCTGCTGCTCAAATCCATTGCCACCCGCCTGCGCGAGCAATTGCGGGACGTCGACACCGTCGCTCGCCAGGGCGGTGACGAATTCATCATCCTGCTGCCCGGCCTGCACCATGCGCTGGACGCCGAGCACGTTGCGAACAAACTGCTTGCGTGCTTCGAAAAGCCGTTCATCGCCGGCGAACAGGAGTTCTTCGTCAGCGCCAGCATCGGCATCTGCCTCTACCCCAGCGATGGCGGCGACGTCGCCACCCTGGTGAAGAACGCGGACGCCGCCATGTACCGGGCCAAGGCCCAGGGCCGCAACCGCGTCGAGTTCTACACCCGCGAATTGACCTTCCAGGCCACCGAACGCATGGCCCTGGAACACGAACTGCGGCGCGCCCTGGAGAGCGATCAACTGCAGCTCTACTACCAGCCCAAGCTCTCCCTCAGCACGGGCCTACTCGTAGGCGCCGAAGCACTGATCCGCTGGAAACATCCGCAGTTCGGCGCGATCTCGCCGGATCGCTTCATTCCCCTGGCCGAAGAAAACGGCCTCATCCTGCCCTTGGGCGACTGGGTGCTGCGCGAAGCCTGCCGACAGATGAGCCGCTGGCAGGACAGCCACGCCGCTTTCGGGCCCCTATCGGTCAACCTCGCCGGCGCTCAACTGCGCCAGACCAATCTGGTCGATCGCATCCGCGAGTTGCTCGCCCACTACAACCTGCAGCCCTCACGCCTGCAGCTGGAGATCACCGAAAGCTTCCTCATGCACCAGACCGAGGAAGCCCTGTCGATCCTGCACAGCCTGAAACACCTGGGCGTACAGCTGGCCATCGACGACTTCGGCACGGGCTACTCCTCGCTCAGCTACCTCAAGCAGCTACCGCTGGATACTCTGAAAATCGACCAGTCCTTCGTCCACGGCCTGCCGGACGACCCCCACGACGCCGCCATCGCCCGCGCCATCATCGCCCTGGGCCGCAGCATGAACCTCACCGTGATTGCCGAAGGCGTGGAACACGAAGCCCAGGAACGCTTCCTCGAGGCCGAAGGCTGCGACCAGATCCAGGGTTACGCCCTCAGCGCCCCGCTGCCAGCCGACGCCTTTGCCAACCGATTCCTGGTCCCGCTGCATCCGGTTGGCGCGAGCCAGAACGCCCCGGTATAATCCGCCCGCCTTCTGGGGGCCTATAGCTCAGTTGGTTAGAGCAGAGGACTCATAATCCTTTGGTCCACGGTTCAAGTCCGTGTGGGCCCACCACCCTTTCAGCAAAAGCCGCGCGAATGCGCGGCTTTTTGCGTTTCTGCCAGTCAGTTTTCCAACGGCCGATTGAGAGCCACTTCACACCCGCCGTCGACCAGCCGGCGCAGGCGCTGCGCCAACATGACAGGCGTCAATATCAGATAGCCATTAGCCATTAAATTGGCATCTCCCTGATATGAGCGAATCCGTCATGACTCTCCACCGGTATCCAGTCCAGTTGCTGGTCACTTCCCAGGATCCGGCGCTGGCGCGCCAGGTTCGTGCGTTGCTGGCAGCCTATGAGCTGCCCTGCGCGGTGATGGAAGGACCGCGCAATTGCGAGCAGGCGCCGCTATGCCGATGGTTCAAGGACGCGCCCTTGAGCGATTCGGCGCGGATGCTCGCGCTGCTGGCCGATGCCATCGGTGTATTGGAAAGAACCCGCCACGCCTTCCGCTCCCGCGAGCTGGGCGAATTGCGCCAGCGCCTGAGCGGTGCGCTGCAGGAGTTGTCGGGGCCGCGCCCGCTGGTGTAAAAGACTCCCACCCGCGTTCCGCCATTGCGGAAGCTGGCTTTGCCGGGCAGGACTTGTGGGCCTGCAAGACAAAGCGCCGAGTTGGTCGCCGTCGATTTCGACTGGTCGACGAGCCGGCGCTTTTTTCATGCCCGATAAAAACAGCAGACCCGCAAGGAGCCGAACATGGGCCTGGGACCGAAGCTCGAGAGCGTGCTCGAGCGCATCGGCCTGTCGACGACGGAAGTCGATCAGCGCTTGAACTACCTGGAGTGGCGAGAGGCAGATGCGCGCAATCTCCACGGCCGCGCCAGCGAACTGGAGGGCTGCCACCAGCGCTTCATCGAGCAGCTTTACGACCACCTGCGCCACTACCCGCCACTGGGGGCGATCCTCGCCGAGCCGGCGACGCTGGCGCGGCTGAAATGCAGCCAGTTCGAATACTACCGCCAGCTGTGGGACGCCCCGCAGGACGCCGACTACGTACGCGACCGCCTGCGCATCGGGCTGGTGCACCAGCAGGTCGGTGTCGAGCTGAAGTGGTACCTGGGCGCCTACCGCCTGTACCTGGACCAGATGCTCGCCGACCTGATGGGCGACGCCCCGGAAGCCAAGACCTACGCCAGCCTGCTCAAGCGGGTGTTCTTCGACATGTCGCTGGCCATCGACACTTACGGCGCCGCCCAGCGCCAGGCGCTGGAGGACAGCGAGGCGCGCTATGCCCGCGCCCTGCGCGGCGCCAACGACGGCATCTGGGACTGGGACCTGGGCAACGACCGCCTGTACGTCTCCGAACGCTGGGCGCGCATGCTCGGGCTGACCCGCGACAATCTCGGCGAAAGCAGCACCAGCTGGTTCGCCCGCGTACACCCGGACGACCTGCCCGGCCTGCGCAAGGCCATCGACGCGCACCTGCGCGGCAGTAGCGCGCTGCTCAGCCACGAATACCGCATCCGCCAGCGTGACGGCAACTACCTCTGGGTACTGGCGCGCGGCGTGATCACCGATGGGCGCATGGCTGGCTCGCAGACCGACATCAGCCAGCACAAGGCCAGTGAGCACCAGCTCAGCCACGCGGCGCGGCACGACCCGCTCACCGGCCTGGGCAATCGCCTGCGCCTGGACGAATTGCTGCAGCAGGCGCTGATGCGCCAGCGACGCCCTGGCGCGCGCGAATCCGGCCTGCTGTTCATCGACCTGGACCGCTTCAAGCTGATCAACGACAGCCTCGGCCACGCGGTGGGCGACCGCGTGCTGGTGGAAGTCTCCCAGCGCCTGCTGCGCTGCCTGCGACCGGGCGATCACCTGGCGCGTTTCGGTGGCGACGAGTTCGTCGTGCTGCTGGACGACCTCGCCAGCCTGGTCGATGCCGAACAGGTCGCACAACGCATGCTCGATTGCCTGCGCCAGCCGTTGCACGTGGACGGCCGCACGCTGGTGGTCAGCGCCAGCATCGGCATTACCGGGCTGATGACCGATGGCCAGGCCATCGACACCCTGCAGGCCGCCGATCTTGCGCTGTATCGGGCCAAGGAAGCCGGCAAAGCGCAGTACGCGCGCTTCAGCCTGGAGCTGCAGGCCGAGGCACAGCGCCGGCTCGATCTGGAAAGCGCGCTGGCCCAGGCGCTGCGCCGCGAGGAGTTCAGCCTGCACTACCAGCCCATCGTCCGCCTGGACCGCGATTCACCGCGCTGGGAGGCCGTGGAAGTGCTGCTGCGCTGGAAGCACAACGGCGAATCGGTGTCGCCGCTGGACTTCGTTCCGGCACTGGAGGAGTCCGGCGAGATCGTCTCCGTCGGCGACTGGGTGCTACGCCAGGCCTGCCGGCAGACGGCACTGTGGCAGAGGCAGGGGCATCGCAATCTCTACTGCTCGGTAAACCTGTCGAGCCGACAATTGCAGCAGCCAGGCTTCGCCGCGCGGGTGCAGCAGATTCTCGCCGAGAGCGGCCTTTCACCACGCAGCCTGGTGCTGGAAATTACCGAAAGCCTGCTGATGCAGGACGGTGCGGAAACCCTCGCCTGCCTGCGCGAACTGGCCGCCGAGGGCGTGCGCCTGGCGCTGGATGATTTCGGCACCGGCTATTCCTCGCTGGGCTACCTCAAGCGCTACCCGCTGCACATCCTCAAGGTCGACCGCAGCTTCATCACCCGCGTGCCGGACGACCCGGAGCTCAGCGCCATCTGCCGCGCGATCATCGGCCTGGGGCACAGCCTGGGCCTGGAAGTGGTGGCCGAGGGGGTGGAGCGCCAGGAGCACCTGGATTTCCTGCGCGCCGAAGGCTGCCGCCACGCCCAGGGCTTCCTGTTCAGCAAGCCACTGGCGCCAGAGCAACTGTTCCCACGCAACCTGGAGCACCAGCGATGAAGCAGAACCTGCCGATCACCGGGCGCCAGGTAGATGTACCGGCCAACGCCAACATCCTCTCCACCACCGACCTCAAGGGCGCTGTCACCCATGTGAACCCGGACTTCATCAAGGTCAGCGGCTTCGAGGCCGAGGAGCTGGTGGGCTTCAACCACAACCGAGTGCGCCACCCGGACATGCCGCCCGCCGCCTTCGCCCATCTCTGGCAGACGTTGCAAGCCGGGCGCAGCTGGATGGGCCTGGTGAAGAACCGCTGCAAGAATGGCGATCATTACTGGGTCAGCGCCTTCGTCACGCCGATTCGCCATGGCGGCAAAGTGGTGGAGTACCAGTCGGTGCGCACCCGCCCCGGCGCCGAGCAGGTCGACGCTGCGGAGCGCCTCTACGCGCGGATGCGCGAAGGCGCAAAACTGAACCGCGCTCGCCTGCCACTGGTGCTGCAACTGCTGCTCGGCCTGCTGCTGGCGCAGGCCGGCGGCGCCCTCCTCGCACTATTGCTGCCCAAGCTGACGGCGCTGGCCTTCCTGCTGGCGCTGGGCGCTGCCGGCGCCTGGCTGATACTGCGCCTGCAACCGCTGGGCGCATTGCTCGGGCGGGCGCGGAAGATAGCCGACAACCCACTGAGCCAGCAGCTCTACACGGGGCGAAGTGATGAGTTTGGCGAGCTGGATTTCGCCTTCCGCATGCTGGAGGCGGAGACCGCCGCCGTGGTTGGGCGCATGGCGGATGCCTCCCATCAACTGGCCGAGCACTCCGCGGCGCTGGCCGATGCCATGGCCGGCGGCAGCGCCGCTTCGCAGTTGCAACAGCGCGAGACCGAGCAGGTTGCCAGCGCCATGCAGCAACTGGCGCAAAGCGTCCAGGAAGTTGCCCGTCACGCGCAACACAGCGCGGTGGCGGCGCAATGCAGCGAGCGCATCACCCAGTCAGGGCATGAGGATGTGCACGGCACGCGCGGACAACTCGCCGCGCTGGAAGCGGGTGTTCGTGCGGCGAGCGCGGCGGTGGAACAGCAGAAGGAGCACAGCGAGGCGATCTCGCGGATGCTCGAGGTGATCCGCGACGTCGCCGGGCAAACCAACCTGCTGGCACTGAACGCCGCCATCGAGGCAGCGCGGGCCGGGGAAAGCGGACGTGGTTTTGCGGTGGTCGCCGACGAGGTTCGCGCGTTGGCTTCACGCACGGAGCACTCCGCGCGGGATATCCAGTCGCTGGTTGGCAACCTCCAGCAGGGTGCCGAGGATTCGGTGCGCGCGCTATGGCACTGCTGCGACCAGGCGGTGGCCAGCCTGGCCCAGGCCGGACAAGCGGCGGGCACGCTGGAGCGCATCAACGAGCAGGTCTCGGCGATCCAGCGAATGAGCCTGGAAATCGCCGAAGCCATCGAGGAACAGGGCGTCGCCAGCGAGGACGTGCAGCGTAGCCTGCAGGCCATTCGCGGCTCGGCCGACAGCAACGCGGCGAAGGTCGGCACCTGCCAGCGCCGCGCCGCGCGCATGGCGGAGCTGGCGGCGGAGCTGCGGATGCTGGCGGAGCATTTCTGGGAAGGCAGCCGGGCGGGTTAGCGCTTGGCGATGATGTACACGGCGTGGACGATACCGGGGATGTAGCCGAGCAGCGTCAGCAGGATGTTGAGCCAGAACGCTCCGCCGAAACCGACCTGGAGGAACACGCCCAGCGGCGGCAGAAGGATGGCGATCAGAATGCGGATGAGGTCCATGCGATGGCTCCTTGTGAGATTGCCTCGTGCAGGGAATTGACCGCGGGAAAGCGGAGCGGGTTCAGAGAAATTGGCGTAGGTGCATTGCGCGGCGAATGGCATCGGTGATCGCATGCCCGCCGATGATAACGGTTCCAGCGGGTAGACAATCGCGGACGGAGTCCGCTCCTACGCACACGAGGGCATCGGCGCTGACCCCGCGCGTAGGAGCGGACTTTGTCCGCGATGATTCGGTCCGCAGGGGAGCGACCGGTTCGCGAGCAAGCTCACTCCTACAAGGTGGGATCAGCCACAGGCGTCAGAGGAACCAGCGGTACTCCCGCGCGCTGACTTCGTTCATGAAGTCCAGGTGGTCATGGCGCTTGTTCTCGCAGTAGACAAAAACGAACTCGCTGCCCAGGCCTTCCTTCACCACCGGGTGGTCTTCCATCTCCGCGACGGCGCCAAGCATGTCGCGGGGGAAGTCGATACCGCTGGCGCGGTCTTCGTTGAGCGGCGGGATGGGTTCCTGGCGGGCTTCCAGGCCGTGCTCCATGCCGGTCAGGATCGCCGCCAGCACCAGGTACGGGTTGGCGTCCGCGCCGGCGAGGCGGTGCTCGATGCGCAGGTTCTTGCCGTCGGATTCGGGAATGCGGATGCACGCATCGCGATCCTCGAAGCCCCAGCTGGCCTTGCTCGCGGCGTTCACGCGGGAGCCGTAGCGGCGGTAGGCGTTATGGTTGGCGGCGAAGATCGGCATGCAGTGCGGCAACAGCTCCAGGCAGCCGGCCACCGCGTGGCGCAGGGCCTGCTGGTTGTCGCGCTCGAGCAGATTGTTGCCGTCACGGTCGTACAGGCTGACGTGGACGTGCATGCCGCTGCCCGGCGCGTGCAGGTAGGGCTTGCTCATGAAGCTGGCGCGATAGCCGTGCTTGAGCGCCACGCCACGGGTGGCGCGGGTGAACAGCGCGGCCTGGTCCGCGGCGTGCAGGCCGTCGTCGCAGTGGGCGAAGTTGATCTCGAACTGGCCCGGGCCGATCTCGGCGGTGATGACGTTGGCGTCCACGCCCTGCTCGCGGGAGGCTTCGACGATCTCGTGGAGCACATCGGAGAAGCGCGACAGGCGCTCGATGTGCATGTTCGGCTGGTCGTCCTCGTCGTCGCACAGCGGGTCACGCGGGTACTGCGGCAGGCCGGCGTCGAGCTTCTTGTCGAACAGGTAGAACTCCAGCTCGAAGGCCACCACGGGGCGTATGCCCTTGGACTCCAGGCGCTGCATGACGCGGGCGAGCACTTCGCGCGGTTCGAACTCGATGGGCGCCTCGGTGCCGTCGGAGCTGATCAGCATCTGCCCCAGAGGCTGGTTCTCCCAGCGCACCGGCTTGAGCGAACCGGGGATCAGGCGGCGCGGCGCGTCCGGGTCGCCGTCGTTGAAGCAGTAGTCGCCGATGGGGTGCAGGCCGCCCTGTACGCCCAGCAGCACGCAGTTCTGCGGCAGTTTCAGCGGGCTGCCGGCGGCGACCTTCTCCAGCATGTCCACGGGGTAGCGCTTGCCGTAGAAGTGGCCGGGAATGTCCAGGCAGATCAGGTCGACGTAGCGGATGTCCGGGTATTGCTGGCGGAAGGAGCGGACTTCGCTGAGCAGGTCGGGATGCATCGGGCGGTTCATGATTTTCTCTGGGGCCTTTGTTCTGGGGCGTCCGGATCGTTTTCCCAAGCCAACCCTCGCGGGCTGGCTTGGGAAATTACGTGAAGATCCACAGCACCCTTGTAGGTTTATCGGTGAGGTTGCCGTAGCGGAACTGGCTGTGCGGCGGCAGCTGGAAACTGTCGTTGGGGTAAAGGGTGACGGTGTCGTCCTCGTACCAGATGGTCAGCTCGCCTTCGAGGACGAAGCCGCCCTGCTCCGAACTGTCGTCCAGGTGGCCTTCGCCGCTGGTGGCACCGGGGGCGAGGATGCTGTCGAGCATCGAGAAGCCGCCGGACATGTTCGGCGAGGCGAGGATGTCGGTGACACCGCCGGCGTAGTACAGGGTGCGGCGGTCGTTCGGCCGGGTCACCCAGTCACGCTCGCGGCGGGTATCGCCGGCGTAGAAGTAAGTGGTCGGCACGCCCAGGGCTTCGCTGATGGCGGTGAGGTCGGCGACGGTGGGTTGCGACAGCCCGCGCTCGACCTGGGACAGGAAGCCCACCGAGCGGCCGATCTGCTCGGCCAGCTCGCCCAGGGTGAGGTTCTTGTGCTTGCGCAGGTCGCGGATCAGCGTGGCAAGGTGTTCGTTGGCAACCGTCTGGGTCATGGCAGGTTCCGAATTAGACAAAGTCCCGCAATCGATACCAGGCCTTGCCGACGGCTTCCAGTGGCGCGGCGAAGCGCTGGCCGCCGGGGAACCCGGGATTGCGGATGCGTTGATAGAGGTCAAGCTCGTCGCTGCGTCCCTGCATCGCCTCGCTCACCGCATGGGCGGCGGCCAGGCTCGGCAGGACGCCGTGGCCGGAATAGCCCTGCAGCCAGTAGAGATCGCCGCGCCGACCGATGTCCGGGGTGCGCCGCATGCTGCAATCGATGTGGCCGCCCCAGGCGTATTCCAGCTCCACGCCCTTGAGTTGCGGGAACACCCGCTCGACATAAGGGCGCGTGGCGGCGCGGATGTCCGAGGGCATGCCACCCAGATAGGTGCAGCCGCCGCCGAACAACAGGCGATGATCGGGGGTCAGGCGGAAGTAGTCGAGGACGAACTGGTTATCGGTGACGCAGCAGTTCTTCGGCAGCAGCGAACGGGCCAGTTCCTCACCCAGCGGCGCGGTGGCGACCTGGTAGGTACCCACCGGCAGGATGCGTTCGGACACGTCGCGGTCCAGGCCGTCGATGTAGGCATTGCAGGCCAGCACCAGGGAGGCGCAACGCACGCTACCGTGCTCGGTCGTCACCTCATAGCCGTTGCCGCTCTCGCGGAAGCTCAGTGCACGGGTCTGCTCGAAGATGCGCCCGCCGGCGCGCTCGATGGCGCCCGCCAGGCCGTATGCCAGCTTGAGCGGGTTGAGGTGCGCGGAGTTGGGATCGTACAGGCCGGCCTGGTAACGGTCGCTGGCGATCCACTGCGGCAGGTCTTCACGGGGGATGAATTGCAGGCCTTCATAGCCCCAGCGACGATTGGCTTCTGCTTGCCAGTCGTAGAGCGAACCAACCCGGCGTTGCAGCACGGCGGTCCACAGGTGGCCAATGCGGTAGTCGCAGTCGAAACCGTGGCGTTGCGGCAGGTCGCGCAGTTCGTGGGCGGCCCAGAGCATGCCTTGCCACAGACGCAGCGCGCCTTCATGGCCGAGGTCGTCCTCGATGGGCCCCAAGTCGCTGGACCAGCCCGGCAGTGCCTGCCCGCCGTTGCGCCCGGATGCGGCCCAGGCGATGCGGCTGGCTTCGATCATGCAGACCTGGCGGCCACCTTCGACCAGTTGCAGCGCCGTGTGCAGGCCGCTGAAACCGGCACCGATCACCAGGACTTCGCATTCCAGCGGTTCGCGCAAGGTTTCGCGCGGCTGGATCAGCTCGGGGTTGGCGCCGGCGTAGTAGGTGCCGACCGGTTCGGTGGAGCGCAGGAACATCGCGACCTCATGAAATTGTTCTGATTATTTTTCATGAAAAATAACAGAACAAATTTCACAAGGCTAGCCCGTCGCGCTTTCGCGCAGACGGGCTGCGCTTCAACTCATCAGGAGGACAGCACGGCCCCGTCGGATTGCTCCTCGCGCTTCTGCCGCACGCTGACCACCACCACCAGCGCCACCAGGATGGCCGCGAGGATGGCCGAGGAGCCGATGGTGCCGAAGTCCAGCCCGCCTTTCTCGTGGGACTTGGTCAGCACATCGCCCAGGGTTGCGCCGAACGGGCGGGTCAGCACGAAGGCGATCCAGAAGAGCAGCACCGAGGACAGCTTGGTGAAGTAGTGCAGCAGCACGACCACGGCGATCAGGCTGCCGATCAGCAGCGCGCCGCCGGCGAAGCCCAGGCCGGAGTCGTCGGCGAGGAAGTCGCCCAGCGCGGTGCCCAGGGTGTTGGAGAAGAGGATCGCCACCCAATAGAACATCTCGCCTTTGAAGCTGCGGATGTTGTCCACCGACAGCGAGGTGCCGCTGAAGCGCCAGGCCGCGAAGATCGCCACCAGGATGCTGACGAGGATCGCCGAACCGGTGGCATAGCCGAGGCCCAGGGTGCGGTCCATGAAGTCGGACATGGTGGTGCCCGCGGTGCTGGTGGAAAGGATCACCAGCCAGTAGAGCCAGGGCACATAGCGCTTGCTGGCGAGTTGGCCGACCAGGGTGACGAGGAACAGGCTGATGAGGATCAGCGAGCTGATCGCATAGCCGACGTTGAGGGTCATCGACAGCAAGTCGCCGGCGGTTTCCCCCAGGGTAGTGGCGCAGATCTTCATCACCCAGAAGGCCAGGGTGATCTGTGGCAGTTTGTTCACGGGCATGTCTCCGGAGAATGAGCGGGATGGACGCGCGTCGTCCCGACCGATCGCGTCGTTGCACGCCGGAGTTCCTGTGGTCTCCCCCAATGGCCCCAGGGTGCATGGGGGTGAAGCCTGAAGTCGGCGCAGTGAAGAAAGGGTCAAGCCGGTATGAAAAAACCATTGGCCAGCTTCCCGACGGGCGATCCGACGGATGACAGATGGCTGTCAGTTGCTATGGTTCCATGAGGGGGCAATGCGCCCGAGGAACGCTTGATTGCGCGCGATTGGCCGGCGCATGGGGATATGGATGAATCAGATGATCAAACCGCAACCGTACTGCAAGAACTGCCGGCTGGCGCCGCCGACCCTGAGCGACGACAAGGTCCAGGAGCTCGAAGCAATCATCAAGCCAGGGCACCTGCTGCATAAGGGAGACTTCGTGTTCCGCCAGGGCGATCCGTTCCATAGCGTGTTCCTGGTGCGCTCCGGTTCGATCAAGACCTTCACCACCAACGAACAGGGCCTGGAAAAGATCACCGGCTTCTACTTCGCCACGGAGATCTTCGGCTTCTCCGGCATGGGAGAAGGCAGCTACCCGGTGTCGGCGCAGGCGCTGGAAAGCACCCTGTGCAGCGAGATTCCGTTCAACCAGCTGGAGGAGTTGTCACTGCAGATTCCCGGACTGTCGCACCAGATCATGCTGATGATGAGCCGCAAGATCCGCGAAGATCAGCAGATGAAGCTGTTGCTCTCGCGGCTGAATTCGGACTCGCGTATCGCCGCCTTCCTGCTGAACATTTCCGCGCATTTCCGCGAGCGCGGCTTCTCCGCCACACGCTTCCGCCTGAGCATGTCGCGCAACGAGATCGGCGATTACCTGGGGCTGGCGGTGGAGACGGTCTCGCGCAGCTTCACGCGCCTGCAGAAGCACGGGTTGGTCCGGGTGGATGGGCGGGAGACGGAGATCGTCGATTTCACCGAGCTGTGCGCGCTGGCGGGGGGTGAGGTCGAGCTTTGAGGTTCCGATGGGCTTTGTTCGCGAGCAAGCTCGCTCCTACGAAGAGCGGCTTGTCGCGATTTTCCCCCTGAGCTGAGCCGGTAGGAGCGAGCTTGCTCGCGAACCGCCCACGCAGCGCACCTCCCTCACCCTGACCCTCTCCCAGAGGGAGAGGGGATTGATCGTCACAGGGTGAAACCGCATCGTCAGCCGGCACGGACGGCCTCCTCTCCCTTGGGAGAGGGCTGGGGAGAGGGGAAAGTCCGAACAGCAGCCCTTCCCCTTAACCCCGATCAAGTCCCGATCACACCCCCATCATCCTTGGTGATCACCAGCGTCGTTGAGCGCGGAATGCTCTTGCCGTCGCTGGCCGGGAAGCTGATGCCCGGGTGCTGGATGTTCACCCACATTGTCCTGCCGTCCGGGCTCTGGGTAATCCCCGTCAGCTCGCAACCTCGCGGGCCGACCAGGAAGCGGCGCACCTCGCGGCTGTGCGGGTCGGCGCAGAGCAACTGGTTGCAGCCCATGGCCTGCATCGGCGCTTCGGCGTCGTCGTAGTCGGTCTCGATCCACAGGCGGCCGGCGGTGTCGAAGTACAGGCCGTCCGGCGAGGAGAAGATGTCGCCGTTGATGGTGCCGATCAGGTTCTCCGGTGCCGTGGAGCCCTTGTGCTCGCCGGCCAGCAGGAAGATTTCCCACTGGAAGGTGGTGGCGGTCGGATCGCCGCCGGCTTCGTTCCAGCGCAGGATCTGCCCGTGGAGGTTTTCCTTGCGCGGGTTGGCCTTGTCCAACGGCTGCTTCTTGCCGCGTGCATCGTTGTTGGTGAGGCTGACGTAGACCTCGCGGGTGGTCTGCTGCACGGCCACCCACTCGGGGCGGTCCATAGGCGTGGCGCCCAGCAGGTCAGCGGCGGCGCGAGCGTTGACCAGCACCTCGGCCTGGCTGGCAAAGCCGTTCTCCGCAGTCAGGCCATTCTGCCCGTGTACCAGCGGCAGCCACTGCCCGCTGCCGTCGGCGCTGAAACGAGCGACGTAGAGGGTTCCCTCGTCCAGCAGGTCGCGATTCGCCGCGCGATCATCGGAATTGAATTTGCCGACGGGAACGAACTTGTAGATGTATTCGCCCTTGGTGTCGTCGCCGTAATAGAACGCCATGCGGTTGTCGGCACCCAGTGACAGGGTCGAGCACTCGCGGCAGAAGCGGCCGACGGCGGTGCGCTTCTTCGGCGTGGAGCCGGGGTCGAAGGGGTCGATCTCCACCACCCAGCCGAAACGGTTCGGCTCGTTGACGTGGCCGCCGTGGGGTTGGTCAGCTTTAGGCGTGGCGTCGAATCGCTCGTCCACCGCCTCCCAGGCGTAGTAGTTGCTGAACTGGCCGTTGGACAGGCCGTAGCGCTTGTGCGAAACGCGCTTGGCGTAGTCGGCCTTGTCGCGGTTGACGAAGTACTGGTGCCAGTTTTCCTCGCAGGCGAGGTAGGTACCCCACGGCGTGACGCCCATGGAGCAGTTGTTCAGGGTGCCGAGCACCTGTTTGGCGTCCGGATCGCTGGCGGTACGCAGCACGTCATGGCCAGCCAGCGGGCCGGACAGCTCCAGCGGCGAGCTGCCGGTGATGCGGCGGTTGTAGCTCGAAGCCTCGACGCGCTGCCACTGGCCGCTGGCGTCCTTCTTCACCTCGATCACGCTCAGGCCGTGGGCGGCGATCTCTTTGCGCACCTCGCCTTCCGGGCGGCCACGGCTGCCGTCGGGGCGGTCCTCGAAGGTCTGGCCCTTGGTGTGCAGCGTCGGGTTGATGTACTCGTGGTTGATCACCAGCAGGCCATGGCTGTCCGTTGCATCGGGGAAGGGGAAGTAATGCATGCCGTCATGGTTGTCGCCGGCCTGCAGCTCCTGGGCTTTCCAGTCCTCGCTGGCGTCGCCTTTCCAGGCTGGCGAGCCGGTCACCACCGCATCGCCCCAGGAGAAGAACGGCCGTGCGGTATAGCCCTCAGCGACTATCACCCGGTCGAACTTCGGGTCCTGCTGCACCACCACGCCCTTGAAGCCCAGCAACCCGCTGGGCACCGGAGCATCGGCGGCGAACAGCGAGCGTCCGGGGAACAGGCCGCCACCGAGAAAGCCGACCGCGCCCAGCACCAGGCTGTTCTTCAGCAGGCGGCGGCGCGAGGCGTCGATCAGCTCGCTCATCGGCACGTTGCCGGAGGGGTTGATCGCCTGGTCGTCGAAGGCGGCCAGTCGGTCGTGGAAATCCTGGAAACGCTCGCTCATCAGATGGTTCCTTCCGCGCGGCCGTCTGTCTGACGGCTCGGGTTGTCAGTAAAAGCTATCGGCGGAAGGTTAGGAACGCGGTGTTACGTCGGCATGACAACGCCGCCGAGCCCTGTGACAGGCTCGGCGGCGGGAATAAAAGCCGCCCCGCAGGACCAAGACGACGTCCGGGGGCGGGCGCGAGGGCATTTGCGAAACAGTGCGGCTCAGCTCTGCAGGCCGCCCTGCTCCGAACATTCGGGGCCCGCCAGGCGGGCCGTCCAGTCTTCCAGCACGCCACTGGTGAGGCGTTGCGCGGCGGTCTTGCGCCAGCGCAGGGAGAGCGCGTCGCAGGCCATCATCAGGCGCAGTCCGGTGCGCTCCAACGGATGGCCGAAGTACCAGTCCAGCAGGCTCGCCACGGTGAGCTGCGGGTAGTGCCGCTGCACCAGTTCCAGCGGTGCGTCGGGGGCGACCATGCCGGAGCGGCGCACCCGATAGAACCAGCCGCAGCGCCCCTGCTCCTGCACTTCCAGCGGAAGCTCGGGCAGATTCCAGCGCTTTGCCAGGCGATAGCTGGGCGAGCGCGGCTGGCTCACTTCGATCAGCGCCTCGCCCCAGCGGAACAGGTCGCCAATGCACACTTCGTGTTCGTTGAGACCGAAGGTCGACAGGTTCTCGCCGAACGCCGGCTGTCGCCAGCGCGTCTGCGGGTGCTGCTTGCGCCAGTGGCGGTAGTGCTCGGCCGGGTAGTGGTGCAGTGCGCGGTCCAGACCGCCATCGCGGCGCAGGTCGGCCCGTGCGTCCCCCGGCAGCCCTTCGGCGCCGAGCCAGACTTCCTGATGCGTTTCCAGCCTGTCGATATCGCTGAGCAAACCTCCCCAGCTTTCTTCGACTTTGCCTATGAAAACGCCCTGGATGACGATGCTTTCCACCTTTGTCTACCCATCTGAGACAGCGGACAAGCGCTAGAGTAGTGGCCTGGATAGCCGACTATCCATTTCGATTTTCCAGTTTCGTTGATAAGCAGACCTTATGGATTTCCGCCAGCTCCGCTATTTCGTCGCACTCTATGAGGAAGGCCACGTCGGGCGCGCCGCCGAACGCCTGGCAATTTCCCAGCCGGCGCTGTCGCAGCAGATCCGCCAGCTGGAACAGAACCTCGACGTGGCGCTGTTCCAGCGCAGCGGCAAGCGCCTGCTGCCCACCGCCGCGGCGCACACGCTGTACAACCACGCGGTGCCGCTGCTCGAAGGCCTGGAACGCGCCCGCGAGGCGCTGCGCGGCTTCCGCGGGCAGAGTGCACGCAGCCTTGCCATCGGCGTGCTGCAGACGGTCAACGCGAGCCTGGTGCCGCACCTGGTGGAACGCCTGCATGCCGCGCAACCGCACGTGCAGGTGCGTATCTACGAACTCTCCGGCGTGGAGATCGAGCGCCGCTTGTTGATCGGCCAACTGGATATCGGCATCGGCTTCCTGCCACCGCGCCAGCCGGCGCTGCACGGCGTGGAGCTGTACCCGGACGAATTGCAGCTGGTGATCCCGGCGGACCATCCGTTGAAGGACTTCAAGAAGGTCTCGCTGGCCCAGGCGGCGGAACTACCGATGCTGCTGCTCGGCGAAGAATTCCGTGCCCGGCAGATCTGGCAGGAGCAACTGGCCGCCATTGGCCGGCGGCCACGGGTGCAAGCGGAGTTGAACCACATGGGCGGCATCCTCGACAGTCTGCCGCAAAGCCGCTTCGCCACCGTGCTGCCCGGCCGCGCACGGCAGATGCACGCGCACAAGGACCTGCTCTGGAAGCCGCTGAGCGAGCCGCGCATTCCGTTGAGCGTGGGATTGGTCTACCGCGATGCGCAGCGACAGCAACCGACCGTGGAGTTGCTGCGCTCGTTGCTCGATGGGGCAGTCTGATGACGAGCGCTTTTCGTAGGACCGAGGGGGACGCCTAGTCCTTGCTCGCGAACCCAGCCCCGCTGCGAGATCTGTTCGCGAGCAAGCTCGCTCCTACAGGTGGCACCATCGCGGCGCAGCACACGCGGAATCGCAGGCAAGAAAAAACCCCGCTTCTTGCGAAGCGGGGTTTTGCAGACCGATATCCTGACGTCCGTGCTAGCCACCGTCCTTGGTGGATTCCCTTGTTTCCGTATTGTCGTTGGCGCTTCCTGCGCAATGTCCTGACTGAGAGAAAGGTTACCGCTGTAGGCCTTTGTCAGAAAGACGCCGATCACCGCCGCTGTTTGTAAGCTTTGGCTTACACGGATTCGTACTAGCGTCAGTCAGAAAGGAAATATCCCCATGAAAAAGCCCCGCCGAGGCGGGGCTTTTTCATACGCGACCGCTTAGAACTGTGCGGCGTCCAGCAGGTACAGCGACTCGCTGCCGGCCTTCACCGAGGCGGTCAGGGAGTGGATGCGCGGCAGCAGGCGGGCGAAGTAGAAACGCGCAGTGCCCAGCTTGCTGGCGTAGAACTCGTCCTGGCCTTCCTTGCCCAGCGCAGCGCGCGCCATCAGGGCCCACATGTAGGCGTAGGCGGTGTAGCCGAAGGCGTGCAGGTACTCGACCGAAGCGGCGCCGATCTCGTTCGGGTTGCCCTTGGCGCGATCCAGGACCCAGGCGGTCAGCTCGTCGAGATTCTGCACGGCCGCGTTCAGCGGGCCGGTGAATTCAGCCAGCTCGGCGGAGGCCGAAGCGGTGAAGGCGCGGATCTCGTCGGTGAACAGCTTGGCGTAGGCGCCGCCGCTGCCAACGATCTTGCGGCCCATCAGGTCCAGCGCCTGGATGCCGTTGGTGCCTTCGTAGATCTGGGTGATGCGGCAATCACGCACCAGCTGCTCCTGGCCCCACTCGCGGATGAAGCCGTGGCCGCCAAAGATCTGCTGGCCGTGGATGGTGGTTTCCAGGCCCATGTCGGTGAGGAAGGCCTTGGCCACCGGGGTCAGCAGGGCGACCAGTTCCTCGGCGCGCTTGCGGGTGGTCGGCTCTTCGCTGTACTTCGCGGTGTCCAGCTGCATGGCGACATAGCTGGAGAAGGCGCGGCCGCCCTCGTTCAGCGCCTTCATGGTCAGCAGCATGCGGCGCACGTCCGGGTGGACGATGATCGGGTCGGCAGCCTTGTCCTTGGCGACCGGGCCGGTCGGCGCGCGGCTCTGGATACGCTCGCGGGCGTACTCCACAGCGCTCTGGTAGGAACGCTCGCCGGTGGCCAGGCCCTGGATGCCCACGCCCAGGCGCTCGTAGTTCATCATGGTGAACATGGCGGCCAGGCCCTTGTTCGGCGCATCGACGATCCAGCCAGTGGCGCCGTCGAAGTTCATCACGCAGGTGGCGGAACCCTTGATGCCCATCTTGTGCTCAATGGAGCCACAGGACACGGCGTTACGCTCGGCCAGGGAACCGTCGGCGTTGACCATCACCTTGGGCACCAGGAACAGCGAGATGCCCTTGGAGCCGGCCGGCGCGTCGGGGAGCTTGGCCAGCACCAGGTGGATGATGTTCTCGGTCAGGTCGTGTTCGCCGCCGGTGATGAAGATCTTGGTGCCGGAAATCTTGAAGCTGCCGTCAGCCTGCGGCTCGGCCTTGGTACGGATGATGCCCAGGTCGGTGCCGGCGTGCGGCTCGGTCAGGCACATGGAACCGGCCCAGGTGCCGGCGTACATGTTCGGCAGGTACTTGGCCTTCAGTTCTTCGCTGGCGTGGTTGAGCAGCGACAGGCAGGCGCCGGCGGTCAGCATCGGGTACAGGCCGAAGGACAGGTTGGCCGAGTTGACCATTTCCTCGACCTGGGCGCCGATCACCTTGGGCATGCCCATGCCGCCGAACTCCGGCGCGCCGCCCACGCCCACCCAGCCGCCTTCGGCGTAGGTGCGGTAGGCCTCGGGGAAGCCAGCCGGGGTCTTCACGCCCTCGGCGCTCCAGCTGCAGCCTTCTTCGTCGCCGCTGCGGTTCAGCGGGGCGATCACGCCGCCGGTGACCTTGCCGGCCTCTTCGAGGATCGCAGCAGCGGTCTCGACATCGACGGTCTCGGCCAGGGCAGGCAGTTCGGCCCACAGGTTGGCGACCTCGAAGACTTCATTGAGGACGAATTGCATGTCGCGCAGGGGAGCTTTGTAGTCAGCCATGATGGATCCTCGAACGAAAACGACGGCTGATCTGGCAGCCAGCGGTATCAGAATAGGAGGTACACGAAGGTACGCCGCCGGAGTTTACTCCAACAACTTTTCAGACTTTAAGCGTCATGATGTGACCACACAACTATAGATTGGTCACAATATGTAGCGAAAAACGAGGAGACCCGCACGCAGCGGGCCTCCTTGTCTGGCACGGGGATTACAGCGCGAACTGCTCGGCCGACAGGCGCATCAGCACTTCAGAACCGGCCTCCACTGCCGCTACATGACCCGACGCGCGGGGCAGCAGGCGGCTGAAGTAGAACTCGGCGGTGGCCAGCTTGGTTTCGTAGAAGGCCTTCTCGCCGGCGCCTTCCTCCAGCTTCTGCCCGGCGACCAGCGCCATGCGCAGCCAGAAGTAGCCGAGGGTGACGTAGCCGGAGAACATCAGGTAATCCACCGAGGCAGCGCCGACTTCGTCCGGGTTCTTCATGGCGGCCATGCCGACCTTCTGGGTCAGTTCGCCCCACTGCTTGTTCAGCGCCGCCAGCTGGGCCACCTGGACCTTGAGCTGCGGGTGCTCGGCGTGCTGCTGGCAGAGCTGATGGACGAGTTTGGTGAAGCCCATCAGCAGCTTGCCCTGGCTGCCGAGGACCTTGCGGCCCAGCAGGTCCAGCGCCTGGATGCCGTTGGTGCCCTCGTAGATCGGCGCGATGCGGCAGTCGCGCACCAGCTGCTCCATGCCCCACTCGCGGATGAAGCCGTGGCCGCCGAACACCTGCATGCCGTGGTTGGTCACTTCCAGGCCGGTTTCGGTCATGAAGGCCTTGCAGATCGGGGTGAGGAAGGCCAGCAGGTTGGCCGCGCGCTCGCGCTCCTCGGCGTCCTGGGACAGGTGCTCGATGTCCAGCAGCTGCGCGGTGAAGTAGGCCAGCGCACGGTTGCCTTCGTTGAACGCCTTCATGGTCAGCAGCATGCGGCGCACGTCCGGGTGGACGATGATCGGGTCGGCGGGCTTCTCCGGCGCCTTCGGGCCGGTCAGCGAACGCATCTGCAGGCGATCCTGGGCGTAGCGCACGGCGCCCTGGTAGCTGGTTTCGCCAAGGCAGAGGCCCTGCATGCCGGTGCCCAGGCGCGCGTGGTTCATCATGGTGAACATGCAGGCCAGGCCCTTGTTGGCTTCGCCGATCAGGAAGCCCTTGGCGCCGTCGAAGTTCATCACACAGGTGGCCGACGCCTTGATGCCCATCTTGTGCTCGATGGAGCCACAGGCCACGGCGTTGCGGCTACCCACCTCACCGTTCGCATCCAGATTGAACTTGGGCACGATGAACAGCGAGATGCCCTTGGTCCCGGCCGGCGCGTCAGGCAGCTTGGCCAGCACCAGGTGGATGATGTTCTCGGAGAGGTCGTGCTCACCGGCGGAGATGAAGATCTTGGTGCCGGTAATCGCATAGCTGCCGTCCGCATTGGGCACGGCGCGGGTCTTGATGATGCCCAGGTCGGTACCGCAGTGCGGCTCGGTCAGGCACATGGTGCCGGTCCAGACAGCACTGGTCATGCGCGGCAGGTAGGTGTTCTTCTGCTCTTGCGTGCCGTGGGCGTGGATGGCGGCCATGGCGCCCTTGGTCAGGCCGGGGTACATGCCCCAGGAGCAGTTGGAGGCGCCGATCATCTCGCTGACCAGCAGGCCGAGGGACGGCGGCAGACCCTGGCCACCGTATTCAGGATCGCTGGAGACGCCGTTCCAGCCAGCCTCGACGTACTGCGCAAAGGCATCCTTGAAGCCCTTGGGCGTGGTCACCACACCGTTGTCGAAGTGGCAGCCTTCCTCGTCGCCGGAGCGGTTCAGCGGGGCGATGACCTGCTCACAGAACTTCGCGCCTTCCTCGAGGATGGCGGCGAACATATCCGGGGTGGCGTCGGTGGCGCCGAGGGCTTCGTAGCGGCCGGTGAAGTCGAAGACTTCGTCGGTGAGGAAGCGCACGTCGCGCAGGGGGGCCTTGTACTCGGGCATCGCGAATCTCCGTTCGGTTCGTGCGCCGAAGCGGCGCGGAAACCTCGAACCTAACGGTGCGTGACCGCCCGGACAATCACGCTGCACGCGCTGAATGCGCAGTCATAACGCAAGCCGCTCAGGCGGTGCGCACCGCTCCGCGACGCGATTGCCCATGCACGGCCACGCGGTTACGCCCGCCGCTCTTGGCCGAATACAGCGCCTCGTCAGCGCCCTTGATGACTTCTTCCGGGCTGCGCCGCTCGCCGTCGCGCTCAGCGACACCGACGCTGATGGTCACCGAGACGGTCTGCGAATCCTTGCCGATACGTTTGTTGCGGCCCTGGCGGTCGTTCCTGGGACGGTTGCCACGGTCGCGCAGATACATTGCATAGCCCTCGATGGCCTGACGCACACCGTCCAGATGAGGCAGGCACTGCTCCACCGTCTTGCCGGCGAACACCAGGGTGAATTCTTCACCGCCATAACGGTACGCCTTGCCACCGCCACCGGTGCGACGCAGTTGGCTGGCGACCATGCGCAGCACCTGGTCGCCGACGTCGTGACCGTGGCTGTCGTTGAATTTCTTGAAGTGGTCCACGTCGATCATCGCCAGCACGTACTGCTGGCCCAGTCGCTGGAAACGCTCGTTCAGCGCGCGGCGACCCGGCAGGCCGGTGAGCTCGTCGCGGAAGGCCATCTGGTAGGCCTCGTGCGCTACCGCACCGGCGAGGGTGAGCATCACCAGGCTGGTCATCACGGTGAGCGCATGGGGCAGGATGAACACCTTGGGCAACATCCACAGCAACCCGAGCAGGCCAACCAGTTGCGCGGCGTGCAACGGGCGCGGCTGGCGCACGTAGGCAGCGATCAGGGCGATGAAGGCCATCAGGAAACCGAAGTAGGACAACTGCGCGAGGTTCATCCACTGCCCGTGCAACGCCGGCCAGTAGGTGTCGCTGAGCAGCTCCGCAAGCCCCTGCGGGAAGCGCTTGGCCAGGGCCGTCGCCATGCCGGCTACGGCGATCAACGCGGCGCTGCGGGCCAGCAGGTCCTGCAGCAGGTGCATGCGCTCCTGCCAGATGCCGTACATCCCATAGAGCAGCGGCAGCAGCACGCAGCACAGGTGGAAGACCAGCGCGGCTTCGGGCATCACCACGCGGCGGGCCTGGAAGTAGTCGACCTGGGTATCGAGCAGGAAGTAGGCGATATACACGCAGGTCAGCATGAACAGCTGGCGCTGGCGGTTGTAGACCAGGCATAGCGCGCCGCCGAGCAACAGCAACAGAGTCGGCAGGACGTTGAACAGCGAAGTGAAGAAGTCGGACAGTTCGGCCAGGGAGCCGGCGACGACGCCGGCCGGGATCAGCAGCAGAGGCGTGAGGAAGTGGCTGAGCCGGTAGGGGGCCGTGGGTCGCACAAGGGGTTCCGCAGGGTGGATACCGGGCTCACGGTCAGGCGGCCGGCAAGTGGCGTAATGATGGCATTTTCTGCAGGCATTTGCGTGATTTCAGATACGAAAAAGCCCGCCTTGCGGCGGGCTTCTTCCTGTTCAGCAGACGGACGGCAGGCCGTCCGGCTAGCGCGCTGATCAGTAACCGAGGGCGAAATCTTCCTCGGCCAGGTCCATCAGGTTGTTGGCGCCGGACAGCATGGAGCCAACGTGCGCGCGGGTGCGCGGCAGGATGCGCTGGAAGTAGAAGCGCGCGGTCTTCAGCTTGGCCTGGTAGAAGGCCTCTTCGCTGGTACCGGCAGCCAGCTTCTCGGCAGCCAGGCGAGCCATGTCGGCCCAGAAGTAAGCCAGGCAGGCGTAGCCGGAGAACATCAGGTAGTCGACCGAAGCGGCACCGACTTCCTCACGATCCTTCATGGCAGCCATGCCGACCTTCATGGTCAGGTCGCCCCACTCCTTGTTCAGCGCCGCCAGCGGTGCGACGAACTCTTTGACCGCTTCGTTGGCTTCGTTGGCCTGGCAGAACTTGTGCACGATCTTGGTGAAGCCCTTGAGCGCTTCGCCCTGGGTCATGAGGATCTTGCGGCCCAGCAGGTCCAGCGCCTGAACGCCGGTGGTGCCTTCGTACAGCATGGAGATGCGGCTGTCGCGGACGTTCTGTTCCATGCCGTGCTCGGCGATGAAGCCGTGGCCGCCATAGATCTGCACGCCGTGGTTGGCGGCTTCGAAGCCCACTTCAGTCATGAACGCCTTGGCGATCGGAGTGAGGAAGGCCAGCATCGAGTCAGCGGCTTTCTTCTCTTCTTCGTCCTGGCTGCGCTGAACGATGTCGACCTGCTTGGCAGCGAAGTACAGCATGGCGCGGTTGCCTTCGGCGAAAGCCTTGGCGGTCAGCAGCATGCGGCGTACGTCCGGGTGCACGATGATCGGGTCAGCGGCTTTTTCCGGGGCTTTCGGGCCGGTCAGCGAACGCATCTGCAGACGCTCGCGAGCGTAGGCGATGCCACCCTGGAAACCGATTTCGGCGTGGGCCAGGCCTTGCAGCGCGGTACCCAGGCGAGCGGTGTTCATGAAGGTGAACATGCAGTTCAGGCCCTTGTTCGGCGGGCCGATCAGGAAGCCGGTGGCGGCGTCGAAGTTCATCACGCAGGTGGCGTTGCCGTGGATGCCCATCTTGTGTTCGATGGAGCCACAGGAAACGGCGTTGCGCTCGCCCACATTGCCTTCGGCGTTGGGCAGGAACTTCGGCACGATGAACAGCGAGATGCCCTTGGTGCCCTGCGGGGCGTCGGGCAGGCGGGCCAGCACGATATGGACGATGTTGTCGGCCATGTCGTGTTCGCCAGCGGAGATGAAGATCTTGGTACCGGTGATCTTGTAGGTGCCGTCAGCCTGCGGCTCGGCCTTGGTGCGCAGCATGCCCAGGTCGGTGCCGCAATGCGGCTCGGTCAGGCACATGGTGCCGGTCCACTCGCCGGAAACCAGCTTGGTCAGGTAGGCGTGCTGCTGCTCCGGGGTACCGTGGGCATGCAAGGTGTTCATGGCGCCGTGGGACAGGCCCGGGTACATGCCCCAGGACCAGTTGGCCTGGCCAACCATCTCGCTGATGGCCAGACCCAGAGATTCGGGCAGACCCTGACCGCCGTGCTCGACGTCATGGGCCAGGCTCGGCCAGCCGCCTTCGACGAACTGCTGGTAGGCCTCTTTGAAGCCGGTCGGAGTCTTGACGCCTTCCGGGCTCCATTTGCAGCCTTCCAGGTCGCCAGTGCGGTTCAGCGGAGCGATTACCTGTTCGCAGAACTTGGCACCCTCTTCGAGGATGGCATTGACCATGTCCGGGGTGGCGTCTTCAGCGCCCGGCAGGTTCTGGTAGTGCGCTTCGTAGCCCAGCAGCTCGTCGCGAACGAAACGGATATCACGCAAGGGGGCCTTGTAATCAGGCATAGCGGTAAACCTCTACGAAGGGTTCTGGTTAATGGGCGACCGGTCGCTGCGGTCGCAGTGCGGGAGCATTCCCGGCCGCCCAGTCGGTGCGCGCACGCATCCAGACAGTCAAACAGGCGTTTGAAACATACGTTTACGCCATACCCTTGTCAAGCGTCCAAACCGACCGCCTGGTCACGCTCGCGGGGCAGTCCACGGGCACATTCGCAGCAACGTCCTGACGCTAATTAAAGCCCATTGCAGAGCGGCCGGCGTGTCACAGGGACAGCCGGCCGCTCGGGGAGATTCGATGTCAGGGGGGAAGCGTCAGGCGCGGATATCGATGAGGGTGCCGAGCGTTTCGTCGGCGGCCTGGATGACCTTGGCGTTGGCCTTGACTTCATGCTCGCCGCGACGCAGGTCGACCAGGCGATCGTTCAGAACTTCACTGGGCGCGCTGCCCGCGGTAGCGATGTCGGTGCTGGCGCGGTCGACGCGGCGCTGGCCGCTCTGCACGCCATAAAGGCCCGCAGAGAAAGCATTACCGGAAATTTCCATCGCAGCGCCTCCACAACAAAAAGCAGCAAGTGGCCATTATTCAAGCAGACAGACCGCCCCAGGCCAAGGCTCGGTTACAAATCCAGAATGCCCAGGTCCAGGTGCGCGGCCACCGCCGCCGGAGTTGCGTGGGCCAGGTGCGGCACTCGTCCAACGCAGGGCGCGGGCAGGCGCTCGGCGAGGGTCGCGAGGTTCTCCTCCAGGCGGGAGGTCTGCGGATCGACGATATTCGCCACCCAGCCGGCCAGCACCAGACCGTCGCGCTGGATCGCCTCGGCGCTGAGCACGGCGTGGTTGATGCAGCCCAGGCGCACGCCGACGACGAGGATCACCGGCAGCTCCAGGGCGATGGCCAGGTCGGACAGGTTCTCCTCCCCCGCCAATGGCACGCGCCAACCACCAGCGCCTTCCACCAGGGTGAAATCGGCGCCCAATTCCAGCACCGAACGCACCGGGCCCTTGAGTGCCTCCACCGTCAGCTTCACGCCCTGCTCGCGGGCGGCGAGATGCGGGGCGATCGCCGGCTCGAAGGCGAAGGGATTCACCTGGTCGTAGGCCAGCGGCAGGCTGCACTCGCCCAGCAGCGCCAGCGCATCGGAATTGCGCAGGCCTTCGGGAATACGCTCGCAACCGGAAGCCACCGGCTTGGCCGCCGCCGTGGACAACCCGGCCAGCCGCGCCGCATGCAGAAGGCCGGCGGCGAGGGTGGTCTTGCCGATTTCGGTGTCGGTACCGGTGACGAAGTAGGCGTGGGACATGGTTTTCCTCTGGTGCTCTTCGTAGAAGCGAGCCTGCTCGCGAACGGGACTCACCGGCAGCACCAGAGCTGGGCGGGTTCGCGAGCAGGCTCGCTCCTACAAGGGTCAGTTCTTGCGCAGGACGGCGTACACCACCCGGTAGGTCGCCGGCAGCCCTTCGGGCTGGCGGAAGCGCTCGTAGGCGGCGATCAGCGCACGCACCCGCTCACGCCCGGTGAGACCGTCGGGCCGGCCGGGGTTGAGGTTGTGCGCACCAAGCGCCTTGAGTTCATGGGTCAGGCTGCGCAGGTCGGGGAAGTGCAGGACACGGTCCTCGGTGCGCAGCTCCAGCACGTCCAGGCCGCTGCCTTGGCAATGCTGCCGGTACTGCTCGAAGGCACGAAAACGATTCACGTGGACAAAGCCGTCCACCGCTTCCCAGCTCTGCCGCAGCTCGCCCAGGGTGCCGCTGCAAAGGCTGCTGAAGGCCGCGACGCCACCCGGGCGCAGCACGCGGCGCGCCTCGCTCAGCACTGCCGCCAGGTCCGCGCACCACTGCACGGCGAGGCTGGAGAACAGCAGGTCCGCGGCGCCATCGCGCAGTGGCAGGCGTTCGGCATCACCGCCGATGAAATGCTGCGCACCGCCCTGCTCGCGGGCGTGGCGCAGCATGCCCTCGGCGATATCCACGGACAGGCCCTGTGCTTGTGGGTAACACGCCGCCAGGGCACGGGTGAAATAGCCGGTACCGCTGCCCAGGTCGATCCATCTCTGCGGAGCAGCCTGCGCCGGCAGCAATTCCAGCAGACGGCCGCCGACAGCGCGCTGCAGTTCAGCCACCGCGTCATAGGTCGACGCGGCGCGTGAGAAGGAGGCGGCTACCTGGCGTTTATCGGGCAGCGCACTGGTACTGCAATCAGGCATCGTCGCCCTCGTGGATGAACTTCAGAATGGCGCTCGCTACGTCGTCCGGCAGCTCCAGCGGCAGACCATGGCTGGCACCGGGCAGCAGGTTGACTTCAACGTCCGGCAACCACTCAAGCAGCGCGTCGGCGGCGCTCGCCGGGACCAGCGCATCGTTTTCGGCAAACAGGTGCAGTTGCGGGCCAGGGTAGCGGCCGAGTGCGCTGCGGGTATCGAGTTGCCCCAGCAGTTGCAGGCCCGCGGTGAGCCCTTCGACATTCAGTTGCGGCAACGCCACCTGCAACTGACGAGCGAGGGTGCGCGCGTCGCGAGCGCCCTGGCTGACCAACATCGTGAAACGCTTGCGCACCAGATGCGGCTCCAGCAGGAAGGCCTCGAAAAAGTCTTCGAAGACCTCATTGGCCATCGCATCCGGCCAATCCTCGCGGCGGCGGAAGCAGAGGTTGCTGGCAAGGGTAATCAGCCCCCGGCAGGACTCGCCACGGCGCGCCGCCAGTTCGGCGCCGAGCATGCCGCCCAGCGACCAGCCGGCGATCCAGGCGTCATGGGCGACGTTGTCGTCCAGTTCATCGAGCCACACATTCGGATCGGCGTCCCCCGGCAGCGGCTCGATCTGCACATTCAAATGCGGGGCCTGCTCCAGCAGCGCATCACGCAGCGGTTCCAGCGGCGCACTACCCAGGCCCCAGCCCGGCAGCAGGATCAGTTGGTCACGCATCATCGCCCTCCTCGGCATCGATCTCTGCCAGAAGGCTAGACGACACGCGCTGCGAGCTTTCGGCGAGCGCCAGCAGCAGGCGGTCAACCTGCGCTTCGGTGTGGGAGGCGGACAGGGTCACGCGCAGGCGCGCCGTGCCGGCCGGCACGGTGGGCGGGCGGATCGCTCCGACAAGGATGCCGCGCTGGCGCAGCTCGGCGGACAACGCCATGGCCTGGGCGCTGCCACCAACAAGGATCGGCTGGATCGGCGTAGGGCTGTCCATCAGGCTCAGGCCGATGGCCTCGGCGCCGGCACGGAAGCGCGCGATCAGCCCATTCAGGTAATCACGGCGCCAGCTCTCGGCGCGCAGCAGCTCCAGGCTTTTCAGCGTGGCACAGGCCACGGCCGGTGGCTGGCTGGTGGTGTAGATGTAGGGGCGGGCGAACTGGATCAGCGTCTCGATCAGCTCTTCGCTGCCGGCGACGAAGGCGCCAGCGGTGCCGAAAGCCTTGCCGAGGGTGCCGACCAGTACGGGCACATCCTCCATGCCCAGCCCGAAGTGTTCGACGATGCCGCCACCGGTCGCACCCAGTGGGCCGAAACCGTGGGCGTCGTCGACCATCACCCAGGCGCCCTTCTCCCTGGCCTTGCTACAGAGTGCGGGCAAGTCGGCCAGGTCGCCGTCCATGCTGAACACGCCATCGGTAACGACCAGCGTGTTGCCTTCAGCCTTCTCCAGACGGGAGGCGAGGCTGGTGGCGTCGTTGTGCAGGTAGCGCGAGAAGCGCGCACCAGACAGCAGCCCGGCATCCAGCAGCGAAGCGTGGTTGAGGCGGTCCTCCAGCACGCTGTCGCCCTTGCCGACGAGCGCGGTGACGGTACCGAGGTTGGCCATGTAGCCGGTGGAAAACAGCAGCGCGCGCGGACGGCCGGTGAACTCGGCCAGCGCCAGCTCCAGTTCGTGGTGCGGACCGCAGTGGCCGTTGACCAGGTGCGAGGCGCCACCGCCGACGCCCCAGCGCTCAGCGCCGACACGCATGGCGGCAATCACCTCGGGGTGATTGGCCAGGCCCAGGTAATCGTTGGAACAGAAGGCCAGCATCGGCTGGCCGTCGATGACCACTTCCGGTCCCTGCGGCGATTCCAGCAGCGGACGGCGGCGGTAGAGGTCGTCCGCCTGGCGCTGGGCCAGACGGGCGGAGAGATCGAAAGGCATACGCAACCCTGTGTCGGCGGCAGAGCTGTTGTAGGAGCGAGCTAGCTCGCGAACGGCCCGGCACCGAAGTATTCGGAGAGACTGTTCGCGAGCAAGCTCGCTCCTACATCAAGGGCGGTCAGGCCGAAGCCGCGTTATAGAACAGCTGGGAGTCGCGTTGTTCCACCAGCGCCTGCTCGATGGCGGCCTGGTGCACCTCGTCGGCGTGCTCCTCGCGCTCCTCGGGCTTGATGCCCAGGCGTGCGAACAGCTGCATGTCCTTCTCGGCCTGCGGGTTGGTGGTGGTCAGCAGCTTCTCGCCGTAGAAGATCGAGTTGGCGCCAGCCATGAAAGCCAGGGCCTGCATCTGCTCGTTCATCTGCTCGCGGCCGGCGGACAGGCGCACGTGGGATTTCGGCATCATGATGCGGGCGACCGCCAGGGTACGGATGAAGTCGAACGGATCGACGTCCTTCTCCTCGGCCAGCGGGGTGCCCTTCACCTTTACCAGCATGTTGATCGGCACCGACTCCGGATGCTCGGGCAGGTTGGCCAGCTGGATCAGCAGGCCAGCACGGTCGTCCACCGACTCGCCCATGCCGAGGATGCCGCCGGAGCAGATCTTCATGCCCGCCTCGCGCACGTACGCCAGGGTCTGCAGGCGCTCGCTGTAGGTGCGGGTGGTGATGATGTTGCCGTAGAACTCCGGCGAGGTATCGAGGTTGTGGTTGTAGTAGTCCAGGCCCGCTTCGGCCAGCGACTGGGTCTGCTCCTGGGTCAGCTTGCCCAGGGTCATGCAGGTTTCCAGGCCAAGCTTCTTCACGCCCTTCACCATTTCCAGCACGTAGGGCATGTCCTTCGCCGAAGGATGCTTCCAGGCAGCGCCCATGCAGAAGCGCGTCGAGCCGATGGCCTTGGCTTCAGCAGCGGCCTGCAGCACCTTCTGCACTTCCATCAGCTTTTCCTTGTCCAGGCCGGTGTTGTAGTGGCCGGACTGCGGGCAATATTTGCAGTCTTCCGGGCAGGCGCCGGTCTTGATCGACAGCAGGGTAGAAACCTGTACGCGGTTCGGGTCGAAATGCGCGCGGTGCATCGTCTGCGCCTGGAACAGCAAATCGTTGAAAGGCTGTTCGAACAGGGCGCGGACTTCGGCAAGGGTCCAGTCGTGGCGGGTTACTTGGGCTGCGGTGGCACTCATCGGCAAAGTCCTTCGACGCTTGGGGGCGCCTCTTGTCTAAGGTGCCCCGGCGGCGCGCCACCGGGGAAATCAGGCTCAAGGCATCATATGTGGAGCTGTGACGCTGTCAACCACTCTTGCGACACAGGTAGACAAGTGACCATTTATTGATCAACAGCAGCAATCCCGTTGCGGTTGCGGCTGAACCGATCCAGCCACTTGCCGCTCCAATCAGGCAGAACACTCAGGAGTCATACCCCAGATGGGAACAGAAGGATTCTTCGACGGCCTCGGCCAGATGGTCGGCAAGGCCATCCGCTTTATCGTCGATCTGCTGTCGGGCGTGCTCGGCGGCTTGTGGCGCGCCATGGACGACTTCTTCCACGGCTTGGCGCGGGCTGTCGGAATCGACGTCTCGATCTTCAGCTTCGTCCTGCTCTTCATCGGCCTGCTGCTGCTCTACAGTGGCGTCCGCGCTTTTCTGCGGCGCTCGATCTTTGGCGGGCTGATCTGGACGGTGCTGGGCCTGGTGGTGCTGAGCTGGCTGATTCACTGAGTCGCTCCCGCTGACCGCCCGCCCATGGAGGGGCTGAATGCGGTTGTTGCAATGGCGTCCCGTCTGGTGGCGCCCTCGGGTGCAATGCCTGCTCTGCGGAGCCACGGCCGAACAGGCCGCCCTGCCGCTCTGCGCCGGCTGTGACGACGACCTGCCATGGCTTGCCGGGCAGTGCACGGTATGCGCCCTTCCCCTGCCGGCTTCCGGCCTGACCTGCGGCCAATGCCTGCGCCGCGCACCGGCTTTCCATCGCGTCGAAACACCACTGCGCTACGGCTTCCCCGTCGACGCGCTGGTCACGCGCTTCAAGCACCAGGCCAATGCACCGCTGGGCCGATTGCTCGGCCAGTTGCTGGAACGCCATCTGCTGCACGCGTACGGAGACGGGCTGACGCGTCCCGACCGGCTGGTCCCCGTGCCGCTCTCGCGCCGTCGCGAGCGGCAACGCGGCTTCAACCAGGCGCAACTGCTGGCGGACTGGCTGGCCACCCCCCTGCGCCTGCCTGTGGATAACCACCTTCTCCGTCGCACGCAGGATACGCCGCCCCAGCAGGGCCTGGACGCCATTACCCGCAAGCGCAACCTGCGAAACGCCTTCGCCCTGGCCGCTGGCGCGAGCGTTGAAGGCCTGCACCTGGCACTGGTGGACGACGTGCTCACCACCGGCGCCACCGCCGAGCGCATCGCCCGCCTGCTGCGCCATGCGGGGGCGCGGCGAGTCGACGTCTACTGCCTGGCGCGCACGCCAGCCCCGGAATAGACGACCGTTGGGCCACATTCCCGACATCTGCCCCTTGCGTTTTGCCCGCCAGCAACGGAGCCTCGCTGCATACCAATAAGCACCCGCGAAACCATGACCACCCTCAGCCTGTTGACCCAACACGTTACTCGCCGCCCGCAGCGCATTGCCCTGCTGGCCCAGATCGCCCAGCTCGGCTCGATCACCCATGCCGCCAAGGCCGCCGGGATGAGCTACAAGACCGCCTGGGACGCCATCGATGAACTGAACAACCTCTCCGACCGCCCGCTGGTGGAACGCAGCGTCGGCGGCAAAGGCGGCGGCGGAGCGCGCCTGACCACCGAGGGCGAGCGCCTGCTGGCGCTGTACCAGCGCCTGGAAGCCCTGCGCGAGCACATCGTCGAGCACGTCGAGCACCAGGCCGACCTGGAGCTGATCGGCCGCCTGATGATGCGCACCAGCGCGCGCAACCAGCTGCACGGCCGCGTCATTCAGGTGGAACCCTCCGGCCTCAATGACCTGGTGAGCATCGAATTGCCCGGTGGCGCGCGCATCCAGGCGCGAGTCACCCGCGAGAGCACCGAGAAGCTGGAACTGGCCGACGGCGTGCCGGTGGTCGCACTGATGAAGGCCGGCTGGCTCTATGTCGACCTGCCGCACATCCCCTGCCCGGAAGGGCTGAATGCGCTGGAAGGCCATATCGATGACATCCGCGAAGCCGACGACGGCCCCAGCGAAGTACGCATTCAACTGCCCAGCGGGCAGATGCTCTGCGCCCTGACCGACCCCGAGCGCATCGACATCCTCGGGCTGAAACCCGGTTCGGCGGTCCGCGCGCAGTTCTCCCCGGCGCAGGTGATCCTCGGCACGCCGCTATAGTCTCCCCGTCACATGAGTTTCCCTGCCTCATATCAAGCCCCAGGACGTCGCGCCGCGCTCCAATAACCGCCAGAGTCCCGCCCACGCCGGGCGGGCTTCGGCCAATCGGAGCCCCACCATGCGCCGCCCACTGCTACTGCTCGCCCTGCTGCTCCTGCCCTTCGCCAGCCAGGCCGGCCCTGACGTACTGCGAGTCGGCGCCAGCAACGATCTGATGCCCATGCTGGAGCCGCTGGTGGACCAGTACCAGATCGACACCCGCAACAAGGTGCTGCTGATCGGTGGCGGCGAGGAGGAACTGGCCGAGCAGGTCCGCCAAGGCACGCCCTACGACCTGCTGCTGACGCCGCTGCACAGCTCGGACAAACCGGCGCAAGTGGTCGAATGCAAAGCCCGCTCGATGCAGAAACTGACCCTGGTGAAGGGTGAGCGCCGGGCGCTGGCCACGGACTTCGTCGAGTACCTGGGCAAGCACTGCTCCGACCACTGAGGCGACTTCCCACCCATTATCGGTGGACTGGGTACACTAGGCAGCTTTACCACTGCTGGATCGTCGCCATGTCTCATCCATTTTCCGACCTCACGCCCGATCTGGTACTGGATGCAGTGGAAAGCATCGGCTTCCTCAGCGATGCCCGCGTACTCGCGCTCAACAGCTACGAGAACCGCGTCTACCAGGTAGGCATCGAGGACAGCGAGCCGCTGATCGCCAAGTTCTACCGTCCCGGGCGCTGGACCACCGAGGCGATCCTGGAGGAGCACGCCTTCTCCGCCGAACTGGCCGAATGCGAAGTCCCGGTGGTTGCACCGCTGGTGCATGAGGGCAAGACCCTCTTCGAGCACGCCGGCTTCCGCTTCACGCTGTTCCCCCGCCGCGGTGGCCGCGCGCCGGAGCCGGGCAATCTCGACCAGCTCTATCGCCTCGGCCAATTGCTCGGACGCCTGCACGCCGTGGGCGCCAGCCGCCCGTTCGAGCACCGTGAGTCGCTGACACCGCAGAACTTCGGCCATCAGTCCCTGGCTACCCTGCTGGAAGGCAACTTCATTCCCAAGAGCCTCCTGCCAGCGTACGAATCCGTGGCCCGCGACCTGCTGAAGAAGATCGACGACCTCTACGCCCGGGTGAAATACACACCGATCCGCATGCACGGCGATTGCCACCCCGGCAACCTGCTGTGCCGCGACGAGACCTTCCACGTCGTCGACCTCGACGATTGCCGCATGGGCCCGGCCGTGCAGGACTTGTGGATGATGCTCGCCGGCGAACGCCAGGAGCGCCTCGGGCAGCTCTCGGAACTGGTCGACGGCTACCAGGAGTTTCACGACTTCGACCCGCGCGAGCTGCCACTGATCGAAGGCCTGCGCGCCCTGCGCCTGATGCATTACAGCGCGTGGCTGGCCCGCCGCTGGGACGACCCGGCGTTCCCGCCGAGCTTCCCCTGGTTCGGCACCGAGCGTTACTGGGGCGAGCAGGTGCTGGTGCTGCGCGAGCAACTGGCGGCGCTGGATGAGGAGCCGCTGCGGTTGTTCTGACCGCGCCCGCGACCCTATTTGCTTTTCGTAGGAGCGAGCTTGCTCGCGAACCGCATTACACCGATTTCGCCGGCTAACAGGTTCGCGAGCAAGCTCGCTCCTACAGACAATGCCCTTCTGCGTAACGGCAACGTTACGCAGAATCTTTCGGACCCTGACGACATCCGCCGCAGCGGCACAGACAAGCCAGCGTGAGCGCCCTAGAATTGTGCAGCCACTCATTAGCTGCCTAACCAAGGATGTTCCATGGCCACCGCCAATCCCCGCCGGGGCTACGCCCTGGGCTTGACTGCCTATGTCATCTGGGGACTTTTCCCGATCTACTTCAAGCTCCTCGAACGCATCCCCGCCCTGGAAATCATCACTCACCGGGCTATCTGGTCGGCGGTGTTCGGCGCTCTCCTATTGCTCGTGTGGAAGCACCCCGGGTGGTGGCGCGAACTGCGCGAGAACCCCAAGCGCATCGCCGTACTCACCGCCAGCGGCCTGCTGATCGCCAGCAATTGGCTGGTCTACGTCTGGGCGGTGAACAACGGCCACATGATCGAGGCGAGCCTGGGCTATTACATCAACCCGCTGATCAACGTGCTGCTGGGAATGGTGATCCTGCGCGAACGTCTGCGCCCGCTGCAGTGGGTCGCAGTCGGCCTCGCTGCGCTGGGTGTTGCACAGCAGCTCTGGCAACTGGGCAGCCTGCCGTGGGTGTCGCTGGCACTGGCGCTGACCTTCGGCTTCTACGGGCTGATCCGCAAGCAGGCGCCGGTGGCTGCGCTGCCGGGCCTGGTGGTGGAGACCTGGATCCTGCTGCCACTGGCGATCGGCTACCTCGTGCTGTTCGCCGATGGCCCGAGCGTGCACGCAGACTTCTGGACCACCAAGGACGCCATCTGGCTCGCCGCCGCCGGCCCGATCACCCTGGTGCCGCTGGTGTGCTTCAACGCGGCCGCGCGCCACCTGCCTTACGCGACCCTGGGCTTCCTGCAGTACCTGGCACCAACCCTGGTGCTGCTGCAGGCGATTCTGCTGTTTGGCGAGCACCTGGACAGCACGCGCCTGATCTCCCTGTGCTGCATCTGGGCCGGCCTGGTCGTCTACAGCGTGGACATCTGGTATCGCCTCTCCCGCGGCGATTGATCATTAATTGATCCACTGCCTGCAAGTCACGTCTTTCGTGGCTTGCAGGCGAACACCACCAGTTTGTCCACAGCTCCATCCCGCGAATGCGGGGATAACGCTGGTTTCATCCACAAGCCGCCGCAGTCCGTTCCTCCCGGTGGCTCCTCGCCAACAGCACGATGCCAATTGATCATTCCTTGATCAAGATCGTGAAGACCTCGCTATATCTGGTCTCCAAGGATATTCCCCCGGCTTTTCCACAGGCTGATCCCCGCTTCGTGTGGATGCTTCAGCGCTGCCCGATCAGAAAGTGGACAACCCCCTGAAGAACAGAAACGACGCTGCCTGCAGCGTTCCATGAACGGCTTCTCCACAGACTCTTCCAGCGTAATTGTGCACAGCAGTGAGAATACCGGGAGCGCTCCGCCCATCGCGCACGCGCTGTACAGAAAACGACCACAACGCTACAAGCCCCGTAAACTGCGAACTCCAGCGACTTATCAACAGAATGCCCACGGTGCAATCCCCGCACTCTGTGCACAGCCGTGAGGAGGAAAGTGGATAAGCAGATTGGCAAGATACCCACGTGAAATGGGCCCTCTGTCAATTCATCAACAGAGAGCCCACAGGTTTTTCCACAAGAGTGGCGATCAGAGCGTGACGATTATTCCCCGCTGTGGAAATTCAGCTCCACCATCAGGTCGTCCGCCAGCTCTTCCAGCTTCTGCTGGAGGGTTTCCAGCGGCAGGGTCAGCGGCACGGCTAGCAGCGCCTCGGCATGGAACAGCGGCTCGCTGCTCATCGGCGCCGGCAGCACCTCGGTGGTCAGGCTTTCGAGGTTCACCCCGTGCTCAGCCAGCAACTGGGTGATATCGCGGACGATGCCGGGGCGGTCGTTACCCACCAGGTCGAGGTGAATAGGCTTCCAGTTGCAGGCCGGCTCGATGCCGCTCTCCGCCAGCAGCACGCGAATGCCGTGTTCGCTCAGCTCCTGCAGGCCTTCCACCAGTTCGTCATAGCCCTCGGCGGGCACGGCTACGCGAAGGATCCCGGCGAACTGCCCGGCCATGCGCGACATGCGGCTTTCCAGCCAGTTGCCGCCGTGGGCGGCGATGCATTTGGCCACGCGCTCCACCAGTCCGGGCTGGTCCTGGGCGATGACGGTCAAAACGAGGTGGTCCATGAGCAGTCTCCGCGAAGGGCTAGGCCGTGAGGTCCAGCCAATAGGTGTAGAACTTGTCGTCCCGCTTGTAGCCCAGGCGCTCGTACAGCGACTGGCCAGCGTGGTTGGTCTTCGCCGTCTCCAGCATCAGCCCGCAGGCGCCGGTGGCTTCGCCGTGGGCGCGGGCGGCGTTCATCAGCGCTTCACCGTAACCGTCGCGGCGCGCAGCAGGCAAAACGTAGAGGTCACTGACCAGCCAGGACGCCTGCAGCGCCAGCGAAGCGAAGAACGGGTAGAGCTGCACGAAGCCGACCGCCAGCCCATCGATGCTGCGCGCGATGAACACCGTGGACTGCCCGCTGCCGATACGCGCCTCGAGGAATTCGCGAATCTTCGCGTGGGGCGCAGGCACCTCGTAGAAATCGAGGTAGCCGGAAAACAGCGGAACCAGGTCATCCAGATCGGTGGGGGTGGCAAGCGTCACGGACATGCGGGATTCTCCAGGAGGGAAGAAGCAGTATAGGCACGGCGAGGTTAGCCGGCTGCGACGGGGTGCCACAGGTACCCATTCGGGTAATGCGTGTACAGTTTTAAGATTTATCTGGAACAATCCAGAGGATATTTGCGAACATAAGACCTGCTACGTGACTGATATGCGTACTTTGGTCTAACCGCGACGCTAGCCCACTGATTTTTCCCACGGCATCATGTAGTATTCCGCGGCTCGGACTACAAGGCGTTTTGCCTGTGTCCAGAGCTGGTCCTGAGCAGAGTGAGGCAAGCAATGACTGAACGCGTTCAAGTCGGTGGCCTGCAGGTCGCCAAAGTCCTTTTCGACTTCGTGAACAACGAAGCCATTCCCGGCACCGGCATCGAAGCCGGCAAGTTCTGGGCGGGCGTAGAAACCGTAATCAACGACCTGGCCCCCAAGAACAAGGCCCTGCTCGCCAAGCGCGATGACATCCAGGCAAAAGTCGACGGCTGGCACCAGGCCCGCGCCGGCAAGCCGCATGACGCAGCCGCCTACAAGGCCTTCCTGCACGAAATCGGTTACCTGCTGCCCGAGCCGGCCGACTTCCAGGCCAGCACCCAGAACGTCGACGAAGAAATCGCCCGTATGGCCGGCCCGCAGCTGGTGGTGCCGGTGATGAACGCGCGCTTCGCCCTGAACGCCGCCAACGCCCGCTGGGGCTCGCTGTACGACGCACTGTACGGCACCGACGCGATCAGCGAAGAGAACGGCGCCGAGAAGGGCAAGGGCTACAACAAGGTCCGCGGTGACAAGGTCATCGCCTTCGCCCGCGCCTTCCTCGACGAAGCCGCTGCGCTGGAATCCGGCTCCCACGTCGACGCCACCGCCTATGTGGTGAAGAACGGCGCACTGGCCGTCACCCTGAAGAACGGCAGCGAGACCGGCCTGAAGAACGCCGCCCAGTTCCTGGCCTTCCAGGGCGAAGCCGCCAACCCGAAAGCCGTGCTGCTCAAGCACAACGGCCTGCACTTCGAAATCCAGATCGACCCGACCAGCCCGATCGGCCAGACCGACGCCGCTGGCGTGAAAGACGTCCTGATGGAGTCCGCGCTGACCACCATCATGGACTGCGAAGACTCCGTGGCCGCCGTCGACGCCGACGACAAGGTCGTGGTCTACCGCAACTGGCTGGGCCTGATGAAAGGCGACCTCGCCGAACAGGTTTCCAAGGGCGGCAGCACCTTCACCCGCACCATGAACCCGGATCGCGTCTACACCAAGGCCGACGGTTCCGAGCTGAGCCTGCATGGCCGCTCCCTGCTGTTCGTGCGCAACGTTGGCCACCTGATGACCAACCCGGCGATCCTCGACGCACAGGGCAACGAAGTGCCCGAAGGCATCCAGGACGGCCTGTTCACCAGCCTGATCGCCATTCACAACCTGAACGGCAGCGCCACCCGCAAGAACAGCCGCACCGGCAGCGTGTACATCGTGAAGCCGAAGATGCACGGCCCGGAAGAAGTCGCCTTCGCCGCCGAAATCTTCAGCCGCGTCGAGGACCTGCTGGGCCTGCCGCGCAACACGCTGAAAGTCGGCATCATGGACGAAGAGCGCCGTACCACCGTCAACCTGAAGGCCTGCATCAAGGCCGCCGCCGAGCGCGTGGTGTTCATCAACACCGGCTTCCTCGACCGCACCGGTGACGAGATCCACACCTCCATGGAAGCCGGCGCCATGGTGCGCAAGGGCGCCATGAAGACCGAGAAGTGGATCGGTTCCTACGAGAACAACAACGTCGACGTCGGCCTGGCTACCGGCCTGCAGGGCAAGGCCCAGATCGGCAAAGGCATGTGGGCCATGCCCGACCTGATGGCCGCCATGCTCGAGCAGAAGATCGCTCACCCGCTGGCCGGCGCTAACACCGCCTGGGTTCCCTCGCCGACCGCCGCCACCCTGCACGCGCTGCACTACCACAAGGTCGACGTGTTCGCCCGCCAGGCCGAACTGGCCAAGCGCGCACCGGCTTCGGTGGACGACATCCTGACCATTCCGCTCGCCCCCAACACCAACTGGAGCGCGGAAGAGATCAAGAACGAGCTGGACAACAACGCCCAGGGCATCCTCGGCTACGTGGTCCGCTGGATCGACCAGGGCGTCGGCTGCTCCAAGGTGCCGGACATCAACGACGTCGGCCTGATGGAAGACCGCGCTACCCTGCGCATCTCCAGCCAGCTGCTGGCCAACTGGCTGCGCCACGGCGTAGTGACCCAGGAGCAGGTGCTGGAAAGCCTCAAACGCATGGCTTCGGTGGTTGATCGCCAGAACGCCAGCGACGCCCAGTACCGCCCGATGGCGCCGAACTTTGACGACAACGTGGCCTTCCAGGCCGCGCTGGAACTGGTCATCGAGGGCACCAAGCAGCCCAACGGCTACACCGAGCCGGTACTGCACCGCCGCCGCCGCGAATTCAAGGAAAAGAGTAAGGCCAAGAACGGTCTGTAAGGACTTTCGCGATGTGTTGAAGAAACCGCCCTCCGGGGCGGTTTTTTTATGGTCGCCGGGTGGTGAGTCGGTGCAATGCCGACCCTATCGCGGACGGAGTCCGCTCCTACGTGAAAGTTCTGCGCTCGGGTTGGCCCTCACCCTAACCCTCTCCAAGGGGGGAGAGGGGACCGTTCGGTGCAGGATGAAACCCTGGCGTCAACCGGATCGGATTGCTCTCCTCCCTGAGGGAGAGGGCTGGGGTGAGGGGGATGAATGAGTACGGACTCCCCAGAAAAAGACAGTTGCTCCTACATCAATGGGTCGGCCCGGTGTAGGAGCGGACTCTGTCCGCGATTGCCTTCCTGCCACACAAACCCGGACGCGTAACGCCTGTGCACAATTTTTGTGTACAAAATCCCCATTCCGTACATTTCCCATGCGCGCCATAACTGACTCTCAAGTCAATGATTGCCATGGGAAAATTATTTCCTGACCACTTGGACAGCCACCAATACCGCACCAAACAAGGGCTTCAGGCGATTGCAGATGCGGCTCGCGGAAGCGATTGAACGTGGCGCGCGACGGCCTGGCACGGAACTGGCTTTTGCACACAAACCAAAAAAGCCGTGCATACAAAAACCGAGTAGCCCATGACCAGCAGTCCTACGCACCTGTCCGGCGTTGCCTCCGTCCAATCTGTCGATAGCACGGCCGCCGCCCAGCCGACCGCGCCGACCCTGAGCCCGCGCCTGTACAGCGCAGACCTGGCCCCGACCAGGGCTGCCGGCCGCAGTTGGGGGCGCTACAGCCTGTTCGCGCTGTGGACCAACGATGTACACAACATCGCCAACTATTCCTTTGCCATCGGCCTCTTCGCCCTGGGCATGAGCGGCGCACAGATCCTCGCCGCCTTCGCCCTCGGCGCGCTGGTGATCTACGGGCTGATGAACCTGTCCGGCTACATGGGCCAGAAGACCGGCCTGCCCTATCCTGTGATGTGCCGCATCAGCTTCGGCATCCACGGTGCGCAGGTACCGGCGCTGATCCGCGCGGTGATCGCCATCGCCTGGTTCGGCATCCAGACCTACCTCGCCTCGGTGGTCCTGCGCGTGCTGCTCAGCGCCATCGCACCCAGCCTTGCAGCCTACGACCATGACTCGATCCTCGGCCTGTCGACCCTCGGCTGGATCACCTTCCTCGGCATCTGGTGCGTGCAGCTGGTGATCTTCGCCTACGGCATGGAAATGGTGCGCCGTTACGAATCCTTTGCCGGCCCGATCATCCTCATCGCCTTCGCCAGCCTCGCCGGCTGGATGTACTGGCGCGCCGGCCTGTCGATCTCCTGGTCCAGCGGCAATGCGCCGACCGGCTCGACCATGTGGCTGAAGGTCCTGGGGGCCGCCGCCCTGTGGGTCTCGCTGTACGGCACCATGATCCTCAATTTCTGCGATTTCACCCGCAACTGCCCGGACCGCCGCACCATCAGCGTCGGCAACTTCTGGGGGCTGCCGGTGAACATGCTGGGCTTCGCGCTGATCGCCGTGGTGCTGGCCGGCGCGCAGTTCAGCATCGACGGCAAGCTGGTGCAGAACCCCACCGAGATCGTCGCCGCCATCCCCAACACCTTCGGCCTGGTGCTGGCCTGCCTGGCCTTCCTGATCGTCACGGTGGCGGTGAACATCATGGCCAACTTCGTCGCCCCGGCCTATGTGCTGACCAACCTCGCGCCGAACCTGCTGAACTTCCGCCGCGCCGGCCTGCTCAGCGCCACCATCGCGGTGCTGATCCTGCCCTGGCACCTGTACAACAGCCCGGCGGTGATCGTGTATTTCCTCGGCGGCCTGGGCGCATTGCTCGGCCCGCTGTACGGGATCATCGTCACCGACTACTACCTGGTGCGCCGTGGCCGGGTAAACCTGCCCGAGCTGTACAGCGAGAGCCATGAGGCGACCTACCACTACAGCGGCGGCGTGAATCTGCGCGCGGTGGCCGCGTTCGTCCCGGCCGCGCTGATCGCCATCGTGCTGGCGCTGGTTCCGGCGTTCGATGCGCTGTCGCAGTTCTCCTGGTTCTTCGGCGCCGGCCTCGGCGCGCTGATCCACTACACCCTGGCCGACCGCAAGCGTGCCTATTCGGACGTATCCGGCGAACCCATCGCGATAGACGCTGCGCACCATTGAGCGGGTGATGATTGGGCCTGTGGACAAACGACAAGGCCGCCCAGGGGCGGCCTTGTCGTTCAGGGCTGCAGCAGGAAGTCCAGCACCGCCCCCTCGAACTCGCGGGGAAACTCGATGTTCGACAGGTGCACCGCCGGCAGCGTGAACAGGCGCGCACCGGGGATCGCCTCGGCAATCAGCTCGCTGTGATCCGCGACGGTGACGGTGTCGAACTGCCCGGCGATCACCAGCGTGGGCAGGCGGACATCACCCAATGCGCTGCGCAGATCAGTTTCCTGCACGGCAGCGAAGGAGCCGGCCAGCCCATGCCGATTGGTCGCCAGCAAGGTGGCACGGAACGGTTCGACCTCTGCTCGCTGCGCTTCCAGCCAGACCGCCGGGAACCAGTTGGCGAGAAAGGTCGCCGCAGTGCCCCGCATATCTTCCGCCTCCAGCACTTCGGTAATGCGCGCGTCCCACTGCTCCTGCGGGCCCAGCCAGGCGGAGGTGTTCGCCAGCACCAGCCGCTCAATGCGGTGCGCTGCATGCAGTGCCAGCCATTGACCGACGAAACCGCCCAGGGAAAGACCGAGGAAATGCGCGCGCTGCACTCCCACGCAATCGAGCAACTCGATCACGTCCTCGCCCAGCCGCGACAACGGATAGGGCCCGGGCGGAACGCTGGAGGCACCGTGGCCGCGGGCGTCGTAGCGCAGCACTCGAAAGTGTTCGGCGAGTGCGGCGATCTGTCCGTCCCACATATGCAGGTCGGTGCCGATGGAGTTGGAGAGCACCAGCAGCGGCCGTGTCGCGGGGCCATCCAGGCGATAGGCGATGCGGGTGTTGTCCGTGGTGGTCAGGTAATGCAACTGGCTCATGTCGGGCCGTCCTCCAGTGAATGTGGAGACGAGGCTAGTTGCGTTGATCTTTCGAAGAAATTACAAAGACTGGATGATCTCTGTCAGGAAAGCTGACATGCCAGATTTCACCCTGCACGACCTGCACTGCTTCAACGCCGTGGTCGAAGCCGGCGGCTTCCAGGCCGCCGCCCAGCAATTGCACCGCTCCCACCCGGCGGTTTTCGCCGCTGTCGCCCGCCTGGAGCGCCAGCTCGGCTTCGCGCTGCTCGACCGCAGCGGCTACCGCGTCGGCCTGACCGCCGCCGGTGAATCCTTCCACCGCCGCGCTCAGGGCCTGCTGCGCGAATTGGGCAGCCTGCAGGACCACGTCACGCACCTGGCCACTGGCGAGGAAAGCGAGCTGCGCGTGGTACTCGGCGACTTCTGCCCCCGCCCTGCCCTGTTGGCAAAGCTCGCACGCTTCTTCGCCACGCAGCCGCGCACGCGCCTGCAGCTTTACTTTGAGAGCGTCAGTGGCCCGCTGGAGCGGCTGCTCGACGGTGAGGCGGAACTGATCCTGCACCGTGTGGACAAGGCCGACCCGCGCCTGGAGTGGCTGGACCTGGGCCAAGTGGATTTCATCCCGGTGATAGCGCCTGGGCTGCTGACGGTCACCACGGACATCCGTCCGGAGCACCTGCACTCGCTCACCCAGTGCGTGATGCGCGACAGCGCCCGGCACTCTCCGCCGGTGGACTTCTTCACCCTCGAAGGAGCACCGCAATGCACGGTGCCGGACCAGGCGATGAAGAAGGAACTGGTGCTGCACGGCCTGGCCTGGGGCCACCTGCCGCGCCACCTGATAGCCGAGGAACTGGCCGACGGCCGCCTGCGTGATCTTACTGGAACGCATCTGCCCGGCCGCCGCGAGGAACTGGTTGCCGTGCGCCTGCGCGACCGCGCCCATGGCCCGGTCGCGCAGCGACTCTGGAGCTTCCTGCGGGAAGCCTGATCAGCTGCGGCTCATCGGCCCGCGCACCGGCTGTTCACGCATGTAGCTGACCTCGCTGACCGGTGCGCCAGCGGCGATCAACGCTTCACGCTGCTGCAGGATCGGCGTGCGGGCAATGGCGCGCTCGAACTGGTTGAGCTTCTGGAACGCCGGCAGCGCGAAGGCCGCCGCGAGCATGGCTGCCAGTTTCGGCCAGCGCTGGGCGTCCAGTTCGTAGCGGGCGAACTGCGCATTGCGCATGAAGCAGGCGACGCTGATATCAGCGATGGACAGCTCGCCGAATAGCCAGCCGCTTTCCAGCAACTGCGCTTCCAGATAATCGAACACTGCCGGCAGGTCGTGCTGGTAGGTCTTCTCCAGCATCGCCGCATCCGGCTCGCGCCCCCACACGCCGCGGCCTATTACCAGTTGGTCGAACAGCTGCCAGATCACCACCTGGCCCATGCGGCTGTCGGCGAACTCCTCGATCCAGCGCGCGCGGGCGCGATCGTTAATATTCGCGGGATACAGCGCGGGCTGTGGATAACGCTCCTCCAGGTACTGGCAGATCACCGAGGAATCGTTGAGCACCAATTCGCCGTCCACCAGCACTGGCACCTGGCGCAGCGGGCTCAGGCGCTCGAACTCTTCATTGCCGAAGAACGGCACGACAGAGTCGATGCGGTAGTCCACGCCCTTCATTTCCAGCAGGACCAGCGCCTTGCGCACATAAGGGGACAGGAAGGAACCGATGATTAGCACGGGGTCGGACATGGCGAGGCTTTCCGCGAAATAGGTCGCCGGATTGTAGAACGGCACCGAAAACCGGGCGACTGGCGGCAAAAGCCGACGGGTGCCAATTGCGCGCGTGACTGCACTTTGCGATCATTTGCGAATAGTTATCGTTTTTGAACTTGATCCCATTCGAGATCATTGGGGGAGTAGCTTGTCGGCCATCCAGATGGGTAGCGGCGAACTCGTTGGCGCCTTGTATCGCGATCACCGCGACTGGCTGACTGCCTGGCTGAATCGCAGCCTGGGCTGTCCGCAGCGTGCCGAAGACCTGAGCCAGGACACCTTCGTCCGCGTGCTCGGCCGTCGCGAGCTGCCCTCCCTGCGCGAACCCCGCGCCTTCCTGGTGACCGTCGCCAAGGGCCTGCTGGTGGACCACTGGCGCCGCGTGGCGCTGGAGCAGGCCTACCTCGACGAGCTGCAATGCCTGCCCGAAGCGGTGCAGCCCTCCGCCGAGGACCACTGCCTGATCCTCGCCGACCTGCGCGAGATCGACCGTCTGCTGGGCAAGCTGTCCACCCGCGCGCGCAGTGCCTTCCTGCTCAACCGCCTGGACGGCCTGGGCCACGCCGAGATCGCCGAGCAACTGGGCGTCTCCGTGCCGCGCGTGCGCCAGTACATCGCCCAGGGCCTGCGCCAGTGCTACATCGCGCTGTATGGCGAGCCAACGTGAAGGCACCGGTTTCCCTGCAGATACTGGACGAGGCGATCAGCTGGCAGCTGCGCCTGGGCTCCGGCGAATCGCGCCCGGACGACGAAGCCGCTTTCGCCCGCTGGCATTCGGCCCACAGCGAACACGCCCGAGCCTGGAGCCAGTTGGGCATGCTCGACCGCAGCCTCGCCGGCGCCGCGCCCAAAGCCGCGCGCAACGCCTTGCTGCGCTCGCCGGGCGAATCCCGACGCAAGGTCCGCCGCCTGGCGGGCACCGGCTTGTCGTTGCTGCTGGTCGGCGCGCTGGCGCTGGGTGTCGGCAACCGCTACACGCCGGTGCGCTATGCCTTCTCCGATCTGGTGACCGCCACCGGCGAGCAGCGCGAACTGCGCCTGCCGGACAACACCCGGCTGGTGCTCAACAGCCGCACCGCCGTCGATGTGCGCTTCGACGCCGAGCAGCGGCGCATCGTCCTGCTCAGTGGCGAGATCATGGTGGAAACCGCCCATGGCGATAGCCGCCCCTTCATCGTCGAGACCGACGAAGGCCGTTTGCGCGCCCTCGGTACGCGCTTCCTGGTGGAGCGCGATGATGGCGACAGCACCCTGCTCAGCGTCCTGCAGTCCGCCGTGGCCGCACGCCCCGAGCAACTGCCGGACGAACGCGTGATCAACCAGGGCCAGCAGGTGCGCGTGCGCGCCGATGGCTTCGGCACAGTTGAGGCCAACAGCGCCACCGCCGATGCCTGGACCCACGGCATGCTGGTGGTGGACAACGTGCGCCTGGGCGAGTTGGTCGACCAGTTGGCGCGCTACAGCCCCGGTTACCTCGCGGTGGACCCGGCGCTGGCGGACCTGCGCATCACCGGCAGCTTCCCGCTGAAGAACATCGACCTGGCGCTCAGCTCGCTGGAGCCGACGCTGCCGGTGCGTATCGAGAAGCACGGCCAGTGGTGGTCCCGCGTGGTGCCGCGTAGCTGAGATGCCCCTGTAGGAGCGAGCTTGCTCGCGAACAGAGTCTCCCGGAAGCACAGGCATCAAGGGGAATCGCGAGCAAGGGCTAGGCGCCCCCCTCGGTCCTACGAAAAGCCATCCGGAAATTTTTTTCAGTCAGCCCTATCACTTTACCAATCTCGTCCGGCAAGGAGGCATCGAGAAACGTTTTCATTCAGGAGTCGTTTTCAATGCGCCGCCCGTTCGAACTGTCGCTCCGCCCCTGCCTGCTGGCCACCGCTATCCTGCTGGCCACCTCTTCGGCCATCGCCGCCGACGCCGTGCGTGACTACCAGGTGCCCGCCGGCCCGCTGGCCAGCACCCTCAACCGCATCGCCGCCGAAGCCGGCCTGTCGCTGAGCCTCGACCCGGCGCTGGCCCAGGGCCGCAGCGCGCACGCTGTGCAGGGTCGCTACGATGCCGCCGGCGCACTGCGCCAGGCGCTGCAGGGCAGCGGGCTGGAGCTGGTGGAAAGCGCATCGGGCAGCTACAGCCTGCGTCCGATGCCCAACGACACCCTGTCGATGTCCGCCACCACCATCAGCGGCACCCAGGAAGACCCGGACGGCCCGGCCGTCGGCTACCTCGCCACCCGCACCCGCGCCGGCACCAAGACCGACACCCCGCTGCTGGAAGCTCCGCGCTCCATCTCCGTCGCCACCCGCGAGCAGATGCAGGACCGCAATGTGCAGAGCCTGGACGACGCAGTGCGCTACATGCCCGGCGTGATCGCCAGCAGCTACGGCAACGACACCCGCGCCGAGTGGTTGAAGGTGCGCGGCTTCGAGCCGACCCAGTTCCTCGACGGCCTGCCGCTGCCCAAGGGCTCCTACGTGATGCCCAAGCTGGAAACCTGGGACCTGGAGCGCGTTGCCCTGCTGCGCGGCCCGGCGTCCTCGCTGTACGGCCAGACCCCGCCCGGCGGCCTGCTGGACATGACCAGCCGCCGTCCGGAAGCCGAAAGCAGCCATGAAGTACAGCTGCAGGTCGGCAGCTACGAGCACAAGCAGATTTCCTTCGACAGCACCGGCAAGGTCGACGACGCCGGCAACCTGCTCTACCGCGTCAGCGGTGTCGTGCGCGACAGCAACACCCAGGTCGAGCACGTCGACAACAAGCGCTACAACATCGCACCGAGCCTGACCTGGAACTTCGACGAAGACACCAAGCTGACCTTCCTCTCCCAGTTCAACCGCGACGATACCGGCATCACCAGCCAGTTCCTGCCGCTGCAGGGCACCAAACTGTCCACCCCGGCGGGCGAGGTGAAGTACCACGAGAACCTGGGCGACCCGGACTGGGAGTTCTACGACAAGACCTACTACGCCCTGGGGTACGCCTTCGAGCACCGCATCAATGATGTCTGGCAGTTCCGCCAGAACCTGCGCTACACCAAGAGTGACCTGTCCTTCCAGGGCATCACCGCCGGCGGCAGCGCGACCTCGGTAGCCGACGACGGCACCCTGTCCCGTGGCGCCAACGTGGTGGATGAAGACATCAGCCAGTTCGCCATCGACAACAACCTGCAGGCCGACTTCTCCACCGGCCCGCTCAAGCACACCCTGCTGCTGGGCCTGGATCACCAGCGCGCCAACACCAACTACAAGTGGCTGTACGGCACCGCGCCGACCAGCAATATCAGCAAGCCGATCTACGGCCAGGACTTCAGCAACGTCGTCTACACCGCGTACAACGACTACAACCAGAAGATGCGCGATACCGGCCTGTACGCCCAGGACCAGATCGCCCTCGACAACTGGCGCCTGACCCTCGGCGGTCGCCAGGACTGGGCCCACACCGGCTCGAAGTTCTATAACGCCAACGGCGCCACCGATACCCGTCGTGACAGCCAGTTCAGCGGCAACGCGGCGCTCAGTTACGTGTTCGACAACGGCGTGGCGCCCTACGTGTCCTATGCCGAGTCGTTCCAGACCGAAGCCGGCGGCGCCGCTGGCGCGGCCTTCGAGCCGAGCACCGGCAAGCAGTACGAGCTGGGCGTGAAGTACCAGCCGGTGGGCACCGACCTGATGCTCAGCGCCGCCGTCTACGACCTGACCCGCAAGAACATCGTCCTCACCGGCAGCGACTTCATCAGCCGCCCGGTGGGTGAAGCGCAGGTTCGTGGTTTCGAACTGGAGGCCGTGGGCAACGTCACCGAGAACCTCAAGGTGACCGCCGCCTACACCTACGCCAACAGCAAGATGACCAAGGTCGCCAACCCGCTGGACAAGAACCGTCCACTGCCGCTCACCCCGGAAAACCAGGCCTCGCTGTGGGCCGACTACACCTGGCATGACGGCCTGCTCGACGGCTTCGGCCTGGGCTTCGGCACCCGCTACGTCGGCGAGACCCACAACATCGCCATCGGCAGCATGGGTTACGTGCGCGACAAGTCGGACGGCGATACCGGTTCCTACACCGTCTACGACGCCGCAGTGCACTACGACCTCGGCCGCCTCGACAACAGCCTCAACGGGCTGAACGTCGCGCTGAACGCCAACAACGTATTCGACAAGGAATACATCTCCACCTGCGACGGCTTCTACTGCTACTACGGCGACCGTCGTAACGTGGTGGCGAGCGTGAACTACAAGTTCTGACCAACACCTGCGGCCCGTGCAACGCGGGCCGTTTCGATGATTCAAGGATCGTAGGAGCGGACTCCGTCCGCGATGGTTTCCGGCGCGCTGTGGAGTCATCGCGGACAGAGTCCGCTCCTACGCGTCGCTCATCCTTGTGCGCTGGAGGGTGCCCCACGATGCGAAAGCCCCGCTCCGAAAGAGCGGGCTTTTTTGCTTTGGTAGGAGCGGACTTCGTCCGCGATAGGGCCGGCGCGCTGTGGAGTCATCGCGGACGGAGTCCGCTCCTACGCATCGCTCATCCTTGTGCGCTGGAAGGCGCCCCACGATGCGAAAGCCCCGCTCCGAAAGAGCGGGGCTTTTTGCTTTCGTAGGAGCGGACTCCGTCCGCGATGGTTTCCGGCGCGTTGTGGAGTCATCGCGGACAGAGTCCGCTCCTACGCGTCGCTCATCCTTGTGCGCTGGAAGGTGTCCCACGATGCGAAAGCCCCACCCCGAAAGAGCGGGGCTTTTTGCTTTCGTAGGAGCGGACTCCGTCCGCGATAGGGCCGGCGCGCTGTGGAGTCATCGCGGACGGAGTCCGCTCCTACGCAATGCCATCCCTCAGAGTTATCGGGGCGCTCCGGCCTCAGCCACGCACGACTCCCCACACCACACTCGCATCGTCGTGGATCTTCAGGCGCGGATAGTCCAGCGCCTGGCCGTCGGCGCCTTCCAGCGCGCGCAATTCATCGATCAGCGCTTCGACGCCACGTTCGGGCAGCGCCGCGAACAGCGAATCCAGGTCGTAGCGACGGAAATCCAGTAGCCGGTCGAAGCCATCGGTCACCAGCATGAAAGCCTTCAACCCCGCCGGGTCGAGCACCCGGCGCTGCACATGGGGAATCCAGCGCTCGCTCGGGTCGAGGCACCAGTAGCCTTCCGGCGTGTTGGCCAGCGCACGGTTACGTCGCACCCATTCGCGGCTGGCCTGCCAGAGCTGCTCGTGATTCCAGTCCGGATTAGCCTCACGCAGCGCGATCAGGCGCGCAACGGATTGCCGGTCGATCTCCTCCAGCGGAGTGTCGCCGAAGCTCTCTACATGCCCGTCATCCCACGCCAGATGGATGCAGGTGTCGCAGAGATTGAGCAGTTCCAGCGAGCCATCGCCCAGCAGCCGCAGCAGGCTAAGGCAGGCGGTGGGCAGGTTGAGCTCCAGGCTCACGGCCACGCCGGAATCACGCTGGAAGTCCGCGGCGATGCCTGCCTGCAATTGCACCAGCAGGTCTTGCGTCGGCCTGTACGGCTGTTCCTCCAGCAGGCTCTGAAGATGCGCATTGGCGCTCTGCGCCAGCCAGCGCGCATCACTCTCGCCGCCCACCAGGCCACGACCCAGGCTGGTCGCGCCATCCAGCACCCAGGCTGCCGTGGCGGTATAGCCTATGGCGTCATCGTTTACCGGCGAGCCCTGGCGGCACGCCGCCCCCAATACGGAAATCGTCGTCACAACCGCTCTCCTTCATTTCGTCGGCCACACTGACCGGCGTACAGTCTCATCACCTTCCGGACTCTGCCAAGGAGAGCCCATGCCTCGCGTCCTGTCCCTCCCCCTGAGCGGCCTGCTGCTCGCCGGCTTGTTGCTGGCCACCGGCGCCCACGCCACGCAAGTGAAGTACTTCGACCTGCCCAAGGGATCCGGCCCGCACGACGTGGCGCCCACCGAGGACGGCAAGGTCTGGTACACCGCGCAGAAACTCGGCGTGCTCGGCCGGCTCGATCCGCAGACCGGGCAGAGCGAGCAGATCAGTCTCGGCAAGGGCTCCAGTCCCCACGGCGTGATCGCCGACGAGAATGGCGATGCCTGGATCACCGACAGCGGCCTCAACGCCATCGTCCACGTCGACGCCCAGCGCCTGGGCGTGGAAGTCATCCCGCTGCCCAGGGAGGCGGCCAACGCCAATCTCAACACTGCGGTATTCGATGACGACGGCGTGCTGTGGTTCACCGGGCAGAATGGCTTCTATGGTCGGCTCGACCCGGACAGCCGCGACCTGAAGGTCTGGCCGGCGCCGCGCGGCAAGGGCCCCTACGGCATCGCCGTGACTCCGGATGGAGGCGTCTGGTATGCGTCCCTCGCGGGCAACTACATCGGCCAGGTCGACGATATCGCTGATAACGCCACCACCTTCGACGCGCCCGGCAACGACAGCGGCCCGCGTCGCCTGTGGGCCGACTCTGTAGGGCGGCTGTGGATCAGCCAGTGGAACGCCGGAAGCCTGGCGCGCTTCGACCCCAGCGACAACCAATGGAAAACCTGGAAGCTGCCCGGCGATCATCCGCAGCCCTACGCAGTCTACGTCGATGCCATGGACCAGGTGTGGCTGAGCGATTTCGCCGCCAACGCCCTGCTGCGCTTCGATCCGCAAAGCGAGAAATTCACCGCCTACCCGAGCGACCACGAACACGCCAATGTGCGCCAGTTGCTCGGCCGGCCCGGCGAGGTGTGGGGCGCCGAATCCGGCACCGATCGCCTGGTCGTCCTGCAAGATTGAACCCACCGAGGAGTCGTTGATGAGTACCCGTCCCGTCCTGTTCCACGCCGCCGCTTCGCCCTTCGTGCGCAAGGTCATGGTCCTGCTGCACGAGACCGGCCAGGTCGACTCCGTGGAGCTGTACGCCGCCGTCCACACGCCCATCGCGCCGGACGCCGGCGTGCTGCAGGACAACCCCGCCGGCAAGATTCCCGCCCTGCGCCTGGCCGACGGCCAGACCCTGCATGACAGCCGGGTGATCCTCGAATACCTCGACCAGCAGCACACCGGCGAACCGCTGATCCCCCGCGAAGGCGCGGCGCGCTGGCGTCGCCTCACCCTCGCCTCGCTGGCCGACGCGGTGCTCGATGCCGCCGTGCTGATCCGCTACGAAACCGCCATGCGCCCGCAGGAAAAACACTGGGACAAGTGGCTGGACAACCAGCAACTGAAGATCGTCCGCAGCCTGGCCTACTTCGACGGCCCGGCCCACGCCGAGCTGGCCGAGCGTTTCGATATCGCCGCCATCGGCGTGGCCTGTGCGCTGGGCTATCTGGACTTCCGCCAGCCGCACTGGGATTGGCGCGCTGACTATCCGCAACTGGCGAAGTGGTTCGCCGAGATCAGCCAGCGGCCGTCGATGCAGGCGACCGTTCCGGCCTGACGGTTTGATGGGTATCGCTGCGCTCCACCCATCCTACGGTGCGCAGTTCCACAAGCGAGCCGGCGTGCTCCAGACCCGCCAACCTGCACCGCCCAGCCCCCTCTCCCCCCGGGAGAGGGTTGGGGTGAGGGGAAGCCGGCTGCGCCAGGTCTTCATCATCGACTGGCTGTGCCGCACCACCCGCCGCTGAAAACGTTCATCACGCCTCTCCCTCTGCCTCATCCCCTGCTCGAACAGCCCGGCAATCTGTCGCGCCAGCCGCCGTCCCACCTCGCGCTCCTCGCGCAGCCCGGCCCACGCACTCATGACTGCTTCTCCTGGCGGCCGAAGCGATAGATCGGTAGCGCCAGCAGCAGGCCGAGTTGGGCCACGCCCATGCACATCTCCAGGAAGGAGCGCACGTGAGGATTGTTCGCCGCGTCCTCGACGCCGGTGAGTTGCGTCCACAGGTCGCCCGGCAGCAACAGCGCCAGGTACGCCAGCGGCTTGCCGGTGGCGACCAGCAGGGCAATCCAGTCGAAGCGGCCGAGCAGCATCAGCACCGGCAGGCACAGTCCACTGATCAGCAGTCCAATGAACAGGCACAGGGAAAAACGCATCAGGTTGGGCATTTCCGTTCTCCTTAACGTTGCACGCGCACGTCTTCCAGGGAAAAGTCGAGGTCATCGCCACGGGGCTTGCCGATGCCGTACCAGTCCAGGTGACGGGTCAGCACCATCACGCCGCCGAGCAAGCCGAACAACAGCAGCGAGCCCATCAGCAAGGCGTAGTCCTCGGCGCTGAGCAGCGCGTAGAGCATGCCGTAGAGCCCGGCCAGTCCTGCACTGAAGCCGGCGCCGCGCCAAAGGCTGTGCAGCACGTGGCAGAGATAGAAGCCGATCAGCCCGACACAGGCGCCAGCGGACAGCAGGTAGGCCAATTCGAAACCGACATGCTCGGAGAGCGACAGCAGCAGCAGGTAGAACAACGCCAGCGCCATGCCCACCAACGCGTACTGGATCGGGTGCACCGACAGGCGCTTGAGTACTTCGAAGAGGAAAAATCCGGCGAAGGTGAGGACGATGAACAGCAGCGCATACTTCACGGCGCGGTCGGTCTTCAGGTATTGGTCCACCGGGTCCACCAGTGCCACGCCGAAGCGGTGCTGGCCGAACTCGCTGCACTCGGCGGTGCTGGCGCGGGATGTATCCGGATCGTCCGCGCCGACCGCGCGGGCAACGTCCGCCTGGGCCGGCGCCGTGCAGGCGCGCAACTGGTCCTCCAGGTTGGTGGCGAAGAAGCTGGTGCGCCAGCGCGCGCTGAAGCCCTTCTCGCTGATGCTGCGCTCAGTGGGCAGGAATTCGCCGCCGAAGCTGGGGTGCGGCCAGTCCGACACCAGGTTGACCTGACTGTCGCGGCCGACCGGAATGATATCCAGGCGACTGCTGCCCAGCAGCGAGAGCTCGAAGGCATAGTCGAAACGCTGCTCGCGGTCGCTGGCCTTGAATGGCAGCACCGCATGCACACCGTTGCCGAGGAACTGGCTCTGGGTGCCCGGCTGGAAGTCGCGCAGTTCTTCACCGACCTTCAGCTTCGGCGCATTCTCGATGCCGCGCACATCGCTGATGCCAACGGCCAGCAGCGGGTCGTCGAAACGGTAGCTGCCCAGGTCGCTGGTGATGCCGTAATTGGCCGGTAGGACGAAGCTGCCGCTGACCTGGCTCTCGGCATGGAACAGGCGCGCCTCGTAGATGCCGCGATGACGCAGTTCGGTACGCATCTGCCCGTCGAGGCTGAAGACTTCCGGCAGGAAGTACAGCCGGCCGCGCACTTCGCGCTCCTGCAGCACACGCTGCTGGCTCGCCTTGTCCAGGCGCCAGCCGCGAATGGTGCGGGTATAGGGCACGACCACCAGCGGGCCGGTGAGTTGCTGGCTGTAACTCGCGCTGCGGGCGATATCCTGCAGGACTTCGTCGCGGTAGCTCTGACGCTCGTCGACCAGGCCGTCGATCATCAGCAGGGGAATGAGCAGGAGGACGATCAGCAGCGCAATGGCGCCGAGCTTGATGCCGAGTTGGCGGTTCATCGAAGGCTTTCTCCGTGGTTGGACGACGGAGAAAGCTTGCGGACCCTGCGTGGGGGCGCTCAGGGCGGAATATGGAAACTGTGTGGGATTTGTGTGGCGTCGAGGCAACCTGTAGGAGCGAGCTTGCTCGCGAACAGCCCCGCTGCGAGGTTCAGCTTCGCGAGCAAGCTCGCTCCTACGAAGGCAAGAGCAACCCGGCGCGCACCCCGCCATCGACGTTCTCGACAGTCAGTTCACCGCCATGCAGTGCCGCCACCTCAGCGACGAAGTTGAGGCCCAACCCGGTACTCTTTCGACCACTCGCCGGACGCGGCAGTGAGTAGAAGCGTTCGGTGAGGCGCGGCAAGGCGAACTCAGGAATCGCCTCGCCCTGATTGAACAACTCCACGCGCCAGCCCTCGCCTTCAGGCTGCGCATCGAAGCGAATCACACCACCGGCGGGCGTGAAATCCAGCGCGTTATCCAGCAGGTTGCCCAGCGCCTGGCGCAACAGGAATCGCTCGCCCAGGGCGGTCGCCTGTGGCGGGATGGCGTTCTCCAGTTGCACGCCCTGCGCGCGCACCAGGCGTTCGTCGATCAACTCGTTCGCCAGTTCGTGCAACGGCACCGGAACGTGCTCTTCCAGCCCTTGGCGCTGTTCCACCTGGGCGAGATTCAACAGGCGCTCGATGAGTTGCTGCAGGCGCTCGCTCTCCCCGGCGATGTTGCCGACGAAGCGCGCGCGCTGCTCGGCGGGCATCTCGCCTTCGAGCAGTTCTGCCGCGCCACGGATCGCCGCCAGCGGGCTCTTCAGTTCGTGGGTCAGGGTATGCACATAGCGCTCGACGTAGTCCTTGCCCTCAAGCTGCACGCGCATGTGCTCCACCGCGCCAGCCAGTTGCGCCATCTCGCCGCCGCGGTAGCGCGGCAGCTCTGCGCGGCGCCCTTCGCTCACCGCCTGGGCGTAGCGGGTCAGGCGATCCAGCGAACGGCTGAGCCACCACGACAGGCCCGCGCCCACCAGCAGGCCGAGCACGATCAGGCCGGCGCCGAGCCAGGCCAGGCGTCGTTGGGAGCGGTCGATGTAGGGCTGCAATGTGCGGTTGGGCTTGGAGACCGAGACCACGCCGATGATCTTCTCGCCATCGCGGATCGGCGCGGCGACGTACATCACCGAAGACTCCGGATCGTCCGCCGACTCGCGGCTGGACCGCGCGCCGTACTCGCCGTTCAGCGTCCGGTAGACGTCGTTCCAGCGCGAATAATCCTGGCCCACCGCCTTGCCGAGGGAATCCAGCAGGACGATTCCGCGCGCATCGGTGACGTAGATTCGGTGGTTCACCGCGGTCTTGTTCACGCCCCAGATGTCCGCCTGCGGGCTACGCGCGCCATAGGCGCGGAGTATGGCGGGCAGCCGGCTCTGTTCGAGGGTACCGCTCTTCACGTCGGCCTGCAGAATCTCGGCCAGCAGGTTGGCGGTATCCACCAGGGTCTCTTCGCTGGACTGCCGCACGCCGGGGCGGATTTCGTCCATCACCGTGCGCAGGACGAACCAGCCGGTCAACCCGACGAAGAAGAAGTAGACCAGGAATATCCGCAGCGACAGGCGCATCAGCCCTTGTCCGGCGCGTAGCTGTAGCCCAGGCCGCGATGGGTCTGGATCGGTTCGGCGGCGGGGGCGACCTGGCGCAGCTTGGCGCGCAGGCTCTTGATGTGGCTGTCGACGTTGCGCTCGTAACCGGCGTCGGCGGCAACGCCCAGGGCGTCGAGCAACTGCTCGCGGCTGAACACCCGTTCGGGCCGCGCCAGCAGGGTTTGCAGCAGACGGAATTCGTGGCGGGTCAGGCTCAGCGAGTGGCCGTGGTAGCGGATCTGGAAGCGTTCCTCGTCCACCGCGAACGGGCCGTTGGATTCGGCGCTGACAGCGGGTGCCTCGCGCGGCGCAGTGCGCTTGAGGATGGCCTTGACCCGCGCGGCGACTTCGCGCGGGCTGAAGGGTTTGACCACATAGTCGTCAGCACCGATTTCAAGGCCCACCACACGATCGATCTCGGCGTTGCGCGCAGTGAGGAAGATCACCGGCACTTCGGAGAATCGTCGCAGTTGCTTGCAGGCTTCGAAGCCGCTGATGTCAGGCAGACCGACGTCGAGGATGACCAGGTCGAAGGAGTCGCGCTGCAGACGTTCGAGGGCGGCGCCGGCGAGGTTCAGCCAGGTGGTTTCGAAGCCTTCGGCCTGCAGGGCATAGAGCAGCGTGTCGGCGATGGCGGCTTCATCTTCGACGATGAGGATATGGGGCATGGGATTCCGATTCCCGGGACAGTCCCGGAAGGGTCCATCATGCCCCGCGCCGCGTCAATCGTGGATCAGGAGCAGTCTGGCTTGCCGGCCACGAAGCGCTCGCCAGGATCGACGGCAACGTGGAATTTGCGCAGACCCTTGGTGCCCATGAGGAAGGGGTAGTTGAAGTGGCTGCGGTCGGTGAGGTTGACCTCGATGGTGCGCTGGTCGCCGCCCAGACACACCGGCAGCTCGATCACCGGACGCTGGCTGAGACCCGGGCTGGCCTCTTCCTCTTCGTCTTCGCTGGCGCCTTCGGAGCGGTTCTTGATTTTCGAGATGCGCGCGAGCTTGTGCTCATAGACCGAGTCACCGCCGTCCTTGGTGGCCAGCTTGAAGCGCACCCAGTCCTCGCCGTCGCGCTGGAAAATCTGGATGTCCTTGGCCGACAGCGAGGAGGTGTAGGCCCCGGTGTCCATCTTGGCCTGCAGGGTCTGGTCGAGTTCGGGCAGGCTGACCCATTCGTAGCGGCCGTAGAGCTTGGTCTCGGCGGCCAGAGCCAGGCCGGGCAGTGCGATGAGGGTAAGCAGAGCGAGGGCGCGTTTCACGCGAAATCTCCGGGGTGGAATACGTCGCATAGGACTAGCACGGCGGCCATTGGTTCGCCATACCTGCGCCGCTTGGGCCAGGGCAATTGTCTGCGTATCATGGCCGCGCCACCGTCGCACAAGGAATGGACCCCATGCCAGCAGTCAAAGGCGTCATCGCCAGCCTCCTGCTGTTGCTCAATACCCTGATCCTGATCGGGCCGATGATGCTGATCGCGCTGCTCAAGCTGGTCGTCCCCGGCCAGGCCGCGAAGGACGCGTGCTCGCGCGGGGTGATGTGGATTGCCGAAACCTGGGCGGAGATCGACAAGGCCATCTTCGCGCTGATGACTCCCACCGTCTGGGATATCCGCGGCAGCGCCCAGCTGCGCGGCGACACCTCCTACCTGGTGGTCAGCAACCATCAGTCCTGGGTCGACATTCCGGCGCTGGTGCAGGCCTTCAACCGCAAGACACCCTATTTCAAGTTCTTCCTGAAGAAGGAGCTGATCTGGGTACCCTTCCTCGGCCTGGCTTTCTGGGCGCTCGATTACCCCTTCATGAAGCGCTACAGCAAGTCCTTCCTGGAGAAGCACCCGGAGCTCAAGGGCAAGGACCTGGAAATCACCAAGGCCGCCTGCGAGAAGTTCAAGCGCATGCCGGTGACCGTGGTGAACTACCTCGAAGGCACCCGCTTCACCCCGGCCAAGCAGGCCCAGCAGCAGTCGCCCTACCAGAACCTGCTACGGCCCAAGGCCGGCGGCGTGGCCTTCGTGCTGGCCGCCCTGGGTGAGCAGCTGGATACGCTGCTGGATGTCACCCTGGTCTACCCGAAGGGCCCGCGACCGGGCTTCTGGGACCTGCTGTGCGGACGCGTGCCGCGCGTCATCGTCGACATCCAGGCGCGCGAAATCGACCCCGCGCTGTGGCAGGGCGATTACGAGAACGATCCGGAATTCCGCCAGTACGTGCAGAACTGGGTGTCGCAGTTGTGGGAACAGAAGGATGCGCGCATCGAGCAGTTGCGCCAGGAGTTCTGACGCCCGTTACGCGCCCCGTCCGGCGACCGGCGCAGCCGGCACCAACGGGGTGGCCGGCGTGCCCCAGAGGCCGCCCAGGGTGCCGAGCAACTGGTTGCTCAGGCCCTGCTCGGTGAAATAGTCGAGGATCACCCCGGCGAAGCGGCCGATCATCGACTGGTCCATACCCAGCACACCGAAGATCTGGTCGACGTCCTGCAGGTTGTTGATCCCGCCCAGCAGCGCCGCGGCGCTACCCAGTCCGCCCAGACCGCCCAGCGCGCCGCCCAGGTCCCCCAGCGAACTATTGCCCGCGAGCTGGTCGAGGTTTGGCAGGGATTTCTGCAACTGCGCCGTGTCGGTGTCCTTCAGGCTGTTCATCGCCATCGCCAGCATGGCACCCGTTCCGCCGATGGCCTGCTGCTCGCTGACGCCCAGCTGCCTGGTGAGGTTGCCCAGCAGCGCATTGGCGGCCGGCGGCACATCCTGCGCCTGCCCGACAGGCTCGCTGGCGTCGGTAAAGGTGGCGGCGAACACGGGGGAAACGGCCAGCCAGGCGGCGGCCAGGAAGACGACGGAACGGGTGGGCATCGACGGCTCCGGAAAGCGGATGTCCGGCCCCAGGACAGGGCCGGATCGTCGATAGGACCGGAGCGCCGCGCGGCGGTTCCGCGCCGGCCGGCGGATATCAGGCGCCGGTGCCCCAGAGGCTGCCCAGGGTACCGAGCAGGTCGCTGTTGGCGCCCTGCTTGCCGAGGTAATCCAGCAGCACACTGGAGAATTTGCCGGTCATGTCCTGGTCCATGCCCAGCGCGCCGAATGCCTTGCTCACATCGCCCATACTGCTGACGTTACCCAGCAGGCCGCTGGAGGCGCCGCCACCGAGGTTGCCGAGTTGCCCGCCGAGGCCGCCCAGGGCGTTGCTGCCGGTGAGCTTGTCGAGGCCGGGAACGGTCTTGGCCAACTGCGAATAGTCTGCGGTGCTGAGCTTGTTCTTCGCCAGGCCGAGCAGCGCGCCGGTACCGCCGAGCGCCTGTTCGTCGCTGACGCCGAGCTGGCCGGTGAGGGCGCTGAGCAGGCCGCTGGTCTGCGGCGTGGAGGCGACCCGCGAGGTATCGGAGCCGGTCACGCCGGACACCGCCTTGGCAGCATCGCCCAGGTTGAAGGCAAACGCGGAGGAAGCCGCCAGCAGCGCGGCCAGTGCGAGGGTGACACGGGGTTTGACGGACATCGCTGTCTCCTGGGGGTACCGGACGCCATATCGACCGGGCGCGAGGGCCATTGTTCCGCCATGGGGGGCCTGCAAAGGAAAAGCGCGGCTCGGTCACAACGTCGACAACGACCGATTTCGCAGAGCAGCGACGGGGAACTCCCTCGCCACCTCGTGCCAAAAGCCCATTCGAACAATCAACTCGGCTGATCGCAGGGGAAGATCGTCTCACCCTGTCGCGGCGTTTTTCCCCGCGATCGCCAAAGTTTCCCTAAGCTAGAGCCATCCCCGCCCGACGGACCGACCATGAGCGACCCCTTCATCCTCACGCCCCGCGTGGCCCGCCTGCTGCCCTGGCTGGTGGCCATCGCCTTCTTCATGCAGGCCCTGGACGGCACCATCCTCAACACCGCACTGCCGAGCATGGCCCGCTCGCTGGAAGAGGACCCGCTGCGCATGCAGGGCGTGGTGATCGCCTACCTGCTCACCGTGGCGCTGCTGATCCCTTCCTCCGGGTGGATTTCCGACCGCTTCGGCACACGCCGGGTGTTCCTCTTCGCGATCTTCCTGTTCAGCTTCGGCTCGTTGCTCTGTGCCTTGTCACCGAGCCTCGGCACGCTGGTCGGCGCCCGCGTGGTGCAGGGCATCGGCGGCGCGCTGATGATGCCGGTGGGGCGCCTGGTGATCCTTCGCGTGTACCCGCGCACGGAGCTGGTGCGCATCCTCAGCTTCGTCACCATCCCCGGCCTGCTCGGCCCCCTGGCGGGCCCGACCCTCGGCGGCTGGCTGGTGGAGTACGCCAGCTGGCACTGGATCTTCCTGATCAACCTGCCCGTGGGACTGGTCGGTTTCATCGTCGCCCTGCGCCTGATGCCGGACCTGCACGGCGTACGCGCGACGCGCTTCGACTCGATCGGCTTCCTGCTGTTCGGCGGCGCCATGGTGCTGATCACCATCGCCCTGGAAGGGCTCGGCGAATTGCACATGCCCCACGTGCGCGTGGTCCTGCTGCTGGTGGGCGGGCTGGTGCTGCTGGCGGCCTACTGGCTGCGTGCGCTGAAGATCGAGGCGCCGCTGTTCCCGCCCTCGCTGTTCCAGACGCGCACCTTTGCCGTCGGTGTACTGGGCAATCTGTTTGCGCGCCTGGGAAGCGGCTCCCTGCCCTTCCTCACGCCACTGCTGCTGCAGCTCGGCCTGGGATTCAGCCCGTCGAAGGCGGGCATGACGATGATCCCAATGGCGCTGGCAGCGATGGTGATCAAATCGCTGGCAAGACCGCTGCTGGACTGGTTCGGCTACCGCAGACTGCTGGTGGGCAATACCCTGCTGCTAGGCGCGATGATTGCCAGCCTTGGGCTGGTCAACCAGGAAACGCCCTACGCACTGCTGCTGGTGCAGTTGGCGTTGCTGGGCGGCATCAACTCGCTGCAGTTCACCGCGATGAACACCCTGAGCCTGATCGACCTGCGCGACGACAACGCCAGCGCCGGCAACAGCCTGCTCTCGGTGGTCATGCAGCTGTCCATCGGCATGGGCATCGCCTGTGCCGCAGCGCTGCTGGGCGGGTTCAGCGGGGACGTCGAAAGTGCGCAGGGCGACGTGCTGTCGGCGTTCCACGCGACCTATTTCAGCGTTGGACTGTTATCCATGCTGGCGGCAGCGATCTTCTTCCAGCTGAACGCCGACGACGGCCGCACCACGCCGCGCCGGGTCGATCCGGAGACCGATGTCACCGAGCACTGATCAGGGTTTGCAGGTGGGCGCAACAGTCTGGGTCTTCGACGCGTCCACCGCGCCCAGGTGTTCCAGGGTACGACGGCCCAGCAGCACCGGGTAATCCAGCGTCTGGCGGTCACGCAGGGTGAACTGCTCGCGGTAGACCTTGCCGCCCAGGCACACGTCCATCAGCACGACCGGAGCGCGCTCAACACCGCTGGCGGTCTTGAACTTGAGGACGCGCTCGACGCGCCGCTCGAAGGGCAGACGCTCCTCCTTGCCGGTGGCAGGGTCGGTCAGCATCACGTCGTACTGCACCCAGCGCTCGCCGTTCTTCTTGATCCGGGCGATGTTGCGCGCATCCATTACCGAGGTCTGCGCTCCAGTGTCCAGCTTGGCCTTGAGTGGTGCCTGCTCGGGCATCAGCGTGAGCGTCTCCACCCAACCCCAGGTAGTGGGCTGCGCGGGCGCGTCGGCGGCGAGGGCACTGCCGGATACGAGCAGGCCGGCGAGCAGCAGGCGGAAGGCGGGCGATGGCATGGATGGCGACTCCGGAAAATCGATGGCGGCACGGTGGGCAATAAGAACATAGGCAATAAAAAACCCCGGATGTTTCCACCCGGGGCTTTTTTTGGCTGACGCCAGGGGATCTTAGATCACCTGTACGCGCTCGGCCTGCATGCCTTTCTGGCCCTGCACGACTTCGAAGCTGACTTTCTGGCCTTCGGCCAGGGTCTTGAAGCCATTACCTTCGATAGCGCGGAAGTGTACGAACACGTCCGGGCCGCTTTCCGGGGTAATGAAGCCGTAGCCTTTGGTCTCGTTGAACCACTTGACGGTGCCGTTCTGACGATTCGACATGGTGTTCTCCTTGGAACGTACTTTTTGAAAATTAGCCACGAATGGCCAGGAACTGAGTTGCAAGGAGTTACAAGGAGTCGAGCAGGACGGGGTGGAATAACCGACCGCATCAGGTCACGATCGACGGCGACCCATGCAAACACAGTGCGGAAACTCTACGACAAATATCTGCGGAAAGCGAATCTCTTAAAAAAACCGTTCATCACTGCCTGAAGAAATTCTGACGAGCGGCCTCAAACCCTTGCCATATCAGCTTCTCAGCCTCCTGAGGGTGCTCTCCTGCTACACTGCGCGGCCATATGGATTCACCCGGGCTCCCTTCGTGACCACCTCTGCATTTTCCAGCCTCGCGCTGTCGGCCGACCTGCTGGCCAACCTCGACTCTCTCGGTTATCGCGAGATGACGCCGATCCAGGCCGCCGCCCTGCCGGCAATCCTCAAGGGTCGCGATCTGATCGCCCAGGCCAAGACCGGCAGCGGCAAGACCGCGGCCTTCGGCATCGGCCTGCTCAGCCCGCTGAATCCGCGCTATTTCGGCTGCCAGGCACTGGTGCTGTGCCCGACCCGCGAGCTGGCCGACCAGGTCGCCAAAGAAATCCGCCGCCTGGCCCGCGCCGCCGACAACATCAAGGTGCTGACTCTCTGCGGCGGCACGCCGTTCGGCCCGCAGATCGGCTCCCTGGAGCACGGTGCCCACGTAGTGGTCGGTACGCCGGGGCGGATTCAGGAACACCTGCGCCGCGGCACCCTGAAACTCGATGGTCTGAACACGCTGGTACTCGACGAAGCTGACCGCATGCTCGACATGGGCTTCTACGACAGCATCGCCGATATCATCGGCCAGGCACCGGCACGCCGGCAGACCCTGCTGTTCTCTGCCACCTACCCGGATGGCATCGGCCAGTTGGCGGCTAAGTTCCTGAAGAACCCCGAGCGCGTGGAAGTGGAAGCGCTGCACGACGACAGTCAGATCGAACAGCACTTCTACGAGATCGATCCCAAGCAACGCCTCGATGCCGTCGTACGCCTACTTCAGCATTTTCGCCCGCAGTCCTGCGTCGCTTTCTGCCACACGCGCCAGCAGTGCATGGAAGTGGTGGAGCAGCTCAGTGCCCGCAAGATTTCCGCCCTGGCCCTGCACGGCGACCTGGAGCAGCGCGAGCGCGACCAGGTGCTGACCATGTTCGCCAACCGCAGTTGCAGCGTGCTGGTGGCCACCGACGTGGCCGCACGCGGGCTGGATATCGCCGCGCTGGAAGCGGTGATCAACGTCGAGCTGTCGCGCGATGCGCAGGTCCACGTCCACCGCATCGGCCGCAGCGGCCGCGCCGGCGAGAAGGGCCTGGCGCTGTCACTGGTCACCCCCGCCGAAGCCAGCCGTGCCCAGGCCATCGAAGACCTGCAGGGCTCGCCGCTGAACTGGGAACGCATCGATTTCCTCAAAGCCAACGACACTCCGCTGCTGCCGCCGATGACCACCCTGGCCATCGCTGGCGGGCGCAAGGACAAGCTGCGCCCCGGCGACATCCTCGGGGGCTTGACCGGAGACGCGGGACTGAAAGGTACCCAGGTTGGCAAGATCGCCATCTTCGACTTCCAGGCCTTTGTCGCCGTCGAGCGCGATGTGGCCAAGCAGGCGCTGAAGCACTTCAACGAAGGCAAGATCAAGGGCCGCTCGTTCAAGGCGCGCATCCTCTGAACTGATCTTCCGTAGGAGCGAGCTTGCTCGCGAACGGCGTTTACCGGCTACCTCGATGCCATGCGGTTCGCGAGCAAGCTCGCTCCTACAAAGAGCATTCCGCCACGGCTGGCAAGCAAGTGCAGCTGCGTGTCGCGCTCGCGATAGCCGCGCCCGGAGCGATCCGCTAGTCTGAGCAGCAGACATCCGGAAGTCCCGCACGCGCATGCTCTCCTCCCCACTGCTCCAGTCTCTGCGGCGCCTCTGGGCGCTGGACAAGTTCGCCTACAGCCTGCGGGTGTTCGTCGCCCTCAGCGGGGTCATGCTCACGTGCTGGCTGCAGGGCCGGCCGGAGCTGGTGATCCCGCTGTTCCTCGGCGTCATCGCCAGCGCCCTGGCGGAAACCGACGACCACTGGCTCGGCCGCCTGCAGGCACTGCTGGTGACCCTGGCATGTTTCAGCATCGCCTCGCTGGCGGTGGAGCTGCTGTTCCCCTTCCCGCTCCTTTTTGTCACCGGGCTGGCGCTCTCGACCTTTGCCATGACCCTGCTCGGCGCCCTCGGCGAGCGCTATGCGGCGATCGCCTCAGCCACACTGATCCTGTCGATCTACACCATGATCGGCGTCGACCAGCGCGGCGGCACGCCGACCGACTTCTGGCGCGAGCCGCTGCTGTTGGTAGCGGGCGCGGGCTGGTATGGCCTGCTCTCGGTGCTGTGGAACGCACTGTTCGCCAACCAGCCGGTGCAGCAGAGCCTGGCGAAACTGTTCCTCGAACTGGGCGAGTACCTGAAGATCAAGTCGACCCTGCTGGAGCCGCTGCGCCAGCTCGACGTCGAAGCCCAGCGCCTGGCGCTGGCGCGGCAGAACGGCCGCGTGGTGGTGGCGCTCAACCAGGCCAAGGAAACCATCCTTGCGCGCCTGTCCCACGGCCGGCCAAGCCCGAAGATCAGCCGTTACCTGAAGCTCTACTTCATCGCCCAGGACGTCCACGAGCGCGCGAGTTCCTCGCACTACCCGTACAACCAGCTCGCCGAAGCCTTCTTCCACAGCGACGTGCTGTTCCGCTGCCAGCGCCTGCTCAACCAGCAGGGCAAGGCATGCAAGGCACTGGCGAAAGCGATCCAGTTGCGCCATCCGTTCGACTACAACGACAGCGAACTGGCCCTGGCCGATCTCAATGCCTCGCTGGAATACCTGCGCCAGCAGGGCAATCCGGCCTGGCGCGGACTACTGCGCTCGCTCGGCGCACTGGCTGCCAACCTCACCACGCTGGACCGCAAGCTCAGTGGCGCAAGCAACCCCGACGCACTGGACGATGAGCAGGACAGCACGCTGCTGGACCGCTCACCACGCTCGTTCAAGGATGCGCTGGAGCGCATCCGCCTGCAGGTATCGCCGACGTCGCTGCTGTTCCGCCACGCCTTGCGCCTGTCGCTGGCACTGGCCGCCGGCTACGGCATGCTGCATCTGATCCACCCGACCCAGGGCTACTGGATCATGCTCACCACGGTGTTCGTCTGCCAGCCGAACTACGGCGCCACGCGCATCCGCATGGTGCAGCGGATTCTCGGTACGCTGATCGGCCTGGTGGCCGGCTGGGCGCTGATCGACCTGTTCCCCAACCCGCTGATTCAGTCGTTGCTGGCGGTGGTCGCCGGGGTCGCCTTCTTCGCCACGCGGAGCACACGCTACACCCTGGCGACGGCGGCCATCACCCTGCTGGTGCTGTTCTGCTTCAACCAGGTGGGCGACGGCTACGGGCTGATCCTGCCGCGCCTGTTCGATACCCTGCTCGGCGCGCTGATCGCCGGCATCGCGGTGTTCCTGGTGCTGCCTGACTGGCACGGGCGCAGCCTGCATCGCCTGGTCGGCGGAACGCTGGCCTGCAACAGCCGCTACCTGCGGGAAATCATGCAGCAGTACGCCAACGGCAAGCGCGACGACCTCGCCTACCGCACCGCCCGGCGCAACGCACACAACGCCGACGCGACGCTCTCCACCACGCTGTCGAACATGCTGCTGGAGCCCGGCCACTTCCGGAAGGACGCGGAGATCGGCTTCCGCTTCCTGGTGCTCTCCCACACCCTGCTCAGCTACCTCTCGGCCCTCGGTGCGCACCGCAACCAGCTGCCGCCGGATGTGAACGACGACCTCATCACCGAAGCTGCCGAGCGCCTGACCGCCAGCCTCGACGACATCGCCACGCGCCTCAACGAGCGGCGCCCGGTGGCTATCTACAGCGATGAGGAAGACGCGCTGGCCAAGCGCCTGGAAGAACTGCCCGAGGAACAGGACGACGCCCATCGCCTGGTGCAGACCCAACTGGCGCTGATCTGCCGACAGCTCACGCCGCTGCGTACCCTGGCCGCGCACCTGCTGAAGAAAGACATCGGCGCGGAACAGGCCGAAGCCGCCTGATGCCTGATGCCTGGGTAGGAGCGAGCTTGCTCGCGAACGAGCACAACTCCGGAGCTCGGGATGTTCGCGAGCAAGCTCGCTCCTACAGAAAGCTCGGCAAGGTTGCTACAGCCCGTGCTCGCGCATCAAGGCGTCGTAGCTGCCGTCTTCGTGCATCTCGCGGATCGCCTTGTTGAACGCCGCAACTATCTCCGCAGAGTGCGGGTTGTGCCGACCAACCAGGATGTGCAGGCCGTTCTCGGCCAGCGGCACCGGCAGGAATTCCAGCTGGCCCTTGAGCGCGGCGAGGTCGCCATTGAGGTGCACGCGCGCGGTGATCTCGTCTTCCAATGTCAGATCCACGCGCCCGGCCTGCAGCATCAGCGCTGCGTTGACGAAGCTGAACACCGGCACCCGCTGTAGTTTCGGGTCGTTGTTGAACGCCTCGGAATAGGCGTAGCCACGCACCATGGCAATGCGGTACGGATAGAGATCGGCCAGCCTGGCGAAGGTAATCGGAGAGCCCTGGCGCTTGATCAGACGCACGCGGTTGACCAGGTAGGGCTCGGAATAGAGAGCAAAGGCCTCGCGCTCCGGCGCATACCAGGCGTCCGCCACCAAGTCGTACTCGCCGTTCGCCACGCCGTGCAGCACTCGCGGCCAGGGCACCTCGATGTATTCACTGGCATAGCCGGCACGCTTGAGGGCGGCTTGTACCAGATGCACCGCCACGCCATTGCCCGGCAGCTGGCCGCCCGCGTAGGGCGGCCAGGGGTCCGCAGCGATGCGTAGCACGTCCCCAGCCCGCGCCGCGCTGGAAACGCACAGGAACAAGAGAATCAGCAGCAGGCGCAGCGGCATCGAGGGCGTCGTCCGGAGAGAAGCCTTCAGACTAGACGCTGCCCACGGCGCCGCGCCAATCCTCAGAACAGCATGGCCGCGCGCAGGCTCATGCCACCGCCGGTTTCCGGGACCACCGCCAGGTTGTAGCGCTCGCTTTCCGGCCCTTCGAGGAACAGGTTGTAGGTGAAGTTGGCGAAGAAATTACCCACCGCCATGCCCACCAGCACGTCGGTGGGGTAGTGCTTGTCCCCTTCCACGCGCGACAGTGCGGTCAGCCCGTCGAGGGTGTAGAGCCCGGCCTTGGCGGTGTAGCGCCAGGTTGGGTCCATGTCGATATAGTCCAGGTTGCGACGGGTGAAGCTGTTGTGCACGGCCGTCACGGCGGTGTGCTTGGACGGGAAGGAGTCATCGGGAATTCCGTCCGGTCGCTCGCGCCCGGACCATTCCTTGGCCTCCTCGACGAAACCGGTCACCGCGTAACGATCCGCCGCCAGCAGCGTCAGGTTGCGCCCGCGCCAGCTCCATTTCTCCTCGGTGCTCACATCCTTGGGCGAGGCCACCAGGGCGGTGACGACGCTCAGGCCGGTGGCCAGGTTGAGCATGCGGTCGGCGGCCTGGTTGGCGTCGCCGCCGAAGAACCAGTCGTGGTTGCTCGCCGACTTCTGCCACTTGTGGTCCCAGCCGCCCGCGGCGATCACCGCCGCGCCGGCCACCGGTGCCCAGACATCGGCGCTGGTGACGGCGCGCTGCGCCGAGTCCCCCAGCCGATCCCAGCTCATTTGTGGTGCCCCTGCGCAACCGATGAGCGCGGCGCTGGCCGCCAGGGTGGCGACTGCCAGCAAACTCCGATTCATGATGTTCCCCCATGCGCCCGGCCCGCTCCAGGACAGCGGACGCCTCAATGCATGAGCAGGGAAGCATAGTCGGGACGACTCTGAAGGCCCCTGCCTTCAGTCATTAATGGGTAACTCTTCGTTTCACTCAGCGGAAAAAGAAAAACCCCGCCGAGGCGGGGTTTTCCAGGTCAGACGGAATCAGCCTTTGAAGACGTCTTCCACCGACTGCAGCGGGTAATGCTTCGGATACGGCAGGGTCGCCACACCGGTCTCGATGGCGGCCTTGGCCACAGCATCGGAGACAACGGTAATCAGGCGCTTGTCCATCGGCTTCGGAATGATGTACTCACGACCGAACTCGATGGCGCTCACGCCATAGGCGTCGCACACGTCCTTGGGTACCGGCAGCTTGGCCAGGTCACGCAGGGCCAGGGCGGCGGCGATCTTCATTTCTTCGTTGATGCGGGTGGCGCGTACGTCCAGGGCACCGCGGAAGATGAAGGGGAAGCCCAGTACGTTGTTGACCTGGTTCGGGTAGTCCGAACGGCCGGTGGCCATGATCACGTCATCGCGGGTGGCGTGGGCCAGTTCCGGCTTGATTTCCGGGTCCGGGTTGGAGCAGGCGAAGACGATCGGGTTCGGCGCCATGCGCTTGAGGTCTTCCTGGCTCAGCAGGTTGGCGCCGGACAGGCCGACGAACACGTCGGCGCCATCGAGGGCGTCAGCCAGGGTGCGCTTGTCGGTCTCGGTGGCGAACACGGCCTTGTACTGGTTCAGGTCGTTGCGGCCGGCGTGGATTACGCCCTGGCGGTCGATCATGTAGATGTTCTCGACCTTGGCGCCCATGCTCACCAGCAACTTCATGCAGGAGATGGCGGCAGCGCCGGCACCCAGGCAGACGATCTTCGCGGACTCGAGCTTCTTGCCGGCGATTTCCAGGGCGTTGAGCATGCCGGCGGCGGTCACGATGGCGGTGCCGTGCTGGTCATCGTGGAAGACCGGGATGTCGCACTGCTCGATCAGCGCGCGCTCGATCTCGAAGCACTCGGGTGCCTTGATGTCTTCCAGGTTGATGCCGCCGAAGGTGATGGAGATGCGCTTGACGGTATCGATGAAGGCCTGCGGGCTCTCGGCGTCGACTTCGATGTCGAACACGTCGACACCGGCGAAGCGCTTGAACAGCACGCCCTTGCCTTCCATGACCGGCTTGGAGGCCAGCGGGCCGAGGTTACCCAGGCCGAGAATGGCGGTGCCGTCGGAAATGACCGCGACCAGGTTGCCCTTGCCGGTGTACTTGAAGGCCAGTTCCGGATCACGCGCGATTTCGCGCACCGGCTCGGCGACGCCCGGGCTGTACGCCAGCGACAGGTCGCGGGCGGTGACGGTCGGCTTGGTCAGCTCGACGCTCAGTTTACCGGGGCGGGGTTGGGCGTGATATTCGAGGGCAGCGGTCTTGAGATCAGACATTTGGGCACTTCCGCTTTTGTTGCTTGTTGGACAGACGGGGACCCGAGCATACGCACAAACCCCGCACCTGCCAAGGTAGCCCAAGCCCCTGCTGTCAAGACCTCTAGCGTACGACTTTCAGCCAATCGCCCGATTTTGGCTGACCAGTTGGATACAAGTCATTCAATAAACGTATACGATTTATTGAGTCAGTTTCCGGTCCGGATTCTGCCTTCGCGAACTGCTCGACAGTCTGCCCGGATTTGACCTGAACGACGGCGATCCGGCGCGGTTGCGCAAGTTTCTGCTCGTCCGCACGCATCGGCCGGAAGCTGCGGATGACCTGCATGAAGTGGTCGTCCTCGCTCTCCAGCGAGGCGCGACCTTTGACCACACCGATGAACAGGTAGGCGTGGTCCTTCTGGTAGATCACCGCGGCGCGCCGGGCCGGATTGCCCGGTACCACGCCAGTGGCGACGTCCAGGCCGTTCTGCTGGAAACTTTCTTCGTTCGATAACCGCCCACCAGTGCCCTTGCGCAGGTATTCCGCCGGGGTCAGCTGGCCTTCCCGGGGCACCAGCTTCATGCCGATGTAGGCCTGTTGGTCAGCGGTGTAGCCCACTAGCGCGGTCGGCTGGTTGAGGATGCCCCAGCCGGCCGGATAGGTCAGGGTGAAGTCCAGCTCCGAATGGTAGAAGCTCTGCCCGCGGCGCACGCCACTGGCAGCGGAGTCGCCGAAGGGCATGCCGTCGATTGCCTTCAGGTAACGTTCCGCGCCGATCTCGTGCTGGCTATTGGCAGCCAGGGCCTGCGCGGGGCCGATGACCTGCTTGAGGCGCTGGTCGTTGTCCGGATGGGTATCGAACAGGCCGTGATAGCCGACCGGCTGGGCGGCCTGGCCCTTGCGCGCGGCCTCATCGCGGGCGAAGTCTTCCTGGTTCTTCAGCACTCGCACCACCTGGATCATGGCAGTGGGATCGTAGCCGGCGCGGGCCAGGTACTTGGCGCCCAGGCCGTCGGCCTCCAGCTCCATGTCGCGGCCATAGCCACGCACGAAGGCGGTGCCGAGCACGTTGGTGAGGTCGGCTGCGGCGCCAACGCCGGTGCCGATGGCCACGGCCTGGCCAAGGATGCCCCAGGCACTGGACTGGCTCTGCTGCTTGACGCTATGCCGGGCGGTGACGTGGCCGACCTCGTGGCCGAGCACGGCGGCCAGCTCCGCTTCGGAGCCCAGATAGGCCATCAGCCCGCGGTGGATATAGATGTAGCCGCCGGGCAGAGCGAAGGCGTTGATGTCGGGGGTGTCGATGACGGTGAAGTGGTACTGCAATTGCGGACGGTCGCCGGCGCGGGCCACGCGCTCACCGACCTGCTGCACGTAGGCCTGCAGCTTCGCATCCTCGTAACGCGGGTACTGCTTGCTGATCTCCTGGCTGTACTTCTGCCCCATCTCCAGTTCGCTCTGCTCGCTCATCATCACGAAGTCAGTCTTGCCGGTGGCGGGGTTGGTGGCGCAGCCGCCGAGAACACTCAGCAGCGCCAGCAGGGTCAGAATTCCGAACGAGCGCAAGCTCATGGCAATACCTCCATCATCGCCGGGTCGGTCACAGGCAGCATCCAGCGCGCCTGTCCGGGTTTCACGCCACCACGCGCGGAGCGGTCGATGACCCAGCCGCGCGCCTCTATCTGCCGCCCCTTGAGATCGCGCAGAGTGGCATCGTCGAACTGCCTGAGCAGCCTGGCTTCGATGCGCAGCACCAGCGGGCCGTCAAGATCGATCCACAGGCCGCCGCGATTGCGTTGCACCTGCTCGACCCGGCCGCGCACCACTGCAAAGCCGCTGTCATGAATCTGTTGCGCCGTCTGCACCGGTGACTGCTTCCACAAACCCAGCTTGGCGCTACGGGCCTGGCGCTCAGCGGCCTGCTGGCAAGCGGTGAGATCCGTATTCGGGGCAATAGCTACAAGGTAGCCCAGGCCCTCGGCGAGCAGACGAGATTCGAGGTTATTACCCAGAGCGTCATAGGCATGGGCCAGGGTGCGGCCGTACTTGTCCTTGCCCTGCCGACCGGCAACCAGACTGACCTCGCCGTCATTGGCGGCCACCAGTTGCTGCAGGCGGCGCTGGGCGGCAACGGCAAAGGGTTCTTCGGAGCGGCCATGATGAGCCAGTTCCGGAGCGTTGACGCCGATCAGGCGGACACTGCGGCCGTCGGCCAGCTTGAGCGTGTCGCCGTCGACCACCCGTGCCACGCGCACCGTCTCGGGCGACGAAGGCTTCGGGCAACCAGCGGCGCTGGCGTCCAGGGAAAAAAGGACGGCCATAAAAAAGGCGCCCACAAGGGACGCCTTTTTCGAATTACCGTGAAAAACCATCGTGGGCCTTTCCCGGAAATCGATCTTACTTCTTGCCGCCGAACATGGCGAAGCGCTGGTTGAAGCGGTCGATACGGCCGCCGGTGTCCAGAACTTTCTGCTTACCGGTGTAGAAGGGGTGGCACTCGGAGCAGACGTCCAGGTGAATGCCCTTGCACAGGGTGGAACGGGTCTTGATCACGTTGCCACAGCTGCAGGTAGCTTCGATGTCTTCGTACGCGGGATGGATTTCCGGTTTCATGGTCTCTTCCTCTCGGTGGTGTGCCGCCACCCAGTCTCTGGCAGAAGCCGAGCCACGGCCATCAAGGACCGCGGGCGGGATCTTTTACCGGGCACCGCACGCAAATTAAGGGCGTGGATCATACCAGAGATCGCTTTCAACGCAAGATCAGGCATGACCGACCGTCGCATCGCCCATGCTACCATCCAGCGCTCCCCGCCGCCCCGGAATCCGTCGCGTGCCCACACCCTCCATCCTGCGTCTCGCCCTGCCTTCGCCGCTGCGCCGCCTGTTCGATTACCTGCCTCCGCGCGGGGTCGACGTCACACGCCTGCAGCCCGGCGTGCGCCTGCGCGTGCCGTTCGGCCGCCGCGAGATGGTCGGCGTGCTGGTGGACAAGGTGGAAAGCTCCGACGTCCCGGCGGACAAGCTGCGCCCGGCCCTGGCCGTGCTCGATCGCGAGCCGCCGATGCCGGCGCACCTGCTGGAGTTGTGCCGCTGGACGGCGCAGTACTACCAGCACAGCCTGGGCGACACCTTTTCCTGGGCACTGCCCAACCTGCTGCGCCAGGGCGACCCGGCCGAGGCGCGCCAACAGCGCTTCTGGCATGCCGAGCCCGGCGCCCGCGAGGAAGACCCGCGCCTGGCCCGCGCGCCGCGCCAGCGTGAGACGCTGAAGATCCTCAAGCAGCACCCCCACGGCGTCGCCCACGACCTGCTCAGCCAATTACAGATCAACAAGGACAGCCTCGACCTTCTGCAGGAAAAGGGGCTGGTCACACTGGAGGTGCGCGTCCATAGCGTGCCGCCGCACCACGGCCCGTGGCTGGCGCAGGCGGAACTGCCGCTGAACGCCGAGCAACGCGCCGCCTTCGAGGCCGTGCGCGCCGGCTTCGGCAGCTTCCACAGCTTCCTGCTCGCTGGCGTCACCGGCAGCGGCAAGACTGAGGTCTACCTGCAACTGATCCGCGAGGCCCTGGAAGCCGGCAAGCAGGCATTGGTGCTGATCCCCGAGATCAACCTCGGCCCGCAGACCCTGAGCCGCTTCGAGCGCCGCTTCAACGCGCGTATCGCGCTGCTGCACTCGGCGCTGACCGACCGCGAGCGCCTCGATGCCTGGCTCGCCGCACGCGATGGCGAGGCGGACATCGTCATCGGCACCCGCTCGGCGCTGTTCACCCCGCTGAAAAACCCGGGGCTGATCATCATCGACGAGGAGCACGACGCCTCCTATAAACAGCAGGAAGGCCTGCGCTACCACGCCCGTGACCTGGCCATGGTGCGCGCGCGGCTGGAGAACGTGCCGATCCTGCTGGGCTCGGCCACGCCGGCGCTGGAAAGCCTGCACAACGCCCAGAGCGGCCGCTACGGCCTGCTGCGCCTGACCCAACGTGCCGGCGGTGCGCACCAGCCAAAGTTCCAGCGCCTGGACGTGAAGAGTCTGCCGCTGGATTCAGGCATTTCCATGCCGCTGCAGCGTTCGATCAAGGAAACCCTGGCCGCCGGCCAGCAGGTGCTGGTCTACCTGAACCGCCGCGGCTTCGCCCCGACCCTGCTATGCCACGACTGCGGCTGGATCAGCCAATGCCCGCGCTGCGACGCACGGATGACCGTGCACCAGGGCAGCGGCGAGTTGCGCTGCCACCACTGCGACCATCGTGAGCGGCCACCGCGCAACTGCCCGAAATGCGGCACGGTGGACCTGCGCCCGGTCGGCGCCGGCACCGAGCGCGCCGAAGAGCGCCTGCGCATCCTCTTCCCCGATTACCCGGTGCTGCGCATCGACCGCGACAGCACCTCGCGCAAGCACGCCATGCGCGACCTGTTCGCCACCATCAACAAGGGCGAGCCGTGCATCCTGGTCGGCACCCAGATGCTCGCCAAGGGGCACCATTTCCCACGCGTCACCCTGGTGGCCATCCTCGATGCCGATGGCGGGCTGTTCTCCGCCGATTTCCGCGCCAGCGAACGCATGGCCCAGCAGATCGTCCAGGTCGCCGGCCGCGCCGGGCGCGCCGAGGAACCGGGCCGCGTGCTGATCCAGACCCACCTGGCCGACCACCCGCTGCTGGTGCAGCTCACCGAACAGGGTTACTTCGCCTTCGCCGAGCAGGCACTCACCGAGCGCCGCTCCGCCAGCCTGCCGCCCTTCTCGCACCTCGCGCTCTTGCGCGCCGAGGCGCACAAGCCGGGACAGGCCGAGGGTTTCCTCGACGAAGCCTGTGCCGAAGCGGAGCGCCTGCAGGCCACGCTCGGCCACGACGTGGAACTCCTCGGCCCGGTGCCGGCTCCCATGGAACGCCGCGCCGGCCGCTACCGCGCCCAGCTGTTGCTGATGAGCACCGCCCGCGCGCCACTGCACCGCCTGCTGACGCCCTGGCTGCAGACGCTCGAAGGCATGCCCAGCGGGCGCCAGGTGCGCTGGTCGCTGGACGTCGATCCCATCGATCTGTTCTGACAAACCCTGCCACGACGACGGAACCGTCCTACATTGACTTCCATCAGCCGCGACGGATGGCACAGCGGCGAGACTGAACTTGGAGCGCTCCGCGGTTGGCAAGCCATGCCCGGCCACGGATAATGCGCGGTTCTGAGCCCGATAACCGGTCGCGCGCGCCGGATGCACGCGAGCACGGAGAAAACCATGAAAGACACGATTCGCCACCTGATCCAGCAAGCCCTTGTCAGCCTCACCGAAGACGGCACCCTGCCGGCCGGCCTGACGCCCGACATCCAGGTGGAGAACACCAAGGACCGAACCCACGGTGACTTCGCCAGCAACATCGCCATGATGCTGGCCAAGCCGGCCGGGATGAAGCCGCGCGACCTGGCGACCAAGCTGGTCGCGGCGCTGCCGCAGAGCCCGGAAGTGGCCAAGGTCGAGATCGCCGGCCCCGGCTTCCTGAACTTCTTCCAGGACCAGGCCTGGCTCGCCGCCAGCCTCGACAAGGCGCTGGCCGACGAACGCATCGGCGTGCGCAAGGCTGGCCCCGCGCAACGCGTGGTGGTGGACCTGTCCTCGCCGAACCTGGCGAAAGAGATGCACGTCGGCCACCTGCGCTCGACCATCATCGGCGACGGCGTCAGCCGCGTACTGGAATTCCTCGGCGACACCGTGATCCGCCAGAACCACGTGGGCGACTGGGGCACCCAGTTCGGCATGCTGCTGGCCTACCTGGAAGAACAACCGGTGGACGCCCAGGCCGAACTGCACGACCTGGAAGTCTTCTACCGCGCCGCCAAGAAGCGCTTCGACGAGTCCCCCGAGTTCGCCGACCGCGCCCGTGAGCTGGTGGTGAAGCTGCAGGCCAACGATCCCAAGTGCATCGCCCTGTGGACCCGCTTCAACGACATTTCCCTGTCGCACTGCCAGAAGGTCTACGACCTGCTGGGCGTGAAGCTGACCATGGCCGATGTGAAGGGCGAGAGCGCCTACAACGACGACCTCGCGCAGGTGGTAGCCGACCTTACCGCCAAGGGCCTGCTGGTCGAGAGCGACGGCGCCCTGTGCGTGTTCCTCGACGAGTTCAAGAACGCCGAAGGCGAACCGCTGCCGGTGATCGTGCAGAAGGCCGGCGGCGGCTACCTCTACGCCACCACCGACCTGGCCGCGATGCGCTACCGCCACAAGGTGCTGCACGCCGACCGCGTGCTGTACTTCGTCGACCAGCGCCAGGCCCTGCACTTCCAGCAAGTGTTCGAAGTCGCCCGCCGCGCCGGTTTCGTTCCGGCCAGCATGGACCTGGAGCACATGGGCTTTGGCACCATGAACGGCGCCGACGGCAAGCCGTTCAAGACCCGCGACGGCGGCACCGTGAAGCTGATCGACCTGCTGATCGAAGCCGAGGAACGCGCCTACACCCTGGTCAAGGGCCTCAACGAGAAGCGCATCGAGAAGGGCGAAACGCCCTTCGACGAGGAAGAACTGCGCCGCATTGGCCACGTGGTGGGCATCGACTCGGTCAAGTACGCCGACCTGTCCAAGCACCGCACCAGTGACTACAGCTTCAACTTCGAGCTGATGCTGAGCTTCGAGGGCAACACTGCCCCCTACCTGCTCTATGCCTACACCCGTGTGGCCGGCGTATTCCGCAAGCTGGGCAAGGGTTACGACGAGGTTGGCGGCAAGATCGTCCTGCAGCAGCCCCAGGAAATCGCCCTGGCCGCGCAGCTGGCGCAGTTCGCCGATGTGCTCAACAACGTCGCCGTGAAGGGAGTCCCGCACATCCTCTGCGCCTACCTGTACGAGCTGGCCGGCCTGTTCTCCAGCTTCTACGAGCACTGCCCGATCCTCACCGCCGAAGACCCGGCGCAACAGGAAAGCCGCCTGCGCCTCGCCGCGCTGACCGGCCGTACCCTCAAGCAGGGCCTGGAGCTGCTGGGCCTGGAAACCCTGGAGCGCATGTAAGCACCCATGGCGAAGAAGAAACCCGCTCCCAAGCGCGGCGCCAGCCGCTACCAGGCCCCGGCCAAGAAGACGTCGGTCCCCGGCTGGGTCTGGCTGGTCGCAGGCCTCGCCATCGGCGGCTTCATCATGTTCCTGATGAAGCTGGAGCCGGGTCGCAACGACGTCAAACGCGAAAAGCCGGAAGCGCCCAAGACCGTGGTCGGCTCCAACAAGCCTTCCGGCACCGTGCAGCCGCAACAGCCGGCCGCCCCCACCGGGGTGAAGCCCAAGTACGACTTCTACACCCTGCTGCCGGGTTCGGAAGTCGCGGTGCCGCCGGAAGCCGTGCCGCCGCCCGCCAAGCCGCAGCAGCCGGCGACCGTGGTGGCGACCAAGGAAGAAGCCGAGAAGATCGACACCCAGCGCGCCCTGGCAGCGCTGAGTGGGCAGAATCCGCCGCCGCCCGCGGTGGTCAAGCCGGCGACACCTGCCACGCCGCCTGCGACCCAGGTCGCCAGCGCGCAGAAGCAGGCATTGCCGCAAGCTCCGGCCGCCGACACCGCGCCGGCGAAGCCGACCCCGCCGCCGGCCGTTGCCGCAACCCAGTACTACCTGCAGGCCGGCTCGTTCCGCAAACAGACCGACGCCGACCACCTGCGCGCGCAGATCATCATGATGGGCCAGAACGCCCGTGTGGAATCCGGCACGGTGCGCGACGAGACCTGGTACCGCGTCATGGTCGGCCCCTACGGCGACCGCGCCAAGGCCTCCGCCGCGCAGAAGCAACTCGCCGGCAACGGTTTCAGCAACCTGCTGTTACAGCAGCGCCAGACCCGCTGAACCCCGGCCACTCCAAGGCTTGCGCCGACGGGCGGCGCGCGAAATGCGCGCTACTCGTCCGGCGCAGGACTTGAACCCCGCCGTCCTAGTCCCCATCTGACTCTGCATTCGGGCACAACGCCCCGCTAGTGTGGAGTAAGACCCTTGACCACCATCGTATCTGTCCGCCGCAATGGCAAAGTCGTCATGGGCGGCGACGGCCAGGTTTCCCTGGGCAACACCGTGATGAAAGGCAACGCGAAGAAAGTCCGTCGCCTGTACCACGGTGAAGTACTGGCCGGCTTCGCCGGCGCCACCGCCGATGCCTTCACCCTCTTCGAACGCTTCGAGCAGCAGCTGGAAAAACACCAGGGCCACCTGGTGCGCGCCGCGGTCGAACTGGCCAAGGACTGGCGTACCGACCGTTCCCTGAGCCGCCTGGAGGCCATGCTGGCCGTGGCCAACAAGGACGCTTCCCTGATCATCACCGGCAACGGCGACGTGGTCGAACCCGAGCATGGCCTGATCGCCATGGGTTCGGGCGGCGGCTTCGCCCAGGCAGCGGCGCTGGCCCTGCTGCAGAAAGGCAGCGACGACATGAGCGCCCGCGAGATCGCCGAAACCGCGCTGAACATCGCTGGCTCCATCTGCGTGTTCACCAACCAGAACCTGACCCTTGAGGAGCTCGACAGCGCAGTCTGAGCGCTGTCGTTCCGGAGTAGCACGTCAAATGTCCATGACTCCCCGCGAGATCGTCCACGAACTCAACCGCCACATCATCGGCCAGGACGATGCCAAGCGCGCCGTCGCCATCGCCCTGCGCAACCGCTGGCGGCGCATGCAGCTCCCCGCCGAGCTGCGCGCCGAAGTGACGCCCAAGAACATCCTGATGATCGGCCCGACCGGCGTCGGCAAGACCGAGATCGCTCGCCGCCTGGCCAAGCTGGCCAACGCACCGTTCATCAAGGTGGAAGCGACCAAGTTCACCGAAGTCGGCTACGTCGGCCGTGACGTCGAGTCGATCATCCGCGACCTCGCCGATGCCGCGATCAAGATGCTCCGCGAGCAGGAAGTGCAGAAGGTGAAGTACCGCGCCGAAGACGCCGCCGAAGAGCGCATCCTCGACGCCCTGCTGCCGCCCGCGCGCACCGCCGGTTTCGGTGACGAGCCCGCACGCGAGGACTCCAACACCCGCCAGCTGTTCCGCAAGCGCCTGCGCGAAGGCCAGCTGGACGACAAGGAAATCGACATCGAGGTCGCCGACATCCCCTCGGGCGTGGAAATCATGGCCCCGCCCGGCATGGAGGAGATGACCAACCAGTTGCAGAACCTGTTCTCCAACATGGGCAAGGGCAAGCGCAAGTCCCGCAAGCTGAAGGTCGCCGAGGCCATGAAGCTGATCCGCGACGAGGAAGCGCAGCGCCTGGTCAACGAAGAAGACCTCAAGGCCCGCGCCCTGGAAGCGGTGGAGCAGAACGGCATCGTCTTCATCGACGAGATCGACAAGATCGCCAAGCGCGGCAACGTCGGCGGCGCCGACGTCTCCCGCGAGGGCGTGCAGCGTGACCTGCTGCCGCTGATCGAAGGCTGCACGGTGAACACCAAGCTGGGCATGGTGAAAACCGACCACATCCTGTTCATCGCCTCGGGCGCATTCCACCTGTCCAAGCCCAGCGACCTGGTGCCGGAACTGCAGGGCCGCCTGCCGATCCGCGTCGAGCTGAAAGCCCTGAGCCCGAGCGACTTCGAGCGCATCCTCAGCGAGCCGCATGCTTCGTTGACCGAGCAGTACACCGCGCTGCTGAAGACCGAAGGCCTGGACATCGAGTTCGCCGCCGACGGCATCAAGCGCCTCGCGGAGATCGCCTTCCAGGTCAACGAGAAGACCGAGAACATCGGTGCCCGTCGCCTGCACACCCTGCTCGAGCGCCTGCTCGAAGAGGTGTCCTTCGACGCCGCCGACCTCGCCAGTGAGCACAGCGACAAGGCCATCGTGATCGACGCGGCCTACGTCAACGGCCATCTGGGCGAACTGGCCCAGGACGAGGACCTGTCGCGCTACATCCTGTAAACGGATCAACGCCACAGCGACGGGGCGCCTCAGGGCGCCCCGTTGTTTTTCCGCCGGCGCTACAATGCCGGAATTGCCGTTCAGGAGCCGTCCATGCACATTCCTTCCGCCATCAAGCTGCACAAGGCCTCGAAGAAGCTTTCTCTGACCTATGGGGAACAGTCCTACGAGCTGTCCGCCGAGTTCCTGCGTGTGCACTCGCCGTCGGCGGAGGTCCAGGGTCACGGCAATCCGGTGCTGCAAGTGGGCAAGCTGAATGTCGGCCTGAGCAATCTGGAACCGGCTGGGCAGTACGCGCTCAAGCTGACCTTCGACGATGGCCACGACAGCGGCCTGTTCACCTGGGATTACCTCTACGAGCTGTGCGTGCGCCAGGACGAGATCTGGGCCGACTATCTGGCGCAGCTGGAGAAAGCCGGCAAATCGCGCGACCCGTCGGAGTCCGTGGTCAAACTCATGCTGTAAGTTCATTTCGTAGGAGCGAGCTTGCTCGCGAACCAGTCCAGCGCCTGCGCCACCGGGAAGCTCGTTCGCGAGCAAGCTCGCCCCTACAAAAGCCCCCGCACCGCTCCTGCAACTCGTTCGATCTATCCCTCCAGCTCTCCCTGCGCACCAACCTTCGTCGGGCAATCGCTCCAGGGCACGCCATTTGCAACATTCCCGTTGCAGACTGCTGCCTGCGTGTTCGCCGTCAGGGGATTGGCGAGATGCCCCCGCTCTAGGGCGCGTTTTCTAACTTTTCCCGACATACTCCTAGGAGTTGGCCCACGCTGCACCAGCTTGCGCGGCGAAGGAAACTCGGGTAACCAAGGCAGTGCAATGTACGGAGTTACAGTGCACAGAGCGTGGTCACCTGAAGTTCCAGTGATGCCGCCAAGTAGATGAATCGCGTGGAGCTGTCTCCACGTTCCGCAACCCCGAGAAGTACTTGGCCCTACGTCACGAAGGTGAGCCCCGCCAGTATGCGTCTCAGGACAATGGAGCGTCGCCGATGACCCAGAAGAACAACAGCGATCTACCCCAGCAAGCCGCGGAAAATACCCTCGCCCTGAACCCGGTGATCGGGATTCGCGGCAAGGACCTGCTCACCTCTGCCCGAATGGTGTTGCTGCAAGCGATCAAGCAGCCCTTCCACAGCGCCAAGCACGTGACCCACTTCGGCCTGGAGCTGAAGAACGTGCTGCTCGGCAAATCCGACCTGAAGCCGTCGGACGACGACCGTCGCTTCAACGATCCGGCCTGGAGCCAGAACCCGCTCTACCGCCGTTATCTGCAGACCTACCTGGCCTGGCGCAAGGAGTTGCACACCTGGATGGGTGAGAGCGACCTGTCGCCCCAGGACATCAGCCGCGGCCAATTCGTCATCAACCTGATGACCGAGGCCATGGCGCCGACCAACACGCTGTCCAACCCGGCGGCGGTCAAACGTTTCTTCGAGACCGGCGGCAAGAGCCTGCTCGACGGTCTTACCCATCTGGCCAAGGACCTGGTGAACAACGGCGGCATGCCCAGCCAGGTGAACATGGACGCCTTCGAGGTCGGCAAGAACCTGGCCGTCACTGATGGCGCGGTGGTGTTCCGCAACGACGTGCTGGAACTGATCCAGTACAAGCCGATCACCGAGAGCGTGCATGAGCGCCCGCTGCTGGTGGTGCCTCCGCAGATCAACAAGTTCTACGTCTTCGACCTGTCGCCGGAGAAGAGCCTGGCGCGCTTCTGCCTGCGCAACCAGGTACAGACCTTCATCGTCAGCTGGCGCAACCCGACCAAGGCGCAGCGCGAGTGGGGCCTGACCACCTACATCGAGGCGCTGAAGGAAGCCATCGACGTGGTCCTGGCCATCACCGGCGCCAAGGACCTGAACATGCTCGGCGCCTGCTCCGGCGGCATCACCACCGTCACCCTGCTCGGTCACTACGCCGCGCTGGGCGAGAAAAAGGTCAACGCCTTCACCCAGATGGTCAGCGTGCTGGACTTCGAACTGGATACCCAGGTCGCCCTGTTCGCCGACGAGAAGACCCTGGAAGCCGCCAAGCGCCGCTCCTACCAGGCCGGCGTGCTGGAAGGCAAGGACATGGCCAAGGTGTTTGCCTGGATGCGCCCCAACGATCTGATCTGGAACTATTGGGTCAACAACTACCTGCTCGGCAACGAGCCGCCAGCCTTCGACATCCTGTTCTGGAACAACGACACCACGCGCCTGCCGGCCGCACTGCACGGCGAACTGGTGGAAATGTTCAAGACCAACCCGCTGAGCCGCTCCGGGGCGCTGGAGGTGGGTGGCACGCCGATCGATCTCAAGCAGGTGACCTGCGACTTCTACTGCCTGGCGGGCCTCAACGACCACATCACCCCGTGGGAAGCCTGCTACCGCTCTGCGCGCCTGCTCGGCGGCAAGTGCGAATTCGTCCTTTCCAACAGCGGGCACATCCAGAGCATCCTCAACCCGCCGGGTAACCCCAAGGCACGCTTCATGACCGGCCCGGAACTCTCGGTGGATCCGAAGACCTGGCAGGAAAACGCCAGCAAGCACGCCGACTCCTGGTGGCTGCACTGGCAGAACTGGCTGGCCGAACGCTCCGGCAAAACGCGCAAGGCGCCGACTTCGCTGGGTAACAAAACCTATCCGGCTGGCGAAGCCTCCCCCGGAACCTACGTACACGAACGATGAAAACAGAACTCCTCCCGCAAGCCGGCGCCGTGGACGACGCCAACACTCCAGAATCGTCGACGGCCGTGGAAGTGGCCGCGCCGACGAGCCGGCGCGCGCGCAGCAAACGCAGCGACGAGGAGATCCTGCCGAGCAAGGCGCCGGCGGCGCAGCCCTTCGAGTTCCGCACCATCGAACTCGACGGGCAGACCATCCGCACCGCCGTGCGCCCGGGCAAGAAACACATGACGCCGCTGCTGATCTTCAACGGCATCGGTGCCAACCTGGAACTGGTCTTCCCCTTCGTCGCCGCGCTGGACCCGGACCTGGAGGTGATCGCCTTCGACGTCCCCGGCGTCGGCGGCTCCTCGACCCCAAGCACGCCGTACCGTTTCCCCGGCCTGGCCAAACTGGCGGCGCGGATGCTCGATTACCTGGACTACGGCCAGGTGACGGCCATCGGCGTGTCGTGGGGCGGCGCCCTGGCGCAGCAGTTCGCCCATGACTACCCGGAGCGCTGCAAGAAGCTGATTCTCGCCGCCACCGCTGCCGGCGCGGTGATGGTGCCGGGCAAGCCGCGAGTACTCTGGCGCATGGCCAGCCCGCGGCGCTATATCCAGCCCTCCTATGGCGTGCACATCGCCCCGGACATCTATGGCGGCGCCTTCCGCCGCGACCCTAAGCTGGCCATGGCCTTCGCCAGCAAGGTGCGCTCGTCGGGCAAGATGGGTTACTACTGGCAACTGTTCGCCGGCCTGGGCTGGACCAGCATCCACTGGCTGCACAAGATCCGTCAGCCGACGCTGATCCTCGCCGGCGACGACGACCCGATCATCCCGCTGATCAACATGCGCATGCTGGCCTGGCGCATCCCCAACGCCGAGCTCCACGTGATCGATGACGGCCACCTGTTCCTGGTGACCCGCGCCGAAACCGTGGCGCCGATCATCATGAAATTCCTCCAGGAAGAACGGCAGCGCGCCGTGATCCACCCCCGCCCGTTCACTCCCAAGGCCAGCTGACGCATCACAGGTTCGTCATAGTTCGAGGGCATGCTGCCTTGACCGATCGCTGCGAAGGCACTTTTTTTAAAGAGCCGAACAACAAACAGGCGTGTTCACGGGTATCGACACGTAACGCCTGAATCGGGACCTCAACTGCGGCCGCCTGCCCGGGTGTCCGCAGGGCAACCCGACTGCTGATCCGCTGCCCTGTTTTCGGGCAGTTTCCTCTCGCGTCGATACCCGTGCACATCCCTCGAACCGGCGGCAAGTGTCTGGAACGGGCCATTCCCGATTCTGGTACAGGCTTTGCGTCGCCATTGGCAGGTCGGACCCTTTACGGAGTGCTGTTCATGCGAGAGAAAGCTGAGCCGGGTAGCGTCCCCGTTCCCACCCAATACATGAATGCGCAGAGCGCGATGGTCGGCCTGCGCGGCAAGGACATGCTGTCCACCCTGCGCACGCTGGCGCTGCAGGGCGTGCGCCAGCCGATGCATTCGGCACGGCATCTGGCAGCCTTCGGCAAGCAGATGGGCAAGGTGCTGATCGGCGATTCACCGCTGCAGCCCAATCCCCAGGATGCCCGTTTCCAGGACCCGTCGTGGCGCCTGAACCCACTTTACCGGCGCACCGTGCAGGCGTACCTGGCCTGGCAAAAGCAACTGCTGGCCTGGGTGGATGAGAGCGACCTGAACCACGACGACCGCGCCCGCGCGCGCTTCCTGCTGTCGATCCTCTCCGATGCCGCCGCACCCTCGAATACCCTGATCAACCCACTGGCGGTAAAGGAGTTGTTCAACACCGGCGGACAGAGCTTGCTCAAGGGCGTGCAGCACCTGCTGGACGACCTGAGGCACAACGGCGGAATGCCCAGCCAGGTCAACCGCAGCGCCTTCGAGATCGGCCAGAACCTGGCCACCACGCCCGGCGCCGTAGTGTTCCGCAACGAAGTGCTGGAGCTGATCCAGTACAAGCCGATGGGCGAGCATCTGTATGCCAAGCCGCTGCTGATCGTGCCGCCGCAGATCAACAAGTACTACATCTTCGATCTGTCGGCGGAAAAGAGCTTCGTCCAGTTCGCCCTGAAGAACAACCTGCAGGTCTTCATAGTGAGCTGGCGCAACCCCGACGCGCGCCACCGCGAGTGGGGACTGTCGACCTACACCCAGGCGCTGGATGAGGCCATCGAGGTATGCCGCTCCATCAGCGGCAGCCGCAGTGTCAACCTGATGGGCGCCTGCTCCGGCGGCCTGACCATCGCCGCGCTGCAGGGCCACCTGCAGGCGCGTCGGCAATTGCGCAAGATCGCCAGCGCCACCTACCTGGTGAGTCTGCTGGACAGCCAGGTGGAAACCCCCGCTGCGCTATTCGCCGACGAGCAGACCCTGGAGAGCAGCAAGCGCCGCTCCTACCAGCACGGCGTGCTGGATGGCCGCGACATGGCCAAGGTGTTCGCCTGGATGCGCCCCAACGACCTGATCTGGAACTACTGGGTCAACAACTACCTGCTGGGCAAGCAACCGCCGGCCTTCGACATCCTCTACTGGAACAACGACAACACCCGCCTGCCCGCCGCGCTGCACGGCGACTTCCTCGACTTCTTCAAGCACAACCCGCTGGCGCGACCTGGCGCCATGGAGGTCAACGGCACCCCCATCGACCTGAAGAAGGTGGCGGTGGACAACTTCCACGTCGCCGGCATCACCGACCACATCACCCCGTGGGACGCGGTGTACCGCTCAGCCCAGTTGCTGGGCGGCGAGACTCGCTTCGTGCTGTCCAACAGCGGGCACATCCAGAGCATCCTCAACCCACCGGGCAACCCCAAGGCCTGCTACTTCGAGAACGGCAAGATCAGCTCCGATCCCCGCGCCTGGTACTACGACACCAAACGCCAGGAGGGCAGTTGGTGGCCGGTATGGCTGGAATGGATTCAGGAGCGCTCAGGCGAACGTCGCGCCGTGAACTTCGAACTGGGCAACGCCGAGCACCCGCCCAAAGAAGCCGCGCCAGGGACTTACGTGCACGTGCGTTGAGCCGTGATATCGGAACTTCTGTAGGAGCGAGCTTGCTCGCGAACCGACCGAGCGACGGCGTCTCCGGAAATACCGCTCGCGAGCAAGCTCGCCCCTACAGGCAAGCCATGCGGAAGTTTGCCGCGAAACCATTGGCAGCCAACTCCCCTGCGGCTATCGTCGGCCCACTGCGGCTGGAACAAGAGCACGGATGAAAACGCGCGACCGGATTCTCGAATGCGCCCTGCAGCTGTTCAACGAGCAGGGCGAGCCCAACGTGTCCACCCTGGAGATCGCCACCGAACTGGGCATCAGCCCCGGCAATCTCTACTACCACTTCCACGGCAAGGAGCCGCTGGTGCTGGCGCTGTTCGAGCGCTTCCAGGACGAACTGGCGCCGCTGCTCGATCCGCCCGAAGACGTGCGACTGGGCGCCGAGGACTACTGGCTGTTCCTGCACCTGATCGTCGAGCGCCTGGCGCACTACCGCTTCCTCTTCCAGGACCTTTCCAACCTCTCCGGCAAGCTGCCCAAGCTGGCCCGCGGCGTGCGTGCCTGGCTCAACCAGCTCAAGCGCACCCTGGCTACTCTGCTCGCGCAACTCAAGGCGCAGGACGAACTGGTCAGCGATACCGACGCCCTCGGCCAGCTGGTGGAGCAGATCACCCTGACCCTGCTGTTCTCCCTCGACTACCAGCGCATCCTCGGCCACGAAGGTGACGTCCGCCAGGTAGTGTTCCAGGTGATGATGCTGGTGGCGCCGCACTTGCGCCCGGACTCGCAGCTGATCGCCGAACGACTCGCCAAGCGCTACCTCGCCCCCTGATTCACGCCCCTCAGAAATGAAAACGCCCGGCGCGAGGCCGGGCGTGGGTGTTGCGGCAGACCAATCAGGCCTGGGACGGCGGCGTTGCCGGAGCAGCGGCGGACGGCGTCACGGCTGGTGCGGCGGCGGGAGCCGACGGTGCAGCAGTGGCGGCCGGGGCGGTTGCCGGTTTCGCAGCGGCCGGTTTGGCGGCAGCCTTGGGTGCAGCAGGCTTCTTCACGGCGGGCTTCTTCGCCGCGGCCGGCTTGGCTGCAGGTTTCGCAGCGGCAGGCTTGGCGGCAGCAGCCGGTTTTGCAGCGGGCTTCGCGGCGGCTTTCGCAGCAGCGGGCTTGGCAGCCGGTTTCGCGGCAGGCTTGGCCGCAGCCTTGGCAGCCGGCTTGGCTGCGGGTTTCGCGGCAGCCTTGGCAGCCGGTTTTGCGGCGGCTTTAGCGGCGGGCTTGGCGGCCGGCTTCGCTGCAGGTTTCGCAGCGGGCTTGGCGGCGGTTTTGGCAGCCGGTTTGGAAGCCGCGGTCTTCACAGCGGGTTTCGCGGCCGGTTTGGCGGCGGCTTTCGCTGCGGGTTTCGCGGCAGCCTTGGCGGCCGGTTTGGCGACGCTGACGCCGGTGAGCTTCTCGATCTGCTTGGTGAGGCTGTCGACCTTGCTGTGCAGGTCTTTCACTTCACGGCTGCTCGGTACGCCCAGGCGCGAGATCGCGCTGTTCAGGCGCTTGTCGAAGGCCTCTTCCAGCTCGCCCCACTTGCCGATCGCGGCGCCCTTGACGGCATCGACGCGCGCTTTTGCGGAACGGGTGGAAGTCTTCACCGCACCCTCGACTTCGGTCTTGGCCAGTTTCTCAGCCTTCTCGCCGTCCTTGACCAGGGTCTCGAACACCTTGCTGCCGTCCTTGCTGACCTTCGAGTAGGCCCCCAAGCCAGCCAGCCAGATCTGCCGCGAGTATTTCTCGATCTCGCCGATCCAACTGGACTCTTTTTTATCGGTAGTTTTTTTGCCAGCCATCCTGCTCTCCTTATTGGGTTCTCGCGACACGCTCGAGCACTGCGCTCAGCTCATCCAGCTTAGCAGAGAGCGCCTCCACATCACGCCTGGAGGGAATTCCGATTCGATTGAGGGCAGAGGCGACACGTGCATCGAACGCTTCCTCGATCTTCTCGAAGTTCAGCTTGGCCTTCACGCTGTGCAGTCGGCCCTTGACGCTGTCATTGGCGGCGTCGATCTGGGTGGTCACCAGGTCGCGGCCTTTCTTCTCCACGGACTCGCCGGACTTGACCAGTTCCTTGAAGTACTCGCTGCCTTCCTGACCCACGCGAGCGTAGGTGCCCAGGCCCGCAAGCCAGATCTGCCGGGCGTAGTGCTTGGCATCGGAGTAGAGAGAGGATTCGAGCTCTACGACTTTCTTCTTGCTGACAGCCTTGGCCATGGTGGCACCTCACAGGGTTCGGATTCGATGATGTCGAATAGCTGCCCGCGAAAGGCGGGACTGTGAGTCAAGGTATCGGGGAAAATTAGAAAACACATACCAGGCGTCGAGGGAAAGCCGGCGCCGCCCGAAAGCAGCATGGCCCCGCGAGAAGCGGGGCCGGAAGGAATCAGGCCAGGGCCTTGTCCAGCGCACGCTCGATCTCGCCCTTGAGCAGGCCGCCCATGGCCGAAAGCATCAGCCCCAGCTTCACGTCTACCGCGACCTTGTCCGCGGCCACCTCGATGCGCCCGTCCACGCCGCTGCGCTTGAACAGCAGGGTGTCGCCCTGCCACTCGCTGCTCACGCCATGCTCGCGGCCGAGCTTGTCGGCAAGTTTCTCCGCCTTGGCGCGGGCGGCTTCAAGGCCGAGGGAGTGGGATCGTTCGACATGGATACGGGACATTCTTGAACTCCGCGAGTGACTGACTTTCCAGATGATACGCGCCGCGCCGTATCGCCGCACCCCGGCACCCCTCATGCGGCGGCGAGCGGAGCGGCGTTTTCTGCGCATCCTGTTAGAATGCCCGCCACTGACTTCCAGGGTAGAAATGCCATGAGCGAACCGCGCAAGCCCCAAGCCGGCCAGGACGGCGCCGATCCCACCACGCACTTCGGCTACAAGACCGTGCGCGAGAGCGAGAAGGCCGAGAAGGTCGCCGAGGTATTCCACTCGGTCGCCGCCAAGTACGACCTGATGAACGACCTGATGTCCGGCGGCATCCACCGTCTGTGGAAGCGCTTCACCATCGAACTGTCCGGCGTGCGCGCCGGCAACCGGGTGCTGGACATCGCCGGCGGCACCGGCGATCTGACCCGCCAGTTCTCCCGCCTGGTCGGCCCGACCGGCGAAGTGGTACTGGCCGACATCAATGCCTCGATGCTCAAGGTCGGTCGCGACAAGCTGCTCGACAGCGGCGTCGCCGGCAACGTCAACTTCGTCCAGGCCGACGCCGAGAAGCTGCCGTTCCCCGACAACTACTTCGACGCGGTGACCATCGCCTTCGGTCTGCGCAACGTCACCCACAAGGACGAAGCCATCCGCTCCATGCTGCGGGTGCTCAAGCCCGGCGGCCGCCTGCTCGTGCTGGAATTCTCCAAGCCCACCAGCAGCCTGCTGTCCAAGGCCTACGATGCCTACTCCTTCACCCTGTTGCCGCTGATGGGCAAGCTGGTGACCAACGACTCCGAGAGCTACCGCTACCTCGCCGAGTCGATCCGCATGCACCCCGACCAGGAAACGCTGAAGTCAATGATGGTGGAGGCCGGCTTCGACCGCGTCACCTACCACAACATGACTGGCGGCGTGGTCGCCCTGCACCGCGGCATCAAGCCCTGATGACCCTGCTCCTGCAGGCCGCCCTGGCCAGCGCCGAAGCCACCGTCAACCGCGTGCTGCGGCTCGATGGCGTGGCGCTGAAACGCCTTGGCCGGCTCGCTGGCAAGGTGCTGGAAGTGGACTGCCAGGCGCCCGCGCTGCGGCTGTTCATCCTGCCCGATGCCGACGGCCTGCACCTGGCCGCGCACCACGAGGCCCAGCCCGACTGCACCCTCGTCGCGCCGGCCGGCAGCCTGCTGCAACTGGCGCTGGCCAAGGACAAGACCCGCGTCCTGCACAGCCCGGAAGTGACCATGGGCGGTGACAGCGCGATGCTGCTGGAGCTGGCTGATATCCTCCAGAGCCTGGAGCTGGACTGGGAGTACGAAGTCTCCCGCTGGCTCGGCCCGGTGCCCGCGCACCTGCTCGGCGCGCGCCTGCGCGGCGGCATGGCCTGGGCCGGCGACAGCCTGGAAAGCCTGCGTCTGAGCCTCGCCGACTATCTTGCCGAGGAAAGCCGCAGCCTGGTCGGCCAGCACGAAGCCGAAGCGCGCTTCGCCGAGCTGGACCAGTTGAAGATGTCCCTCGACCGCCTCGACGCGCGGATCACCCGCCTGACCCAGAAGATCAAGCCTGACGCATGAAGCTGCTCGCCATCCGCCGCCTGCTGCGCATCCAGCGCGTAGCCATCCGCTACCGCCTGGACGACATGGTCCTCGAACTGCCCTTCCTGCCCTGGTGGCTGCGCCTGGTGGGCGGCCTGCTGCCCTGGCGCTGGCTGCCGCGCAAGCCGCTGGAGCTCAGCCGTGGTGCGCGCATCCGGCTGGCGCTGGAAGACCTCGGGCCGATCTTCATCAAGTTCGGCCAGATCCTCTCCACCCGCCGGGACCTGCTCCCCGACGACATCGCCCTGGAGCTGGCTTTCCTGCAGGACAAGGTGCCGCCCTTCCCACCGGAACAGGCCGTAGCGCTCATCGAGCAACAGCTGGGCGCGAAGATCGAGCAGGTGTTCTCCCGCTTCGAGCGCGAGCCGCTGGCCTCCGCCTCGGTGGCGCAAGTGCACACCGCGCAGCTGAAAAGCGGCGAGGAAGTGGTGGTCAAGGTCATCCGCCCGAACCTGGAGCCGGTGATCCGCTCCGACATCGCCTGGCTGCACATCCTCGCCCGCACCGCCGAGCGCATCTCCGCCGATGCCCGCCGCCTGCACCCGGCCGAGGTGGTCAGCGACTACGAGAAAACCATCTACGACGAGCTGGACCTGCTCCGTGAAGCGGCCAACTCCTCGCAGCTGCGGCGCAACTTCGAAGGCTCGCCGCTGCTCTACGTGCCCCAGGTCTACTGGGACTGGTGCCGCCCCAAGGTGCTGGTGATGGAGCGTATCTACGGCATCCCGGTCACCGACCTGGACACCCTGCGCGATCAGCGCACCGACTTCAAGGCGCTGGCCGAGCGCGGCGTGGAGATCTTCTTCACCCAGGTGTTCCGCGACAGCTTCTTCCACGCCGACATGCACCCCGGCAACATCTTCGTCAGCACCCGCACGCCGTGGAGCCCGCAGTACATCGCGGTGGACTGCGGCATCGTCGGCAGCCTCACCGACGAGGACCAGGACTACCTGGCGCGCAACCTCATCGCCTTCTTCAAGCGCGATTACCGCAAGGTCGCCCAGTTGCACATCGACTCGGGCTGGGTGCCGGCGGAAACCAAGGTCAACGACTTCGAAGCGGCGATCCGCACCGTCTGCGAGCCGATCTTCGAGAAGCCACTCAAGGACATCTCCTTCGGCCAGGTGCTGCTGCGCCTGTTCCAGACCGCACGGCGCTTCAACATGGAAGTGCAGCCGCAACTGGTGCTGCTGCAGAAGACCCTGCTGAACATCGAAGGCCTGGGCCGCCAGCTCTACCCGGAGCTGGACCTGTGGACTACCGCGCAGCCCTACCTGGAACGCTGGATGCGCGAGCGCATGAGCCCCGGTACCCTGATGCGCAATGCCCAGCAACACATCGAGCAACTGCCGCACCTGGCGCAGATGACGCGCGAGACCCTGGAGCGACTGTCCCGCGACCCCGATCCGGACAAGCGCCTGGTGATCGAGACCCGCGGCCCTGGCGCGGGCGCCTGGCCGGCGCGGCTGATCGGCGCGGTGCTGGTCGCCGGCGCCGCCGAAACCGGCCTGGCCACCCATAGCCTCGCTGCCTGGCCTGCCTGGGCGATGCTGGCCGGTGGTCTGTATCTGATTCTGCGCCGATAGCCAGTCGCCCCAGCGGCTGGCACACTTAACCGCTATACGAAGTGGCTTACAAAGTGGCTCTGGGCACCGCGCGTGCCCGCTGTACGGAACCCGAGATGAAAGACTGGCTGGACGAAATCAAGTGGAATGCCGATGGACTGGTGCCGGCGATCGCCCAGGACCATCGCACCGGCCGCGTGCTGATGATGGCCTGGATGAACCGCGAAGCCCTGACCCTCACCGCCGCCGAGAACCGCGCCATCTACTGGTCGCGCTCGCGCGGCAAGCTCTGGCGCAAGGGCGAGGACTCCGGCCACGTGCAGAAGCTGCATGAACTGCGCCTGGACTGCGACGCCGACGTGGTGATCCTGATGGTCGAACAGCTGGGCGGCATCGCCTGCCACACCGGCCGCGAAAGCTGCTTCTACCGGGTGTTCGAGAACGGCGCCTGGCAGACCGTCGACCCGGTCCTCAAGGACCCGGATGCCATCTACTCCCACGTAGGTACAGGAAAACCCCATGAGCACTGATACCCTCGCCCGTCTGGCGGAAGTCCTCGAAGCGCGCAAGAATGCCGCACCGGACAGCTCCTACGTGGCCAGCCTGTATCACAAGGGCCTGAACAAGATCCTGGAGAAGGTTGGCGAAGAGTCGGTGGAAACCATTCTCGCCGCCAAGGACGCCGCCACCAGCGGTGACTGCACGGACCTGATCTACGAAACGGCGGACCTCTGGTTCCACTCCCTGGTGATGCTCGCCGCCCTCGGCCAGCACCCGCAGGCGGTACTGGACGAGCTGGACCGCCGCTTCGGCCTTTCCGGGCACGACGAGAAAGCCGCGCGCCAACCGTCTGCCTGAACCCGACAACTTTGCGAGGAAAACAAGATGGGCATCTTTGACTGGAAACACTGGGTCGTCATCCTGATCGTCGTGGTCCTGGTCTTCGGCACCAAGCGCCTGAAGAACCTCGGTTCGGACGTCGGCGAAGCCATCAAGGGCTTCAAGAAAGCAATGAACACCGAGGAAGACGAGAAGAAAGACCCGAACGCCGCTGCCGGCAACCCGCCGCTGAACCAGCCGCACACCATCGACGCCCAGGCGCAGAAGGTCGAAGAACCGGCTCGCAAGGACTGATGGAATAAACCATGTTCGGTATCAGCTTCAGCGAACTGCTGCTGGTGGGCCTCGTCGCCCTGCTGGTGCTCGGCCCCGACCGCCTGCCGGGTGCCGCGCGCACCGCTGGCCTGTGGATTGGCCGGCTCAAGCGCAGCTTCAACGCCATCAAGACGGAAGTGGAGCGCGAGCTGGGCGCGGATGAAATCCGCCGCCAGTTGCACAACGAACACATCCTGCAGATGGAACAGGAAGCCAAGAAGCTGATGGCGCCGTTGACCGACCTGCAAGAGCAGGCCCGGGAAACCTTCAATCCGCAGCCGCAGACGCAAACCCAGCCTGAGGGCCAGGGGGCGCCTGCCGAGCCGCCTGCAGCGCCGAGCATCGCGCCCAACAGCCGCCTGAACAGCCTGCCGGGCGCCGGCATCGTCCCGCCGGCCGCGCCGGAAGCGGCACCCGCCGCTGCGCCACAAGCGCCGGAAGCCAGCCAACCGACCGCCGCGAGCCAGCCGCCCGCTTCGCCCGAGACGCCGCGTACCCCATGAGCGCCGAAAAACCCGACCAGCCCGAACACGACCAGGAAATGCCCCTGGTCTCGCACCTGACCGAGCTGCGCACGCGCCTGCTGCGCTGCGTGGTGGCGATCTTCGTGATCTTCATCGGCCTGCTGTACTTCTCGCAGAAGATCTACGCACTGGCCTCCGAGCCGCTGCGTCGCTTCCTGCCCGAAGGCGCGACCATGATCGCCATCGACCCGGCGTCGGCCTTCCTTGCGCCGCTGAAGCTGACCATGATCGTCGCCGTGCTGTTCGCCATGCCGGTGATCCTCGCCCAGGTCTGGGGCTTCATCGCACCCGGCCTGTACAAGCACGAGAAGCGCGTCGCCCTGCCGCTGCTGGCCTCCAGCATCGTGCTGTTCTATGCCGGCATGGCCTTCGCCTACTTCCTGGTGTTCCCGTTGATGTTCCACTTCTTCCTCGGCCAGGCCCCGGAAGGCGTGACACCGATGACGGACATCAACAGCTACCTGGACTTCCTCACCCTGCTGTTCGCCTTCGGCGTGGCCTTCGAGATTCCCGTGGCCACCGTGCTGCTGGTGTGGATCGGGGTGGTCAACGTGGCCTACCTGAAGAAGATCCGCCCGTACGTGATCATCGGCTGCTTCGTGGTCGGCATGATCCTCACCCCGCCGGACCCGCTGTCGCAGACCCTGCTGGCAGTACCGATGTGGTTGCTGTTCGAGGCCGGCGTGCTGTTCAGCCACCTGATCCGCAAGCGCGGCCCGGAAGAGGAAGAAGAGTCCAAGGGCGACCAGCCTCCGGCCACCCGCTCGTGAACCTGCTGCTGCTTGATGACGCCGACTTCGTCGCGGCGGACCGCGTGATCCTGCGCGACCGCCGCCTCACCCACATGCAGGAAGTCCACCGCGCCGAAAGTGGCGACCGGATGCGCATCGGCCGCCTTGGCGGCCTGATGGGTGAAGGCCGCCTGCTGCGCCTGGAAGCCAACGAGGCCGAGTTGCAGGTCAGCTTCGACCAGGCCCCGCCGGCCAAACTGCCGCTGACCCTCCTGCTCGCCCTGCCCCGCCCCAAGATGCTCCGCCGCGTGCTGCAGACCGTTGCCGCCATGGGCGTACCGCGCCTGGTGCTGCTCAACAGCTACCGGGTGGAAAAGAGCTTCTGGCAGACGCCGTTCCTCGAACCTGACGCCGTGCGCGAGCAGTTGATCCTCGGCCTGGAACAGGCACGCGATACCGTGCTGCCCGAGGTGATCATCGAGAAGCGCTTCAAGCCCTTCGTCGAAGACCGCCTGCCCGCCCTGGCTGCCGGCAGTCTCGGCCTGATCGGCCATCCCGGCCCCTGGCCCGAGTGCCCGCGCGCGCTGAACGAACCCGTGACGCTGGCCATCGGCCCGGAAGGCGGCTGGATTCCCTACGAGGTCGACAAGCTGCGAGAGGCCGGCCTGAACCCCGTCCAGTTGGGCGAACGCATCCTGCGCGTCGAGACCGCCGTGACCGCACTTCTGGCACGACTGTTCTAACTCAAGCTGGCGCAAAGCCAGTAACCACGCGGCCTCCAGCGTGAACCGCCAGTCAGAAAAAGCACTCCGGAACTCTTCAGTTCCACGCTCCCGCGCCGATATCAGCGGTACCGGTCGTCCCCCACTCTGCGCATTTCCTGCTCAGCCATGCGTACCGGCCCCGTTCAATCCTGGAGCGCCGCCTTCATGTTTCGCTGGTTCAACAACCTGACTGTCAAACTCAAACTCGCCGCAGGCTTCGGCCTGGTGCTGCTGCTCACCCTGCTGATCGCCCTCACCGGCTGGATCAACCTGGGCAATGTGATCAGCCGGGGCGACAAGCTCGGCGAGATTTCCGAGCTGATCGCGATCGCCAAGGACCTGCGCATCGCCCGCCTGAAATTCCAGTCCACCCGCGCTCCGGAAGATGCCAAGGCGGTGCTCGATACGCTGGACAAGCTGGACCAGCGCCACCGCTCGCTGAACGAGCGCTTCACCGAGGCCGAGGACCGTCGCGTCATCGACCAGCAGCACGACCTGAGCGTGGAGTACCGCAAGCTGTACGCCCAGCTGCTGAAGTCCTTCGAAGAGCGCGACGCCGCCAAGCAGGTGCTGGTCAAATCTGCCGGCGCCGTCAGCGAAGGCCTGCAGAAGGCCGAGCAGAAGCTGGTCGGCAACGGCAGCGCCGAAGGCCTGCAGCACCTGCAGGACCTTGGCGGCCTCGGCCGCGCGGTCATGCAGGCGCGCCTGCAAGTGATGGCCTATACCAGCACCGACGCGCAGAACCTCGAACAACCCGCTCTTGCCGCGCTGCAGCAACTGATCGACGCCGTGAAGAGCGACATGAGCACCTCGCCGGCGGAGCTGAACGGCGAGTTCCGCGCCACCCTCGACGCGCTGGAAACCTACCGCAACGCGCTGACCAACTACCGCAACGAGGTCAACGACAGCCAGGCCGCCCGTGACCGCATGCGCGATGCCGGCCAGCAGATCGAGAAGCTCAGCGCCGAACTGACCACCACCCAGACCGCCAAGCGCGATGCCGGCGTTGCCCAGGCCAAAACGCTGCTGGGGCTGGCCGCGGCAATTGCCCTGGTGCTGGGCAGCATCGCCGCCTGGATCATCACCGCGCAGATCGTCAATCCGCTGCGCGACGTACTCGGCCATGCCGAGCGCATCGCCGACGGCGACCTCAGTCGCGACATCCCCACCAACCGTCACGACGAGCTGGGCCAACTGCAGAAGAGCATGCAGCGCATGAACCTGTCCCTGCGCGAGCTGATCGGCCGCATTCATGACGGCGTGACGCAGATCGCCAGTGCCGCCGAGGAGCTGTCCGCGGTGACCGAGCAGACCAGCGCCGGGGTGAACAACCAGAAGACCGAGACCGACCAGGTCGCCACCGCCATGAACGAGATGGCTGCCACCGTGCAGGAAGTCGCGCGCAACGCCGAGGAAGCCTCCGAGGCCGCCTCTGCCGCCGACCGCCAGGCCCGAGACGGCGAAGGCGCGGTGAACGAAGCGGTAAACCAGATGGACCGCCTGGCCGGCGAAGTCGGCCGCACCAACGAATCGGTGCTCAAGCTCAAGCGCGAAAGCGAGAAGATCGGCAGCGTGCTGGACGTGATCAAGGCGGTAGCCGAGCAGACCAACCTGCTGGCGCTCAACGCCGCCATCGAAGCCGCCCGCGCGGGCGACGCCGGCCGCGGTTTCGCGGTGGTGGCCGACGAGGTGCGCGGCCTGGCGCAGCGCACCCAGTCCTCCACCGAGGAGATCGAGGAACTGATTGCCGGCCTGCAGAGCGGCACCCAGCAGGCTGTGCAGATGATGGAAACCAGCCGCGACCTGACCGTCAGCACCGTCGACCTGACCCGCCGCGCCGGCGAGCGTCTGGGCGCTATTACCCGCACGGTGTCGACCATCCAGTCGATGAACCAGCAGATCGCCGCCGCCTCCGAGCAGCAGAGCGCTGTGGCCGAGGAGATCAACCGCAGCGTGATGAACGTGCGCGACATCTCCGAGCAGACCGCTGCCGCCAGCGAGGAAACCGCCGCCTCCAGCGTCGAACTGGCGCGCCTGGGCAATGAACTGCAGGTGCTGGTCAGCCGCTTCCGCGTCTGATCCTTCCGAGATGAAAAGGGCCCGCGCAATGCGGGCCTTTTTTCTTTCCCCATACCGGACATCGGCACAGGGCTTCCCCTCACCCCAGCCCTCTCCCGAAGAGAGAGGGCCTTCCCGTGCACGGAGTCGACCTGTAGGAGCGAGCTTGCTCGCGAACAGCCTCCACTGCGCAATCAGTTCGCGAGCAAGCTCGCTCCTACAAGAGCTCGCGCGCCACGCCAGAAACCCCGCGGCAAATTCCCGCCTTCAGTTTCCCTTTCGACGGCCGATAGCCTCTGACGCACGAAGATGCGTCCCGACAATTCCGCCTCGCCTCCGCACCTTTCGCTCTTGCCAGCCCCGGGCCGTCGATCCCGTGGCGACGCCTGCCTGGAGTATTCGACATGTACGATTGGCTAGTAGTACAGCTGGGACGTCTGAACGTCAGCCTGAAGCTGGTGGTGGGCTTCGGCATCCTCCTCTTCCTGACGCTTCTGGTGCTGCTCAGCGGCCTGGGCAGCCTGGATAACCAGGCCGAACGCGGCCAGCAGATGGCGACCATCACCGAACTCAACGATCTCAGCCAGCAGGCCAACCTCGCGCGTCTGCAGTTCGAACTGGGCGGCGACCGCAGCCAGGCCGAGCGCGTAGAGCAGCACAGCACGAAAATGCTGGAGCTGATCGAACAGCGCCTGAAAGGCAGCGACATCGACGCCAAACAGCTGGATGTGGCACGCCAGGCCGTCAGCGAGTACCGCGAAGCCTTCTCCGCTCTGACCCGCGCCGTCGACCAGCGCACCCAGGCCCGCGGCACCCTGGTGGAGAGCGCGCAGAGCGCCCTGCAGGCATTCGAGGCGCTGGACAAGCAACTCTTCGAGCTGCTCGCCGAACACCCCGGCGACGCCCAGTTTCTGCAAGGCGCCCAGGCCGTCGGCCAGTTGCATCAGCAACTGCTGGTGGTGCGCTACCAGGTGCGTGGCTACGTCTTCGAGCAATCCGCCAGCGCCGAACAGGCAGCTTTCGCGGCCTTCGACAAGCTGCGCGACACTGGCACCGCCCTGCAGAGCCAATTGCCGGACATCGCCGTGGAGGGCCTGAGCACGGCGCTGAAAGACCTGCAGAACTACCGCAGCGGCATTGAGCATTTTCGCGACGGCGTGAATGCTACCCAGCAGGCGCGCAAGGGCCTGAACGGCGCCAGCGAGGCACTGCTTTCGGCGAGCGACCGCCTGTACGACGACACCCTGAAACGCAACGATGCCGAGACCGCCGCCGCCAAGACCCGGCAGATTCTCATCGCTGTCCTGGCCTTGGCGTTCGGCATGCTTTCCGGCTGGGCCATCAACCGCCAGATCGTCCGCCCGCTGCATGAGGCGCTGGAGCTGGCCGAGCGTATCGCCCAGGGCGACCTGTCCCAGGGCCTTTCCCGTGACCTCAACCTGCAGCGCAGCGACGAGCTGGGCCAGTTGCAGCGAGTGATGCTGCGCATGCGCGAGAGCCTGTCGCAGCTGCTGGGGCATATCGGCGGCAGTGTCAGCCAACTGGCCACGGCTGCCGACGAACTTTCTGCCGTCACTGAGCAGACCCGCGCCGGGGTGAATAGCCAGCGCGTGGAGACCGAGCAGGTCGCCAGCGCCATCCACGAGATGGCCGCTACCGTGCAGGAGGTCGCGCGCAACGCCGAGCAGGCTTCCGCCGCCGCCCAGCAGGCCGACCAACAGGCCCGCCAGGGCGACCAGGTGGTGCAGGATGCGGTGAACCAGATCGACCGCCTGGCCGTTGAGGTGGATCGCTCCGCCGAGGCCATGGAGCTGCTGCGCAAGGAGAGTGAGAAGATCGGCAGCGTGCTGGACGTGATCAAGTCGGTGGCCGAGCAGACCAACCTGCTGGCGCTCAACGCCGCCATCGAAGCCGCCCGCGCCGGCGAGGCCGGGCGCGGGTTTGCCGTGGTCGCCGACGAGGTGCGCGGCCTGGCCCAGCGCACGCAGTCCTCCACCGCCGAAATCGAAGGCCTGATCGCTGGCCTGCAGCGCGGCGCCCAGGAAGCGGTGACGCGCATGGACGACAGCCGCCGCCTCACCGGCAGCTCGGTAGAGCTGACCCGCCGTGCCGGCGAGGCATTGGGCGTGATCGCCCGCACCGTGGCCGACATCCAGGGCATGAACCTGCAGATCGCCTCGGCCGCCGAGGAGCAGAGCAGCGTCGCCGAGGAGATCAACCGCAGCGTGGTACAGGTGCGCGAGATCGCCGACCAGTCCGCCGCCGCCAGCGAACAGACCGCCAGCTCCAGCACCGAGCTCGCGCGCCTGGGCAACGAGCTGCAACTGCAGGTGGGCCGCTTCCGCCTGTAATGCGCCAGTCGGTCGGTGCGCCCGCACCGGCCGACAACGGCAGGACAGCTGTCATGCGCATGGCGTAGGATCAGTCACTCGCCATATTGGGAGAGTGACCATGCGCCCGCTGACCATCGACCTCGACGAACTCGCCTTCGCGCTCGACACCCAGGGTATCGATCACTACCTCGATCTGTTCAGCGGCCAGGTGCTGCTGATTCCCGAAGAAGACCCCGACCCCGAACTGGCCGAGCTGCTGCACCGCGAGCCGGAGCGCCTGCTGCCCATCGAACCGCTGAGCAGCGGCCAGTCACTGGAGCTGATGCGCGAGTTCCTGCGCGAAGTGCCCGAGCCCCACGCCTATTCCGCCCTGGCCAACGCCATCGAGGGGCGCAAGCCGTTCAAGGCCTTCCGCCACGTGCTGATGGGCTATCCGGAGCTGCTGCAGGCCTGGTACGTCTACCAGGGCGAACGGCTGCGCGAGTGTGCACTGGATTGGCTGGCGGACAACCATATCCAGCCGGCCGGGCGTAGCGCGATGCTCTGATCCGCAGGTTCGCGAGCAAGCTCGCTCCTACAAGAGCCCAAACCGCCCCCTGCTCCAACCGCCCCATGCTCCCGCGCAACGATGTGTGGCGCTTAACCTGTTCCGGGTTATGCGCCCTACGCTGCGGACGGGAGAGCGAGCTATCAGTGCCGGCTGGCACACTGGGTTCGTCCGGCACAGACCCAGTCCCCTCTCCCTTCGGAGCGGGGCGCGTAGCCAGGGCAGGAAGAAGGAAATCCTGGGCAAAGGGATCCAGAAGAAGACAGTCGCACCCGCTCACTACCCCAAACAAAAACGCCGCCCCGAGGGCGGCGTTTTTGTTTCCGGTCAGAACAACCGGCCTTCGGGTGCCTCACTGGAGATCGGCTTGGCCTGGGCCGCCGTGGCCTGCCAGCCGCCGCCGAGAGCCTTGTACAGGTTGACCTCGCTGGTCAGCTGGTTAAGGCGATCGGAGATCAGCTGTTGCTGGGCACTGAACAGCGAGCGCTGCGCGTCGAGCAGGGTGAGGTAGTTATCCACACCGGTGCGGTAGCGCTTGTCGGCCAGGCGGTAGTACTCGCTGCTGGCGTCCACCAGCGCGCGCTGCGCCTGCAGCTGCTCGTTGAAGGTGCCGCGCGCAGCGAGGCCGTCAGCGACTTCGGAGAAGGCCGTCTGGATGGCTTTCTCGTACTGCGCGACGTTGATGTCCTTCTGCACCTTGGCCAGGTCCAGGCTCGCGCGCAAGCTGCCGGCGTTGAAGATCGGCAGGCTGATCGAGGGCTTGAACAGCCAGGTGCCGGAGCCGCCGTCGAACAGGCCGCCGAGGTCCGGGCTGAGGGTGCCGGCGTTGGCAGTCAGGCTGATGTTCGGGAAGAACGCCGCCCGCGCCGCGCCGATGTTGGCGTTGGCCGCCTTGAGCTGGTGCTCCGCCTGGAGGATGTCCGGGCGGCGCTGCAGCAGGTCGGAGGGCAGGCCCGCCGGCACGGTGGCCAGCAGCTCGTCACCCAGGCCACGGCCTTGCGGCAGATCTGCCGGCAGACCGGAGCCGAGCAGCAGTACCAGCGCATTCTGGTCCTGCGCCACCAGGCAGGTGTACTGCGCCAGGGTCGCCCGCGCGCTTTCCACCGAGGTCTGTGCCTGGCGCAGGTCCAGCGCCGAAGCAACGCCGACGTCATAGCTGCGCTTGGTCAGGTCGTAGCTCTTCTGGTAGGTGCCCAGGGTGTCGCGGGTCAGCTGCAGCTGTGCCTGGTCGGCACGCAGCGTCAGGTAGGCGTTGGCGACGTTGGCCACCAGGCTGGTCTGGGTGCTGCGACGCGCCTCTTCGGTGGCGAAGTACTGCTCCAGCGCCTGGTCACGCAGGGCGCGCAGGCGGCCGAACAGGTCGATTTCCCAGGCGGTGACGCCCAGGGTCGCGCCGTACTGGCTGCTGATCATCGAGCTGCCGGTCTGCGACAGGTCCGCCGGCAGGCGCTGGCGCGAGCCGTCGAAGCTGGCGTCCACCGCCGGGAACAGGTCAGCCCGCTGGATACGGTACTGCGCCCGGTAGGCTTCGATGTTCAATGCAGCGACGCGCAGGTCGCGGTTGTTTTCCAGCGACACTTCGACCAGTCGCTGTAGTTGCGGGTCCTTGAAGAACTCGCGCCAGCCGATGTCGGCGCCGGCATTGGCCGGTTGTGCCGCATCGTAGGCATCGCCCTGCGGGTAAGCCGCGGCCACGGGCGCCTCGGGGCGCTCGTAGTCGGGGATCAGCGAGCAGCCGGACAACACACCGGCTGCTATGGCGAGGGACAGTAAGGACTTTCTCATATCAATGCCCCTTCTCGGTGGCTTCCTGTTCCTTGGACAGCTTGTCCTTGAACAGGGTACTGACCACCACATAGAACAGCGGTACCCAGAAGATCGCGAGGATGGTCGCGGTGACCATGCCGCCGATCACGCCGGTACCGATTGCATGCTGGCTGCCCGAGCCTGCACCCGTGGAGATCGCCAGCGGCAACACGCCGAGGACGAACGCCAGGGAAGTCATCACGATCGGACGCAGACGCATCCGGCACGCTTCGATGGCCGCTTCGACGATGGGTTTGCCTTCGCGTTCGTGCAGCTCCTTGGCGAACTCCACGATCAAAATGGCGTTCTTCGCCGACAAGCCGATGGTCGTCAGCAGGCCCACCTGGAAGAACACGTCGTTGGACAGGCCGCGCATGGACGTCGCCAGCAGCGCACCGATGACGCCCAGCGGCACCACCAGCATCACCGAGAACGGGATCGACCAGCTCTCGTACAGCGCCGCCAGGCAGAGGAACACCACGATCAGCGACAGCGCGTAGAGCGCCGGAGCCTGCGAGCCGGACAGACGCTCCTCGTAGGACAGGCCGGTCCAGGAGTAGCCGACGCCCTTGGGCAACTGCTTGACCATCTCCTCGACCGCGGCCATCGCCTCACCGGTGGAGCGACCCGGGGCCGGTTCACCGAGGACTTCCATGGCCGGGACGCCGTTGTAGCGCGCCAGTTTCGGCGAGCCATAGCTCCACTCGCCGGTGGCGAAGGCGCTGAACGGCACCATCTCGCCGGAACTGTTGCGCACGTACCACTTGTCCAGGTCTTCAGGGCTCATCCGCGCGTTCGGGCGGCCTTGCAGGTAGACCTTCTTCACCCGACCGCGGTCGATGAAGTCGTTGACGTAGTTCGAACCCCAGGCGATGGACACGGTGCTGTTGATGTCCGCCAGGGACACGCCCAGCGCACTGGCCTTCTCGTCGTCGATCAGCAGCTTGTACTGCGGCTCGTCGTTCAGGCCGTTGGGACGTACGCGTTGCAGCGCCGGGTTCTGCGAGGCCATGCCGAGGAACTGGTTGCGCGCCTGCATCAGCACTTCGTGGCCGACGCCGGCCTGGTCCTGGAGGAAGATGTCGAAGCCCACGGCGTTACCCAGTTCGAGTACCGCCGGCGGGGCGAAGGCGAACACCATCGCATCCTTGAAGCTGAAGAAGTGCTGCTGCGCGCGCTGGGCCAGCGCGAACACGCTGTTCTCCGCGCCGGGGCGCTCTTCCCAGGGTTTGAGCATGATGAACGCCATGCCCGAACTCTGGCCACGACCGGCGAAGTTGAAGCCGGTCACGGTGAACACCGAGGCCACCGAGCTGCTTTCCTTGTCCAGCAGGTACTCACGCATCGAGTCCACCACCACCTGGGTGCGCTCGGCGGAAGAACCGGCCGGGGTCTGTACCTGGGCGAACAGCACGCCCTGGTCCTCGTCGGGGAGGAACGCGGTGGGGATACGGGTGAACAGATAGATCATGCCGCCGAGGATCAGCACGTACATCAGCAGGTACGGCATGCGGTGCTTGAGGATCGAGGTGACGCCGCGCTCGTAGCCATGGGTAGTGGCGAGGAACTTGCGGTTGAACCAGCCGAAGAAGCCGCGCTTGTGCTCGCCGTGGTCGCCCTTCTCGATGGGCTTGAGCATGGTGGCGCACAATGCCGGGGTGAGGATCAGCGCCACGATCACCGACAGGGCCATGGCCGAGACGATGGTGATGGAGAACTGCCGGTAGATCACCCCGGTGGAACCGCCGAAGAACGCCATCGGCAGGAACACCGCCGACAGCACCATGGCGATACCCACCAGCGCGCCCTGGATCTGGCCCATGGACTTGCGCGCCGCCTCGCGGGGCGACAGGCCTTCCTCGGCCATCACCCGCTCGACGTTTTCCACCACGACGATGGCGTCGTCCACCAACAGGCCGATCGCCAGCACCATGCCGAACATGGTCAGGGTGTTGATCGAGAAGCCGAAGGCGGCGAGTACGCCGAAGGTGCCCAGCAGCACTACCGGCACGGCGATCGTCGGGATCAGCGTGGCGCGGAAGTTCTGCAGGAACAGGTACATCACCAGGAACACCAGCAGGATCGCTTCGCCCAGGGTCTTCACCACCTCATGGATGGAGGCGGAGACCACCGGGGTGGTGTCGTACGGGTAGACGATCTTCATGCCCTGCGGGAAGAACGGCTCCAGAGTGGCCAGGGTGGCGCGGATCGACTTGGCGGTGTCCAGCGCGTTGGCGCCGGTGGCCAGCTTGATCGCGATACCCGAGGCCGGCTTGCCGTTGAACTGGGCGTTGATGCTGTAGTCCTGGCCGCCCAGGGCAACGTCGGCGACATCCTTCAGGCGAACCTGGGAGCCGTCGGCGTTGACCTTGAGGAGGATTTCCTTGAACTGCTCGGCGCTCTGCAGACGGGTCTTGCCGATGATCGTGGCGTTGAGCTGCTGGCCCTTGACCGCGGGCAGGCCGCCCAACTGGCCGGAGGAGATCTGCACGTTCTGCGCCTGGATCGCCGTCTTCACGTCGCCCGGAGTCATCTGGAAGCTGTTGAGCTTCGCCGGGTCCAGCCAGATGCGCATGGCGTACTGCGAACCGAACACCTGGAAGTCACCCACACCAGCGGTCCGCGACAGCGGGTCCTGGATGTTGGAAACGATGTAGTTCGACAGGTCTTCCTTGGTCATGCTGCCGTCGGTGGAGACGACGCCGACCACCATCAGGAAGTTCTTCACCGCCTTGGTCACGCGGATGCCCTGCTGCTGCACTTCCTGCGGCAGGAGCGGCGTGGCCAGCTGCAGCTTGTTCTGCACCTGGACCTGGGCGATGTCAGGGCTGGTGCCCTGGTCGAAGGTCACGGTGATGGTCATGCTGCCGTCGGAGTTGGACTCCGAGGAGATGTAGCGCAGATGGTCGAGACCGTTCATCTGCTGCTCGATGACCTGCACCACGGTGTCCTGCACCGTTTCGGCGGACGCACCCGGGTAGCTCACCTGGATGGCGATGGCCGGCGGGGCAATGGCCGGGTACTGGTTCACCGGCAACTTGAGGATCGACAGACCGCCCGCCAGCATGATCACCAGGGCGATTACCCAGGCGAAAATGGGCCGGTCAATGAAAAACTTCGACATTACGAATCCCCTTGATTAACCCTGCTTGGCCGGTTCAGCGGCGGCGGGCTTGTCGGCGGCACCAGCGGTGGGCGCCACGTTCTTCGCGGGTACGGCCTTGGCCTGGGCGCCCGGCTGGACGTACTGCAGGCCTTCGGTGATCAGGCGGTCGCCGGGCTTGAGGCCATCGCTGACCAGCCAGAAGGCGCCGACAGTGCGCTCGGTCTTGAGGGTGCGCAGCTCGACCTTGTCTTCGCCGTTGAGCACCAGGGCGGTGGCCATGCCACGGAAGTCACGGGTGACGCCCTGTTGCGGCGCGAGAATGGCCTGCTTCTTGATGCCCTCTTCCAGCTGCGCATGGACAAACATGCCCGGCAGCAGCTCCTTGTTCGGGTTGGGGAAGATGGCGCGCACAGTCACCGAGCCAGTGCCCTGGTCGACCGAGACTTCGGAGAACTCCAGCTTGCCCTCGACGGGGTATTCGGAGCCGTCTTCCAGGTACAGCTTGACCTTGGCGGCGTTGTCACCGGCCTTCTCCAGCTGGCCTGCGGCCAGTTCGCGGCGCAGGCGGATCAGCGCCGTGGAGGACTGGGTGACGTCGACGTAGATCGGGTCCAACTGCTGCACGGTGGCCAGCGCGGTGGCCTGGCCGTTCTGCACCAGGGCACCCTCGGTCACGCTGGAGCGACCGATGCGGCCGGAGATCGGCGAATACACCTTGGTGTAGCGCACGTTGATCTTGGCGTTGTCGACGGTGGCCTTGGCCTGCAGGTACGCAGCCTGGGCGTCAGCGTATTGCTGCTTGCTCACCGCCTCGTCCTTGACCAGTTCCTTGTAGCGCTCGGCCTGCTGCTGGGTGGACACCAGGTTGGCCTGGGCACTCTGCAGGGTCGCTTCATAGGTGGCCGGGTCAATCTGGTACAGCTGCTGGCCTTCCTTGACGTCGCTGCCTTCCTTGAACAGGCGCTTGAGGATGATGCCGTTCACCTGCGGGCGAACTTCGGCGATGCGATACGCGGTGGTGCGGCCCGGCAGTTCGGTGCTCAGGGTCACCTCCTGCGGCTGCAGAGTCACCACACCGACCTCGGGGATCTGCTTCTCCTGCGGGGCCTGGGCTTTGTCGCAGCCGGCAAGAGTGGCCATGGCGACGAGCAGGGCGGGAACCAGAGCGCGCATGGCTGGCTTTCGTTGCATATCGTTGTCCTCGTGAGCAAAGCATCCGGTTTGGCTGTGGGCTTGCCGGTCCGGAAAAGCTGGCAAAAATACTTACATTCAGCTCTGTTTGTAAACGTCCGAAAGCCCTGAGGGAAAACTACTGAAACGTTTTAGCCATTGGCCGATATCGCAGTAGGTTTCCCGCAAGGCAGTCGCGGCGACGAACAAAGTTGATAACATCAACTAAAATACGAAAAAATGGTTGATCCGATCAACCTGATTTACACAAGGTTTACCGTGACCGAGCCGATGACCCACAACGTGAATCCCGACTTGCCGCAGACCCTGATGAAGGTCCTCGACCACTTGCGCGAGAGCCTCCAGGACGAACTGTGTGCGCAGGGTATCGACCTCACGCCACCGGATATCCGTCTGCTCGAACTGATTGGCGCCGATGCCGGCCAGAGCTTGCAGAGCCTGGGCCGCAAGATGTGCCGCGACAAGGCGCTGGTGACCCGCAAGATCCGTGAAATGGAGACCCTCGGCCTGGTTCGCCGCGAACGCAACCCCGATGACCAGCGCAGCTTCCAGTTGTTTCTCACCGAGGCCGGGAGCCGCATCGACGAGCGTACCCAGGCCATCCTCGCACGGACCCATGACAGTCTGTTCGCGCCGCTGAACGATGACGAGCAGCGTACCCTCACCCAGCTCCTGCGGCAGTGCCTGCAAGGCCATACGGACTAGCGACACAAACGAAAACGCCGGCATTCGCCGGCGTTTTCGCATTCCTGCGTCTTACTGACGCACCCCTTCAACCGACAGGGTCAACTCGACTTCCTGGGAAGCCGGGCCAAGGTCGCGCTGGATGTTGAAGTCTTTCAGCTTGAGGGTGGTGGTGCCGAGGAAGCCGGCACGGTAGCCGCCCCACGGGTCATCGCCCTGGCCGATCAGTTCAGCCTTGATGGTGACCGGCTTGGTCACGCCGTTCAGGGTCAGGTTGCCGGTGATCTCGGCATTCTTGCCCTCGGCCTTGACGGCGGTGGACTCGAAGGTCGCAGTCGGGTTCTTCGAGACATTGAGGAAGTCCGGGCTGCGCAGGTGCTTGTCACGCTCAGCGTGGTTGGAGTTCACGCTGTTGGTGTTGATGGTCACCTTGACCTTGTCGGCGGACGGGTTCTTCTCGTCGAAGGTGAAAGCACCGTCGAAGTCGTCGAAGCGGCCGTACAGCCAGCTGTAACCCAGGTGCTTGATGCGGAACTCGATGAAGGCGTGCTGGCCTTCCTTGTCGATCTTGTAGTCCGCGGCCATGGCCTGGCCAGCGGAGAACAGGGCGGTACCCAGCGCCAGAGCGGCGAACGTCTTCTTCAGCATTGAAGCAATCTCCCTTTGAGGTGAGGTGTTATTTCGCGGCACGACCGAGCATGCGCACCAAGGTCGCATCGCGGTCGAAGAAATGGTGTTTGAACGCCGCCAGGGCGTGCAGCACGGCCAGGACGACCAGGCCCCAGGCCAGATACAGGTGGATCGCGCCGGCGATGTCGGCCTGGTCGGTCAGCCCGCTCAGGGTGGCGGGCACGTCGAACCAGCCGAACACGCTGATGGGTTTGCCCTCGGCGGTGGAAATCAGGTAGCCGGCGATGATCACCGCGAACAGCAGCGCATAGAGCGCCAGGTGGCCGAGCTTGGTGGCCAGGCGAGTCATCTGCCCGTGGTTGGCCGGGGACGGCGGCGCCGGGCTGATGAAGCGCCAGAGCACGCGCACGATCAGGGCGATGGCCAGCAGGATGCCGATGCTTTTGTGGATTTCCGGGGCGCGGTGATACCAGGTGTCGTAGTAGTCCAGCTCGCGCATCCACAGGCCCAGGCCAAACAGCCCAAACACCACCAGCGCGCTGCCCCAGTGCAGGAACAGGCTGACCAGTCCGTAGCGGGCGGGGGAATTACGCCATTGCATCGATCGACATCCTTGAAAATGGGAATTCAAGACTAGCGGTTAATCCATCGAAGAAAAGCAGAAAAATCTGCTTTGAAACATCGACTGACAAGATAGGTCTCGGTCTGAAACGCCCGTCCCAGAGCCAGAAATGACAATGCCGGCTTTCGCCGGCATTGTGAATGGAACGGGTTCGATCAGAACGGCAGCCAGGACATGATGCCCTTCTTCTCACCCTTCTCGGCCGGCTTGGCGCTGGCGGCCGGCTTGTTGTCGGCAACCATCGCCGCGCCTTCCACCACCGGCGTCTTGCCGGCGTACAGGTCGCGCACCTGGCTGGCGGCACGCTTGCCGCTGCGCAGGGCGCCTTCGATAGTGCCCGGGTAGAGCGCATCGGTGTGCTCGCCGGCGAAGGCCACGCGGGAGACCGGAGTTTCCCACACGCGCCAGAAGCGGCTGATCTGGCCCGGACCGAAGGCCAGGTAGGACCCGCCGGTGCCGGCGTCGGTGCTGTAGCGACGCATTTCGTAGCCGTCGTAGGCGCCGCGCATCTTCGGGTAGTACTTGTTCATGCGGATCAGCACCTGCTCCGACAGCTGGCGATCACCAAAGGCCTGCATCACACGGGCGTTGTCGCCGGAGAGGTTGATCAGCACGTTGGCGCCGCCCTTGGTGGCGGGCTCGACCCAGATCATGCCCAGACCCTGATCGCTGTAGATCTCGCCGGACAGACGCGACTTGTCGTCCCACACCGGGCGCTTGAACTTCATCAGGATCTGGTCGCGCCAGCCGTAGTTGGTGCCCTTGAGCGCCGCCTGCTGCTTCTCGTTCAGCCCCGGGGTCAGGGTGATGTTGCCCAGGGCGCGCAGCGGTACGGCCAGCACCAGGTAGTCGGCGGTGTAGCCGGTAGGGCCGACCTTGACGGTCACGCCGTCCTTGTCCTGGCTGATCGAGGTGACCTTGGCGTTGGTCTTGATGGTCTTGATCTGCTTGACGAAGGCCTGGGCCAGCACCTGGCTGCCACCGGGCAGACGCGCCGCGCGCAGGTCACGGTCGTCGACACCACGGTACACACGGCCCTGCTGGGCGAGGTAGAGCAGCGACAGGCGCGACGGCTCGTCGTAATGCGAGCGGATACGCTGGTTGACCAGCAGGCGCGCCGTCGGCGACAGGTTCAGCTTGTCCAGCCAGCGCGCGGCGGTGAGCTGGTCGAGGGCGAACAGGGTCTTGTTCGCCAGCGGATTGAGCGGGTCGTCGATGGAGGCGGACAGCTCGTTCAGGGACTTTTCGAAACGCTCGAGGTCCGCGGCAACGGCCGGCATCTTGGTCTTCAGATCGGAGCTGGTGTAGTAGACGCCATCGATCAGGTAGCTCGGGGTACGGACGAATTCCGGTGCCGGCACCGAATTCACCTTCAGGGTATCCAGGTAGCCGTTGAGGGTCGGCTGGACCTTCTTGTTGCCGATCCATTCGCTGGTGGCCAGGCCCGAACGGCCGCCTACCTGCGGTTTGGCTTCCAGCAGGGTGACCTGCCAGCCTGCCTGCTGCAGCTCGTAGGCCGCGGAGAGACCGGCGAGCCCGCCGCCGACCACGATGGCGGTCGGTTGTTTGTCCTTGCCCAGCGCCACTGCACTGAACACCCCCAGAGCAAGCAACGCGGCAGCGCGCAGCCATCCCATTTTCATCGCCAGACTTCCCCGAATTGGTGCAAAGGCGCGAAGCATACGTGAGCGCCCGAATGCCGAATAGCCGTGTTGGTCGGCTCCCCGCGACATGTGTCGTAGGACGTGTCCTTGTTCATCTCAAGTGCATTGAATAGGCTTGCCCGATCCGGGCGGGCCGACCGTCTGACGAGTCATCATTTCAAGGAGCAGACCATGGGCCTGAACGCCGAGTGGATGCAGCGCGATCTCGAGGTGCTGTGGCACCCCTGCACCCAGATGAAAGATCACGAGCGCCTGCCGGTGATCCCGATCCGCCGCGGCGAAGGCATCTGGCTGGAGGACTTCGAAGGCAAGCGCTACCTGGACGCGGTCAGCTCCTGGTGGGTCAACGTCTTCGGCCACGCCAACCCGCGCATCAACCAGCGCATCAAGGACCAGGTGGACCAGCTGGAGCACGTGATCCTCGCCGGCTTCAGCCACCAACCGGTGATCGAGCTGTCCGAGCGGCTGCTGCGCCTGGCGCCAGCGGGATTCTCCCGGGTGTTCTACGCCGACAGCGGCTCGGCCGGCATCGAAGTCGCGCTGAAGATGAGCTACCACTACTGGCACAACCTCGGCCAGCCGGAGAAGAAGCGCTTCATCACCCTGACCAACAGCTACCACGGCGAGACGGTCGCGGCGATGTCGGTGGGCGACGTGGCACTGTTCACCGAAACCTACAAGTCGCTGCTGATGGACACCATCAAGGTGCCGACCCCCGACTGCTACCTGCGCCCAGAGGGCGTGAGCTGGGAGGAACATTCGCGGACGATGTTCGCCGCCATGGAGCAGGCACTGGAGCAACACCACAAGGAAGTCGCGGCGGTTATCGTCGAGCCGCTGGTGCAGGGCGCCGGCGGCATGCGCATGTACCACCCGGTCTACCTCAAGCTGCTGCGCGAGGCCTGTGACCGCTACGGCGTGCACCTGATCCACGATGAAATCGCCGTCGGCTTCGGCCGCACCGGCACGATGTTCGCCTGCGAACAGGCCGGCATCACCCCGGACTTCCTCGTACTGTCCAAGGCGCTGACCGGCGGCTACCTGGCGATGAGCGCGGTACTGACCACCGACAAGGTCTACCAGGCTTTCTACGACGACTACGCCACCCTGCGCGCCTTCCTCCACTCGCATACCTACACCGGCAACCCGCTGGCCTGCGCCGCCGCCCTGGCGACCCTGGACATCTTCGAACAGGATAACGTCATCGAGGCCAACAAGGCCCTGGCGGCCAGGATGGCCAGCGCCACTGCGCACCTGGCCGACCACCCGCATGTCTCGGAAATCCGCCAGACCGGCATGATCCTGGCCATCGAGATGGTCCAGGACAAGGCCAGCAAGACTGCCTATCCCTGGCAGGAACGCCGCGGCCTGAAGGTCTTCCAGCACGGCCTGGAGCGTGGCGCGCTGCTGCGCCCGCTGGGCAGCGTGGTGTACTTCCTGCCGCCGTACATCATCACCCCCGAGCAGATCGACTTCCTCGCCGAAGTCGCCAGCGAAGGCATCGACATCGCCACCCGCGACAGCGTGAGCGTGGCGGTCAGCGAACGCTTCCCCGAGCATCGCGATCCGGGCTGATCAGCTACAAGCGGCAGGCCGAAAGCTTTAAGCTTGCCGCTTTCCCCCATCAGTTCGACATTGCCATGCGCCTCTCCCGCTTCTTCATCGATGCCCCGCTCTCCCTCGGCCAGCACGAGCTGCCCGAAGCCCAGGCCCACTACATCGGCCGCGTGCTGCGACACACGGCCGGCGATGCCGTGCAACTGTTCGATGGCTCCGGCCAGGAATTCCTGGGTGAATTGATCGAGGTGGGCAAGAAGAACGTCCGAGTCGAGCTGCGCGAAGCTTTCGACGGCCAGGCCGAATCGCCGCTGCGCGTGCACCTGGGCCAGGGGCTGTCCCGTGGCGAGCGCATGGACTGGGCGATCCAGAAGGCCACCGAACTGGGCGCCAGCGAGATCACCCCGATCGTCAGCGAACGCTGCGAAGTGCGCCTGAAGGACGAACGCGCCGACAAGCGCATGGCCCACTGGCGCCAAGTGGCGATAAGCGCCTGCGAACAGTGCGGCCGCTCGGTGCTGCCGGTGCTCAACGCACCGGTCACCCTGGCCGAGTGGCTGGAGAGCTGCGAGGCGCAGCTCAAGCTGGTGCTGCACCCGGTAGCGGAGCCGCTGACCAGCCATGACAAGCCGCGAAGCCTGGCCTTCCTGATCGGCCCGGAAGGCGGCTTGAGCGATGCGGAAGTCGAGCAGGCCAAGGGGGCTGGCTTCCAGGCCGCGCGGCTGGGACCGCGGGTGCTGCGGACCGAGACCGCACCGGTGGTGGCACTGAGCGTGGCGCAGCAGCTTTGGGGCGATTTCTAAACGCATCTGCGTTGGGCGGGTTCGCGAGCAAGCTCGCTCCTACAGGCAGCCGGCTGGCACGGTGCGCTTTGGGTAGGAGCGAGCTTGCTCGCGAACAGCCCCGGCACTGAGCCCCGGCGATTCAGATCCCCCGCAACGCCAACCCCGCCAACACCAGCAACACCAACCCGCACAACGCGTGGCTCACCCGGTGCCAGCGCGGCGAAGCATTGCGCCGCAACCAGTCCACCAGTGCCGCGCAGAGGAAACAGCAGAGCACCGAGGCGGTCATGAACCCGGCGAAGAACACCAGCGAATCCGCCAGCGACGGAACGCCGTTCACCAACCCGGCCATGGCGCCGCCCAGTGCGCCCCAGTAGACGATGTTCTTCGGGTTGGACAACGACAGCATGGCCCCGGAAGCGAAGGCACCCGCGTTGTGCTCGCCGCTGTCGCCCTCCTCCGCCACGCCGACCCGCCGTGCATCCAGCAGGCTCTGCACGCCCAGCCAGGCCAGGTAGGCCGCGCTGGCCAGGGTCAGCGGCAGGCGCAAGGTTTCGTGGCCGAACAACAGCGCCAGTCCGGTCAGGCCGATCAGTGCCCACACCGCATCGCCGATCAGCGAACCGAACTGCACCAGCAGCGCTGGGCGGAAACCGCCTTTCAGACCACGGCGCAGGGTTTCGGCGAGGACCGCGCCGGGGGACAGGCAGAAGACGATGCCGAACAGCAGCGCGGCGAAGAACAGAGTCATGGATCAGCTCTCGAACAGGATGACGATGGCGCGATTCTGCCTGGACAGCGGCGATCGCACTTGAACCGGATTGCTCAGCGCAGGGCGCGCTGGAAAATCCCCGGCGACACACCGTAGGCCGCGCGGAAGTGCCGGTTCAGGTGGCTCTGGTCGGCGAAGCCGAGTTCGTGCGCCACCTCGGTGGCCGGCAGGCCGGCGCGCAGCAGCGCCTGGGCGCGGCGGGTGCGCAGTTGCATGGCCCATTGCCGGGGGCTCAGGCCGACCTGCTTCTGGAAGCTGCGCAGCAGGTGGAAGCGCGACAGGTCGAGGTAGGCCGCCATCTCGTCGAGGCTGGGTTGCCGCGCCAGGTCGGCCGCCAGCCAGCCCTGCAGGTCGGCGATCCGTCCACCGCTCGCCGCAGCGTCCTGCGGCAGGCGTACCCCCATGACGCGGGCGATTTCGGCCAGCAGCAACGTCAGACGCTCCTCGCCGCGCTGGCGAACAAAGGCGTCATCGCCCAGCACACGCTCGACGGCGTCGGCCATGGCAGCGGTCAGAGCAGGCAGGCGCTCGGTGGGACGTTCGAACTCCAGGCGCTGCAGGCCAAGCATCGCGGCGAGTTGCTCAGGAGCGACGTAGAGGCTGACGAATTGCCAGGGCTGGCCTTCGGCGACGCCGCCGCCCTGGATCTGCCCCGGATTGTAGGCGGTGATCGCGCCGGGGCCGGCGTCGAAGGTGCGGCCGTCCAGCCAGACGCTTTCCTCGCCGCGCAGGTTGGCGCTGATGACGAATTCGTCGTGGCTGTGGCGTTCGAAACTGTGGCCACCGAGGGTGGCGCCGGCGACCTCGAAACCGGGTAGATCCCCCAGTTGGGCAAGGCGCAGGCCACCGCTCATGGCTGGCTCAGATCAGGCCGGAGTCGGCCAGCTTCTGCTCCAGCGCGGCCAGGTCGGGGATGCGCGCGTGGGCATCACCCAGGTCCACCGCATCCAGCTCCAACGGCGCCAGCGGCACGTCCAGGCGCTTGAGATCGGAGCCGACCTTCAGCGAACGCGGGATGCCCTGCACCAGGAGCGCGAAGAACTTCACGTTGGGGCGTCCGCCCAGGGCGTTGACCACGATCACCCGCGCACCGGGGCTGACTTCGGCCTGGCCATCGGAGGCCGCCTCGAAGGACAGCAGCGGCAGGCGCAGGTCGCGCCAGGCCACCTGGCCCAGGTACCAGGACGGCAGGCCCTCCACCGGGTGCGGGGCACGGTAGGTGATCAGCTCGGCTACCGCCACGTTGGGCAACAGCAGGTTGCGGTCGGCCAGCGGCACCAGCAGGCCGGTCAGGCTGCTGGGGGCGGCGTTGGCCACAGCCCCATTGGCAACGGCGGCATTGGCGACGGGAAGATCACTCATCGGGCCTTATCTCACTGGGTGACTACGCCGACGCATTGTTCGGCAAGGTGATTGACCAGCGCCGCCGCGAGTTCGCGCGGGTCGCCGGAGAGGGTGCTGTAACCGCCTTCGCGGAGGCTGTCGGGCATGCTGGAGCAGGCGCAGCTGTCGGCGCGCTGGGTCCAGATCGGCGCGCCCTGGCGACGCACATAGGCCGCCGCGGCACTGCCGTCACTGCACATGCCGCTGAATACGATCACACCGCAACGATCGCCGTACTGCTGGGCGAGGTTGAGCATCATCTGGTCGATGGACGGGCTGTAGGGTTCCGGCCAGCTGCGATCCTCCACGCGCATGCGCGCCGAGGCGTCGAAACCCAGCTCGCGAGCGATCGGCACGACCACGACTTCGCCGCAACGCACCGGATCGCCGTCGCGCACGGTGTTGACGTGCCACTGGCTGTGGCGACCGACCGCTTGCGGCAGGTTCGCCTCGAAGGAAGGATCGATGTGCTGGGCATACAGGAAGCCTACCGGCAGCCCACCGGGCAACGCATCGAGGAAGGTCTTCACCGCGGCAGGGCCACCCAGCGAGGCGGCCAGCAGCCAGACCTGTGCCGCCGGTTCACCGGCTTTGAGCGGGGATGCCGCGAGGTCATCGGGCAGCGCCACGCGGCTCGGGCGCTGGGCTTCGTCGAGCAGCGCAGCCAGGCTGCGGCCGACGCCGGCGCTGGGGTCGCCCACCAGCTTGCGCAGCTTGGACACCAGCCGTCGCTCCCAACGCGGATAATGTTCGGAATGCCGCTCCGGCGCGTGGCCTTCGCCGAACAGCACGGGCACCCGCGACTGCTCCAGCAGGTTGTCCACCAGCGGTGAGTCTTCCTGCTGCGCCAGGTCGACCAGCCACAGGTCGGTCTCGCAAGCGTCCAACTGGTCGCTCTCAAGGCGCGCCGGATCAGCGTTGAGCACCACCTGGTAGCCATGGCCCGCCAGGGCCTGGGCCAGCACGTGGCGCTGCAGCGAGGTGTCGGCGATCACCGCGATCCGTGGCGTGCTCTGCTCAGACATAGGCCTTCACCAGCTTGTGGATGTTCTCCAGCAGCTCCGATTCCTGGTACGGCTTGCCCAGGTACTGGTTGACGCCGATGGCCAGGGCACGGTCGCGGTGCTTCTCGCCGGTACGGGAGGTGATCATGATGATCGGCAGGTCCTTCAGCTGTTCATCGTGGCGCACCAGGGTGGCCACTTCGAAGCCGTCCATGCGCGGCATCTCGATGTCCAGCAGCATGATGTCGGGCTTGTGCTCCTGCAGCTGGGCGATGGCGTCCACCCCGTCCTTGGCGGTGAGCACGTTCATGCCGTTGCGCTCCAGCAGACGGCTGGTGACCTTGCGCACGGTGACCGAGTCGTCCACCACCATGACCAGGGTCGGGCGCTGGTGCTCGATTTCCGCCACGCTCGGGCCCGCCAGCTGCCGGCGCGGCGCGTGCTGGATGAGCTGGGCGTGGAGCACGCGGATGGTCGCCAGCAGGTCGAGAATCACCACCACGCGACCGTCACCGAGAATGGTCGCGCCGGAGATGCCGCTGACGCCGGCGAACTGCGCGCCGAGGCTCTTCACCACGATCTCACGCGAGCCGGCCAGGGCGTCCACCTGCACTGCCACGGCGTGGTCCGCCGAGCGCACCAGAATCACCGGCAACGGCAGCGACTGGCCGACCAGCTTGGGATGCTGGCCGTTGTTGAGCAGGTCGCCCAGGTACTTCAGTTCATAGCTCTGGCCGGCGTACTCAAAGCTCGGCGCGGCGCCGGTCTCGTCGGCGGCCGCCTGGTCGTAGAGGGCTTCCAGCTCGTACGGGGAGACCCGCACGATACCTTCGATGGTGTTCAGCGGCAGGGCGTACAGGTCCTCGCCGGAGAGCACCATCAGCGCGCGGTTCACCGACACGGTGAACGGCAGGCGGATATCGAACTTCGTGCCTTCGCCGACGCTGGAGTGGATGCTCATGGAACCGCCGAGCTGTTTCACCTCGGAGTTCACTACGTCCATGCCCACGCCACGGCCGGAAATCTGCGTGACCTTCTCGGCGGTGCTGAAGCCGGCCTCGAGGATGAACTGCAGCACCTCGTGGTCGTTCAGCTCGCTGTCGTCGGTCATCAGGCCACGTTCGATAGCCTTGCGGCGAACGGCTTCCAGGCGGATGCCGGCGCCATCGTCGGCCAGGGTCAGGAGGATGTCGCCACCCTCGCGGCCCAGCGTCAGGCGGATGGTGCCCTGTTCCGGCTTGCCGGCGATGCGGCGCGCTTCGCCGGACTCGATGCCGTGGTCGACCGCGTTGCGCAGCATGTGCTCCAGCGGCGCGACGATGCGTTCGAGCACGGTGCGGTCCATCTCGCCTTCGGCGTTGCTGACCACGAACTCGACCTGCTTGCCCAGCTCACTCGCCACCTGGCGGACGATCCGGCGCAGGCGCGGTACCAGGCGATCGAAGGGCACCATGCGGGTACGCATCAGGCCTTCCTGCAGCTCGGTGTTGACCCGCGCCTGTTGCAGCAGCAGGGTCTCGGCGTCGCGGTTCTTGGCGGCGAGGGTTTCCTTGAGGTCGAACAAGTCGGAAGCGGACTCGAACAGCGCGCGGGAGAGCTGCTGCAGCTGCGAGTAGCGGTCCATTTCCAGCGGGTCGAAGTCTTCGTAGCCGGCACGTTCGGCGTCGGCCTGGTGGCGCGAGAGAATCTGCGCCTGGGTTTCGGTATCCAGGCGGCGCAGCTGGTCGCGCACCCGCTCGATGGTGGCGTCCATCTCGCCCAGGGTCGAACCAACGTCGCTCACCTGCTGCTCGACGCGACCCCGGAAGATCGAGGTCTCACCGGCAAGGTTGACCAGGCCTTCGAGCAGTTGCGCGGGCACCTTCACCAGTTCCTGCGGCGCGCGGCGTGCGGCGGCCTCCTGGGCGGCCTCCTGGGCACGGCGGACGAAGGGCAGAACCACCGGGGCATCGATGCGCTGCGGCACGGCGGCGGCCATGATGGCTTCCGGCAACGCCGGCAGGTTCACCGGGGCCGGCTGTTCGGTAATCAACTCATCGGCAACGTCTTCCTGCTGGCTTTCTGCACTCTCGACTTCGCCCAGGTGCAGGCGCAGCTGGTCGACCTCGGCCTGCAGGCCTTCGAAGCCGGACTGCACGTCCATCAGCAGGCTTTCCGGCCAGGGTGCGCCCTGCTGCTGGGCTTCGCCCAGGTGCTGCTCCAGGTCGTGGGCCAGGTCGCCGAGGCTGGACTGGCCGGCCAGGCGCGCACCGCCCTTGAGGGTGTGGAGGATGCGCAGCAGTTCGTCCAGTGCGCCGTTCTCGCGCTCGGCGTCCCAGCGGCCCAGGGCCTGCTCCATGCCTTCGAGCAGGTCGTCGGCCTCTTCCAGGAAGATATCCAGGATGTCGGCTTCCGGGCCCTCGGACGCGGCATGGGAGGAGCTGATCGCGTGCAGGCTGACGCTGCTGGGGATGCTCAGCTGTTCTTCGGGGTTGGCACGAAATCGGTGGATCGCATCGATCAGCGATTCACCTCCCGGCACCCGGCGATGCTGTTGGACGGCTTCGAGCATCTCCGCGAGACGGTCGTGGCAACGCTGCAGCAATTCGAAGAGCGTCGGGCTGGCGCGCAGGCGCCCGCCGCAGAGGCCTTCGTAGAGGAATTCCAGTTCGTGAGCCAGGTCGCCGATGGGGCGAATCTCGGCCATCCGCGCACCGCCCTTGAGGGTGTGCAGGTCGCGTTGCAGCGCTTCCAGCTCGACGCTGTTATCAGGGTTTTCCATCCAGCGGTGCAGAGCGCCGGAGGAGCTTTCGAGGATGTCGAAACCTTCTTCGAGGAAGATTTCCACCAGTTCCTGGTCGCGGTCTTCGTCCAGTTCGTACTCGCTGTCCTGCACGCCCGTTGCTTCAGGGGCAGGCGCGGCGGCGGAAGCGGCCGATTCGACAGCTTCCGGCTCAACCTGCGGCAGTTCGGCGATCTCCGCTTCGGCCTCTTCGAGGAAAGCCTGCAGGTCGATTTCTTCGGGCGCGGAGTCCGGCTCGGCCGCTACATCTTCCAGGCTTGCGGTATCGCTGGCTGCATGGTCGACGCCGTCGAGGTCAATGCCTCCCAGGTCGACGGCTTCAACGTCGATACCTTCAAGATCGACGCTGGCGAAATCGACAGCCTCAGGTTCGGCCAGTTGGATCTCTTGCGCGATTTCGCCCTGCGGTGCCGCCTCGGAGGGCAGCTCCAGCTCGATGTCATCCTCGACGATCGATGGCAGCTCGATAGCCTCGTCCTGCTCCGCCACGGCATCCTGTTGCGGCTGCGCGGCCAGGGCTTGCGGGACGTTCAGACCGGCAGCGGGGTTCTGGCGGAAGGTGCGAATGGTCTGCACCAGGTCCGCCGGGTCGGTCAGTACCTGGCCGGCCTGCAACTGGTCGAGCTGGGTCGCCAGGCGGTCATGGCAGGTGCGCAGCAAGTCGCCCAGCGGCCGGCTGTGCTGGAAACGATGGTCCAGCAGGCCTTCGTAGAGCGATTCGAGTTCATGGGACAGGTCGCCGATTTCGCGGATTTCCGCCATGCGCGCGCCGCCCTTGAGGGTATGCAGGTCGCGTTGCAGGGTCGAGAGCGCGGCGAGGCCTTCGGGCGAGGCCAGCCACTGGTCCAGCGCCTGGCCGGCGTTGTCGAGGATGTCGACTGCCTCTTCGAGGAAGATCGCCACCATCTCCTCGTCCAGCGCTCGCGGCGGCTGTTGCGGGGCGGAGTGGGCGTGCGGGGTTTCGGCGGTGATGACGTCATCGTCGTCATCGTCGGCGGCGCCGCGGGGAGCACCGTCGCTGTCATTGCGCGGCGACCAGCTGAGGCCGTCGGGCAGGTTGTCATCGTCCACCGGGCGACTGTCGAGGAGGAACTCCTCGTCTTCGGCCGGGAAGTCGTCGGCAGTCAGGCTTTCCAGGTCGACGAACTCGATTTCCGCGTCCTGCGCTTCATCCGCAGCAACGGCTACCGGCGCATCAAGCAAACGATGCAGCGCTTCGACCTGTTCCGGGCGGGCGCTGACCTGCAGGGCCGCAGCCACCTGGTCCATCATGCCGATCAGCGCCTCGTGGGCAGCCTCGGCAGCGGAGAAGAAGGCATCGCCGGTTTCCAGGTGGCCCTGGCGCACGGCGCCATAGACCGCCAGCAGCGCGTCCGCGAGTTCCGCCATCTGCGGCAGCTCGGCCATCTGCGCGCCACGGCTGAGGGTTTCCAGTTCGTCGTAGAGGGCGCCCAGCTCCTGGCGCTCCTGCGGGTGCTCGCGCCAGCGGCGCAGCAGGTCCTCGGCGTCGAGCAGGATGTCCATGCCCTCGGCGAGGAACATGCCGATCAGGTGCGGGTCGTTGCCGCTGCCCTCGCCGCTTTCACCGCGACGCTTGGCTTCGGCGGCTTCCAGGCGCTCCTGGTGTATCTGCGCGATGCGCGCCAGCAGCTCCGGGCTACCCTCGATGGGCGCCAACGGGCGGCCTTCGACGAGCTGGTCGAGACCGACGCGGAACAGGCCTTCGGCGGCGTGCAGCAGCTCGGCTTCGCGCAGGTCGACCTGCAGCAGGTTGGTCTTGAATTCCTTCACCAGCCGCTCCAGCGGCGTGGCGATTTCGGCGATCGGCAGGATGCCGGCCATGTGCGCGCTGCCCTTGAGCGTGTGCAGGGCGCGCTGCAGGTCGTCGGTCACCGGCTGCGGCAGCTGCTGCGCGCAGTCGGCGAGGAAGCCGACCAGGGTTTCCAGGTGGGCTTCGGCTTCGTTGCGGAAGATCTCCAGCAACTGCGGGTCAAGGCTCTCGTCGAGGCCTTCGTTGGCAGCCTGCGCAGCGATTTCCTCGACATCCGCCAGTTCGGGAGTGATGTCCTCGACCTGCGGTGCCGACTCCGGCAGGCCGCCACCGGGCGGCGGCACCGGCTGACCTTTGGCCAGAGCGTGTGCGGTAGCGGCCAGGCGGTCGACGTCGTCGCGCTGGCGCTGGGCGCTGGCGGCGTACTCCTCGACCAGTTCGGGCATCAGCGCAACCACGTCCTGAACCACCTGCAGCACGGCAGGCGAGGCGGCAATGCTGCGGTCGAGCACGCGGTTGAGCAGGTTTTCGATGGACCAGGCCAGCTCGCCGATCACCAGCGCGCGGACCATCCGGCCACTGCCCTTGAGGGTGTGGAAGGCGCGGCGGATTTCGGTCAGCGAGTCGCGGTCGTCGGTGTTGGCCAGCCAGGTCGGCAAGTGCTCGCCGATGGTTTCCAGCACTTCGCCGGCTTCTTCGATGAAGACTTCGCGCAGCTCTTCGTCGATCGGTTCTTCGTCGGCGGGCGGTGGCAGCAGGCTGGGCGGCACGTCCTGGGCCGGCGGGTTGATCGCCGATACCGGAGCGGCCATGACTTCGGCCAGGGACAGCGGCTTGGCCGGCGCCTCGGCAACCGGCTCGGGCTCTACCGGCGGGCTGGGCAGCTCGACTTCCGGCAGGTCCAGGTCGGCGATGTTCTCGTCGCTCCAGGCCTCGGCCTGGACAGCGGGCGTCTGCGGCTCGACCAGCGGTTCCAGCGCCTCCAGCTCCAGCGGCGCGTCGAGACTGAGGTCGACGCCGGCGTCCAGCGCGGTCGGTTCGCTCAATTCGCCCAGCGTCCAGTTGTCATCGCTGACCAGCGAGGCTTCGGCTGTGGACGGCGCATCGCTGGCCGGCTGGGCATCGAAGCTCAGGTCGTCCAGGGATTCCAGGGGCGCAGGTTCCAGTGTTTCCAGGCTGGCGAAGCTTTCGTCCAGTTGCAGGGAAGGTGCCGGCGATTCGGCAGCCGGCTGGCTCAGGTCGATGCTGAACCAGTCTTCCTCGGCAGGCTTCTCGCCGGCCGGAGTGAGCGACTCCATGTCCCAGGTCAGTTCGTCCACCGGGGCCGGTGTGGCCTCCAGCGACGGCAGGCTGGCGAAGTCTTCGAGCAGTTCCGGGCTAGCCGGGGCTTCGCCCGGGGTGGCGGACAGATCCAGGGATTCCCAGGTCTGCTCGGCAGCGGCGGGCTCAAGCCGGGCCGTTTCGTCGAAACGCGGCGTCTCGGCGAGCGGAGCGGCGTCGTCCAGGCTCCAGCTCAGTTCATCGGCCAGCGGTTGCGCGGGAGCCTCTTCCAGCGTTTCGAAGCTGAACGCGATGCTGTCGGCCTTGTGGCTGTCGTCCAGCGACCAGCCTTCGTCGGCCAGGGTGGTGTCTGAAATCGGTGCAGCCGGCTCCAGCTCGATATCCCAGCTGAGGCTTTCCGGCTCCAGGGTGGCGGTCGGCTCTGGCAATTCGGCCGAGAGCGGCGCGGCGGCCAAGGGTTCGACCTCGTCCTGGGTCCAGGCGTGCGATTCTGCGACGGGCTCGGCGGCGTGCAGGTCGGTGTCCAGTTCCAGGGGTTCGAAGGTGAAGCTCGACTCGGCTTCGCCAGCGGGCTGACCTTCCAGCTCGGCGGCGGGCTCGGCGGACAGGTCGATGTCCGCCAGCAGCTCGGGCTCTGTCGTGGCCGCGGGTTCGACAATCGGCTCCAGGGGTTCGAAGGTGAAGCTCTCCGCGCTTTCGGCCAACGCCTCTGTCGGGGCAAGCTGAGCAGGCTCTTCGAACGGAGCCGCTTCGAAGCTCATCGGCTCGAAGCTGTCGGCGATTTCCACCGGCGCGACCAGTTCCGGTACGTCTTCCACCGGCACCGCCTCGCTCGGCTCGGCCAGCGGCTGTGCGGCGAGCACGTCGATCTCGTCCAGCGGATTATCCAAAGGTGCAGGCAGCGGTGCCGGTGCGTGAGCTTCCGGCTCGGCATCGAGAATCGACGGACGCGGCTTGAGCGAGTAGCCCAGGCTGTCCAGGCTCTCCTCGGCCACATCGAGGATCATGTCGCCCTGGGTGTTGTGGTCTTCGGACAGGCGCTCGAGGTAATACTCGACGCTGGTGATGGCGTCGGCCAGGGTGTCCAGGCTGTGCCAGTCCGGCACGGCCTGGCGCACCAGCAGTTGTTCCTGGATGTAGCGGTTGCAGTTTTCCAGCAGTTTCGCCGCACGTTCCTGGGAGATCATCGCCAGTCCGCCGCGCACCTGCGTCAGCAGCTCTGGCACGCGGGCCAGGTGCTCGTGGTTCCACTGCGAGGCGATGAACTCGATGATCGCGTCCTTGGCCAGTTCCAGGCCGTTGCGCGCTTCCTTGATCACCACCTGGTGGATCTGCTCGACATCCGTGGTCGGCAGAACATTCTCTTCGCTGCCCGGCTCTTCGCTCGGACCGACCATGCCGGCCAGAGTCGCCTCGACATACAGCAGCGCGCCAGCGACGTCCATCAGGGTGGCGTCGTTGGGCTGGCGCTGGCCATGGGCGAGCGCGCTGACCACGTCGATCTGGTCGAGGATGACCTTGCGCGGCTGGCCAAAGCCCAGCACGGCGAGAGTGTCGGCGATCTGCTTGAGCGGTGCCAGCAGGCTGCCCAGCTCGCTCACGCCGCTGCGGTCGCTGCGCACGAAAAGGTCGAGGCTGTCCTTGACCCGCACCAGTTCCTCGCACAGCGCACCGACGACCGAGCGCATGGCGTCACGGTCCGGGCCGGCAAGGCGGGCGCGCTCTTCGTCCACCAGCGCGGCGCCCGGCAGGGCGTCGTCGAGGCGGTACTCGTCCTTCACCGCACGCACGCGCGGCGACTGGTCGGAGGCCTTGGCCACATAGAACAGCAGGTTCTTGATCAGTTCGTCCGGCGCCGGCTGGTTCATGGCGTCGGCGCCCTGGTCGACCAGGCGCTTGAACTCGCGGTCGACCTGGCGCAGCAGGTTACGTACCGAGGTGCCATTGGCGATGCTGCCGTTGGCCAGGCCTTCGATCATCGCCGAGGCGATCACCCACAGGCGACCCAGCGGGGCGTCCTTGCACAGGGATTCGAGGCGGGCGAAGACGCGCGCCAGGTAGCCCAGGTTGGTCGGCAGGTCCTGGTTGCGGATGACGCCGACCAGGGCAACCTGCAGCATCTGCCGCAGCTTGCGCAGCAGCGCCGGCAGTTCGGCGGTGCGCAGGCGCGCCAGGGCATCCACCGGCAGGACCGGTGAGGACTGGGACAGGTCGGGGGAGAACAGGCTGGTTTCCGACAGCAGCTTCTCGCCGCGAGCGGTGCGCAGGTCGTTGAGCAGCGGCAGCACGACCATCGGCAGGTCGCGGCGGGCGCTCTGGATGCGCTCGAGATACGCCGGCAGCTGCAGGATGGCCTGCATCAGTACTTCCAGCGCTTCGCTCTGGCTGGAAGTCTTGCCGTCGATCAGTGCCTGGGTCAGGTACTCCATTTCTTCGGCGAGCAGGGCCGCGCCGTAGAACTCCACCATCTGCAGAGTGCCGCGCACCTGGTGGATATAGGCCAGGCAAAAGCCCATCCGCGTCGGGTCCTGGGGATTCTCGACGTAGGATTCGAGGGCTTGCCGCGCCTGCTTGAGCGTTTCGGCAATCTCGCCTTTTACCCATTCCAGGGCGACATAATCGTGCCGATCACCCATAGCCACTCCACTCATGTGTCTGTGTCATCCCTTCCGGGTAAAGGCCAGAACGCGCTCATCGGCGACCGGTTCGAGCAGCGGGTGGTGCCAATCGGCGACCTCACCCACTCCGATCACCAGCAGTCCCCCAGGCGCCAGGCGCTCGGCCAGGCGATTGAGGATTTCCCGCCGCCGCCAGCGGCGGAAATAGATCAGCAGGTTCTGGCAAAAAATCACGTCCATGCCGGACATTGGCGCCTTGGCCAGTTCCAGCACATTCAGCCGAGCGCAACAGACGCGCCCGGCGAGATCGGGTATCACACGGTATCGACCGTCATCCTGCGCGCTGAAGTAGCGCGTGGCCAGTTCCGGGTCGATATCCGCAAGCTTGCGTGCCGCATAGCTCGCCTCGCGCGCCCGGTTCAGGGCATTGAGGCTGATGTCGGTGCCGGTCACGCCGTACAGCGGCGCAAGACCTGCATCTTCCAGTACCTTGGCGGCCACCATGGCGAGGGAGTAAGGCTCCTCGCCGCTGGAACAGCCGACACTCCACAAGGCCAGCGGACGGCTCGGGCCGACCTCGGCGAGGCGCTGGCGCAGGTAGCTCTCCAGCACATCGAACGATGCCTTGTGACGAAAGAAACGGGTTTCCTGAACGGTGAGGCGGTCCAGCAGGTTCGACCACTCGACGGCGCCGCGCGGGCCATCGGTGACCTGTCGGTAGTAGGTGCCGTAGTCGGCGATGCCCAGTTCGCGCATCCGCGCGCCCAGGCTGGTCTGCAGGAAGGCGCGGCGTTGTTCGTTGACGACGACACCGGTCCGGTCTTCCAACAGTGCCTGCCAGTCGCGGAAGTCCGCGGCCGACATGTCGGCCAACGGCTGCAACGACCAGACGCCACTTGCCTGCATGTCGCGCCCCTCGCTCAAGACTGTCATGCGCTACCCGGTGAAGAGCAGCGCACCTCCTCTGCTCAGGCCTGTTCGGCGGTGTCCGGCAGTTTGAAGCCGGATACGGAGTGACGCATCTCGCCGGCCATCTTGGCCAGGTTACCAATGCTGCGTGCAGTAGCGGTGGTACCGGCGGAAGTCTGCGAGGTGATCTCCTGGATCACGTTCATGGTGTTGGAAATGTGGCCGGCGGAGGAGGCCTGCTGACGGGCGGCGTTGGAGATGTTCTGGATCAACGCTGCCAGGGTCTTGGATACCTTCTCGATCTCTTCCAGGGACACACCGGCGTCCTGCGCCAGGCGGGCACCGCGCACCACCTCGGAGGTGGTCTGTTCCATCGAGATCACCGCTTCGTTGGTGTCGGTCTGAATGGTCTTCACCAGCGCCTCGATCTGCTTGGTCGCAGCGGAGGAACGTTCCGCCAGGCGCTGTACTTCGTCCGCTACCACGGCGAAGCCGCGGCCAGCGTCGCCCGCCATGGACGCCTGGATCGCGGCGTTCAGTGCGAGGATGTTGGTCTGGTCGGCAATGTCGTTAATGAGGCTTACGATGTCACCGATCTCCTGGGACGATTCACCGAGGCGTTTGATCCGCTTCGAGGTGTCCTGGATCTGCTCACGGATGTTGTCCATGCCGGTGATGGTGTTGTGCACCACTTCGTTGCCCTTGTTGGCGATGGCTACGGAACGTTCCGCTACCGCCGAGGACTCGGAGGCGTTCGCCGATACCTGGTCAATGGACACGGCCATTTCGTTGATCGCGGCGGAGGCGCCGGCGATTTCCTGGGCCTGGTGCTCGGAAGCCTCGGCCAGGTGCATAGCGGTGGCCTGGGTTTCCTGGGCGGCGGCGGCCACCTGCACGGCTGTCAGGTTGATGGTTTCCACCAGCTCGCGGAGCTGGTCGATGGAGTAGTTGATGGAGTCCGCGATCGCACCGGTGAAGTCCTCGGTCACGGTCGCGGCTACCGTCAGGTCACCGTCGGCAAGGTCGGCGATTTCGTCGAGCAGTCGCAGAATCGCCGCCTGGTTACGTTCGTTCTTCTCGTTGGTCTCGGCCAGGCTGCGCTTGGCTTCACGCACCATCACCAGACCGATAAGGATGATCGCGCCCAGGGCGATGATACCCAGTGCGGCGCTGGCGACCTGGTTGAACACGCGGCCTTCGGCCAGGTTCTCGAAGCCGTTGGCGAGGTTGGACGCTTTGTCCAGCAGGGTCTGCGAACCGCCGAAGATGGTGTTGGCGGCTTCACGAACCTGGAACAGTTCCGGGGAGGTCTCGAGGATCTCGTCCACCGAGCCGGAAACGAATTCGAAGAGCTCGGCAATCTCGTTGAGGCGGTCCACCGCTTCGGCGTTGGTCACCTTGGAGATGCTCATCGCCGCATTGCCTTCCTTCATGCCCTTGAGTACGCGACCGAAGAGGCTGGCGTCACGACCGAAGCTGTCGGCGGCCTGCACGGAGTTCTCGTCACCGGCGAGCACCTTGTTCACCGAGCCGAGGATACGTTCGGCGAGCAGCGACTGGCGCTGGGCTACCGCAACCTGGTCGGCCGGGGCGCCGTTTTCCAGCAGGATGTCGACGACCTCTTCGTACTCCACCTGCAGCTGCGGGATGGTCTCGGCGAGGGTCGCGGCCACCTGGTGCAGGGACAGTACGGTCTGTTCGCTGGAGAGGATGGAGTCGGCGTTCTTGCGCAGGGTGTCCCAGTCCTTCTGTACTTCCGCCATCTGCGGTTGTACCGAATCCGGGCTCGGCGGCAGGCCGGTGCTCTCGTCACCCTTGGTCAGGATGTTCCAGCGCTTTTCGAAGTCGTTGCGCGCTTCTTTGAGCAGCTTGAACGCCTCCGCCTTGCCCGCCGCGGCTTCCGTGGCGTTCTTGGCGATACGCTGGGACAGCACGCGCAGTTCGCCGGCGTGGCCGATGTACTGCTTGTCGTGGTCCGCCTGCTTGTTCAGGTAAGCGAAGTTGGCGAACAACAGCACAAACGCCACGATCAGGACCACGAAGAGTCCGAGGATCAGCGAGCTGCTGCGCGCACCCGAAAAAAGACTGCCTGCCTTTATATTTTTCATATTCGGCCCCCGCCTGGACCCACCACGATTACGAATTCCATGTCACAACAAGGGCCGGCAATGCCGGCCCAACCGGTCAAACTCTAGCTGGCGACATCCAGGAACCCCGGGTGCTGAGCCAGCGCATGCGGGCTGAACACGAGCCAGGGTTGCTCCCGGTGGAAGACGCCATGGATAAAGGGTTGCAGGACCGCTTCCAGCGGCGGCAGCTGCTCGGAGAAGGTGTCCACCGGGAAGTGCTGCATGCCGAATACCTCATCGACGATGAGGCCGGCGAAGACTTCCTGGTGTTCCACGACGAGCACGCGCCGTTGCTTGCGCAGAGGCGAAAGCTCGGCGCCGAGGAAACCGCACAGGTCCATGATCGGCAGCAGGCGGCCGCGCACGTTGGCGACCCCCTTCACCCAGTCACGGACTCCGGGCAGCAGTGTGTAGCGCGGCTCGTGAAGAACCTCGCCGACCTCCCCCATGGGCGCCACGAACAGGCGCCCAGCCATACGAAAGCCGATGCCGTTCCAGCTCTGCACCACCTCGCGCTGGGCGGGCAGACCCGCGGCCAGCTGCCGACAGCGCTGATCGATCTGGACGAGAACCTCGAAAGGACTCTGGACTTCCGCCATGCCGGCCCTGGCCTTCTCTAATAATTATGTTCTGGTCGTGCAGGTACGGCTGTATCAGCCGGCCAGCACCGAATTGATGGTCTTGAGCAGTGTCTCTTCGTCCACCGGCTTGGTCAGGTAATCGCGAGCGCCCTGGCGCTTGCCCCAGACCTTGTCGGTCTCCTGATCCTTGGTGGTGACGATGATCACCGGAATCGCGCTGGTTTCCGGGTCCTTGGACAGCTGACGGGTCGCCTGGAAGCCGTTCAGGCCGGGCATGACGATGTCCATCAGGACGACGTCCGGCTTCTCCTGGCGAGCCAGGGCCACGCCATCGGCGCCGTTTTCGGCCTTGAGTACCTGGTGCGAGTGCTTTTCCAGCATCGCGGTCAGCTTGTACATCTCGGTCGGCGAGTCATCAACAATCAGAATTCGAGCCATTGTGGTCCCCATACGGAATAGGCGTCACCGGCGCTTGCGCCGGACTTCAGGAAGCGTGCTCCACCGGGGTGAAGTCGGGCACATGGGTCTTGATCGCGCCGAGCAGTTCTTCCTTGCTGAAGGGCTTGGTGAGGTACTGATCGGAACCGACGATGCGACCCTTGGCCTTGTCGAACAGACCGTCCTTGGAGGACAGCATGATCACCGGCGTGGATTTGAAGGCACTATTGTTCTTGATCAGGGCGCAGGTCTGATAGCCATCCAGGCGCGGCATCATGATGTCGACGAAGATGATGCTCGGATGGGTATCGGCGATCTTGGCCAGCGCGTCGAAGCCGTCGATGGCTGTGATGACATCGCAGCCGACTTTCTTCAGCAGGGTTTCAGCCGTGCGACGAATCGTCTTGGAATCGTCGATCACCATTACTTTCAAACCGTCGGAATGCTGTTCCATGTTCGCCCTTACCATCTCGGTGAGTCGTTTTTTCCGCTTTTTATATCAGTGCGCTAGCGCCCTGCCACCGTCGGGCTGCGACCCAATCGTGGGAACCTTTTACCACAATCGTCAGAATCTTTACCACGCCCAGCAAATTCAGGCCATAAGACCCCGAACGCGCAGGCTTTTTCCTTGACCGAGCGCACATCCAGCGCCACCCTGAGCGTCCATTTTCAGCCTTTGCGGCGCGGCCCAGAGTCGCAGCCCCAAGCCGACGAATCCCCCCAGGAGGACATCCCATGAGCGTACGCCTCGGGATCGTGATGGACCCCATCGCGCAGATCAGTTTCAAGAAGGACAGCTCCCTGGCCATGCTGCTGGCTGCCCAGGCCCGTGGCTGGCAGCTTTTCTATATGGAGCAGCAGGACCTTTACCAGAAGGAGAACGTCGCCCGCGGTCGCATGCGTCCGCTCAAGGTGTTCTACGATCCGGCCCACTGGTTCGAGCTCGAAGAGGAAGTCGACCAGCCGCTGTCGGACCTGGACGTGATCCTGATGCGCAAGGACCCGCCCTTCGACAACGAGTTCGTCTACTCCACCTACCTGCTGGAACAGGCTGAAACCGCAGGCACGCTTGTGGTCAACAAGCCGCAGAGCCTGCGTGACTGCAACGAGAAGTACTTCGCCACGCTGTTCCCTCAGTGTGCGCCGCCAACGGTGGTGAGCCGTCGGTCCGACATTCTGCGCGAGTTTGCATCACAGCATCGTGACATCATTCTCAAACCCCTGGATGGCATGGGCGGATCGATGATCTTCCGCCACCGCGAAGGCGACCCGAACCTCTCGGTGATCCTCGAGACCCTGACCCGTCACGGCCAGGAGCAGGTCATGGCGCAGCGCTACCTGCCGGCCATCAAGGACGGCGACAAACGCATCCTGATGATCGACGGCGAGCCGGTGGAATACTGCCTGGCGCGCATTCCTGCCCAGGGCGAAACCCGTGGCAACCTGGCTGCCGGTGGCCGTGGCGTGGCCCAGCCGCTGACCGAGCGCGACCGCTGGATTGCCGCGCAAGTCGGTCCGGAACTGCGCAAGCGCGGCCTGCTGTTCGTCGGCCTGGACGTGATCGGCGAGAACCTCACCGAGATCAACGTCACCAGCCCGACCTGCATCCGCGAGATCGATGCGGCCTACGACACGCGCATCGGTGAGAGACTGATGGCAGTCATCGACGAAAAGCTCAAGGCGCGCAGTGCGTCATAGACTTTTATAAGCCTCGTCGGCAGACTTCGGCCCCACCCTGGCCCATGCGACCCGCAATGAACGCTGCAACCCACCAAGACTTCCCCGTGTCCTCCGGCGTACGTCCGGCGGACCGTCTGGGTTTCACCCTGTTCGTTGCGGCCATCCTGCACGTGGCCGTGCTGCTGGGGGTGGGCTTCACCATGCCCAGCCCCAGCCAGTTGAGCAAGACGCTGGAAATCACCCTGGCCAGCTTCAAGAGCGACAAGGCGCCGGAGAAAGCCGATTACCTTGCCCAGATGAACCAGCAGGGCAGCGGCACCCTGGAACACAAGGCAGTCCCCAAGACCACCGAGCAGGCGCCCTTCCAGGACACCGAAGTCAAGAAAGTCGCCCCGCCGGCCACCCCGCGCCAGGCCAAGAGCCCGGAAGCGCCCAAGGCCGCCGTCGCCACCCGCACTCCGCGCCCGGACAAGGTGCAGACCAAGCAGCAGACGCCCAAGGCCGAGACCGTTGCCAAGCCCGCGCCGCAGTTCGACTCCAGCCAGCTCTCGGCGGAAATCTCCAGCCTCGAAGCCGACCTCGCCCGCGAACAGCAGGCCTACGCCAAGCGCCCGCGCATCCATCGCCTGAGCGCCGCCTCGACCATGCGCGACAAAGGCGCCTGGTACAAAGAGGAATGGCGCAAGAAGATCGAGCGCATCGGCAACCTCAACTACCCGGACGAAGCCCGCCGCCAGCGCATCTACGGCAGCCTGCGCCTGCTGGTGTCAATCAACCGCGACGGCTCCCTGTATGAAGTGCAGGTGCTTGAATCCTCCGGCCAGCCCACGCTGGACCAGGCCGCCCAGCGTATCGTGCGTCTGGCCGCGCCCTTCGCGCCCTTCTCGGGCGACCTGAACGACATCGACCGCCTGGAAATCATCCGCACCTGGCGCTTCGAGCGCGGCGACCGCCTGTCCAGCAACTGAGCCTGGGCGCCGGTAATGTCTGCTGGCGCTTTCAAGTCTTGTCCCTTTGGCCCCCAGGCCTGAAACTAGCCGGCATGAAAAGCACAGCCGCCAGCTACCTCAAGCACCACTTCCTGATCGCCATGCCGCACATGGCGGACTCCAACTTTGCCCAGACTGTCACCTACCTCGTGGAACACAACGAGCAGGGCGCCATGGGTCTCATCATCAACCGCCCCAGCGGCCTGAGCCTCGCCGACGTGCTCGAGCAGCTGCGCCCGGACGAACTACCGCCGGTGCGCTGCCAGGGCGTGACCATCTATACCGGTGGGCCGGTACAGACTGACCGCGGCTTTGTCCTGCACCCCGCCGGCCGCAGCTACCAGGCCACCCTGGAATTGGGCGAACTGTCGCTGTCCACCTCCCAGGACGTGCTGTTCGCCATCTCCGACGGCAGCGGTCCGGCGCAGCACCTGATCACCCTCGGCTACGCGGGTTGGGAAGCAGGTCAACTGGAAGCCGAACTGGCCGACAACGCCTGGCTGACCTGCCCCGCCGACCTGGCGGTGCTCTTCGAGGTACCGGCCGAGCAGCGCCTCTCGGCAGCCGCCGAGCGCCTGGGGGTCAACCTCAGCCTGCTCACCGCCCAGGCCGGGCACGCCTGAATGAGCAACAGCAAACCCCTGCGCCTGCTCCTGGGCTTCGACTACGGCACCAAGCAGATCGGCGTCGCCGTCGGCCAGGCCATCACCGGCCAGGCCCGCGAACTCTGCGTGCTCAAGGCACAGAACGGCGTGCCGGACTGGAACCGTGTGGAAGCGCTGATCAAGGAATGGCAACCCGACGCCATCGTCGTCGGCCTGCCGCTGAACATGGACGGCACCCCCAGCGACATGAGCGAACGCGCCGAGAAGTTCGCCCGCCGCCTGCACGGCCGCTACAACCTGCCAGTGCACACTCACGACGAACGCCTGACCACCTATGCCGCCAAGGGCGAGCGCCTGGCCCAGGGCCAGACGGGCGGCTACCGCGAACGCCCGGTGGACGCCCTGGCCGCCGCCCTGCTGCTGGAGGGCTGGCTGGCCGAGAACGCCCCTGCCTGACCTGCGGCCTGATCTGAAAAAATGCCCCCTTGACCTGTGACAGCGCCAGGGGAGCCAAAGCCGCTAAGCTTGCCGGACCACTCCTCCCGGAACGGTCCGCCCCGATGGCCGCCCGCGCCGGGTGGCCTCGCCAACCGAACCGGAGATGTCATGACCCTGCCCAGCCCCGCCGAACTCATCCCCCGCATGGCCACCGACCTGCGCAACTACCTGGCGCAGCGCGGGATCGACTCGCCGCGCTTCGTCGGCATCCACACCGGCGGCATCTGGGTCGCCCAGGAATTGCTCAAGCAACTGGGCAGCGACGAGATCCTCGGCATCCTCGACGTCTCCTTCTACCGCGACGACTTCACCCGTAGCGGCCTGCACCCGCAGGTCCGTCCGTCGGAACTGCCGTTCGAGATCGATGGCCAGCACCTGGTCCTGGTGGACGACGTGCTGATGAGCGGACGCACCATACGCGCCGCGCTCAACGAGCTGTTCGACTACGGCCGCCCGGCCAGCGTGACCCTGGTCAGCCTGGTGGACCTGAACAAGCGCGAACTGCCGATTCGTCCGGATGTCGTCGGCGAAACGCTGTCATTGGCACCCAACGAGCGGGTAAAATTGCGCGGTCCCGCACCACTTGTCCTCGAGCGCACGCTTCTCAGCCCCGCGCTGTAACCCCGCGCGCCCGGACATCCACCACCTACATTCAGGGCCTGCCACATGCCGACCGACGCCAAGCGCCCGCTGCAGCTCAACGATCTGGGCCAGCTGCGCCACTTCCTCTCGCTCGACGGGTTGTCCCGCGAACTGCTGACTGAAATCCTCGATACCGCCGACTCCTTCCTCGAAGTCGGCGCCCGTGCGGTGAAGAAAGTCCCGCTGCTGCGCGGCAAGACCGTGTGCAACGTGTTCTTCGAGAACTCCACGCGCACCCGCACCACCTTCGAACTGGCCGCCCAGCGACTGTCCGCTGACGTCATCTCGCTGAACGTGTCGACCTCCTCGACCAGCAAGGGCGAGACGCTCACCGACACCCTGCGCAACCTCGAAGCCATGGCCGCCGACATGTTCGTCGTGCGCCACAGCGACTCGGGCGCCGCGCACTTCATCGCCGAGCACGTCAGCCCCAACGTCGCCGTGATCAACGGCGGCGACGGCCGCCACGGCCACCCGACCCAGGGCATGCTCGACATGCTCACCATCCGCCGTCACAAGGGCAACTTCGAGAACCTCTCGGTGGCCATCGTCGGCGACATCCTGCACTCGCGGGTGGCGCGCTCCGACATGCTGGCGCTGAAAACCCTGGGCTGCCCGGACATCCGCGTCATCGCCCCGCGCACCCTGCTGCCGGTGGGCCTGGAAGAGCAGTACGGGGTGAAGGTCTTCACCAACGCCGACGAAGGCCTGAAGGACGTCGACGTGGTGATCATGTTGCGCCTGCAGCGCGAGCGCATGGCCGGTGGCCTGCTGCCCAGCGAGGGCGAGTTCTTCAAGCTCTACGGCCTGACCCAGAAACGCCTGCAGCTGGCCAAGCCCGATGCCATCGTCATGCACCCCGGCCCGATCAACCGCGGCGTGGAAATCGACTCCGCCGTGGCCGACGGTGAACAGTCGGTGATCCTCAACCAGGTCACCTACGGCATCGCCATCCGCATGGCCGTGCTGTCCATGGCCATGAGCGGCCAGAACGCCCAACGCCAGCTGGAACAGGAGGACGCGCAATGACCGTCAGTATTCGTGGCGCCCACCTGATCGACCCGGCCAGCGGCCTGGACAAGGTCTGCGACCTGCATATCGAAGCCGGCCGCATCGTCGCCATCGGCGACGCTCCCGAAGGCTTCCACGCCGCCCAGGAAATCGATGCCGCCGGCCTGATCGCCGCGCCCGGCCTGGTCGACCTGAGCGTTGCCCTGCGCGAGCCGGGTTACAGCCGCAAGGGCAATATCGAAAGCGAAACCCGCGCCGCCGCTGCCGGCGGCGTCACCAGCCTGTGCTTCCCGCCGCAGACCAAGCCGGTGCTGGACACCTCGGCGGTCGCCGAGCTGATCCTCGACCGCGCCCGCGAGGCCGGCAACGCCAAGGTCTTCCCCATCGGCGCGCTGACCAGGGGTCTGGCCGGTGAGCAGCTGTCCGAGCTGGTCGCCCTGCGCGACGCCGGCTGCGTGGCCTTCACCAATGGCCTGGCGCCGATGGCGAGCAACCGCGTGCTGCTGCGCTCGCTGGAATACGCGGCGACCTTCGACCTGACCGTGATCTTCACCTCTCAGGACAACGACCTGGCCGAAGGCGGCATCGCACACGAAGGCCCGACCGCCAGCTTCCGCGGTCTGGCCGGCATCCCGGAGACCGCAGAGACCGTAGCCCTGGCGCGCAACCTGCTGCTGGTGGAACAGTCCGGCGTGCGTGCGCACTTCAGCCAGCTGACCAGCGCCCGCGGCGTCGAGATGATCGCCCAGGCCCAGGCGCGTGGCCTGCCGGTCACCGCCGACGTGGCGCTGTACCAGCTGATCCTCACCGACGAGGCGCTGGCGGACTTCTCCAGCCTGTACCACGTGCAACCGCCGCTGCGCTCGCGCAAGGACCGCGACGCCCTGCGCGAAGCGGTGAAGAGCGGCGTGATCCAGGCCATCGCCAGCCATCACCAGCCCCATGAGCAGGACGCGAAGAACGCGCCGTTCGCCGCCACCGATCCGGGCATCAGCAGCGTCGAATTGCTGCTGCCACTGGCCATGACCCTGGTGCAGGACGGCCTGCTCGACCTGCCCACCCTGCTCGCGCGCCTCTCCAGCGGCCCCGCCGCCGCCCTGCGCCTGCCGGCCGGCAAGCTGGCAATCGGCGCGGCAGCCGACGTGGTGCTGTTCGAAGCCGACGGCCAGACCCTGGCGGGCGAAACCTGGCACTCCCGCGGGCAGAACTGCCCGTTCCTCGGCCACTGCCTGCCGGGCGTGGTGCGCTGCACCCTGGTGGACGGGCATATCGTCCACGCGGTGTAACGCCTCATCGCTCCATGAAAAAGCCCGCCGATTGGCGGGCTTTTTCGTGAGCGCTCGCGTAGCGACGCATCGCGCAGGCGTGCGCGGTTTCGCCCCTTGTAGGAGCGAGCTTGCTCGCGAACATTCCGGGCACTGAGGCTGGGCGGTTCGCGAGCAAGCTCGCTCCTACCAAAAGCGGTTCGGCGCAGGGCGTCAGATCATCGCCAAGGCCTTCGCCAGATCGGCGCGCAGGTCTTCCACGTCTTCGACACCGACCGACAGCCGGATCAGCGAATCACCGATCCCCAGCGCCGCGCGGTTCTCCGGCGGGATGCTGGCGTGGGTCATGATCGCCGGGTGCTCGATCAGGCTTTCCACGCCGCCCAGGCTCTCCGCCAGGGCGAACAGCTGGACGTTCTCCAGGAAGCGCCGCGACCCGGCGAGATCGGTGTCCAGGTCCAGCGAGATCATCCCGCCGAAGCCCTTCATCTGCCGGCGCGCCAGTTCGTGCTGCGGGTGCGATGGCAAGCCAGGGTAATAGACGCGTTTTACCTGCGGCTGCTGTTCCAGCCATTTCGCCAAGTCGAGGGCATTGGCGCAGTGTCGCTCCATGCGCAGGGCCAGGGTCTTCACGCCGCGCAGGGTGAGGAAAGCGTCGAACGGCCCGGCGATGGCGCCCACCGAGTTCTGCAGGAAGCCCAGGCGCTCGGCGAGGTCGGGGTTGTCGCCGACAATGGCAATGCCGCCGATCACGTCGGAGTGACCATTGAGGTACTTGGTGGTGGAGTGCACGACGATGTCGAAGCCCAGGTCCAGCGGACGCTGCACGTAGGGGCTGGCGAAGGTGTTGTCGGCCACGCAGAGGATGCCGCGCTCGCGGCAGGTGCGGGCGATGGCGCCCAGGTCGGTCAAGCGCAGCAGCGGATTGCTCGGGGTTTCCACCCAGACCATGCGCGTCTTGTCGGTCAGCACCGCTTCCAGGGCGCCGGGTTGGGCCAGGTCGGCGAAGTGGAAATCATGCCCGGCGCTGCGCCGACGCACCCGTTCGAACAGGCGGAAGGTGCCGCCGTAGAGGTCGTTGCCGGAGACGATGTGCGAGCCGGCGTCGAGCAGCTCCAGCACTGCCGAAATGGCCGCCAGCCCCGAGGCGAACGCAAACGCCTTGCTGCCGCCTTCCAGGTCCGCGACGCAGCGCTCCAGCGCCCAGCGCGTGGGGTTGTGCGAGCGTCCGTAGTCCAGGCCCTTGTGCACGCCGGGGCTTTCCTGGCGGTAGGTGGAGTTGGCGTAGATCGGCGGCATGATCGCCCCGGTGGACGGGTCCGGCTCCTGCCCGGCGTGGATCACGCGGGTGGCGAAACCGAGGCGGTCGTCGTGCTGGCTCATGCGAGGGTCCTCCGTAGATGGTTGAGCAAGTCGAATCGTGTGATCAGGCCGTGGAAGCCCGAGGTGTCGGCGATGATCGCCACCAGCCCGCGCGCGAGCACGGCTTCGAGTTCCTTGAGGCTGGCGCCGGGCGCCAGGGTTTCCGGGGCAGTGCTCATGGCGCCGGCGACGTCGCTGCGGAAATGCGTCGGGTCGTCATGTACGCCCAGCAGGATGTCGGACTCGTCGATGACGCCGACCAGTCGCTGACCGTCGAGCACGGGGAGCTGGGAGATGTCCGCCAGACGCATGCGCTGGAAGGCCGTAAGCAGCGTATCGCCGGGACCGACGCTGACCACGCGGCCTTCCTCGAAACGCCGCGCGATGATGTCGCGCAGGTCGCCGTAGCGCTTGCGCTGCAGCAGACCCTGGTCGGTCATCCACTGATCGTTGTAGATCTTCGACAGATAGCGCGTGCCGGTGTCGCAGACCAGGCTGACCACACGCTTGGGCTCGGTCTGCTCACGGCAGAAACGCAGCGCAGCGGCCAGCAGCGTGCCGGTGGACGAACCGGCGGCAATGCCTTCATTGCGCAGCAGTTCGCGGGCAGTGCTGAAGCTTTCCTCGTCGCTGATGGAATAGGCGTGGCGCACGCTGGAGAGGTCGGCGATCGACGGCACGAAGTCCTCGCCGATACCCTCCACCGCCCAGGAACCGGGCGTGCCGATGGCGCCCGAGCGGGAGTACTCGGCCATGATCGAACCCACCGGGTCGGCCAGAACCATTTCCAGGTCCGGCTGGACCTTCTGGAAGAACCGGGTCAGGCCGGTGAGCGTACCGGCGGAACCGACGCCGACCACCACGGCATCGAGGTCATGGCCGGTCTGCGCCCAGATTTCCGGACCGGTGCCGGTCTCGTGGGCCAGCGGGTTGGCGGGGTTGTTGAACTGGTCGGCGAAGAAGGCGTTCGGCAGGTCTTTTGCCAGCCGCGCGGCGACGTCCTGGTAGTACTCGGGGTGCCCCTTGCCGACGTCGGAGCGGGTGATATGCACTTCGGCGCCCATGGCGCGCAGGTGCAGGACCTTCTCGGTGGACATCTTGTCCGGCACCACCAGCACCACCCGGTAGCCCTTGGCGCGGCCCACCAACGCCAGGCCGAGGCCGGTGTTGCCGGCAGTGGCTTCGACGATGACGCCGCCGGGCTTGAGCCGGCCGTCGCGCTCGGCAGCCTCGATCATGGCGACGCCGATGCGGTCCTTGATGGAGCCGCCGGGGTTCTGTGATTCGAGCTTGAGGAACAGGGTGCAAGGTCCGGTATCGAAGCGTGTGACGCGGACCATGGGGGTATTGCCGATCAGGTCGAGTACGGCGGGGCGGGATTCGTTGCTCATGGCAGCCACTCCTTCTGGGCGCCACGGGGATCGCCCGGCGGCGCCTGCTACTGTCCTCCTGACCTTAGGCGGGAGGCACAGCTCGCGCCAGGCGGCGCGACGAAAGACGGCGGAGTTGTTTTTCGTAGGAGCGAGCTTGCTCGCGAACGTGCTGCCCTGCAGCGCTGATCTTGAAGCGGTTCGCGAGCAAGCTCGCTCCTACAAAAGAAGGATCAGATCCGCTGCGGCCCGTTGCGCTCGGAAATCTGACTGTTCAGCGTCCAGAAGTCATACAGCACGCCGACCAGGAACAGCCCGCCAGTGAACAGGTAGATGATCCCGGTGATCCACTTGCCCATGTACATGCGATGCACGCCGAACACGCCGAGGAAGGTCAGCAGGATCCAGGCGACGTTGTAGTCGATACCGCCAGCACGGTAGCGCTGGTCCGCCGCATCATCCATGGAGGGGATGAGGAACAGGTCGATGATCCAGCCGATGAAGAACAGGCCGAGGGTGAAGAACCAGATGGTGCCGGTGATCGGACGGCCGTAGTAGAAGCGGTGCGAGCCGGTGAAGCCGAAGATCCACAGCAGGTAGCCGATGACTTTGCTGTGGGTGTCAGGGTTGGCGGACATGCCTTTCTCCCGTTGCGTTGCGTGGCAGCCAGAATAAACGAAAAGCCCGCACTAGGCGGGCTCTTCAGGTCAGCGGAAACGGCGATTGGGATCGTCTTCGCTCATTTCCAGGGTCAGCCCCTGGGTCATGGTGGACAGGTGGTCGGCATCGGTTTCCGAGCCGAGCTTGATCATCAGGCGCAGGTCGTTCGCCGAGTCGGCGTAGGCCAGCGCGTCTTCGTAGGTGATCTCGCCCTGGGTGTAGAGCTGGTACAGCGCCTGGTCGAAGGTCTGCATGCCCTGCTCGGTGGAGCGCTTCATCAGCGGCTTGAGCTCGTGGACCTCGCCCTTGCGGATCAGGTCGGCGGCCAGCGGGGTGTTCAGCAGCACTTCGATCACCGCACGGCGGCCCTTGCCGTCCGGGGTCGGCACCAGTTGCTGGGCGACGATGGCCTTGAGGTTCAGCGAGAGGTCCATCCACACCTGACCATGACGGTCGGCCGGGAAGAAGTGGATGATCCGCTCCAGCGCCTGGTTGGCGTTGTTGGCGTGCAGGGTCGCCAGGCACAGGTGGCCGGTTTCGGCGAACGCCACGGCGTGGTCCATGGTCTCGCGCGAACGCACCTCGCCGATCATGATCACGTCCGGCGCCTGGCGCAGGGTGTTCTTCAGCGCGACTTCGAAGGTATCGGTATCCAGGCCCACCTCGCGCTGGGTGACGATGCAGCCCTGGTGCTGGTGGATGTACTCGATGGGGTCTTCGATGGAGATGATGTGGCCGGTGGAGTTCTTGTTGCGGTAGCCGATCATCGCCGCCAGCGAGGTGGACTTACCGGTACCGGTGGCACCGACGAAGATCACCAGGCCGCGCTTGGTCATCGCCAGTTTCTTGAGGATTTCCGGCAGTTTCAGGTCATCGATGGTCGGGATGTTGGTCTCGATGCGGCGCAGCACCATGCCCACCAGGTTGCGCTGGTAGAAGGCACTGACACGAAAACGGCCGACGCCACGGGCGCTGATGGCGAAGTTGCACTCGTGATTCTCGGCGAAGTCGCGGCGCTGCTGCTCGTTCATCACCGAGAGCACGGTTTCGCGGGTCTGCTCCGGCGACAGCGCGGTCTTGGTGACCGGTAGCACCTTGCCGTTGACCTTCATCGAAGGCGGCACGCCCGCCGTGATGAACAGGTCGGAGGCTCCCTTTTCCACCATCAGGCGCAACAGCTTCTCGAATTCCATGATCTTTCTCGCCGAGTTCACGCTGACTACGACAGGGCTGTCGGATCACGAAGCGGGTGCGTGTGGCGCGCTCCGTGCGCCGGGCCGCAAGGGCCCGGTGGGGTTAGAAGTTTTCCGGGATCTTGGCTTTTTCTTTCGCCGCGTCGCGGGTGACCAGGCCCTTGGCGACCAGGCCCTTGAGGCACATGTCGAGGGTCTGCATGCCGATCGCCCCGCCAGTCTGGATCGCGGAGTACATCTGCGCGACCTTGTCCTCGCGGATCAGGTTACGGATCGCCGGGGTGCCGATCATGATCTCGTGGGCCGCGACCCGACCGCCGCCGATCTTCTTCAGCAGGGTCTGGGATATCACTGCCTGCAGGGATTCGGAGAGCATGGAGCGGACCATGGATTTTTCCTCGGCGGGGAACACGTCGACGATACGGTCGATGGTCTTGGCCGCGGAGGTGGTGTGCAAGGTGCCGAATACCAGGTGGCCGGTTTCCGCAGCGGTCAGGGCCAGGCGGATAGTCTCCAGGTCACGCATCTCACCCACCAGGATGATGTCCGGGTCTTCACGCAGGGCCGAGCGCAGGGCCTCGTTGAAGCCGAGGGTATCGCGGTGCACCTCGCGCTGGTTGACCAGGCACTTCTTCGATTCGTGAACGAATTCGATCGGGTCTTCGACGGTGAGGATGTGGCTGTACTTGGTGTTGTTCAGGTAGTCGAGCATCGCTGCCAGCGAGGTGGACTTGCCCGAACCGGTCGGCCCGGTGACCAGCACCAGGCCGCGCGGCACGTCGGAGACGCGCTTGAATACCTCGCCCATCCCCAGGTCTTCCATGGTCAGGACCTTGGAGGGAATGGTCCGGAACACGGCGCCGGCGCCACGGTTCTGGTTGAAGGCGTTGACCCGGAAGCGGGCTACGCCCGGCACTTCGAAGGAGAAGTCGGTCTCCAGGAACTCTTCGTAATCCTTGCGCTGCTTGTCGTTCATGATGTCGTAGATCAGCGCGTGAACCTGCTTGTGCTCGAGCGGCGGCAGGTTGATGCGGCGAACATCGCCGTCGACGCGGATCATCGGCGGCAGGCCGGCCGAGAGGTGCAGGTCCGAAGCGCCCTGCTTGGCGCTGAAGGCGAGCAGCTCGGTAATATCCATGGGACTCCCCAATCAAGAGCAAGCAGGTAGAATGCCGCAGAACACGCAGCAGCCGGGCGGAAAAGCGACGGTAATGTCCACGATAGCAGAGAATATTGCAAAGGTTCGCGTACGAATCCGTGAGGCGGAACAAGCGAAAAATCGCACGCCTGACTCGGTGCAGTTGCTTGCCGTGAGCAAGACCAAACCCGCCGCCGATATCCGCGAGGCGTTCTCCTGCGGCCTGGCCGATTTTGGCGAGAACTACCTGCAGGAAGCGCTGCTCAAGCAGGCCGAGCTGGCCGACCTGCCACTGACCTGGCATTTCATCGGCCCCATCCAGTCGAACAAGACCCGGCCCATCGCCGAGCACTTCGACTGGGTGCACTCGGTGGACCGCCTGAAGGTCGCCCAGCGCCTCTCCGAGCAGCGCCCGGCGCACCTGCCGCCGCTGAACGTGCTGCTGCAGGTGAACGTCAGCGGCGAGGACAGCAAGTCCGGCTGCTCCCCTGCCGAACTGCCCGCCCTCGCCCAGGCCGTTGCGCAACTGCCCCACCTGAAACTGCGTGGCCTGATGGCAATCCCCGAACCCACCGAGGACGTTGCCGCGCAGCACGCCGCGTTCGCCCGGCTGCGCGAGCTGATGCAAGCCCTGAACCTCGGCCTGGACACCCTGTCCATGGGCATGAGCCACGACCTCGAAGCCGCCATCGGCGAAGGCGCCACCTGGGTGCGGATCGGTACCGCCCTGTTCGGCGCCCGCGACTACGGCGCCTCGCACTGACGCACTGAATGAATAAAGGAAGAGACTCCATGAGCAGCACCCGTATTGCCTTCATCGGCGCCGGCAACATGGCCGCCAGTCTCATCGGCGGCCTGCGCGCCAAGGGCGTGCAGGCCGGCAACATCCGCGCCAGCGACCCGGGCGCCGAGCAGCGCGCGAAGATCGCCGCCGAGCACGGCATCGAAGTGGTCGGCGACAACGCCAGCGCCGTGGCCGGCGCCGACGTGGTGGTCCTGGCGGTCAAGCCGCAGGTCATGAAGGACGTCTGCCTGGCACTGGCGCCGGCGCTGAGCGCAAACGCGCTGATCGTCTCCATCGCCGCCGGCATCCCCTGCGCCAGCCTGGAGCGCTGGCTCGGCGCGGTGAACGGCCAGCCGCGCGCCATCGTCCGCTGCATGCCCAATACCCCGGCACTGGTCGGCCTGGGCGCCAGCGGCCTTTTCCCCAATGCCAGCGTCAGCGCCGCCCAGCGCGAACAGGCGCAGCAACTGCTGAGCGCCGTGGGCATTGCCCTGTGGCTGGACGAGGAGCGCCAGATCGACGCGGTCACCGCTGTCTCCGGCAGCGGCCCGGCCTACTTCTTCCTGCTGATGGAAGCCATGACCGCCGCTGGCGAGAAGCTCGGCCTGTCCCGCGAAGTCGCCGGCCAACTGGCCCGCCAGACCGCCCTGGGCGCCGCGCAGATGGCCACCACCAGCGATGTCGACCCGGCCGAACTGCGCCGCCGCGTGACCTCGCCCAAGGGCACCACCGAAGCGGCCATCACCACCTTCCAGGCCAACGGCTTCGAGGCACTTGTGGAGAAAGCAGTAGGCGCCGCCGACCACCGCTCCGCCGAGCTGGCCGAACAACTGGGCCGCTGATTGCGATGACGCACACCGCCCGGCGACCAGGGAAGGTCGCACTGCCCCTCGCCTTCGCCCTGCCGCGCAACCTGGTCGCGGCCCCGGCACACCGGCCCCACGCTGACGGCCTGCCGGGGTTGAATTTGCACGTGACGAAACACACTTACACGCGACCGGCGACGATGAATTCCCTACAGTATGGCGTTACAGCGCCGTCGTTGACCGACCGCCCGATTCGCCCGGCCCTGTGCGCCGGCGCCCAACGCTTACCAAGGACCGCCCAATGACCGGACTTTCCACAGCCGCCATCTATGTGATCCAGACACTTGGCAGCCTGTACCTGCTGATCGTGCTGCTGCGCTTCATCCTGCAACTGGTCCGCGCCGACTTCTACAACCCGCTCAGCCAGTTCATCGTGCGTGCCACCAAGCCGCTGCTGAACCCGCTGCGCCGTGTCATCCCCGGCTTCGGCGGCATCGACTTCGCCTCGCTGGTGCTGGCCATCCTGGTCCAGCTGCTGCTGATGGTCATCACCTTGACCCTGATGGGCTACGGCGTCGGCGGCTACATTCTGCAACTGCTGGTGTGGTCGATCATCGCGGTGACCTCGCTGTTCCTGAAGATCTTCTTCTTCGCCCTGATCATCAGCGTGATCCTCTCCTGGGTCGCCCCGGGCAGCTACAACCCCGGCGCCCAGCTGGTGAACCAGATCTGCGAGCCGTTCCTGGCGCCCTTCCGCAAGCTGCTGCCGAACCTGGGCGGGCTGGATATCTCGCCGATCTTCGCCTTCATCGCGCTGAAGCTGATCGACATGCTGGTGATCGGCAACCTGGCCGCCATGACCGGGATGCCACAAATCCTTTCGCCCTTCATGTAAGCGGTCATGCCGTTCTACCACTGGGACGGCGAGGACCTGATCCTCGACTGCCACCTGCAGCCCAAGGCGAGCCGCGACGAGTTCGCCGGGCTGCACGGTGAGCGCCTGAAAATCCGCCTCACCGCGCCACCGGTCGAAGGCAAGGCCAACGCCCACCTGCTGGCCTTCCTCGGCAAGGCCTTCGGCGTACCGAAAAGCGCGGTGAAGCTGGAAAGCGGCGAACTCAATCGCCAGAAGCGCGTGCGCATTCCCCGTCCGACGAAAATTCCGGCAGAGCTCGGGATAGCCGCTCGGTAACCTTGGCCGACCTTACGTGTAGGAATGTGCTGTAGGCCAATTGCTATTCCTACACTCCGTCGCATAATCCACGCCATCCATTCCCCGCGCAGGACGCGCCAGCCCAAGGAACGCCCGGATGAGCATGGAACGTCTCAGTCAGCAGATCGATGCGTACGTCACCTGGAAGCGCGAGTTGGTCCGTGAGATCACCCGCTATCGCAGCTGGCTGGAACGCGCCCGGCTGAATACTCCGGAAATCGAGCAACGCCTCGAACGCACCCTGCGCCTGCTGCGCGTCGACCACATCACCCTGGCCTTCGTCGGCGAGTATTCGCGCGGCAAGACCGAGCTGATCAACAGCCTGTTCTTCTCCGGCTACGGCCGCCGCATGCTGCCGTCCCAGGCCGGGCGCACCACCATGTGCCCCACCGAGCTGTTCTTCGACCCGCGCTCGGAGCGGCCGTACATCCGCCTGCTGCCCATCGAGACCCGCGCCGCCGACGCCAGCGTTGCGCAGTTCAAGCGCATCCCGCGGCACTGGGTAAACATCCCGCTGGACACCTCTGACCCGGCAAACATGGCCGAAGCCTTCGCCCAGGTTGCCAAGACCAAGCCACTACCGGTGGAACAGGCGATCCAGCTGGGCTTCCACCCGGACATGCTCGAAGCCACCGACAAGCCCGGCATCGTGCTGGTGCCTGCCTGGCGCCACGCGCTGGTCAACTTCGACCACCCGCTGCTACGCCAGGGCCTGCGCATCCTCGACACGCCCGGCCTGAACGCCCTGGGCAGCGAGCCGGAACTGACTCTGTCGATGCTGCCCAGTGCGCAGTCGATCCTCTTCCTGCTGGCTGCCGATACCGGAGTCACCGCCTCCGACATGGCGATCTGGCAGGATCACGTGCGCCAGCTCGGCGAAGACGGCCACACCTCTCTTTATGCGGTGCTGAACAAGATCGACGTGCTCTGGGACGACCTGGCCGGTGAAGCCTTCGTGCAGAACGCCATCCGCCATATCCAGGACACCACCGCGCGCCAGCTGGGCATTGCCCGCGAGGACGTGCTGCCGCTGTCGGCCAAGCAAGCGTTGCTGGCCAAGGTCCGCGGCGACCGCGAATTGCTTGCGCGCAGCCAGATGGAATCCCTCGAAGAGCTGCTCTGCGAGCGCATCGTCGCGCAGAAGGAGCGCCTGCTGGAGACGGCCGTGGTCGGCCAGGTGCTGGCGCTGGTGAATAACAGCCAGCACAGCCTGCGCGTGCGCCTGGACAAGGTGAAGGAGCAGCAGGCGCTGCTCAACGATCAACAGCAGGACAGCGGCCAACTGCTGTTCGAACTGACCGCGCGAACCAAGGACGACCACAACCTGCACCACAAGCGCTTGCTCAGCCTGAAGACCAACCAGCGCCTGCTGCGCCACCAGGGCGAGCAGCTGCGCGAGGCGGTGCGCGCCGAACGTCTGGAACAGCACCTGAAGAAGGTCCATGACAAACTGCGCGGCAGTTGGACCACCGTCGGCATTCACCAGGCCATCCTGCAGTTCTTCCGCACCGTAGAGGGCGACCTGGTTGCCCTCGGCCACGAAGCGGAGACCGCCAACCGCATGGTGGCAGCCATCTACCTGCGACATAACGAGGAAAACCCGCTCAACGCCCTGGACGCCCCGCAGTTCCGCGTCCAGCGCTACCTGCGCGACCTCGCCAAGCTGCAGGAAAAGGCCGACCGCTTCCGCCTGCACCTCAAGACCCTGCTCACCGAGCAGCGCCTGCTGACCCGGCGCTTCTTCGCCACCGTCGCCCAGGAAGTCATCGGCCTGCACCAGCGCCTGCGCGAAGAGGCCGAACAGTGGGCCGCCGACGCCCTGATGCCGCTGATGCAGTACAGCCTGGAACACAAGCAGATGCTGGAAACCCACATGCTGCGCCTCAAGGCCCTGGCCCAGGAAACCCAGCAGGCGCGCCAGCGCTCGCTGCTGCTGGGACGCTATACAGAGGAACTGGAACAGCAGCTCGCCGAAGCCACCGACATCCTCCGCCAGCTGCGCCGCCCGGCACCGCTGCAGCGCCAGGCCAAGGTCGTCACCCTGCCCACCTCCCAGCGCGCCTGAAACCCGCGCCACGCCCGCCCCGCCCCTTCCGAGCGCGCTTGCCGCAGGGGGCGGCGCTCTTTAGACTGGCCGTCCTTTTTTATTCATGAGCTGGGTCGATGCCAACAGTCTTCCCCGAAGATTCCGTCGGTCTGGTCACCCCCCAGACGCTGCAGTTCAACGAACCGCTGCCCCTGGCCTGCGGCAAGACCCTGCCCGAATACCAGTTGGTGATCGAGACCTACGGCGAACTGAACGCCACGGCGAGCAATGCCGTGCTGATCTGCCACGCCCTCTCCGGCCACCACCACGCCGCCGGCTACCACAGCGTCGATGAGCGCAAGCCGGGCTGGTGGGACAGCTGCATCGGTCCGGGCAAGCCCATCGACACCCGCAAGTTCTTCGTCGTCGCGCTGAACAACCTGGGTGGCTGCAACGGCTCCACCGGGCCGACCAGCCTCAACCCCGCCACCGGCAAGACCTACGGCGCGGATTTCCCGGTCGTCACCGTGGAAGACTGGGTCAACAGCCAGGCGCGCCTGGCCGATCGCCTCGGCATCCAGAGCTGGGCGGCCATCGTCGGTGGCAGCCTGGGCGGCATGCAGGCGCTGCAATGGACCATCAGCTACCCCGAGCGCGTGCGCCATTGCCTGTGCATCGCCAGCGCCCCCAAGCTGTCGGCGCAGAACATCGCCTTCAACGAAGTCGCGCGCCAGGCGATCCTCTCCGACCCGGAGTTCTTCGGCGGCCACTTCCAGGAACACGACGTGATTCCCAAGCGCGGCCTGCGCCTGGCGCGGATGGTCGGGCACATCACCTATCTCTCCGATGACGCCATGGGCGCCAAGTTCGGCCGCGACATGAAGTCGGAGAAGCTCAACTACGACCTGCACAGCGTCGAGTTCCAGGTGGAAAGCTACCTGCGCTACCAGGGCGAGGAGTTCTCCACCCGCTTCGACGCCAATACCTATCTGCTGATGACCAAGGCGCTGGACTACTTCGACCCGGCCGCCGCCCACGGTGACGACCTGGCGCGTACCCTCGCCGGGGTGAAAGCGGACTTCTGCCTGATGTCCTTCACCACCGACTGGCGCTTCTCCCCGGCGCGTTCGCGGGAGATCGTCGACGCGCTGCTGGCGGCGAAGAAGAACGTCAGCTACCTGGAAATCGACGCCCCGCAAGGCCACGACGCCTTCCTGATGCCGATTCCGCGCTACCTGCAAGCCTTCAGCGGTTACATGCACCGCATCAGCGTATAAAAGGACACCCATGCGCGCCGACCTGGAAATCATCCAAGACTGGATCCCCGCCGGCAGCCGCGTGCTCGACCTGGGCTGCGGCGACGGCGAGCTGCTCGCCTGGCTGCGCGACCACAAGCAGGTGGGCGGCTACGGCCTGGAGATCGACCCCGAAAAGATCGCCAAGTGCATCGAACGTGGCGTCAACGTTATCGAACAGGACCTCGACAAGGGGCTGGGCAACTTTGCCAGCAACAGCTTCGACGTGGTGGTGATGACCCAGTCGCTGCAGGCCCTGCGCTACCCGGACAAAGTGCTGGCGGAAATGCTCCGCGTGGGCAGGACCTGCATCATCACCTTCCCCAACTTCGGTCACTGGCGCTGCCGCTGGTACCTCGCGCGCAATGGCCGCATGCCGGTGTCGGACTTCCTTCCGTACACTTGGTACAACACGCCGAACATCCACTTCTGCACCTTCCGCGACTTCGAGGCGCTCTGCCACGAGCAGCACGCGAAGGTGCTGGACCGCCTGGCGGTGGACCACGAGCACCAGCATGGCTGGGCCTCGCGAATCTGGCCTAATCTGTTGGGTGAGATCGGCATCTACCGAATCAGCGGCGCTGGCGTGCAAGACCACCGCATCGCCGTCTGATCGCGGCTATCCGATAGAGCCCGGGAGAAACATCATGCGCCGCCTGCTTACCTTCTTCGCCTGCCTGGTCCTCGCCGTCCCCGCCTTCGCCGAACAGGTGAAGCGCCTGGGTGACCTGCAGGTGCACTACAGCGTGTTCAACTCCAGCTTCCTCCAGCCCAATGTCGCGCAAGCGGTAGGCGTGGTGCGGAGCAAGGCCCAGGGCGTGGTCAACATCGTGCCGCTGGATGCCAGCGGCAAACCGGCCAACGCCACCGTCGCCGGCTCCGCCAAGAACCTGATGGGCCAGACCATTCCCCTGACCTTCAAGCGCGTGGTCGAGGAAGGCGCCGTCTACAACCTGGCGCAGTTCCCCATCGAAGGCCGCGAAACCCTGACCTTCTCCATCCAGGTCCAGTCCGGAAGCGAAGCCCCGCAAAGCTTCGACTTCATGCAGGAAATCTTCCCAGACGAATGATCAAGCTCGAACAACTGGTGCTGGCCAGTCACAACGCCGGCAAGCTCAAGGAACTCCAGGCCATGCTCGGAGCCCATGTGAAGGTGCGCTCCATCGGCGAGTTCAGTGACGTGGAGCCGGAAGAGACCGGCCTGTCCTTCGTCGAGAACGCCATCCTCAAGGCCCGCAACGCCGCGCGCATCTCCGGCCTGCCGGCACTGGCCGACGACTCCGGCCTGGCAGTGGACTTCCTCGGCGGCGCACCGGGCATCTATTCCGCGCGCTACGCCGACGGCAAGGGTGACGCGGCGAACAACGCCAAGCTGCTGGACGCCCTGAAAGACGTGCAGGACGAGCAGCGCGGCGCCCAGTTCGTCAGCGTGCTGGCACTCGTCCGCCATGCCGATGACCCGCTACCGATTCTCTGCGAAGGCCTCTGGCACGGCAGCATCCTGCGCGAAGCCCGCGGCGAACACGGCTTTGGTTACGACCCCCTGTTCTGGGTGCCGGAAGCCGAGTGCTCCAGCGCCGAACTGCCGCCCGAACGCAAGAACCAGATCAGCCACCGCGCCCGCGCGATGGCCCTGCTGAAGCAGCGGCTGGGTCTATGAGCCAGGCAGGAAGCCACGGGCTCGACGCCGGGCCGGTGGTTTCCGGCTTTCGCCTGCCACCGCTGTCCGCGTATGTGCACATCCCCTGGTGCGTGCGCAAATGCCCCTATTGCGACTTCAACTCCCACGCTGCCGGCCCGGAGCTGCCCGAGGATGCCTACGTCGAGGCGCTGCTGGCGGACCTCGCGGCTGATCGCGGCTACGTCCATGGCCGCAAGCTGACCTCGATCTTCTTCGGCGGCGGCACGCCCAGCCTGTTCTCCGCCAAGGCGCTGGGCCGCATCCTCGAAGGGCTGGAAAGGCAAGTCGGTTTCGAAAGCGATATCGAGATCACCCTGGAAGCCAACCCCGGCACCTTCGAGCAGGCCAAGTTCGCCGACTACCGCAAGCTGGGGATCAACCGGCTGTCCATCGGCATCCAGAGTTTCCAGGCCGAGAAGCTCAAGGCGCTGGGCCGCATCCACGATGGCGACGAAGCCGTGCGTGCGGCCGAGATGGCCCGCCGCGCCGGCTTCGACAACTTCAACCTGGACCTGATGCACGGCCTGCCGGAACAGAGCGTCGCCGACGCCCTTGCCGACCTGCAGCAGGCCATCGACCTGGAGCCGACGCACCTGTCCTGGTACCAGCTGACCATGGAACCGAACACGGTGTTCTGGAGCCAGCCGCCGGAGCTGCCCGAGGACGACCAGCTGTGGGAAATCCAGGAGGCCGGACAGGCGCTGCTCGCCCAGGCGAGCTACGTCCAGTATGAAACCTCGGCCTATGCCCGGAACGGCAAGCGCGCGCGGCACAACCTGAACTACTGGACCTTCGGCGATTTCCTCGGTATCGGCGCCGGCGCCCACGCCAAGCTGAGCACCCCGGAAGGGCGCATCCTGCGCACCTGGAAGACCCGCCTGCCAAAGGACTACCTGAATCCGGAGAAGCCCTTCCAGGCCGGCGAACGCGACCTGGAGCCCGGCGACCTGCCCTTCGAGTTCATGATGAACGCTCTGCGCCTGACCGAAGGTGTGCCCGCGACCACCTTCGCCGAGCGCACCGGCCTGCCGCTGACCGCCATCGAGGAAGCGTGCCGACAGGCGCGCAAGGACGGCCTGCTGCTGGACGACCCGCAACGGCTTGCCCCCACCGAACGCGGCCAGCTGTTCCTCAACGACCTGCTGCAGCGCTTCCTGCCCTGAGAACCGCCCGAGCGACGTCAGCGTCGCTCGCCGTGTACACTCCCCGGCGACTCTGAATCCCAAGGAGCCCCAATGGACTTCGCGCTCGACCTGATTGCCAACGTCTCCCGCTGGTGCCGCGGCCACTTGTCCGACATCGCCCTGGCGATCATGGCTACCGTGCTGGTGCTGTTCGGCCCGGCGATCAACGCCTGGGTGCAGCAGCGCATCGGCAGCCTGAACTTCGTCTTCCGCACCTTGCTGTTCGTGCTGATCTGCGCCGTGGGCTACGGCCTGGCGATGGTCTTCGTGACGCCGTGGCTGGCCAAGGGCCTGGGCTACTTCAACAACTACACCCTGGCGCCCGTGCTGCTGCTAGTGTTCTTCGTGATTGGCATGATCGCCGACCGCAGCTGACCTGCGGACCTCCGGCGGTTGGCCACCACCGCCGGAGGACACATGAAGCCGATCAAGCATCTTTACCTGCACTTCTCCGATGGCCAGCGCCTGGCGCTGCGCTTTCCGCAACAGAGCGACGACCCCGCCGAAGTGGCCCGCGGCATCCGCAAGCAGATGGAATCGCCGGTCATCAGCATCGAGGTGGACGGTGACCTGCTGATCATCCCGCGCACCAGCATCAAGTACCTGCAGCTCAGCCCGGCGCCGATGCGCATGCCGGAGACCACGGTGCTGGGCGCCGAGTTGATCGAGTAACGCGCGCCTGGACCGGGTCAACCCCGGGGAGAGGGCTCGCTCCTACAGGTCGATTTGCGCGGATAGACAAAGGCCGCCTCGCGGCGGCCTCTGCTGGGGACTCAATTGCCCTCGCGGCGCAACGCCTGCGGGGTGAAGTCGCGCGGCCCCAGTGGGACCTTGAAGTCGTACATCGGCTCGTTGTTGTCCAGGCCGTCGACGAAGTAGCGCTTGCCCTCGAAGTCGTACAGCGCTTCCAGGGTGCTGAGCACCATGGGTACGTCGTAGTAGTTGATCGGGTGCACTTCCTGGGCGCGGATCAGCTTGCCATCGGCGTTGTAGATGTCCGAGGCGAGGATTTGCCAGCTGTCTTCATCCAGGTAGAAACGGCGCTTGGCGAATGGATGGCCCATGCCCTTGCGCAGGGTTGCCTCGACCACCCAGACGCGGTGCGGCTCGTAGCGCAGCAGTTCGGGGTTGAGGGTCTTGGTGCGCAGGATGTCGGCGTAGGGAATGCCCTTCTGGTGCACCGCGTAGCTGTTGTACGGCACGAGCATTTCGCGCTTGCCCAGCAGTTGCCACTCGTAGTGGTCCGGCGCGCCGTTGTAGACGTCCACGGTATCGGCGGTGGCCAGGCCGTTGGTGTCTGGCTGCAGGGTGTCGTAGGCCAGGCTCGGCAGGCGGCGCACGCGGCGCTCGCCGCTGTTGAAGCGCCAGGCCTTGCGGATCGACAGCACCTGGTCGATGGTCTCCTGCACCACCAGCGCAGAGCCGGCGAGCTTGGCCGGGGCGACGATGTTGTACTTGTAGTAGAACAGCGTGTTGTTCAGGTCCTGCGGGCTCATGCCCTCGCGGCCGTAGTTGAAGTACACGTAGCGGTCGAGCTTGAGCAGGTTGTAGCTGCCGCTGGCGAGCACGGCGGCCTGGTTGGTCACCATGTGAATCTGCTCGCCACGGTAACGCATGATGTGGTTCCAGATGGCTTCCAGACCGGTCTTGGGCATCGGGAACGGCACGCCGGCGGCGGCACCCTGGACGCCGTTACCATCAGCGATCAGCTCGGCGTTCTCGGCGTTGAAGCGAGTAGCGTCATAAATGCGCTGCGGCAGCGAGGCGCTGCGGCGGCTGGGGAAGACGCGCAGGTAGTAGTCCGGGTTTTCCTGCAACAATGCCTGGGTGCCGGGCGTGAGCAGCGCCTGGTACTGCGCCAGGTTCTTGCTGTCGATCTTGTACTGCACGGCATCGGCGGCGTACGGATCGGGATGGTGCATGCCAGGCTGGTAGCCCGCCGGGACGACGGTGATACCGCCCGTCCACGCAGGGATGGTGCCACTGGCGTTGCCAGCCATTTCCGCCCCCATCGGCGTCAGGTCGCGGCCCAGTCGAGCGGCCTCGGCGGCATCGACCTTCGCCTGCGCCGGCAGGGCCCACGCCCCCGCCATCAGCAGTACAGCAAGTTTCTTCAACACAGCAGACTCCTTTGCGACGGACTCCTGTCCATCACTCTTATTTTCGTCCGCGGCGGATGCCGCTTTTTATTCAGGAGGTGAGGGGTGGCCCTGGGGCCTGCCGGGTGGTCCCGGTCTGTAGGGTGTTCGTGCGTGAAAAAGGCCTGCTGTGCAGGCCTTTTCCGTACCTTCAGTCAACGCGCTCAAACTTCAGGTCCCAGACACCATGGCCGAGTCGCTCCCCGCGACGTTCGAACTTGGTGACCGGGCGCTCGTCCGGGCGCGGCACGTAGGTATTATCGGCCGAAAGGTTGCGGTAGCCGGGTGCGGCATTCATCACTTCCAGCATGTGCTCGGCGTATTGCTCCCAGTCGGTGGCCATGTGCAGCACGCCACCGACCTTCAGCTTCTGCCGCACCAGCTCGGCCCAGGCTGGCTGTACGATGCGACGCTTGTGGTGGCGCGACTTGTGCCACGGGTCCGGGAAGAACAGCAGCAGGCGGTCGAGGCTGGCATCGGCCACGCAGTCGCGCAGTACCTCGATGGCATCGCAGCTGTAGACGCGGATGTTGGTCAGGTCCTGGGTCAGCATGCCGTTGAGCAGGGCGCCAACACCCGGACGGTGCACTTCCACACCAATGAAGTCCTGCTCCGGCGCGGCCGCGGCCATCTCCAGGGTCGCGTGCCCCATGCCAAAGCCGATCTCGAAGGTGCGCGGCGCCTGGCGCCCGAATACCTGGTCGAAGTCCCGCGCGCCGTCGGCCAGTTCCAGGCCGAACTTCGGCCAGCCCTGATCAAGGCCGCGCTGCTGGCCTTCAGTCATACGACCGGCACGCATCACGAAGCTCTTGATGGCGCGCATCGGCCGGTTTTCGGCGTCGGGCTGGTTCTCGGACTGATTCTCGGGAATGTCACTCATGACTCGGACCTTGCGGGTAATTGCACACGCGGGCCGGCTGCGACTGTCCATGGCAAACCGGCCCGCGTGTCGGTGTCTATTAAATGCCTGCCAACGATCTCGCGAGCTAGAGCGGAACTAGGCGAAAAGTGGGGCGGGAGCGGAGTTTACACGCAGTAAATGAGCATCCCGAACCACTTTTCAACGACGTTCCGCCGACGCGCAGCAGGTCGTTAGTTGATCAGACCCGTCATCGGCGACGACGCGCTCGCATACAGCTTGCGCGGCATGCGGCCAGCCAGGTAGGCCAGGCGGCCAGCGACGATGGCGTGCTTCATGGCTTCGGCCATCATCACCGGGTTCTGCGCGTGAGCGATGGCAGTGTTCATCAACACGGCCTCACAGCCCAGCTCCATGGCGATGGTGGCGTCGGAGGCAGTGCCCACGCCGGCATCCACCAGCACCGGAACGGTCGCTTCTTCGAGGATGATGCGCAGGTTGTACGGGTTGCAGATGCCCAGGCCCGAGCCGATCAGGCCGGCCAGCGGCATCACCGCGATGCAGCCGATCTCGGCCAGCTGGCGCGCGATGATCGGGTCGTCGCTGGTGTACACCATGACGTCGAAGCCGTCCTTGACCAGCACTTCGGCGGCCTTGAGGGTTTCCACGACGTTGGGGAAGAGGGTCTTCTGGTCAGCCAGGACTTCCAGCTTGACCAGGTTGTGGCCATCCAGCAGCTCACGGGCCAGGCGGCAGGTGCGCACGGCTTCGACGGCGTCGTAGCAGCCGGCGGTGTTCGGCAGGATGGTGTAGCGATCCGGCGGAATCACGTCCAGCAGGTTGGGCTCGCCCGGGTTCTGGCCGATGTTGGTGCGGCGCACGGCGACAGTGACGATCTCGGCGCCCGAGGCCTCGATGGCGACGCGGGTCTCTTCGAGATCCTTGTACTTGCCGGTGCCGACCAGCAGGCGCGAATTGTAGGTACGACCAGCCAGGGTAAAGGGCTTGTCGACCGGCAGGTTGGAAGATGCTTGGCTCATCGGATCACTCCTGACGAAAAGGAAGGCGGGCGGGGCCTGAAAGTCTGGGGTAGCGGGGACTAGCCGCCACCGATGGCATGCACCACTTCTACCTGGTCGCCTTCGCTCAGGGCGGTGGCGGCGTGCTGGCTGCGCGGCACGATGTCCTGGTTGAGCTCGACCGCGACACGCTTGCCGGTGAGGTCGAGACGCTCGAGCAGGTTGGCGACGCTGTGGCCGTCGGGCAGCTCGAAAGGTTCGCCATTCAACTGAATACGCATGGGCGGGACGGTCGTTGCTGGAGGGGTCGGCATTCTAGCCCGATCACGGCGGATGACCAAGGTATCCGGGCGTCGCACTCGGGCTTTTCTGACGCTCGGGTCAACCCAGCTGGAAGGCCGCGACCAGCAGCAGCGCCCAGCCGATGAGGAAGAACAGGCCGCCGATCGGTGTGATGATGCCCACGCTCAAGCCCGCCAGGGTCAACAGGTAAAGGCTCCCGGAGAACAGCAGAATGCCGACGGTGAAAGCCCAGCCGGCGAGGCTGATGAGGGTGCCCCCGATGTGCGCGGTAAGCAGCGCCACGCCGAACAGCGCCAGCGCGTGCAGCATCTGGTAGTGCACGCCGGTCTGGAACACCGCCAGGTACTCGGGCGTGAGCCTGCTCTTCAGGCCGTGGGCGGCGAAGGCGCCCAGGGCGACCCCGGTGAAACCGAAGAACGCGGCGAGCATCAGGAAAGTACGCAGCATGGGACAGCTCCAGGCAGGTGAGTGCCGCTATAATGGCCCGCTCATCCGCCCAGGCAAAGCCTCGAATGCCCAAGCTGCTCCGCCGCCTGCTCAAGATTGCGCTCTGGTTCGTCGCCGTCAGCGTGGCGCTGGTCATCCTCCTGCGCTGGGTGCCGCCGCCCGGAACCATGGTGATGGTCGAGCGCAAGGTCGAATCCTGGTTCAACGGCAAACCCATCGACCTGCAGCGCAGCTGGCGTTCCTGGGACGAACTGCCGGACAGCCTCAAGCTCGCGGTGATCGCCGGCGAGGACCAGAAGTTCGCCGAACACCACGGCTTCGATCTTCCCGCCATCCAGAAGGCCCTGGCGCACAACGAGCAGGGCGGCAAGGTGCGCGGCGGTAGCACGATCAGCCAGCAGGTGGCGAAGAACGTCTTCCTCTGGACCGGCCGCAGCTGGGTACGCAAAGGCTTCGAGGCCTGGTTCACCCTGCTGATCGAGACCTTCTGGTCCAAGCAGCGGATTCTTGAGGTTTACCTCAACAGCGTCGAATGGGATGCCGGCGTATTTGGCGCCCAGGCCGCTGCGCAGCATCACTTCGGCGTCGACGCCAAGCGCCTGTCGCAGCAACAGGCCAGCCTGCTGGCCGCCGTGCTGCCCAACCCGCGCAAGTGGAGCGCCGGAAAACCCGGCCCCTACGTGCGCCAGCGCGCCTCGTGGATTCGCCAGCAGATGTGGCAGTTGGGTAGCGAGTACCTGCAGCGGCTGTAAGGACTTTGGCGTGGAAACATCGGCGCTGGGCGTTCCCTCTCCCCAGCCCTCTCCCTGAAGGGAGAGGGAGCAGCTCTGCGCGGTGCCTTCTTTTCGTTCACCCCTGTTGCTTCAGGAGTGCTCAGGACCTGGAGCTGGTGCCGGGCAGTCCCCTCTCCCTTCAGGGAGAGGGGCGTTTTGCTCCGCCCCTGACCAATAGAATACGAACAAGCGCTAGGGCGCCTCGCCAGCCTTGAACGTATTGCGCGGCACCACACGCACCCACTGCAGGGTGCCGTCGCGGTGCAGCAGGGTCATGCCCTTCTCCGGATAGACCCAGGCCTCGCCGCCATCCACCTGCAGACGCAGGCGCGGGTCGCCCAGGCTCACCGCCAGGGGCCCGACCGCCAGGTCTTCCTGCGGCGCCAGCGCCAACTCGGAAACCGGCTTGTTGCCCAGCTGGCCCATCAGCTCGGCACTCAGCGGCTGGTCCTTGCTGGTCGGCTGCATGCCGGTGGCCTTGGCCAGGCTGGCATGCTCGGCGTCGCTCAGCGCCAGCTCAGCCTCGACGTGCCATGGCCCCTCGTCCGTCACCAGCCTGCCGCGATAATGCAACTGCGGGCCATCCTGGCTGGCAGTCAGCCAGAGCTCGCCCGCCTGCTGGCCCTGCAGATCATTCAGAGTCAGCTTGTCGTCGGCCAGCGGCTCGAAGACCTTTTCCTTCCAGTCGTTGAACCACTGCGGCGGTTTGGGCGGCGCCGAAGTACGGGCAACCCAGGTACCCAGGCCGAAAGCCAACAGGGCGATGACCAGGAAGAACATCCCGTGGACGGGACGCAGGCGCGGCATGGGGCTCTCCAGACACAGACAAACGGACAGAAAAAAACCGCACCAGGGTGCGGTTCGCGACTCGCAGGGCGCGTCGAAGCCGATCAGGCTTCGATGCGACCCTTGAGCTTGTTCATCGCGTTCTTTTCCAGCTGACGAATCCGCTCGGCGGACACGTTGTACTTGGCCGCCAGGTCGTGCAGCGTCGCCTTCTCCTCGGCCAGCCAACGCTGGTAGAGGATGTCGCGGCTGCGCTCGTCCAGGCCCTCCAGCGCCTCGTGCAGGCTGGCGGTGGAGCTGTCGCTCCAGTCCGCTTCCTCCAGCTGGCGCGCCGGGTCGTAGCGATGGTCTTCCAGATAATGCGCCGGGGACTGGTAGGCGCTCTCATCGTCGGCATCCGCCGCCGGGTCGAAGGCCATGTCCTGTCCGGTGAGACGGCTTTCCATCTCGCGGACTTCGCGGGCCTCGACACCGAGGGTTTCCGCGACGCGGTGCACTTCGTCGTTGCTCAACCAGGCCAGTTTCTTCTTCTGGCTGCGCAGATTGAAGAACAGCTTGCGCTGCGCCTTGGTGGTCGCGACTTTCACGATCCGCCAGTTGCGCAGGATGAACTCATGGATTTCCGCCTTGATCCAGTGCACGGCGAACGACACCAGGCGCACACCCATTTCCGGGTTGAAGCGCTTCACGGCCTTCATCAGGCCGACGTTGCCTTCCTGGATCAGATCGGCCTGGGCCAGGCCGTACCCGGAATAACTCCGGGCGATGTGCACAACAAAGCGCAGGTGCGCCAGAACCATTTGCCGTGCCGCTTCCAGATCTTGCTGGTAGAAGAGGCGTTCGGCCAGTTCGCGCTCCTGCTCCGGCGTCAGCAGCGGAATGCTGTTCACCGAGTGCACATAGGCTTCCAGGTTCGCACCGGGAGCCAGGGCATAAACAGGTTGCAGAGAAGTGGTCATGCGAATCCTCCGATTCACGAAACTCGCGCAGTGTAGCACTGCGAAATCTGACTGCAAGCGGGTGTAAAAGTTCCTTTACACCCACTTAACCCCAGCAAAATCAGGGGGTTTCAGCGCGGCGCCAACTCACGCAGGTGGCGCGCCACGGCCAGCCAGGCGCCGATCCAGCCCAGCAGCACAGCGCCCACGGTAAGCGACAGGCCGTCGTCGACCGGTACGCCCGCCAGGCCGAAATCACTGCCGTACAGCCCGGCCAGGTTGACCACGGAGCTGTTCAGCCAGTCCAGGCCGAAGGCCAGCAGGGCCCAGGACAGGATGCCCGCGCCCAGGCCGTAGAGCGCGCCCATATAGAGGAAGGGGCGGCGCACATAGCCGTCCGTCCCGCCGACCAGCTTGATGACTTCGATTTCGTTACGGCGGTTTTCGATGTGCAGGCGGATGGTGTTGCCGATCACCAGCAAGAGCGTCAGCACCAGCAGGATGGTCAGGCCGAAGACGAAGCGGTCGCCCAGCTTGAGGATCGCCGACAGCCGCTCGACCCAGACCAGATCCAGCTGCGCCTGTTGTACACCGGGCAGCTCCGACAACCTTTGACGCAAGGCATCCAGCTGGGCCTTGTCGATCTGCTTGGGCGTCACCGAGATCACCGCCGGCAGCGGGTTGTCAGGCAGCTCCTTCAACGCCTCGCCGAGGCCGGACTGCTCCTGCAACTCCTTCAGCGCATCGTCGCGGCTGATCAGCTGCGCCTCGATCACATCGGGCATTTTCTCGATCTGCTCGCGCAGGTCCTGGCCCTGAGCCTCGCTGGCCTTGAGGTCGAGGAACAGGGAGATCTGCGCGGCGCGCTGCCAGGAGCCACCGAGGCGCTCGACATTGTTCAGTAGCAGCGACAGGCCCATGGGCAGGCTCAGGGTGATACCCATCACCAGGCAGGTGAAGAAGCTGCCGAAGGGGTGGCTGACCAGGCGATGCAGGCTGTCCATCAGGCTAGCGCGGTGGTTTTCCGCGTAGGCCGAGAGGGAGGCGCTGTGATCCTGGTGTTCGTTGTCGTCCGGGCGCTCACGCGTGTTGCGCGTCGGGGTGCCTTCTTCGTCGCCGCGGGGCAGGTCATTGGCGCTCATCAGGCGTTCTCCTCACGGTCGGCGATGATGCGGCCGCGCTGCAGGGTGATCATCCGGTGGCGCATGCGCGCGATCAGCGCCAGGTCGTGGCTGGCAATCAGCACGGTGGTGCCCAGGCGGTTGATGTCTTCGAACACGGACATGATTTCCGAGGCGAGGCGCGGGTCGAGGTTACCGGTGGGTTCGTCGGCGAGCAGCAGGGCCGGACGGTGCACCACCGCGCGGGCGATGCCGACACGCTGTTGCTGGCCGGTGGAGAGGTCGGACGGACGGTCCTCGGCCTTCTCCTTCAGGTTCACCCGGTCCAGCGCCGCTTCGACGCGGTAGGCGATGTCCGCCTTGGGCAGGCCGAGGATCTGCATCGGCAGGGCAACGTTCTCGAACACGCTGCGATCGTCGAGCAACTGGTGGTTCTGGAACACCACGCCGATCTGCCGACGGAGGAAGGGAATCTGCGCGGTGGAGATGCGCGAGACATCCTGCCCGCCCAGCAGCAGCTTGCCGGAAGTTGGCCGCTCCATCGCCAGGATGAGGCGCAGCAGGGTGCTCTTGCCCGCGCCGGAGTGGCCGGTGACGAACATGATCTCGCCGCGCGGCACGCGGAACGAAATCTCGTGCAGGCCGACATGGCCGTTGGGATAGCGTTTGCCAACCTGCTCGAAACGGATCATGCGATTTCCCGGGTCTCGAAGAGTGCACGGACGAAAGCGTCGGCCTCGAAGGTTCGAAGATCGTCGATTCCTTCGCCGACACCGATGTAGCGGATCGGCAGGCCGAACTGCTTGGCCAGGGCGAAGATCACCCCGCCTTTGGCGGTGCCGTCCAGTTTGGTCAGGGCCAGGCCGGTGAGCTCCACGGCGTTGTTGAACTGCTTGGCCTGGTTGATGGCGTTCTGCCCGGTGCCAGCATCGAGCACCAGCAGGACTTCGTGGGGAGCCGTCTCGTCCAGCTTGCCGATCACGCGGCGCACCTTCTTCAGCTCTTCCATCAGGTTGTCCTTGGTGTGCAGGCGACCGGCGGTATCGGCGATCAACACGTCCGCACCACGGGCCTTGGCGGCCTGCACGGCGTCGAAGATCACCGAGGCGGAGTCCGCGCCGGTGTGCTGGGCGATCACGGCAATGTTGTTACGCTCGCCCCAGACCTGCAGCTGTTCGACGGCGGCGGCGCGGAAGGTGTCGCCGGCGGCCAGCATGACCTTCTTGCCATCCAGCTGTAGTTTCTTCGCCAGCTTGCCGATGGTGGTGGTCTTGCCGACGCCGTTCACGCCGACCACGAGGATCACGTAGGGCTGCTTTTCGCCGGTAATGGTCAGCGGCTGCTCGACGGGGCGCAGCAGGCTGGCCAGCTCTTCCTGCAGGGCCTTGTACAGTGCTTCGCTGTCGGCCAGTTCCTTGCGCGCCACGCGTTTGGTCAGGTTCTGCACGATGGTGGTGGTGGCCTCGACGCCGACGTCGGCGGTCAGCAGGCGGGTCTCGATCTCGTCGAGCAGGTCGTCGTCGATGGCCTTCTTGCCCAGGAACAGGCTGGCCATGCCTTCGCCGAGGCTGGCGCTGGTCTTCGATAGCCCCTGCTTGAGGCGGGCGAAGAAGCCCAGCTTGGAGGGCTCGGCGACAGCGGGCTTGGCCTGCGGTTCGGGTTCAGGTTGCGGAGCGGGCTCGGGTTCCGGCTGGGCGACTACGACGGGCGCTTCGGCAACGGCTTCGGGCTGAGCGGGCGCGGCGACAGGCACCTGCTCGACGGGGACAACTGGCTGGGCAGCGGGCTGAGGCGCCTCGGCAATGACCGGCTGCGCAGTGGGCTGCGGCTCGGGTTGCGCCAGCGGCTCGACCGGCACGCTGGCCGGTACCACGTCGACTATCGGCTCGGGCGTCGGTTCGGGCGTCGGCTCCGGTGCCAGCTCGGCGCGCGGGGCGGCCGGCTCGGCCTGGGCGGCGGGAGCCTGTTCGGGGGCGGCAACGGGCTGCTCGGCGACCGGTTGTTCTACCGGCTGCTCGGCTTCGGCGGCGGGTTGTTCCTCGGCCTGGGGCTTCTTGCGCCACCAGCCGAACAGACCCTTCTTCTCCCCGGCTGGCGGGGCCTTCTTGTCGTCGTTGGAACCAAACATGTAGGGATCGAATCTCTAAGGGACGCCACGAAATAGAGGCAGCAAAAAGCCTCGATACAGCTTTGAGAAGCCCTGAACGTGGCCGCCCGGAAAACGGATGGGTATCCTAGCATCTCCTCGCCCGCCGGGGTTAAGAGGCTGGCCGCCAGCCTGCATAGACCCCGCGGACAGCCCGAAAGGTTCAGTCCACGATGAAAACCCTTGCACGCCGCCACGCCGGCCTGCTGCTCGGTTCCCTGTTGCTGCCGCTGATGGCGAGCGCCGCGGAACCACAGCCCACCCACGAATACACCCTGGACAACGGCCTGAAAGTCGTCGTCCGCGAGGACCACCGCGCCCCCGTGGTGGTCTCCCAGCTCTGGTACAAGGTCGGCTCCAGCTACGAGACGCCCGGCCTCACCGGCCTGTCCCACGCCCTGGAGCACATGATGTTCAAGGGCAGCCGCAAGCTCGGCCCCGGCCAGGCGTCGCTGGTGCTGCGCGACCTGGGCGCCGAAGAGAACGCCTTCACCACCGACGACTACACCGCCTATTACCAGGTGCTGGCCCGCGATCGCCTGCCGGTAGCGCTGGAGCTGGAAGCCGACCGCATGGCGCACCTCGCCCTGCCGGCCGATCAGTTCAAGAGCGAGATCGAGGTGATCAAGGAAGAACGCCGCCTGCGCACCGAGGACAAGCCCAGCGCGCTGGCCTTCGAGCGCTTCAAGGCTGCCGCTTACCCCGCCAGCGGCTACCGCACGCCGACCATCGGCTGGATGGCCGACCTGCAGCGCATGACCATCGACGACCTGCGCCACTGGTACCAGGCCTGGTACGCGCCGAACAACGCCACCCTGGTGGTGGTCGGTGACGTTACAGGCGACGAGGTGAAGGCACTGGCCGAGAAGTATTTCGGCGAGATCCCCAAGCGTGACCTGCCTGCCGCGCGCAAGCCGCTGGAGCTGGCCGAGCCGGGCGAACGTCGGCTCAAACTGCACGTGCGCACTCAGCTGCCCAGCCTGATCATGGGCTTCAACGTGCCAACCCTGGGCAGCAGCGACGACTCGAAACAGATCAACGCCCTGCGCTTGATCTCGGCGATCCTCGACGGCGGCTACAGCGCGCGCCTGGCCGCCCGCCTGGAGCGCGGCGAGGAAATCGTCGCCGGCGCCTCGGCCTCCTACGACGCCTTCTCCCGCGGCGACGGCCTGTTCTTCCTCTCGGCCACGCCCAACGTGCAGACCGGCAAGACCCTGGACCAGGTCGAGGCCGCCCTGTGGAAGCAACTGGAAGATCTCAAGCAGAACCCGCCGAGCAAGGAAGAGCTGGAGCGCGTGCGCGCCCAGGTTATCGCCGGACTGGTCTACGAGCGCGACTCCATTGCCGGGCAGGCCAGCACCATCGGCGAGCTGGAAAGCGTCGGCCTCGGCTGGCGCCTGGCGGACAAGGACCTGGAAGCCATCCAGGCCGTCACCGCCGACGACATCCAGAAAGCCGCCCGCACCTACTTCACCCGCTCCCGCCTGACCCTTGCCCAGGTCCTGCCGGAAGTCGCCACCGACAAGGAACCGCGCCATGAGTGAACGCAATGGCCTGCGCTACGGCCTGGTCGGGCTGATCGTCCTCGCGCTGATCGCCGGACTGGTACTGTTCGTTTCCCGCCCCGTCGCCGCGCCCGAAGCGGCCGCTTCGGCGCCCACACCCGCTCAGCCGGCTGCCGCCGAGAATGCCGCGCCCACCGGCCTGCAATCGCTGGCCGAAGCTGCCGGCAAGGCGCCCAGCCACCGCAAGCTGAACATCCAGCAATGGCAGACCGCCGAAGGCGCCCGCGTGCTCTTCGTCGAAGCCCATGAGCTGCCGATGTTCGACCTGCGCCTGACCTTCGCCGCCGGCAGCAGCCAGGACGGCGACAGCTACGGCCTGGCCATGCTGACCAACGCCATGCTCAACGAAGGCGTGCCCGGCAAGGACACCAGCACCATCGCCGCCGGCTTCGACGACCTGGGCGCCAACTTCAGCAACGGTTCCTACCGCGACATGGCCGTAGCCGGCCTGCGCAGCCTGAGCGAGCCGACCAAGCGCGACGCGGCGCTGGCGCTGTTCGACCAGGTGATCGGCCAGCCGACCTTCCCCGAGGACGCCCTGGCGCGCATCAAGAACCAGGTCATGGCCGGCTTCGAGTACCAGAAGCAGAACCCCGGCAAGCTGGCGGGCCTGGAGCTGTTCAAGCGGCTCTACGGCGACCACCCTTACGCCCACTCCAGCGACGGCAACGAAAAGTCGGTACCGAAGATCAGCGTCGCCCAGCTGCGCGCCTTCCACCAGAAAGCCTACGCCGCCGGCAACGTGGTCATCGCGCTGGTCGGCGACCTGACCCGCGAGCAGGCCGAAGCCATCGCCGGCAGCGTATCCAAGTCGCTGCCCAAGGGCCCCGCCCTGCCGGCGCCGGGCGAGCCGCAGACGCCCAAGGCTGGTGTCACTCATATCGAGTTCCCGTCCAAACAGACCCAACTGATGCTGGCGCAACTGGGCATCACCCGTAGCGACCCGGACTACGCCGCGCTCTACCTGGGCAACCAGATCCTCGGCGGCGGCGGCTTCGGCACCCGCCTGATGGACCAGGTGCGCGAGAAGCGCGGCCTGACCTACGGCGTCTACTCCGGCTTCACCGGCATGCAGTCGCGCGGGCCCTTCACCATCGGCCTGCAGACCCGCGCAGAGATGAGCGAAGGCACCCTCAAGCTGGTGCAGGACATCGTTCGTGACTACCTCGACAAGGGTCCGACGCAGAAGGAACTGGATGACGCCAAGCGCGAGCTGGCCGGCAGCTTCCCGCTGTCCACCGCGAGCAACGCCGATATCGTTGGCCAGTTGGGCGCCATCGGCTTCTACAACCTGCCACTGGATTACCTGGAGACCTTCCTCAGCCAGGTCCAGGGCCTGAGCGTGGAACAGGTGAAGGAGGCCATGCGCCGTCACCTCGACCCGGACGCCTTCGTCATCGTCACCGCCGGCCCCACCGTGCCGCAGCAACCGCTGCCGCCGCCCACCGACAAGCCCGCCGCGCAACCTGCCGGCGTACCGGAGCACTGATGAGCAAACGACCCGGCGGCGCCCCGCGCGCTGCACAGAAGCCCCACGGCGGCCAGGGCCAGCTGCGCATCATCGGCGGCGAGTGGCGCAGCCGGCGCTTCGCCTTCCCCGACGGCCCGGGCCTGCGCCCGACGCCCGACCGGGTGCGCGAAACCCTGTTCAACTGGCTGGCGGCTTACGTCCCCGGCGCCCGCGTACTCGACCCGTTCGCCGGCAGCGGCGCGCTGTTCCTCGAAGCCCTGTCCCGCGGCGCCAGTTCGGCGCTCGCGCTGGACACCAACGGCGAAGCCGTGGCCGCCCTGCGCAGCACCCTCGACACGCTCAAGTGCGGCAATGGCCAGCTGTTGATGAGCGACTCGCTGCGCTACCTCGATGCCCCCGCATCCCAGACCTTCGACCTGGTCTTCCTCGACCCGCCCTTCCACCAGGACCTGCTGCAGAACACCTGCCGCCTGCTGGAAGAGCGCGGCTGGCTGGCCAAGGACGCCTGGGTCTACACCGAAAGCGAAGCGGTGCCCTCCAGCCTCGGCCTGCCGGGCAACTGGCGACTGCACCGGGAGAAGAAGGCGGGCACGGTGCATTACGCGCTGTGGCAACGGGAAGGCTGACGAATGCCGGACGCCCTCCGCGAACAACTGCTGGCACTGGACGAGCGCTGTTTCGAACAGCCCGCCAGCGATTGGGCCGGCGACATTGCCCTGCCGGCTGAACTGGCGCGCTTCTATCGCGAAATCGGCCCGTGCGACTGCACACTGGAGACGGCCGGTAACCCGTTCTTCATCCCCTCACTCGCGCGAGTCTGGAAACAGCAGGCCGGCTATCGCTGGCACGGCCTGACCGGCGAGCGGCTGGCGGGTTGGAGCGATGACTGGATCGTGGTGGCGGACCAGGGCGCCGCCCCCTTCATCCTGGAGTGCTCCACCGGGCGAATCCTCTTCGACCAACACGGGGGCCCCTGGGACCCCGCGCCGGTGTTCGATGATCTGTGGCAGATGACCGCCTGCCTCACCACCTTCGCCCGCGTCTGGCGCAGCGCGGGCGAGGACATCTTCGCGGAGGATTACAGCGTCAACCCGATCTACCGCCGCAAACTGATCGATGAGCTGGCAAAGCTGCTGGACGACGCCCACCGCGCAGAGGACCTGGCCGACGAGTTCGGCTGGTAGCGAGCCTTATTGGCTCACCGGTTCCGCCGCCTGCGCTGCATCCACGGCGCTGGCCTCTACCGCCTCCGGCTCCGGTGACACCTCTTCAACACCTCGGTTGGCGTGCCGGCGATCAGCAGCGCCGGAACAGTCCGCCACCCCGGAAAGCTCTCCATTCAGCGCCGCATACGTCCAGTTTTCCAGACGCGTATACCAGGCCGTTTCCTCCTCGGTCTTCAGCCAGGCGATTGCGTCCGCATCCTGCTGCTGTGCGGCCTTTTCCAGCCAGAGCCGCGCCTGCAGCTTGTTCATGCCTGCACCGGAGCCATTCCAGTAGGCCTCACCCACCTTGAACTGGGCACTGGCATCGCCTCGGGTCGCGGCCTTGCAGAACCACTGGAAGGCCTTTTCGCGGCTGGCCGCATAACGATCCTGCAGCGCGGCCTCTTCCTCGGAAGCGGCGTCGAATGCTACCTGGGGGTCATCAAGGTAGAACGCCCCAAGGTTCATCTCTGCGTCTTCGCTACCGGCCTCGGCCGCGCGCTCGAACCAGGTGCCGGCCTTGACTCGGTCCTTGTCGACGCCTTCGCCGCTCCAGTAGAGGACACCCATCTCGTTCTGGGCACCGGCGTCGCCCTGCTCCGCGGCCTTGCGGAACCAGCGCGCCGCTTCGGCCTTGTCCTTGGGGCCGCCGTCGCCTTCGCGATAGAGCATGGCCAGTTGGATCTGCGCACGGGCCAAGCCCGCTTCGGCAGCCTTGCCCCACCATTTGCGCGCACCAGCGTAGTTCTGCTGCTGGTAGAAGTAGGCGCCGAACTCGAACAGCGCCTGCGGCTCGCCGGTCTCGGCGGCCTGGTGAAGCCGGGTGAACTCGGCAAACAGCTCCTCGCCGCGCTCGTCGCCCTGCTCGGCCTTGGGCGGCTCATCGCTGAACTCGGACGTTGCGCCCTCGGCCCAGGCAAATGACGGTACGGCAAACGCAAGAGCGGACAGGAACACCCATCGGCTGAACATACGTGACTATCCTCATGTCGGTTGAATCGGTCGGCCTTCCCGGCTCGACCGCGTGGCGGTTGTTGCGGGCATCGCCCTCAGATCGACTTGCCCACATCGACGGTGCCGCTGCGCACCAGCTCAACGCCGTCGACCACCATCTTCCATTGGTTGCCGTCCTGGTAGGGCGGCTTGGAGACCTTGAAGTGCGTGTCGAACGGGCCGAACCCAACGGTGAAACCGTCGGCTTCGTAGCGCTTGATCGGCGCCTCGATGGATTTCGAGGTGCTGCCGGACACTCGCTTGTAGGCAACGCGGCCGTCGGCCGTGACCAGCAGGCTCATCTCCGGCGAAGTCCACAAGCCAACGTATGAGCGATGCTCCTGCGGCACCGGCTCGCCGCACGCGGCCAGCCAAAGCACCAGGCTCAGCGCCGCGACACTCTTCCACATACCATCCCCTCCTTTGCGTGGTTTCCTTGGCAACGGATGCACAAGGCATCCATTACATGACCGACTTGGCGTTACTATCACAGCTCGTCGACCCCATTCGATCCGTGATGACTATACCCTCCCCGTTCAAACCCGCCTGGTGGCTACCCGGCCCGCACCTGCAAACCCTGTATGGCTCGCTCGCACGCCAGTTGCCCAGTCTTGCGCGCACCCGCGAGCGCCTGTGGCTGGACGATGGTGATTTCATCGACCTCGACTGGCACGGCCCGCACGAGGCGGAAGCTCCGCTGGTGCTGGCGCTGCATGGGCTCACCGGCTCGTCGTCGTCGCATTACATCCTCGGCGTGCAGCAGCAACTCGCCGCGCAGGGTTGGGCCAGTGTCGCGCTGAACTGGCGCGGCTGCTCGGGCGAGTCGAACCTGCTGCCGCGCGGCTATCACTCAGGCGTCAGCGAAGACCTCGCCTCGGTGGTCGCCCACGTCCGCGCCAAGCGGCCGATGGCGCCGCTTTACGCGGTGGGTTATTCGCTGGGCGGCAACGTGCTGCTCAAGTACCTGGGCGAAGCCTCGGACAGCTGCCCGCTGAAGGGCGCGGTGGCGGTGTCGGTGCCTTTCCGCCTGGACCAGTGCGCCGACCGTATCGGCATCGGTTTTTCCAGGGTCTACCAGGCGCACTTCATGCGCGAGCTGGTGGCCTATGTGCAGACCAAGCGCCAGGCGTTCGCCGCCGGCGGGCACGCGGAAAACCTCGCCGCGCTGGAGCGCCTCGGGCCGCTGGATGGCATGCGCACCTTCTGGGACTTCGATGACCGGGTGACCGCGCCGCTGCACGGTTTCGCCGATGTGCACGACTACTACCGCCGCGCCTCCAGCCGCTATTACCTGGGCGGCATCCGCGTGCCGACGCTGATCATCCAGTCCAGCGATGATCCGTTCATCCACGCCCACAGCGTGCCGCAACTGGACGAGCTCTCCGCTTCGACGCAGCTGGAGCTGCTGCCCCATGGCGGCCATGTCGGCTTCATCGGCGGATCACCTGGACGTCCGGACTATTATCTGGAACGCCGCATCCCGCAGTGGCTGCGCGAACGACGAGAAGCCTGACTGCGCTGGATCAGCCCAGCAGAACGGGAATGAGGCAGACTGGAACTGCACCAGGAAGGAAACGCCAGAAAGGAGCGCCGCCATGCACGACACGCCGCTGACGATCCTGCAGAACCCGCCGCTGAGCAACGCTCAGTGCGCCTCTATCGCCGCGCTCTACCGCGCCGTGGGCTGGGGCTCTCCTGGCACTACCGCGGAGCTGCGCGATCTCTACGAGTACTCCAGCTACTTCCTGCTGGCCCTGGACGGTGAACAGGTAGTCGGCCTATTGCGCGCGGAAAGCGAGACGGCGCAGACCACCTGGCTGGCGGAGATCGCCGTGCTGCCGAGGCTTCAATTGCGCGGGACGGGCCTGGCACTGATGGCGCGTTTCCTTGCCGATCACCCTGACCGCACGCTTTACACCGATGCCACCGAGGGTGTGGAGGAGTTCTTCCTGCGCCATGGCATCGCCCTGCGCCGACCTCGGGTACCGGGGCCGCGCAAGGTGGATGCGTAACCCTCCAGCCCGAACATCGGCGGATAACGCTGGCGCGTTATCCGCCCTACGTAACGGGAGCGCCTTGCCAAGGGCCCTCACCCTAGCCCTCTCCCAGAGGGAGAGGGAACCGTTCGGCGCAACGGGAAGCCAATCTATCAGCCGGCAGGATCTGCCCCCCTCACCCTCCGGGAGAGGGTTGGGGTGAGGGAAAGGCAATCGCTCGGAGACATCCTGGCTGTAAGAATCAATCTTCCAGCGGCACATACAACCGATCGAACACCGCCGCCACCGCCTCGCGGAAGGGGGGTGCGATGTGCCCGCTTTCCAGTGCCAGCACCTGGTAGATGCCGCGCCGCATCAACGCTTCGCTGAGGTCGCTGGCCACCTCGCGCGTGGTGCAGAGGTAGCGCACCCAGGAGGTGAGAATGATCCAGGCGTTGAGGGTCAGGGCCTCCAGCTGGGGTTCGTCCATCTGCAGGATGCCCGCGTCTACGAAGCCCCGATAGATGGCCTTGGCGTTGTCCATGGCCCGGCGGGCGAAGGCGCGGTAGGCCGCGGCCAGTTCCGGATCGGAGTCCAGCAGGTGCTCCAGATCGCGGTGCAGGAAGCGGTAGTGCCACATCGCGGCGAGCAGCGCTTCGAGGTAGAAAGTCTTGTCCTCCACCGTCAGCGCGCGGCCCTCGGGCAGGTGCAGGAACTGGTCGACGTGGCTTTCGTACTCGGCAAACAGCTGGGCGATGATCACCTGCTTGTTGCGGTAGTGGTAGTACAGGTTGCCCGGCGAGATGCCCAGGTGCGCGGCGATGTGGTTGGTGGTGACGCTGCGCTCGCCCTGGGCATTGAACAGCTCAAGGCTGGCCTGGGCGATACGGTCACGGGTGTTGATGCGTGGTGCCATTGCCAAAACTCATCGAAGCGAATTGCGCGGACGCAAAGGTACACCGATTGCTACCACCTGACACAACCCTGGGGCGCGCCCAACTTTTCGTTGGCTGGGCCTGGCGGCGCGGACACGGCATGCTGATTGACACTCTAGAGCAATTGCTCTAAAAAACCAGCGACAGCATAAAAACGCGAAGCATCCGAGTTCCTTGCGTGAATTTCCGGAGAGCTTCCCCACCCGCTTCCGTCAGGAGCCCGTCATGGTTGCCGATATCGCCTACCTGCAGCAGACCCAGCAGCAGATCAGCCAGCTGGAAACCCTTCTCGAACGCCAGCGTCAGGCGTACCGCGCCAACCCGATGCCCGATGCCGGCCAGCGCATCCAGTGGCTGAAAAGCCTCGCCAATCTGCTGGTGACCGAGCAGAAGGCAATCATCGATGCGATCAACAGCGACTTCAGCAATCGCTCCGCCGACGAGACACTGCTCGCCGAAGTGATGCCCAGCCTGCACGGCGTGCACTACGCGGCCAAGCGCGTGAAGAAGTGGATGAAGCCGTCCCGGCGCAGCGTCGGCATGCAGTTCATGCCGGCCTCGGCCAAGGTCATCTACCAGCCGCTGGGCGTGGTCGGCGTGATCGTGCCGTGGAACTACCCGCTGTTCCTCGCCATCGGCCCGCTGACCGGGGCGCTCGCCGCCGGCAACCGGGTGATGATCAAGATGAGCGAATCCACCCCGGAATCCGCCCGCGTGCTCAAGGAGCTGCTGGGCAAGGTCTTCCCCGAAGACCTGGTCGCCGTGGTGCAGGGTGAAGTCGACGTTGGCGTGGCCTTCTCCAAGCTGCCCTTCGACCATCTGCTGTTCACCGGCGCCACCAGCGTCGGCAAGCACGTGATGCGCGCCGCCGCCGAGAACCTCACCCCGGTCACCCTGGAGTTGGGCGGCAAGTCACCGGCCATCGTGTCTGCCAGCGTGCCGATGAAGGACGCCGCTGAGCGCATCGCCTTCGGCAAGTCGCTCAATGCCGGCCAGACCTGCGTGGCGCCGGACTATGTGCTGGTGCCGCAGAACCGCGTCGACGAGTTCGTCGAGAGCTACCGCCAGGTGGTCCAGGGCTTCTTCCCGAAACTGGAGAACAACCCGGACTACACCGCGATCATCAACGAGCGCCAGTTGGCGCGCCTGAACGGCTACCTCGCCGATGCCCAGGCCCGCGGCGCCACCGTCGTGCCGCTGTTCCCGCAGGCGCAGGGCCGGCGCCTGCCGCAGGCACTGGTACTGAACGCGACCGACGAGATGAAGATCATGCAGGAAGAGATCTTCGGCCCCCTGCTGCCGGTGATCCCCTACCAGAACCTCGACCAGGCGCTCAGCTACATCAACGAGCGTGACCGTCCGCTGGCGCTGTACTACTTCGGTTACGACAAGCGCGAGCAGGACCACGTACTGGCCCAGACCCACTCCGGCGGCGTATGCCTGAACGACACCCTGCTGCACGTGGCCCAGGACGACATGCCCTTCGGCGGCGTCGGCCCGTCCGGCATGGGTCACTACCACGGCCACGAAGGCTTCCTGACCTTCTCCAAGGCCAAGGGCGTGTTCAGCAAGCCGCGCTTCAACGCTGCACGGGTGATCTACCCGCCCTACGGTAAATCGCTGCAGAAGCTGGTCTACAAGCTGTTCATCCGCTGACCGGCGACCTATCAACCCCAGGTGCCCTTCAACCAGGTGAAACAATAAGAATGACAGACACCTCCCTCACCGCGCCGGGCCTCTCCCGGCGCGGCGTGCTCAAGATCGGCCTGCTGGGCGGCGCCTTCCTCGCCACGGCGGGCGTCACTGCCAGCCTCAGCGGCTGCTCCGCCAGCACCCCGGCCAATGGCTTTGCCGTGCTGCGCGATTCCGACCTGCCCTTCCTGCGCGCGCTGATCCCAGTGATGCTGGCCGGAGCCGTACCCGCCGAGCGCATGGCCGAAGCCGTCAAAGGCACCATCCAGAGCCTGGACAACAGCCTCAACCACCTCAGCCCGGAAATGCTCAAGCTCACCGTGCAGCTGTTCGACGTGCTCGCCCTGCCGATCACCCGCGGGCCGCTCACTGGCATCTGGGGCAGCTGGGACAACGCCAGCGCGCAGGACGTGCAGAACTTCCTGAACCGCTGGCAGAACAGCTTCATCTCCCTGCTCAAGATGGGCCACAGCTCGCTGCTGCAACTGGTGATGATGGCCTGGTACAGCCGCCCGGAATCCTGGGGCCATTGCGGCTACCCCGGCCCGCCGAAAATCTGATGCCGCCAGAACAACAAGAATTCGCCTGAGAGATTCCCGATGCCTGTACCCGATCTGTTCGCCGAGGGCCTGGCCCGCGGCTGGAAAGTCCACAATGGCTCGCGCCTGGACAAGGACCTGACCCTGGAAGCCGACGTCGTGATCGTCGGTACCGGCGCCGGCGGCGGCACCACTGCCGAAGCCCTCAGCGCCGCCGGCTACAAGGTGTTGCTGGTGGAAGAAGGCCCGCTCAAGACCAGCACCGACTTCAAGATGCAGGAAGCCGACGCCTACCCCAGCCTGTACCAGGAAGGCATCGGCCGGATGAGCAAGGACGGCGCCATCACCATCCTCCAGGGCCGCGCCGTGGGCGGCACCACCCTGGTCAACTGGACCTCCAGCTTCCGTACCCCCGAGCCGACCCTGGAACACTGGGCCAAGGAACATGGAGTGAAGGGTCACAGCGTCGCCGAGATGGCGCCGTGGTTCGCCAAGATGGAAGAACGCCTGGGCGTGGCACCCTGGATCATGCCGCCCAATGCCAACAACGATGTGATCCGCAACGGCTGTGAGAAGCTCGGCCTGCACTGGAAGGTGATCCCGCGCAACGTCCGTGGCTGCTGGAACATCGGCTACTGCGGCATGGGCTGCCCGACAAACGCCAAGCAATCGATGCTGGTGACCACCATTCCGGCGACCCTGGAAAAGGGCGGCGAGCTGCTGTTCCTCGCCCGCGCCGACCGCCTGCTGCACGACGGCAACAAGGTCAGCGGCCTGGAATGCTCGGCCATGGACGAGCGCTGCGTCGCCCCCACCGGCCGCAAGATCACCATCAAGGCGCGCCACTACGTGCTTTCCGGCGGCGGCATCAACACCCCGGCGATCCTCCTGCGCTCCAAGGCACCGGACCCTAACGGCCGCGTCGGCCAGCGCACCTTCCTGCACACGGTGAACTTCAGCGCCGCATTGTTCGACGAGGTCATCAACCCCTTCTACGGTGCGCCGCAGTCCATCTATTCCGACCACTTCCAGTGGGACGACGGCGCCACCGGGCGCATGTCCTACAAGCTTGAAGTACCGCCGCTGCAGCCGGCGCTCAGCGCCACCCTGCTCGGCCGCTTCGGCGAGGACAACGCCCTGCGCATGGAGCAGCTGCCGCACACCAACGTGATCCTGGCGCTGATGCGCGACGGCTTCCATCCGGACAGCGCAGTGGGCTCGGTCAGCCTGCGCGGCGACGACACCCCGGTGCTCGACTACCAGATGACCGACTACACCTGGGACGGCATCCGCCGCGCCTTCCACACCATGGCCGACATCCAGTTCGCGGCCGGCGCCAAGGCCGTGCTGCCGCTGCACGCCGACGCTGGCTACGTGAAAAGCGCCAAGGAGGCACACGAACTGATCGACGGCCTGAGCCTGGAGCTCTACCGCACCCGCCTGGGCAGCGCCCACGTGATGGGCGGCTGCGCCATGGGCGAGGACGCCAAGCAGTCGGTGTGCGACAGCCTCGGCCGCCACCACCAGCTGGAGAACCTGTCGATCCACGACGGCTCGCTGTTCCCCACCAGCATCGGCGCCAACCCGCAGCTCTCGGTCTACGGCCTCACCGCACAACTGGCCGACGCCCTGGCCAGGCGCCTGGGCAAGGCCTGACAGGATTCCGACCGCCCACACCCGACGGCTCTACGTAGGAGCGAGCTTGTGACCCACAGGGATGTGGGGAATGCCGTTATCCGTAGGGAATGGATTCGGCCTCGCGAACCGCCCAACTCCGGAGCATCTGGGAGACGCTGTTCGCGAGCAAGCTCGCTCCTACAAGGGTTTTCCACCATGAAATCCGCGCGCAGGCTCTGGCACGCGGCCTGAGCGTGACTCACCGGTCTCTCGCCGGTTATCTCAGGTAGTCCGTTCACAGAAGCACTACCAAGGTCGCTTGGCCCCACGGACATGCTGCGTTACCATCCGCCCGCTATTGCACCAGCCTGCCAACAAGAGCCGACCAGGACGCCGCGATGAATCGAGTGTTGTACCCGGGTACCTTCGACCCCATCACCAAAGGCCATGCCGATCTGGTCGAACGCGCCTCGCGACTGTTCGACCAGGTGATCATTGCCGTCGCCGCCAGCCCCAAGAAGAATCCCCTGTTCCCGCTGGAACAGCGCGTCGAGCTGGCCCGCCAGGTCACCTCGCACCTGCCCAATGTAGAAGTCGTCGGCTTCTCCACGCTGCTCGCCCATTTTGCCAAGGAGCAGAACGCCAACATCCTGCTGCGTGGCCTGCGCGCGGTGTCGGATTTCGAGTACGAGTTCCAGCTGGCCAACATGAACCGCCAGCTCGCACCCGACCTGGAAAGCATGTTCCTCACGCCATCGGAGAAGTACTCCTTCATCTCCTCCACCCTGGTGCGCGAGATCGCGGCGCTGGGCGGCGACATCACCAAATTCGTCCATCCCGCGGTGGCCAGCGCCCTGGCCGAGCGCTTCAAGCGCTGAGCCGCATGCCGCCAAGGATGGCGGTTTCCGTCAGCGGACTCCCTGATTGCGTGCACTACGCGCGCCGATACGGCACAATTTCACCATTGTTGCTACCGATCGCCATGGCTGCCGTCATGGTTGGAGTTGTTCGATGTCCCTGAAAATCACTGACGATTGCATCAACTGCGACGTCTGCGAACCCGAGTGCCCCAATGCCGCGATCTCCCAGGGCGAGGAGATCTATGTCATCGACCCGAACCTGTGCACCGAGTGCGTCGGTCACTACGACGAACCGCAGTGCCAGCAGGTCTGCCCGGTCGATTGCATTCCCCTCGACGAGGCTCACGTCGAAAGCAAGGATGAGCTGATGGAGAAGTACAAGAAGCTCACCGGCAAGGCTTGATTTCGCGCGTTTCGACACTTTTTCATTGAGTTCTCACAAACCTGCGGCGCTGTGGATTGTCTATCCTCCACCTTCGCCCTGTTTGGTTTTCCAGCCGGCGCTGCCGGCGGTTCGTGAGATGCCATGTCCCTGTTGAATTCCCGCACCCGCGCCTCCCTGCTCGGCTTCTGCAGCCTCCTGCTGCTGAGTTTCGCCCTGCACGCCGCGGAACATCCGGCCCAGGCCAGCGTCGCCACGGCGCATCCCGCCGCCACGGTGGCGGGCCTGGAAACCCTCGCCGACGGCGGTAATGCCTTCGACGCCGCCGTAGCCATCGCCGCCGCGCTGGCGGTGGCCGAGCCCTATGGCTCGGGTCTGGGCGGCGGCGGTTTCTTCCTGCTGCGCAAGGCCGGCAGCCCTCCGACCTACCATTTCATCGACGCCCGCGAGCGCGCCCCGCTGGCCGCCCACGCGCGGATGTACGAGCGCAACGGCAAGGTCGACCCGCAGCTGTCGCTCAATGGGCCGCTGGCCGCCGGCATCCCCGGCCTGCCCGCCGCCCTGGCAGATATCACCAGCCGCTACGGCCGCAAGACGCTGGCGAACAACCTCGTGCCGGCCATCCGCCTGGCCACCGATGGCGTATCCATCGACCACGTCTACATCGACCGCGCCTCCTGGCGCCTCGACGCGATGCGCAAGGACAGCGAGACTGCGCGCATCTTCCTCGACCAGGGCAACCTGCCCGAGGAATACAGCCTGATGCGCCAGCCGCAGTTGGCCAACACCCTGGAGAAACTGGCGCGCTACGGCCGCATCGGCTTCTATGAAGGCGAAACCGCGCAGAAGCTGGTGGAGGGCGTCCGCGCCGCCGGCGGCGTCTGGAGCCTGGAAGACCTCGCCAGCTACCGCACCGTGGAACGCCAGGCGTTGCGCTACCCGCTGGCCGATGGAAAGGAACTGATCAGCGCTCCGCCGCCCTCCGCTGGCGGCGTCGCCCTCGCGCAAAGCCTGGGCATGCTGCAGCAGTTGCCCTGGCAGAAGGCCGAGCCGGTGCAGCGCGTCCACTACGTTGTCGAAGCCTTGCGCCGCGCCTATCGCGACCGTGGCCTGCTGGGCGACCCGGACCGCGTCGCCAACCCGGTCAACCAGCTGCTTGCGCCGGACTATCTCAAGCGCCTTGCCGCCGGTATCGACCCGCAACGCGCCACACCCAGCTCTTCCCTGCCGCCGGCACCAGCCTGGCGCGAAGGCGACCACACCACCCACTTCGTGGTCATGGACGCCGACGGCAACGCGGTTGCGGCCACCCTATCGGTCAACCTGCCCTTCGGCGCGGCCTTCACCGTGCCCGGCACCGGCGTGCTGCTCAATGACGAGATGGACGACTTCGCCACCGACGTCAGCGGCGCCAACGCCTACCAGCTAGCGGGCAGCCAGGCCAACGCAGTGGCCGCCGGCAAGCGCCCGCTATCGAGCATGAGCCCCAGCTTCATCGAAAGCCCCACGGAGCTGGCCGCCTTCGGCACGCCCGGCGGCAGCCGGATTCCAAGCATGGTGCTGCTGGCAATGCTGGATTACCTGGACGGCAAGCCGGTGCAGCGCTGGGTGTCCTCGCCGCGTTACCACCACCAGTTCCTGCCCGACGTGATCGAGCACGAACCGCGCGCCTTCAGCGCCGCCGAGGCAGCCGACCTGCAGCGCCGTGGCTACACGCTCAAGGATGTCGGTCGTGCCTACGGCAACCAGCAGGTGCTGCTGTGGAACAAGAAGTCCGGCGAGGTGCAGTCGGCCAGCGATCCGCGCGGCATCGGCCTGGCGACCGAGCTGGCAGCACCACTGCGCTGATCGGAACGGGCTTTCATGGCAGAATGAGACCCGGCGTCTCGTCCTCGCCCGGCTCGAACAGGCCGTGCTCGGTGCCCAGTTGCAGCACGTTGCGCAGGCTCTGGATGATGCGGCTGACATAGCCCAGGTCGTTCATCAGCGAACTCATCTGCAGGCCGTCCAGCTCGTGGCGGCGCACGGCGGCGAACAGCCGCTGACGGAAGGCGCCGTCGAACTCGGCGGCGCTTTCATCGAGCAATTGCAGACGTGCCTGCAAGGCCTCCTCCGGCAGTTCACCACCGAGCAGCGAGCCCAGCGCGCGCACTTCGCGCAGCATGGCGATCAGGTGCCGGCGCAACTCGACGTAGGTGTCGCGTAGCGTCGAAGGCTCGCCGTGCAGCGCTTGGCCGAGGTTCTTCTGCAAATGCTTGGCGTCCTTCACCGCATCCACCAGTTGCAGCGCCACCACCTGGCAGGACAGCCAGAAGCGCTGGTGTTCCTCGTCCAGCGGCACCTCCAGACGGCTCATGAAGCTCAGCAGGTCGCCATACACGCCCTTGATGTGGCGCTGGTAAAGCACTTCCGCTGCGAGTGCGTGGCGATCCGGCGTGGCGCGCAGCTCACTCTCGTCGACCCGCGGCTGGGTGAGCATGTCCACCGGCAGGTACAGCGCGTGGCAGATCACTTCGATGCTCAGGCGCCCCAGATGCCGCAATTCCTGTAGCACCGCGCTGGCGGCGGCGTCTGCGGAGTCCAGTGCGCGCTCGTTGAGATAGCGCGCATGGGTACGCTCAATGGTGGGCATGGCGGGGGCCATGTCGGTAATCAATACCGCGGGCTCTTCCACCTCCGGCAGCCAGCGCACCAGGGCATTGGCCAGCGCGCCCTGCAACGGCCAGAACAACGCCACGCCCATGCCGTTGAACAGGGTGTGGAACAGCGCCAGCTGGATCATCGGGTTGTCCGCCAGCCCCAGCGGCGTCACCAACCAGTGCACCAGCCAGGTCAACGGCGAGAGCAACAGGAAGGCCAGCACACCGGTCACCACGTTGAACAGCACGTGCGCCAGCGCCAACCGCTGTCCGCTGCGATTGCCGCCCAGGGAGCCGACGAACGCCGTGGTGACGCTGCTGCCGACGTTGGAGCCGATGGCAATCGCCAGGCTCTGCCCCAGTTCCAGCTGCCCACCGGCGAGGGCCGCCAGAGTCAGCATCAGCGTGGCATGGCTGGATTGCAGGACCACGGTGATGAGCAGGCCGAAGGTCACGAACAACAATGCGCCGAGCATGCCTTCCGAGCGCAATTCGCTCATGTCCATGGCATCGCCGAAGCTGCCGAAACCGTCCTTGATCTGGTCGATGCCCAGGAAAATGAAGGCGATCCCCAGCAGGATGCGCCCGGCAGCCTTGCTCTTGGCGCCGTTGAAACCCAGCAGGATGCCGAACACCAGTAACGGCAGCGCCAGGGGGCTCAGGCTGAGGTTCTGCCCGGCCAGCGCCAGCAGCCAGATGCCGCTGGTGGCGCCCAGGTTGGCGCCGAACAGGATGGCGATGCCGCCCGCCAGCTGGATCAACCCGGTGCTGATGAAGGCGATGGTGAGCAGGGAAACCAGGGTGGAGGATTGCAACAGGAAGGTGCCGAAGAGACCGAACAGCAGGCTCTTGCCGCGGGTCGCGGTGCTCTTTTCCAGCCAGCGTTCGAGCTGGCTGCCGGCAAGATCGCGCAGCCCTTCTTCCAGGCACTGCATGCCGAACAGGAACAACGCCAGGCCCGCTCCCAACTGCAGCAGACCGGCGCTGGACCAGAAGGTGTAGCCCAGGATGACGGCGACCAGCAGCAGAAGCAGCGGACGCAGGTGCTTCTTCAGGCCGCTCAGTTTCATGGGCTACCCACGGGATTCACCCGACACGGGCTTGCGAGGCGGCCACGCCGCCCCGGAAAAGGACGAGCAGTCAGTCCTTCTTGTAGCCGCTGGTGGTGCAGCCCAGGCAGCGTACGAAGGCGGCCTTGCCCGGATCGACGACTAGCGCCTGGCCAGCTTCCTTGATATTGCCGCCGGCCGCGCTGAACGGCAGGGTCACCACGAAGGCCGCGGTCCCCACCACGGTGGCGGCGATCAGCAGCGGACGCGCGATCAGCAGGTCGCCCATCATGGAGTAGAACGGCGGAGCCGAGACGACGTAGGTCGGATCGCCGCTGACGTTGCTCACTTCTTCCTGAGCAACGGCCGGCAACACCGAGAATGCACAGACCAGGGCCATTGCAGTGGCGGCGGTGCGGAACACGTTCATGGAGGGAAGTCCTTTTTTGTGTAGTTGGGCAGGCAGACTGCCATAACTATAACAGCGCTCCATGACTTGTCGCGTGACAGCCTTCAATCGCCGAAGAATGCGTATTCGGGCTTTTTCGGCACGAAAGGTCGATAGAAAGCCAGCATCCGGCGCAGGTCGGCCGACTCGTCGCCGGTGGGCCAGAACGGCTCGCCGATGACGATGCGCCGACCGGGGTAGTCCAGTGCCGCCAGCACGATAGGCACGCCCGCGCCCCGGGCGATGTGGTAGAAGCCCATTTTCCAACGCTCGACCTTCTTGCGCGTGCCCTCGGGCGAGAGGATCAGCATCATCTCGCGATTATCGCGGAATGCCTGGATTGCCTGGTCCACGGTGTTCAGCTTGAGGTGGCGCTGGATCGGGATGCCACCCCAGCGGCGCATCAGGCCGCCGAAGGGCGCGCGAAAGATGGTGTGCTTGCCGAACCAGCGGGCGTTCAGGCGCAGCACGAACTTGGCCGCGAGGAACAGGACGAAATCCCAGTTGGACGTATGGTGCGCGCCGATCACCACGAACTTGTCGAGCGGCGGCAGCGCGCCCTCTATGCGCCAGCCGGCCAGGCGCAGCATGCTGTGGCCGAGCGCCTCGGCGAACGGATTGCGGGGCAGATAGTTGCCGGACATGAATCACCTGGAAGCCCCTCTTCGGGGGCCATTGTTGTTATGGCAAAAGGTGTGGGAAGCGGAGCGGTCGGCAGCTTAACGGCCGCCACCCGCCTTCAGCGTTGGCAGCGCGAACAGTAGACGCTGGCGCGCTGGCCGAGGCGGACTTCACGCAGGGTCGAACCGCAGACCTTGCACGGTTCGCCGCCGCGCCCGTAGACGAAGAGTTCCTGCTGGAAATAGCCGGGCTGGCCGTCGCCACCGACAAAGTCGCGCAGCGTGGTGCCGCCGCGCTCGATGGCAATGGCGAGGATACGTTTGATCTCCTGGGCAAGCTTCACGTAGCGCGCCCGCGAGATGGTCCCGGCCTCGCGGCGCGGGTCGATGCCTGCGGCGAACAGCGCCTCGGTGGCGTAGATGTTGCCCACGCCGACTACCACCGCGTTGTCCATGATGAAGGGTTTCACCGCCATGCTGCGGTTGCGTGACAACTGGAACAGGCGCTCCCCTTCGAAGGCATCGGTCAGCGGCTCCGGGCCGAGGTGGCGCAACAGTTCGTGCTCCAGCGGCGTCAGGCTCCAGAGCAGCGCGCCGAAGCGCCGCGGGTCGGTGTAGCGCAGCGCCATGCCCGACTCCAGCTCGATATCCACATGCTCGTGGCGCGCCGCCGGTGTGCCGCATTCCACCAGGCGCAAGCTGCCGGACATGCCCAGGTGGCTGATCAGCGTCCCCACCTCGGCATTGAGCAACAGGTACTTGGCACGCCGCTCCACCTGCACGATCCGCTGCCCGGACAAGCGAACGTCCAGGTCCTCGGGAATCGGCCAGCGCAAGCGGCGCTCGCGGACGATCACGCGGCTGACGCGCTGGCCTTCGAGATGGGGCGCTATGCCCCGGCGGGTGGTTTCGACTTCAGGTAATTCGGGCATTGTTCAGAATTTCTGAGGAGCTATCTGTAGGAGCGAGCTTGCTCGCGAACTGATCAACCGGCAACGCCGGCGTCAGACTGGTTCGCGAGCAAGCTCGCTCCTACAAGGGTATGGGGTTAGTCCAACGCGCGGGCCAGCTGGATCAGGTCTTCACGCCAGGGCGCGGCCTTGGGCAGCGCCAGGAAGGAGGTGTTGAGGAGCGTTTCCCTCGCTTCATAGGTGAAGAGCTCGCCGCGCACGTCCAGCACTACGCCGCCGGCGCCTTCCAGCACGCCCTGGGCGGCCGCTGTATCCCACTGGCTGGTGGGCGCCAGGCGCGGGTAGCAGTCCGCCGAGCCTTCGGCCAGCAGGCAGAACTTCAGCGAGCTGCCGATACTGGCCAGGTTCAGGTCGCCGAAGCGCTGCGCGAGACCGGCCAGCAGCTTTTCCTGCTGCGGGCTGGAGTGGCGCTTGCTGGCCACCACGGTGAAGACGTCGTCCGGCTCGGTGCGCACCTCGATGGCCTCCGGCTCGCCGCCGCGCTCTTCGCGCCAGGCGCCCAGGCCGGTGCCGCCGTAGTAGCAGCGGCCACTGGCGGGGATGCCGACCACACCAAAGACCACGCGGCCGTGCTCGATAAGCGCGACGTTGACAGTGAACTCGTCACTGCCGGAAATGAATTCCTTGGTGCCGTCCAGCGGGTCAACCAGCCACCAGCGACTCCACTGGGTTCGCGTCTCCAGCGGGATGTTGCAATCTTCCTCGGACAGCACCGGCACGTCCGGCGCCAGCGCGCGCAGGCCGTCGGCCAGCAGGCGGTGGGCGGCCAGGTCGGCAGCGGTCACCGGTGATTCATCAGACTTGCTCTGGACCTCCAGCTCGCCACGCCAGAACGGCAGGATCACATCGCCTGCCTTGTGTACCAGGTCGATCACGGCAGGCAGAAACGCATTCATCACGGCTGGAATTCCCCTCGTTGAGTCAACAGGTCGCGCACCAGATACAGCGCGGCCAAGGCCCGCCCTTCACTGAACTGGGCATTCTGCGCGAGGCTGGAAAGCTCGCGCAGATTGATCTTGTCGACGCCCATCGGCTCCGGCTCGTCGCCGGGCAGCGACTCTTCGTAAAGATCGCGGGCGAGCACCACCTGGATGCGCTGACTCATGTAGCCGGGCGACAGCGACAATTCGGTGATGTACTCAAGCTGACGGGCGCCGTAGCCGGCCTCTTCCTTCAGCTCGCGGTTGGCCGCGTCGAGGATGTCCTCGCCCGGCTCCACCAGGCCCTTGGGTAGCGACAGCTGATACTCGTCGACCCCGGCGCAGTATTCCTCGACCAGCACGGCGTGTTCGGCGTCGAGCATGGCGATCACCATCACCGCGCCGTAGCCCTGCCCCTTGCCCACCAGGCGCTCGTAGGTACGCTCGACACCATTGGAGAAGCGCAGCTGCAGCTCCTCGACGGCGAAGAGCCGGCTTCTGGCAACGATCTCTCGGGCGAGGACCGTGGGTTTCTGACGCATGGGGCGACTCCTGGGGGTGGCCGGGTCGGCTATGATAACCCGCCTTTTCCGATTCTCCGTGTCAGATATCGCGCCGATTCCGCTCACCGCCGGCGCAATTGCGACACCCTTTTGCGAAAGCCCAGCATGCCACGCCTGCCCTGGAACCAGATCGACACCGTCCTGCTCGACATGGACGGCACCCTGCTCGATCTGCATTTCGACAACCATTTCTGGCTCGAACACCTGCCGCAGCGCTACGCCGAGCACCATGGCATCAGCCGTGCAGAAGCAGATGCCGAGCTGCTACCGCTGTTCCGCGACAACGCCGGGCTGCTCAACTGGTACTGCCTGGACTTCTGGAGCCGCGAGCTCAAGCTGTCGATCCTCGACCTCAAGCACGAAGTCGCCGACCTCATCGCCCTGCGCCCGGACGCCGATCTGTTCCTGGCGAAACTGCGTGAGCACGGCAAGCGCGCGGTGCTGATTACCAACGCACACCGCGATTCCCTGTCACTGAAGATGCAGCGGGTGGAACTGTCGCCCTGGTTCGACCGGCTGATCAGCTCCCACGATTACGGCTTCCCGAAGGAAGACCAGCAGTTCTGGCAGGCTCTGCGTGCCGACGTCGGATTCGATCCGGCGCATAGTCTGTTCATCGACGACAGCCTGCCGATCCTGCGCGCCGCGCGGACCTTTGGCGTCGCCCACCTGCTCGCGGTGCGCCAGCCGGACAGCCGCCAGGGGCCGAAGGACACAGAGGAGTTCGCCGCCCAGGAAGACTACCGGGCGCTGCTCGAAGGGTTGTGAGGCGAGCAGAAACAGCAAGCCCGGCGCTGGGCCGGGCTCGTTGAGGTTATTCCGGAATCCGCAGCACCTGGCCGGGATAGATCTTGTCCGGATGGCTGAGCATCGGCTTGTTCGCCTCAAAGATCTTGTTGTAGAGGTTGGCGTTGCCGTACTCCGCCTTGGCGATGGCACTGAGCGTATCGCCCTTCTTCACGGTGACGAAACGCGCCTCCGCAGCTGGCGTGGCGACGGTGATGTGGTCTTCCACACCCGACACACCCGCGACGTTGCCCAGCGCCAGCAGAATCTTCTCCTTCTCTTCCTGGCTGGCCACCTCACCGGTGGCGATCACCTTGTCGCCCTCGACGCTGACCTGGATGTTCGGGTTGCCAAGGCCCACCTTGGCGATGTGGTCCTTGAGCGATTCGGCGGCCTGCGCCTCCTGACCGACAATGCTTTCCCACAGTTTCTCGCCGGCTTCCTTCACGAACGCAAAAATGCCCATTTCCAACCTCCCTACGGTTACAGTGACAGGCGGCCGGCATTGGGCAGACCGCGCGCCCCTGGAGTCTAGACGGCGACTTCCGCAGCGCCTGACGGAAAAGCCCTATTCCCGCCCCGACCCGACAGAACGCCCCCGGAGTTTTCCCGCCGATGGACATCAAGCAGCTGAAATTCCTTTGCGCCCTGGACGAGACGCGGCACTTCGGCCAGGCGGCGGTGCGCTGCCATGTCACCCAGCCGACGCTGTCCATGCGCCTGCGCAGCCTGGAAGAAGAGCTGGGCCTGGAACTGGTGCGCCGGGGTCAGCGCTTCGAGGGTTTCACCGAAGCCGGCGAACGTGTGCTGGCCTGGGCCCGCAGCCTGCTGGCGGCCCACGATGGGCTCTACGCCGAAGCGGCCGCGTGCCGAGGCCAACTGGTCGGCACCTTGCGCCTGGGCCTGGTGCCGCTGGCGGGCTTCGACCCCATGCAGTTGATCGAGCTGTTCGCCCAGCGCCACCCGGAGCTGCGCTTCCAGCTGTTCGCCCTGAGCTCAGAGAACATCCTCGAAGGTCTCGGCCGCAACCAGTTGGACCTCGGTCTGTCGTACCTGGACCGCCTCGACCGCGAACATTTCGACAGTCTCGAACTGGCTGCCACGCGCATGGGCCTGCTGCACGATCGCCGGCACTTCCAGTTCGACAGCCCGAGCCTGAGCTGGGATGCACTGGCGGAGCTACCGCTGGGCCTTCTCTCGGCCGGGATGCACTTCCGCCAGTCCATCGACCACGGTTTCCGCAGCCGTGGCCTGACGCCCCAGGCGCGCCTGGAAACCGACGCCGTGCACCAACTGGTGCAGGCGGTGGAGCGTGGCCTGTGCTGCGCGATCATGCCATTGGGCAGCGGGCTGGACGCCCAGGGCGAACACTTTGCTCTTACGCCGATCGAGGACGCGCGCACCCTGTCGCCACTGGGCCTGATCCTGCGCCGCAGCGAGCCGCGTTCAGCACTGGCCGAAGCCTGCTTCCGCGAAGCAGCCGCTCTGCTGGGGAACGCCGAGAGCGACCGATAGAGCGCGTCGATCACAACATCGACAGCAGCCATTAGACGCTGCCGCGGCATGGGCATAGGCTGGACGTATTACTAGAACCACAGGGCTCAGCCCATGCCTTGCCTGATCACCCGCCCGGCCAGCGCCGCGGTCCGGGACGCCGTCGTGCCTGCCGACGGCTACAGCTACACCGAACTCACCCCGGAGAGCGCCACCGGTCGCGCCGCCCTGGCCGGAGAAACGGCCCTGGCCATCGCCTACAACGGGCTGAGCCAGGCGGTCATGATGGTCTCGCCGAATGACCTGGAAGACTTCGTCCACGGGTTCAGCCTCGGCGCCGGCCTCATCGAGTCCATCGACGACATCTATGACGTACGCCTGACACCCCATGGCGATGCCATCGCCGCCGAGGTGCAGGTCAGCAATCGCGCTTTCTGGGCTCTCAAGGACCAGCGCCGGCAATTGGCCGGCAACACCGGCTGCGGCCTGTGCGGCGTCGAGGCGCTGGACCAGGCGCTCCCCGACCTGCCGCTCCTGCCGGCGGCTCCGCTGCCGCCCGCCGCGCACCTCGAGCATCTGCGTGAACGGGTCAATGCCGTCCAGGAAATCGGTCGCCGCAGCGGCGCCCTGCACGCCGCGCTGTTCGTCGATGCTGCCGGCGAGATTCGCCTGTGCCGCGAGGACATCGGCCGCCACAACGCCCTCGACAAACTGGTCGGCGCACTCAAGCGCCAGCGCCTGGACCTGGCCGGCGGCTTCGCCGTGGTGACCAGCCGCTGCAGCCTGGAACTGATACACAAGGCCGTGCGCGCCGGGCTGTCGACCCTGGTCAGCCTGTCCGCGCCCACCGCGCTCACCGTGCAATGGGCGCGCGAGCACCACCTGAACCTGATCCACCTGCCCCACCGCAGCGCGCCCCGGGTATACAGCCCCGCCCCACCAGCAGCCTGATCGCCCGCATCTTCGAAGAAAGAGACTCCATGAGCCTGCAGCAAGAAAATCCCCGCTACCAACCCTACAAGGGCGCCGCCGCCGGCTGGGGCGCGCTGATCAGCGTCACGCGCTTCTGGCTCGACAGCAAGCAGCCGTTCAAGAACCTGCGCGCCCTGCTCAAGACCAACCAGAACGGTGGTTTTGACTGCCCCGGTTGCGCCTGGGGCGACTCCCCGGAAGATGGCCGCGTGAAGTTCTGCGAGAACGGCGCCAAGGCGGTCAACTGGGAAGCCACCAAGCGTCGCGTGGACCCGGCGTTCTTCGCCCGCCACAGCGTCAGTTCGCTACGCGAGCAGAGCGACTACTGGCTCGAATACCAGGGCCGCCTGACCGAGCCGATGCGCTACGACCCGGCCACCGACCGCTACCAGCCGATCGATTGGGACGACGCTTTCGCGCTGATCGCCCGGCACCTGAATGCACTGGAAAGCCCGCACCAGGCAGAGTTCTACACCTCCGGCCGGGCCAGCAACGAAGCCGCCTTCTTATACCAACTGTTCGTTCGTGCCTTTGGCACCAACAACTTCCCCGACTGCTCGAACATGTGCCACGAGGCCAGCGGCGTGGCGCTGGGTCAAAGTGTCGGCATTGGCAAGGGCACGGTCACCTTCGATGACTTCGAGCACGCGGATGCGATCTTCGTCTTTGGCCAGAACCCCGGCACCAACCACCCGCGCATGCTCGAACCGCTGCGCGAGGCGGTGAAGCGCGGCGCCCAGGTCGTCGCCTTCAACCCACTGAAGGAGCGCGGCCTGGAGCGTTTCCAGCACCCGCAGCACGCACTGGAAATGCTTACCAACGGTTCCGAGCCGCTCAACACCGCGTTCTTCCGCCCGGCGCTGGGCGGCGACATGGCGGCCGTGCGCGGCATGGCCAAGTTCCTCCTGCAATGGGAACGCGAAGCCCAGGCCAAGGGCGAGCCGGCGGTGTTCGACCATGAGTTCATCGCCGAGCACACCCAGGGCGTCGACGCCTACCTCGCCGCCGTGGACGATACCAGCTGGGATCACATCGTCCAGCAGTCGGGCCTGAGCCTCGAGGAGATCGAGCAGGCTGCAATCATGTACCGCCGCGCCGAACGGGTGATCGTCTGCTGGGCCATGGGCATCACCCAGCACCATCACTCGGTGCCGACCATCCAGGAACTGGTCAGCCTGCAACTGCTGCGCGGCAACGTCGGCCGACCCGGCGCCGGCCTGTGCCCGGTGCGCGGCCACAGCAACGTGCAGGGCGACCGCACCATGGGCATCAACGACCGTCCGCCGGTTGCATTGCTGGATGCCATCGAGCGGCGCTTCCAGTTCAAGGTGCCGCGCGAGAACGGCCACAACACCGTCGAGGCGATCAACGCCATGCTCGATGGCCAAGCCAAGGTGTTCATCGGCCTGGGCGGCAACTTCGCCCAGGCAACCCCGGACAGCCCGAGAACCCACAGCGCCCTGCAGAGCTGCGCGCTGACCGTGCAGATCAGCACCAAGCTCAACCGCAGCCACCTCACCGTGGGCAGCGACGCGCTGATCCTGCCGTGCCTGGGCCGCACCGACATCGACCGCCAGGCCGAGGGCCCGCAGGCAGTGACGGTGGAAGACTCGTTCAGCATGATCCACGCGTCCTTCGGCCAGTTGGAACCGTCGTCGAAGCAGATGCGTTCCGAGCCCGCCATCATCGCCGGCATTGCCAAGGCCACCCTGGGCAACCACCCGGTGGACTGGGACGCGATGATCGCCAACTACGACCGCATTCGCGACCTGATTGCCGACACCATTCCCGGCTTCACCGACTTCAACCGGCGCGTGGCCAATCCGGGCGGCTTCCACCTGGGCAACTCGGCCGGCTCACGGCGCTGGAACACCGCCAGCGGCAAGGCCAACTTCCACGGCCACCCGCTGCCGGCAGACCTGGTCCACGCGAAGATCCGCGAGACCGGCCAGGAGCCGCACCTGATCCTGCAGACGCTGCGCTCCCACGACCAGTACAACACCACCATCTATGGCCTGGACGACCGCTACCGCGGCGTGCGCGGCCACCGCGAGGTGGTGTTCGCCAACGAAGCCGACATCCGCCGTCTGGGCTTCGAGCCCGGCGAGAAGGTGGACATGGTGTCGCTCTGGTCCGATGGCGTGGACCGCCGCGTCAGCGGCTTCACCCTGCTGGCCTACGAAATTCCGGCCGGCCAGGCTGCGGCCTACTACCCCGAGACCAACGCACTGGTGCCGCTGGACAGCCACGGTGTAGGCAGCCACACGCCGACGTCGAAGTTCGTCGCCATCCGTTTCGAGAAGGCGCAGCCCAGTCAGCGTATCGCGTGACGCCCCTCACGGCGCTCACACCGGAGCGCCGCCCACCCGTTCGCGAGCAAGCTCGCTCCTACAGAAAAGCCTCGTGCCTTTGTAGGAGCGAGCTTGCTCGCGAAGCTTTTTTTGCGCACGCCACATGACCCTGCCCTGCGAAAAGTCTGCGGGATCTGCACAACATCGGAGATGGATGAAGGGTAAACTCGGAAGGGCCAGGTCACTTTTCGTGAAAAGCCATCATTTCAATGGCATTTTGTGAGAAAAACACGTCAAAAGCGGAACCCTGGAATAACACTCAGACCGCCCGAAATCGAAAAAGTTCTGACCACAAATCAAATACTTGCAATATTTGATGAAAGTCGTGTTACTCGTCGGAACCCCCTTGTCAGAGCCTTCGCACGAACCGAGGATCGCTTCCAACATCCCCACAGAGAGATCCTCTCTATGAAGTACTCCTCGATGCTCCTGTTGTCTCTTGCGCTGGTTGGTGGCACCGCCTTCGCGGACGGCGACACCCGTGCCGGCGTCGGTGGCGCCCTGGGCGGGGTATTGGGCACTGCGGTCGGCCAGGCGGTCGGCGGCAGCACCGGCGCCGCCATTGGTGGTGGCCTTGGCGGTGCAGCAGGCGGCGCCATGGGCGCACGCCACGGCAACAAGACAGAAGCCGCCATTGGCGGTGGCCTGGGCGCTGCCGGCGGTCAGGTCCTGGGCAACAAGATGGGTGGCACCACGGGCGGCCTGATTGGCGCGGCCCTGGGCGGCGGCGCGGGCGGCGCACTGGGCAACCACTACGCCGACAGCAACCGTGACGATGATGACGACTACGACGGCCGCCGCGGCTACCGCCATGCGCGCTATGACGATCGCCGCTACGATCGCCACTGGCACGATAACGGCCGCCATCGCGGTTGGTACAAGCACAAACACAAGCACCATCGCGACTGGGATTGATCCGGGACATAGCAAACCTCGATCAGTCCACGTAAGCGACGGCTGACAGCCGGGCCTGGTTGCCCGGCTGTTTTGTGTGCGGGACAATTCTTCCGATACTTCCAACCTTCAGGTTCGCAACATGCGTAAGACTCTTTCTGTTCTGGCACTGGCCCTGCTGGCCAGCCACGCCGTGGCCGACGACACCAAGTCCGCGATCGGCGGCGGTGTCGGTGGCGCGCTGGGCAACGTGGTCGGCGGCGCCCTGGGCGGTTCCACCGGCGCGGCCATCGGTGCCGGCGTAGGCGGTGCCGCGGGTGGCGCGATGGGCGCGAAGAACGGCAACAAGACCGAGGCAGCCATCGGCGGCGGCCTGGGTGCAGCCGGCGGTTCGGTCATCGGTAACAAGGTCGGTGGCTCCACCGGCGGCGCCATTGGCGCAGGCCTGGGCGGTGCTGCCGGCGGCGCGCTGGGCAACCACTTGGCCGATGACAATGATGATGACCACCACAGCAGCAACAACAGTCATCACAAGGGCAAAGGCCACTACAAGCACAAACACAAGCATCACGACGATTGACCGATGCCGGTGTGAAAAAGCCCGCCTATTGGCGGGCTTTTTCGTTCAGGACGTCGCCTTCACGCCCCACTGGGCAGGCAGGACAGAAGCGCGCCCAGCTCAGCGGGCGGGCGCTGCTCGATGCGCCAGTACTCGCCACCATCCTCGGTGCGCCCCAGCCAGCCGCCATCCACCAGCGCGCGGCGCAGCAACAGGTGATCACCCAGGCTCTCCTGGGCTCGCAGCCGGTCGTTGAGTGCCCGCTCGCTCCAGCGCAGCCGCGCCGGTAGCCGCGACCACAACACCCAGAGACAGGCCTCGCGATGGCTATGCTTCTTCGGCCAGCGCTGCAGGCAGCCGGCCTCGTCGAAATAGCGCCGCCATTGCTCGACGCGGCGAAAGTCCACCACTACCTCGGGCTCGGCTCCCCGTGCGAGTCGCGATTCTGCTTCATGGCTGGCGCGCAGCGCCTGATAGTTGCGGAAGCCCACCGCACGGGCGAGCAGGTTGAGCATCTCGACATGACCGGGGCGCTCGGACGAGTCGTCGAGCTGGCGCACCAGCGATTTCGCCAGGGCGGAGATGTCAGGGGCGTGATAGGGCAAGCGTTGCCTGGACACAGTGCAATCCTCGTTGCGTGCCTAGACCTCGCGCAGGAGGTTATCGGGGGTCGCCGTATTCCGATGCGGCACTGAAGAAAGTGTGTCGGATCGTCAAAGGTGCGGGGAACCGCGCGGCAGGTTTAGCGCTCTCCATACGGAGGCGGCGACGCCTGGGTGAACTGCCGACCGGGGCCCAGAATAAGCCCGGTAATCCCCTGGGGCAACCCTCAAGAACGCGCGGCCCGGTGAAGCTGTATAGGCTTGCCGGGCAGGAATCCATGGTTGCAAGGAGCTCACCGTGAAAGTTGCTTTTATCGCCGGGACACTGCTGGCCCTCTGCGTGACGCCCGCTGTTTACGCCGACACCTGGCAGGTTTGCCGGCTGGAAGTACAGATCACCAAAGCATTGAAGCTGCCCGTTAGAGGGCTCGAGGGCCGAGTGGAATCGGTCAAGGCCAGCCCGGCTGGCACGCAATGCCCGAAAAAGGGCGAGCTGATCGCCTTCGAACCGGAAAGCGCCGACTGGCAGAGTCGCATCCCACGCAAGCACTGGCCGGCGCCGGGCCAGCGGGTGTGGATGCGCTATCAATACCTCGACGGCATCTGCAAGGGCGACGGCAACAGTCGGCCGTGCCGGATCGAGCACTATCCCATGGGCTGGTGAGACAACCACTGTAGGAGCGAGCTTGCTCGCGAACCATTCTGCCGGGAGCTTCGGAGCGGAGCGGTTCGCGAGCAAGCTCGCTCCTACAAAGAGCCCGTCAGGCCCGCACCAGCATCTCCATCGCCTCGCGCAGCGGCGCCGGGATCGACACCGGTCGGTTGCTCGCACGATCGACGAATACGTGCACGAATTTGCCCGCCGCACAGGCCAGTTCCTCACCCTCGCGGAAGACCGCCAGCTCGTATTGCACCGAACTGTTGCCCAGCTTGCCGACCCGCAGGCCGACCTCGATGCGCTCGGGGAAGGCCACCGGCGCGAAGTAGTCGCAGCTGGAACTGACCACGAAGCCCACGACGTCGCCGTCGTGGATATCCAGGCCACCGTGCTCGATCAGGTAGGTGTTCACGGCGGTGTCGAAGAAGCCGTAGTAGGTCACGTTGTTCACGTGACCGTAGATGTCGTTGTCGTGCCAGCGGGTGGTGATCGGCTGGAAATGCGCGTAGTCGGCGCGGCTGGGGTGCTGTTCGCTCATCGGGTTCTCAGAAGGCAGCTCGGTAGATGGCCAGCGCGTCGCTCTCGCTGACTTCACGGGGATTATTCACCAGCAGGCGCTGCTGCAACATCGCATCGGCGGCCAGGCGCGGCAGGCTGTCTTCCGGCACGCCGGCATCGCGCAGGCGCGACGGCAAGCCGCTGCGCGGACTGAGGTCGGCCAGTTCGATGATGAATTGCTCGATAGGGTCGGCATCGTTGCGCAGGCGCTTGCCCAGCAGCAACGGCGCCAGTTCGGCGTAGAGCGGGCCGGCATCGGGCGCATTGAAGCGGATCACTTCCGGCAGCACCAGCGCATTGCTCAGGCCGTGGGGAATGTGGAAATGCCCGCCCAACGGATAGGCCAGCGCATGCACGGCGGCCACCGGAGCATTGGCGAAGGCCTGCCCGGCCAGGCAGGCGCCCAGCAGCATGGCCTGGCGCGCCTCGCGGTTGCGGCCGTTGTGCACGGCTTCGTCGAGGTTCAACGCCAGCAGGCGCAGGGCCTCGCGGGCCAGCAGGTCGGACAGCGGGTTCTTCTTCAGTTTGCTGGTATACGCCTCGATGGCGTGAACCATGGCATCGATGCCGGTGGCGGCGGTGACCGCTGGCGGCAGGCCAAGGGTGAGGTCGGCGTCGAGCACCGCCAGGTCCGGCAACAGGTGCGGGCTGACCACGCCCATCTTGGTGGTCTCGCCGGTGGTGACGATGGCGATGGGCGTGACCTCCGAGCCGGTGCCGGCGGTCGTCGGCACCTGAATCAACGGCAGACGCGGGCCGCGGGCGTTGCCGACGCCGAAGATGTCCTTCAGCCCCTGGGAGGCCAGTGGATGCGCGAGCAGCGCCACCAGCTTGGCGACGTCCATCGAGCTGCCCCCGCCATAGCCGATCACCAGTTGCGCGGCCATCCGGCGCGACTGATCGGCGGCCTCCAGCACAACGCTTTCGGGCGGGTCGGCCACTACCTGGTCGAAGACCTCAACCGCCACGCCGGCCGCAGCGAAGCCCGGCAGCACGCCGTCGAGCATGTTCAGGCGGGTGATGCCGGGGTCGGTGACGACGAGCACGCGCTGGGCGCCGCGCTCGCGGCAGAGCTCGCCCAGACGGGCGGCGGAACCACTTTCGCAGAGAATCTGCGCGGTGGTGGCGAAGCTGAAAGGCTGCATGACGGTCCCCGGTCTTGTCGTTGTAGTGCGGAAAATCCGTTGGCCACGGATCGGCGGCCAGCCGGGGGAGCATAGCAATGCGACGCAGGATCATGAAACCTCGTACCGCTAGGCGAAACGGTTATTCACCATATGAATGGTACGCGCGTGCTTGTTGGCTCTTCGTAGGAGCGAGCTTGCTCACGAACAGAATCCCCGGTCGCTCGGGCGCTGGGCGGTTCGCGAGCAAGCTCGCTCCTACAAAAGGAATCGTGCAGAAATGCAAAAGGCCGGCATTGCGCCGGCCTTTTTTTCATCGAGGACAGGTCAGACAGCGACCGGCGCCTTGATGTGCGGGTGAGCTTCATAGCCGACCAGTTCGAAGTCCTCGAAGCGGAAGTCGAACAGGTCCTTCACCTCGGGGTTGATCTTCATGGTCGGCAACGGCAGCGGCTGGCGGGTCAGCTGCAGGTCCGTCTGCTCCAGGTGGTTGGCGTACAGGTGGCAGTCACCGCCAGTCCAGATGAACTCGCCGGGCTGCAGCCCGGCGACCTGCGCGACCATCAGGGTCAGCAGCGCGTAGCTGGCGATGTTGAAGGGCACGCCGAGGAAGATGTCGGCCGAGCGCTGGTACAGCTGGCAGCTGAGCTTGCCGTCGGCGACATAGAACTGGAACAGCGCGTGGCAAGGCGGCAGGGCCATTTCGTCGATCAGCGCGGGGTTCCACGCGGAGACGATCAGGCGGCGCGAGTCCGGGTTCTTCTTCAGCATGTCCATCAGGTTGGCGATCTGGTCGATGTGGCGGCCGTCCGGCGCCGGCCAGGAGCGCCACTGGTAACCGTAGACCGGCCCCAGGTCGCCGTTCTCGTCGGCCCATTCGTCCCAGATCGAGACGCCGTTTTCCTTCAGGTAGGCGATGTTGGTCGAACCTTTGAGGAACCACAGCAGCTCATGAACGATCGATTTGAGGTGGCACTTCTTGGTGGTCACCAGCGGGAAGCCTTCGGCGAGGTCGAAGCGCATCTGGTGGCCGAACACGCTGTAGGTGCCAGTGCCGGTGCGATCGCTCTTGAAGGTGCCGTGTTCGCGCACGTGGCGCATGAGGTCGAGGTACTGTTTCATCGCTGCGGTTTCACCCAAAGGCCGGTCGGTGAGGCTCTGCGGCGCGGCTCCAGGGTGGGCCGCCGGCAGAACCAATCGCCCGGCAGAATCTGAACAAGCGGCAATACTAAGGGCCTGGGCGCGCTATCGCCACCCTGGCCGACCAACACCCGATTCAAGCGGCGACAGACCGCGCTCCTCAACCGTTCGCCTGTTGCAAGAGAGGTCTTCATGTCCGAGGCACAACTGCCCACCTTCCCCCTGTCACGCCGCCGCCTGCTGGCGGTGGCCTGTGCCAGCGCCGCGTTCGGTAGCGTACTGCTCAGCCCCGCCGCCCGCACCTGGGCCGCGCTGACGCCGCAGGCCGAGGCGGAGCTCGAAGGCTTCATGACCCTGTCGCAGCGCCTCACCGGGCGCAGCAACCTCGACCCTCGCATCGGCCAGCGTCTGTTCCAGGCCCTGGTACAGCGCGACAGCGCGCTCAAGCAGAGCCTGGTCGAGTTGCTCGACCGCCTGGGCGACGCCCCGGACAGCTGGAACGAACGTCAACAGTGGCTGGCCCGACAGATTCTCGGCGGCTGGTACCTGGGGCAGATCGGCGATGACACCGGGGCCACCGTGGTCACCTATGAACAGGCGCTGATGTTCCGCGCAGTGGACGATGTGCTGGTCATCCGCAGCTATTGCCCGAACAAGCCCGGCTTCTGGGCTGCCCAGCCCACCGAGCGGGGGGCGTGAGCATGGCTCAAACACAACGTGCGGATTTCGTGGTGGTCGGTTCTGGCGTGGCCGGGGCGCTGGTCGCCCATCAGTTGGCGCTGGCCGGCAAGGACGTACTGATCCTCGAAGCGGGCCCGCGCATGGGCCGCTGGGAGATCGTCGAGCGCTTCCGCAACCAGGCGGACAAATCCGACAACCAGGCGCCTTACCCGTCCACCCCGTACGCGCCGCACCCGCAGTTCAAGCCGGACAACCATTACCTGATCCAGAAGGGCGAACACCCCTACGACGTGCAGTACATCCGCGCCGTGGGCGGCACCACCTGGCACTGGGCAGCGTCCGCCTGGCGCTTCCTGCCCAACGACTTCAAGCTGCTCAGCCTCTATGGCGTAGGCCGTGACTGGCCTATCGAGTACGGCGAGCTGGAGCCCTGGTACCAGCGCGCCGAGGAAGAACTGGGCGTCTGGGGGCCCGGCGACGAGGAGCTCGATTCGCCGCGCAGCCAACCCTACCCGATGCCGCCGCTACCGCTGTCGTGGAACGAACAGCGCATCAAGACCCTACTCAACGCCAATGGCTACCGCGTGGTCACCGAACCGGTCGCGCGCAACAGTCGCCCCTACGATGGCCGGCCGACCTGCTGCGGCAACAACAACTGCATGCCCATCTGCCCCATTGGCGCGATGTACAACGGCATCGTCCATGTCGAGAAAGCCGAGGCCGCCGGCGCCCGGCTGATCGAAAACGCCGTGGTGTTCAAGCTCGAGAAAGGCGAGGCCGGCAAGATAGTCGCGGCGCTGTACAAGGACCCGCAGGGCAACGAGGTGCGCGTCGAGGGCGACACCTTCATCCTCGCCGCCAATGGCATCGAGACGCCCAAGCTGATGCTGATGTCCGAGGTCGGCAACAGCTCGGACATGGTCGGCCGCAACCTCATGGACCACCCCGGCACCGCCGTGCAGTTCTATGCCGATGAGAAGCTCTGGCCGGGGCGCGGGCCTCAGGAAATGACCTCCATGGTGGGCTTCCGCGACGGCGCGTTTCGCAGCGAGTACGCGTCGAAGAAGATCCACCTGTCCAACCTATCGCGCACCGACCAGGTGGCCACCGAGCTGATCCGCCACGGGCCGTTGCTGCTGGGCCACGACCTGGAGGCGAAGATCCGCGACCGCGCTGCGCGTTTCGTACGCTTCGACAGCTTCCACGAAATTCTCCCGCACCCGCAGAACCGCATCGTGCCCAGCACCACCGAGCGCGACGCGGCGGGCCTTCCCAAGCCCGAGTTCACCTATGCAATGGACGACTACGTGCGCAAGAGCGCGGTGCACACCCGCGAGGTTTACGCCCACGCCGCCAAGCTGCTGGGCGGCGAGGACGTGACGTTCGACGACAGCTTCGCCAACAACAACCACATCACCGGCACCGTTCTGATGGGCGCAGACCCCAAGGACTCAGTGGTGGACGCCCAGTGCCGGACCCACGACCACCCTAACCTGTTCATCGCCAGCAGCGGTGTGATGCCCACCGTCGGCTCGGTGAACTGCACCCTGACCATCGCCGCCCTGGCCCTGCGCCTGGCCGAGCACCTGAAGCAGGAGGCCAAGTCATGAAACCGCTCCTGCTGCTGACCCTGCTCGCCACACCGCTGCTGGCGCATGCCGCCAAGGCCCTCGACCCAGCGCCGGCGGAGCTGCTGCAACGCGGCGAATACCTGGCCCGCGCCGGTGACTGCGCCGCCTGCCACACCGCGCCGGGCGGCAAACCCTTCGCCGGCGGGCTGCCACTGGCCACGCCGCTGGGCGCGGTGTACTCGACCAACATCACGCCCGATCCGAAGACCGGCATCGGCAGCTACAGCTATGACGACTTCGCCCGCGCCGTGCGCGAGGGCGTGGCCAAGGGCGGCACCCGGCTCTACCCGGCGATGCCCTACACCGCCTATGCGAAGGTCACCGACGAGGACATGAAGGCGCTCTATGCCTGGTTCCTCAACGGCGGCGTGCAGGCCGTGGCCCAGCCAAACCAGGACTCCGACATCGCCTGGCCGCTGGACATGCGCTGGCCGCTGGCGATCTGGAACCTGCTGTTCCACGACGATTCGGTCTACCAGCCCAACCCGAAGCAGAGCCCCGCCTGGAACCGTGGCGCCTACCTGGTCCAGGGCCTGGCCCACTGCGGTACCTGCCATACCCCGCGCGGCATGGCGTTCCAGGAGAAGGCCATGGACGAGCGCAGCACGGGATTCCTCTCCGGCGCCGCCCTGGGCGGCTGGTACGCCTTCAACATCACGCCCGACACCCACAGCGGCATCGGCGGCTGGAGCGACGCGGAGATCGTCCAGTACCTCAAGAGCGGCCGCGTGCCCGGCAAGGCGCAGGCCGCCGGGCCCATGGTGGAGGCGGTGGAGCACAGCTTCCAGTACATGACCGACGCCGACCTGCAGGCCATCGCCAGCTACCTGCGCAGCGTGCCGGAGGTCAGCGACGGCGAGCGCAAGGCACGCTTTGCCTGGGGTAAGCCGGCGGACGACGTAGTCACCCTGCGCGGAGAAGACTTCGCTGCGCAGAAGCACGACGACGGGGCGCGTCTGTACCTGGGCAACTGCGCCAGTTGCCATTCGTGGAGCGGCGAAGGCGTGAAGGACGGCTACTACCCGATGCTGCTGAAGAACAGCGCAGTGGGCGCCCTGCAACCGGACAACCTGGTGCAGGTGGTGCTCGGCGGCGTGCAGCGCAGGGTGGGCAACGAAGACGTGTTCATGCCCGGCTTTGCCGGCACGCTGAACGACGAGCAGATCGCCACCCTGGTGAACTACCTCACCGCGCAGTTCGGCAACCCCGAGGTGAAGGTGGACAGCGCGCGGGTCGCCGAGATTCGCCAGCCCTGAAGAGCCGCGCCCCACCTTTTGCCCGGTGGGGTGCGGGTGCTCTCGCCTGCGCACGGCTTCTCGTTGACAGCCCGGCGCCCCTCGCCGAAGCTGCGGCGGTTCCTGGAGCCGCCACAAGAACAACGGAAGTCGCATGTCCCAGCCGAAGAAGCCCGTTCCCCGCCCGTCACCCCGCCCCCGTCGCGGCTGGATAGCGGCTATTGCCGGGGTTGTGCTGGCGCTGGTGATAGGCCTCTGGTGGTGGCTCGAGCACGACGGCGCCAACCTCCCTGTCCTGCCCTCCAGCCAGCCCACGGCAACGGCGGCCGCTACGCCGCCGGCCACTCCCGCGCTGGTCGACGAACAGCAGTGCCAGGGCTGCCACCAGGCGCAATTCGGTGACTGGCAACGCTCCCATCACCAGCAGGCGATGAAGCCGGCAAGCGAAGGCAATGTGCTCGGCGACTTCGACAACGTCACCTTCAAGGGCGAGACCCAGACCACCCGCTTCTTCCGCAAGGACGGCGAATACTGGGTCAACACGCCCGGCGCCGATGGCAAGCCGGCCGATTTCAAGGTGGCCTACACCTTCGGCTTCGAGCCGCTGCAACAGTATTTGATCGACTATCCCGGCGGCCGCCTGCAGGCCCTCGGCGTCGCCTGGGATAGCCGCAAGCACCAGTGGTTCCAGCTGATGCCTGGCCAACGCATCGACTTCAAGGATGAGCTGCACTGGACCCGCCCGGCGCAGAACGCCAACTTCATGTGCATCGAGTGCCACACCACTGGTTTCAAGCGTAACTACGACGCGAAGACCGACAGCTTCGCCAGCCACTGGAACAGCCTCGGCGTCGGCTGCCAGGCCTGCCACGGCCCGGCTTCCAAACATCTGCAATGGGCGCGGGAACCCGACCGCAGCAGCGGCAAAGGTTTCGACGTGCCGCTGCAGAATGCCAGCCAGACAACCATCGTCGAAACCTGCGCGCGCTGCCACGCGCGCCGCGCGCCACTGGGCGACGGCTTCCAGAACCAGCACCGCTTCATGGACGACTACCTGCCCAGCACGCTGACCCGCGAACTCTATGAGATCGACGGCAAGATCAAGGACGAGGTCTTCGAGTGGGGCTCCTTCACCCAGAGCAAGATGTTCGCCAAGGGCGTGCAGTGCACCGACTGCCACAACCCCCACAGCGGCGAGCTGAAGGCGCCCGGCAACGGCGTTTGCCTGCAATGCCACAACACCGCCGCCAAACCCGTGCGCCCGCAGATCGACGGCAAGGGGCTGCAGGCGAAGAACTACGACTCCCCCGAGCACCATCACCACAAGCCCGGCAGCGCCGGCGCGCAGTGCACCGCCTGCCACATGCCGGGGCGTTACTACATGGTCAACGACTACCGCCACGACCACGGCTTCACCCTGCCCGATCCGCAACACGCCCGCCGCATCGGCGCGCCGGATGCCTGCCAGGCCTGCCACCGCGAGATGCCGGGCAAGCAGCTCGGCTCGACCTTCCGCGAGTGGTTCGACAGCGAACTGCCGGCCAAGCCCAATGCCTCCAGCAACCCCGCGCCACGCTATGACGACACCCTGTGGAAGGCACGCAACGGCAAGCCCGGCGCCTCCCGCGCGCTGCACCTGCTGCTGGCGACCACGGACCTGCCGGCGATCCGTCGGGCCACCCTGCTCAGCGAATTGCCCAGCTACCCCAGCCCGCGCTCGCTGGAGCTGGTCGCCCTGGGCCTGAAGGACGCCGATCCCCTGGTGCGCCACAGCGCCATCCAGGCCCTGCCCTTGCTCGCCGCGCCCCAGCAGCAACTGCTGTTGCTCACGCCGCTGCTGGCGGACCCGATCCGCGCGGTGCGCAGCGCCGCCGCCTGGCAACTGGCGCAATTGCCGCCGGCACTGCTGGCTGGAATCCAGCCGGAGCTGAACAAGGGGCTGGAGGAATACGAAGCCATCCAGAACGATCTTGCCGAGCGTGCCGAAGCCCAATTCAACCTCGCCATGCTCTACGAGCGCAGCGGACGCACGGAGCTGGTGGAGCCCGCCCTGCGCGCCGCACTGGCGCGCGATGAAGACTTTCTGCCAGCCCGCATCACGCTGTTCCAGTGGCTGGAAGCCTCCGGCCGTGACGCCGAGGCTCGTCAACTGCTCGGCGACAGCCTGCGCCGGCAGCCCGCCTCGGACCTGCTGCACCATGTCAACGGCCTCGCCCTGGTGCGCCAGGGCCAGCACGCACAGGCCCTCAAGGAGCTGCGCGAAGCCGTGCGACTGGCCCCGGACGACGACCAGTTCCGCTATGTACTGGCCATTGCCCTGCACGACGGCGGCGATGTCGATGGCGCTTGTCACGAGCTGGAAGCCCTGCTGCAGAAGCACCCGGCCAACCGCGCGGCGCGCCTGACGCTGATCGACTACCTGCGCGAGTCCGGGCAGTTCCAGAAGGTTCAGCAGTTCACCGCGGAGCTGGAGCAGCAGAATCCGGATGATCCATCACTCAAACGTGAGTGACATTTCCGACGACAGGATGGAACCGCGGAATTTTCCGATGCTCTGAGAGGCGCGCAATTACTCAAGGAACCATCATGCGTGTCCGTTTTTCCCCTGTTGTCGTAGCCCTCACCCTGCTCCCCCTCACCAGCGCCATGGCCGAAGATCGCGATTTCTGGCGCTCGGTCCTGACCTCCGGCGCCACCACCGCCTCGAGCTACCTGACCAGCCGTGACGACCACAAGCTGATCGGCCCGGCCCAGGACGACGCAGCCAGCTTCATCGCCACTGACGGCGCCATCCGTGGTCCGTACCTGGAAGCCACGCTGCAGCAGATGCGCAGCGCCGACCCGGCCCTGGCGCAGGCCAGTGACGCCGAGCTGGCTTCGGCGATCCTCGCCGCCCAGCGCTGATCGAACGCGGTGTGCGCAGCGACCGCTCGCGCACACCGCTGCAGGAAAGTTGGAACTCAAGCCAGACGAAGCGCCTCTCACCTGTACACGGACCTTGCGGAGGTGTACCCGATGCGTACCGCGAAACTGGCCACAGCCTTTGCCCTGATCGCCCTGCCCTTTGCCTCGGCCATGGCCGACGGTGACTTCTGGCGCGACGTCATTTCCTCCGGCGCCACCACCGCGTCGACCTACCTGACCTTCAAGCACGACAAGCTGATCGTCGCCGCCCAGGACGATGCGAGCGCCTTCGTCGCCAGTGACGGCGCGATCCGCGGCCCCTACCTGGAAGCCGCCCTCACCCGCCTGCGCAGCGACGACGCCGCCCTGCAGGACCGTAGCGACATGGAACTGGCCAACGCCATTCTCGTTCGCCGCGATGACGCATCCGCCCAGTGATACCCACCGACGCGGCCCGTGGCGCTCGCCGCGGGCCAAGCCGGCGGGTCGCGGCTGTGTTCTACTGACACTCCAATTCCGACACGGAGTGTCCCATGAACGATCCCATTCAGCCGCTGAAGATCACCCTGATCCTGCTGATCGTCAGTGAAGGCTTCTGGCTGCTCAGCCGCCTGCTCAGCGTGGTCGGCCTGGAGATCTATTCGCTGCTGCCGTCCGCCGTCTACAACCTGATCGGCATGCTCAGCAACGTGCTGATGATCGTACTGTTCGCGTTGCTGATCCGCCTGATCGGCCGGTTGCAGCTCAAGCCCTGAAGCCCTCTGCCGGGCCAGTTCGCTCCCACATCGGAACGGACCTGTAGGAGCGAGCTTGCTCGCGAACCCTCCCAGCTCCGGCGCCGCCAGGAAATCCGTTCGCGAGCAAGCTCGCTCCTACGAAAAGCCCATGAACTCGCTCCTACGAAAAATAAAAAAGCCGCCCGAGGGCGGCTTTTTCAGTTCAGCGCATTCACTTCAGCGCACAACTCACTCGCGGTAATCGTCCACCGGCACGCAGGCGCAGAACAGGTTGCGGTCGCCGTAGACGTTGTCCACTCGGTTCACCGCCGGCCAGTACTTGAAGGCGCGGGTATGTTCGGTCGGGGTCACCGCTTCGGCGATCTGGTACGGGCGATCCCACAGCCCGGTGACGTCCGCCAGGGTGTGCGGCGCGCGCTTGAGCGGGTTGTCCTCGGCCGGCCATTCGCCGGTCTCGACCTTGGCGATCTCCGCGCGGATCGACAGCATCGCCTCGATGAAGCGGTCCAGCTCGTGTTTGGACTCGCTCTCGGTAGGCTCCACCATCAGCGTGCCCGGCACCGGGAAGGACATGGTCGGCGCGTGGAAGCCGTAGTCCATCAGGCGCTTGGCCACGTCTTCCTCGCTGATCCCGGTCTGCGCCTTGAGCGGGCGCAGGTCAAGGATGCATTCGTGGGCGACGCGCTCGTTGCGGCCACGGTAGAGCACCGGGAAGGCGCCATCGAGCTGCTGGGCCAGGTAGTTGGCGTTGAGGATCGCGACTTCCGTGGCGTCGGCCAGTTGCGGGCCCATCATGGCGATGTACATCCAGCTGATCGGCAGGATGCTGGCGCTGCCCCAGGGCGCGGCGCTCACCGCACCATTCAGCGGGTTCGGGCCTTCGATGCGGATCACCGGGTGGTTGGCGACGAAGGGCGCCAGGTGCTTCTTCACGCCGATCGGGCCCATGCCCGGGCCGCCACCGCCGTGGGGAATACAGAAGGTCTTGTGCAGGTTCATGTGCGACACGTCGGCGCCGATGTCCGCCGGACGCGCGAGGCCGACCTGGGCGTTGAGGTTGGCGCCGTCCATGTAGACCTGGCCGCCGTGGCTGTGGATGACCTCGCAGATCTCGCGGATACCTTCCTCGTACACGCCGTGGGTCGACGGGTAGGTGATCATCAGGCAGGACAACTGCTCGCCGGCTTCGGCCGCCTTGCGCTTGAGGTCCTCCATGTCGACGTTACCGCCCTTGTCGCACTCGACGATGACCACGCGCATGCTCGCCATGATCGCCGAGGCCGGGTTGGTGCCGTGGGCCGAGGACGGGATCAGGCAGATATTGCGGTGCGCATCGCCACGGCTTTCGTGATACTTGCGGATCGCCAGCAGGCCGGCGTACTCGCCCTGGGCACCGGAGTTGGGCTGCATGCAGATGGCGTCGAAGCCGGTGATTGCGCAGAGCCAGCTTTCCAGCTCCTCGATCATCAGGCGGTAGCCCTCGGCCTGCTCGCGCGGCACGAAGGGGTGCAGCGTGGCGAATTCCGGCCAGGTGATGGGGATCATCTCACTGGTGGCGTTGAGCTTCATGGTGCAGGAGCCCAGCGGGATCATCGCCTGGTTCAACGCCAGGTCCTTGCCTTCGAGCTGGCGCAGGTAGCGCAGCATCTCGGTTTCGCTGTGGTGGCGATTGAACACCGGGTGGCTCAGGTAGCCGCTGCTGCGTTGCAGGGCAGCGGGGATGCCGTCGGCGACCTTGCCGGCATCGAGCTGGGCAACATCCAGGCCGTGGCCGGCACCCAGCAGGATGTCGAACAGGCTGGCGAGGGTGTCGGCGCTGGTGGTTTCGTCCAGGCTCACGCCCAGGCGGTCTTCACCGACGATGCGCAGGTTCACGCGGGCGGCGCGGGCGCGTTCGACGATGGCCTGCTGCTGGGCGCCCACGTCCAGGGTCAGGGTGTCGAAGAAGTGCTGGTTGACCAGCTTCACGCCCTTGGCGGCGAGGCCGGTCGCCAGCACGGCAGTCAGACGGTGCACACGCTGGGCGATGCGTTTCAGGCCCTGCGGGCCGTGATACACGGCGTACAGGCTGGCGATGTTGGCCAGCAGCACCTGGGAGGTACAGACGTTGGAGTTGGCCTTCTCGCGGCGGATGTGCTGCTCGCGAGTCTGCAGCGCCATGCGCAGTGCGGTATTGCCACGGGCGTCCTTGGACACGCCGATGATCCGGCCCGGCATGGCGCGCTTGTACTCGTCGCGGCAGGCGAAGAAGGCCGCGTGCGGACCGCCGTAGCCCATGGGCACACCGAAGCGCTGGGCGCTGCCCAGGACCACGTCGGCGCCCAGCTCGCCCGGCGGGGTGAGCAGCAGCAGCGCGAGCAGGTCGCTGGCGACGCAGGCGATGGCCTGCTGCGCGTGCAGGGCGTCGATCACCGCGCGCAGGTCACGGATTTCGCCACGGGTGTCCGGATACTGCAGCAGCGCGCCGAACACGGCGTGCTGGCCGAGGTTGTCCAGCTCATCCACCACCACGTCGAAGCCGAAGGCTTCAGCGCGGGTCTGCACCACGGAGATGGTCTGCGGGTGGCAATTGACGTCGACGAAGAACAGGTTGCTCTTGGCCTTGGCCACGCGCTTGGCCAGGGCCATGGCCTCGGCGGCGGCGGTGGCTTCGTCCAGCAGCGAGGCGCTGGCGAGATCCAGGCCGGTGAGGTCGATGGTCATCTGCTGGAAGTTCAGCAGGGATTCGAGACGACCCTGGGCGATCTCCGGCTGGTACGGGGTGTAGGCGGTGTACCAGCCCGGGTTCTCCAGCACGTTGCGCAGGATCACGGTCGGGGTCAGGGTGCCGTAGTAGCCGGTGCCGATCAGGCTGGTCCACAGCTCGTTCTTCTGCGCGTAGCCCTTCAGCTTGGCCAGGGCGCCCTGTTCGTCGAGGGCGGTCGGCAGGTCCAGCGGCCGGTTCAGGCGGATCGCCGGGGGCACCGTCTGCACGATCAGGTCGTCGCGGTTGCCGAGCCCGAGGGTGTCGAGCATGGCTTGCTGCTCGGCGGCGTCGGGGCCCAGGTGGCGGGCGAGGAAGGCATCAGGCTGGTGCAGCTGGGAAAGCGAAGGGGTGTTCGACATGGCCACGGTCTCGAAAAGTCGGTCCGTAATCGGTCCGTAAAAAAGAACAGGCCCCGACGAGTCGAGGCCTGTGTTTACAGCAGTGTCTTACGCGTCGGCGTCGCTGGCAGCGCGGTAGCCGGCGGCGTCGAGCAGCTTGTCCAGCTCGGCCGGGTTGCTCGGCTTGAGCTTGAAGAACCAGGAACCGTACGGGTCGTTGTTCACTTCTTCGGGGGTATCGGCCAGTACGTCATTGACGGCGATGACTTCGCCGCTTACCGGGGCGTAGATGTCCGAGGCGGCCTTCACCGACTCGACGACACCGGCTTCCTGGCCGGCGGCGAGGGTCTTGCCCACTTCCGGCAGCTCGACGAAGACCACGTCACCCAGGGCTTCCTGGGCATGGTCGGAGATGCCCACGGTCACGCTACCGTCGGCTTCCAGGCGCGCCCACTCGTGGCTGGCGGCGTAACGCAGGTCGGCGGGGATATTGCTCATCTTGTTGTTCCTCGGGGACTGGGCGACGGGCGGCGGTACCGCCCTCTTCTAAGTTAGATCATGCAATTTAGATCAGGGCTTTGCCATGACGCACGAAATTCGGCTGAACGACGCGAACCGGGTACCACTTGCCACGGATTTCCACTTCGGCACGGTCACCGGTGGCCGCCGGCACGCGGGCCAGGGCGATGGATTTGCCGAGCGTGGGGGAGAAGCTGCCGCTGGTGATCTCGCCTTCGCCGACGCCAGCAACGCGAACCACCTGGTGGGCGCGCAGTACGCCGCGCTCCTCCAGCACCAGACCGACCAGCTTGGGCGCATCACCGGCGGCCTTCTGTGCTTCCAGTGCCTTGCGGCCAATGAAGTCGCGGCCTTCGGGTTCCCAGGCGATGGTCCAGCCCATGTTGGCGGCCAGCGGGGTGACATCCTCGTCCATGTCCTGGCCGTAGAGGTTCATCCCGGCTTCCAGGCGCAGGGTATCGCGCGCGCCCAGGCCCGCCGGGGCGATGCCGGCGCCGACCAGGTCGTTGAGGAAACCTTGCGCCTCGACGGCCGGCAGCATGATTTCCAGGCCGTCCTCACCGGTGTAGCCGGTGCGTGCGATGAACCAGTCACCGTCGGCCTTGCCCTGGAAGGGCTTGAGTTCACGGATCAGCGCGGCGCGCGAGGGAGTGACCAGTTCGGCGGTCTTCTCGCGGGCGTTGGGGCCTTGCACGGCGAGCATCGCGAGGTCGGGGCGTTCGGTCAGGGTGACGTCGAAGCCTTCGGTATGCGCCTGCATCCAGGCCATGTCCTTGTCGCGGGTGGAAGCGTTGACCACCACGCGGTAGCCATACACGCCGAGGTAGACGATCAGGTCGTCGACCACCCCGCCGCGTTCGTTGAGCATGCCGCTGTACAGCGCCTTGCCCGGAACCTGCAAACGTTCGACATCATTGGCCAGGAGTCGCTGCAGGTATTCCTTGGCCTGCGGACCGGTGACGTCGACCACAGTCATGTGGGAAACGTCGAACACGCCGCAATCGCGACGTACCTGGTGGTGCTCTTCGACTTGCGAGCCGTAGTGCAACGGCATGTCCCAACCGCCGAAATCGACGATCTTGGCGCCGAGGGCGACGTGCAAATCATAGAGCGGCGTGCGCTGTCCCATGGGTGTTCTCCTTCCGGGCGAGGCGGGTGCGGAGCGCGAGTACGGCCCGCACGAAACGCGCGCATTGTAGTCGCATGGCAGGACTCTGGACAGCTTGTCCGACGGCCGATTCTCAGGGCCGCGCAGAACCGCTCTGGCGCGCGGAGCGACGGATCAGGCCGATCACCGGGAACAGCCCTACCAGCACCAGCGTCAACGCCGGCAGTGCGGCGCGCGCCCACTCCCCTTCGCTGGTCATCTCGAAGACGCGCACGGCCAGGGTGTCCCAGCCGAAGGGACGCATCAGCAGGGTCGCCGGCATCTCCTTGAGCACATCGACGAACACCAGCAACGCGGCGCTCAGCGCGCCCGGCAGCAGCAGCGGCAGGTAGACACGGAAGAACAGGCCGGCGCCGCCGACACCCAGGCTGCGGGAAGCTTCCGGAAGCGAAGGTCGAATTCTCGCCAGCGCACCTTCCAGTGGGTTGTAGGCCACCGCCATGAAGCGGATCAGGTAGGCCACCAGCAGCGCCCCAAGGCTGCCCAGCAGCAAGGGCTTGCCGGCACCGCCCAAGGCGCTGGAGAGCGGAATCACCGCATGATTGTCCAGCCAGCTGAAGGCCAGCATGATCGCCACGGCCAGCACCGAGCCGGGCAGCGCATAGCCGAGATTGGCAATGTCAACTGCCGAGCACACCGCCGCCGTTGGCGACAGGCGCCGGGCGAAGGCCAGCAGCAGCGCCACCGCGACCGTCAGCAAGGCCGCGAAGCCGCCCAGATAGAGGCTATGCAGGATCAGGCCCCAGTAGCGCTCGTCGAGGTCGAAGCGGCCTTTCTGCCAGACCCAGACCACCAGCTGCAGCACCGGGATGACGAAGGCGCAGGCGAACACCAGCAGGCACCACGCGCTGGCAGCGAAAGCCTTCCAGCCATGCAGCCGGTACAGCGCCGCGCCGCGCGGGCGCTCGTTGGGCGCGCCGCTGCGGCCACGGCTGTAGCGCTCGCCGAGCAGCACCAGCATGACGAACAGCAGCAGCAGGCTGGCCAGCTGGGTGGCGCTGGAAAGACTGTAGAAGCCGTACCAGGTCTTGTAAACGGCGGTGGTGAAGGTGTCGAAGTTGAACACCGAGACGGTGCCGAAATCCGCCAGGGTTTCCATGATCGCCAGCGCCAGCCCGGCGCCAATGGCTGGCCGCGCCATGGGCAGGGCGACGCGCCAGAAGGCGGCCAGGGGCGAGAGACCCAGCACCCGCGCCGCTTCCATCAGACCGCGCCCCTGGGCGAGGAAAGCGGTGCGCGCGAGCAGGTAAACGTAGGGATAGAAGACCAGCACCAGCACCGTGATCACTCCGCCGGTGGAGCGTACGCGGGGCAACCGCAGGCCGCTGCCGAACCACTCGCGCAGCAACGTCTGCACGGGGCCGGAGAAATCCAGCAGGCCGACGAAGACGAATGCCAGCACATAGGCCGGCACCGCGAAAGGCAGCATCAGCGCCCAGTCCAGCCAACGTCGGCCGGGGAACTCGCAGAGGCTGGTGAGCCAGGCGAGGCTGACGCCCAGCACGGTAACGCCGACGCCCACGCCCGCCACCAGCACCAGGGTGTTACCCAGCAGGCGCATCATCTGGGTTTCCCACAGGTGCGACCAGATTTCGCGATCGATCTCTGCCCAGCTCAGCAGCAGGACGCTGATGGGCAACAGGACGAGGGCAGCCACGGCGAATGTGATGGGATACCAGCGGTTGGGGCGCATGGGGGGCGTGTTTCCAGAAAATCAGCGGATGTCCGTGGGAAATGTCGCCGCAAAGCTGACGGAATTTTCCCTTGTTGAAATCAAATTCGCCCGATCCTCACGCGATAGGGATAAAGCGCAAGGTACCGCGGTCGAATCGGCCACTCTGCCATTCAACCCTGCCAAGGAAAAAGCCCATGTACTCCCCTCGCGCGCTCTGCGGGCTGCTGCTACTGCCACTCAGCGGTTTCGCACTGGCCGACGACCAGACACCCATGGAGTCCTGCCTGGACCTCGCCATGCATATGCTGGCCGAGAACCCGCAACTGCAGGAGCGCTGGCAGCAGACCTGGGTGGAGCCAACGTCCATCCGTGAGGAAACCTACGACGGCGAAGTGGACGGGCAGCACGCCAGCAAGCGGGTAACCGCCCAACTGCGCCGCGGCGATCAGTCCGACGGCCAGTTCATCTGTCTGCTGGCGGAGAACGGCAAGGCGCTCTCCGTCGACCACAAGGATGACGCCGCCACCCAGTGAGGCGGCGGCACGTTCATCAATTCCAGCCGGCGCGGTCCATCAGCTTGATCGCTTCGGCCTGGCGCTTGCCGGCGATTTCCACCGGGATGCTATCGGCCTTGAATTCACCCCAGGCCGCGACCTCCTGCGACGGCGCCACCTTCGGGTTAGCCGGGAATTCCTGGTTGATGCCGGCGAACAGCGCCTGAGCGTCGGCACCGGTCATCCACTCCACCAGCTTCTTCGCCGCTTCCGGGTGGGGTGCGTACTTGGTCAGGCCGATACCCGACAGGTTGACGTGCACACCACGGTCGCCCTGGTTCGGCCAGAACAGCTTCACCGGCAACTGCGGATTGTCCTTGTGCATGCGGCCGTAGTAGTAGGTGTTGACGATGCCGACGTCGCACTGGCCAGCGGCGATGGCCTGCAGCAGCGCGTTGTCATCGGAGAATACGTCGGTGGCCAGGTTGTTCACCCAGCCCTTGAGGATTTCCTCGGTCTTCTCGGCGCCATGGGTCTCGATCAGGGTCGCGGTCAGCGACTGGTTGTAGACCTTTTTCGCGGTGCGCAGGCACAGGCGGCCTTCCCACTTCGCATCGGCCAACTCCTCGTAGGTCGACAGTTCCTCGGGCTTCACCCGCTGGGTGGAATAGGCGATGGTCCGCGCGCGCAGCGACAGGCCGGTCCAGCTGTCGGTGCCGGAGCGGTATTGCGGCGGGATGTTGGCATCCAGGGTCGGCGAGTCGAAGGGCTGGAGGATGCCCATCTTCTCGGCCTGCCAGAGGTTGCCGGCGTCTACGGTGAGCAGCAGGTCGGCCGGGGTATTGGCGCCTTCGGCCTTGATCCGCGCCATCAGCGGCGCTTCCTTGTCGGTGATGAACTTGATCTTCACCCCGGTTTTCTCGGTGTAGGCGTCGAACACCGGCTTGATCAGCTCGTCGATGCGCGAGGAGTAGACCACCACCTCGTCGGCGGCCTGGGCGGTACCAGCGACGGCGGCCAGCAGGAGGGTGGCGAGAAGACCTTTGCGCACGAGCATGAGCGTGTCCTTTGCAGGGAAAATATCCCGCAAATGATAAGGAACCTCATTTACTAACGAACCATGCGTTTGTGTCGGGGTGTTTCGGAAGGGTGTGGTTTGGGGGCGGGGGGGCGTGGGTGCGGAGCAAGAGCCCCTCTCCCCCGCCCTCTCCCTGAAGGGAGAGGGAGCCGTTCGGAGTGAGATGAGATCAAAAAGTCAGCCGGTGAGCACCTTCGTATTGACCAACTCCGATCAGTCCCCTCTCCCTTCAGGGAGAGGGTTAGGGAGAGGGCAGGCGCCGCTTGGACTATCCGTCAAACCCGCGCCAGGTTCGGCAGGTCGCCCGACAGCCCCAACGCCTGGCGCACGAACACGCCCTTCGCTTCGTGATGCTTATCCACCAGCCGCAGCCCGGCGTTACGCAGCCAGCGCACCGCCAGCGGGTCGGCCTGGAACAGACGCTGGAAGCCTTCCATCGCCGCCATCATCGCCAGGTTGTGCGGCATACGCCGACGTTCGAAGCGGCTCAGCACACGTTCCTCGGCGATGTTCTCGCCACGGGCGTGGGCATGCTCGATCACCTCGGCGAGCACCGCGGCATCCAGGAAGCCCAGGTTCACACCCTGTCCGGCCAATGGGTGGATGGTGTGCGCGGCATCACCGATCAGCACCAGGCCCGGCTCCACATAGCGCTTGGCGTGGCGCTGGCGCAGCGGGATGCAGAGGCGGCGGTCGGTGTGTTCGATGGTGCCCAGACGATGCTCGAAGGCGAGGCCCAGGGCCTTGCAGAAGCCTTCATCATCCAGCGCCATGAGCTTTTCCGCCTGCTCCGGGGTGGTTGACCAGACAATCGAGCACCAGTGCGCGTCGCCCTCCTTCGCCAGCGGCAGGAAGGCCAGCGGGCCGTCGTCAGTGAAGCGCTGCCAGGCGGTAGCCTGATGCGGCTTCTCGCAACGTACGCTGGTGACGATGGCGTGATGCAGGTAATCCCACTCGCGGGTGGCGCAGCCGGCCAGACGGCGCACGGCGGAGTTGGCGCCATCGGCGGCGACCACCAGCGGCGTGCGGATTTCGCGGCCGTCGGAGAGCGTCAGCAGCCAGTCATCGCCAGAGTGGCGCAGCTGCTCCAGCCGCGCATTAGGCAGCAGGCCAAGGGCAGAGTCGTGCAGGCGCTCCAGCAGGGCATCCTGCACCACGCGGTTCTCGACGATGTGGCCGAGCATCTCGGCATGCACACTGGCAGCGCTGAAGTGGATCTGCCCGGTGCCGGAGCCGTCCCACACCTGCATTTCACGGTAGGGCTCGGCGCGGCGGGCAGCGATGCCGTCCCAGGCGTGCAGGCGCTGGAGGATGCGCCGGCTGGCCTCGGACAGTGCACTGACGCGCGGCTCGAAGGGCGCCTCGCGGTCGAACGGCTTGACGCTCAGCGGCGAGCCGTCCAGCAGCAGGATATCCAACCCACTGCCTTCCAGAGCCAGGGCCAGCGCGCTGCCGACCATTCCCGCCCCGACGATAACCAGATCCGCGTGCATGTGCGTTCCTTCTTCAGCGGCCCGCGCAGCTCCTGCGCGGGCATCGAAATTCAAGCGGCCTGCCGCGCGCGCGGTTTGAGCCGGACGTACAGGGTCTTCTGCACCCGCGCCACCAGGGTGCCTTCGCCGTCACGCACTTCGGCGTGCAGGCGCGGCAGGTATTTCTCACCCGCAGCGGTCTGCGCGCGGATATCGTCGAGCAGGTGCTGATCGATACGGAAATCGGCATACACCGGCCCCTTGCCGGGGCTGACGAACTCGATGTTGGCGGCCTTGTCCCAGACGATGTAGTCGCGTCCCAGGTTCTCCATCAGCATCAGCATGAAGAAGGGGTCGGTCATGCTGTACAGGCTGCCGCCGAACTGGGTGCCGACGTAATTGCGATTGAACAGGTTCAGCCCCATCTTCACGCGCACCTCGCGGAAATCCGCGCTGATGTGGCGCACCCGCACCCCAGCGCCGAGGTAGGGCGGGTAGAGGTTCAGGCCAAAACGCAGCAGGCGGGCGCGGTGGGAGCTTTTGCGTGGTTCCATCGGCTCAGACCGGTCGTGCGCCCAGGCCCATGGCCTGGCGGGCGAACCAGCGCTTGGCCGGCGGCAGCAGATCGAGGCCGAGCAGGCCGATGTTGCGGCCGGTGGCCAGCAACGGCTGAGCATTGGAGAACAGGCGGGTGACGCGGTCGGAGAAACCGACGGTCATCTGCTGGTCCAGGCGCTGGCCGTCCAGGTAGCGCTGCAGCACGGCAAAATCGCCCGGCGCGGCATCTTCCTGCAACAGGCGGTCACCGAGAGCCTTGGCATCGCGCAGCGACAGGTTGAAGCCCTGCCCGGCAATCGGGTGCAGGCTGTGGGCGGCGTTGCCGAGCACCACGAGGTGCGGGCGAATCTGTTCGTCGGCCTCGCTGAGGCTCAGCGGGTAACCGTAACGCACGCCAACCTGGCGCAGGGTGCCCAGGCGATAGCCGAAGGCCTCCTGCAGCTCGGCGAGGAAGGCCGCATCGGAGAGTTCGCGCAGGCGCTCGGCGTCGCGGCCGTTGCGGGTCCAGACCAGCGCGCAGCGGTTTTCCGGCAGCGGCAGCAGGGCCAGCGGGCCGTTCTCGGTGAAACGTTCGAAGGCCTGTCCGCGATGGGCTTCGGACGGGCTGATGTTGGCGATCAGCGCGGTCTGCCCGTAGGACGAGGAGCGCACGTTGATGCCCAGTTGTTCGCGCAGACCGGAGCGGCCACCGTCGGCCAGCACGGCGAGGTCGCAGTCCAGTTGCGAGTCGTCGTCCAGGGTCAGGCGGAAGCCGTCGCCGAGGGCGTCCATCCGGCGCACTTCCGCCGGGCAGCGCCAGCTCACCACGTCCGGGTCCAGCGCATGCCACAGGCACTGGCCGAGCCAGGCGTTCTCCACCACGTAACCAAGGGCAGGAACGCCCTCTTCCACTGCGGTCAGGCGCGCGGCGCCGAAACGGCCACGGTCGGAGACGTGGATCTGGGTGATGGGTTCGGCGCGCTGGGAAATCTGCTGCCAGAGCCCCAGGCGTTCGTAGATCTGCCGGCTGCCGAAGGACAGCGCCGAGGAGCGCGCGTCATAGCTGGGCTGGTAGGCATCGCCGGGGGCGAAGGGCTCGATCAGCACGATCTGCCAGCCGCGCTCGCGGGCGCCGGCCTGGAGAATCAGCGCAAGGCTCGCGCCGACAAGTCCGCCACCAATGATGGCCAGTTGCGTACGTTGCATGTCAGGCGGCCTGGGCCTTGGCCTCGGCCATCAGCGCTTCGATCTCGGCGACGGTCTTCGGCACGCCGTTGGTCAGCACTTCGCAGCCGGTCTTGGTCACCACCACATCGTCCTCGATGCGCACGCCAATGCCGCGCCACTTCTTCGGCACGTCGGTGTTGTCCGGGGAGATATAGATACCCGGCTCGACGGTCATCGCCATGCCCGGCTCGAGCACACGCCATTCGCCGCCGACGCGGTATTCGCCGACATCGTGCACGTCCATGCCCAGCCAGTGGCCGGCACGGTGCATGTAGAAGGCCTTGTAGGCTTCGCGCTCGATCAGTTCGTCGACGTCACCCTTGAGCAGGCCCAGCTCCACCAGGCCGGCGGTGATGACCCGCACGGTGGCCTCGTGGGCTTCGTTCCAGTGGCGGCCCGGCGCGATGCAGTCGAAGGCCGCCATGTTGGCGTCCAGCACCAACTGGTAGATGGCCTTCTGCTCGGGGCTGAACACGCCGCTGGCCGGGAAGGTGCGGGTGATGTCACTGGCGTAGCAGTCGATCTCGCAGCCGGCGTCGATCAGGATCAGGTCGCCGTCCTTGATCTGCGCGTCGTTCTCCCGGTAATGCAGGATGCAGGCATTGCGGCCGGTGGCGACGATCGAGCCGTAGGCCGGCATCTTCGCGCCGCCCAGGCGGAAGGCATATTCCAGCTCGGCTTCCAGGTGGTACTCGTAAAGCCCCGGACGGCACGCCTGCATGGCGCGGATGTGCGCGCCGGCGGAGACTTCCGCGGCGTAGCGCATCACCTTCACCTCACCGGCGCTCTTGTACAGGCGCTGGTCGTGCAGCAGGTGGTCGAGGGCGACGAACTCGTTCGGCGGCTGCGCACCCTGGCGCGCCTTGGAACGGATCACGTTGATCCACTCCATCAGCCGGCGGTCGAACTCCTGGTTGGCGCCCAGCGCGTAGTACACGCGGTCGCGGCCTTCGATCAGGCCCGGCAGGATGTCGTCGATATCGCCGATGGGGAAGGCATCGTCGGCGCCGAAGGTGCTGATGGCACCGTCCTGGCCGGCGCGCAGGCCGTCCCAGAGTTCACGCTCCGGATCGCGCTCGCGGCAGAACAGCACGTACTCGCCGTGCTCGCGGCCGGGGATCAGCGCCATTACCGCTTCCGGCTCGGGGAAGCCGGTGAGGTACTGGAAGTCGCTGTCCTGGCGGTAGACGTGCTCCACGTCGCGGTTGCGGATGTACATCGGCGCCGCCGGGAGAATGGCGATGCTGTTGGGTTCCATCTGCGCCATCAGCGCCTTGCGACGACGGGCGTATTCCGACTTGGCGATACGGATCATGCGCGACCTCAATGCAGGGAGGGTTTCTCGGCCGGTGCCGGCACCTTGCCGAATTCGGAGAACAGCAACAGCGGGGCGACGCGCAGGTACTCCTGCACTTCCATGTAGTCGGCCTCGCCGTCTTCGGATTCTTCCAGCTGGCCGCCGACCTGGGCGATGGCGGCAATGTCCTGCAGCACTTCGTCGGCTTCATCCGACAGGCTGGGGGCACGCAGCGCCAGGCCGAAGCCGGCGAGGAAGCCCTGGCACCACTGGCCCAGGGCGGTGGCGCGCTCCAGCAGTGGCTCGTCATCGTTGGGCAGCATCAGCACCACGGCCATCTCGCCCTGGCTGAAGTCCTGCTGGACCATACCCAGCAGGCCGCCCAGGGCCGCGCCCAGGCGCTCGCCCGGCTCGCCACCGAGCAGCTCACCGGCGGCCTGCAGCCATTCGCCCTGATCGAAGCCGGACCCGGCGCAGACGCGACCGAGCAGGTGGCCGTGCAGTTCAGCAGGAGAGATGGGCAGGGCAGCTTCGGCGAGCAGGGCGGCGAAGGCGGTATAGGCGGAGCTGGAAGTGGACATGATCGAACCCGGATGACGGCTAGGCGCCATCAGGCGCCGCGCATAGAATATGGTCCGTTATCCTAGCACCGGCGCACACCGCAAGACCATGTGACGACGCGCCGGGCAGCCGTGCGTTGACCCACCCCCACGGCAGTCCTATATAGTTCTCGATTACTTAAGCAACTCCCAAGCGAGAGCCCATGGAAGACGCCGACCTGCACGCGCTGATCGCCAAGTTCGACCTGCTGCTCCAGCGCCTGGAACAGCTCAAGGCCGAGAACCGGCTGCTGCGGGCGAACGAGAAAAGCTGGCGGGAAGAACGCGCCCATCTGATCGAGAAGAACGATTTGGCTCGTCAGAAGGTCGAAGCGATGATTTTGCGTCTTAAAGCCCTGGAGCAGGACTCATGAGCCAGTCGAACACCCTGAACGTCCAAATCCTCGACAAGGAGTACTGCATCGCCTGCCCTCCGGACGAGCGCGTCAACCTGGAAAGCGCCGCGCGCTACCTGGACAGCAAGATGCGCGAGATCCGCTCCAGCGGCAAAGTGATCGGTGCTGATCGCGTCGCGGTAATGGCCGCCCTTAACATCACCCACGACCTGCTGCACAAGCAGGAACGCGTGGAGCAGGACAGCGGCTCCACCCGCGAGCGCGTGCGCGAACTGCTCGAGCGCGTGGACCGCGCGCTGACCACTGATTCCCTTACCACTGATAAGGATCAGGGTGAAGTCTGACCAGGGAAATTTCCTTGGGGTATAATTGCCTCGCTCCCTGGTGTGTTGGCCAGTCGGTGATGTCCCTGAGCCGATAATTGCAACAACGGGGGTTGCCAGTTGGGCTGGTGTGCATGTCCGCACGACGGAAAGCCTTAAAGCCTACTGCAACCACCACCTTGAACTCTCGGGTTCAAGGGCTAACCCGACAGCGGCATGTCCGGGGAGCTTTACCCTTCGATGATCCATTCTGACGGTCTTTCCCGCCCAGCCCTGCGCCGCCAGCTGCGCCAGGCCAGACGCGCGCTTACTCCCCTTCAGCAACGCCTCGCCGCCCAGGCCCTGTATCGCCAGCTCGCGCAACACCCGCTGTTTCGCCGCGCGCGGCATATCGCCTTTTATCTGCCGGCCGACGGCGAAATCGACCCGCGTCCACTGATGAAAGCGGCGCAGAAGCGGGGCAAGGCGACCTACCTGCCGGTGCTCTCGGACTGGCCACGCACTCACATGACCTTCCAGCAGGTCGGTGTTGGCGAGCGCTGGGTGCGCAACCGCTTCAACATCGCCGAACCGCAGGCCGACCGCGGGCGCCAGCGTCCAGCCTGGGCGCTGGACCTGCTGTTGCTGCCGCTGGTGGGCTTCGATCCGCAGGGCGGCCGCCTGGGCATGGGCAAGGGATTCTACGACCGAACCCTGGCTTACCTGGGAATGCGCAAAAAATGGCAGAAACCGACGCTATTGGGCTTGGCGCACGAATGCCAGAAGGTCGATAGGCTGGAGCTGGCGAGCTGGGATGTGCCACTGATGGGCATAGTGACGGACGGCGGCTGGTATGGCCGTCTCGCGACGGAATCGCGTTCCTTGCGATAACCGTGGCGATAGCAGTGCTGATTCCAGAAGCGGGATCAGGGCTGCTGGGGGACCTGCACCGGGGCATTGCCCTGGCGTTGTTCCCACAGGCTCTGGGTGTAACCGGTAGTGACGACACCCAGACCGAAAAGTATTACCAGCACCCACAAAAGATCAGGCTTGCGTTTCATCGATTGCCTCCCCCTTCCAGGCAATTGTTCACGACAGCCGGCGGTGGTTTTTGGTCCGTCCGGCAGGCAAAGCTAAAAACGGCGGCATTCTCCGACAATGAAAAGCTTCTCGCAATTCTGACGCCAACCGATCGTCGGAGGAGCAGTCGCCCCCAAAACTTCCGGCTCATTCAGGCAATGTTCATGCCGGTATTCCTACATCTTCTTCCTACAATTTGTTTCCGACGAGCCGGCAGCTTGTCGCAGGCAAACGCCTACTCTTGGTAAAAATGAAGATCACGACCCGCCACGCAAAAGGAGACCCTCGCGGATGGCACGCGCTTACTGGCTGATGAAATCCGAGCCCGACGAACTCTCGATCCACGACCTGCAGCGCCTGAAGACCGCACGCTGGGACGGCGTGCGCAATTACCAGGCACGCAACTTCATGCGCAGCATGCAGCCGGGCGACCTGTTCTTCTTCTACCACTCCAGTTGCCCCGAGCCGGGCATCGCAGGCATCGCCCGGATCGACGGCGAGCCCTACCCCGACCCGACTGCGCTCGACCCCAAGAGTCATTACCACGACCCCAAGGCCAGCGACGAGAAGAATCCCTGGACGGCCCGCGACGTGAGCTTCGTCCAGGCATTCCGCTCGGTGCTGCCGCTGGGCACCCTCAAGGCGCAGGCCGGGTTGGAAGAGATGCCCCTGGTACAGAAAGGCAGCCGCCTGTCGGTGATGCTGGTCACCGCCGAACAATGGGCGATCGTCGTCGGCCTGGCGCAGAAATAGAGGCACTGTGCTATTAGGTTACTGAAGCCCCCGGAATTCGCCACATGTACCGCCTTCAGTCCTCATTAGCTACTTACCTCGGGCTTGGCGGTCTGCTCTGCGTGCTCCTGCTTGCCAGCGCCTGGCTCGGCGAGGAGTTGGCAAGCAGCGAACGGCAACGCGTGCAGGAGCGCCTGACCTACCAGGGACGCAGCCTGGCGCACCAGCTGGAAGCCAACCTCCACGAGCAGGTCCAGGGCCTGGACCTGCTCGCCCAGCTGTGGACCCACCACGGCCGCATGCCCCGTGCCGAATGGGAGCTGGACGCGCGCTTCTACGTGCGCAGCTTTCCCGGCTACCAGTCGATCCAGTGGTCGGACCCGGACCTGCGCATCCGCTGGCTGGAGCCGCTGCAAGGCAACGAGGCGGCGCTGAATTTCCGCCTCACCGACCGGCACCCCAACTACGCCACTGCCATGGCCGCGCGCGACAGCGGCAAGTCGCGCCTGAGCGATAGCGTGGAACTGCTCCAGGGCGGACGTGGCTTTGTGCTCTACACGCCGGTGTTCATTCGCGACGCGACCAACCAGCTGCGCTTCGACGGTTTCATGCAGGGCGTCTTCCGCGTCGGCAACCTGATGGACCACTTGCTGGAGCAAACCGACAACCACCTGTTCAGCGTGCGCCTGCTGGAACACGGACAGCCCATCTACGTGCGCGATCAGCCCGACAGTGACGCCGAGCCTCCCCTGCGCGTGCCGCTGCGCCTGCTCAACAACCGCAGCTTCGAGCTGGAGCTGCGTCCCACCGCCACGCTGGTGCGGTCGATTTCCACGCCCCTGCCCAACGTGGTGCTCGGTGGCGGCGTGGCGATCAGCCTGCTGCTGGTCGCAGCGCTGTTTCTCGCCCGTGAGAATGCCCGCCGCGCCACTGCCCTGAGCGCCAGCAACCAGTTGCTCAGCGAGGAGGCGCGACAGCGCCAGTCCGTCGAAGCCACCCTGCACGACAGCCGAGAACGCCTGCAGCTGGCGCTGGACCTCACCGACTCCAGCCGCGACGCGCTGTTCATCTTCGATCTGCAGCAACGCGAGCTGCTGCACATGAACCGCGCCACCTACAATGGCCTGGGCTACAGCGCAGAAGATTTCCGCCACCTGCTGCGCGACGATCCCGAGCGCCTGATCCCCGGCTTCCACGCCTGGATCCAGCTGGTGCAGCAGGCACACCGGCTGAACCTGTCGATGATCTTCCAGCGCGAAATGCAGCGCCGCGACGGCAGCCTGCAGCCGGCGGAGATCAACACCCAACTGATCCACCAGGGCGACCGCGACTACCTGATCGCCGTGGCCCGCGACAACAGCGAGCGCCTGCAACTCGAAGCGCAGTTGCAGAAACTGTCGCAGCAGGACGGGCTGACCGGGCTCTACAACCGCCGCTACTTCGACCGCCAGCTGCAGAGCGAATGGCGTCGCCTGCGCCGCGCCGATGCGCCGCTGGCGGTGCTGATGCTCGATGTCGACCACTTCAAGCGCTTCAACGACTGCCTTGGCCACCTGGCCGGCGACGACGCACTGCGACGCCTCGCCAGCTGCCTGCAGGAGTGCCTGCAACGCGAAGGCGACGTGGCATGCCGTTATGGCGGCGAAGAGTTCGTCATCATCCTGACCGACACCGACCTGGAAGGCGCCAGCCATGTAGCCGCGCGCATCCACCAGCGCGTGGCCGAGATGGGCATCGCGCATCCGGCCGCCGAGCTGGGACGATTGACGGTGAGTATCGGCCTGGCCATCGCCACGCCGGGGCAGGATGCCGAGCCGGACCAATTGATCGCCCAGGCCGACCAGGCGCTGTACGCGGCCAAGCACAGGGGCAGGAACCAGACCTGTGTGTGGCCGGCAGATATGGCCGAGCGCACGCTTACCTGAAATTTCGTGCGAGGCATGCCCTCTCCCCCGCCCTCTCCCTGAAGGGAGAGGGAGCTGAACATGCCGGCTGACACTTCGGTTTACGCCGGCACCAAACCAGTCCCCTCTCCCTTCGGAGCGAGGCGCGCGGTCAGGGTGAGGGTCTCTGTAGGAGCGAGCTTGCTCGCGAACCCGCCTGGCGTCAGCGCTGCCGGATAGACCGTTCGCGAGCTCGCTCCTACAGAATGGGCGAAGCGTCAGGCCATCTGCCCGATGGTCCGGCGGAAGCGCCACAGCGCACCGCTGAAGAACGCCGCGCCGATTCCGACGATCGCCAGCAACTGCGGCCAGACGATGGACAGGTCCGCGCCGCGGTAGAGGATCGCCTGGGCCAGGCTGACGAAGTGGGTGGTCGGCGCCGCGAGCATGATGTACTGCACCAGCTCCGGCATGCTCTCGCGCGGTGTGGTGCCGCCGGAGAGAATCTGCAGCGGCATCAGGGTGAGGATCACCAGCAGCCCCAGCTGCGGCATCGAGCGCGCCACGGTGCCGAGGAAGATGCCCATGGACGTCGTGGCGAACAGGTGCAGCGCCGCGCCCAGCAGGAACAGCCCTACCGAACCGCTGATCGGCACGTCCAGCCAGCCGCGCACCACCAGCTGCAACGAGATGGCTGCCGCCACCAGCACCACGGTGCCCATGGACCAGACCTTGGCCATCATGATCTCGAAGGCAGTCAGCGGCATCACCAGCAGGTGCTCCACCGTGCCATGCTCACGCTCGCGGATCAGCGCGGCGCCGGTGAGGATGATCGACAGCATGGTGATCTGGTTGATCACCTCCATCACTGCGCCGAACCAGGCCTGGGTGAGGTTCGGGTTGAACTCCATGCGCACCGCCAGCTCTGCCGGCATCGCCGCCTCGGCGCGGTAACGGCTGACGAACTCGCGCACCTCGGTGCCGACGATGTTCTGGATGTAACCGGCGCCGGAGAACGCCTGGCCGGTCTGCGTCGCATCGACGTTGACCTGGATCGCCGGCTGCCGCCCGGCCAGCACGTCGCGCTGGAAGTCCGGCGGGATGTCCAGGGTGAAGGTGTACAGGCCGACATCCATGCCACGGTCCATCTCGGCGTGGCCGATCATCTCCGGCGTGCGGAAATACGGCGGCTGGAAGGCGTTGATGATCCGCGTGGAGAGCTGCGACTGGTCCTCGTCGACGATGGCGATAGGCGCGTGGTGCAGGGTTTCCGGCACGCCGGTGGCCGAGCTGTAGACGCCCAGGGTGAAGGCCCAGGCGATCAGGATCAGCATCGCGTAATCGCGGCCCAGGCTGCGGAACTCCTTGATGCCGAGGTTGAAGATGTTCGCCAGCTTCTTCATGGCTCAGTCCTCCTGCTTCTTCAGGCAGGCCACGCTGAGCAGTGTCAGCACCACGATCATCGCCGCCAGCGGCAGGTAGTAGACCCACAGGTCGGGGAAGCCCAGCGCCTTGGAGAAGGCGCCGCGGCTGATGATGAGGAAATGCGAAGTCGGGTAGAGCTGGCCGATGAAGGCTGCCGCGCCTTCGAGCGACGACACCGGGTGGATCAGCCCGGAGAACTGGATGGCCGGGATCATGGTGGCGATGGCGGTGCCGAACACGGCAGCGATCTGGCTCTTCATGAAAGTCGAGAGCAGCAGCCCCAGCCCGGTGCTGGTCACCACGTAGAGGAACGCACCGACCAGCAGCGCGAGGAAGCTGCCCTTGAGCGGCACCTGGAACAGCAGCACGGCCATGGCCAGCATCAGCACGAAGTTGATCATGCCCATGCCGATGTAGGGCAACTGCTTGCCCAGCAGGAATTCCAGGCGCGTGACGGGGGTGACGTAGAGGTTGGTGATGGAGCCCAGCTCCTTCTCCCGCACCACGCCCAGGGCGGTGAGCATCGCCGGAATCATGATCAGCAGCAGTGGGATCACCGCCGGCACCATGGCTTTCAGGCTCTCCACGTCCGGGTTGTAGCGGTAGCGCACCTCGGTGCTGGCCGCCGCACTGGCGGCCGCGTTGCCGTTCTGCCGTGAGAGGTCGGCCAGGTAGCTGGAGTGCAGGCCCTGCACATAACCGAGCACGGTGTTGGCGCGGGTCGGCATGGCGCCGTCGATCCACACGCCGATGGCCGGATCGGCGCCGCGCTTGAGGTCGCGGCCGAAGTTCGGCGGGATTTCCACCGCCAGGCTGATGTCGCCGCTGCGCAGGCGGCGCTCCAGATCGTCCGGGTCCTGGATCGGGTCTTTCTCGATGAAGTAGCGCGAGCCGGCGATGTTCAGCGCATAGGACTGGCTGGTGGTGGTCTGGTCGCGATCAAGTACGGCGTAGGTGAGGTCCTCGACATCCATATTGATGCCGTAGCCGATGATGAACATCAGCAGCGCGGTGCCCACCAGCGCCAGGGTCAGGCGGATCGGATCACGGCGCAGCTCCATGGCTTCGCGGCGCGCGTAGCTGAACAGGCGCAGCCAGCTGAAACGGTCGCTGCCCTTGTATCGGGTCGGCTCGGCAGGTGCTTCCGGCGCAGGCGCGGTATCCGGCACCGGCGCGCTGCCGGCGGCCTCTTCCAGGTAGGCAATGAAGGTGGCTTCCAGGGTCGGCAGGCCACGCTTGTCGATCAAGCCCTGCGGGGTGTCGCTGTCGAGCACCTTGCCGGCGTGCATCAGCGAAATGCGGTCGCAGCGCTCGGCCTCGTTCATGAAATGGGTAGAGATGAAGATGGTCACGCCGTCATTGCGCGACAGCTCCACCATCAGCTCCCAGAAGCCGTCGCGGGCCACCGGGTCGACGCCCGAGGTGGGCTCGTCGAGGATCAGGATTTCCGGCTTGTGGATCACCGCCACCGCCAGCGACAGGCGCTGGCGGATGCCCAGCGGCAGGCTGTCCGGCAACTCGTTGCGGACCTTGCCGAGGTCGAAACGCTTGAGCATTTCCTCCACGCGCGGGCCGATCTGGTCGGCCGGCAGGTGGAACAGCCTGGCGTGCAGTTCGAGGTTCTGCAGCACCGTCAGTTCGGCATACAGCGAAAAGGCCTGGGACATGTAGCCCACGCGCCGGCGGGTTTCCATGTCGTTGGCGTTCACCGGCTGGCCGAACAGCGCACAGGTGCCTTCGCTGGCCGGCAGCAGGCCAGTGAGCATCTTCATGGTGGTGGACTTGCCGCAACCGTTGGAGCCGAGGAAACCGAAGATTTCCCCGCGCTCGATGCGGAAGCTGACGTGGTCGACCGCGACGAAATCCCCGAAGCGGCAGGTCAGCCCTTCGGCTTCGATGGCAATCTGAGGGGCGCCCTCGCTCAACGTGCGTGGCGGGATCACCAGCTTGTGGTGCCCGGCGCGCTTGGCCTCGGGCAGCAGCGCGATGAAAGCCTCCTCGAGGTTCGCTGTCGCGGTCTGCTCGCGCAACTCGGCAGGCGTGCCAGTGGAGAGCACCTTGCCCTCGTCCATCGCCACCAGCCAGTCGAAACGCTCGGCCTCTTCCATGTAGGCGGTGGCCACCAGCACGCTCATGCCCTCGCGACCGGCACGGATGCGCCCGATCAGTTCCCAGAACTGGTTGCGCGAGAGCGGGTCGACGCCGGTGGTGGGCTCGTCGAGGATCAGCAGGTCGGGATCGTGGATCAGCGCGCAGCACAACCCGAGCTTCTGCTTCATACCGCCGGACAGCTTACCCGCCGGCCGCTCGGCGAAGGGCGCAAGGCCGGTGCTTTGCAGCAGGTCGGCGATGCGTCGCTCACGCTCGGCCTTGTCGTGGCCGAACAGGCAGCCGAAGAAATCGACGTTCTCGAACACCGAGAGCGTCGGGTAGAGGTTCTTGCCCAGGCCCTGAGGCATGTAGGCGATGCGCGGGCAAACGGCGCGGCGATGGCGCACGTCGCGCATGTCGCCGCCGAGCACCTGGATTTCGCCATCCTGCATCTTCCGCGCGCCCGCCAGCAGCGCCAGCAGGCTGGACTTGCCGACGCCGTCCGGGCCGATCAGGCCGACCATGCGGTTGGCCGGGATCTCCAGGGTGACGTCGTCCACTGCGCAGGTCTGCCCATAGCGCAGCGAGACGCCAGCCAGACGGGCCACGCAGTCGGCGGCGTTCATTGCGGGACCTTGATCTGCAGGTCAGCCGGCCATTCCACCTGCGGGTCGAGGCGCATATAGGCCATGCCCGGCACGCCGGTTTTCACGTAGGTGATGTATTTTTCCAGCAGGCCCGGATCGAGGCGCGCCTTGACGCGGAACATCAGCTTCTCGCGCTCGTTGGCGGTCTCCACGGTCTTGGGCGTGAACTGCGCGACACTGGCGACGTAGGAGACTTTCGCCGGGATCACATACTCCGGCACCGCGTCGATCACCAGGTGCACTTCCTGGCCCAGCTCGACCTTGCCGGCCTGCCCCGAGGGCAGGAAGAAGGTCATGTAGACATCAGCCAGGTCGACCATGTTGAGCAGTTTGCCGCCAGCGGACAGCACTTCACCCGGCTGCGCCACGCGGTACTGCACGCGACCGTTGCGCGGGGCCTTGAGGTCGCTGTCGTCGATATCGGCCTGCAGGCGCACGGTGCTGGCGGTGGCGGCCTCGATGGCCGATTGCGCCTCGATCACCTGGGAACTGGCGGCAGCGATGCTGGCCTGCGCCGAGATGACCTGCGAGCGCGCGGCGGCCAGCGCTGCCTGGGAGCTCTGCAATGCCGCGCGGTCGTCGTCCAGCTGTTGCTGCGGCAGAGCGTTGCGCTTGACCAGTTGCTCGGTGCGGGTGAAGCGCTTCTGCGCGGCAGTAAGTTCGGCCTGGCGCTGGGCGACCATGGCTTCGGCGGTGGCCTTCTCGCTATGCCGCTGGGCAACCAGCGATTCGGCGGTGAGCTTGGCGTTCTGCGCCCGCCGCACCTCGGCCTCGGCCTGCGCCAGCTGGGCCTTGAGCACCTGGGTATCCATGCGCGCAACGACCTGCCCGGCAGTGACGAAGTCCCCCTCGTCCACCAGGATCTCCGCCACGCGGCCCGCCAGTTTGGTGGCCACGTCGACTTCGGTGGCTTCGATGCGCCCGTTGCCGCTGGCGAAGCCTGCGCCCAGGCCATTTGGCTTGAACGTCTGCCAGGCCAGCGCGGCGAGCACGGCCACTACCAGCACCGCGAGTCCGCGGGTGCGCCAGCTTTTTGCGTTTCCTGTCATCCGATTTCCCCTTGTCCAGGCGCTCGAATTCGAGCGAATCATGAGGGGATGTTCGGCGACAGGCAGCGAATGGGGTTTGATTCAGGTCAGGCGTGCGCAGGAAATTTCCTACGCGCCTTGCGGGACGGGGCTTTCAGCCCGGCATTGCGGCGAGCAGCCGCAGCCGGGAACGAGGAGCGCCTGCGGTGGGCAGATGAGTCGCGCTCATGCAGGCGCTCATGCAGCGGTCAGGGCTGGACGATCAGGTTGTTGAACAGCAGGTCGTCCACCAGCGGTTTGCCCTCTTCCTGCTGGAGGACGGTCTGCACCTGCTTGAGGGCTTCCTGGCGCAGCTTCTCCTTGCCGTCGACGCTGCCCAGGGAATCGTCGGTCTGCTGGGCGAACAGCATTACCAGTTGGTTGCGGATCAGCGGCTCGTGGTGCTCGACCTTCTCGGAGGCCTCCTTGCCGGTGACCTTCAGCGCGATGTCGGCCTTGAAATACTTCAGGCGCGGACCGCTGCCGTAGTTGCCCACCAGTGCGGGAGTGAGGTCGACGAATACAGGCTTGTTGGCGTCTTCCGGCTTGGCCTCTTCGGACTCGGAAGCCATGACGAAGGTACTGAAGGAAAAGGCCAGCAACAGGGCGAGGAAAGCTCTCAAGGCGATGTCTCCGGATTCGATGGGCAAAGGATAGCCACACTCGCGCCGCCGCCCAAGCTATATCGGGGCATAAGCCCAGGCCATGGTCATTTGCCCCCTGTGCCTGCGCTCCTACACTGCCCGCTACTCACAAAGAACAACCTCCAACGGAGTACGTCCTCATGAAAGCCGTGCTGTGCAAAGCCTTCGGCCCCGCCGAAACCCTGGTGCTGGAAGACATCGCCAGCCCCGAGCCGAAGAAGAACGAGGTCCTGCTGCAGGTTCACGCCGCCGGGGTGAACTTCCCCGACACCCTGATCATCGAGGGCAAGTACCAGTTCAATCCGCCCTTCCCGTTCTCCCCGGGCGGCGAGGCCGCCGGTGTGGTCGGCGCGGTTGGTGAGAAAGTGTCCCACGTGAAGCCCGGCGACCGCGTGATGGCGCTGACCGGCTGGGGCAGCTTCGCCGAAGAAGTGGCGGTACCCGGCTACAGCGTGATGCCGATCCCCGACGGCATGGACTTCGCCAGCGCCGCTGCCTTCGGCATGACCTACGGCACCTCCATGCACGCGCTCAAGCAGCGCGCCAACCTGCAGCCGGGCGAAACCCTGCTGGTACTCGGCGCCTCGGGTGGCGTGGGCCTGGCCGCCGTGGAAATCGGTAAGGCCATGGGCGCGAAAGTGATCGCCGCCGCCAGCAGCGAGGCCAAGCTGGAAGTGGCCAAGGCCGCCGGCGCCGACGTGCTGATCAACTACAGCGAAGGCAGCCTGAAGGACAAGCTCAAGGAAATCACCGGCGGCCAGGGCGTGGACGTGATCTACGACCCGGTGGGCGGCGACCTGTTCGAAGAAGCCTTCCGCTCCATCGCCTGGAACGGCCGGATGCTGGTGGTCGGTTTCGCCAGCGGCACCATCCCGTCGCTGCCGGCCAACCTCACCCTGCTCAAGGGTGCCTCGCTGGTCGGCGTATTCTGGGGCTCCTTCGCCCAGCGCCAGCCGCAGGACAATGCGGCGAACTTCCAGCAACTGTTCGCCTGGTTCGCCGAGGGCAAGATCAAGCCGCTGGTGTCGCAGACCTACCCGCTGGAGAAGGCGGCAGAGGCGATCAATCACCTAGGCCAGCGCAAGGCGGTGGGCAAGGTGGTGGTGACCGTTCGCTGATCGATTTGTGCAACATGAAAGAGCCCCGCTGATGCGGGGCTTCTTCATTGCGTCGCTCCGGCGTTGAGCGATTCGCGAGCAAGCTCGCTCCTACGCAGAGCCCTATCCCGCCGGCTTTGGTTTTGGCTTTAAAAGGATTTCCAGAGAAACATCCGCGCACGCCGAGCCGCCCCGTTCAACGAGGGAATTTTTCGCCTGAGCGAAAAACCGTATGTCCGGGGCAAGACCTTTGCCCACTTTGGGTCGTTTGCCAAAGTGGGTCGCCCGAGGGGGCGAAACAAGAAGTTCGCGCGCACGCCAAAGCGGCGCGGGAACACCCAAGCCAACGCAGAAGACCTGCAACATCAGCGCAAAAGGAAATGCCGGCCCTGCCGGCGGATTGCGTGCATGGCCCGCTCCTACAATGGGTACCGGCGTTGGGCGGTTCGCGAGCGAGCTCGCTCCTACGAAGAGCGCTCCGGCGCTAGGCCCGACCTGTAGGAGCGAGCTTGCTCGCGAACAACTGACCCGCGCGGACTATCAGGAATACAACGCCTTGAACTGCTCGCGCAGCACATTCTTCTGCACCTTGCCCATCACGTTGCGCGGCAGCGCGTCGACCACCATCACCCGCTTGGGCTGCTTGAAGCGCGCCAGCTTGCCGTCCAGCGCGGCGAGTACCTGCGCCTCGCTCGGCGCCTGCCCTTGGCTGGCCACCAGCACAGCGGTAACGCCCTCGCCGAAGTCCGGGTGCGGCACGCCGATCACCGCCGACTCGACCACGCCCGGCAGGGTGTCGAGGATTTCCTCCAGCTCCTTGGGATACACGTTGAAGCCGCCGCTGATGATCATGTCCTTGTTGCGGCCGACGATCTGCACGTAGCCCTTGTCATCGATGAAGCCGATGTCGCCGGTCATGAAGTAGCCGTCCGCGCGCAGTTCCTCGGCGGTCTTTTCCGGCATCCGCCAGTAGCCCTGGAACACGTTCGGCCCGCGCACTTCGATCATCCCCGGCTCGCCTTGCGGCAACAGAGTTGGCTCAGCCTGGCCCGGATCGGTAATGCGCAGTTCGACACCCGGCAGCGGGAAGCCAACGGTACCGGCGATACGCTCGCCATCCAGCGGGTTGGAGGTGTTCATGCCGGTCTCGGTCATGCCGTAGCGCTCGAGAATGGCCATGCCGGTGCGCTCGGAGAACGCCTTGTGGGTCTCGGCGGTGAGCGGCGCGGAACCGGAGATGAACAGGCGCATGTGCGCGACCGCCTCACGGCTCAGGCCAGGCTGGTCGAGCAGGCGCGTGTAGAAGGTCGGCACGCCCATCAGCAGGTTCACCTGGGGCAGCAGGCGAAGCATCTGCGCGGCGTCGAACTTGCTCAGGAAGAGCATCGAGCCGCCCGCCATCAGCAGGCTGTTGCAGGCCACGAACAGGCCATGGATGTGGAAGATCGGCAGCGCATGGAGCAGCCAGTCCCTGTCGGTGATCTGCCAGGCATCCACCAGCGCGCGGGCGTTGGACACCAGGTTGCCGTGGCTGATCATCGCCCCCTTGGAACGCCCGGTGGTGCCCGACGTGTAGAGGATCGCCGCGAGGTCGCTGGAGGCGCGCGGCACGTCGACGAAGCGGCCTGGCTTGCCGTGCACCCGAGCCATCAGCGAACCGTCACCGGCATCGCCCAGGGTCTCCACGTGGGCCACGCCGCTAACTTTCGCCAGCTCGCGGGCCTGGGCCTCGAAGGCCGGAGCGCAGACGAACAGCGAGGGCTCGGCATCGTCGAGGAAGTAGCGCAGCTCGTCGCCGGTATAGCCGCTGTTGAGCGGCAGGTAGACCGCGCCGACGCGCAGCACGGCGAGGTAGAGCATCACCGTCTCGGGGCTCTTGTCGACCTGCACGGCAACGCGGTCGCCCGGCTGCACGCCAAGCTCCACCAGCGCGTGGGCGAACTGCGAGGTGCTGCGCAGCATGTCGGCATAGCTGTAGCCGCCCCCCAGGGGCGTGCGGATGAAGGGTTTGGACAGGTCGCTGGGCAGGTGTTTGCCGACTTCGGCGAAAAGACTCTGGTTCATGGTGAGGTCCTAGCGTTTTGTTTTCACCGTCAGGGTGGCCAGCTTGCGTACCTCGGGTGAGGCCGCGACCGCGCCCTGGTTGGCGTAGGCTTCGTGGTTCTTTTCGATCTGGCGCAGTTCGTAGCGGTAATTGACCATCAACCCGGCGGCCTGGCGCAGGCCGCTGGCGGACAGGTCGCCACGCCAGTTCAGGCGTTCCAGGCGGGCACCGTTGCCCAGGTGGAAACGCGCCACCGGGTCCAGCGGCAGGCCGGCGCCATTCTTGGCGTGCAGGAAATACTCGGCGGCCAGCGCCAGCATGGGTTCTTCAGTGCGTGGTGGAGGCGGCGCATCGGGCTTGAGCGCCTTGAGCAGGTCGGCAGCCGCCGAGCCCAGCTGCGGGTCAGCGCCCAGGCCGTCGAGCCAGCGGCGGAAGCCAGGCACCGGCGACAGCGTGACGTACTGGCGCAGGCTCGGAATCTCCCGCGCCAGCTCCTCCACCACCTGCTTGATCAGGAAGTTGCCGAAGGAGATGCCGCGCAGGCCGTCCTGGCAGTTGCTGATGGAGTAGAAGACAGCGGTGTCGGGTTCTTCCAGCGGCTGCGCCGGCGAACCAGGCTCCAGAATGTCAGCGATGGCACCCGGCATCGCCCGGGTCAGCGCCACCTCGACGAAGATCAGCGGCTCGTCGGCCAGCGCCGGGTGGAAGAAGGCGAAGCAACGGCGGTCGGCCGGCTGCAGCCGGCTGCGCAGGTCGTCCCAGTCCTTGATGGCGTGGACGGCCTCGTACTTGATGATTTTTTCCAGGATCGACGCCGGCGTCGACCAGTCGATGCGCCGCAGCACCAGGAAACCGCGGTTGAACCAGGACGCCAGCAGGTGCTGCAGGTCATGGTCCACCGCCGCCAACTCGGGTTTGCCCTTGAGTTCCCCCAGCAGCCGGCGACGCATGGCGATCAGTTCAGTCGTGCCTCCCGGCGCCTGGTTGAGGCGGCGGAACAGCTCCTGGCGCGGCGGTTCGCTGGCCTCGAACAGCTTCGTGGTGTTGGCCGACGAAGGATCGTCCAGATAACGCTGGCAGGCGGCGGCCAGCGCCTCGTGAGGCGGCGCAAAATCCTTGAGCAGCGTGTCGAAGAAGGCCTTCTGCTGCTCCTCGGGACAGTCGCGATAGGCGCACAGCACCTGCCGCGCCAAGGCCACGCCGGAGGCCTCGCCGTGGCCGGAGATCAGTTTGCGGCAGGCCTGCGCCAGCGCCTGGGCATTGGCCGGCGCCGGCTCGCGCGACTCGAGCAATTGCCGGCCGCGCTCGCTGATGCTCTGCAGCAGTTCCTGGAAGAAGCTGATGTTCATGCATCCCCCTCAGCTTGTGGAAAAGTGAATCAATCCCCCGCCAGCATCGGCGGCGGGCAGCGCTGGTACCAGCGCGAAGCCTGCTCATAGGCATGGGCCAGTTGCAGCACGGCCATGTCGGCCTGGTGCCTGCCGATGATCTGCAGGCCCATGGGCAGGCCCTGCTCATTGAAGCCCACCGGCACGTTGGCCGCCGGGCAACCGGACAGGGTGGCCGGGATCACCACTTCCATCCAGCGGTGGTAGGTGTCCATGGCCTTGCCAGCGATCTCTTTCGGCCAGTCCCAGGTCTTGTCGAACGGGAACACCTGGGCACTGGGCAGCAGCAGGTAGTCGTAGCGCTCGAACAGCTTGCTGATCGCACGGTACCAGTCGCTGCGCGCGGCGGAGGCGCGGAACACATCCATGGCGGAAAGCTTCAGGCCGTTCTCCACCTCCCAGATTGCCTCGGGCTTGAGCAACTCGCGCTTGGCCGGGTCGGTGTAGGCCCCGCCCAGGGAGCCGGCGACCATCCAGTGGCGCAGGGTGCGCCAGGTGTCCCAGAGGCGCTCGGGCGAGAAACCCATGGCGGTGTCCTCGACGTGGCAGCCGATGGCTTCGAAGTCAGCGAAGGATTTCCGGCAGAGCTCCAGCACGCCTTTCTCCATCGTCAGGTGCCCGCCCAGGTCGCCCAGCCAGCCCAGGCGTGCGCCCTTGAAATCACGTTCCAGCTTGCCGGCAAACTGCTCGCCGCTCTCGGCAATGGACAGCGGCGCACGGGCATCGCCACCGGCCTGTACCGACAGCAGCAAAGCCACGTCGCGCACGCTGCGGCCCATCGGGCCTTCGTAGCCGAGCTGGTCGATGAACAGGTCGGCGCTGTCGTCGAAGGGCACGCGCCCCTGGGACGGACGGAAGCCGATGATGTTGTTGAAGGCCGCCGGGTTGCGCAACGAGCCCATCATGTCGCTGCCGTCGGCCACCGGGACCATCTGCAGCGCCAGCGCCGCCGCCGCGCCACCGCTGCTGCCGCCGGCGGTGCGTTCGGGCGCGTAGGCGCAGCCGGTGGCACCGAAGATCGGGTTGTAGCTGTGGGAGCCGAGGCCGAATTCGGGGGTGTTGGTCTTGCCGATGATGATCGCGCCGGCCGCCTTGATGCGCTCGACCATGATGCCGTCGCGCTCGGGCAGGTAGTCGCGGAACAGCGGCGAGCCGAGGGTGGTGCGGATGCCCTGGGTCAGCGACAGGTCCTTCACCGCGTGCGGCAGGCCGTGCATCCAGCCGCGGTATTCGCCACGCGCCAGCTCGGCGTCGCGCTGGTCGGCTTCGGCCAGCAGAAGGGCTTCGGGTTGCTGGCTGACGATGGCGTTGACCGCCGGGTTGAAGCGCTCGATCTGCTCGAGGTGCGCCTGCATCACTTCACGGCAGGAAACCTGGCGCAGGCGGATGCGCTGGGCCAGTTCGTGGGCCTGGAGCTGGACGAGTTCGTTGTTGTGCTTGTACTGGCTCATGGAGCGCGGCCTTTTTTCATCAGGCTTCCGGTCGATGGGAAGCGTCAGTCGGGTTCAGCGACCCCGCACTTGAGCGGGGCTTGTTGCGTTCTGCAGGCCGAGCGATGCCGCTGCGCCAAGCTGGCGCACGCGTGCATCGCCGTGCCGTGTTCCCGTCGGGCGGGGATCAGCGCATCAGGTTGGTCCAGATGCGGTCGGCCAGGCGGATCGCGCCTTCGCCGCAGGTCTTGCTGAACACCACCTTGGTGCCCTCGGGGATGTGCAGTTCCGGCGCATCCTTCAGGCTGGCATCGAGGAAGGGCTCCACGCCCTTGATCGGGCTCTGGTGCTTGAGGAAGTTCTGGGTCAGCGCCGAGTTTTCCGGCTGGCTGAGGAAGGCGATGAACTTCTTCGCGTTCTCCGGATGCTTGGCGCCGGCAGGGATCACCAGGTTGTCCACCCAGGCCATCACGCCCTCTTTCGGGTAGAGGTACTTCAGGCTGGACTTCATCTCACGCGCACGCATCGACGAGCCGCCCCAGAACATCGACATGTCGACTTCGCCCGAGGCCAGGTTCTCGCGGATCGAGCCAGCCTTGGAGCTGTAGGTCTTCACGAAGGGTTTCTGGTTCTTCAGCAGGGTCAGCACCTGTTGCATCTGCTTGGGGTCCTCGCTGCACAGCGGGATGCCCAGGTAGAGGCTGGCGGTGTCGATCACCTCGCTGGCCGAGTCGAACATGTTGATCTTGCCCTGCAGCTCCTTGGGCGGGGTGAACAGCACCGAGTAACTGTCGGCCGGGCCGCTGTACCTGGCGCTGTCCAGCACCACGCTGGTGGTGCCCCAGATGAAGGGCACGGCGTAGGCGCCCTCCGGGTCCCAGGCGGGCTTCTTCAGGTTGTCCTCGACGTTGGCGTAGTACGGCTGGCTGGCCGGGTCGAAGCGCTCCAGCAGCTTTTCCTGGATCAGGATCGGCACGAAGGCGTGGGAAGGAATCGCCACGTCGTAGCCGGCGCCCCCCTGCTTGAGCTTGGCCAGCAGCGTTTCGTTGGAATCGTAGGAATCCACGGTCACCTTGATGCCGCTTTCCTTCTCGAACTTCTCCAGGATCTGCGGGGTGAAATAGCCACTCCAGCTCACCACGTTCAGTTGCTCGGCGGCTTGCGCGTGGACGGCCATGGCCAGCGTCAGCGAGGCCCCTACAGCAGCGATCAGTTTGCTCATCTTCTACTCCGGTATGTGGGCTCAGGCCTTCTTCTTGCCGAGCAGGAACGACAGGGTTACGAACAGCACGGAAACGCCGAGGATCAGGGTCGACACCGCGTTCACATCAGGCGTCACGCCCATGCGCAGCAGGCCGAAGATGAAGATCGGCAAGGTGGTGGTGCCGGCCTGGGAGACCATCATCGAAATCACGAAGTTATCCAGCGAGACGATGAAGGCCAGCATCAACCCGGAGAAGATCCCCGGCATCAGCAGCGGCAGGGTGACCTTTCGGAAAGTCCGCCAGGGCCCGGCGTAGAGGTCGGCGGCGGCCTGCTCCAGGGACAGGTCCATGTCGTTGAGGCGCGCGCGGATCGGCAGGTAGGCGAACGGGATGCAGAACACCGTGTGGGCGATGATCAGGTTGCCGTAGCCCAGCGACAGGCCGAGGGTGGAGAACAGCGCCAGGGTGGCGACGCCGACCACGATCTCGGGCAGCACCAGCGGCAACATGATCGCCCCCATGGACAGGCGCAGGCCCTTGAACTTGGCCCCGCGCGAGGTGCCCAGCGCGGCCAGGGTGGCGATCGCCGTGGCAATCACGCTGGCGCACACGGCGATCAGCAGGCTGTTGCCGGCGGCCTGGCGCAGCGCCTGGTTGGCGAAAGCGGCGCGGTACCAGTCGAAGCTGAAGCCGGTCCACACGGTGGCGGACTGGTTGGCGTTGAACGAGAGCACCACCAGCACCACGATGGGCGCGTACAGGTAGAGATAGAACAGGAAACTCAGGACGCCGAAGCCACGGAAATCCTGTACGCCAAGGCGGCGCTTGGTCAGCAGCGAGAGCATCATTCACCTCCCCGGGCGATACGCAGGCGTTCGGCGCGCATCGCATAGAACATCAGCACCAGCATCACCGCGCCCATCAGCACCAGCGACAGCGCCGCACCAAAGGGCCAGTTCCGCGAGTCGCTGAACTGCCGGAAGATCAGGTTGCCGAGCATCATCTTGGTGCCGCCGCCGAGCAGTTCGGGGGCGATCATCGCGCCCAGGCACGGCACGAAGGTGAGGATGGCGCCGGCCAGGATGCCCGGACGGGCGATCGGCAGGACGACCTTGCGCAGGGTGCGGATGCGTCCGGCGTAGAGGTCCTGGGCAGCCTCGAGCAGGCGCATGTCCATCTTCTCGAGGGTGGCGTAGATCGGCAGCACCACGAAGGGCGCGTAGGTGTAGACCAGCCCCAGCAGTACGGCGCCGTCGGTGTAGAGCATATTCAGCGGCTGGTGGATGATGCCGAGGCTCATCAGCGTGCCGTTGACCACGCCGGTGCCGCGCAGCAGCAGGATCCAGGCGTAGGTGCGGATCAGCAGGTTGGCCCAGAACGGCACGGTGATCAGGAAGATCAGCAGGCCGCGACGGTGCGCCGGCTGCATCGCCAGCCACACCGCCACCGGGAAGCCCACCAGTAGGGTGATGACGGTGGTCGCCGCAGCGATGCCGATGGAGCGCAGCGCGATCACCATGTACGAGTCGGCGAAGGCCAGGCTGTCGTCGAGCTGCCGCTCGAACAGCAGCGAGACATAGGCGTCGACGCTGAAGTGCGGGTTCACCCCACCATAGGGGTTGGCTTGCATCAGCGAGTAACCGACGACGATGAAGATCGGCACGATCAGGAACAGGCCGATGGAAACCAGCGCGGGCGACACACCGAGGAAGCTGCGCAGCGCCTGGCGCCGCTCCAGCGAATTGCCGGCGGTTGTGGATAACCGGTTCATGCACACCTCCGCTCAGTCCACGAGGACGCTGGCACTGCCTTTTTCGAACAGCAGCCCGGCGCGCTGCCCGGCTGCCAGCCGCCCACGCTGGCCGGCGCTGTTGGGCGCGCGGACTGTCAGGCGGGTGCCGTCGGCAAGGCTGACCTGGTACTGCAGGTCGGTGCCCAGGTAGATCTGCTGGACGACGTTGCAGGGCGTGGCGGACGGGGTGTCCTCGGCCACCAGTTGCAGGCGCTCCGGGCGGATCGACAGCGTGACCTCGGCGCCGACCTTCAGGCCCTCGCGGCTGCCGGCCTCGATCAACTGATCGCCGGCAATCCGGTAGTACGCGCGCTCGCCGTCGAAGTTCTCGACGCGAGCCGGGAGGAAGTTGGTCTCGCCGATGAAGTCGGCGACGAAGCGATTGCGCGGGTTTTCGTAGATGTCGTCGGGACGGCCGACCTGCTGCACCTCGCCCTCGGAGAGCACGGCGATGCGGTCGGACATGGTCAGGGCTTCTTCCTGGTCATGGGTGACGAAGATGAAGGTGATGCCGGTCTTGGACTGGATCGCCTTGAGCTCTTCGCGCATGGCCTGGCGCAGCTTGAGGTCGAGCGCGGAAAGCGGCTCGTCGAGCAGCAGCACCTTGGGATGCGGCGCCAACGCGCGGGCCAGGGCGACGCGCTGTTGCTGGCCGCCGGAGAGCTGGGTCGGCTTGCGCTGGGCGAAGCGCTCCATCTGCACCAGGGCGAGCATCTCGCGGACGCGCTCGGCAACCTGCGCCTTGCTCATGCGCTGGCCCATCGGGTGGGACTCCAGGCCGAAGGCCAGATTCTCGGCGATGGTCATGTGCGGGAACAGCGCATAGTGCTGGAACACGGTATTCACCGGGCGCTCGAAGGGCGGCCGGTCGGCGATGTTCTCGCCGTAGAGTTGGATTTCCCCGGAGGTGGGGAACTCGAAGCCGGCGATCATCCGCAGCAGGGTGGTCTTGCCGCAGCCCGAGGGGCCGAGCAGGGTGAAGAATTCGTTGTCGCGGATATCCAGGTCGACGCATTTCAGAGCGACGGGACCGCTCGCCGGATCGCCGTAGACCTTGCGCACGGAGCGGATGGAGACCGCCGCCGTCTGCAGGCTGTGCAGGGCACTCATGGTGAAACCTCCGTACCTTCCCTTCCGCCACCAGCAGGCGGTCGGGGGATCTTGTAGTTGTTCTGGCAGGACTAGAGACGCTGGATTGCAGCGCTGGCCTTGGGTCAGGCCCAAGTTGTGGTGTTGTTGAGGCGGATATTCGAAGAAAGGTGGTTGAGCGGAAAGCTCAATTTTCTTACATTCGATATTAAATAATTTAACAGCTAAAAAGCTGATACCCCCCGAGGCCACGCCATGTCCATCCAGCGCCTTCCGCCGCTCAATGCCGTCCGCGCCTTCGAGGCCGCCGCCCGGCTGGGCAGCTATGTCGCCGCCTCGAAAGACCTGCATGTGACGCAGCCGGCCATCGGCCGTCACGTGAAGCTGCTGGAGGACTGGCTGGGCGTGCAGTTGTTCGAGCGCACCCCGCGCGGGGTGAGCTTGACGCCCGCCGGGCAGCGCTACTACGCGAAGATATCCACAGCCCTGCAGCAGATCGCCGACGCCGGCCACGAACTGGCGCCGGGCGGCACCGCGCGCTGGTTGAAGATCATGGTGGTGCCCGCCTTCGCCAAGCGCTGGCTGATGCCGCGCCTGGAGACACTGCGCCAGCAACGCCCCGGCCTGAAAGTGGCGGTGGAACCCAACCCGACTTTCACTGAAGTTGACGGCAAAAGCGCCGATCTGGGGATAGTCTACGGGCTTCCGGGCGTCTACCCGCAGTGCCACGCTACTCTGGTGCGGCCAGCGGTTTTCCCGGTGTGCTCGCCCTCCTACCTCGAACAGCACGGCCCGCTGACCAGCGTGCACGAGCTGGCGCAGCACAAGCTGATCCACGTCGACGACGGCGAATGGTGGAACCTCTGGCTATCCACCATCGGGCTGGACCTGCGGGTGAACTCCGACGTGCTCTACGTCAGCAACGACCACGCCCTGTCCATGGCCGAAGCCGGCCACGGCATCGCCCTGGCCAACCTGGTGCTGGTGAAGCACCAACTGGCCGCCGGCACGCTGGTGCGGCCGCTGCCCGAGGAAGTACCGCTGGAAAGCTACCAACTGCTGCTGCCTACCGGTGCTGTAAGCGCCGACGTGGCCTGGTTCGAGGACTGGATTCGTGCGGCGCTGCAGGAGGAATTCTCCCTCGGCGCCGCGACACAGCGGGACCTGTAGGAGCGAGCTTGCTCGCGAACCAGAGTTACCGGATATGCCGGTGCCGTGCGGTTCGCGAGCAAGCTCGCTCCTACCAAAAGCGTTGCGGGCTCGAATCAGCCTCGCGGGGCGTAGGCGAAGACGTCGGCGCGCATCTGGTGCGGGTCCATGCCTGCGGCGACCAACGCATCCAGCGTGCCGTAGACCATCGCCGGCGAGCCGCTGGCGTAAACGCGCAGGCCGGACAGCTCGGCGAAGTCCTCGCACACCGCTTCGTGCAACAGGCCGCAGCGCCCCTGCCAGCCGCACAGGTCGCTGACGATCTTGTGCAGATGCAGGTTGGCCACGCTTTCCCACTCTTCCCAGTGCGGCAGCTCGTAGAAGTCCTCCGGGCGGCGCACGCCCCAGTACAGGTGTACCGGATGGGCGAAGCCGGCGGCGCGGCAGAATTCGATCAGGCTGTGCATCTGCGCCATACCGGTGCCCGCAGCGATCAGCACCAGCGGGCCGTCCGGCAGATCGGCCAGGTGCGCATCGCCAAAGGGCATCTGCACACGGGCGAAGCGATCGCGCTGCAACTGGGCCAGCAGTTCGATGGCGCTGTTCTCGCGGGCCAGGATGTGCAGCTCCAGGTCCCGCCCGTCCTGCGGCGCGGAGGCCAGGGAGAAGGCCGCCGGATCGCTGCCCTCGCGCTCGATCAGCAGGTACTGCCCGGCGTGGTAGCGCGGCGGCTTGCCGGCCGGAGCACGCAGGCGCACGCGCCAGACGTCGCCACCGACCGGCTCGCAGAGGGTCAACTGGCAGGACAGCTTGCGCACCGGCAGCTCGCCGGGGGCCAGGACGCCGTCCCAGTGCAGCACACAGTCTTCCAGCGGTTCAGCCAGGCAGGTGAAGAGTTCGCCGTGGTCGCGCACCTCGCCATCCTGGCGCACACGGCCTTCCACCAGCAGCGCCGCGCAGATATGGCAGTTGCCGTTGCGGCAGCTCTGCGGGCACTCGTAGCCCAGGCGCCGCGCACCGTCGAGGATACGTTCCCCGGGCCGCAGGTCGAGCTGGGCGCCGGAGGGTTGCAAGGTCACTTTCAAGCGATGTTCTCGTTGTTGTTCATGTAGGAGCGAGCTTGCTCGCGAACCCAGCCCCGCAGCGGGGTCATGTTCGCGAGCAAGGACTAGGCGTCCCCCTCGCTCCTACAGGGGGCGGCCCGATCAATCGATGCCCAGGCTCGCCCAGATTTCGTCGACGCGGCGGGTCACCGCCGGGTCCTTCTCGATCACCCGGCCCCACTCGCGGCTGGTCTCGCCCGGCCACTTGTGGGTGGCGTCCAGGCCCATCTTCGAACCCAGCCCCGAAATCGGCGAGGCGAAGTCCAGGTAGTCGATCGGCGTGTTATCGATCATCACCGTGTCGCGCTTGGGGTCCATGCGCGTGGTAATGGCCCAGATCACGTCATTCCAGTCGCGGGCGTTGATGTCGTCGTCGGTGACGATAACGAACTTGGTGTACATGAACTGTCGCAGGAACGACCAGACACCCAGCATCACGCGCTTGGCGTGGCCGGGGTACTGCTTCTTCATGGTCACCACCGCCATGCGGTAGGAGCAACCCTCGGGCGGCAGGTAGAAGTCGGTGATCTCGGGGAACTGCTTCTGCAGGATCGGCACGAAGACTTCGTTCAGCGCCACACCGAGGATCGCCGGCTCGTCCGGCGGGCGGCCGGTGTAGGTGCTGTGGTAGATCGGTTTCTGCCGGCGGGTGATGCGCTCGACGGTGAATACCGGGAAGCGGTCCACCTCGTTGTAGTAGCCGGTGTGGTCACCGTACGGCCCTTCATCGGCCATCTCGCCGGGATGGATCACCCCTTCGAGGACGATCTCGGCGCTGGCCGGCACCTGCAGGTCGCTGCCGATGCACTTGACCAGCTCGGTCTTGTGGCCGCGCAGCAGGCCGGCGAAGGCGTACTCGGAGAGGTTGTCCGGCACCGGGGTCACGGCGCCGAGGATGGTCGCCGGGTCCGCGCCCAGGGCCACAGCCACGGGATAGGGCTGGCCGGGATGCTTCTGGCACCACTCGCGGAAATCCAGCGCGCCGCCACGGTGGCTGAGCCAGCGCATGATGACCTTGTTGCGCCCGATCACCTGCTGGCGGTAGATGCCCAGGTTCTGCCGTTCCTTGTTCGGCCCGCGGGTGACCGTCAGGCCCCAGGTGATCAGCGGCGCGACGTCGCCGGGCCAGCAGGTCTGCACCGGCAGCTTTGACAGGTCGACATCGTCGCCCTCCTCGATCACTTCCTGGCACGGCGCGTCCTTGAGGACCTTGGGCGCCATGTTGATGACCTTCTTGAAGATCGGCAGCTTGGACCAGGCGTCCTTCAGCCCCTTGGGCGGCTCCGGCTCCTTGAGGAAGGCCAGCAGCTTGCCGATCTCGCGCAGCTCGGTGACGTCCTCGGCGCCCATGCCCAGCGCCACGCGCTCAGGCGTGCCGAACAGGTTGCCGAGTACGGGCATGTCGAAGCCGGTGGGCTTTTCGAACAGCAGGGCCGGGCCCTTGGCGCGCAGGGTGCGGTCGCACACCTCGGTCATTTCCAGCACCGGGGATACCGGCGCCTGGATGCGCTTGAGCTGTCCGCGCTGCTCCAGGGCAGCGATGAACTCGCGCAGGTCGCGATACTGCATGAGGGTCTCGATGGCGGCAGGATGATGCGACAGTCTACCGCCTATCAACGCCTTGCAGAAACACGAAGGCCGGGTTTCCCCGGCCTTGTGGCACTACTGATGCGCGTAGAGTCGCTGACAAATCTGAGCGAAGCGGTTCTGGCTAGACGCCTGGCCTCAGACAGTACTTCGCGTACGGCAGAGGCCAGGCAACAACGCCAGAACAGATTTGCCGGCGACTCTTACTTGCTGCGCTTCATCGAGTCGAAGAACTCGTCGTTCGTCTTGGTCTGGCGCAGCTTGTCCAGCAGGAACTCCACGGCGGCGATCTCGTCCATCGGGTGGAGGATCTTGCGCAGAATCCACATGCGCTGCAGCTCTTCCTCACCGGTGAGCAACTCTTCGCGACGGGTGCCCGAGCGGTTTATGTTGATCGCCGGGAATACACGTTTTTCCGAGATGCGACGGTCGAGGATGAGTTCCGAGTTACCGGTACCCTTGAATTCCTCGTAGATCACTTCGTCCATCTTCGAGCCGGTTTCGATCAGCGCGGTGGCGAGGATGGTCAGCGAACCGCCTTCCTCGATATTGCGCGCGGCGCCGAAGAAGCGCTTGGGCTTTTCCAGAGCGTGGGCATCGACACCACCGGTGAGCACCTTGCCAGAGCTGGGGATCACGGTGTTGTAGGCACGGGCCAGACGGGTGATGGAGTCGAGCAGGATGATCACGTCCTTCTTGTGCTCGACCAGGCGCTTGGCCTTCTCGATCACCATTTCGGCAACCTGCACGTGGCGGGTCGGCGGCTCGTCGAAGGTGGAAGCAACCACTTCGCCGCGCACGGTGCGCTGCATCTCGGTCACTTCTTCCGGGCGCTCGTCGATCAGCAGGACGATCAGGTGGCACTCGGGGTTGTTGCGGGTGATGTTCGAGGCGATGTTCTGCAGCATGATGGTCTTGCCCGCTTTCGGCGGGGCGACGATCAGGCCGCGCTGGCCCTTGCCGATCGGCGAGCAGAGGTCGATCACACGGCCGGTGAGGTCCTCGGTGGAGCCGTTGCCGGCTTCCATGGTCAGGCGCTTGGTCGGGAACAGCGGCGTCAGGTTCTCGAAGAGAATCTTGTTCTTCGCGTTCTCCGGACGATCGAAGTTGATCGAGTCGACTTTCAGCAGGGCGAAATAACGCTCGCCTTCCTTCGGCGGACGAATCTTGCCGATGATGGTATCGCCCGTGCGCAGGTTGAAGCGACGGATCTGGCTGGGCGAGACGTAGATGTCGTCGGGGCCGGCCAGGTACGAGGAATCGGCGGAGCGCAGGAAGCCGAAGCCATCCTGGAGAATCTCCAGCACGCCGTCACCGGAGATTTCCTCGCCGCTTTTCGCGTGCTTCTTCAGCAGCGCGAAGATGATGTCCTGTTTGCGCGAACGAGCCATGTTTTCCAGGCCCATGGCATCGGACATTTCCAGCAATTCGGCAATCGGCTTTTGCTTGAGTTCGGTCAGATTCATAGAAGGGACGTAAATACGCTGAAAGGGGAAAAGGGAACAAGCGTGATGCTTGAAGAGCCGCGCCGTAGATGACGGACAGGATCGCTTGGAATTCGAATAGGAAGTGCGTCGGCGACGGCTTGCAGGGAACAACGAAATACTCGTTGTGCGCCCGAATTTAACACCCGAGTTTCGGAGCGTCTAGGGGCAATAACGAAAAAACCCCGCGCGTTGGCGGGGCTTTTCGAGCTTCTTCGACTCAGATGTTGCTGTCGAGGAAGGCAGCCAGCTGCGACTTGGACAGTGCGCCGACCTTGGTCGCTTCGACGTTGCCGCCCTTGAACAGCATCAGGGTCGGAATGCCGCGCACGCCGTACTTAGGCGGGGTGTCCTGGTTCTCGTCGATGTTCAGCTTGCAGACTTTCAGCTTGCCCTGATAGTCCTTGGCGATCTCGTCGAGTACCGGGGCAATCATCTTGCACGGGCCGCACCATTCGGCCCAGTAGTCGACCAGCACCGGACCGTCGGACTTCAGTACGTCCTGCTCGAAGCTGGCATCAGTAACATTGACGATATGTTCGCTCATGTATTCTCTCCGTCAATCGGATGCGAAAAAGTGTCCGCCATCATATCCCGCCTCGGCCCACACCGAAAGGCACAGCCGATTGAGTGTATCTATCGCTGCCGCGGTGACTTCTGATCGGTGACAACCCCTTCATTGGCACTACCTGCCTAAAATGGCAGGATGTCTTCCGTATTTACCCGGACCTCTCCCTATGCCCCATACCCCTGCCAAGACCTTCCCGATGATCGCGGCCATTGACCTTGGCTCGAACAGTTTCCACATGGTTTTGGCGAAGGCCGATCACGGCGAGATCCGCATCCTCGAGCGATTGGGCGAGAAGGTCCAACTGGCTGCCGGTATCGGCGAAGACCGCATGCTCACCGCCGAAGCGATGCAACGCGGCTACGACTGTCTGAAGCAGTTCGCCCAGTTCATCAACGGCATGCCGCCGGGTTCGGTGCGTGTCGTGGGCACCAACGCCCTGCGCGAAGCGCGCAACCGCGCCGAATTCATCCGCGTCGCCGACCAGATACTCGGGCACCCGGTGGAAGTCATCTCTGGCCGTGAAGAGGCGCGCCTGATCTACCTCGGCGTCTCCCACACCCTGCCCGACAACCCCGGCAAGCGCCTGGTGGTCGACATCGGCGGCGGCAGCACCGAGTTCATCATCGGCCAGCAGTTCGAATCGCAGCTGCGCGAGAGCCTGCAGATGGGCTGCGTGAGCTTCACCCAGCGCTACTTCAAGGACGGCAAGATCACCCCGGCGCGCTACGCCCAGGCCTACACCTCGGCCCGCCTGGAGCTGATGAGCATCGAGAACAGCCTGCGCCGCCTGGGCTGGGACGAGGCCGTCGGGGCCTCCGGCACCATCCGCGCCATCTGCCTGGCGATCCAGGCCGGCGGCCATGGCAACGGCGAGATCAATCCCGACGGCCTGGCCTGGCTCAAGCGCAAGATGTTCAAGCTGGGCGAGGTCGAGAAGCTCGACATCGACGGCATCAAGCCGGACCGCCGGCCGATCTTCCCGGCCGGCATGGCGATCCTCGAGGCGCTGTTCGACGCCCTCGAACTGACCCGCATGACCCACTCCGAAGGCGCCCTGCGCGAAGGCGTGCTCTACGACCTGCTGGGCCGCCACCACCACGAGGACGTCCGCGAGCGCACCATCGGCGCGCTAATGGAGCGCTACCACGTCGATCCGGAGCAGGCCGCGCGCGTCGAAGCCAAGGCGCTGGAATCCCTGGACCAGGTCGCCAAGGCCTGGGACCTGAACGACGAAGGCCACCGCGAGCTGCTGATGTGGGCCGCGCGCGTGCACGAGTTGGGCCTGGACATCGCTCACTACCACTACCACAAGCATGGCGCCTACCTGCTGGAGCACTCGGACCTGGCCGGCTTCTCGCGCCTGGACCAGCTGACCCTGGCGCTGCTGGTGCGCGGCCACCGCCGCAATATCCCGGTGGACAAGTTCAACGAGCTGGGCGACGAGGGCGACAAGCTGATCCGCCTGTGCATCGTGCTGCGCTTCGCCATTCTCTTCCACCACATCCGTGGCACCCAGGAAATGCCGGCGGTGGCCCTGAAGGCTTCGGGCAAATCGCTGGACGTGCGCTTCCCCGATGGCTGGCTGGCGGCCAACCCGCTGACCCAGGCGGACTTCGAACAGGAAGCCGAGTGGCTCAAGCGCGTGGGCTATTCGCTCAGCGTGAGCTGATCGCTACCACGAACGACAAAGGCCCCGGCGCGCAAACGCCGGGGCCTTTTCATTTCGCGCGCCAGCCCCGGCATGATCTGTAGGAGCGAGCTTGCTCGCGAACCCCGCCACTCCGCCGGGCAATGTTCGCGAGCAAGCTCGCTCCCACGAAAAGCACTCGGGCACAAAAAAGCCCTGCCGAGGCAGGGCTTTCGATACCACCGGGAGGATCAGCGAACGCTGATCACCGGCGTGCACAGGCGCTCCAGCAGCGTCGCCTGGGCGTTGCGGGCGTTCTGGTTACCGCTGGGGCTCTGGCGCACGTAGCTGCCGTCGGACTGCAGCACCCAGGCCTGGGTATTGTCGGTCAGGTAGGACTCCAGTTCCTTCTTCACCCGCAGCACGAGCTTCTTGCCTTCTACCGGGAAGCAGGTCTCCACGCGCATGTCGAGGTTACGCTCCATCCAGTCGGCGCTGGAGAGATAGAGCTTCTCCTCGCCGCCGTTGAGGAAGTAGTAGATCCGGCTGTGCTCGAGGAAGCGGCCGATGATCGAGCGCACCTGGATGTTGTGCGATACGCCCGGCACGCCCGGACGCAGGCAGCACATGCCGCGCACCACCAGGTCGATCTTCACGCCGGCCTGGCTGGCCTTGTACAGCGCGCGGATGACCTTGGCATCGGTCAGCGAGTTGACCTTGGCCATGATGTGCGCCGGCTTGCCCTCGGCGGCTTGGGCGGCCTCGCGGTTGATCATCTCCAGCAGGTTCTTCTTCAGGGTGAAGGGCGCGTGCAGGAGCTTCTTCATGCGCAGCGTCTTGCCCATGCCGATCAGCTGGTTGAACAGCTTGTGCAGGTCCTCGCAGAGCGCCACGTCGGCAGTCAGCAGGCTGTAGTCGGTGTACAGGCGGGCGTTGCCGGCGTGGTAGTTGCCGGTGCCCAGGTGCGCGTAGCGGCGCAGCTCGCCGTCCTCGCGACGCAGGATCAGCATCATCTTGGCGTGGGTCTTGAAGCCGACCACACCGTAGATCACCACCGCGCCGGCCTGCTGCAGGCGGCTGGCCAGTTGCAGGTTGGATTCTTCGTCGAAACGCGCTCGCAGCTCGATCACCACGGTGACCTCCTTGCCGTTACGCGCGGCTTCCACCAGCGCGTCGACGATCTCGGAGTTGGCGCCGGAGCGGTACAGCGTCTGCTTGATCGCCAGCACGCTGGGGTCCTTGGCGGCCTGGCGCAGCAGGTCGATCACCGGGGTGAAGGACTCGAACGGGTGCATCAGCAGCACGTCGAGCTTGCCCAGCACGTTGAAGAGGTTTTCCTTCTTCTGCAGCAGCTTGGGAATCGTCGGGGTGAACGGTGGCGACTGCAGCTCCGGGTGGCTGGCGAGGCCGGTGACGCTGAACAGGCGCGTCAGGTTGACCGGCCCGCTGACGCGGTACAGTTCGGTCTCGGACAGGCCGAACTGCTTGAGCAGGTAATTAGACAGGGGCACCGGGCAGGTATCCACCACCTCCAGGCGCACGGCGTCGCCATAGCGGCGCGAGAACAGCTCGCCGCGCAGGGCGCGGGCCAGGTCCTCGACGTCCTCGGCGTCCACCGAGAGGTCGGCGTTACGGGTCAGGCGGAACTGGTAGCAGCCCTTCACCTTCATGCCGTGGAACAGGTCGTCGGCGTGGGCGTGGATCATCGACGACAGGAACACGTAGTTGTCGCCGGGGCCGGCAACTTCCTCCGGCAGGCGGATGATCCGCGGCAGCGAACGCGGCGCCGGGATGATCGCAAGGCCGGAGTCGCGGCCGAAGGCGTCCAGGCCCTCTAGCTCGACCATGAAGTTCAGGCTCTTGTTCACCAGCAGCGGGAACGGGTGAGTCGGGTCGAGGCCGATCGGGGTGACGATGGGTGCAATCTCGTCGCGGAAGAAGCGACGGACCCAGGCCTTGATCTTCGGCGTCCAGTAGCGGCGGCGGATGAAGCGGATGTCGTGCTTGGCCAGCTCCGGCAACAGGATGTCGTTGAGAATGCTGTACTGGCGGGCGACCTGCTCGTGCACCTGCTCGCTGATGCGCGCCAGCGCCTGGTGCGGCAGCAGGCCGTCGGCCCCGGCCTGCTCGCGGGCGAAGGTGATCTGCTTCTTCAGACCGGCAACACGAATCTCGAAGAACTCGTCGAGGTTGCTGGAGAAGATCAGCAGGAACTTCAGGCGTTCCAGCAGCGGGTAGGACTCATCCAGCGCCTGTTCCAGCACGCGGATGTTGAACTGCAGCTGCGAGAGCTCGCGATGAATGTAGAGGGCACTGTCGTCCACGTTGATCGCCGGAACCGCCGGTTCGGCGGGAGGCGGCGTCGCCTCGGCGACCTCCGTCACGACGACTTCGGTGATTTCAGCGGTGGTGTCAGCTTCGATAACTTCGGTTTCGCTAATGCCTTCGGTATTCATCGCTCGTCTCATCGACGGGGTCAGCCCCCGCTTTTCATTTTCAATTGTTGTGCCGCGCGCTTGGCGAAGTAGGTCAGGATGCCATCTGCGCCCGCGCGTTTGAAGGCCAGCAGGGATTCGAGGATCACCGCCTCGCTGAGCCAGCCGTTGTTGATCGCGGCCATGTGCATCGCGTACTCGCCGCTCACCTGGTAGACAAAGGTCGGCGCGCGGAATTCGTCCTTGGCGCGGCGAACGATGTCGAGATACGGCATGCCCGGCTTGACCATGATCATGTCGGCGCCTTCGGCGAGGTCGGCGTAGATCTCGTGCAGCGCTTCGTCGCTGTTGGCCGGGTCCATCTGGTAGGTGGCCTTGTTGCCCTTGCCCAGGTTGGCGGCGGAGCCGACAGCGTCGCGGAACGGGCCGTAGTAGGCGCTGGCGTACTTGGCCGAGTAGGCCATGATGCGGGTGTTGATGTGACCGGTGGATTCCAGGGCCTCGCGGATCGCGCCGATACGGCCATCCATCATGTCCGAGGGGGCCACGACCTGGGCGCCGGCTTCGGCGTGGGAAAGTGCCTGCTTGACCAGCACATCAACGGAAATGTCGTTCAGGACGTAGCCGTCCTCGTCGAGGATGCCATCCTGGCCGTGGCTGGTGAACGGGTCCAGCGCCACGTCGGTGATGATGCCCAGTTCCGGGAAGCGCTCGCGCAGGGCGCGGGTGGCGCGCTGGGCGATGCCGTCGGGGTTGAAGGCTTCGGCGCCATCGAGGGATTTCTTCTCCAGCGGAGTCACCGGGAACAGCGCCAGCGCCGGGATGCCCAGCTCCACCAGTTCTTCGGCTTCCTTGAGCAGCAGGTCGATGGACATGCGCTCCACACCCGGCATCGAGGGCACCGCTTCACGCTGATTCTTGCCGTCGAGGACGAATACCGGAAGGATCAGGTCGTTGGTGGTCAGGACGTTTTCGCGAACCAGGCGGCGGGAAAATTCGTCGCGACGGTTACGACGCAGTCGGGTAAAGGGGAAGGCACGATCGGCGGGAATGAAGCTCACGGCGTACTCCAGGGCCTGATACAGCAGGCACAGTCTGACAGTTATAGCCCTGAATTATGACCGATTGGTAACAACCGGTAACAGTGACCCTTGGTCGCGGCATCCTGCCGCAGCGGCACACCGCCGCTCTGCACCGGCACAGACTTGTTCCAGGTCAGTTGTGCAGACTGGGGTGCCTTCCCTGCGGGCGACAACCGGGTTAGGCTTCGCGTTCATTTCGCTGCGTTGCCTCGATAATGCTCCAACAATTCCTGCAGGATTTCGGCTACTTCGCGCTGTTTCTCGGCACGTTCTTCGAGGGTGAGACCATTCTGGTCCTGGCCGGCTTCCTGGCTTTCCGCGGCTACATGCAGCTGGAGTACGTCATCGCGGTGGCGTTCTTCGGTAGTTACGCGGGCGACCAGCTCTGGTATTTCCTTGGCCGTCGCCACGGGCGCAAGCTGCTCGCGCGCAAGCCGCGCTGGCAGAAAATGGGTGACAAGGCGCTGGAGCACGTGCGCAAACACCCCGACCTGTGGGTGCTGAGCTTCCGTTTCGTCTACGGTCTGCGCACCGTGATGCCGGTGGCCATCGGCCTGTCAGGCTACCCTCCGGCGCGCTACCTGCTACTCAACGGTATTGGCGCCATCGTCTGGGCTACCGTGCTGGGCAGCGCCGCCTTCTACTTCGGCAGCGTGCTCGAAGGCGTGCTGGGCAACATCAAGAAGTACGAACTCATGGTCCTCGGCGGCCTGGTGGTGATCGGCCTGCTGTTCTGGCTGCGCCGCCGCTTCAAGGCCAGCAAGACCGACTGACCACGCCGGCCGATCAGGCCGCCTGCGGCAGGCGTTCGGCGCGCCGCAGGCCCGACAGACCGATCAGGCTGAGCAGCGAGTAGACCGCCAGCGCCCAGGGCGCCCACTGTGGCAGCTCGATGCCTCCCCACAGCGCCATAGCCGCCACTGCCGGCACGTTCAGCGCCAATCGCAGCAGTTCCAGGCGCAGCGCCCAGCTTCGATTCTCCAGCCAACAGCCGATGGCGTAGAGCCCGAAAGCCATCCAGCTCCAGCCGATCACCAGCGGCAGCACCTGCCAGTGTTCCCCGACGCCCAGCAGCCAGGTGCCGACCACCACATAGGTGGCGAACTGCAGCCCGGCGTACCACTGCCGGCCGCGCGTCAGCGGCACCTCGAACTTGCGGAAGGACGCCAGGTCCGGCTTGGCCATCGGGTAGCGCTGGGCGACGTCATCGGGGCGCCAGCCGGTGCGCATGAACCAGATGCGCAGCTTGTCCCAGGCACTACCGGCGCGGCGCGCGTCGTTCCACAGGTGCGCGTACACCTGCAGGTTGGCCCACAACGGGTTCCAGCTGGCCAGTGGCACGGTCACGCCGAACACCACCGGCTCCTCGTCCAGTTCCTCCTGGAAGGTGCCGAACAGACGGTCCCAAATAATGAACACCCCGCCGTAGTTGCGATCCATGTAAACAGGGTTCTGTGCGTGGTGGACGCGGTGGTTGGATGGGGTGATGAAAATCCATTCGAACCAGCCCAGCTTGGGGATGTGCCGGGTGTGCACCCAGAACTGGTAGAGCAGGTTCAGCGCACCGACGGTGAGGAACACCAGCGGCGGCACGCCGGCGATGGCCATGGGCAGGTAGAAGATCCAGCCGAAGATGAAGCCGGTGCTGGTCTGCCGCAGCGCAGTGGAGAGGTTGTAGTCCTCGCTCTGATGGTGCACCGAGTGTGCAGCCCAGAGCACGTTGCGCTCGTGGCCCAGGCGGTGGTTCCAGTAGTAGCAGAAGTCGTAGAAGACGAAGGCGAAAGCCCAGACCCACAGGCTCTTGGCCGACAGCTCGAGCAATGCGAGCTGCTGCCACGCCAGGGTGTAAGTGACCAGCGCCAGGCCCTTGGTCAGCAGACCACTGGTGGTGGACAGCACGCCGGCGCTGAGGCTGTTCAGCGCATCGCTCAGACGATAGGTGCGCAGGCCGCGCCAGCGGTCGGCGAGCAACTCGATCGCGATCAGGAGGAAAAAGAAGGGCACGGCGAAGAGGATGTAGTTCATGGCGCGACCGAATCGTTATGCTTATGAACAAGGATCCTAGTCCCTTGCCCGACGCCGGCCACGGCCGTCGGCGACAGCCCGGGCGGCATATCGCGACAGCCCCGGCCCCCTCGTACAGGAGCAGTCCATGAAGAAAGTTGCCGTTATCCTCTCCGGTTGTGGCGTCTACGACGGCGCGGAAATCCACGAGAGCGTGATCACCCTCCTGCGCCTTTCCCAGCGCGGCGCGCAGGTCCAGTGTTTCGCGCCGAACATCGAGCAGCACCATGTGCTCAATCACCTCACCGGCGAGGAGATGGCCGAAAAACGCAACGTACTGGTAGAGTCCGCGCGCATTGCCCGTGGCGAGATCAAGGACATTCGCGAGGCCAAGGTCGAAGATTTCGACGCGTTGGTCGTGCCCGGCGGCTTCGGCGCCGCGAAGAACCTCAGCGACTTCGCCTTCAAGGGCGACCAGTGCGAAGTGCAGCCGGATGTACTGGCCCTGGCCAAGGCCTTCGCCGCGGCGAAGAAGCCGGTCGGGCTGTTCTGCATCGCCCCGGCCATGGCCGCGCGCATCTATGGCGAAGGCGTGGAATGCACCATCGGCACCGATGAAGGTACCGCCCAGGCGCTGACCAACATGGGTGCCAAGCACATCGACTGCGCCGTGGAAGACATCGTCGAGGACAAGGACCACAAACTGGTCACAACCCCGGCATACATGCTGGCGCAGTCCATCGCCGAAGCCGCCAGCGGCATCAACAAGGCCGTGGATCGGGTGCTGGAGCTGGCCTGAAGCAATTGAGCGTCGAACGTTCGCGAGCAAGCTCGCTCCTACCCGGAGCGGCCGCACCCTGTAGGAACGAGCTTGCTCGCGAACCGATGCCACACCGATCCAGCCCATTGAAATGAAAACGCCCGGCAATGCCGGGCGTTTTCGTTTCAGGGCTTGCGGGCCTCTGCCTCTCGCAGCAGCCGCGTCAGCAGCCGATCCAGGCCGTTGGCGAAGGCCTGGCGGTCCTTGTCGCCGTAGGGCGCCTGCCCTCCTCCCACCTGGCCCTGTTCGCGCAGGTCGGTGAACAGGTTACGCACGGCCAGTCGTTCGCCCATGTTCTTCTCGTCGAACTCGCGGCCACGCGGGTCCAGCGCATCGACGCCCTTCTTCACCAGCCGATCGGCCAGCGGCACGTCGCTACAGATCACCAGGTCGCCGGGCTCGGCCTGCTCCACCAGGTAATCGTCGGCGGCGTCCATCCCGCTGGGCACAACGATCAGGCTGACACAGGCGAACGGCGGCTTGGCCACGGGCTGGCCGGCAACCATCACCACCTCCAGCTTGCGCTTGAGGGCGAATTTCGCCACCAGGTCCTTGGCCGCGCGCGGGCAGGCATCGGCATCGATCCAGATACGCATCAGAAAACCATTCTCCAGAAAGCACGACGGCCAGTATCGCACTGGCCGTCGTGGGTCGCTCAGCTATTGCCTCAGGACGAGGCGATCTCGGCGGCCTTGCGGCGCTCGGAGAAGTAGCTGCGCCCGTAGAGCACGGCCACCGCCAGCAGCGCCACGGCCTGGGCCGACAGCGAGTAGGCGTCGGCCTTGATGCCGAGCCAGTCGAAGTCGAAGAACGGCACCGGACGAGTGCCGATCACGCCGGCTTCCTGCAGCGCGACCACGCCATGGCCGGCGAACACCACCGACAGGGCGCAGAGCAGCGCGGCGTTGACGGTGAAGAACAGCTTCAGCGGCAGCTTCGCCGAGCCACGCAGGATCACGAAGGCAATGGCGATCAGGATCACCACGGCGGTGCCAGCACCGGCGATCACCGCGTTGTGACCGGCCGGGCCGGCCTGCAGCCAGAGGGTTTCGTAGAACAGGATGACCTCGAACAGCTCGCGGTAGACCGAGAAGAAGGCCAGCACGGCGAAGCCGAAGCGGCCACCACCGCCCACCAGGCTGCTGCGAATGTAGTCCTGCCAGGCGGCGGCGTGGCGACGGTCATGCATCCACACGCCAAGCCAGAGCACCATCACGCAGGCGAACAGCGAGGTGAAGCCCTCCATCAGCTCGCGCTGGGCGCCGCCGATGTCGATGACGTAGGCCGCAACCGCCCAGGTGGCGAAACCGGCAACGAAGGCCAGGCCCCAGCCGATGTGCACGCCACGCACTGCTTTCTCCTGCCCGGTATTGCGCAGGAAGGCGAGGATCGCGGCCAGCACCAGGATCGCTTCCACGCCTTCGCGCAGCAGGATCAGCAGGGCCGAGAGGAAGCTGATGGAGAAGCTCAGCGAGTCGCCGCTAAGGGCCTTGGCGGCGTCCACTAGCTTGGCCTTGGCCAGCGCCAGCTGTTGCGCCACCTCGGCTTCCGGCAGACCGTCACGCAGCGCCTGACGGTACGCCATCAACTGCTTCTCGGTGGCCTTGCGCAGGTCGGCGTCGACGTTGTCCAGCGAGCTTTCCACCAGCTCGAAGCCTTCCAGGTAGGCCGCCACGGAGAGGTCGTAGGCCTGGTCGTGGTCGCCGGAGCGGTACACGGCGAAACTCTTGTCCAGCGTCGCACTGGTGTAGTCGATCTGCTGCGCCGGGCCACGGTGCTCCAGCGGAGGATGGGCACGCAGGGCACGGAAGCTCTCGGCCGCCGCCTCACCATCGCGTTCGGCAACGTCGGCCGGGGTCTGCGTCGAGAGAGTCGCCAGCGGGTAGGCGTGGGCCGCATCGGCCTTGGCCTGACCAGCGCTGAGGCCGGCGATATAGGCTGCCAGGTCCCAGCGCTGACGCTCGTCGAGCTGGTCGGCGAAGGCCGGCATGTCGGTGCCGGATACGCCCAGGCCGATGACGTTGCGCAGATCGTACAGGCTCAGCTGGTCGAGGCGCGCGCGGTCGGTCAGGTTGGCCGGCGGCGGCTCCAGGCCGATACCCGCCGGGCCGTCGCCCTTGCCGGTATCACCGTGGCAGATCGAGCACTGCTGGGTGTAGATCTCGGCGGCGCGGGTCGGGTCCGGGGTGATCGAAGGCGTCTGCACCACCTGGTAGAGATCAGCGACGCGCGCCTCCAGGTGACGGGCCTGCTGGGCAACCTGCTTGCCAGGACGGCGCTGCTCGATGGTCTGCTTGAGGCTGGCGGCGTCCTTCTCCAGGTCCGCACGCTCGGGAACGGCCGGCAGGGTGACGATCAGCGACTGCAGATTACCGACGAACTCCAGCTGCTCCTTGTATTCGCTCTCGTCCACGACCTTGCCGTCGGTGACGGTGGCCGGGTAGTCGGCAGCGAGATAGCTGAGCAGGTGAAGGGCTTGGGAGGGGTCGACAGCCGTGTCGGCTTGAGCTCCAAGGCTGAAAAGGCCGACCAGCGGCAACAGCCAGACGAAAAGTTTGGAGGGGCGCATACGGGAAGTTAAATGAGAATGAAAGAGATTAAATTGTCACCTCAGGTTTCCGTCTATGCAAGGACAATGTCCTGCGAAGTTGCGCCTGGAGTGACCGTGCGGACACTCCGGCATTTCCGCAAGCTCTCCTCAAACGCCCTCAGGCCGGGGCGCGGCGGACAGTGGCAAGCAGCGCGGCGGCGCCCACGAAAAGGGTAGCGAAAGTACGGTTCATTACCCGCTGCTGACGCTGCGAACGCAACGCACGCAGCACGCGGGCGGCCAATCCGGTGTAGCCGGCCATGACGATCAGGTCGACGGTGATCATGGTCGCGCCCATGATCACGTACTGGATTGCCATCGGGCGGTGCGGGTCGACGAACTGCGGCAGTACCGCGAGCATGAAGATCACCGCCTTGGGGTTGCTGGCGTTGACCAGGAAGCCGCGCAGCACCAGGGTCAGCGGCCGGCCGATGGGCCGCTCGCCGCTCGCCGCCATCACCTGCGGCGCAGCGGTCCACTGGCGGTAGGCGAGGTAGACCAGGTAGACCACGCCGAACCACTTGATCGCGCTGAACGCCACGGCCGATGCCGAGAGCAGCGCGCCGACGCCGGCGGCAACGATGGCGATCTGCAGGGCGAGGCCGATCTGCAGGCCCAGCGCATTCCAGTAGCCGCGCCAGAAGCCGTATTGCAGCCCGCAGGACATCGAGGCGATGGCCCCGGCGCCGGGCGACAGGCTGATCACCCAGCAGGCGATGAAGAAGGCGAACCAGGTACTGGCGAGCATTGCGGACCTCACGGCGCCCAGGCAGGCGCAATAATTTGTTACGGAGGCCCAGTGTGCCTCAGTCAGGCTGCGCCGCCCAGCATTGCCGACGAAGGTCGGGGGAGCCCTGTAGGAGCGAGCTTGCTCGCGAACCGCCATAACTCCGGAGTCGCCGGGAAACTCCGTTCGCGAGCAGGCTCGCTCCTACGAAAAACCAAAAGCCCGGCGCTGGGCCGGGCTTTTGGTTTCACGACAGACCGATCAGCTCGGAATGTCCTTGCGCAGCTTCACCGGCTCCTCGCCACGCTTGCGCGCCAGGGCGCCGCGCAGGCGGATGTTGATTGCCTCCACCGCCAGCGAGAAGGCCATGGCGAAGTACACGTAGCCCTTGGGCACGTGAATCTCGAAGGCCTCGGCGATCAGCACGGTGCCGACCACGATGAGGAACGACAGCGCCAGCATCTTCAGCGACGGGTGCTTCTCGATGAAGGCACTGATGGTGCCCGCCGAGAGCATCATCACGCCGACCGAGATGACGATGGCCGCAACCATCACCGGCACGTGCTGCACCAGGCCCACGGCGGTGATCACCGAGTCCAGGGAGAAGACGATGTCGATGATCGCGATCTGGATGATGATGCCCATGAAACCGCGGGACTTGCCGCCCTGCTGGCCACCCTCTTCCGCGCCTTCGAGGCTGTGGAAGATTTCCATGGTGCTCTTGAACAGCAGGAACAGGCCGCCGAAGAACAGGATCAGGTCGCGCCCGGAGATACCGTGTTCGAACACAGTGAACAGGTCGGCGGTGAGCCGCATCACCCAGGTGATCGACAGCAACAGCAGGATGCGCGTACCCATCGCCAGCGCAAGGCCGAAGAAGCGCGCCTTGGGTTGCTGCTCCGGTGGCAGGCGGCCCACCAGGATCGAGATGAAGATGATGTTGTCGATGCCCAGTACGATTTCCAGGGCAGTCAGGGTCAGAAAGGCAACCCAGATCTCAGGGCTTGTGAGCCATTCCATAGTGGGAGACGTCCGTCAGGGTGTGGTGGTGGGAAAGTTCGGGCCGCGCCAGCGGCGGATGGCCTTCTGGAAGAACAGGTTGTTTGGTACTTGCAGCAGCGCGCCGGGCGTACCGTCCTCGGCCACTTCTTCCAGGGTGGTGTAGAGCAGGTTGATGGCAATCACCCGCCCCTTCACGCCGGGTTTGTCGGCGGACTCGATGACTTCCACGCAGTCGCCCAGGCGGAACGGGCCCATGGTGAAGATCATCAGCGCGCAGAACAGGTTGGAGAGCACGCTCCAGATGGCGAAGAAAGCCACCGCCGCCACGGCGGCGAAGCCGGTCAGCGCCGCCCAGAGCACATCGGCGGAGACGCCCAGGCGCTCCAGCACCAGCATCACTGCCGAGCCCATGATCAACCAGCGCAGGCCGCCGCGCAGCGGTAGCAGCAGCTCCGGTGGCATCGGGTAGCGCTCGCCCAGGCGGCTGATGGCACGGGTGACAATGCGCTGCACCACCCACGCCAGCAGCAGGATGAGGATAATCTGCCCGCCGCGCAGCAGCGGTTCGCTCCACGCCACCAGCAGGTTTACGTCATCCATCACTCGCTGGCCTCAAGCTGGCGCTGCAGCTCTTCGAGGGTTTCCAGGGCCATCAGCCAGGACTCTTCCAGCTCGCTTTCGCGGCCCTTCAGAGTCGCCTGGCGGGCCAGCAGATCACGCAGTTCATCCTTGCGCGAGGACTCGTACAGTGCGCTGTCGCCCAGGCGATGCTCCAGCTCGGCGAGCTGCTCGTGGACCTTGCCCAGCTCCTTCTCCAGCTTGTCGGCTTCGCGCTTGTGCGGGGCGAGCTGCTGGCGCAGGGCCGCAGCGGCCTGGCGCTGGGCGCGCTTGTCGGTCTTGTCGCCAGCGGGAGTGGCGGGCGATGAAGGCGTCTGCCGCGCGCGGAAGTCCACCAGCCAGCGCGCGTAGTCCTCCAGGTCGCCGTCGAACTCCTGGATGCGCCCGTCGGCCACCAGCAGGAATTCGTCGGTGGTGCTCTTGAGCAGGTGACGATCGTGCGATACCACCACCACGGCGCCGGAGAACTCCTGCAGCGCCAGGGTGAGCGCCAGGCGCATTTCCAGGTCGAGATGGTTGGTCGGTTCGTCGAGCAGCAGCAGATTGGGCTTCTGCCAGGCGATCAGCGCCAGGGCCAGGCGCGCCTTCTCGCCACCGGAGAAGTTCAGCACCGGTTCGTCACAGCGCTCACCACGGAAGTCGAAGCCGCCGAGGAAGTCGCGCAGGGTCTGCTCGCGCTCGGCTGGCGCGATGCGCGCCAGGTGCAGCAGCGGGCTGGCCTTGGGATCGAGCGAGTCGAGCTGGTGCTGGGCGAAGTAGCCAATGGCGAGGTTTTCGCCACGGGCGAGCTCGCCGGACAGCAGCGACAGGTCGCCGGACAGGGTCTTGATCAGCGTCGACTTGCCCGCGCCGTTGGGGCCGAGCAGGCCGATGCGCGCGCCGGGCACCAACTGCAGCTTGACCTTCTCCAGCACGATCTTGTCGCCGTAGCCCAGGCGGGCCTCGGAGAGGTTCAGCAGCGGGCTGGAAATCTTGTCGGATTCGCGGAAGGCGAAGTCGAACGGCGAATCGACGTGGGCCGGCGCCAGCTCTTCCAGACGCTCCAGTGCCTTGATCCGGCTCTGCGCCTGGCGAGCCTTGGTGGCCTGGGCGCGGAAGCGGGCAATGTACTTTTCCATGTGCGCACGCTGCGCCTGCTGCTTCTCGTACGCCTGTTGCTGCTGGGCGAGACGTTCGGCGCGGGTGCGCTCGAAGGCCGAGTAGCCGCCGCGGTACAGGGTCAGCTTGCGCTGTTCGAGGTGGGCGATGTTGTCCACCACGGCGTCGAGGAAGTCACGGTCGTGGGAGATCAGCAGCAGCGTGCCCGGGTAGCCCTTGAGCCACTCTTCCAGCCAGAGGATGGCGTCGAGGTCCAGGTGGTTGGTGGGTTCGTCGAGCAGCAGCAGTTCGGACGGGCACATCAGCGCCTGTGCCAGGTTCAGGCGCATCCGCCAGCCACCGGAGAAGTCGCCAACACGGCGGTCCATCTGCTCGGGCGTGAAGCCCAGGCCTGCCAGCAGCTTGCGCGCGCGGGCGTCGGCAGTGTATCCGTCGGCACTGTCCAGCTCGCTGTGCAGGCGTGCCAGGGCGGTGCCGTCATGGGCGTCTTCCGCCGCGGCCAGGTCCGCCTGGATCTTGCGCAGGTGCACGTCGCCATCGAGTACGTAGTCGACAGCGAGGCGGTCGAGGGTATCGACTTCCTGGCGCATGTGCGCGATGCGCCAGTCCGCCGGCAGGTAGCAATCGCCAGCGTCCTGGCCGAGCTGGCCGCGCAGCAGGGCGAACAGGCTCGACTTGCCGGCGCCGTTGGCGCCGATCAGGCCGACTTTCTGTCCGGCGTGCAGGGTGAGTTCGGCACCTTCCAGCAAGCGCTGGGGGCCACGCTGTAGCGTAAGATTTTGTAGTCGAATCATGGCGGCGGAGTTTATCAGCTTCGCCTGGCAATCGCTGTGGGTGCTCTATGTCTGATGATGTCTGGTCGTATGCGCTGAAACTCTACGCCCGCCCTGGGGTTGAGACGGCTTGCCTGTCGCTGCAGGAAGGCGGTGCGGATGTCTGCCTGGTGCTCGCTGCGGCGTGGCTGGGCAGCACTGGCGTGGCCTTCGCGACAGTGCGAATGAGCGAGCTGGAAAGCACGGCGCAGGGATGGCGCGAAGAGGTGGTTGTTCCGCTGCGTTCGCTGCGTCAGGGCTGGCGAGAATCGGCGAAGCAGGATGCACAGCTGGCGCCGTTGCGCGAGCAGATCAAGCAGCTCGAACTGGAAGCGGAAAAGGTCCTGCTGGGGAGATTGGAAGCAGTGGCCCGGGATTGGCCACGCGGTGAAGCAGAGGACCTGGCGCGCTGGCTGGAAGCCGCGACAGGTGAAGCCGGCAGCTTGCGCCGCGATGCGCGGGAAACCCTGCGCACCGCGGCGAGCCTCTCCTGAGCCTTAGGAAGCGCTGGAGGTGCTGCTGGCCGGAGCAGCCGGTGCCGGAGTGGCGCTGGCAACCGGGGTAGCGGCCGGAGCGCTCGGCTGAGCAACCGGTGCGCTCGGAGCAGCCGGAACGGCCGGTTTGGCAGCAGTGGCGGGCTTGGGCGCAGCCGGTTTGGCAGCAGGCTTGGCGGCCGGTTTTGCAGCGGGCTTGGCAGCAGCTTTCACCGCCGGCTTGGCAGCCGGTTTCGCGGCAGGCTTGGCAGCCGGTTTGGCAGCGGCAGCCGGCTTGGCGGCAGGCTTCGCAGCTGGTTTGGCGGCAGCGGCAGGCTTGGCGGCAGCAGGCTTGGCTGCTGCTTTGGCGGCAGGCTTGGCTGCGGGCTTGACGGCGGGCTTCGCAGCAGGCTTGGCAGCGGGTTTAGCGGCGGGCTTCGCAGCCGGCTTGGCAGCAGCGGCGGCAGGCTTCGCGGCGGATTTGGTGGCTGGCTTGGCTGCAGGCTTGGCGGCGGCTTTGACAGCAGGCTTGGCAGCCGGTTTAGCGGCGGCTTTGACAGCGGGTTTGGCGGCAGCGGGTTTGGCAGCAGCAGTTTTCGCGGCCGGTTTGGCAGCCGGTTTTGCAGCGGCTTTAGCGGCAGGTTTGACGGCAGGTTTCGCAGCCGCTTTGGCAGCGACCGGCTTGGCAGCGGCAACCTTGGCAACCGGCTTCGCAGCAGGCTTGGCGGCAGCTTTCACGGCGGGCTTGGCAGCCGGTTTGGCAACGGCTTTAGCGGCCGGTTTGGCGGCAGCCTTGGCAACCGGCTTGGCAGCGGCAGTAACCGGCTTACGGGTAGCGAGGGATTTGCCAGCGGCTTCCTTCACCTTGGTCACGCCCTGGGCCAGCTTCAGGCTCTCCTGCACATCACGCTTGAGGTTGGCGATGTAGGCACGGGTTTCGGTCTGACGGGCCTTAAGGACGTCCAGTGCACCGTCGATATCGGCGATGGTCGACTTGGCTTTCGCCTGCGCCTTTGCCTTGCCGGTCTTGGTCGCGTCCTGCAGTTTGGCGCGAGCCTTGTGCAGCTTCTCCTGTGCCTTGCCGCGTTGTTTCTCGAGCTTGGCGAGCAGCTTTTCGGAATCGACGAGCGCCTGCTTGCAGGCACCTTCGAGGTGTTCGATCAGACTGTTGGACAACTGGTGCAGCAGATGCAACGGAGTGGTGACGGGTTTCTTGTTGGCCGACATGACGTGCCTCCTGGCGGACGTGGTTGCGCCCATACTAGCCCCGCTGATGGCCTCTCGCCAATGTCCCGATTGTGCTGCAGGCCGCAGCAGGCATCGGCTTCAGAGGTTTTCAGCAGTGCGCGAAGGCGCGTTTTTTCACTCATCCAGAGACGCTGCAACCCGCACTTGGTTCCGTTGGCGCAAGCGGCATCGCAGCGCAAACGCCCGTGGCGCGTGCGTTTGACGACGAAAAATAAATATTCAGGACAGGCCGGAAACCCCCGCCGCAGAGCCTTTTCCGTGACACGTGACAGGCCTGGCGAAGGCAGGCTGGCAGTCGTTCGCGGCGCGCCAGCACGACGTGAGAATCGCGATCACTACAGCGTGGAAACGCTCTCGCGAGCACGCCTTCGCAGTCACCATCGCAGCCCGTTTTTAGTCGCGACTCATCGCGTAAAAAAGACTGCGCGAACACAACTGCAAGCTGCCGAACGGCCCGAGTTCTTCAGCGTTGCGGGTGCACGGGGCTCGAAGCATCGCGGACAGAGTCCGCTCCTACGCGGAGTTGAACCTTGGGTAGGAGCGGACTCCGTCCGCGGCAGGCATGAACGGCACAGACTCAATACGAAAGCGGAAACGAAAACGGCGCGAGTGCTTCAAGCGCTCGCGCCGTTGTCGGATCACCCTTGGCTCAGGCCGTGACGGCTTTCTGCTCGTGGGCGTTGTGCAGCACTTCGATCAGGCAGTCTTCCAGTTCGAAGCGTTCGTGCAGTTGCTGGCGCAGACTCTTCAGCTCGCTGGTCAGGCAGGTGCCTTCGCGGCAGTCGCCGTTGTCGCAACGGTCGTTGAAGTTCAGCGCATTGGCGGTGATGGTTTCGAGGCGGGGGTAAATCTGCTTGGCCAGTTCCAGGCCACGCGTATCGCCGAAGGCCTGCGCTTCGTTCATCAGCTGTTCGTAGACTTCGAAGTGGCCTGCCGACACGTAGTCGAGCAGCAGCTGACAGAAGCTTTGCAGATTCTCGGCATTGGTCTTCGGCGCCTGGACACCGTCCAGGGAATCGAATGCCCGGACCAATTCATGTCGATCCCGCAACCAGCGGTCGATCAGCTGGTGTACGCCTCCCCAACGTTCCTGGGCATTACGGCAGCTCTCGAGCATGTTGTCCTCACTTCCCTTGTCGCCGTCCCGGCAAAGTCCGCCCCGGGACAATATTCTGTCGAATTTCGACATCCGCGATGTGTGAAGCTTGTTCGGCGGCGGCTTTCCGACGGAGTGGAAAACCAGAGTATGCCCGCCCGTTAACGCCTTCAAGACACCGGCATCGGGAAAATTCATACGAGCGTTTAATCGACAGACCGCGACGCCTCTGGCCTGCGCCGATGAGGCGCAGGCCATGGCGAATTGAGATGCGACGCTCAGCCGCGGCGGCGGAAGAACTGCACGATGGCGAACAGGGCGAAACCAATGAAGGCCAGCAGGCTCCACTCCGGAATGCTCAGGCCAAGCAGGGTCCAGGACACCTCGGCGCAGTCGGCCGAACCGTGGAACATGGTCCAGATGATGTCGGCATAGGGCATGCTCTCCATCATGTATTCCAGCGGCGGCAGGCAGGATGGCAGTTGGTCCGGCGGCAGAGTCTGCAGCCAGACCTGACGGCCCGCGGTGCCGGCGCCGCCCAGGGCGCAGAGCAGGATCAGCACGGAGTAGATGCGCGGCGCACGACCGTGCAGCGCAGCGATCAGCGAGAACAGACCGCAACCGGCGAAGAAGATCCGCTGCAGGATGCACAGCGGGCAGGGTTCGAGCCCGACCATGTACTGCAGGTAGAAGCCGGTGCCAAGCATGGCGACGCAGGCGAGGAAGGCAAGGAAGAACAGGGACCGAGGGCTGGCCAGATTCATGGCGGCTCCGCTGAAAAGCGCTGTTGCAGGAAAGGCCGCTACGGTAGAGGAAACACGACGATCAGTTCAAGGCGAGTGTCTAGACTGGCCGAGGCACTCATCCGGGAATTCCTGCCATGCGTCGTTATCTTCCACTTTTCTCGCTGCTTTCTCTGACAGCAACGACGGCCATTGCCGACACCGATCTCAGCCAGATCCGTCTACCAGAAGGCTTCCACATCAGCCTGTTCACTGACCAGGTACCAGGTGCGAGAGCCATGGCCTGGGGCGACAAGGGCACGCTGTTCGTGGGCAGTCGCTCCGCCGACAAGGTCTACGCAGTGAAGCCCGACGGCCAGGTGAAGATGCTCGCCGAAGGCCTGCAGATGCCCGTGGGCGTGACCTTCCACAAGGGCGACCTGTACGTGTCCTCGATCAACCGCATCGTCGTGCTGCGCGCTATCGAGTCGCACCTGGACGCTCCGCCCAAGGCCGAGGAACTGCCGGCACAGTTCCCGAAGGAAACGGCGCACGGCTGGAAATTCATCGCCTTCGGCCCGGACGACAAGCTTTATGTGCCGGTTGGAGCCCCCTGCAACATCTGCCGTCCGGACCGCGAGAAATACGCCAACCTGCAACGCATGAACGCCGATGGCAGCGCACGGGAAGTGGTCGCGTATGGCATCCGCAACACCGTTGGCTTCACCTGGCATCCTCAGACCAAACAGCTGTGGTTTACCGACAACGGCCGCGACCTGCTGGGCGACGACAAGCCCGATGACGAGCTGAACAAGGTCAGCAAGGTGGGCGAAGACTTCGGCTACCCCGACTGCCACCAGGGCGATATCGCCGACCCCGAGGAAGGCAAGAAGCCCTGCTCCGCCTTCACGCCTCCAGTGGCCAGACTCGGCCCGCACGTCGCCGCACTGGGGCTGCGGTTCTACACCGGCGAGCAGTTCCCCGCGGAGTACCGCAACAACTTGTTCATCGCCGAGCACGGTTCGTGGAATCGCACGCAGAAGATCGGCTATCGCGTGGCGCGCATCGAGCTCAACGAGGACGGCACGCTGAAGCGGCAGAGCGTGTTCGCCGAGGGATGGCTCGACAAGGATGGCGAGGTGCACGGGCGGCCAGCGGACGTACTGGTGGCGCCGGACGGCTCGCTGCTGGTCAGCGATGACCAGAACGGCGCCATCTACCGCATCAGTTACGGCAACCCCTGACAACGAAAACGGCGCCCTCAGGCGCCGTTTTCAAGTGCTGCGACGGGATCAGGCCCGCACGGGAACCGGCAGGGAAACCGGCGGCGCCAGCAGGCCCAGGCCTTCCTGGAACAACTGGTTGCTGTGCTCCACCTCTCCCAGTTGCGCCAGCAGGCGCGCCAGCTCGGCGCAGGTTTCCGCGCTGCGCTGGCGGGCCAGGCTGGCTTCCAGGTATTCACGCGCCTTGCCCCAGAGCTTGTTCTGCAGGCACAGGCGGCCAAGGGTCAACAGCAGCTCCGGATCGTCGCCATGCTGCTTCAGCCAGCTTTCGGCGGTCTTCAGCTGGTGCGCACCATCGCGGCCGCGGGCGCGGCCATAGAGGTGCACCAGGCGGCTGTCGTAGCCCTCCTTGAGCGCCTTGCGCAGCACTTCCTCGGCCTCTTCCGGCGCGCCCAGGCGCAGCAGCTGTTCAGCGTAGGCGGCCACCAGCGGCGGCTGGGCGCGAAGATTCGACGGCACGTTCTGCCAGCGCTGGGTCAGCGGCTGCAGGCTGCTCTCTCCCTGGCCGACGCCCTGCTCGCCCGCGGCGCTCAGCGCGGCCATCCAGGTGCGGCGTTCCAGGTCCGCCAGCTCGGCGTTCGGCAACACACGCTCCTTGCGCAACTCGGGCAGCAGCACGCACAGCGCCTGCCATTCGTGGAGGCTGACATAGAGTTGCTGGAGCAGGCGCAGCACGGTCGGGTGACGCGGGTGATCCTGGTGCAGCTTGTCCAGCACCACACGGGCGCGGGTGAAGTCGCCCCGGTTGATCAGCAATTGCGCGCGGGTCAAGCCGACGGCGAGCTCGGCGCCGGGCTCGCGCTCCCGGGCGCGGTCCAGCAGTTCGTCACACTCTTCGGTCTTGCCCAGTTCGTTGGCCGCGCGGGCGGCGCCCAGGTAATGCGACAGCGGACGATCGCTCAGCTCGGCGGCACGCCGCAGATGACGCAGCGCCTGCGCCCAGTGTCCTTCGGCGAGGTCGCGTTGGCCGTGCTCCTCGGCCAGTTGCGAACGGCGGCGACGGTTGAAGCGCGACCAGGGGTTCACCACGCGACCGGAAACGCCCAGCAGCCGCAGCACCAGACGCACGGCGAGGTAGATCACCCAGAGCACCACCAGCAGCGCGAGGAAAGTCCACAGGCTGGATTCGTAGCGGAAGCTCTTGTAGGCGATCAACACGTAGCCGGACTGCTCGGCGATGGCCAGCCCGATCAGGGTGGCCGCGAGGACCACGGCAAGGATCAGGACATACACACGGCTCATGGCTGGGTCCCCGCGTCCGGCGCCACCGCCTCCTGCTGCTGCACCGCGTTCTCGCGGCGCGACAGGTAGGCCTGCAGCGAACTCAGGGCCGGGCCGAGGTCCGGCGTCTGCACGGTGACGGCCTGGCCGCTCAGCTCATCCAGGCGCGCAACCAGTGCGCGGCTGTCGGCGAGGTCGGCGTTGAAGAAGTCGGCGATGATCTGCCTGGCCTGCTTCAGCGCCTGCTCGTAGACGTCCTGCTTGCCATTCAGTGCGGCCCACTGCGCCTGTTCCAGGGCAAGGCTCAGGGCGAGGCGAACGCGGTCCAGCTGCTGGCCGGAGAGCAGCGGGCGGATGTCCTGCCCGGCATTGAAATCGATGCGCACGTAGCGCGAGATGCGTTCCCACCACTGGTCCCAGGTACTGCTGCCGTCGCCCCAGGCCGTGCTGGGACCGGTGCCGCCCTCGGAGGGTTTGAACGCCGGACTCAGCGGTTGCAGTTGGGCAGCCTGATCGCGCAGCGCGCCCAGTTGCAGGAACAAACCGGTGCGATCCGGTCGTGGCAACGCGCGCAGCGCTTCCAGGCTCTTGGCCAGTTGCGCACGGGCGGCGAAGGCGCCCGGATCGTTGTTCACGCGAAGGATGTCGTCGGCGCCCTGAACCAGCTCGGTAGCGCTGTCGATGTCCTGCAGCGCGGAGAGCCGTAGCGCTGCCAGGCGCAGCAGGTGTTCGGATTCGGCCAGGCGCCACTGTTGGCGGCTCTGCCCAAGTACTTGCTTGACCTGTTTGGCCAACTGCTGCTGATCGCCCTGCAGCTCAACCACCAAACGGCGGCGGGCTTCGAGTTCGTCGGCGTTGGGCAGGGTATCCAGGCGCTTGTTCAGCTCGGCGTTGGCGCTCTGTACGCCCTGCGCCTGGGCGCGGGCATCTTCCAGTTGCGCAGCGCGCTGCTGCTCGGTGCCCTTGAGCTGCTGGACCTGCCAGAGGCCCCAGCCACCGGCGGCGAGGCCGGCGGCGCCGACCAGCAGGGCCAGCAGGGCGATGCCCGTACCGCCCTTGCGCGGGACCGGCGCGGCGGCCGGACTGGACGATGTTGGTGAAGTCTCTTGGGGAGTGACGGCTTCGCTCACAGATCCATCCTTCGCTCGAAAATTGTTCTAGTCGGCGCTTCTCAACGCTTCCATTAATGCCGCCGGGCTTGCGCCCCGGCAATCGATTACTTGCAGCGCACCCATCTCCCACGCCTGGTCAGCCACCCGCGGGCTGGGCACGAACAATGGCATCGCGCTCACTTGCGGCCAATCCTCCGCCGCCAGCTGTCTCAGGTGCTCCAGCCCCTGCCCACTACTGACCGCGATGGCGTTCAAACGCTCCGCCTGAATTCGCCGCAGCAGCTCGCCCTGGGGATAAGCCGGCATTTCGCGCCGGTAGAGTTCCAGATAGTCCACCGCCACGCCTTGGCCGCGCAGGCGTTCGGCAAGGAATTCTCGGCCACTCTCGCCACGCATGATCAACACCTTCGGATCATGCACCTGCAGGGCCTGCTCGAACTCAGGCAGGGCCAGCAGGGCTTCGCTGTCGTCGCCGTCCTGCGGGCAGACCACGTCCAGGCCGTAATCCTCGAGAATAGCCGCCGTAGCGGCGCCGACGGTGAACCAGCGCTGGGTTAGCGGCGGTTGCGGCCAGTAGCGGTCGAGCCGCTCCAGGCCCAGGCGCGCCGCAGGCTTGCTGACCACGATAACCGCGCAGTAGCGGTCCAGGTCAAGGATCAGGCTGCGCTCGGCGGGCGTCTCTTCGCGCGGCGTGATCGCCAGCAAGGGCAGGCAGTCGCCGTGGATACCGTGTTCGGCGAGAGTGGTGGCAAGGGCCGCGCAATCCTCTTCGGGACGGGTCAGCAGCAGCCGCCAGCGACTCACGGGTGACCAGCCTCGCCATACACCGCGTTGAGGATTTCCTCGGCGCCCTGGCCCAGCAGGTCCTCGGCGACCTTCACGCCCAGGGCTTCGGCGTCGGCGAAGGGCGCACGCGCTTGCGCGCGCAGCAGTTGGCTGCCGTCGGGCTGGCCGACCAGGCCACGCAGCCACAGCTGATCGTCCTCGAGGATGGCGTAGCAGGCGATGGGCACCTGGCAGCCGCCATTGAGGCGCTTGTTCAGCGCGCGCTCGGCGGTGACGCGCAGGGCGGTCTCGCGGTGATGCAGCGGTTGCAGCAGGGCATGGATTTCCACGTCGGCGCTGCGGCACTCGATACCCACCGCGCCCTGGCCACCGGCCGGCAGGCTGGCTTCGACGCTGATGGAGGAGCGGATACGGTCTTCGAAGCCGAGGCGGATCAGGCCGGCGGCCGCGAGGATGATGGCGTCGTACTCGCCGGCATCGAGCTTGGCCAGGCGAGTATTGACGTTGCCGCGCAGGAAGCGGATCTGCAGGTCAGGACGGCTGGCCAGCAGCTGGGCCTGGCGGCGCAGGCTGGAGGTGCCGACCACGCTGCCGGCAGGCAAGTCGTCGAGGCTCGCGTAGGTGTTGGAGACGAAGGCGTCGCGCGGGTCTTCACGCTCGCAGATGCAGTACAGCCCCAGGCCTTCGGGGAAGTCCATCGGCACGTCCTTCATGGAGTGCACGGCGATGTCCGCTTCGTTGTCCAGCAGGGCGGTTTCCAGCTCCTTGACGAACAGACCCTTGCCGCCGATTTTCGCCAGCGGCGCATCCAGCAGCTTGTCGCCGCGGCTGGTCATCGGCAGGAGGGTCACGGTCAGCCCAGGATGAGCTTGTTCCAGGCGGGCCTTGACGTATTCGGCCTGCCAGAGTGCCAGGGCGCTCTGGCGCGTGGCGATACGGATTTCGCGAGACATGGGCATTTCCAGGCAAAGGAAGCGTGCAAGAAAGTGCCCGCATGATAACAGCTCACGCAAACGAAAAGCCCGGGGGCCGCCCCCCGGGCTTCTAGCGCTGCGGCACTGTGTCGCTACAGGTTGTGCATGAGTCGCCGAACGCCGGCGACATGGCGGCGGCTGACGGTCAGCGCATCGCCATTGAGTCCTTTCAGGTACAGCTGGAAGTGCCCCAGCGGCGTGCGTTGCAGGCGCTCGATGCGCTCGCGGGAAACCAGCGCGTTGCGGTGGATGCGCACGAAGCGGTCACCGAACTCGTCTTCCAGTGCCTTCAGCGGCTCGTCCAGCAGCACTTCGCCGCCAGCGTGGCGCAGGGTCACGTACTTGTGGTCGGCGATGAAGAAGATCACGTCTTCCAGCGGAATCAGCTCGATGCCTTTGCGGGTCCGCGCGCTGATGTGGCTGCGCGGGCCGGGGCCGCCGGCGGCCGGGGGTTTGGTCAGCGCCGCCAACTGCACGCGGTTGGGCCGCGAGGCTTTCTTCAGGGCGTCGGCCAGATCCTCGCTGCGGACTGGCTTGACCAGGTAGCCGACCGCACTGACCTGGAACGCCTCCAGGGCGAATTCATCATGGGCGGTGCAGAAGATCACCGCCGGCGGGGCTTCGCGCTCGCACAGCTTGGCGGCCACCTGAAGCCCGTCCAGGCCGGGCATGCGGATATCCAGCAGGACGATATCCGGCTTCAGGCTGTCGATCAGCGTCAGCGCTTCTTCGCCGTTGCTGGCGGATGGCTCGAGGACGCGATAGCCGTCCAGTTGCCCCACCAGCCGGGCCAGGCGCTCTCGCGCCAGGGGTTCGTCATCGACGATCAGGACATTCATAAGCTCAGGCTTCCTGCATGAGACGCGCACATGGATAGCGTAGACAGGTGAAGTGCCGTCCGTCACGGCGCTCGACGCTGAGACTAGCTTTTGGCCCGAAAAGTGCCGCAAGTCTCGCCGCAATATTTTGCAGGGCTTGCTTGGTCCCCTTCGTGGGCAGCGTCTCGGTCGACTCGTCGTACGGGTTGCTCACGCAGAGCTGGAACACACCGTCACGGTAGTCCGCCTCAACTTTCACCAGACCGCCTTCGATGCGCGGCTGGATGCCATAAATCAATGAGTTCTCGAGCAACGGCTGCAGCGTCAGCTGGGGAATCGGCACGCCATCGGGCACGCCGCTCACCTGCCAGTCCATCTGCAACCGATCGCCAAGACGGAACTGTTCAATGGAAAGATAGCGTCTGGCCAGCTCAAGTTCCTCTCCCCAGGAAATTAATGTTCCAGGTTTGGCCAGGCTGGCGCGAAAAAGGTCCGAAAGATTCAGCACCGCCAGCTCGGCCTTGCCCGGATCGATCTCGATCAGGCTGGCGATGCTGTTCAGGCTGTTGAACAGGAAATGCGGACGGATGCGCGCCTGCAGCGACTCGATCCGCGCCCGCAACTCAGCCTGCTCCTGACGTCGCCATTGGCTCTGGAGATAAAAGTAGCGTAGCAACAGCGTGGACATGATGAGCGCAATCAACGCATGGCGCAGGTAGAGATTGACCTCGCCGGTGCGCGACATGGGCCCGCCCAGGGAGAAGTAATCCGCCACCGCGGTGCAACCCAGCGTCAGCATGACCACCAGCGCGCAGCTGAGCAGCCCGGAGAACCACGCCGGCCAGCGCGCCATGAACGGTCGCAGCTGGCACAGCAGGCCTGCCGAGAGCAGGACGATCCATTGCACGAACAGTGAGGATAGCGCCAGGCGCACCCAGTTGAAGCTGGGCGTCATCGGCTCGGCGAGAACCAGCACGAGCACCAGCAACTCGGCGAGCAGCACCAGGCTGAACAGCGCTTCGGGCTGGCAGAGTTCGGGGATGAAGAAGTCTTCGTTGGGCGCCGGCTTGTCGCCGGTCTTCGTCAGTCTGGGCATCGACGCAGTTTCCGTAAGCGCCTGCACGGCGGCAAGCGCCGCGTGCGATCAAAAGCCAGGAATTGTCGGCCAGCGCAAGGATCGGCCACGGGCCCTGCGACGATTCACCGCCACTGCCCTGCCCCAACCCGCCAAAGCGCCGCCGGTTTTGTCCCTCAGCCTGCTATTATCGTCGCACTTTGCCCTTCATGCAGGCCGCGCGCCGCGCCTGCCCGTTTCAGCGAGAGAGATCCATGAGCGTAGAGAAGACCAACCAGTCCTGGGGCGGCCGCTTCAGCGAGCCCGTCGATGCCTTTGTCGCCCGCTTCACCGCTTCCGTCGACTTCGACAAGCGCCTCTACCGCCACGACATCATGGGCTCCATGGCCCACGCGACCATGCTGGCCAAGGTCGGCGTGCTGACCGACGCTGAGCGCGACACCATCATCGACGGCCTCAAGCAGATCCAGAGCGAGATCGAGGCCGGCACCTTCGACTGGCGCGTCGACCTGGAAGACGTGCACATGAACATCGAAGCGCGCCTGACCGACCGCATCGGCATCACCGGCAAGAAACTGCACACCGGTCGTTCGCGCAACGACCAGGTGGCCACCGACATCCGCCTGTGGCTGCGCGACGAGATCGACCTGATCCTTGCCGAAATCACCCGCCTGCAGCAGGGCCTGCTGGGCCTGGCGGACGCCGAAGCGGACACCATCATGCCCGGCTTCACCCATCTGCAGACCGCGCAGCCGGTGACCTTCGGCCACCACCTGCTGGCCTGGTTCGAGATGCTCAGCCGCGACTACGAGCGTCTGGTGGACTGCCGCAAGCGCGCCAACCGCATGCCCCTGGGCAGCGCCGCGCTGGCGGGTACCACCTACCCGATCGACCGGACCATCACCTGCGAACTACTGGGATTCGAAGCGATCTCCGGCAATTCGCTGGACGGCGTATCCGACCGTGACTTCGCCATCGAATTCTGCGCCGCCGCCGCCGTGGCGATGATGCACCTGTCGCGCTTCTCCGAAGAGCTGGTGCTGTGGACCAGCGCCCAGTTCCAGTTCATCGACCTTCCCGACCGCTTCTGCACCGGCTCCTCGATCATGCCGCAGAAGAAGAACCCGGACGTACCGGAACTGGTGCGTGGCAAGTCCGGCCGCGTGTTTGGCCACCTCGCCGGGCTGCTGACCCTGATGAAAGGCCAGCCGCTGGCGTACAACAAGGACAACCAGGAAGACAAGGAACCGCTGTTCGACGCCGCCGACACCCTGCGCGACAGCCTGCGTGCCTTCGCCGACATGGTTCCGGCGATCAAGCCCAAGCGCGAGATCATGCGCGAAGCGGCCCGCCGGGGCTTCTCCACCGCCACTGACCTGGCCGACTACCTGGTGCGCCGCGGCCTGCCGTTCCGTGACTGCCACGAGATCGTCGGCCACGCCGTGAAGTACGGCGTGGACAGCGGCAAGGACCTGGCGGAGATGAGCCTGGACGAGCTGCGCCAGTTCAGCGACCAGATCGACGACGACGTATTCGCCGTGCTGACCCTGGAAGGCTCGGTGAACGCCCGCGACCACATCGGCGGCACTGCGCCGAACCAGGTCCGCGCCGCTGTCGTGCGCGGCAAGGAACTGCTGGCTTCGCGCTGATCGCGCTACTCGCCAGAAGCAAAGGCCGCGTCAATCGACGCGGCCTTTTTCGTTTCAGCTTCTGCCTAGAAAGCCCAGCTGTGCCGGCGTTAGCCGCAGCATCCGCGCCGCCTTGTGTTCGCTCAGTGCAGGCAGTTGATCCTCTGGCAAGCGCGCTGCGCTGGAAGCCAGGTTGACGATCAGCGCCTCGCGGCTGAACACGCCGTTATCGATGGCATAGGCCGCCGCGATCAGGTTGCGCAACTCCAGCGGCAGGCGCCACCGGGTACGCAGGGCGGAGCCAAAGCTCGCACCGTGCTCCTTCAGGGCCTTATCCACATCCCCCTCGCTCAGCTCGCCGCCGGCGCTGTGCCAGTCCTGCAGGCTGCGCAGCAGGGCGAGATCGCCCAGGCAGTGCAGCAGGCCGGCGGTAAAGCAACGGTCGGCATCAGCCCCCAGGGACTCGGCCAGGGCGAAAGCGGCGTCGGCGGTATGCCGGGACAATTCCCAGAAGCGCTCGGCACGCTCTTTCAGCAGCGGGTCGGCGAGAGTCGCGGCGCGCTGCAGCGCCACCGCCAGCATCAGGTTCAGCGCCTGCGCCACGCCCAGGCGCGACAGCGCCTGCATCAGTGTCTGGCAGGGCATGCCGACGTGCCGCGCGGCGCTGTTGGCGGCGGAGATCAGGCACGCGGTGATCTGCGGATCGTGGCCGAACTGCTGCTCGAGCATTTCCAGGTTGATATCGCTGGCCTCCATGCAGCGGTTCACCGCCGCGCCCACCTCGCCCATCAGCGGTGCGCCCTCGGTGGCGTCGCGCTCGGTCTGCAGGAAGCGCTCCAGCGACAGGCTCTGCTCCAGGGTCGGCAGCTCGCAGACGACGCTTTCCCCTGGCGACAGCAGCAGCGAGCGCAGGCGTTCGCGCAGGTTCTCGGCATTGAAGGGCTTGACCAGATAGGCCGTAGGCGCGAGCGGCAAGGCAGCGCGCACGCTGGCGGCATCGGCCTTGGAGCTGATCAGGATGAATGGCTGGGCGACCGGCCCGCGACGGCGCATGCGCACGTGGCGGAGCAATTCCAGGCCGTCGCTGCCGGGCAGCTCGCGCTCGGCCAGGATCAGGACGAAGGGATGCCGGCGACACGCCTCGATGGCGGTATCACCGTCCTCGCAGAATTCGACGGTCGCATCGCAACGCACGCTCAGCACCAGTTGGCCAAGCAGCTCGCGGCTCCAGGGATCACTGGCAGCGACCAGCACGCCGGGAGAAACGCTCATGGATCGCACCTCGTTCGGGACGTATGCCGCCGCGGGCGGAAACAACCGATCCTGAGCCTTCCCTGCCACGTGCCCGGTCCTTCGGATGCCGCCGGCCAACGGCCTTCGGATACTGCGCAGCGTAGTCCAAAGCCCACGAGCTTCCCATGCGCGCCATCAACTTCGGTGGACAATTCACACAAACAAACGCGATAAGAACGCACAAAAAAAGGCCCGCTTGCGCGGGCCTTTTTCTTGAACCGTTAGAGCGGTAAGGCTCAGGCCAGTTCGTCGAAGCACTCGGCCAGAATGGCCAGGCCTTTTTCCAGCTGCGCGTCAGGGATGGTGACGGGCATCAGGAAGCGGATCACGTTGTAGTAGGTACCGCAAGAGAGCAGGATCAGACCTTTCTCACGGGCACGAACCACGATCTTGCTGACCAGCTCAGCGGCCGGCTTGTTGTGATCGCCGCCTTCGAACAGCTCGATGGCAATCATCGAACCCAGGCCACGAACGTCGCCGATTACCTTGTGCTTGGCCTGGATGTCGCGCAGACCAGCCTTCAGGCTTTCGCCAACGGCTTGCGAACGCTCCAGCAGCTTCTCTTCGTCGAACACTTTCAGCACGGCCAGGGCCGCGGCGCAAGCGATCGGGCTACCGGCGTAGGTGCCGCCCAGGCCGCCGGGAGCGATGGCGTCCATGATTTCGGCTTTACCGGAAACACCGGAGATCGGGAAACCACCGCCAACGGACTTGGCGAAGGTGGTCAGGTCCGGAACGATGCCCAGTTGCTCGGTGGCGAAGAAGGTGCCGGTACGGCCAGCGCCGGTCTGTACTTCGTCAGCGATCAGCAGGATGCCGTGCTCGTCGCACAGGGCGCGCAGGCGCTGCATGAAGGCCTTGGAGTTGACGTAGAAGCCACCTTCGCCCTGAACCGGCTCGATGATGATGGCAGCGATGTCGCGCGGTTGAGCGTCGTTCTTGAAGATGCGCTCGATGCTGGCGATGGATTCGTCTTCGCTCACGCCGTGCAGTTCGCACGGAGCCAGGGCGCGGAAGATGCCGCCCGGCATCAGGCCCATGCCAGCGGAGTACGGAACGACCTTGCCGGTCAGGCCCAGGGTCATCATGGTACGGCCGTGGTAAGCGCCGGTGAAGGCGATCACGCCAGCGCGGCCGGTGGCGGCACGGGCGATCTTGACGGCGTTCTCAACGGCTTCGGAGCCGGAGGTGACCAGCAGGGTCTTCTTCGGGAAATTGCCCGGAACGCGCTTGGCGATTTCTTCGGCCAGCTCGATGTAGGGCTCGTACGCCAGCACCTGGAAGCAGGTGTGGGTCAGCTTGGTCAGTTGCTCCTGAACGGCGGCAACCACTTTCGGGTGCAGGTGGCCGGTGTTCAGTACGGCAATGCCGCCGGCGAAGTCGATGTACTCACGACCTTCGACGTCCCACACGGTGGAGTTCTCGGCGCGCTCGGCGACGACCGGGTGGATCTGGCCTACACCGCGCGGTACGGCGGCCTGACGACGTTGCAGCAGGGATTCGTTGGTTTTGCTCATAGCTTCCTCAGTGGCCGCTCATCGGGCGACCGGATCAAAGGATGAAAGCGGGGAGAAGCCTCACGCGACAGCATACGATGATCGACTGTCGTGGAACTTGCGGCCCGCCAGACGGGTTGTCCGGTGCTACCACCGGAAAACGCCGACGCGAAGGTGGCTGTCAGCTCTTGCCTGCCACCCCGCGCCCACGGAAAAAACGGATCAGATACCGCCGAGGCAGAGGTATTTGACTTCGAGGTAGTCCTCGATGCCGTACTTCGAACCTTCACGGCCCAGGCCCGAGGCCTTGATGCCGCCGAACGGCGCGACTTCGTTGGAGATCAGGCCGGTGTTGATACCCACCATGCCGTATTCCAGCTGCTCGGCAACGCGGAACACGCGGGCCAGGTCGCGGGCGTAGAAGTAGGAAGCCAGGCCGAACTCGGTGTCGTTGGACATGGCGATGACTTCGGCCTCGTCCTTGAAGCGGAACACCGGCGCCAGCGGGCCGAAGGTTTCGTCCTTGGACACCAGGGCGCTCTTGGGTACGTCGACCAGGATGGTCGGCTCGAAGAAGGTGCCGCCCAGGCTGTGCGGCTTGCCGCCAGTGAGGACTTTGGCGCCCTTGGAAACGGCGTCGGCAATGTGCTCTTCGACCTTGGCAACCGCCTTGGAATCGATCAGCGGGCCGGTGGTGACGCCCTGCTCCAGGCCGTTGCCGATGTTCAGCTTGGCCACGGCGACCTTCAGCTTCTCGACAAAGGCGTCGTACACGCCGTCCTGTACGTACAGGCGGTTGGCGCAGACGCAGGTCTGGCCGTTGTTGCGGTACTTGGAGATCAGCGCGCCTTCGACGGCGGCGTCCAGGTCGGCATCGTCGAACACGATGAACGGAGCGTTGCCGCCCAGTTCCAGGGACACTTTCTTGATGTCCTTGGCGCATTCGGCCATCAGCTGGCGACCGATCTCGGTGGAGCCGGTGAAGGTCAGCTTGCGCACGATCGGGTTGCTGGTCAGCTCACCGCCGACTTCGCCGGCGCTGCCGGTGACGACGCTGAACACGCCCTTCGGAATGCCGGCGCGCTCGGCCAGTTCGGCCAGGGCCAGGGCGGAGTACGGAGTCTGCGAAGCAGGCTTGAGCACCATGGTGCAGCCAGCGGCCAGGGCCGGGCCGGCTTTACGGGTGATCATTGCGGACGGGAAGTTCCACGGGGTGATGGCCGCGGTAACGCCGATCGGCTGCTTGATCACGATGATGCGCTTATCGGGCTGGTGGCCTGGGATGGTGTCGCCGTAGATGCGCTTGGCTTCTTCGCCGAACCACTCGAGGAAGGAGGCGGCGTAAGCGATCTCGCCCTTGGCTTCGGCCAGCGGCTTGCCCTGCTCGATGGTCATCAGGCGAGCCAGGTCGTCCTGGTTGGCAATCATCAGGTCGAACCACTTGCGCAGCTTGTTGGCGCGCTCCTTGGCGGTCAGCGCACGCCAGGCCGGCAGGGCCTTGTCGGCGGCTTCGATGGCACGACGAGTCTCGTCGGCGCCCATCTTCGGCACGGTGCCGATGATCTCGTTGGTGGCCGGGTTGTTCACGTTGATGGTCTTGCCGTTGTCGGCGTCGACCCAGGAACCGTCAATGTAAGCCTGTTGGCGGAACAGCTTGGCATCATTGAGTTGCATGACCTGTCTCCTTTCGAGGAAAGCCTGTGGACAGCGGGTCTACCTCGAGTCCCCGCCTGCCTTGTTGTCTGGATGGGAGAGACCGCAGTCTCTGCCGTTCATTCGCCCCGGCCGACCATTATCGACCCTGGATGCGAATGTCGCCCTGCTATGGAGGCGACGCCAGGCGAACGGCTCTTAGTTCGCTCGGCATGCGGACACGAAAAAACGCAGGCCCAGGTCATTGCCCGGTCTGGTTGAACTCGTTCACGCGCAGATTCCCGGGCTCGGCCCAGGAGTACGACTGCCCTACAACCTTCCGGTACGCTGATCGACGGAAGCCGCACGGAGACCTGTCACAAGGGACATGCGGTGGGTGCAACGGAAGACTGTCATCCCGCAGGCTGATGGCCGGCTGGTGTGATGCCAATTCTCCGGTCTCCTGTTGTTGTGATGGGGAGGCGTTTGAAATCTCAAACGAATCCTAGGGCCCTCGACTGCAAAGGGCAATAGCTCGTTCGACAAAACCAACGAAGGTATCAGGTTGCAGGGGGTTTTCGGAGGATTTCTACCGACAGGCGGCTGTTTTCGTTCGATATCATGAACGAGCGTACCCATATTGGACGCCCGCACGGGAGATGCGTATGATTGCCGCCTGCCGCGCCAGCCGCGGCATACGCACCAGTAGCTCAGCTGGATAGAGTACTGCCCTCCGAAGGCAGGGGTCGTGGGTTCGAATCCCGCCTGGTGCGCCATTCTCTTCGCCTCTCTGTTCAAGGGAAGCCACAAAAAAGGCCCGCAGATGCGGGCCTTTTTGTTTTCGCCAGTACCTCGGCTTTACTGCGCCATTATCTGCTGATAGCGACGCTGGTATTCCTCGTAGGACATCGGCGTCGACTGCAGCATTTGCAGTTGTTGCTGCTGCCATTGGGCTTTGTTCAACGATCCCGAGGCGCCGGCTTGGGCTTGCGGCTGCGTCTGTAGGGGAGTTGGAGCATTCTGGCCGACCTGGGTGCCCAGATTGCCCAGGCACTGGTATTTCACAACGATCTGAGCGGCGATGCAGGTGCCGTAGCCATTGAACTGGTTGCAGTGCTGGGTCTGACCGCCAAAGGCCTCAGCATCCTGATAGCCCCACACCTGACACTTGGACTTGGCGATGGCCTGGGCCTGCGATATGTCGACAACCGGCTGTTCGAACTGCTGGACGTCGTAGGCGAGGTCAACGGTGCCGTCCGCACGACTGCCGCCGGAGGCATAGAAGTTCTTCTTCACAGCGCAGCCACTGGTGGCGGTGAGGGCAATCAATAGCAGAGCGAGAGAAATACGGCGCACGGCAACCTCCTTGTCATCGATGGCCTCATTTTGCCATCAGGCTTTACCAGACGCCATCCGGTCACCTGGAGGAAAAGCGTCGCAGCCCCCCAGTGCTTCGGGCGGCCTCTGCCGCCACTGCCGGGCTGGCCGAGCGCACCGCCAGGCTTCGAGGCCGGGGCTCGATGCCCGACGATTCCTCTTCGCCACCAGAGGCTGTATAAGCCTTGCGCGATCGCGCGAGAAAAGGACAAACCGCCCATGCTTCGGCTTCTGCTGCCAGCCCTGCTCCTGGCCCTTGCCGGCTGTGCCACCAAGCCGCCGGCGCACCCCGAGAACCTCTGCGAGATCTTTCGCGAGAAGCCCGCATGGCACGAAGCGGCGCTGAAGGTGCAGAAGCGCTGGGGCGGGACCGTCCAGGTGCCGATGGCGATGATGTACCAGGAGTCCTCCTTCAAACACGACGCCCTGCCACCGCGTTACTACTTCCTCGGCTTCATCCCCTGGGGCCGGGTCAGTTCCGCCTATGGCTACGCCCAGGCCAAGGACGAAACCTGGGCGGACTACAAGAAAGAGGCGGGAGGCTGGGGCGCGGACCGCGACGACTTCGCCGACGCGCTGGACTTCATGGGCTGGTACATGAACAAGACCTACAGCGTGAATCGCGTCTCCAAGTGGGATGCTTACGGCCAGTATCTGAACTACCACGAGGGCTGGGGCGGCTATCGCAACCGCAGCTACGACGCCAAGCCGTGGCTGAAGACGACGTCACAGAAGGTCCAGGCACGCGCGTCGCTGTACGGCGCCCAGTACAAGAGCTGCGAGCAGGAATTGTCGAGCGGCGGCTGGTTCTAGCAGCCGCCGATGATCGCTTTACAGCGTGCGGGCGTTCAGCGCCCCATGATCCGCTGGTACTCGTCGCGGTATTCCTCATACGGCAGGTTGCGCCGCTGCAATTCCATCAGGCGCTGCTCCTTGGTCAACGGCTGCGAGACGTGGGCGACGGTTTCCGCCGCGGTGGGCGACATCGGCTGCGGCACGGCCTCGGGCGGCTGCGCCGGCGTGGTGGCGGGCAGAGGCGTCGGCAGGCTGCGGGATGGTCGCGCCACCAGCAGGGCGCCGGTGATTTCCTCGACGATCTGCTCGGACACTGCGCTGACTTCGGAAGAGCTCATGGAGCTGAACAGATCACCATCGGCTTCGCTCTCGTAGCGACGCGAGGCGAGCAGCTGGCCGGTCAGGCCATCGTGGTAACGCACGGTCGAGGCGATCCATTCCTCGCCATCGCTGCTCGTGCGGTTGTTCGCGCTATGGCCGGCGCCGACCTCGATCACCACCAGGGTGGACAGGGTGTCGGTGGCGCGCGGTTCGCCGTCCTGTTCGGTGAGCTGGTAGTCCGCCGACCCCGCCTCGTCGCGCAGCGCCTCACGCCAGCTGGCCTTCAGCGCGCCCCAGCGCGGGTTGGCCGCCACCGTGGGATCGGGCTGGAAGTTCACCACCATCACGTGGCGGGTGTCTCGATAGAGGGAGATGGGCGCGGTGCGGTCATCCCGGCGGACGTCCGAGGAGCATCCACAGAGCAGGGAGACGGCCAGGGCGAGCGTGATGTTGCGCATGATGCTTTCTCTTTATTGTCTGGCCGGCATTCTGCCAGCCAATCATGACGCCCGGATATCGTCCGGAGGTCGGTCCTCTACCAGTCCTCGTCATCCAGGCCCGGCTGATACTCGTCCGCTTCCTCGTCGCCGTCCTCATGATCGTCGGGCTGATCCTCGAAGAACGCCGCGTCCTCCTCCAGCAGGCCGTCGAGGTCGTCATCGAGGTCCAGCAGGTGGTCGTGTTCAGGCTCGTGGAGGTCGAGATCGTCGTCAGTCATGGCCGGTCTTTCGTGGGGGGATAAGGGGAAGGGAATCACAGTATAAGTCGCGTCGCGGGCGGATGACGCTGTCGTGACGGCGGACGCCGCTTTGCGACCTTGCCGGATCGCGATTCGTCCACGATTCTCTATGAACCACGGGTATCGCGCCGTGAACGACGAACAGGGGGTAGGAATGAAGACTGTGGCTCAGCTGTTGAACGCCAAGGCGGACCAGCAGGTTTACACCATCGCCCCGGATGCGCTGGTGATCGATGCATTGCGCCTGATGGCGGAAAAGAACCTCGGCGGCCTGCCGGTGGTGGAGGCCAACCAGCTGGTCGGCTTCTTCAGCGAGCGCGATTACGCCCGGCGCCTGGCGCTCAAGGGGCGCAATTCGGAAGACACGCCGATCAGCGCGGTGATGACCGCGCCAGTGATCACCGTGGACACCCACCTCAACGTCGACAAGTGCATGGGCATCATGACCGAGCGCCACCTGCGCCACCTGCCGGTGGTGGAGAACGGCGAGCTGCTCGGGCTGCTGTCCATCGGCGACCTGGTGAAGGCCGCCATCGCCGAACAGGCCGAGCTGATCCAGCAACTGGAACAGTACATCCGCGGCGAGTGATCGTCCCGGCGGTCGCTCAGCGGGCGGCCGCCGTTTCCACTTCACCACTGTGCATGTCGACGATGCTCAGGCAACCGTCGGCGTAGCCGCTGCCCGTGTCGATGTAGTGGGTATTGCCCAGCGGGCGCACGGCGCCTTGCGCGGTATGGCCGACATACAGGCGCTCCAGCCCGTCGATGAGCGTGGTGTCCTCCTTCTCGATCCGCGTGCGTGCCCACATGGCCAGGCCAACGGCATTGCGCCGGGCGGTTTCACCCAGCTCGCCGGCCAGCGCAGCGACGCCGCTGTCCCAGTCCGGAAATGCCGGTGAGACCGGTGCCTCGGCATGCACGATGCCCGCGCGGCGCCCATCCCCCAGTTCGACTTCGATCACCAGCGGCAATTGTTGCAGCCGGTGGGCGATGCGTTCGCGAGTCACGGGCGTGAGCTTGTACAGCCAGGCACCGCCATTGCGGAAGTGCAGGTCGCGGTCATCGCCGGCCAGCACCACGTCGATCACCAGTTGCTCGTGGTTGCCGCGCACCGAGGCGAACCAGGGTTTGGCCAACCAATCCAGCACCTGCGGGGAATAGGGGCCGCGGTCCACCAGGTCGCCGGCGGCGAACAGGCGATCGACGGCCGGATCGAATCCGACCTGGTCGAGCAATCGCTGCAGCAATTCGAAATGGCCGTGCACATCCCCCACCACGAAATCGCGGCCGCGCAGATTGCGCGGGAAGCATTGCAGGGGTTGCTCCGGCAGAAGCGTGTTCATCGCCAACTCCAGGGCTTCAGAGAGACCAGCTTATCAGCTGCAAATGGCGTTCCCACGGCAGTTCGACGAAAGCCGCGGAGAACCTGCTGCCGCGCTGCTGCCCAGGCAGCGATGGCCCAGCATGGACTGCTGCCCCAGCAGCACAGCGCCCGCAACAAACATAAAAAACCCTTTTGTATCAGCCATTTAACATTCAACGCGAAAGCGGTACGGATGTTGCGATGTTCCCGGCAAGCCTTCCGGCCTTCATCACGCGTGAGCCAGTACAAGAGCAACGCAATAACAGCTTCATGCCTTGCGGCGACGACCGAGCACCACAGAGCCAGCCGTCCTTTCGCCGCCCCCTGGGGACACCATGTTCAAACGCAACACCCTTTCCCTCGCGATCCTGGCGAGCCTCGCCAGCGTCGCCGTCCATGCCGCTGACGGCGAGACGCAGACCAAGGAGGACAGCAGCGCCGCACCGACCCTCGGCAAGGTGGTGGTGACCGCGCAGAAGCGCGAAGAGTCGGTGCAGGAAGTACCGGCGCCAATCACCGTGCTGAGCGGCGAGAAAATCCGCGATGCCTCGCTGCAATCGGCCAACGAAGTCACCCGCTACACCCCCAACGCCTCCGCCGGCACCACCGATGGCCATGGCCGTCCGCGCTGGTGGATTCGCGGGTTGGGCACGGGCGATCAGGGCGCCAACACCGTCAGCCCGATCGGCATCTACGTCGACGACGTGTATATCGCCAACATCAGCGCCACCGGCTTCCCGTTGTTCGACCAGGAGCGCGTGGAAGTGCTGCGCGGCCCGCAGGGCACGCTGTGGGGCAAGAACACCACGGGCGGCGCGATCAACTTCATCTCGCGCAAGCCGACCTTCAGCCCCGAGGGCTATTTCAAGGTCGACATGGGCAATTACGCCAACCGCATCGTCGAAGGCGCGGTGAGCGATGCGCTGGTCGACGACAAGCTGGCCGGGCGCGTGTCCTTCCACCACCAGGGCCGCGACGGCTACACCGAGAACAAGAACGATGGCAACGACCAGGGCGCGCTGGAAGACGACGCCGTGCGCCTGCAGCTGGCCGCGCGGGTGAACGACAACCTCGACGCCAACCTCAACGTTCACGCCCGCCACTACCACGACACCGCCAGCTACAACACGGTGAGCTACGGTACCCGGCCCAACGGCACCAACCAGTTCGGCTATTCCATCGATCCGGAACTGGGCAAGGCCAACTTCAACGCCAAGTACCAGGCCGAGATCGACCAGGCCGGCAGCAACCTCAACCTGGTCTGGCAACTGGGCGAGCTGGAGCTGACCTCCATCACCGCCTTCGAACACTTCACCCGCGACGGCTGGACCGACAGCGACAACACCCCGCTGGAATTGCAGCGCAGCTACAGCTATGCCGACAGCCAGCAGTGGTCACAGGAACTGCGCCTGGCCTCGCCGCGCAGCGACCGCCTGAACTGGGTGCTGGGCTTCCATTACTTCAACGAAGACCTGGAATCGAAGAACGCCAACGCCGCGCTGCCCAACGTCTACGTCCCCAGCTACTACAACAACGTCAGCTACGACCAGAAGACCGAGAGCTACGCCATCTTCGGCAGCACCACCTACAACTTCACCGACGACTTCAGCCTCACCGCCGGCCTGCGCTGGACCCGCGAGACCAAGGACATCGACCTGGCGCGCCTGGTCAACCGGGGCGCCGCCAGCTTCGGCGATGGCCACTGGTGGCAGCCGGGCAACGTCGAGACGCCGTTGATCGTCAACGCCACCCAGGATGAGAGCAACACCTGGAGCGACTACAGCTGGGACCTGACGCCGGAGTACCGGATCTCCGACAACGCCCGCGCCTACTTCCGCTATGCCCGCGGCTTCCGCTCCGGCGGCTACAACGCCGGCGTCACCAGCCAGGCCACGGTGGCCAAGGTCGACCCGGAATACCTCACCTCCTATGAACTGGGCCTGAAGTCGGAGTGGTTCGATGGCCGCCTGAACGCCAACGCCAGCGTCTTCTACTACGACTACAAGGACATCCAGCTCAACATCGTCACCGCGGTGAACAACCAGACCGTCTCGCGCCTGGCCAACGGCGCCCAGGGCGAGGCCTACGGCGCCGAGTTCGAACTCGAAGCCATCCCGGTGCAGAACCTCCATGTCAACTTCGGCCTGGGCCTGCTGCACACCGAGTTCACCGACTACACCTCGGGCACCGACGACTACTCCGGCAACCACTTCGTCCGCGCGCCCAGCGTCTCGGCGGTGATTGGCGCCGACTATCGCATCCCCCTGAACGTGGGTGGCGCGGTGATCCTCGGTACCGACTGGAACACCCGCAGCCGCCAGTACTTCTTCACCAACGACCAGAGCGCCAACATGCGCAGCGGCGGCTACACCCTGGGCAATGCGCGGGTGACCTACGAGCTGCCGGGCGAAACCACCCGCGTCACCGCCTACGTGAACAACCTGACCGACAAGGAATACCGCAACCACACCCTGCCCGGCGGCTACCAGACCGCCGCCGTGATGTTCGGTGACCCACGCACCTTCGGCGTCTCGGTCACCACCGACTTCTGAGCGAGGTAACCGCCATGTCCCTGATCCATCGCACGTTGCGCCGCCTGTTGCCAGCCGTCGTGCTGCTCGCAGGCCACGCACTGGCCGCCGAGCAACCCACCACCCTGCGCATCGCTACGGTGGCCTACGCCAACGCCGGGCAGATCACCTTCAACGGCCCCTCGTACGTGATCGACCGCGACAAGTGGCTGGAGCAGCAACTGGCGCAGCGCAATATCAAGCTGGAATGGGTGCCCGCCGCCACCGGTTCGGTGGGCACCTTCGTCAACGAGGAATTCGCCAACAAGCGTATCGACTTCGCCTTCTACGGCGACCTGCCGTCGATCATCGCCAACGCCTCGGGTGTGCAGACCCAACTGATCGTCCCCGGCGGCATCGGCAACAACGTCTACCTCGTAGTGCCGCCGGGATCGACAGCGAAATCCATCGCCGACCTCAAGGGCAAGCGCATCGCCCTGCACCGTGGTCGGCCGTGGGAACTGTCGTTCGCCAAGCTGCTGGAAGCCAACCACCTGGGCTTCGAGGACTTCCGCATCTTCAACCTCAACCCCCAGGCCGGCGCCGCTGCATTGAGCGCCGGGCGGGTGGATGCGTTCTTCACCCTGAGCGACGCCTTCCTGCTGGAAGACAAGCAGGTCGGCCGCATCATCTGGTCAAGCAAGGAGGCACCCGCGGACTGGAAGATGCGCGCCGAAGTCTGGGGCGCGAAGGACTTCGTGAAGGAACATCCCGACCTCACCCAACTGGTGGTGGACGCCTACCTGAAGGCCGCGTGGTGGGTTTCCCAGGACGCCAACCAGGCGGCTTACCAGGACGCCCAGACCCGCTCCGGCGTACCGCTGAGCGTGTTGCAGCGCGAGGTCTCCGGCGAGCCCTGGTCGGCGCACTTCTCCCCGCTCTACGACGACGCCCTGCGCCAGCACTACACCGATGGCATCGCATACAGCCTCAAGGCGAAACTGATCCGCAACGAGGTGAAGGTGGATGACCTGCTGGAACCGAAGTTCGTCGAGCAGGGATTGAAGAATCAGCAGCTCGAAGGATTCTGGAAAGAGCAGGCAAGAACCGTCGCCCGACAACCCTGAACACAAGACAACTCAGCCAAACAATAAAGCCCCCGATAGCGGGGCTTTATCTTTTTAGCGCAGCACTTTCCGAAGCACTGTTCATAACAAGTAGCTGCGCCAGCACCACTGTAAAAGCAGTTGCTGCAGCAACAGCAGAAAAACACCCTAAAACCGCCTTTAACCGCTCTAAAACGCATGGCACAGAGCTTGCTCTAGCTCACTCATAACGTATTAAAAGCCCCGAGTGACTGCCATGAAGCATGCAAGAGAGTTCCGCCTAAAACCGCTGGCGATAGCATTATCCAGCGCTCTTTTATTCAACACGGAAGTTGCACTTTCCGATGATTCGAAATCCCCTGAAGGCGTCACGCTGAGTACCGTGACCGTCGAGGGCCAAGGTCAGGAAACCCAGGTCGGCGACGCCCGCAAGGAAGTCGCGCCAGTCTCCAAGGGCACGTTGACCAAATCCCAGCTGGAGAAATTCGTCGGCCTCGACAGCGCCGTCACCGGAGCCCTCAAATACTTGCCCGGCGTGCACGTCAGCGGCGGCGACAACAGCGGTATTACAGAAGGCGGGTTGAACATCCGCGGCTTCTCCCAGGACCAGATCGGCTTCGTCCGCGACGGCATCCCGCTCAACGATCCGCAGTTCCTCACGCCCCACGCCGACTTCATGGGCGACCCGGAAAACTACGAGTCGGTGTCAGTGCTTTACGGTTCCTCCTCGATCAACGCCTCGACTCTTACTGCCAGCGGCGGCAGCGTGCTGATCAAGTCCGTGGCGCCGACCAAGGAAAGCGGCCTGCTGGTGAAGCAGAACGTCGGCAGCGACAGCCTGTTCCGCACCTTCGCGCGGGTCAACACCGGCGAGGTGAACGGCTTCTCCGCCTGGCTCTCGGCCTCGCGCACCACCGCCGACCTGTGGGACAACAGCGGCGGCGAGCTGTCCTCCAACCGCTATGAAGGCAACCTGCAATACGAGTGGGACGGCAACCGCATCAACGGCATCTTCTCCAGCTTCCTGATGCGCACCAACAGCTACAACCACCCGACGCTGGCTGAGTACCGCGCCAATAAGTACGACCAGGGTTACCCGCGCGACATCTACCCGACCAAGGGCAACGGCACCAACGGCGTGCCCGACGTCACCGTCCCCGGCCAGAGCGCCGCGGCCTCGCGCGCCGACTTCAAGATCCAGACCTACGCGCTCAATGGCCTGTTCAACCTCTCCGACAAGGTCCAGCTGAAGGTCGACCCGTATTTCGTCCGCGTCACCGACGGCACCGCCGCCGTGGCCGTGGTGCCGGTCAACGAGAACAAGGTCAACGCCGATCTCAATGGCGACGGCGACAGCATCGACCCGCTGGTGACTGGCGCGCTCAGCGTCTACCCGACGCAGTACCGCATCGGCTCCACCAATACGCTGGACTTCCTGGTCAACGACGACCACACCCTGCAACTGGGCCTGTGGACCGACTACACCCACGCCCGCAACCAGTTCCCGGTGGTCGAGATCAAGGGCAACGGCAAGCCCGCCGGCATCGACGGTAGCCACAAGCTGCGTGACGGCAACGGCAACGCCATCTACTTCACCGACCAGCGCAACGAGATCACCACCCAGAAGCTCTGGGTACAGGACACCTGGGACATCACCTCGCAGCTCGTGCTCACCGGCGGCCTGGCCTGGCAGCACACGCAGAACAAGGGCGACGACCGTCTCAGTGGCTTCGGCGACAGCGCCGACTACTATCGCTTCCTGCCCAGCCTGAGCCTTGCCTACCAGCTCGACCCGCAACAACAGCTCTACTACAACACCACCTCGAACATGCGCACTCCGGCGGTGGCGGCGGTGTACGGCCAGGCCAACGGCGGCGACAAGCAGAAGCCGGAAGTCACCTGGAACCAGGAGATCGGCTGGCGCTACAGCACCGATGACGTACTGCTCAGCGCGGCGTTGTTCTACGACAAGTTCAAGGATCGCCAGGCGGCGTTCGAGGAAGTCTCCGGCGTCACCTCCTACTTCAACGCAGGCGACGTCACCACCAAGGGCCTGGAGTTGGCGCTCAACGGCCTGCTGCCGGCGAACTTCAACTATTTCGCCTCCTGGACCTACCTGCGCTCCACCCAGGATGACGACTACAGCGCCGGCGGCGCCAGCCTCGATACCAAGGGAAACCAGCTCTACGACACTCCGCGCAACCTGTTCAGTGCCGGCATCGGCTACGACAACCAGACCTTCTACGCCAACTTCCTCGGCCGCCACACCGGCAGCTTCTATGGCGACCTGGCGAACAACGAGAAGATCGGCGGCTACACCGTGTTCGACGCCAACCTCGGCTACCGCCTCAAGGACCTGGGCAGCGCGCTGAAGGAAACCACCCTGACGCTCAACCTCAACAACGTCTTCGACAAGCACTATCTGTCGGGCGTGAACTCGGGGACGGTCTCCGCCGACCCGGCCGACGGCGATTTCTACGGCGCGCCGAAGTACTACAAAGGCGCACCGCGCGCCCTGGTCGCCGGCATCTCCGTCGGCTTCTGATCACCCTGCACACGCCCGGTGCGGGAGCGCCGGGTCGGGAGGCGACATGACCACTCCTCGCTACGACCACATCATCGTCGGCGGCGGCAGCGCAGGCAGCGTTCTCGCCGGGCGCCTTTCCGCCGATCCGCAGCGCCGCGTCCTGCTCATCGAGGCCGGCCCGGACACCCCGCCGCACGCCACGCCGGCGGAAATCCTCGACGGCCACAATCCCTTCCGCCTGCGCCTGGAGCTGCGCGAGCGCTACTTCTGGCCGGACCTGAGCGTCCGCCATGGCGCGCAGCCCGAAGGTGTGGAGCGCCCCGAACGCTACCTCGAACAGGCCCGCGTGCTCGGTGGTGGCTCCAGTGTCAACGTGCTGGTGGCCAACCGCGGCCTGCCGCGCGACTACGACCAGTGGGCCGAACTGGGCGCCGAAGGCTGGGGCTGGGACGACGTGCTGCCGTACTTCCGCAAGCTTGAGCGCGACACCGATTACGCCGGCCCACTGCACGGGCACGACGGACCGATCCCGATCAACCGCGTCTCCAGCCGCGACTGGACGCCCTTCACCCGCTCCGTGGTCTCGGCACTGCAAGCCGAAGGCCTGCGCGACATCGGCGACCAGAACGGCGTGTTCGACGACGGCTACTTCGCCCCGGCGGTAAACCTGGAGCATGGCCAGCGCGTGTCCGCTGCCCGTGGCTACCTCGACGAAGCGGTGCGCGCACGGCCCAACCTGACGCTGTGGACCGGCAGCCAGGTGCTCGGCCTGCTGCGTGAAGGCACGCGTATCACTGGCGTCGAACTGCTGCGCGATGGCGAGCGCGTCGCTGTGGAAGCCGGCGAAGTCATCCTCGCCGCCGGTGCGCTGCAATCGCCAGCCTTCCTGCTGCGTAGCGGCATCGGCCCGGCCAGCCAGTTGCAGGAGCTGGGCATCGAGGTGATCGCCGACCGCCCCGGCGTTGGTGGCAATCTGTGGGAGCACAGCTCGCTCGGCACCCTGGCTACCCTGGGCGATGCCGCGCGCTCGGATGCCGTGCTGGCGCGGCCCGGCACGTCTCACCAACTGGGTATCCGGGTGTCCTCGGGCGTCGATCCGGACACCCCCTCGGACCTCTACCTGGCCATCGGCGCAGACGCCGAGCGCGGCGTCGCTCACGCGCTGTTCTGGATCAACAAGCCCAGCTCCAGCGGCCGCTTGAGCCTGCGCGACCGCGACCCGGCGAGCCCGCCGCAAGTCGATTTCAACCTGCTATCCGACCCGCGCGACCTGCAACGCGCACGCGTGGCGCTACGCATCATCCAGCGCCTGTTCAAGCACCCGGTCCTGGCGCGCTACGACCTGCAACTGGCGCTCACCCCATTCGCCGTGCCTCAGCCCGGCGGGCCGAAACTGGAGGCCCTGCTGGCCGACGACGCGGCGCTGGACGCCTACCTGCGCCGCCACATCGGCGGCGTCTGGCATCCCAGCGGCACCTGCCGCATCGGCGCTGCCGATGACCCGCAGGCCGTGGTCGATAGCGCCGGTCGCGTCCATGGCGTCGAGGGCCTGCGCGTTGCCGACGCGTCGATCATCCCGGTGATCCCCACCGCCAACACCAACCTGCCGACCCTGATGCTCGCCGAGAAGATCGCCGATGCCATCCTGGGCGGTGCCTGAGGAACTCGCCATGTCACGCTATGAACTGCTGATCGATGGTCGCCTCCAGGCGGCCGAGCACTATGACCGGGTGATCGACCCGGCCAGCGAAGCACTCGTCGGCGAAGCCGCCCGCGCCAGCCGGGAGCAGGTCGACGCGGCGGTGGACGCCGCGCACCGGGCCTTCCCGGCCTGGGCCGCCGATCTGGACGCACGCCGCCATAGCCTGGCCCTCGCTGCCCAACGCGTGCGCGAGAACGCCCAGGCGCTGGCCGAGCTGATTACCCGCGAGCAGGGTCGCCCGCTGCGCTCGACGCTGGAGGAAGTGGCCGGCGTCGCCGCCACCTTCGAACACCACGCGCACCTCGAGCTGCCCGCCGACACGTCACTGCGCGACGACGGCGAGCGCCTGGTGCGCATCACCCGCAAACCCCTGGGTGTGGTCGCCGCGATCACCCCATGGAACGTCCCGCTGATCCTGCTGGTGCTGAAGATCGCGCCCGCCCTGCACGCCGGCAATACCCTGGTGGCCAAGCCCTCTGAGCACACGCCGCTGTCCACTCTGCTGCTGGCGCAACTGCTGGGTGATGTGTTCCCTGCCGGCGTGCTCAACGTGATCGCCGGTGCCGGCGAAGTCGGCGAACATCTGGTGCGCCATCCGCGAGTGCGCCACGTCACCTTCACCGGCAGCGTCACCACCGGCAAGCGCCTGTATGCCGGCGCGGCGGACGACCTGAAACGCCTGACCCTGGAGCTGGGTGGCAACGATGCAGCGCTGGTGCTGGAAGACGCCGACCTCGACGCCATCGTCGAACCAGTGTTCTGGGGCGCCTTCTGGAACAGCGGCCAGGTGTGCTTTGCGATCAAGCGCCTGTACGTGCATGAAAGCCTGTTCGAGCCCCTGCTGGCGAAACTCGCCGAGCGCGCCCAGCACACCCGCCTCGGGCATGGGCTCGACCCGCAGACGGAACTGGGGCCGCTGACCAACGCGCAGCAACTGGAACGGGTCATCGCCCTGGTGGAAGACGCCAAGGCACACGGCGCGCAAATCCACAGTGGCGGCGTACGGCCCGAAGGGCCCGGCTACTTCTACCCGCCGACCCTGGTCAGCGGCGTGGCGGCCGGCGTCGCGCTGGTGGACGAGGAACAGTTCGGCCCGGTGTTGCCGGTGATCTCCTTCCGCAACGAAGAGGACGCCATTGCCCAGGCCAACGCCAGCCACTACGGCCTCGGCGCCTCGGTGTGGACCCGCGACCTGGCGCGCGGCGAAGCCATTGCGGCGCAGCTGGAGGCGGGCCTGGCCTGGGTCAACCAGCACGGCCACATCCAGCCCGGCGCGCCCAAGGGCGGGCACAAGTGGAGCGGGCTCGGCTACGAAGGCGGGCAACGCGGTTATGAGGCCTTCAGCGAACTCCAGGTCCTGAATATTTCGCGGCGCTGAGGCGCTTCAAAAGCCCCTCTCCCTAACCCTCTCCCGCACGCGGGAGAGGGGACCGTTCGGCGCAGGATGGAACGACCGCGTCAGCCGGCACGAACTGCTCCCTCTCCCGGAGGGAGAGGACCGTTCGGCGCTGGATGAAACGACCGCGACAGCCGGCACGGACTGCTCCCTCTCCAGAGGGAGAGGGCTGGGGTGAGGGGAACGCGCCTGCACAGGCCCCACAAATAGTCATTCCAACCAAACCCTTGAAGAGGATTCCCCGATGCGTGCCGGAAGCTGGCCCTCGATCCTGCTCACCCTCGCCTTCGCTGTGATCATCGCAGCGTGCCACGGCAAGACCATCCTGCTGGTCGCCGACATCGCCAACGCTTTCTCGGTCAGCCCCTCGCGGGCCAGCTGGGTCGTGTCGGCGGTGGCGGTAGTCGCCGCCCTCGCCTCTCCCCTGGTAAACTGGATCGTGGCGCGGGTCGGCGAGCGCCGCGCCATCGTCTTCGGCCTGCTGCTGGCGGCGGCATGCAGCTACCTGGCGAGCCGCAGCGAAGACTTCACTACCCTGATTGCCCTGCGCGTCATCGAAGGCGCCGGTTACATCAGCGTGGTGCTCGCCGCACTCGCTCTGCTGGTACACACCACCGAAGGCCGCCGCCGCACCACAGCGCTGGCGTTCTGGTCGGTAGCCTCGCCGCTGGGCGGCGCCATCGCGATCTTCGCCGTGGCGCCCTATGTCGGCGGCCAGCATGGCGAGTGGCGCAACGCCTTCAGCGGTCATGCCCTGGTACTACTGGCCCTGCTGCTGGCGACCCCGCTGCTGCCATCGGTGAACCTGGCGACCCGCAGTGAACGCCATTCCCTGCGCCAGACCTTCCGCCTCTATGCCGACCCGTCCGTGCTGCGCCTGGCGCTGGCGGTGGGCGCGCCGCTGACCGTGGCGCTGGGCCTGGTGACCATCACCCCGGACTACTTTATCCACAGCCTGGGCGTGGCACCGTCGACCATCGGCGTGATCTCCACCATCGGCATCCTCTCCAGCGTGCTGGCCGGGTTGCTCGCCGGCTTTGTGCTCAACCTGCGCTTCTTCGGCCCGCTGGCCGTGGTCGGCGGCGCGCTGATCGGGGTGGTGTTGGAGGTCCTGGTATTCATCCCCGGCATCGCGGCGTCCACCGCCATCGTGGCGAAGATCGTCCAGGGCTTCGTCGGCAGCTTCGTGGTCGCCTGGGTATTCACCAGCATCCCACGCATGAGCCGTGGCGGCGACGTGATGGGCGCCGGCGGCGTGGCCGAACAGGCGCTGTACCTGTCGATGTTCCTAGGCCCGGTGCTGCTGTTCCCGCTGTTCAGCCTCCCCTCGCGCCTGCCGTTCTTCGCGGTGCTGATCGTCGCCAGCCTGTTGCCGCTGTTCCTGCTGCCGCTGGGGCTGCGCTGGCGCGCGGCAGAGCCGCCGCTAGCCGCCTGACCGAATCGACACTTGCAGGGAACCTCACCATCGAGCTTTCCATCGAATGAGACGCGCCGGATAGGCCGTCGCGTGTAGGAGCGAGCTTGCTCGCGAACAAACCCCGCGGCGGGCTCGGTTCGCGAGCAAGAACTGGGCGCCCCCTCGCTCCTACAAAAGCATCCGAGGTGGCCGGCCCATCTCGAGGAAATGGCAACCACAGAGTGCTATCATATCTCGATAGCATTTCTGGATGCAGAACCGCCACCGCAAAACCCTCGCCATGATCTTCCGCACGCCAGCCAGTGCATCGATAGTCTTTACCGACATCGAAGCTCTGGTTCTGCATCTGGGCGGCACCGTGGAGGAGCGTGAAGGGTCACGGGTGAAATTGGTTCTGCATGGTCAGACCTGGCGCTGCCATCGCCCGCATCCGGGCAAGGAGGCCAAGCGTTACCAGGTCGAGGAAGCCCGCGAATTCCTGCGTCGGGCTGGAGTGGAAACATGAGCCGCATGACCTACAAGGGTTACACCGCCCGTATTGAATTCGACGATCGTGATGACCTCTTCGTTGGCCGCCTGCTGGGAGTGAACGACATCATCAGCTTCCATGCCGACAGCGTTGGTGGGCTCCATGCCGCCTTCCAGGATGCCGTTGAGGATTACCTGGTCGACTGTGCGGCGCGCGGTGTAGAACCGGAGAAGCCGGCGTCCGGCAAGATCATGCTGCGCATCCGCCCCGAGGTTCACGCCGCCGCCGCCATTGCGGCCAAGGCGTCCGGCAAGAGCCTGAACCAGTGGGCGGAGAGCGTTTTCGAGCGAGCCGTACGCAGACGCACCAGCAGTTGAGCGCACATGTGTAGGAGCGAGCTTGCTCGCGAACAAACCCTGCGGCGGACTCGGTTCGCGAGCAAGCTCGCTCCTACGAACAGCCAAAGAAAAGCCCTCGCAAGAGGGCTTTTTCAGTTCAGGCGAATACTCAGGCCGCCGCGCCCAGCAGCTTCTGGCCCTGCTCCCAGAGGCCGGTCATTTTCCATTGCTGCTCCAGCACGCCGGGGCCGAATTCCTGGGAGCCGCCGAGGCCTTCGGCGAGGCCCTGGAAGTAGGCGCCTTCCTCGATCAGCAGGATCAGCTTGGACGCCTTGATCAGGTCCTCGCCCCAGAAGGTCGCGCCGCCGTTGGCTTCGAGGATGGCCGGGGTATGCGGGTTCTCGGCAATGCGATCGAGGATGAACAGCGGCTCGGGCTGGCGGCGGTCGATGTAGATCGGCAGCTCACGGGCCAGGGTCACGCGCTGGGAAGCGGCATAGCGGATCGGCAACACGCGGTGGGCGCTGGCCCAGCCGCCGAGGTAGGGCGTGTGCACGTGGATCACCACGTTGATTTCCGGGCGCGCCTGGAAGATTGCCGCATAGCGCTTGCCGTTGCCGCCGGCGCCACGACCGCTGAGCGGGGTCGCTCCGGCGATGCTTTCGTCGAGGATCACCTCGCCGTCCCAGGTCGAGATCACGGCACGGATTTCCTGGTCGTCCGCCCACGGGTTGGGTGCATGGACGGCAATCACCTTGTCGCTGTCCGGCACTCGCACATAGGCCTGGTAGGTATTGGTGGCGGTGAGAGTGCGGCTTTCCTTGAGCACGCGGAAGGCCTTGGCGAAGTCACGGCGAACCTGTTCGAGCTGGTTGGCAAGTTGCGGATCGAGGGTGGACATGGAATGCCTCCTGGCAGTCGGGAATGGATGAACCGCGTGGCGGTGTTCCAGTGACTGAGCAGGACTTGTGCCATTAAAAAATACTCAACAAAATCAGCCATTTATGAACAACGCGAATGCGCATGAGGGCTGAAACGGTCTGAACGCTGCCGAAATTGCTGCCCGCCCAGCATCCCCTGCTGCCCCACTGCTGCTGTACAGACAAACGCCCTGCTGCTATCGCAGCACACTGTCCTGAAAGCCCCGCCCCGCCTGGCCTCCAGCCTTTGGGCACAGCCCTTGCTCAAGACCCTGCACGAGCAGCACGACGCTGCCCCCCGCAAAGCAAAGGAGCAAGCCCATGAGCACCGAATTCTTCTGGCGACTGCCGCTGGGCAGCGACGGTCCCTATCTCGCCTCGGACAAGAACAACCGCGGCAGCCACATCGAGCGCCCTGGCAACATCGCCCCGGGACGTCTGCCTAACGGTGAGCCGGACGGTTTCACCTACATCGACTACATCGCCCAGGTGGCCAAGGCCGCCGAGATCGCCGGCTTCGAAGGTGCGCTGCTGCCCACCGGGCCGGAGCCGTGGATCGCCGCCGCCGCGCTGGCCCGCGAAACCCGTCGGATCAAATTCCTCATCGCCTTCCAGGCCGCCTGGACCCTGCCGGCCTATGCCGCGCAGCAGGCGGCGATCCTCCAGCATCTGTCCCGCGGCCGCCTGGAGTGGAACATCATCACCGGCGGCAACCCCGCCAGCCAGCGCGCCAACGGCGACTTCCTCGAGCACGACAAGCGCTACCAGCGCACCGGCGAGTTCCTCGACATCATCGACGGCCTGTGGAAGAACGAGCAGTTCTCCTACCAGGGCGATATCTACCAACTGGAGAACGGCTCGCTGCCGATCGCGCTACGCAACGTGCGCAAACCCGGCGTGTACTTCTCCGGCTTCTCCGACCCGGCGCTGGACGTCGCGGCGAAACACGCCGACGTCTACCTGAACTGGGCCGAACCCATCGACAAGCTCAAGCCGCACCTGGAACGCGTGCGCGAGCTGGCCGACAAGCAGGGCCGTGAAATCCGCTTCGGCATCCGCATCGACCTGTTCGCACGCGAGACCGAAGAGGCCGCCTGGAGCGAGCTGCGCCGCCAGTACGAGCGCATCGACGCGCGCACCAGCGCCTTCATCAAGAACTTCGCCACCGGTTCGGACTCGGTCGGTGCCGCGCGGCAGACCGCCTACCACCAGAACGTCGAGCGCTTCGACGACCTGATCCTCGGCCCCAATCTCTGGGCCGGCTTCGGCAAGGCCAAGCCAGGCCCGACCATCGGTCTCGTCGGCAGCCACGAGAACGTCGCCGAGCGCCTCGCCGAGTACCGCGACGCCGGTTTCTCCACCTTCATCCTTGCCGGCAACCCGCACCTGGAAGAAGCCCTGCGCATCGGCCAGGAAGTCCTGCCGCTGGTACAGGGCAAACGCGCCGACGTCCACGAACTCAAGGCCCGCGCCTGACCCACAAGGAGCTGCACATGTCCCGTCCCCTCGATACCCTCTGGTACACCCGTTGCCCGGTCCCCACGGGCCTTGGCATCGCCGTGCAGAAAGGCTGGCTGGAAGAATCCCTGGCCGAGCAGGGCACGAAGATCCAGTCGCTGCGCGAGTCTGCCGACCAGGCGGTGCGCGAGTCGCACTTCGACCATACCCTGCAGAACTCGGTGCGCCACGGCGGTAACATCCCGGCCATCTGGGCCCGCGCCAGCGGCCGTGAGACCCGAGTGATCGGCCTGTCCTGGGCCGATGAAGCACAACTGATCCTGACCACCGCCGAGAGCGGCATCCGCAGCGTGCGCGACCTCAAGGGCCGGCGCTTCGGCCTGCCGGACTGGAGCGGCGCGCAGATCGACTTCACCCGCGCCCAGGCCATCCGCGGCCTGGAGAACGCCCTGCGCCTGGAAGGCCTTGAAGTGCGCGACCTGGAGCTGGTGGACTTCGGCCTGAAGGGCACCTTCAGCGATGAGGCGCCGGGCAACATCGTCGGCATCACCGGCCACGGCGGCAGCCGCCGACGCAGCCAGAACCCCGAACTGGTCGGCCTACTGCGTGGTGAAGTGGATGCGATCTTCCTCAAGGGCGCCCACGCCGTGCAGCTGGCGCAGCAATTCGGCCTGCACACGGTGATCGACACCGGCGCCCACCCCGAGCCGCTGATCCGCTCCAACAACGGTACTCCGCGCACCCTCAGCGTCGACCTCAACCTGCTGGAACAGCATCCCGACGCCGCCACCGCGATCCTCGCCTCGGTGCTGCGCGCCGAAGACTGGGCGCACCAGCACCCGGACGACACCCGCCGCTACCTGGCGCGGGAAACCAACAGCAGCGAATTCTGGGTCGCCACCGCCTATGGCGAAGACGCCCACCTGCGCCTGCGCACCAACCTGGACGAAGGCTCGATCCTCGCCCTGCAGGACTTCACCGACTTCCTGCAGCGCTGGAACTTCATCCCGGCGCGCTTCGACGTGCGCGAGTGGATCGACCCGCGCCCGCTGGAAGCCCTGCGCAGCCGCCTGGCACAGAAGACTGGCTGATCAACGTCACGAGGGCGATTCCCTCTGTTTCCCGACCTGGCCCCCGCGCGACGGCGCGGGGGCTTTCACCCCTGACGGACACCCATGAGCACACCGCTGGAAACCCTCTGGTACACCCACAGTCCCGTTCCCACGGGCCTCGGCATCGCCGTCGAATCCGGGCGCCTGGCCCAGGCCTTCCGCCCCTTCGGCACGCGCATCCAGTCACTGCGCGAGTCATCCGAGCGCGAGGTGCGCGAGGCGCACTTCGACCATCACCTGCCCTACTCCGTCCGCCACGGCGGCAACATCCCGGCCATCTGGGCGCGCGCCAGCGGCGCGCGTACGCGGGTGGTCGGGCTGTCGTGGAGCGACGAGGTGCAGCTCATCGTCAGCGCCCCGGACAGCGGCGTGCGCAGTATCCGCGACCTGCGCCACCGGCGCTTCGGCCTGCCGAAGTGGGCCAACGTGCAGATCGACTTCACCCGCGCCCAGTCCCTGCGCGGCCTGGAAAACGCCCTGCGGCTGGAAGGCCTTGAGGTGCGCGACGTCGAGCTGGTGGACTACCCCTACGGCGGCACCTTCAGCGACGATCCGGTACGCCACGTATTCGGCGCCCAGGTGGCGCTCAAGGGCAACCGCGTGGTGCAGCGCAACAACGAGCTGATCGGCCTGCTGCGCGGCGACATCGACGCGATCTTCCTCAAGGGCGCCCACGGCCTGCAGCTGGCCCATGAGTTCGGCCTGCACGTGGTGATGGATGTCGGCTCGCACCCCGAGCCGCTGGTGCGCTCCAACATCGGCACGCCACGCACCCTGACCGTCGACCAGCAACTGCTGGACGAGCACTTCGACGCCGCCGTGCTGGTGCTCGATACCGTATTGCGCGCCGAACAATGGGCCTGGGCACACCCCGAAGAAACCCGTCGCTTCCTCGCCCGCGAGCTGAACACCAGCGAGTTCTGGGTCGCCAGCGCCTACGGTGAGGACGCGCACCTGCGCCTGCAGACCAACCTCGCCGAGCGCTCGATCAACGCGCTACGCGATCTCACCGCGTTCCTCCAGCGCTGGGAATTCATCGGCGACAACTTCAGCGTCGACGACTGGATCGACCCGCGCCCGCTGGAAGCCCTGCTGGGGAAGATCGATGTCGCCATCTGACGTGCGCGAAAGGCCCGGCGCCTTCCTGCTCAACTTCATGCTGCTGGCGGCTTTCAGCGGCGCCACCATCGGCATGGCGAAGATCGTCACCACGCTCTACGCCATCAGCATCGGTGCCAACGCCATGCAGATCGGCATCATCTCGGCCATGGAAGCCCTCGGCATGGTGATCCTCACCCTGCCCGCCGGCTTCGTCATCGCCCGCTTCGGTGCGCGCCGGGTGTACTTTCTCGCCAGCCTCGGGCCGATGCTGCTGAACCTGGCCATCCCGCTGTTCGGCGGCTGGCTGTGGCTGGCCTTCGCGCGGCTGCTGATCGGCCTGTGCATCCCCTTCCGCATCGTCGCCATGAACAGCGCCTTCCTGCGTCAGCTCAAGCGCATCGGCAACGACAAGGCCGGCTGGTACCGCGGCTCCCTGACCCTGGGCATGGGCCTGCTCGGGCCGCTGCTGGGCAACTGGTTGAGCGGCGCGGCAAGCTTCACCTGGGGCTTTGCCGCCATCGGCCTGTGCTTTGGCCTGATGGCCTTCTACAGCCTCGGCTTCTGGGAAGGCGAGGCGCCCAGCGAAGACGTACCCGTCGCTGCCGCCACCGGTGGATTGCTGCAACAGGTCGGCGCCATGCTGGCCAACGTCGAGATCGCCGAGAGTTGCCTGATCGAGCTGCTCAGTGCCGCCACCAGCGCGCTGTTCGGCACCTTCATCCTGCTGCTGGCGATGGAAGTCGCCGGCCTCTCGCAAGGCCAGGCGGTGAGCCTGGTGATGATCCAGGGCCTGGCCTCGGTGCTCGGGCTGTTCGGCTTCGGCTACCTGATCGAACGCAGCGGCCGGCGCCTGGCCTACATCGGCAGCCTTTGCGCGGCACTACTCGCCCTGCTGCTGCTCGGCAGCGCGCACAACTACTGGCTGCTGGCCCTGGGCGGCGTGCTGCTCAGCGCGGCGGCGGCGCTGATCCACCTGGTGAACATGGCCCAGCTGGGCGAGCACGCCATGGACAAGAGCAAGATTTCCGGGCTGTTCAACCTCGCCTCGATGTCCGGCAGCTTTTCCGGCGCGTTGCTGGGCGGAGCGATCAGCCACTTCGTCGGCTTGGGCAACCTGTTCCTCTGCTGGATCCCCCTGGTGCTGCTGGCCGCGCTGTTCTGCTGGCAACGCAAGCTGCGCCGGCAAACCACCGAGCCATTGCTTGGACAGGAGGGCTGAATGCTCAACCACACCTTTGATCGTCTGAGCTGGTTCGCTTCGCCGCTGCTCCTGCTGCTGGCCTGGTTCGTCGCCGCGCGCGCCGGCTGGTTCCCGCCACAGTTGCTGGTGCCGCCGGCGGAAGTCTGGGCCAGCTTCAAGGACCTGCTGGCCAGCGGCGAACTGCGCGAGCACGTGCTCAACAGCCTGTCGCGCCTGGCCATCGGCTTCTCCATCGGCGCCGTCGGCGGGCTGGTCTTCGGTACCGCAATGGCCTTGTCGAAAACCGTGGAGGTTTATTGCGCGCCACTGTTCCACACCCTGCGCCAAGTGCCATCGATTGCGCTGATCCCGATGTTCATCCTGTTCTTCGGCGTGGAAGAAACCTTCAAGATCCTGATCGTCACCAAGGCCGCCTTCTTTCCCGTGGCGCTGGCCGCCAGCGAAGGCGTGAAGGGCATTCCGCGCGGCTACTTCGAGGTCGCCAGCGTGTACCGCCTGCCGCTGTGGAGCCTGCTGCGCGACGTCGCCTTCCCCGCCGCCGCGCCGCCCATCGTCACCGGCCTGCGCATCAGCCTGAGCCGCGCCTGGATGGTGCTGGTGGCCGCCGAGTTGCTCGCCGCCGACAGCGGCCTGGGGCAGATGATCGAGCTGAGCCGACAGATGCTGCGCATCGACATCGTGATGGTCGGGGTGATCGTCACCGGCGCCATCGGCTTCATTCTCGATTTCGCCTTCCGCCTGCTGGAGAAGCGCCTGCTGCGCTGGAGACCGACGCCATGATCCGCCACCTCAAATCACTGCGTGGCCTGGTGCTGCCGGCCCTGCTGATCGCCGCCTGGCATTGGCAATCGCAACAGGGCGCCAGCGCCGCCTATGCCTTCGTGCCGCTGGAGCGCATCGGTGCAGGCTTCGCCGAACTGATCCGCACCGGCGAGCTGTGGCGGAGTGTCGCCGCCAGCCTGCAACGCACCAGCCTGGGGCTGCTGCTGGGCGTATTCGCCGGTTTCGCGCTGGGCGCCGGCATGGCCTTGTCGAAGCCGCTGGAGCGGCTGTTCGCGCCGCTGTACCACACGATCCGCCAGGTGCCGATCCTCGGCCTGATCCCGCTGATCGCCCTGTGGTTCGGCAGCGGCGAGCCGTCCAAGGTGCTGATCGTCAGCCTGGCCGCCTTCTATCCGATGACGTTGAATGCCTTCGAGGGCTTCCGCGACGTGGAAAAGCGCTACCGCGAAGTCGGCCGTCTTTACGCCTTCGGCCCCTGGCAACAGTTTCGCGACGTATTGCTGCCCGGTGCCCTGCCCAGCCTGAGCAACGGCGTGCTGCATGCGCTGGCCTTCGCCTGGGTCAGCTCGGTGGGCTGCGAGCTGTTCCTCTCCACCGGCATGGGCCTGGGCAACCTGATGATGAACGCCGAGACCGGCTCGCGCATGGAGATCGTGGTGATCGGCGTGCTCAGCATCGGCCTGCTCGGCTATGCCATGAACCAGCTATTCGCCCGTCTCAGTCGTCACCTGCTGCGCTGGCGCAACCTGCGCTGACCCTTATTGCCATGAGTGCCTCGATCATGAATGCGATCCTCGATCCCGCCATACTTCCGGCCCAGCAGGCGCAACACGGCGCGCTGGCCATCCAGGGCCTGAGCAAGGCCTATTCCATCGACGGCCGCAGCCTGCCGGTACTGGAGAACATTTCCCTCGACGTACGCCCCGGCGAATTCGTCAGCATCGTCGGCGCCAGCGGCTGCGGAAAATCCTCGCTGCTGCGGCTGATCGTCGGGCTGGAGAACGACTACAGCGGGCGCATCCTGCTTGACGGCCAGACGGTCACCGGCACCAGCCTGGAGCGCGGCATCGTGTTTCAGGACCACCGCCTGTTCCCCTGGAAGACCGTGGAAGAGAACGTCGCCCTGGCGCTGAAGCAGCAGAAACTCAGCCGCGCCGAGAAGCGCGAGCTCGTGGCCGATCACCTGGAACTGGTGGGCCTGATTGGCTTCGAGCAGGCCTATCCGCACCAGCTCTCCGGTGGCATGGCGCAGCGCGCCGCCATCGCCCGTGCGCTGATCACCCGGCCCAAGGTATTGCTGCTGGACGAACCCTTCGGCGCCCTCGACGCCCTCACCCGCGTGCGCCTGCAGCACGAGCTGCAACGCATCTGGGTGCAGCAGCGCAGCACCATGATCATGGTCACCCATGACGTGGAAGAGGCGCTGTACCTGGGCGACCGGGTGATCGTCATGGACGCGCGGCCGGGGCGGATCTGCCACGAAGTGCGGGTCGATCTGCCGCATCCGCGCGAGCGTGGGGAGCCGGTGCTGACGAAGCTCAAGGAAGAACTGCTGGCGGAGCTGATGCAGGGCTGAACCTGACGTAGGAGCGGACTTCGTCCGCGATGGGTCCGCATCGCGCCGGATATCGATCGCGGACGAAGTCCGCTCCTACGCGATCTGTCAGCTCGCAGCTATGGCTTGCCCTCTCCCTAACCCTCTCCCTGAAGGGAGAGGGGACTGTTCGGTTTCAAGCGAAACTCCGGGCACGCCGGTAACGCCGATCTGCTCCCTCTCCCTTCAGGGAGAGGGCTGGGGAGAGGGTGCCAAACCAACGCACCCAACCCGCCCGTTACCCCTCCGCACCCGCCGCCAGCGCCGCCGGGAAATCCGGGTGATACCCCGCGCCAATCTCCTCCAGCACGCCGGCCTTGCGCAGCTTGCCGAGCACTCGCGCATTGGCCTCGCACAGGCGCACCTCGATGCCCCGCCGCTGTAGTTGTTCAATCACTTCCTGCAGGGTCTGCAGGCCGGTGATATCCATGAACGGCACATGGCGCAGGCGGATGATCAGCACCTTCGGGTCGGTGTGGGTCTTGGCCAGCGCGCGCTCGAAGGTTTCCGCCGCGCCGAAGAACAGCGGCCCCTCGATGCTGTACACCAGCACCCCCGGCGGCAGGTCGCCCAGGCCACGGCCGCGCAGCTCCACGTCCAGCTCCGGGCCGTCGTCGGCATGCACTTCCACCGAGGACGCCATGCGCCGCAGGAAGTGCAGCATGGCGAGGATCACGCCGATGTTCACCGCGATCACCAGATCGCTGAACACCGTGAGCAGGAAGGTCACCAGCAGGATGGCCACGTCGGCGCGCGGCGCACGCTTGAGCATGAACAGGAAGTGCCGCGCCTCGCTCATGTTCCAGGCCACCACGAAAAGGATCGCCGCCAGCGCGCAGAGCGGAATGTTCGACGCCAGCGGCGCGAGGAACAGCAGGATCAGCACCAGGGTCGCGGCATGGGTGACGCCGGCCAGCGGGCTGTTGCCGCCGTTGCGGATGTTGGTCGCGGTGCGGGCGATGGCACCCGTGGCGGCGATGCCGCCGAACAGCGGGGTGACCAGGTTGGCGATGCCCTGGCCGATCAGTTCCTGGTTGGAGTCGTGACGGGTGCCGGCCATGCCGTCGGCGACCACCGCCGAGAGCAGCGACTCGATGGCGCCGAGCATGGCGATGGCGAACGCCGGACCGATCAGTTCCAGCACACGCGGCAGGGTCACTTCCGGGAGACTGAAGCTGGGCAGCCCCTGCGGGATTCCGCCAAAGGCGCTGCCGATGGTGGCCACGCCGTCGAAATGGAACAGCGACTGGATCGCCGTCACCACCACCATCGCCACCAGCGGGCCGGGCACCCGGCGCAGCGCGGCGATGCGCGGGGTGAACAGCACCAGCGCCAGGCTCAGCAGCGCCAGCAGGGTCGTCGCGAGGTGCAGTTGCGGCAAGGCCTGGATCAGGTGCCAGAGCTTCTGGTGGAAGTGCTCGCCGGTGACGGCGGGAAGGCCGAAGAAGTCCTTCCACTGGCCGACCCAGATGATCACCCCGATACCCGCGGTGAAGCCGACGATCACCGGCGCGGGGATGAAGCGAATGATGCTGCCCAGGCGACTGACTCCCAGCAGCACGAGTATCGCCCCGGCCATCAGCGTGGCGATCTGCAGGCCGTCCACGCCGTACTTGGCGGTAACCCCGGCGAGGATGACGATGAAGGCGCCGGTCGGCCCGGCAATCTGCACGCGGCTGCCGCCCAACAGCGAGACCAGGGCGCCGGCGAAGATCGCCGTGTAGATGCCCTGCTCGGGCTTCACCCCGCTGGCGATGGCGAAGGCCATGGCCAGCGGCAGGGCGACCACCCCGACGATGACGCCCGCCACCAGGTTGCGCGTCCAGTGCTCACGGCCGAACAGTCCGGCCTTCCAGGCTTCTCGCAGGGCGATCATCACAGTCTCCGACGGGATATCGATGCTGGATGCTAGCAGGCCGGAGCGGAAAACGGCCTGGCGCAGGTCATGACTGTGGCGCGCTGTCGCAGGCGAAACAGGGTGAACAAAATATTGCACAACCCTGACAGCGCGCGGCTTCCAGCAGGCTTGTGAAACGCCGGAATATGGGCCTTAAACCCCACAACACAGGCAGTCGATTTGCCAGGCGACCTGAAATTTGGCACAATATGTTCATTATGTTGAACATCAAAGCTCTACCTCTTCTCACTTCCCGCCTGGTTTCGCGCGAGCGTCACTGGACCGGCGACCTCTAGCTCCTCCCTTCGGCAACCACCTTCTGGTGGCGCCAAGCGTGGCAAACACTCAAAGGTGATTGCCGCCCGAGTCGGCGCCGCCGAACCCGAACCGAAAACCGCCGCAAGGATGCTCTTAGCGAGACTGCGCGCGGCTGCCCGTGGGAGGGCTTTACCATGCGTTCCTGGATCTATCTGTTTGCCGCCATCGGCTTTGAAGTCGTTGGCACCACCTCGATGAAATTCACCCACACGCTGTTCCCGATTGCCGGGCTGCTGCTGATGTACCTGATGATCGGCCTGTCGTACTACTTCCTGTCGCTGGCCATCAAGCGCGTGCCGGTCGGCGTGGCCTACGCCCTGTGGGAAGGCATCGGCATCGTGCTGATCACTCTGGTCAGCGCCTTCTTCCTCGGCGAGCACCTGAGCCTGGACAAGGCCCTGGGCCTGGCCGTGATGATTGCCGGCATCCTGCTGGTGAAGTCCGGTACCCGTACCGGCAAGCGTGAAGAGAGCCGTGAACTGACTGGGGAGGCCGTGACATGCTGAACCATGACCTGATTCCGATGGCCTGGCTGGGCCTGGCCATCGTCCTGGAAGTGATCGCCAACCTGCTGCTGAAGTACTCCGACGGCTTCCGCAAGCGCTTGATCGGCGTGGCCTCGATCCTTTGCGTACTGGGTGCGTTCACCGCGCTGGCGCAGGCGGTACGCGGCATCGAACTGTCGGTGGCCTACGCCATCTGGGGCGGCTTCGGCATCCTCGCCACCGTTGCCATGGGCTGGGCCCTGTTTGGCCAGCGCCTGGTGTGGCGCGGCTGGGTCGGCCTGGCGATGCTGGTGCTGGGCATGGGCCTGCTGAAGCTGGCGTGATTGCGGAAGTGAAATGAAAAAAGGCGGAGCTGGGCTCCGCCTTTTTTTGTCTTGAAGCAGGTGCCGGGCGGTTCGCGAGCAAGCTCGCTCCTACAGGTTGGCCACGGTTTGCTCTTCGTAGGAGCGAGCTTGCTCGCGAACAGCCCTGGCGCCGGCGTATCAGGCCAGCAGGCTCACCACCGCAAACCGGCTGAGATTGGCCTGCGCCACCACCGACTGCGCCGCCGCGCTGTAATGCGTGGCGCTGCGCCCCATGCGGTCGAGCATGGAGGCGGCAAAGTGGTGCGCCCACTCGCGCTCATCCTCGCTGGCGTGGCGGTCGAGAAAATCGCGGATGTCGTCCTGGCGATGACGCAGCTGGTCGCGCAGACCGCCGATGCGATCCAGCGCCGAGACGACCGAGTCGAGCAACTGACGCTGCTCGCGGAAGGCATCGGTCCTGATCTCGGTGGGGAACGCCAGGAGCCCTTCTTCCTGGCTTTTCAGCCGGGTGTTCTTGCCCTTGGCGAACAGTTTGCCCTCGCCCTGCACCGCCAGTTGGCCCTTGAGCTGCTGCCAGTCGGCCTCGGGCGCGGAGAACTTCAACGCGCCATCGCTATCAAGCTCAGCGCGGATGCCGGCCTGGCCCAGTGTGGCGTTGAAGCGACGCAGCACCTGCTCGGTGCTCATGCCATCGTCCAGCACCACCGCGGCCGGCTCGGCGAGCTGGCGCCCGGCGCTGAACAGCAGGGTTTCCTTGCCCGAACGCTGGATGTCCTGCACCGATTCCAGGCCTTCCAGGCTGAAGCGGCTGCGTACCGGTTCGTTGAGGCGCAGGCGGAAGTTCGCGTCGAGGCTGCCGTCCGAACGCTGGGCGCGCTGCTCCAGCAGTTCGTTGACCTGCCGGGTGGCCTGGCGCACGCCTTCGCGGTCCTGCGATTGCGGTGCGCTGAGTTCGCGGCTGAGGTTGAGCTTGAGGCCGCCGAGGCGATCCTGCAGGTCGCCCAGGTAGCTGTCCGCCGATTGCATGGAGGACAACTGCTGGTTGAGCTGCAGGTTGAAGCTGCCGCTCTTCTGCGCGCCGCGCGCCATCTGTGCAGCGTTCTCGCCTTTTTCCTCGCCTTTGCGCAGGGCGTTCTGCCGCTCTCCGGTGGGGGGCAGGATGACGTCGCGGCGGGCGCTGGGATCGAAGACGGCAGCGGCCGGCAGTTGCTTGATGACCTTCATGGTGACCTCTGCACCGGATGTACCTCCACCCGGCACTGGGGGCCGGGCGGAGGCGGGATAAAAAGTAGGGGAACCGGACGGTGCGCCGCCGATTGGCGTCCAGACCTCCTTGCGGTGCGGCCCGGCTCCCCTACGAAGAAACTTACAGGCGGCTGAACAGCGACAGGTCGTTGAGCTTCAGGTAGGTCTTCTGCGTCGCCTGCAGGGCCAGCTGGTAGGTGTTCAGGTCAATGCTCGCGCCGGCATAGTCCAGCTGCGACAGCTCGCCGTTGATCTTCTGGTTCACCAGCGAGACCTCCTCGTTGCTCGAGTTGAGCATGGTCAGGGTGTTCTGCCGGCCGCCCAGCTCGGTGATGGCGCCGAGCACGCCGTCGTGACCGCTGTCGAGGCTGTCGATGGTCGCGGCGATCTGCGCGTGCACCGCAGGATCAGTGACATCCAGCGCCGGGTCCTTGAGCATCTTCACCGTGGCATGCAGCTGGTTGAGGAAGTCCATGTTGCTACCGAACACGCCCAGCGCGGTGACGTTCTCTTCCACCTGCACGCCGTTGGCCACGGCGGCCTGGCGCGACTTGTCGTTGCCGGTGGCGACGTAGGTGTCGGTCAGCGGTTCGTAGGTCACTGCGGCGGTGTCGCTCAGGGTGCCGGAGAACAGGTAGCGGCCTTCCTCGTCGCGCACGTTGACGAAACTGACGATGGTCTTCTCGATGTTCTCCAGCTCCCCGGCCATGGCGTTGAGATCGCCGCCAGTGTTGGAGCCGTTGGCCGCCCAGAGCAGCAGGTCGCGCACGTTGAGCATCGCGTCGGAGGTCGCCTGCAGGTTGGTTTCCTGGGTCGACAGGTTGCCCGAGACATTGCCGATGTTGGTGCGGTATTGCGCCAGGCTCGCTTCCTCGCGCTGGATGCGCAGCATGCGCACGCTGGCGATGGGGTCGTCGGAAGGCTGGAGGATGCGCTGCCCGCTGGACATCTGCTGCATCAGCTTGCCCAGGGCCGCCGAATTGCTGTTCATCGAGCCGCCCATCAGCGCGGTGATCTGTGCGTTGGTAATGCGCATGGTGCTTTCCTTAGCCAGGGACCTAGAAGGCCGCGAGCATCGAGTCGAACAGCTCCTTGGCGGTGCTGATGACTTTCATGTTGGCCTGGTAGGCCTGCTGGTAGGTGATCAGGTTGACCGCCTCTTCATCCAGGCTCACCGCGCTGACGCTATCGCGGCTGGCCTGCGCCTGGCTGGCCACGGTGGTGGCGGTCTTCTGGTCGGCCTGGTTCTGCCGGCTGGCGCTGGCCACCTTGCCGAGCAGGCCGGCGAAGGCGTCGTTGAGTGTCACCTGGCTGCCGGAGAGGGTGATCGACTGGCCCTTTAGATCGAGCAGCTTCAGCAGGTTGACGTTGTTGCCGGATTCGCCCGCAGTGTCCGACAGCGCCAGTTCCTCAGGCTTGAGCTCGTTCACGCTGAGCATCGCCGTGGTGCTGCCGGCGTTGTAGGTGAGCAGCGCCTGGCCGGGGTTGCCGTTGAGGTCGAAACCATTGGCCAGGGTGTCGTTGACCATCTCCGCGAACTGCCCGGCCATCTCGTGCAGAGCGGTCTGGTTGGGCCGCAGGGTGTCGTACTCGGTGTCGTACAGCGCACCGAGGGAACCACCCATGCCGTCCTGGGCCAGCGGGAAGCTGGTGCCGGCAAAGGTCAGCGCAATTGCCTGCTCGCCGCTGGCGGTGCGGCTGATCGCCAACTGCCCGGCGGAGTTGCCGGCCACCAGCGGCTGGCCGTTGGCGAGGGAGACGGTGAGCGAGCCGTCGGCCACTTCGTTGACGCGGATCGAGGCGTACTTGGAGAGGTCCTGCACCAGGCTTTCGCGGTGATCGCGCAGCGCCGTGGTGTCGCCGCCGGACGAACCGACCTCGACGATCTGCTTGTTCAGCGCAGCAAGGTTGGACGTCAGGCCGTTGATTTCGCCGACCATGGAACCACGCTGCTCCTGCAGGGCGCGCAGCTGGCTGTCGATGTTGCCGGAGAGGCCGTTGAAGCGCTGGGCAAGGTTCTTCGTCTCGTTGACGATCTGCTGGCGCAGGGCGACCGAGCCCGGTGTGGCGGTGGCCTCGCTGAGCGCGGCGAAGAAGTTGTCCAGGCCGACGCTGATGCTCGAGCCTTCGCCGCCCATCAGGCCTTCCAGCGCGGACAGGTACTGCTGGCCGCTGTCGTAATAGCTCTGCTCGGTGGTGGCGCGCCACAGCTGCTGGTTCTGGAAGTCGTTGGCCATGCGCCGGATGCTGGTCACCGTCACGCCGCCGCCGACGTTCAGGCCACCCTCGCCGGCCAGCGAGGCGAGCACCGGGCTCAGCCGGCTGAAGCCGGGGGTGTTGGCGTTGGCCACGTTCTGGCCGGAGGTGGCCAGGGCAATCTGCGCCGCGCGCAGGCCGCTGTAGCCGATCTGGCTCAACATACTCAAGAGGCATTCTCCTTCGACTCGAGGCGGATCGGCTGGGCAAACGCCGCCGAGGCCGGTCGGGAAACAAATTCGGGCTGTTGTCCCTGATAGGCGACGGAATCAGCGTGGCGCTTAAATCCTTCCTGCGGCGCGTGCTTCAGGCCGCTCTCCGGCGATAGGCCGCTGCCGGGCATCCGTGCTGGCGCCTGGGCCTCGCGCACCCGACGGAGCACGCCGAGGGTGTAGTCGCGGGTTTCGTCGTAGGGAATGCTGCGTACCCAGTCGGCCATGCCGATCTGCCCGCTGCGCGGGTCGCCATTGCTCTTCAGCCACTCGTCCACCTTGCCGGGGCCGGCGTTGTAGGCGGCCAGGGCGAGCACGTGCTGGCCGTCGTAGCGGTCGAGCATCTTGCCCAGGTAGGCGCTGCCCAGGGCCTTGTTGTAGGCCGGGTCGCTGGTCAGGCGCTGCTCGTCGTAGGGCAGGCCAAGCTCGCCAGCCACTTCGCGGGCGGTGTCGGGCATCAGCTGCATCAGCCCGCGCGCGCCCTTGGGCGAGACGGCGGAGGCATCACCGCCGGATTCCTGGCCGATGACGCTGTCCACCAGGGTGCGGAAACCGGCGCTGCCCTGCTGCCAGGCATGGGCGAGGCGATCGACGCCGCGCTGCCAGCTATCCACCAGCGGGTTGCGACTGGACACCGAGGGACGGCGCAAGGCTTCACCCTCATCGGCGAGGGCAACCGGTTGCGAGGTGTCGGTGGGTTCGCTGGAAAGCTGGCGCACCAGCAGGTCGGCAATGCCGGTCTGCTTGCGCGAGGCCAGGTGCTCGGCCAGCGCCTCGTCGTAGAATTCGCGCATCGTATCGAGGTCGCGACTGCGCAGCGGGCTGCCGGCGGACAGCACGTCGCCAGCCTTGCGCATCTGCTTGAGGATCTGCTGCAGGAACATCGCCTCGAACTGCTCAGAGGCCGCCTGCAACTGCTCGCGGCGCACCTGCTCAGGCGACTCGCCCGGCTGGCCGTTGGGAACGATAGGGCGATTGAGCGAGGTGATGCTCATCAGATGACCACCAGCTCGGCATTCAGTGCGCCGGCCTGCTCCAACGCCTGGAGGATGCTCATCACGTCGTCCGGCGTGGCGCCCAGGCTGTTCACCGTGTTGATGATGCTTTCCAGGCTGGTGCCCTCGGGCCACTTGAACATCGGTTTCTTGTCCTGGCTGACCGACACGTCCGACTGCGGCGTGACCGCCGTGGTGCCGTTGGAGAAGGCCCCCGGTTGGCTGACCTGGGGGTTCTCGCTGATGGTCACGGTGAGCGTGCCGTGGGCCACTGCGGCGGCTTTCACGCGCACGCCCTGGCCAACCACCACGGTGCCGGTGCGGCTGTTGAACACCACCTTGGGTCGGGTGCGGCCTTCCTGCACGTCCATGCCTTCGAGCATGGCCATGAAGCTGGTGCGCTGGGCCAGGCTGACCGGAGCGCGCACCGACACCTTGGTGCCGTCCAGCGCGGTGGCGGTGCCGGAACCGAAGCGCTGGTTGACCGCGTTCATCACCTGGGTGGCGGTCTGGAAGCTCGGCTTGCGCACATTGAGCATCACGTCCGGGCGCTGGGTGAAATCGCTGGGAATCATTCGCTCGATGGTCGCGCCGTTGGGAATCAGGCCGCTGTTGGCGCTGTTGATCGACACGCTGGAGCCGCTCTGGCCCTGGGCATGCAGGCCGCCGACGACAAGATTGCCCTGGGCCAGTGCATAGACCTCGCCATCCACGCCCTGCAACGGCGTCATCAGCAGCAGGCCGCCGCGCAGGCTCTTGGCGTCGCCCAGCGAGGACACCGTGACGTCGATGGTCTGCCCGGCGCTATAGGACGGCGGCACACTGGCGGTGACGCTCACCGCGGCGACGTTCTTCAGCTTCGGGTCGACGTTCGGCGGCAGGTTCACGCCGAACTGCTTGAGCATGTTGGCCACCGACTGGTTGGTGAACTTCACCTGGTTCTTGTCGCCGGTGCCGTCCAGGCCGACCACCAGGCCGTAGCCGATCAGCTGGTTCTCGCGCACGCCTTCGATGTCCACGAGGTCGAGCAGCGGGATGGCCAGCGCCTCGGCCTGCCAGAACAGGCAGGCCGTCGCCAGCAGGCGGGAAAGAGTTCTACGCATGGTGGGCTCGCCTGCTTACATCGGGAACAGCGGATGGGTGAAGAAGCGCGTCAGCCAGCCGGCCGAATTGCTGTCGTTGAGCACGCCGCGCCCGGCGTAGGAAATCTTCGCGTTGGCGACGTTCTGCGAGGACACCTGGTTGGAACGGTTGATGTCGTCGATACGCACCAGCCCGGTAAGGCGGATGAACTCGTCGCCCTGGTTCAGGCGCAGGGATTTCTCGCCCTTCACCAGCAGCACGCCGCCGGGCAGCACCTTGTGCACGGTCACGGCGATGGAGCCAGTCAGGGTGTTCTGCTGCGAGCTTTTTGCCGAGCCGTCGAAGTCACGGTTGGCCGTGGCGGAGGTTTCCAGGCCGCCGTATTCCTTGGTCAGGATGGTCGGCACCGGCACGTCCAGGCTGGATTTCTTGCCGAAGCTGGTGCCGGCGCTCTTGCTCGACTGGGTGGATTCGCTGAGCACCACGGTGACGATGTCGCCGACGCCGATGGCGCGCTTGTCGCGCAGCAGCGAACCGCCGTAGCCGGAACGGAACAGGCCGCCACTGGTGGTCGGCGGCTGGCTGTAGTCCAGCTCCGGGGGCTGGTAGGTCGAGGAGTCCTCGTCCGGCAGCATCTCCTCGAAGCTCTGGCAGCCGGCGAGCAGCGCCAGGGCGAGCAGCAGGGCAAGGCGCGTCATCGTCAGACCGTCTGGTTGAGGAACTGCTGCATGCCCGACGCGGCGTCGAGCACCTTGGCGTTGGCTTCGTAGGCGCGCTGGATGGCGATCATGTTCACCATCGCTTCCACCACCTGTACGTTGGAGCCTTCCAGTACGCCCTGCTTCAAGGTGCCGAGGCCTTCCTCGCCCGGCGTGCCTTCCTGCGGCTCGCCACTGGCGGCGGTTTCCTTGTAGAGGTTGCCGCCGAGGGCTTCCAGACCCGCCGGGTTGGTGAAGCTGACCAGGGTGATCTGGCCCAGCTCGGTGGGCAGAGTCTCGCCCGGCAGCACGGCGGTGACGATGCCGTCACTGCCCACGGTGAAGCGGCTGGCGCCGGCCGGCACTTCGATGTTCGGCGTCAGCGGCAGGCCCTGGGCGTTGACCACGATGCCTTCGTTGTTCAGTTGCAGCTGGCCGTTCTCGGTGTAGTAGGTGTCGCCGTTGGGCGCCTCGACCTGGAAGAAGCCGCTGCCGACGATGGCCAGGTCCATCGGTTGCCCGGTGGTCTGCATGCTGCCTTCGGTGAATACCTTCTGTGTGCCGACGACGCGCACGCCGCTGCCCAGCTGGATGCCCGAAGGCACGGTGTTGACCTGGTCAGCCTGGGCGCCGGGTTGCAGTTGCACCTGGTAGAACAGGTCCTCGAAGACCGCACGGTCGCTCTTGAAGCCGACGGTGTTGACGTTGGCCAGGTTGTTGGCCACGGTGGACATCGCGGTGTCCTGTGCCGCCAGGCCGGTCTTGCTGACCCAAAGTGCCGAACTCATGTTGTGCTCCTGTCTGCGCGCCGCGCGTTAGCCGCCACGGATCATGCGGTCGCCGGCCTCGGCGAGATCCGAGGCGGCCTTCATCATCTTCACCTGGGTTTCGAACCGCCGGTTCAGGCTCATGGTCCCCACCAGCTGGTCGATGGCCGAGACGTTGCTCTGCTCCAGGTGCCCGGAGACCAGGCGCACATCCTCGCTGGCGGCGACGTTCTGGCCGTCCTTGCTCACCAGCAGGCCCTGGGCGTTCTTCACCAGCGACGCAGCCGGGGCGTCGACCAATTTGAGGCGATCGACGTCGGTCATCATGAAATCGCCGCGCGGCATGACCGAGATGGTGCCGTCGCTGCCGATGGCGATGGCGTCGTATTCGGGCAGGGTGATCGGGCCGCCTTCGCCGAGCACGGCGCGGCCGTTGATCATCAGCTGGCGGTCGGCGTCGATCTCCAGGTTGCCCTGGCGCGTGTACGCCTCGCCGTTGCCACTCTGCACGGCGAGCAGCCCGGCGCCCTGGATGGCAACGTCGAGGTCGCGCCCGGTGGCCATCAGGGTGCCGGCGCTCATGTCCACGCCGCTGCTCTCGATGCGCGCGAGGTGGCGACTGTCGTAGCCGGCGCCGCTCACGTCCACGGCCGTGGCGTGTTCCAGGTCGGCGCGAAAGCCGGGGGTGTTGACGTTGGCGAGGTTGTTCGCGCGCACGTCCAGCGCCGCCATGCTGCGGCTGGCGGCGGTCATTGCGGTGTAGCCGAGGCGATCCATGACGAGTCCTTAGATGGCCGAGAACAGGACCTGGGTGAGTTCCTTGTCGGTGGTCATCACCTTGGTGTTCGCCTGGTAGTTGCGCTGGCCTTCCATGAGGCCCACCAGTTGCTGGGTGATGTCGACGTTGGAACCTTCCAGATTGCCGGCCGAGAGCGAGCCGAACTGGCCGATGCCGGGCACGCCGATCAGCGGGGCGCCGGACGCGGAGGTCTCGGTCCAGGCGGTGCCGCTCTGGTTCTGCAGACCGCCGGTGTTGACGAAGTTCGCCAGCGCGACCTGGCCCTGCAGCATGCGCTGGCCATTGCTGTAGTTGACGTAGACCTTGCCGTCGTTCTCCACCGCGATACCGGTCTGCTCGCCGGCGGCGTAACCGGTGGTGCGGTTGGTGGTGACGACGAAGTCCGAGCCGTACTGGCTGGTGCCGGTGTAGTCCAGGGCGATGTTCATCGGATCGACGCCCGGCAGGGTGAAGCTCACCGGCACGGAAGCGATCGGCGAGGACAGCGAGCCGTCCGGGGCGAAAGTCAGCGACTGGGTGGCGCCGACGGCGTTGCCGTCCACTGCGTAGTGCGCGTCCCAGGTGTTGGTGCCGGTCAGCACGAAGTACTGGGTCAGGGTATGTTCCTTGCCCTGGGAGTCGTAGATCTTGCTGGTGTAGGTGGAGTTGTAGGTCTCCACCTTCTGCGGGTCGAACGGCGCGACGGCCGGCACCTTCTCGTTGGAATCGAGGTTGGCGACGAACTCCAGCTTGTCGGTGGCCTTGGCCGGCAGGTTGGCGGTCTTCACCTGCAGGTCGGAGACAGTGCCCACCAGCAGGTTGCCGGCAGCATCGGTCGGATAGCCCTGCAGGCGCTGGCCGGTGGCGTTGATCAGGAAGTTGGCGTTGTCCTGGCTGAACACGCCGGCGCGGGTGTACTGGGTGTCACCGTTGCCGCTCTTGACCACGAAGAAGCCGCCGCCGGAGATGGCCAGGTCCAGTGCACGGTTGGTCGACACCAGCGAACCGCCCTGGCTGATGCTCTGCGTGGTGCCGGTGACTTCCACACCCATGCCCTTGGTGTCGGCATAAACGCTGCCGAACTCGGTGCGCGAGGACTTGAAACCGACGGTGCCGGAGTTGGCGATGTTGTTGCTGATGGTGTCCAGCTGCTGGGTGACGGCATTCAGGCCGGTCAGGGCGATGTTGAAGCTCATGGCGTTAGCTCATCCTAAGTGGGGGGAACAGGCGCTCAGGCGGCCTGGCCCTGACTGAATTCGACGATTTTGTAGAACGGCACCGAGCCTGCGCCCTCGACTTCCAGCACCGGGCCGTCGGCGCTGACACGGACGCTGTGCACCAGGCCGGAGACCTCGACGCCCGGCGTTTCGCCGCTCTCGGTCTTCACCGCGAGGCTGTACTTGCCGGGCTTCAGGCCCAGCGCTTGGGGGTCCACGGTGAAAGGCACGGCGCCGGCTTCCTGCGGGCCAAGGGTGATGTCGGTGCGCACGCCGTTGGCATCGGTGAGCTGCAGCACGGTGGTGGCCGAGGCGTGTTCCAGGGTGATCTGCCCGCTGACCTTGTCGCCGTCCAGCTGCAGGCTGTCGGCGCTGACCTTCACTTCCTGGCCGACCAGACCGGCAGCGGTAAGGGTCTGCAGGTTGTCCATCAGCACCAGGTTGTTCTGCTGCAGGGTGGTCATGTTCTGCATGCTCTTCACCTGCGCCATGGCCGAGTACTGATTGATGAACTCGGTACTGTCCACCGGCTTGGTCGGGTCCTGGTACTGCACCTGGGCGACCAGCAGGGTGATGAAGCTGTTCTCCATGTCGGTCAGCTCGCCGAGGTTGACCGCCTGCTTGGGTGCATCCGAAGACGCGCCATTGGTGCTGGTGCCGCTGGTGTCGTTGTTCACCGTGCTCATCAGGCATCTCCCAGTTTCAGCAGGCTGGACTGCATGCTCTTCACGCGGTTGAGCACTTCCACACCGGTCTCGAAGCTGCGAGTGGCGGACATCATGTCGGTCATTTCCTCGATCTCGTTGACGTCGGGGTAGTAGACGTAGCCGGTGGCGTCGGCCAGCGGACTGCCCGGTTCGTAGCGGCGTTGCGGCGAACGGCCCGAGGTCACCACGTCGAGTACCTGAACGTGGGCGCCGCCCATGCCGGCGCCGCGGGTGAGCTGGTCGTTCTCGTAGACGGCGGCGAACATCGGCTTGCGCGCCTGGTATACATCCTCGGGTTTGGCGGAAGCCGAGTCGGCGTTGGCCAGGTTGCTGGCCACGGTATTCAGGCGCACGGTCTGCGCGTTCATCGACGAGCCGGCGATGCGGTAGATGGAGTCGAATGCCATGGCGTCAGCGTCCTTCGATGGCCTGCTTGAGGCCGCGGAATTTCATGGTCAGGAAGGTCAGGCTGGTCTGGAAATCCATCGCGTTGCGCGAGAACTCCGCCTGTTCGGTGGCCAACTCGACGCTGTTGCCGTCCTGGGATGGCTGGTTGGGAATGCGGTACTTCAGCTCCATCGATCGCGGGCCGGCGCTGGCCAGCAGGGCCGAAGGATTGTCCTGGCGCTGCATCTCGGCGGCGAAGTCGATGTCCCGCGCCTTGAAGCCGGGGGTGTCTTCGTTGGCCAGGTTGGAGGCCAGGATTTCGCTGCGCTGCATGTGCAGCGAGAGGGCTCTCTCGTGGATACCCAGGGTCTCGTCAAACCGTATACTCATTCGCGCAACCCGCTCTCGTCGTTCGGCCATCTTTCGGCGTGCGCAGCGACAGAGCACAAAGCATGCCCACCCCGGAAATTCGCTTCATGCCATTGATTTTCAAGGCTTTAATCGCAGCCTCCAAGAGCGCTCGCAACGCGGCTTTTCCGCTTTCGACGCGCTGCACGGCGGGATGCGGAAAGGCCCTTTCCGCCTGTTTCCTCCTGCTGCTGCCCGCCCTCGCCGATGCGCAGGACGCGCGCGGGCAACTCGACGCCCTGGCCAGGCAGCAGGTCGCCGCCGAGCTGAAAAGCGCTGCGCAGAAAGCTGGCTGGAAAGGCATGACCTTCACGGTGAACAACAACCTGCCCAACAGCCTGGGCAAGCTCGCTGCCTGCCCCGACGGGCCGCAGTTGCGCGCGCTCGAAGCCCCCGCCTCGATCACCGCGCGACGGCGCTTCGAAGCCTCCTGCGCAGGACAATCCGGCTGGCCGGTGAGCTTCATCAGCCAACCCACTGTGTACCTGCCAACGGTGGTCGCCAGCGGCGAGATCGCGCGTGGCCAGACGCTGGACGCGGCGCAGCTCAAGCTCGCACCGGTGGAGATCAACAAGAGCTCGCGGAGTTACTTCACCGATATCGCCGAGGTGGCCGGCAAGACGGCCCGCCGCCGTATCCGCGCCGACCAGCCACTGACGCCGGCGCTGCTCGATGGCGCCATGCTGGTACGTCGCGGCCAGCAGGTGAAGATCGTCGCCAGCCAGGACGGTATCCAGGCCAGCGCCGTCGGCGAGGCAATGGCCAACGGCAAGCAGGACGAAGTGATCCGCGTTAAGAACCTGCGCAGCCAGAAGATCATCGAAGCGAAGGTGAGCGCGTCAGGCGAGGTGAGCAGTATCTTCTGATGCCACCCGCTCCAGCAGGTCGATCCTGACTTCCTGGGGTGCGTAGGAGCGGACTCCGTCCGCGATCGGCTGCGCGGCGGACAGCGAACCCACAGGTGGCGCGCGTCCGCTCCCGCAGGCCCCTTCAACGCTGAAACGGCGACAGGACATCGCGGACAGAGTCCGCTCCTACGCGTGCCGGTTGCCCCGTGCAGGTGGTCACCTCCACCAGCCGCCGCGCGTGAATGCTCGGGGCTGGCAGCACCGGTTCATCCAGCCGCGCCTCGCGGAAACAGCGCAGATGGTTGGAGACCATGTCGTAGCCGGACAGGTGGCTGAAGGCGATCCCGCCGGAGAAGCGCGGATTGACGTCCATCAGCAGCGCCTCGCCGTCCTGCACCAGGAACTCCATGTTGATACAGCCGTTCACGCCCAGCACGCGGGCGACCTGACCGGCCATCTCGACCAGTTGCGGATCGGCCAGCATGCGCACGGTCAGGCCCGCGCCAGTAGGCGTGCGCACCAGTTCCTGGCGCGCCATGGCCGCCCAGTCCCCGCTGCTCTGCTGGCGCACCACATCCACCACGCAGACCTCACCCGGCAGCAAGGGCTGAACGATGTAGTCGCGGTCCGAGAAACGCTTGCGCACGTAGTGCAGGAAGTCCCCATCGCGCACCTGCATCAGGCCTTCGCAATTGCGCCCGTCACGCGGCTTGGCGATCAGCGGCAGGTCCAGCCCCGACACGGGCAGGTCCTCCAGGCGCCAGGTGGGTATCGTGCGGATCAGAGGATCATTGCGGAAAGCCTGGTGCACCAGCCACTTGTCGCGGGCGACGCGAATGGTCTCCAGCGGCTGCATGCACAGCGTGATGCCGCGCTCGGCGAACGCTTCGTGGTGCAGTGCAAAGGCATCGACCTCCGGGTCGATCAGCGGCAACACATGGGTCACCTGCTCGGCCTCGCAGATCCTGAGGATACACTCCACATACTCGCTGACATTTCTCGCCGGAGGAACCCGATGGAAGGTATCCAGCAAGGCCGAGGTCGTGCACCAGTCGCGGGGTTGGGTATTGGTCCCCACCACTCGCGCGCACCAGTGTTCGCGCAATGATGAGATCACCGATTCGGCGGAGTACGAGCCGATGGCGGTGACCAGGCAGGTAAAGGGGAAAGCGCCGGCCGAGACGCTCAAGAGGCGGCCTCGCCGGTGACTCGCGCAAAGAGAATGTTCATTGCTTCATGGCCCCGCACAGATTCGACTACCTACACCCAAAACGCCCTGTTGCCATGCGACAGGGCGTCAGTGAATTTCCATCGATGAGCAAGGCAAGCGTAGCCGTGAACCGGCGCTCCGGATTGGTTACCCCGGAGCGCCCGGCGGATTTCCGACGGAAGTCAGGTCCACCAGTAACGGACGAAGTGGAAGAACACCGGCGCGGCGAAGCACACCGAATCCAGGCGATCGAGCATGCCGCCGTGGCCTTCGATCATGTGCCCCCAGTCCTTCACGCCACGGTCGCGCTTGATCGCCGACATCACCAGCCCACCGAAGAAGCCGAGGATGTTGATCATCAGGGCGATCAGCAGCGCCTGCCAGAAGGTGAAGGGCGTGATCCACCACAGCGCGCCGCCGATCAGCGTGGCCAGCGTCACGCCGCCGACGAAGCCTTCCAGGGTCTTGGACGGCGACAGGTTCGGCGCGATCTTGCGTTTGCCCATGAGCTTGCCGCAGACGTACTGCAGCACGTCGGACAGCTGCACGACGATCACCAGGAAGGCGATCAGCAGCAGGTTGCGCCCTTCATACCCCTCGATGTTCAGCGTCAGCAGCGCCGGCACGTAGGAGATGCAGAACACCGCCAGCATCAGCGCCCACTGCACCTTCGAGGCACGCTCGAGGAAGTGCTTGGAGTCGCCACCCAGCGAGGCGAGGATCGGCAGCAGGAGGAACACGTACACCGGAATGAAGATGGAGAACAGCCCGTACCAGCCAATGCCGATCAGCAGGTACTGCATCGGCAGCACGAAGTAGAACGCCGCGACCAGCGCCGGATAGTCGCTGCGGCGCGTCGGCATCAGGGTGAGGAATTCGCGCAGGGCGTAGAACGAGACCCCGTAGAACAGCAGGATCACCGCCCAGTAGCCCAGGGCGAAGGCACAACCGATCACCGCGACCATCACCCACCAGGCGTTGATCCGCGCGTTGAGATTGTCGATCACCGCGTGCGGTCCCGCCGGCGCGCGCCAGCGCAGCACTGCGCCGACCAGCGAGGCGAGGACGAGGATGGCGCCGATGCCACCGAAGAGCAGCCAGGTCTGGTTCATCTCAACGACCCTCCGCCGTGGCGAGCTTCAGTAGCGCCTCGCGGGCGCGCTCCAGGAAGGCCTCCTTGGCTTCGCCCTCCTCCACTGCCAGCGGTGCGCCGAAGCTCAGGGTGCACAGCAGTGGCAGCGGCAACGCGCGCCCCTTGGGCATCACGCGGTTGAGGTTGTCCAGCCACACCGGCACCAGTTCCACCTGGGGATGGGCTTTGGACAGGTGATAGATGCCGCTCTTGAACGGCAGCAGGCGCACTTCCTCGTGGAGATTGCGGGTACCTTCGGGGAACAGGATCAGCGAATCGCCGTCGGCCAGGGCGCGCTCCACGGGCTCCAGCGGATTTCCGCCCTCGGCACCGCGCGTGCGGTCGATCAGCACGCCATGGAACACACGATTGATGATGAAGCCACGCAGGCCGCCTTTTCCCCAATAGTCCATGCCGGCCACCGGCCGCGTGCGCGAGCGCAGCTCCGGCGGCAGCGAGGCCCAGAGCAGGACGAAATCGCCATGGCTGCTGTGGTTGGCGTAGTAGATGCGCTGCGCCGGGATCGGCGTGGTGCCGATCCACAGGCTGCGCAGGCCGGTCACCGCACGGGCGCCGGCGATGATGGCGTAGGCGAAGAGTCGTTCCAGCATTGCAGGTGGATTCCTCAGGATTGGAAAGTCAGGGTAATCAGGCACAGCAGCGCGACCAGCCACTGCACTGCGCAGAGCAGCACCTGCCGGCGCAGCAAGGCCAGCGCGCCACGGCTGCGTTCGCTCCAGGCGCGGCCGGACAGCTCTGCCGGCACACCGACATAGGTGGCCAGCGCCTCGTCCAGCTGCCGGGTTTTCTCCGGCAGCGCTTCTCCGGCGTTGGCCATGGCTTCGAACAGGTCGGCGTCCAGCGCCACGCGCATGGCGTAGAACTTCTGCACCAGGCCAAGCAGCACCAGCAGCGCCATGCTCAGGCTGAACGCCAGGGTGGCGCTGGCCATCAGCGCACCATAGAAACCCAGCGCCAGGGCCAGCACCGTCAGTGCGGAAGACAGGCCGTTGAGGCTACTGCCGCGGCGCAGCAGGCTGGCGACCAGAATCAGTCCCGGATCAGTTGGCATGGCTCATCTCCTTTGACAGTTGCGGCTGTCCGGCGAGTTGCGCCAGCACCGCCAGTTGCTCGCCCTTGAGCACGATCTGCGGCCGCGCACGGCGAATCAGTGCCACCGCGTCCTCCACGCTGGCCGCATGGCCGAAAACCAGCAGCCAGGCCGCTACCAGCGTGGCGCTGCGTGAGTAGCCCAACGCACAGCACACCAGCAGTGGACCCTCGGTGCGCATCTGCTCGATCAGTTGCGCACCTTGCCGACATTGCTCGACTCCGGGCGCAACCAGGTCGAGCAGCGGCAGGCACTGGTAGCGGCGGGTCAGCGCAGTACAGGGCAACTCCGCGCAAAGGTCGAGGATCGCCAGGCTCGGGGAGTGCTGGGGCCGGTACCAGTCCGGCAGGCGTCCGAGCCAAAGCCCGGGCAGCACCTCGTCTGGCTGCGGGTGGTGACGCGTCCACCAGCGCGCATTGAGCCAGGCGCCCAGCCAGTAGGGGGCCAGCAGCCAGGAGACCGCCGTGGAGTGGCGGCCGTCCAGACGCTTCTGGAAACCCACCGGGCCGATGGCCAGGTAGCAGAGCGCGACCAGTGCCAGGGACAACGCCGGCCAGCACAGCCAGAGCCACAGGCCGCCACCGGCCAGCGCAACCGTCAGGCACAGCAGCGATCCTGCTGCGTAAAAACCGGCGAGCCGGCGGCGCTGCGGATCGCTGCTGAGCTTCCGCGCCTGCAATGGCGAGGCGACTTCCCGCGGCCACAGCCATACGCAAAGGAAGCCGAGCAACGCACCGGTCGGCACGTCGATGAAATGGTGCTGCCAGGTGGTCAGCACGGAAAGGCCGATCAACGCGAACCAGCCGTGCAGCAGCCAGCGCCACGCACCACTGGCATAGCGACCGTAGGCGACCCAGAGGATCACCAGCAGGGCGATATGCAGCGAAGGCGCCTGGTTGAAGGGTTTGTCGAAGCCCATCAGCAGGTCGAACAGCCAGCCGAACGAGCCACCCAGCATCGGTCGCTCGAAGCTGAAGCGAAGCGGAAACAACAGGAAGCAGCTCACCGCCACGACCTGCGCAGTGAGCAGGCGCAGCGCATGGCAATCCAGGCCCCGGCGGGTGCGCGGAAGCAGGAAGGACAGCCCGTAGAGCAGGTCGATGGACCAGTACGGAATGATCGTCCAGGGCCACAGGGGCATGCCGCGCTCCCAGTCGAACACCAGCACGCCGACCGACTCGCGCTGCCCTGCCACCCAGTTGGCGAATCCGTAGCTCAGGAAAAAGAACGGCCCGAGGCACAACAGCCAGATCACCGCACGGAGAAATACCCCGGGGTCACGCGGCGGCATCGATGCCATCAGCGTCGCTCCCGGCGGGCCAGGGAAACGGTGAAGATGCCGTCCTCGTCGATGCGCTGGGCCAGCTTGCGGAAGCCCGCCGCTTCGACCAGTTGGTCCATTTCCAGCTGCGTGCGGCGACGCATGACCCAGGCCTGCCCGGCGCGGTGGCTGGTGAGGGCGCGGGCGATCAGTTCGAGCTGCGGGTGCCAGGGCTGGCCGGTATAGATCAGGTAGCCACCTTCCTCGACTGCTTCGCCGAGCCCCGCCAGCGAGCCGCCGACCATGGCGTTGTCGGCGAACAGTTCGTAGAGGCCGGACACCACCGCCAGGGTCGGTTTCGGTGCTACGGCGGCGAGGTCCGCGCCATCGAAGGCATCACCCTGGACGAAACGCGCACGCTCCTTCAGGCCGAGGCGCTCGATCAGCGCCGAGCCCTCGCGCACGTTCAGCTCGCTGTAATCACGCAGCAGCACGCTTTCCGGCAGCGCCTCGACGCCCTGCAGCGCTTCGAGGATGTAGCGCCCGTGGCCGGCGGCGATGTCGAGGATGCGCACCTCGCGCCCCTGCTCGCGCAGGCTGGCCATGGCCAGGCGCAACAGTTCCTCGATGTTGACCTTGCGCTGGCGGATGCCGCGCCAGCCGGCGGACTCCAGGTAGGTGCGGTCGATCATCCGGCCCACCGGCCCCGCACCGGCGGGCTGGTTGCGGTAGACGTAGTCCAGGGTGCTGCCGGAGTCGAAGCCGGTCTGGAAGCCCAGGTTGATGCCATCCGACAGCAGCCGGCCGAGGCGCATGTTGGCGCGGGTGGCACGCCAGTAGAGATCGCGGATCGAGAAGTTGGGCAGTGGCGTCGCCAGTGCTTCCGCCTCGGCGCAGGTGTAGCCGAAGCGGTCGGCGTCACGCAGGTCCGGTCGCTCCGCCTCGCGGGCGAAGCATTCGAGGATGAAGCGCCGCGCGCGGGTCACGGCCTGCTCGCGATTCAGCTCGCCGAGGGTGTCATGGAAGAAACCGGGGAGTACGTGCAGCTCCTTGCGCGCGGTGCCGAGGCTGTCGAAGAAGCGCTGCTGCGGCTTGCGGTGCACCACGAAGTCCGAACCGGAGATCAGCAGCTGCGTCGGCACCTGGATCGCCTGGGCGTCCGCCACCACACGGTCGGCCGCCTCATACAGGCCCAGCAGCACGTTCACCGAGATGGCCTTGGCGATCAGCGGGTCGCTGTCGTAGGAGGCGATGCGCTCGGGGTCATGGGTGAGGAATTTCGCCTTCACGTAGCTGTTGACGAAGAAGTTGCCGCGCCACCAGCGCGCCAGCTTCAGGCCCGGCCGGGCGAAAGGCACGTAGAGCTTGACCTTGAACGCCGGCGAGGCGAGCACCAGGCTGCGGATCGGCGGCGCGTAGTCGTGCACCCAGGTCGAGGCGACCACGGCGCCGACGCTCTGCGCCACCACCGCCATGTCGCTGACGGCGATGCCGTAGGTGGCGGCGATGTGCTCGACGAAGGTCTGCACGTCGCGCACGCTGGTGCCAAAGCTCGGGCTGTCGCCACGCGCTCCCGGGGACTGGCCGTGGCCACGGGCGTCCCAGGCGAACACGTCGAAACCGGGCAGGTCGAGTTCGTCGGCCAGGTGGCCGATACGCCCGGAATGCTCATGGCCACGGTGGAACAGCAGCACCGCGCGGCGCGGCGCGTCACCGGCGGCAGCCGGCCAGTGGCGGTAGAACAGCTCGACGCCGTCATGGGTAACGAAGTGATGATTCGAAGACTCGCGCATAACTTCCTCTGTTCGATGGCTTGCGGGACTGTCCGGTCCCTGTCCTGACATGGCGGCCCTTGCTCAACCGCCCTGTTGTTGCTTCTGCTCGGCCAGCCCCTGGCGCACCCGGTTGACGATAGTCAGCACCAGCAGCAGTGCCAGCAGCACCAGCAGCGGGTTCAGCCAGACCAGCGGCAGCTGCCCGGCCGCCACGGCCACGCCGAAAACGCCAAAGCACAGTGCCCGATCGCTCTTGCCCATTGGCCCGTCGTAGCGCCGGGAGGCACCGACCATCACCCCGAGCACGCCGGCGTATTCGCTGATCACCGCGAGCACCACCACCAGCACCACCAGCGCCGGGCTCACACCCGGCAGCAGGGCGAACGGCAGGTACAGCGCGCTGTCGGCGATCACGTCGGTCAGTTCGTTGAGGTAGGCGCCGAGCTTCGACTGCTGACCGAACTCGCGGGCGAGCATGCCGTCCATGGCGTTGAGCGCCATGCGCAGGAACATCCACAGGGGGATCAACAGGAATATCCAGGCGTGGCTGGCGAGCAGTGCGACGGCGAGCGCGACCAGCAGCGAAAGGCCGCAGGCGGCCAAGGTCACCTGGTTGGCGGTAACGCCACGCGCGTGGAGACGGGTGACCTGGGGACGCAGCAGGTTCTGGAAACGCGACTTTAGCTGGTAGACGGAAATCATGAAGGTCCTTCTCAGGGGTTCGGAACGAGCGGTTCATACGAACGATCCACAACCATGTGGACCTGGGGAGCTTAGCCGCACCCCGGCATCAGGGCTGTCAGATATGTCTCAACAACATAGATGACCGATCCTGCGCATCAGGGCACATGGCTTAGGGGAAGAAGGTCGACGAGGCGATCGCCGGAATCCCCGCGCCAAATTTTTTTCATCCGCCCTTAATCCTGCTCCGCGAGCTGTCGCCTTACCCCTTCAGCAGGCACAACGCCGGCTTCATTCAGCTCATACAGGAAGTCCACCATGGCCTTGTCGATTCAAACCAACTACTCCTCGCTGATCACCCAGACCAACCTGGGCAAGACCAACAACCTGCTGGCCACCAACCAGCAGCGCCTGGGCACCGGCCTGCGCATCAACTCCGCCGCCGACGACGCCGCCGGCCTGCAGATCGCAACCCGCCTGAACGCCCAGTCCCGTGGCATGGACGTGGCCATGCGCAACACCAGCGACGCCATCTCCCTGATGCAGACCGCCGACGGCGCCTTCAGCGAGCTGACCGACATCACCCAGCGCATGAAGGACCTGGCCACCCAGGCAGCCAACGGCACCAACTCCACCGACGACGGCAAGGCGCTGTCCGCCGAGTTCAACGAACTGGGCAAGGAGCTGACCAACATCATCTCCAACACCAAGTTCGCCGGTGACGCGCTGTTCAGCGTCGATGCGGCTGCTGGCAAGTTCGGCTCCACCGCAGGCGGCGTAACCTTCCAGATCGGCGCCGACAAGGCTGAGACCCTGGACGTCGATGTCAGCACCCAGCTCAAAGGCGTGACCGATGCCTTCACCGCGCTGACCAAGCAGTTCGGCGCCTCTCCGGCCGCCGGCACCGAGCTCGAATCCATCGCCAACGCCAATACCGCCATCGACAACGCCGGCAAGGCCCTGGACGCCATCGGCACCCTGCGCGCGCAGTTCGGTGCGAACATCAACCGCCTGCAGCACACCTCCAACAACCTGGCAAACATGAAGGACAACACCGACCTGTCCAAGGGCCGCATCATGGACGCCGACTTCGCCGTAGAGAGCGCCAACATGAGCAAGAACTCCATGCTGATGCAGTCCGGCATCTCCATGCTCAAGCAAGCTGGCCAGATGCCCAGCATGATCATGGGCCTGCTGGGCTAATACCCGGCCTGCGCGAGGCGCCCCCCGCCTCGCGCCCCCTGATCCGCGAGCGCCCCGCCCCGGCGGGGCGTTTTGCTGTCTGCGGGTACGCTGACAAGTGGCATTGCGACCCTGGGTCGCGGTGTGGCCCCTCTGCGGCAGTGGTTTCGAGGCTTGTATGAAAAACGCAAGCACGAGTGTGCAAAATTCAGAACTTGCACCCACATTTTTCTGACGTCAAAATAATGCCTCTGCCTCCATGGACAAATGGAGTTTCCCGCGACCGTCAAGGGAGCGGCTCGCAAGGGCACGATGAACACACTCACTTCCACGCTACCGGACAGTCGGCCGATCGCCTGCCTGACCCTCCGGACCGGGCGTTCCGATTGCGTCGCGCAGTTCTATCCCGCGCTCTACCAACTCGACCTCGACCGTGATGGCCAGGTAGAGCGTATCGACCTGGGTTTTTCCGGCAGCCGGGTTCTCGAGCGCTTGCTGCAGAGCCCGGGGGACGTGGTCGCACGCGATGAACTGCTGACCCATGCGTGGTCCGACCGTGTGGTCGGCCAGGGCAGCCTGAACCAGCAGATCTACACCCTGCGCCAGGTGCTGGCGGACGAGAAGCAGCGGCAGATCATCCAGACGCTGCCGCGCCGCGGCTACATGTTCAATCCGCAGTACCTGGTCAGCCAGGCCGGCGAGCCGGATGCGGAAGTGACGGACGCCACCCCGGAGGTGATTCCGCTGGGGGGCGCCAGCAACCCCTCGCCAGCGCCGCGAGCGCCGAATCCACGGCGCCTGAAACTCGCCGCCGCCAGCCTCTGCATCCTCGGCCTGCTGTTCCTCTCCGGCGCCTTCTACTACACCCAGGTGCGCAGTCCGGTCCTCACCGCCGAACAGAACGTCGGCTCCCTGCAGATCACCTATGTCGAAGACAACGAACAGGACCTGCAGCAGCTCATGCGCAACACCCGCCCCCTGGCCCAGCAACTGGCCGACCTGGCCACCCGCCCCATCGGCCTCATGCTGCACATGACCTCGGGCTTCTACGAACTGGTCTGCGTGCAACCCGAAGGCAACTCCAACTGGCTGCTGATCCATGAGAGCCAGGTTGCCCGGATTCCCCAGGAGCAGCTGCGCAAGTGCCTGAACTGAACCTACGCCGCCAGACCGGCGTGGCCCGCCGCTGCCTGTTGATTTCGCTGTTTGGCGTGATCTGCCTGGCCCTGGCGCTGGGCATGCTGTGGAAGCATGCCCACGGCACCTCTCCCATCGACGGACGCTACGCTTCCTCCGGCCAGGTGCTGCTGAGCAACGGCAAGGTGCTGGAGATCGCCCAGACCACCATGTTCCACGAGGGGCGCTTCTACTCGATGATCCAGCAGGACTCGAACATCCTCGAAGTCTCCGGCCAGGTCGGCAGCGACCTCGCCGGGCGCTACCAGCTGCAGGTGGAAGAGAACAGCATCAGCAACCTGCAGGCCGACAGCGGGCTGGACAGCGAGCTGATCTTCAACCTGCTCTATGGCCGCCAGCGCGGCGCCCGCATCACCCTCGAACCGCTGGGCAGTTGCCTCTATGGCGTGGAGACGCGCCAGGTGTTCTGCCCGCGCCATCTGCGCAACCGCTGAGCACTTCACAGCTTCAACCGGAGCTCCGCGCTCGCCGCGGGAGCTGTTGCCTCGACCGCCGCTGACGCCGGCGCCCCTGCTTTCTGCGGCTGCGGCTGCGGCTGCGGCTGCGGCTCGACGAGCTTTGCGCCGGACGCCGAGTAATGCACCTGGGCATAACTCTCGCCGAAGATTTCCCGGTAGAGGCTCTCCGCGCGCTGGGTCAGCAGGAGGATCTCGATGCGCCGGTTGGCGCCGTTCTCCGGGTCATCCGGGCGCAGCGGCATGACGTCGGCCTGCGCCGCCACCTGCAGCACATGTGCGGCCGGCAGGCCACTGTCGACCATCACGTTGCGCGCGCGCAGGGCTCGGTCGCCGGAAAGGTTCCAGTTGTTGTAGCCATCCGGCCGGCGGTACTGCACCGCGTCGGTGTGGCCACTGAGGATCAGCTTGTTCTGCACCTTGGACAGCACGCCGGACAGCGCGCCGAGCAGGGTCTGGAAGTGCGGGTCGAGGGTGGCCTGGCCGCGGGCGAACATGAAGCGCTGCTGGTCGTCCTTGATCAGGATGCGCAGACCCTGCGGTACCACGGTCACCTCGATGTTGGCCAGCGCATCGACCTTGCCGGACACCTCGCGGATCAGCTCGGCCAGCTCGCGCAGGTCCTCGTTGCTGTCGTAATGGCGGCCTTCGCCGTCCTGCTGCACGCTGGAGTCTTTCGCCTGCTCGCCAGCCTTGTCCTGCTTGCCGGCGTCCAGCGCGAGCTGCGGCGCGGGCTTCTCCGGCGTCTTGATCGGCTGCGGCATGCCATCCAGCTCGATGGGCGTACGGCTGGCACCATCGAACACGCCGGCGCCGCCATCCACCACCGGGTTGGCGTCCTGGTCGCCCACCGCCACCGGCTGCGGCTCGGTCTGCGGGTGGACGATCCACAGCACCATGAACAGCGCCATCATCGCCAGGGTGAAGTCGGCGAAAGCTACCTTCCAGGCGCCGCCATGTTCATCATCGTGACCCTTCTTGCTGCGCCGCTTGATGATGACTTCGCTGTGCTTGTCGGCACGTTTCTTCATGCTGCGTCCCGCTCTTCCTCATAGCGGGTGACCCAGGTCTCCAGCTGCTTGAAGGCCGGCTTCACGTCCTGCTCGATCAACTTGCGCCCGGCGTCCACCGCCAGCAGCGTAGGCTTGCCGGCGACGTGTGCGACCAGCGTGGTGCGCACGCATTCCAGCGCCGACAGCTCAGTCTTCACGCGCTGTGACATGGCGTTGGACAGTGGGTCCATCAGGCAATAGCAGACGAAGATGCCGAAGAAGGTGCCCACCAGTGCGGCGGCCACGTGGGCGCCGATCTCCGCCACCGAGCCACCGATGTTGCCCATGGTGATGATGATGCCGAGGATCGCCGCGAGAATGCCGAAGCCGGGCATCGCCTCGCCGACCTTGTGCAGTGACTTGGACGGCTGCAGGAGGGCGTGCTCCATGGCGTCCAGTTCCTGCTCGAGGAAGCCTTCGAGTTCGTGGGCGCTGATCTTGCCCATGGCCATCAGGCGGAAGTTGTCGGCGATGAACGCCATCAGGTTCTTCTCCTGGAGGATCAGCGGATAGCGGGCGAACAGTTCACTTTGGTCCGGCTCCTCGATATGCGCATCGAGCACCTTCAGGCCGCCGACATCGACCATCTCCAGCAGCTCGTAGAGCAGCATGAGAAGTTGGCGTTGGAACTCCTCGCCACGACGCTTGAATACGAATACGCCCTTGATCTGCGAGCACATTTCCAGCAGCACTTCGCGCGGGTTGGCAACGACCAGCGAGCCCAGACCGGCGCCGAGGATGATGAGCATCTCCGCCGGCTGCCAGAGTGCGCGCATGTCGCCATGGGCCATGGCGTAGCCGCCGAGCACGGCAGCGATGATGATCAGGGCGCCGATGATTTTCTGCATGGTTATGGGTTCTTCACAGTGTGTCGGGGTCGTTGAGGAAACGGCTGCACTTGCCGATCGCCTGCTTCATCAACTGGCAGATGCGTGCATCGGTCAGCTCCAGCACCAGGGCGATTTCCTTGAGGTTGAGTTCGTGCTGGTAGTACAGGTTGAGGATCAATCGCTCGCGTTCATTGAGGCGCTCCAGCGCCTGGGCCAGCAGACGCTCCTTGAGCACCCGCTCTTCCAGCGCGTCGCCGCAGCCCTGCACGCCGTCGTGGCCGCTTTGCAGCAGTGCGTCGAAGCTCTCGATGGCCTCGGACGACTCGGCGCGCAGGTAATCCTGGTAGCCCGCTTCGTCCAGCCCCGTAGCGGCGAGTACTTCCTCGTCACTGGGCACGCGACCAAGCTGGCGAGCCAGTGCGCGAATCGAATCACGCACCTTGTGCGCCTGCTGCCGCACCTGTCGCGGGCGCCAGTCCTGGCGGCGCAGCTCGTCGAGGATGGCGCCACGGATGCGCAGTGCTGCGAAGCGGCCGAACTGCTCGTCCGGCTCACCGTAGCGGCGCAGGCCCTCAAGCAGACCCATCAGGCCGATCTGCTCCATGTCCTCGCGATCCAGCACCTGGTTGGCCTGCAACGACAGCTGGCTGACGATGCGTCGCACCAGCGGCAGGTACTGCATCATCCAGCGCTGCTCGGCCGCCGGCGACAGGCGGGCATGGCCGCCGTTCTCGCCGGCGTAGTCGTGCGCGGGATCGCGAAGGGCGTGCATGGCGGCTTACTGGACGATCATCTTGCTGAGCATCACGTGCTCGAAGGGCACCACCACCTTGCGCGCGGCGAAGTCGTCGATCACCGCCTTTTCCAGGCGCGCCTGCACCTCGCCGATGGGCATCGCGCGCAGCACTTCGAACTTCTCCGGGGTCAGGTTCGCAACCACCGAGCTGCGCACCATGGGCGCGACGCTTTCCAGCTTCTTGCGCTCCTGCTCGGCCTTGGCCTGCAGCACCAGATCGATCACGAAGTAGTGTTCGCGGTCTTCGCCACGGGAGCTGACGATGATCTTCTCCACCGGCACGAAGAGGTATTCGGCGCTTTCCTGCTCCTCCTCTTCCTTGGCTTCTTCCTTGCCGCCGTCCTTGTCGGCAACCGCAGCCGCCGGGGCAAGGCTGGCGGCCTTGATCATCCTGTAGTTGACGAACACGCCGCCCAGCACGACGGCGATATTCACGATGAGCATCAGTAGAACGAGACGCGGCGTGGACATGGGGTTTCTCGAAAAATCCTGTGGGAATGCGGGCCGCTGAGGGCCTACACGGTAATCAGTACGTCGCTGTCGCCACGCGGCGCGGCACCCTCGCTCGCCTGCGTATCACGCGGGTTGGCGGCGACCGCGAGCTGTTCCTCGGCGAGGCGCTGGCGGTTCTGCTGGCCCTGTTGGCCGGACTGCGAATCGGACGAGACCTGCACGTTGACTTGCAGGAAGTTCTGCCCGACCAGCTCCTGGCGCAGGCGCTCGCTGGTGTTCTGCAGCAGACGCACGACGTCGCCATTGCTGGCCGATATCTGCACGTTGAGCTGGCCGGCCTCATGCCGCACGAGAATCTCCAGGGCGCCCAGCTCCGGGGGATCGAGGCGGATCGTGGCGTTCTGCACGCGCTGGCCGAGTTGCAGTTCGACGTTGTCGCGCAGGGCACTGACCATCTGCTCGCCCCAGTGGGCATCGTTGTTGCCCTTGAGGTGCAGCGGCTTGTCGAACAACGGCGTCGCCGGCGCGCTGGGCGCGGGCGGTGCACCGATGTCAGCCGCCGGAAGTCGATGCTCGAGCGCTACCGCCGGCAGTTGCGGCGCGGCGGATTCCGGCCCCTGGGCACTGGCGGCCAGGTGCTGTTGCAGCAGGGTCTGTGCCTGGCTCTGGGTTGCCTCGCGGGGGGCCGGCAGCGTGGCCTTGGCCGGCTCTTCGGAGAGCTCGGCGGGTGGCAGCAGCATGTCTTCCGGCTTCACCGCGGCAGGCGCTGGCTGGGCGGAAGAATCGATGGACTGGGTAGCGAACCCGGATACCTGCGCGGCAGTCTGCGCCGGCGGATTGTCCCGCGCCTGCACCACCAGCCCGGCCTGGCTGAGCATGCCGGCCAGCCAGTTCTCTGCACCGGAGGGTGAGGCCTGCTCGGTTTGCCGGCCCTGTGCATCGCTGTCGCGGGTTTCGGCGGGCAGCTCTTCGGGCAGCACCGGCCGCACAGTGCCGGGCTGTTGCACAGGCTCATCGACCTGCGCGGTATCGAACTGCGCGAGGAAGGACTGCACCGTAATGCTCCGCTCACCGGCATTCGATTGCGCCGGTTGCTGGTCGCGGAAGCTGGCAACGCCGGGGGCATCGCGGCGCGAATCCTGCGGGCGAGCCTCGGCCACCGGAGCTGCATCGCGGCTGGCAGTGGGCAGGGATTGGGTCGGTAGCTGGATCACGGTCTATCGACCCTCCTGGTACGTGTCCACCTGCATGTACGCCGAGCGTCCCTCGGCGTATTCCAGGTGCGAGAGCAGGAGGCGGCGCAAGCGCTCGCACTCCTCGGCGCAGGCCTGCGACGCCTGCTCGTGCAGGCGCTTCAAATGCTTCCTGGCCAGCAGCACGTCGGCCGCCAGCCCGGTCTGCGACGACATCGCCACCAGTTGCGCGCGGATCGCCAGGTCAACCTGTCCCATGGCTTTCCAGTCCTTGCGCTGCAGCGCCGAGCCGAGCCGTTCGTAAAGCTCGAGCAGGCGCCGGCGATCATCCACGTGCGGCACTCACGCCCTCCCAGCCCTCGCGCAGGATGCCCAGCAGGCGCACCACTTCGTCGATGCCGGCGACGTCCAGCGACACGCTGACGTCGGAGAGCCGGTAGATGCAGTAGTCGTAGAGGCGCGCCAGGCCCTGCACGGTCTCGCCGCCGTTCTCGTAGTCGAGCGCGCCATTCAGGCCGTTGAGAATGTTCAGGCACTTCTCCAGGGAGCGGCCCTTCTGCTGGTAGCGCTTGTGCTCGATGTGCCCGCGGGCGCGGGCCAGTTCGTCGAGCAGGCCGTCGAACAGCACCAGCACCAGTTCGTAGGGCGAGGACGAGGCGGCCTTGGACTCCAGGTCGATCATCCGGTAGCTGTCGTAGCTTTCGTTCATGCCGTAGGCGCTCATCCGAACATCCCGCTGGTCTGGTCCATCGACTGCATGGTCTGCATCATCGAGGTGTATTGCTTGAGGTAGCGCGCGTAGTAGGTGTCGTACTGCTTCTGCAGGTTGTCGTAGTCATCGTCGACGCGGCGCAGGCTGTTGTTCAGGGCGTCCTTGCGGTTCTTCATGACGCCATTGGTGCTGTTGGTGTACACCGCGACGCCCTTGTCCAGGCTGTCGAGCAGGTTGCCCTTGCCCATGAACAGCTTGTCCAGGGCCTCGGGATCGCTGGCGATGGCCTTCTCGAAACGGGTCGCATCGAGGGTCAGCTTGCCGCTGCGGTCGGCACTGATGCCCAGGGTGATCAGGTTGGCGCCGCCGAAGCTGGTACGAACCATCTGGTTCAGTGCGTTCTCGATGGCGCGCACGCTGGAGTCGCCGGCCAAGGCGCCACGGGAATTGCCGTTCTGGTCGCCGGCGGCGGTCAGGCTGTCGATGGTGCTGGCCAGTGCGTTGAAGGCGTCGATGAAGGTCTGCACCTTCTTCTTGGTTTCGCTCTGGTCCTGGGCGACGGTCAGGCGGATGGCCTGTTCGCCGGATTTCTGCGCCTGGGTGAAGGTAGCGCTGACGCCGTCGATGATGTTGTCGAAGGTGTTGCTGGCGTTGGTCAGCAGCATGCCGTTCTCGCCACCCAGGCGGACGCGTGCATCCTGCGCCTTGGAGAGTTCCTGCGGATTGCCCATGGCGTTCTCGAAGGCGCTGTTGGCGCTGTCGGTGCCGCTCAGCGACAGGCTGATGGCGTTCTCCGCGCCGGACTTCTCGGCGCCCAGCACCAGCGATACCTGGCCGTTGCTGCGTACCAGGGTGGCCTTCACGCCGGTGTTGTCGGTGGCCTTGTTGATCGCCGCGGCCAGCTCGTCCAGCGAGTTGCTGCCGTCGCCGTCGGTGTCGATCTTGCTCAGGTCGATATCGAAGGACTTGCCGTTCTGGGTCAGGGTCAGGGTGCCCTGGGTGTCGATATCGCCGGCCTGCAGGCCGGAGAAGGACAGCTGGTGGCTGGTGGCGAGCTGCTCGACGAAGAAGTCGTAGCTGCCGGGCACGGCGTTCTTGTCCACCTTGGCGGTGAGGTAGCCGTCCTTGCTGGTGGTGGCGCTGTTGACCAGCATGCTGGTGTTGCTGCCGGTCACGCCCTGCAGGCTTTTCACCGCCGAGGAGAAGGTCTTGAGCGCCGACTCCAGGGAGGTCACTGCGGTCAGCTGGGACTGGTACGAGGACTTGTTGCGGTCAGCCTTGTTCAGGCCGTTCTGCACTTCGTACGTGGCCAGCTGCTGGGCCATGCTTTTGACGTAATCGGAATCTATGGTCGCCATCTGAATCCACCTCTTTCATCCCGGCAGAGCAATTACGGTGCCAATGCCGGGAGGCCCGTCGCACGGGGCTTTGCGGGTTGACCAGGGAGAAGTCCAACTTCCGCCCGGCGTGGTTTGGCGCGCAGCGGGAAGCGGCATTTCCGCCTGCCGGGCACGCGCCCTGATGCAGAGGAAGGGCGACCGTGGAGAGGGATTCGTTAAGGGGATTTGGCGGGGTGTTTTTGCGGGGGACGGGAGGTTGGGTGCCGTGCGGTTCGCGAGCAAGGACTAGGCGTCCCCCTCGGTCCTACAGGGGAGCGCGCTCGTTGTAGGAGCGAGCTTGCTCGCGAACAATGTCCAGCCCAAAGGCGCTCGTCAGTAAGGCTGCCGCGAATACACCGGCTGTTCGCGCGGATCACCCATCAGTTGGCTGAGGATGTCGTGGTGCATCGCCAGCAGCTTGCCGTTGCGTTCGTTGAGGCGCTTGCACTGGGCGGTGAGCTGGCCCAGTTGCTGCCACTCCTGCTGCAGTTCCTCGCGGTGCGGCGGCTTGTAGTTGGACAGCAGCGTGCGCATGCCGTCGGCGTCCATCGGCAGGTGGAAGGCGCGCAGCACGCGGCTGCGGCGCTGGGCGCGGCCCGCGACGGAGTCGAGCAGCGCCTGGATGTCCGGGTTCAGCGCTTCGATCTGCGCGCTGTCCCGCGCCAGCAGGTGGCGGTACAGCTCCTGCAGGCGGTCGCGCAGCGCCAGGCAGTCGCGGCCATCCTGCTGGATGTCCTGCTCGATCACCTGCAGCAGCCGCGCGCGCTGGGTCATGCGTCGCTGCCGCGATGGTAGGAGAGGATGCTGGTGGCGAGCACGCTGGTGTCGTTCTGCAGTTCGCCATTCATCAGCGCGCGGCGGATCTGGGCAACGCGGCTCTGGTCCACGTCCGGCATGGCGCGCAGGGTTTCCTGCATTTCGTCCAGGCGCAGCGAATCGTTGACCGGCGCGCTCGCGCTGGTCTCGGCCACCGGGGCGGCACGCTCGCTGCGTGCGCTCTTGGCGGACTCGCTGGTGGCCAGCGCAACGCTGGTCAGTTGCCGGGTGATTTCCATGGTGTGTATCCGAGTATTTTTTGGGCTTTCCCTCAGAGGGCGACCGCCCCGGAGGAAAACTTAAATGCCATAGCGCGAGTTCACCAAACAGCCGGCGGATGTCACCCCCGCGCCCGCCACCAGGACTGCGCGGCGAGGCCATCCTGGATTTTCTGTTCCTGCTGCGCAAGTTGCAGCTGCCATTGGCCGACCTTGGCCTCGATCACCTGGGCCAGCACCTTCTCGCTGCGCATGGCCGCCATCAGCTCGCCCTGGATGCGCGCCAGGGTCTGCTCGGCGACCTCCAGCTCGCGGCGCTGCAACTGCAGCATCTTGTGCAGGGTCGCCTTGTACTGCTGCTGGTTGTGCCGCTGCAGCGGCGTGCTGGTGGCCACGCTGAAGCCGCACAGGCGATCCAGCCCGGTGATGTTGTTGCGGTAACGCTGGCAGAGATTCTGCTGGTAGTTCACCCGCCCCAACAGCTCGCGGACCTTGCCGCCGCGCACGTCGGCCAGGCGCCCGAGCATGTCGATCTGCGCCTTCATCAGCGGCTCCCGACGATGCTTTGCAGGGTGGCGACGCTGTTGCCCAGCTCGGCGCCGTCGGCCGTTTCCTGGCGCAGGTAGCGCTCCAGCATGGGCGCCAGCTGCACGGCCCGGTCGGTCTTCACATCCATGCCCGGTGTATAGCCGCCCAGCGGAATCAGCTCCTTGATGCGCTCATAGGTGCCACTGAACTCCTTGAACTGGCGCGCCGCGGAGAGATGCACCGGGTCCGCCACCTGGCTCATGCAACGGCTGACCGAGGCGCCGATGTCGATGGCCGGGTAGTGCCCGACGTCCGCCAGCCGGCGCGACAGCACGATGTGCCCGTCGAGGATGGCGCGAGCGCAGTCGACGATCGGGTCCTGGTGATCATCGCCCTCCGCCAGCACGGTGTAGATGGCGCTCAGGCTGCCCGTCTCGCCCTCGCCATTGCCGGCACTTTCCACCAGCTCCGGGAGCAGGCCGAACACCGACGGTGGATAGCCCTTGGTGGCCGGCGGCTCGCCCAGCGCCAGGGCGATCTCGCGCTGGGCCATGGCGTAGCGGGTCAGCGAATCCACCAGCAGCAGCACGTCCTTGCCCTGGTCACGGAAATACGCAGCGATGCTGTGGCAAAGCTCGGTGGCCTTCAGGCGCATCAGCGGCGATTCATTGGCAGGCGCCACCACCACCACGGCTTTCTGCAAGCCTTCCGGGCCGAGGGAATGCAGGATGAATTCCTGCACCTCGCGGCCGCGCTCGCCGATCAACCCGACCACCACCACGTCGGCCTTGGTCTGCCGGGTGATCATCCCCAGCAGCACGCTCTTGCCCACGCCGCTGCCGGCAAACAGGCCGACGCGCTGGCCCTTGCCCAGGGTCAGCAGGCCGTTGATGGCGCGCACGCCGACATCCAGCGGTTCGGACACCGGGCGCCGGCGCAGTGGGTTCACCTGCGGCAACTCGGTGGGCAACGGGTGGCGACCGGCAAGCTTGCCGAGGCCGTCCAGGGGTTCGCCGAGGCCGTTGACCACGCGCCCCAGCCAGGAATGATCGATGTGCAGCACGGCTTCGTCCGGCGCCGGGAAGACCCGCGAGCCGGAGGTCAGGCCGACGGGTTTCTTGAAGGGCATGAGGTAGGTGATGTCACGGTTGAAGCCGACCACCTGCGCCTCCAGGCGCTCGCCGTCGGCGACTTCCACGTAGCAGCGCTGGCCGGTCATGCGCCGGCAGCCGAGGCTCTCCAGCAGCAGGCCGGAGACCCGTACCAGGCGACCGCTGACCCGCGCCAGCTGGACCGAGTCCAGTGAGCGCAGCGCTTCTTCGAGCTTGAAGCCGTCGCCCAGGGCCATGTCAGTCTTCGTCCTGCAGGTGCGCGCTCAGGGCTTCCATGCAGCTGTCCAGACGCTGCTGACAGCCGATGTCGGCTTCGGCCTGGGCAGTGACGACGCGGCACTCGCCCAGCGCCAGGCGCTCGTCCGGCACCAGTCGCCACTTGGCGGCGCGCTCGGGGTTCAGCTCGCGGATGCGCGCGCATTCTTCCGGGTTGAGCAGGATCTGCACATCGCCTTGCTCACCCGGCATGGCGGCGAGGGCTTCCTCGGCGAGGGTCAGCAGTTGCGTCGGGTTGAGTGTCAGCTCGACACGGATGACCTGCTTCGCCACCTTCTGCACCAGCTCCAGCAGCTCCTTCTGGCGGCTGCGCTGGAAGGCCTGGTGGTATTCGCCAAAGGCCTCGACGGCGGCCTGCAGCGGTGCGCTGGCTTCGTCGAATACCTGCCGTCCAAGCGCGCGGCCTTCCTCGCGCCCCTTGCGCAGGCCGTCCTGGCGACCAGCCTCGAAGCCTTCGCGCAGGCCGGCTTCACGGCCTTCACCGACGCCGTCCTGGTAGCCTTTCTCCAGCCCTTCCTGGAAGCCTTCGGAGATGGCGCGCTGACGCGCGGCCGGGTCACTGTCCCAGCCATGGTTGTCGGCGCTGGCGGTGGCGCAGCGCGGCGGGAAGCGGTACGGGCGCCAGGCGCGGGTGTCGGCCTTGATGACTTTGATCGCCATGCGCGGTTACTCCACCGTCTGCTCGCGGAACAGTTGCACCTGCAGGTCGCCTTCGGCGGCCAGGTCGCGGACCACGCCCATGATCTCCTTGCGCACCTGCTCCACGCGGCTCAGCGGCACCGGGCCCTGGCGGCGGTTGATCGACTCCATCTGCTGCATCTGGCGCTTCGGCATGGCGCCCTGGATGGCGCGTACCAGCTCGGGTTCGGCGCCCTTCAGCGCGACCACCCACTCGTCCAGCGGGATGACTTCCAGCAGAGTCTGCAGCACTTCCTGGTTCTGCCGGGAAAGGATGAAGAAGTCGTACATCTCGTCTTCGATCCTGCCGACCAGGTCGTCGTTGTGGGCGCGCAACAGCTCGAACATCTGGTTACGGTCGCCCTTGAAGCGGTTCATGATGTCCGCCGCCTGCTTGACCCCGCGTACCTGCGAACCCTGGGTGGAGAGCACGCGCAGGCTGCGGTCGATCAGTTGCTCCAGCTCGGCGATGACATCGCTGTTCACCTCGCTCAGGTTGGCGATGCGGAACAGCAACTCATCCTGGCGCTCGGGCGGCATGGCTTCGAGCACATCAGTGGCCATGCCCGGTGGCAGGAAGGCGAGGAACACCGCCTGCATCTGCGCGTGTTCCTTGGCGATCAGCGCGGCGAACTGCTTGGGATCGATCCACTCCATGCGCGCCATCTTGGCGCGGATTTCCTCGCCGTAGATGCTGTCCAGCAGGTTGCGCGTGATGTCGCTGCCCAGCGCCTTGCCGAGCATGCCGGCGAGGTAGGAGCGCGAGGCGCCCTTGATGCTGGACTGCAGTTTGTAGTCGTCGAAGAAGCGCCCGATCACGTCGGAGACGGTGTTCTGCTTGACGTTGGACAGCCGCGCCATCGCCTGGCTGATGCTGACGATCTCCTCGCGGCTGAAGTTGCGCAGGATGCCCGCGGAGGCTTCGTCACCCATGCTCAGCATGAGGATCGCCGCCTGTTCCAGGGAGCTCACGGCGCGCATCTGCGGGCCGCGCTTTTTCGGTTCTTCAGGCAGGCTCGTGTCGGTCATTGCGGCCAATCCAGTGCTTGATCACTTCCGAGACCCGTTCCGGGTCGTTCTTCGCCAGCATCTGCAGATGCTCGATCTGGTGTTCCAGCCCCGAACCCGGCGCCGGCAGGCGGATTTCCGAGAGCGGATTCAGCTCGCCGAGCACGTTGAGCCCGCCGACGCTTTCACTGCCCAGCGCCAGGCGCCGCTCGGCGTCCAGGGCGAGCGGATACTCGGCGCTACCCTCGGGCAACGCAGCGGTAGCCGTCGGCTGCGCCCGCTGGGTCAGGCTGCGCACAGCCGGGCGCACGCCGAACAGCAGGAACAGCAGGGCGATCAGGCCGAGCACGGTGTAGCGCACCAGGGATTGCAGGGCGCTACTCTCCCACCAGCTGGCGGAAGACTCTTCCACCGGCGTGGCGGCGAACGGGAACACGCTGACGGTGATCAGGTCGCCGCGCTGGGCGTTGAAGCCGACAGCGCTTTTCACCATGGCTTCCAGGTCAGCGCGGGCCTTGTCGGTCCAGCCGCCTTCGGGCGCCGTGCTGGCGTTGATCACCACCGCCACGCTCTGCTGGCGCAGGGCGAAGGCCGGGTACTTGATGTGGGTGACGCGCTGGTCGAAATCGTTCTGCCGGGTGGCTTCCTCGCGGGTAGAGGTGGCAGCCTTGTTGTCGGTGCTGGCGACCTTGCCGTTGCCGGCCTGAACGTTGGCGTTCTGCGCCTGCCCCTGCTGCGCTTGCGGCGGCGGCTCCGGCGGACGGTTGCTCAGCGAGCCGGGCACGCCGAGGGCGAGCTGGTCCAGCGTGCTCTCGTTGCGCAGCACCTCGCTGCGCAGACGCGGCGCCTCACCGTAGGCCTGCTGGGTTTCTTCCTTCTGGCTGAAGTCGATATCGGCGGACACGCTGATGCGGTAGTTGCCCAGGCCGAGCACCGGCGCCAGCACTTCCTCGACATTGCCCACGGCCTTGCGCTGGTACTCGTCCACCGCCTGCCAGTTCTGCGAGGGGCCGCCGGCACCGGTGATGCCGCGCGATAGCAGCACACCGTTCTGGTCCACCACGCTGACGTCTTCAGGCTTCAACTGCGGCACGCTGCCGGCCACCAGGTTGACGATGGCGCCGACCTGCTCGGGACTCAACCGCTGGCCGGGCGCCAGTTGCAGCAGCACCGAGGCCTTGGCCGGGTCACGCCGGCCGACCACGAAGGAGTTGCTGTCTTCCCGGGCGACGTGCACGCGCGCCTGCTCGATGCCCTTCAGACCCATGATGGTGCGCGCCAGCTCGCCTTCCAGGCTGCGCTTCAAGCGAACGTCCTGGAGGAAGTGGCTGGTGCCCAGCGGCTCATCCTTGTCGAACAGTTCGTAGCCGGCCGGCATGGACACTTTCACGCCCTTGGCTGCCAGCAACATGCGTGCGCGCGCCAGGTCTTCCTCGCGTACCAGCACCTGGCCGCTCTGCGGGTGCAGGCGATAGTCGAAGGCTTCGGCGTCCAGCACCTGCATCACGTCGGCAGCCGGGTAAGCCTCGCCTGCGCCGTACAGCGGGCGGTAGGCACCCTGGTCGCGCCACAGGTAGAAGACCACGGCAGCAGCCAGCAGCGCGGCACCCAGGGCAATGCCGAGCAGCCCCAGGCGCGGGTCGAGCTTGAGTTTGTCGAGCGGCAGGCGCCCTTTGAATTTCTGCAGCACTGTCAGTCCTTACAGCGGCATGCGGATGATTTCGTCGAAGGCGCCGGTGAGCTTGTTGCGCACCTGCAGCAGCGCGGAGAACGACACGCTGGCCTTCTGGCTCTGGATCATGGCGCCGACCAGGTCGTCGCTCTGGCCGCTGTCCACCGCGGCCATGGCGGCGCTGGACTGGTGCTGTTCGGCGTCCACCGAGCGCAGCGCCTGCTCGAAGCTGGCGCCGATACCCTGCGCCGGCGCACTCTCGTCGAGCTGCGTGGCGAGCTGCGCAGCAGGCCGCACAGCCGGCCCGCTGGCCAGATCGGCGTAACGGTTCATCCGGTCCAGCATGTCCTGCTGTACCTGCATGATCGAACTCATGGAAGGGCTCCCCTGGGAAACGAAATCAGAACTGCACCTGCACGCCCTGCTCGCGCATCGCGTTGAGTCGGTAGCGCAGCGCGCGGGTGGTCATGCCCAGGCTCTCGGCGGCCTTGGTCTTGTGCCCGCCGAATCGGCGGATGGTGTCGATCACGTGCTGGTATTCGGCGAGCTTGCCGCTGGCGCGCAGCGCGGCGCGGCCGCCTTCAGCCGCCAGCGGGATCACCGCGGCAACGGTGGCCATGGGCGCATCCGGCGCGGCCAGGCCGAGGTCGCGGGGCTGGATGAACAGGCCGTTGCGCAGCACCAGCGCGCGCTGCAGGGTGTTCTCCAGCTCGCGCACGTTGCCCGGCCAGTCGTGCTGCAGCAGCGCGCGGCTGGCGGACTCGGTGAGCAGGTCTTGTTCGGCGTCCTGCGGGGCGTACTGGCGGATGAAACGGCGCGCCAGCGGCAGTACATCTTCCTTGCGCTCGCGCAGGGGCGAGATGTGCAGCGGCAGCACGTCGAGGCGGAACATCAGGTCGGCGCGGAAGCGGCCCTCGCTGACCTCGGCCTGCAGGTCACGGTTGGTGGCGGCGATGATGCGTACGTCCAGTTCGATCTCGCGGCGCCCGCCCAGGCGCTCCACGCGCTGCTCCTGCAGCACGCGCAGCAGCTTGGCCTGCAGGGCCAGCGGCAGCTCGCCGATCTCGTCCAGCAGCAGGGTGCCGCCGTTGGCCAGTTCGAACTTGCCCGGCTGGGCATTCACCGCGCCGGTGAAGGCGCCGCGTTCGTGGCCGAAGAGGATGGATTCGAGCATCGCCTCGGGGATCGCCGCGCAGTTCACCGCAATAAAAGGCGCGTCCGGGCTGGCGATGCCGTGGATATAACGGGCCAGCAGCTCCTTGCCGGTGCCGGTTTCGCCGCTGATGAGGATCGGCGCGCGGGTCTGCGCGACGCGTTGCGCCATGGCCAGCAGGCGGCGGCCAGCCTGGGAGCGCGAAACGAACAGTTCCTGGGCGGCGCTGGAAGCTTCCTGGCGACGCAGCAACGCGGCCAGCTGGCCAGCGCCGAAGGGCGACAACAGGTAGTCGACGCAGCCCAGGTCGAGCAGGGTGGCGGCCTTGTCCTGCTCTTCATAGCCGACGATGGGCACTACATCGCGCTCGCGACCATCGCTGAGCAGCGCGCCGACCTGTGCATAAAGGTCAGGGGCGGGGAAGGCACCAGCAAGGATGAATAGCAGGGAAGCGTCGCTACGTGCACGGGCCAGTTCGGCGAAGCCGGAGAAGCGCTCGACGCGACAGCCTTCAGCCAGCAGCGTCTGCAAAAGGAGAGCGTGAGCGGCGTCCGAGGACGGCCCGATGATCGCAACTTTTTTCTGCGCAGGCCGCTCTTCGAGCAGCGTTTCACATAATTGATCGATCGACTGGCTTAAACTGTTCACCGCAACTTTCCATTCGCTAGTGCGTTCGAAAACCCTTGTCGTCGCTCAACGCCAGCATCAGCCGAAACCTATATCGGCGACTGCGGAACTTCTTAACAGAACGGGTATCTCACGGGTGGCATTGCAACAACTTCGTCATATGCGAATCGCTGCAACCTGTAACTAACTCACCCACACTAACAAGTGCCAGCACTACGCCATAGCTTCCCGCCGATTAATTTAAATCAATAGACAAAAAGTTCCGTCAAAAACAGCATTTGATATCTATTGATTTAATCGGACGACCTCAGATCGCTATCATTGCGCCACGTCAGCAGCCTGTGACGCAGAAGACACGGGCCCTCTGACAGACAGAGCATGCCGCGAGCAACGATCAGCCGATCCCGGCGGTCATGACACCTCCCGTGTCCTTGGGCAGATGGCAGATCGAACCTGGAAGTACGACGCTGAGCATGACTGGTAAATCAAAAGTCCACCATGGCGTGCCCGCCGATAGTCTGATTCGACTGAAACCGCAGAAACTCGGCCGGCATTATCACAAGATCCCGCAGTACATCAAAGAGATCTCCGGAAAATATCCGCGAATCATCAGCGACTATTTCCTGCGGCATTATCGAATCAATCTCGAACTGGACAACCTGACCATTCACGAGGAACTTCCCCGTGAACTGGAATGTTTATTCGATTCGCCCCTGGGCAAGTTCGGTTTCGCCATGGACCGTGCCCTGCTCACCGAAGTCATCGAGTGCTATTACGGCGGCACCGTGGTCGCCAATCGCGACACGCCGCCGATCAGCAGCTCCGAGCAGCGCATGCTCGATCGCCTCGGCCTGGACGTGGTGGACCTGTTCGGCCGCGCCCTGCTGATGGGCGAATCGGTCGGCCGCCTGCAGCAGATCGACCCCACCTACGAAGAGGTGCAGTGGGAGTATGTCGCCGAGTTCAGCTACGTCAGCCACCTGACCGGCCAACGCTCCTCGCTCTACCTCTACCTGGACAACCCGCTGGCGGACGAACTGACCCGCCGCCTCGCCGGCCCGCCGCCACCGCGCCTCACCGGCAACCCGGTGGAACACATCAAGCACCTGCCGCTGCGCCTGGATTGCGTGGTCGCCGCCGCGCGCCTGCCGCTGTCGCAGGTTTTGGCCCTTGAGCCGGGCGATGTGCTGACCATCCGCCCGCTGGAGCGCGTCGAAGTGCGGGTCAACCAGCAGAAGCTGTTCCGCGGCGCCATCTTCGAAGACGACGGCACCCTCTTCCTCTCCTCCCTGGAAAGCGTGAAAAACCCATGACCGGTTCTCTCTCCGACTCCGAGTTCGAGTCGCTGATCAACGACGGCGACCTGGGCCTCACCCAGGACGTCACCGACATCCCCGCCGAACCCGTGCGCGCGTCGCTGCCGCAGCAGGACCTGGCTTTCTTCGGCAAGATTCCGGTGAACGTCACCCTTGAAGTCGCCTCGGTGGAAATCTCGCTGAAGGAGTTGATGGACGTCGATGCCAACAGCGTGATCATCCTCGACAAGCTCGCCGGCGAACCGCTGGACGTGAAGGTCAACGGTGCGCTGTTCGCCAAGGCCGAAGTGGTGGTGATGAACGGCAATTACGGCCTGCGCGTGCTGGAACTGTGCGGCGCCAGCCTCGACGCCCTGACTGCCTGATGATGTTGCGCCGCTCCCTGACAGGCAGATCGCTGGCCGCGCTTGGCCTGCTCGTCGCCGCGCTCTGCCCGCTCTACGCACAGGCGGCCGGCGGCGAGGTCACGCTGTTCAACCTGCACGACACGGCGGACGGCCAGGCCTTCAGCGTCAAGCTGCAGATTCTCATCGTCATGACCCTGCTGGGCTTCCTCCCGGCCATGCTCATGCTGATGACCTGCTTCACCCGTTTCGTCATCGTGCTGGCCATCCTGCGCCAGGCCATCGGCCTGCAGCAGAGCCCGCCGAACAACGTGCTGGTGGGTATCGCGCTGATCATGACGCTGCTGGTGATGCGCCCGGTCTGGCAGGACATCTACGCCAACGCCTACCAACCCTTCGAGGCCGACCAGATCAGCCTGGAAGACGGCATGGGCCGCGCCAAGCAGACCCTGAGCCGCTTCATGCTGGCGCAGACCAACCGCACCTCGCTGGAGACCATGGTCAGCCTGGCCGGCGAGACGGTGCCGGAAAAACTGGAAGACCTGGACTTCTCCCTGCTGCTGCCGTCCTTCGTGCTCAGCGAGCTGAAAACCGCCTTCCAGCTGGGCTTCATGATCTTCATCCCGTTCCTGGTGATCGACCTGGTGGTGGCCAGCGTACTGATGGCGATGGGCATGATGATGCTCTCGCCGATGATGATCTCGCTGCCGTTCAAGCTGATGATCTTCGTGCTGGTGGACGGCTGGGCCCTGATGATGGGCACGCTGACCAGCAGCGTGCAGCCGTTCTAGCGGTCCTGACGGAACACTACAGATGCTCACTCCGGAAAGCGCCGTCGACATCGTTTCCAACGCCGTGCACATCACTGCGCTGATCGTCTGCGTGCTGATCGTGCCGAGCCTGATCGGTGGCCTGCTGGTGAGCATTTTCCAGGCCGCCACGCAGATCAACGAGCAGATGCTCAGCTTCCTGCCGCGCCTGCTGATCACCTTGGGGATGCTGGTGTTCGCCGGCCACTGGATCCTGCGCACCCTGTCCGAGCTGTTCATCGAGTCGTTCCACCAGGCAGGCCGCCTGGTCGGCTGATGCCATGCAACAAGGCGCATCCTTCCTGCAGGCCTTCGACTACCTGCAAACGCTGCAGGCCTGGTGGTGGCCCTTCTGCCGGATCATGGCGGTGTTCGCCCTGGCGCCGATCTTCAGCCACAAGGCAATCCCCATGCGCCTGCGCATCCTCCTCGGCCTGGCCCTGACCGTCGCCCTCGGCGCCGCGCTGCCGCGCCCACCGGCCATCGACCCGCTGTCCGCACAGGGCCTGCTGGTAGCGCTGGAACAGATTGCCTTCGGCCTGATGCTCGGGCTTTCGCTGATGCTGGTGTTCACCGTTTTCACCCTGGTGGGTGACGTGATCTCCACCCAGCTGGGCCTGAGCATGGCCGTCTACAACGACCCCATGAACGGCGTGTCGTCGTCCTCGATCCTCTACCAGCTGTACTTCATCCTGCTGGTGTTCCTGTTCCTCTCCATCGACGGCCACCTGCTGGTGGTGAGCATCCTCTACCAGAGCTTCGTCTACTGGCCGGTGGGCAGCGGGCTGCATTACCTGGGGCTGGAATCGGTGGTCGGCAGCCTCGCCTGGGTGTTCTCCGCCGCCGTGCTGATCACCTTGCCGGTGGTGTTCTGCATGACCCTGGTGCAGTTCTGCTTCGGTCTGCTCAACCGCATCTCGCCAGCGCTCAACCTGTTCTCCCTGGGCTTTCCCATGGCGATCCTGGCGGGCCTTGCGTGCATCTGGCTGACCCTGCCGGACATCCCCGAGAACTATCTGAAGCTCACCCGCCAGTTGCTCGACGCCATCGGCGTGATCTTCCGCGAGGGGCGCCATGGCTGACCAGCACAGCGCCCAGGAAAAGACGGAAGAGGCCTCCCAGCAGAAGCTCAGGAAGAGCCGCGAGGATGGCCAGGTCAGCCGCTCCAAGGACCTCTCCACCACGCTCTCGTTGCTGGCCACGCTCATCGCCCTGAAATTCTGCGTGGAGCATTTCTACCACGGCCTGAAGCAAGGCTTCGCGCTGTCCTTCATCGATCTGCGCAACAGCGAGATCGGCCTGAACGACCTGCCGCTGGTGCTCGGTCATCACCTGGTGCTGTTCATCACCACACTGCTGCCGTTGCTGGTCACGCCGCTGCTGGTGGTGCTGTTCTCGATGATCCCCGGCGGCTGGATCTTCTCCAGCAAGAACTTCATGCCCAAGTTCTCCAAGCTCAACCCCATCACCGGGCTGGGTCGCATCTTCTCGCTGCAGAACTGGACCGAGCTGGCCAAGTCGCTGCTGAAGATCGCCGTGCTGATTGCCGTCGCCCTCGACCAGTTGCACGGTGCCCTGCCCGGCCTGCTCGCCTTGCAGCGCGGCGACGTGCGCACGGCCATCGCCACGGCCTTCGGCACCTTCTACGACATCACGCTTTCTCTGCTGGTGGTGTTCATCCTGTTCTCGGTCATCGACATCCCGATCCAGTACTTCTTCTTCAAGAAGAAGCTGCGCATGACCAAGCAGGAGCGCAAGGAAGAACACAAGAACCAGGAAGGCCGCCCGGAAGTGAAGGCGCGCATCCGCCAGTTACAGCGCCAGCTGGTGCACCGGCAGATCAGCAAGACGATCAAGACCGCCGATGTGGTGATCGTCAACCCGGTGCACTTCGCCGTGGCGCTGCGCTACGACCCGAAGAAGGCCCAGGCGCCCTACGTGGTCGCCAAGGGCCTGGACGAGACCGCGCTGTACATCCGCAAGATGGCCAAGGCTCACGATCTGGAAGTGCTCGAACTGCCGCCGCTGGCCCGCGCCATCTACGCCACCACCCAGGTGAACCAGCAGATTCCTGCGCAGCTGTACAAGGCCGTGGCCCACGTCCTCACCTACATCCTCCAGCTCAAGGCCTGGCGCTCCGGGCGCCGTGAACGCCCGGAGCTGATACGCAACGTCCCCATTCCCGAAGAACTGCTGAACAGAGTCTGACCATGCGCCTACTGCAGTCACTATTGCCGACCTTCCAGAGCGGCCGCATCGGCATCCCGCTGATCATCCTGTCGATCCTCTCGATGATCATCCTGCCGCTGCCGCCACTGGTGCTGGACGCCCTGTTCACCTTCAACATCGTCGTGGCGATCCTGGTGCTGCTGGTCAGCGTGTCATCGAAGAGTCCGCTGGACTTCTCGCTGCTGCCCACGGTGATCCTGGTCACCACGCTGCTGCGCCTGACCCTGAACGTCGCCTCCACCCGCGTGGTGCTGCTCGACGGCCACACCGGCACCGGCGCAGCGGGCAAGGTGATCGAAGCCTTCGGCCACGTGGTGATCGGCGGCAACTTCATCGTCGGCCTGATCGTCTTCGTGATCCTGATGATCATCAACTTCATGGTCATCACCAAGGGTGGCGAGCGCATCTCCGAGGTGACTGCGCGCTTTACCCTGGACGCCCTGCCCGGCAAGCAGATGGCCATCGACGCCGACCTCAACGCCGGCCTGATCGACCAGAACGAAGCCAAGCGCCGGCGCTCGGAAGTGGCCAAGGAAGCCGACTTCTACGGCGCGATGGACGGCGCCTCGAAGTTCGTCCGCGGCGACGCCATCGCCGGTATCCTGATCCTGCTGATCAACCTGTTCGGCGGCCTGGCCATCGGCGTGTTCGTCTATGACCTGCCCGCCGGTGCGGCCTTCCAGCGCTACGCCCTGCTGACCATCGGCGACGGCCTGGTGGCGCAGATTCCGGCGCTGCTGCTGTCCACTGCGGCGGCGATCATCGTCACACGGGTCAACGAATCGGCGGAAATCACCAGCCTGGTGCGCAAGCAGATGCTGGCCTCGCCGTCGCTGCTCTATACCGTCGCCGGCATCCTGGTCGTGCTCGGCCTGGTGCCGGGCATGCCGCACATGGCGTTCTTCGCCTTCGCCGCGCTGGTGGCCTTCATCGCCTGGCGCCTGTCGCTGGCCGGCCCGCCGATCGAAGCGCAGACCCTGGAGCAGACCCAGGCGCTGACGCACGCCATGGACCAGGAGCGCGCCCAGCAGTTGGGCTGGGAAGACATCCCACTGGTGGAGCGCCTGTCGATCTCGCTGGGCTACAAGCTGGTCAGCCTGGTCAACGAAGCCAGCGGCGCGCCGCTGCCGCAGAGGATTCGCGGGGTACGCCAGACGCTCTCGGAGAACCTCGGTTTCCTCCTGCCGGAAGTGCAGATCCGCGACAGCCTGCGCCTGAAAGCCTCGCAGTACGCCATCCACATCAACGGCGAGCGCATCGACGGCGCGGAAATCCACGCCGACCGGCTGATGGCGATTCCCTCGCCGGAGCTCTATGGCGAGATCGACGGCATCCTCGGCGTCGACCCGGCGTACCGCATGCAGGTGGTGTGGATTCTGCCGGCGGACAAGTCCCGCGCGCTGAACCTGGGCTACCAGGTGATCGACTGCGCCAGCGTGGTCGCCACGCACCTGAACAAGGTGGTGCGCGAGCACCTGCCGGACATCTTCAAGCACGACGACGTCGAGCACCTGATGCAACGCCTGACCCTGCAGGCGCCCAAGCTGGCCGAATCGCTGAAGGCGCAGCTCACCTATTCACAGCAGCATCGGGTGTTCCGCCAGTTGCTCCAGGAAGAGGTCGCGCTCAAGGATATCGTCACCATCGCCAGTGCCCTGCTCGAAGGCAGCGAGACCACCAAGGACCCGGTGCTGCTGGCCTCCGACGTGCGCTATGCGCTGCGCCGCAGCATCGTGTCGTCGATTGCCGGCGACCGCCCGGAGCTGAGCGTGTTCGTGCTGGAGAATGCTTTGGAAAACACCCTGCTCGGCGCCCTGAGCATCGCCCAGCAGGCCGGCCCGGTGAGCCTGGACAACATCCCGGTGGAGCCCAGCCTGCTCAACCAGTTGCAGCACAGCATGCCGGTGGTGAAGGAAAAGCTGCGCAAGGAAGGCCACCCGCCGATCCTCACCGTGATGCCGCAGCTGCGGCCGCTGCTGGCACGTTATGCGCGGGTGTTCAGCCCGGGGTTGCACGTGCTGTCGCAGAACGAGATTCCGGAGCGGGTGGGGGTGCAGATTCTGGGGACGCTGGGGTAAGGCGTTTTCGAGAGATTCGGGAGTTGGGGCTGCCCTCTCCCTAACCCTCTCCCTGAAGGAAGAGGGGACTGTCCCGGCTGGGCTGAAGATTCAACGCACGCCGGCTGACTCCGAAACAACCCCAGCATGCCGAATGGCTCCCTCTCCCTTCAGGGAGAGGGCTGGGGAGAGGGTGCAACAGACCGCACCCAGGACAACCCCCATCACGACAACCGCGCCCGCCCCAACAGACTGCGGTTGAAACTCACCGACATCGACGTCACCAGCTCGGTAAACGCCGCACTCGGCCGATCCAGCTTGAAGCCCTGTTCGAAGCGCGCATTCTTGGCGTCCTTCTTCGACCACTGGCAGATGGCAGTGATGTCCACCGAGCGCGTGTGATCCTCGCGCACCGGAATCTCCAGCCGCATGTCGTAACAGCTACCCGGCGCCAGTGGCTCCTCCGTCACCAGCCGCAGGCCTCCCATCGAGACGTCCAGGACCACCCCCATGGGGTCGCCGCTCAGGCGGTTGGTCACGTTGATCTGGCCGATGTGGCGGAAGGTCAAACGACGGTGCTTGCGCATGGGGGCCTCTTGTAGAGAACGGGCTCTGGGACGGGCGCTTCTGCAACGAAACGCGCGCGCATCCTAGCAGCGCCAGCACCTCAAACGAACTCAAAAGCTATCAACTGGCCAGCACTGAGCAGGAAATCGAGCGCCTTCCATCGCCCGGCGCACCGCTGCAGCCATGCAGCGGATACTCTGCGATCTGCGCTGCGCGATTGCCCGCAGTGCTGCGATTTTGCACACACCCCTCTGCGCCACCCCACGGTGCCTGGGCGTTTCAGGCTGGCATGCAACATGCCTTGCTCATTCCTCTGGCCGCTTGGCGGCCACGCCGCCGTGTTGGGAAATTGCCTTGGAGATCTGCCTTGGAGGGAAAAATGGACCCGCTAAAACTGCTGCTGGACAGGGGCCTGTTGCTGTCCGACAGCCTGACGTCCCAGGGACGCTTCATCGAGGTCTCCGCCGAGCAGACAGACCAGCTCGGCTATGCACCGGGATCCCTGGACGGCCAGGGCGCCGAGCTGATCTACACCGCCGACTCGCTGAACGCGCTGTTGCAGTTGTTCGCCAGCCCACCGGCCGATGAGCGCGTGCAGGACCTGGAGCTGACCCTGATCCGCCACAACGGCGGCCTGCTGCCGGTGCTCGCCAGCGGCGTGCTGCAATGGCGCGACGGTGAGCCGGCGCGCCTGCATCTGGTGAAGATGCCGCTGGGCCCGGTCAGCCGCCGCCTGGGCGAGCTGCAGAGCGCCAACGAAGTGATGAGCCAGATGCTCTTCAGCGCGCGGGTGGCCTACTGGTGCATCGAGTTCGCCGAGTCGGTGGACGTGCGTGAGACACCCGACGAGATCGTCCGCCAGGTGTTCGAAAACCGCTCCTACTGGCGCATGTGCAACCGCGCCATGGCCAACATCTACGAGATGCCCGCCGACGTCGACTTCAGCGAGCAGCCGGTGCGCCTGTATTGGCCACGCAGCCCGGCCAACGAAGAGTTCGTGCGGCGCCTGATCGAAGCGGAGTTCCACGTCGATGGCGCACTGTCGGTGGACCGTCGCCATGACGGCTCGCCGGCCTACGTGGAGAACGACGTGCGCGCCAGCATCCACAACGGTCGCATGCTGCGCATGTGGGGCAGCCTGCGCGACGTCAGCCAGGAACTGCGCATGCAGCACGACGCCGAGCAACGCATCGAGGCGCTGCGCCGCGTATTCGACGCCGTGCCCGACGCCGTGCTGGTGATCGACGAAGCCGCCCAGCCGCAATGGCGCAACGCTGCCTTCGAGCAAACCTTCGGCATCACCCGTGCGGCCGGGCTGGCCTCGACGCTGAACCGCATGCCCTTGCCCGAACGCACCTGGCAGGTGCTCGACCTGCCCGACCAGTTCGGCAACTACCAGTCCTTCAACAGCCACTGCTCGCGCATCCTCATCCGCGAGGGCGTGGCCTGGCGCGTCTTCGTGCTGCGCTTGGCGAACAAGGCGACGGAGCTCCATCCATGAGCAAAGAAGCATGAGCGAAGAAGGCTTCTTTGCGCCGCTGCGCATGGGCATGCGCTCGTCGGTCAGCGCGTCGGGGGAGATGCTCTCGGCGCTGCTGGAGACGCCAGCGCTGCATGCCCTGCTCGACAGTTTCAGCGAGGCGCTGATCGTCTGCGACGGCGACTCGCGGGTGCGCTTCATCAACCTCGCGGCGGAGCGCGTCAACCGCGTCACCCGCGTCGACGTGCTGGGCCTGCCGGACGTGGACTTCTTCCAGCGCTCGGCGCTGCAGTTCGACGACTTCCAGCAGGCCCTGCGCCGTGGTGGCAAGAGCGCGCTGACCCGCTCGCGCGATGGCCGGGTGTTCCTCACCCGCGCCCAGGCGGTACCCACCGGCGCCTACGAGAAGCCCTACAGCCTGCTGATCCAGCGCGAGTACGAGCCGGGCACGGCGGGCAGCCTGCGCAGCCCTTCCGGGCGCGCCTCGACCACCGACCTGCAGGGCCTGGGCGACCCGCAGGACAACGCCCTGCACATGTCGCCGCTGCTCTCCTCCATCGCCGACATGGGCGTGCGCGCCTTCCGTCGCCGCGCGCGCCTGCTGCTGCTCGGCGAGCCCGGCGTGGGCAAGACCGCCATCGCCCGGCACATCCACCGCGCCGCCGGCTGGGGCGACCGGCCCTTCATCGACGTGAACTGCGCAAGCATCCCGGAAACCCTGTTCGAATCGGAGATGTTCGGCTACGAGCGTGGCGCCTTCACCGGCGCGCTGCAGTCTGGCAAGCGCGGCTACATAGAGAGCGCTTCGGGCGGCACGCTGTTCCTCGACGAGATCGGCGAGATCCCGCTGCAAGTGCAGGCCAAGCTGCTCAAGTTCCTCGAAGACGGCACCATCCAGCCGGTGGGCTCGCCATTGTCGAAACAGGTCCAGGTGCAGGTGATCGCCGCCACCAACAAGGATTTGCGCGCCCAGGTGGCAGCCGGCGAATTCCGCGCCGACCTCTACTACCGCCTGGCCGTCCTGCCGGTGGAAATCCCGCCGCTGCGCGCCCACCGTGACGACCTGCCGGTGCTGATGGATATCCTCCTAGCGCGCATCAACCGCGACCGCCAGCCGCCGCTGCGGCTCGCCTCGGGCTGCCGCGAGCGCCTGCTGGGCTACGACTACCCCGGCAACATCCGCGAGCTGGTGAACATCTTCGAGCGCCTCGCCGTGCTGGCCGACGATGTGGCGGAAGAACTGCACCTGCCGCCGGAACTGCTCGGCGCACCGCCGGCCGGCAGCCCCATCGCCGCCGACGATCCGGCTGCGACCATCGACGACCAGCCGCTCAAGGCCCAGGTGCAGCGCTACGAACGCCAGGTCATCCTGCGCGCGGTGCGCCTGTGCGGCAGCAAGCGCAAGGCGGCGATCCACCTGGGCATCGATGTCGGTACGCTGATCCGCAAGCTGCAGCGCGACGACTGACGCGCCCCGAAGAGCCTTCGTAGGAGCGGACTCTGTCCGCGATGTGCAACAGGCCGGCTCCGAGCAGCCGGCAATCGATCGCGGACAAAGTCCGCTCCTACCCGAGACCCACCTCCCGGTGCGAGACCGATTGGTCACCGGGGGTTCCCGCACCCGAGAGAAATCCCCTGCGACAATCCACCGCTGCAAGCCTGCCTACAGGCGTTGTCATTTCTGCTTACACCCCCGATCTCGTATTTTTATTTTTCCTTTAAATTTCAATTACTTAACTATTTGGCACAGTCTGTGCCCTGTCTTCTTCGACCCGTGACCGTGCACGGGTCCTCGAATCGCGTCGGCGTTCTCACCACAGAGCGCCGGCAGTTCTGGAGGCACAAGAATAATGCTCATCACAGGTATCAAGAGCCGGCCGGTCTACGACCAGTTGCGCCCGCTCGCCGGTGGCAACCACCACATCATCGCCGGCCAGGGCAGCGGCGGCGGCGCCATGCTCCGCCTGCTCGCCGAAATGCCGCGCACCGCGCCCATCCGCGTGCTGTATTCCAGCGAATCCTTCTCCGGCCAGGATCACCTCGCCGCGCTGCGCGACATCACTGATGTCGAATTGTCGATCTACCCGAGCAACCGCGCGCTGGTCGATGACCTGCACGCCCTGCTGGGGCAGTCGCGCATGGGTACCCGCCTGTACCTGGCCGGTTCCGAGAGCTTCATCGGCACCGCCATGCAGGCCGCCGACGCGATCAACCTGAACAAGGACGAAGTGCTGCGCGAGCACGCCGGGTCCTTCGTGCGCCGTGTCTGGTGCGTGCATTGCGACGGCTACACCGAGAACGTCACCCAGCGCGTTTTCGACTGCCCGCACTGCGCCCGCACCCTGGTGGTCCGCGACCACTACTCCCGCCGCCTCGCCGCCTTCCAGGCCGTGAAGGCTGACGCCGAAGTCCCCGGCGAACTGCCCGAAGCCGAGGAGCTCGACACATGAGCCAGTCCAACGGAACCCTGAATGTCCGCGTTACCCATATCGAGCAGGTGACCCCGGAGATCAAGCGCTTCACCCTGGCCTCCACCGACGGCGCGCACCTGACGCCCTTCTCCGGCGGCAGCAACGTCGTGGTGCTGATGCCCCACGCGGCCGGCACCTACCGCAACGCCTACTCACTGATGAGCTCGCCCTACGACGCCAGCGCCTACCAGATCGCCGTACGCCGCGTAGAAGAAGGCCGTGGCGGCTCGAAACACATGCACGACGTGGTGCAGGAAGGCGACGAGCTGGAAATCCTCCGCCCGGTGAACCTGTTCCCGCTGAGCAAGCACGCGCGCCTGCACCTGTTCATCGCCGGCGGCGTGGGCATCACCCCGGTGTGCTCGCAACTGGCCGAACTGCGCCTGCGCGGCACGCCCTTCGAAGTGCACCTGGCGGTGCGCGGCGATGCCCATGCGCGCCTGGGTGAAGAGCTGCTACGCGAATACGGCGATGCCGTGCACCTCTACCGCGACGACCGCGGCGAGCGCCTGAACATTGCCGAAGTGCTGGCCGACCGACCGCTGGGCAGCGACGTCTACGTCTGCGGCCCCGAGGGCATGATCCAGGCGACCCTCTCCGCCGCCCACGCCCACGGCTGGACCGACAGCCACATCCACTACGAACGCTTCCTCGAACAGGGCAGCGTCGGCGAGGCGTTCCAGGTCACCCTGGCGCGCAGCGGCGCGACCATCCAGGTTTCGCCTGACCAGAGCCTGCTGGAAGCCGCCGAGGCCGCCGGCCATGAAATCCCGTACCTGTGCCGCGGCGGCGCCTGCGGCATGTGCGAGACCAACGTCCTCGAACTGGATGGCGAAATCCTCCACACCGACGACTGGCTGTCCGACGAGGACAAGGCCGCCAACAAGAAAATCATGCCCTGCGTGTCGCGTGCCAAGTGCTCGCGGCTGGTCATCGACTGCTGAGCCGGAGAACGACCATGACCATCCAATTCCGCCCCGACGAAACCTACCGCGACGACTACACCTACGCCAACAGCCAGGCCTGCATCGACCGCGCGCCCTGGCCCTTCCCGGACGACGAGTACATGTACTCGATGAACCTGGAGCCGCACGTCAGCGTAGGCAACGATGCCTTCCGCGCGGTGTTCGACATCGACGAGCACTACATCAGCGAGTGCCGCGACCGTGCGATCACCCTGGAGAAGGACCCGGGCATGCACTACGTCTCCGCGCCGCACATGATGGAGGCGCAGTGGGACCTGCTCGAGCTGATCATGGAGTCCTACGCCAAGGACTACCCGGAGTACTTCTCCCTGGAGAAGGACGGCACCCGCTGGCACTGGACCAACAAGCTGCTGAACATCGACGACACCTTCACATTCGGTGATCCGTCGACCCTGCCCTTTGAACCGATGGAGTACGTCACCCGCCAGGCCCAGGGCGACTGGGTCCTGCAGGAAGAGCGCGACGGCACCCTGTACTGGGGCGCGGGCATCGCCACCCAGCGCGCCGACTATTCGCTGCGCTTCAACCTGGGCATGGCCTGGCACGAGTTCCACGGCCCGGTGCCGCTGGTGAAGGAAACCGGCATGCTCGACCGCGCGCTGAAGTTCCTCCTGCGCCTGCGCAACGGCCACCCGGTGCGTCGCCTGAACTGGTCGCTGACCGTCAACCCGCGCCTGGATGTCTCTGCCGAGTCCCTGCCCGAGTGGGCGCCGGACCGCACCACGGTGACCGCCGAGAACGCCGGGAAAAAGGTCTACTTGCGCATCGAACTGCAACCGCTGCACCGTCTGCCGCGCAGCAACGCCATCGTGTTCCCGATCCGCACCTACCTGCTGAGCCTGGAAGACATCGCCACCAACCCGGCGTGGGCCAAGCGCATGCACCGCGTGCTCAAGTCCCTCGACCAGCAGTTGGTCGACTACAAGGGCTTCACCCGCTACCACCGGCAAGCCGTGGAGTGGCTCTCGCAGTTCGATGACGGCCAGTGACCGTCACTTTTTACCCATAAGAAACACACCCGAAAAGGGAACCGGCGGGCGTCGTGAGGCCCGCCGGCCGATTGCCTTCTGCCCATCAACCCCCTGAGAGGAAACAACGATGAGTGGGTCCCCTGCCAAGCGTGCCGCTGGCGCTACCGATCATGACGCCGAGCAGCTCGCTGCCCTCGGCTACAGCTCCAACTTCGAACGCAGCATGGGCCTGTGGGAGAACTTCTCCCTGGGCTTCACCTATCTGTCGCCGGTCGTCGGCGTCTACACCCTGTTCGGCCTGTGCCTGGCCGCGGGTGGTCCGCCGATGTTCTGGACCTACCTGCTGATCGGCCTGGGCCAACTGCTGGTGTGCCTGGTGTTCTGCGAAGTGGTCTCGCAATTCCCCATCTCCGGGGGCGTCTACCCCTGGGCGCGTCGCCTGGTGGGCAAGCGCTGGGCGTGGATGGTCGGCTGGGTGTATGCCTGGGCGCTGTGTACCTCCATCGCCGGCATCGCCGTGGGCGCCAGCCCGTACATGGCCGCCATGCTCGGCTTCGAGATGCACGGCAACGCCGCCATCGGCATCGCCCTGGGCCTGATCGCCCTGTCCACCGTGCTCAACCTGTCCGGCACCAAACTGCTGGCCCGCGTCGCCATGTTCGGCTTCATCTGCGAACTGGGCGGTGCGCTGCTGGTCGGCGGCTACCTGCTGATCTTCGAGCGTCACAACGATTTCAGCGTGCTGTTCAACACCTTCGACATCAAGGTCGACGGCAGCTACTGGCCGGCCTTCCTCGCCGCATCCCTGGCGGGGCTGTTCCAGTACTACGGCTTCGAGGCCTGCGGTGACGTCGCCGAGGAAACCCCGAACCCCGGCAAGATGATCCCCAAGACCATGCGCATGACCATCTACATCGGCGGTGCGGCGGCGATGTTCGCCTGCCTGGCGCTGATCCTCTCGGTGCCGGATATCCAGCGCGTGATCAACGGCGAAGACACCGATCCGGTCACTACCATCCTGGCCAATGCCTTCGGCCCGGTGGGTTCGAAGCTGGTGATGGCAGTGGTGATGGTGTCGTTCGTGTCCTGCGTACTGAGCCTGCAAGCTGCCGCCAGCCGCCTGCTGTTCGCCTATGCCCGCGATGAGATGATCGTCGGCAGCAAGGCCCTGTCGAAGCTCAACACCAACCACGTACCGGCGGTCGCACTGATGGTGGCAGGCGTGATGCCGGCAGCCATTGTCTGCCTGGGTCTGTTCATGGCTGATGCGGTGGCCACCATCGTCGGCTTCGCCGCGATTGGCATCTACATCGCGTTCCAGCTGATCGTCGTTGCCGCGCTGATCGCCCGCGCCAAGGGCTGGGCGCCGGGTGGCCAGTTCACGCTGGGCAAGTGGGGCGTGCCGGTGAACGTCGCCGCGCTGATCTATGGCGTGGCGGCGATCACCAACATGGTCTGGCCACGCACCCCGGACGCACCCTGGTACATGAACTACTCGATGATCCTCACCACGGCGATCGTGCTCGGCGCCGGCCTGCTCTACATGCTGCTGGCCAAGCCCTACGACAAGGGCACGGCACCGGCGGGCGACGCCCACCGGATCTCCCGCCGCCAATCATCCGTGCGCGCAACTGGCGCGCTGTCCGAACCGGCTTGATCGCAACGTTGACGCAATTCGGGCCATACGCCTGAGGGGCTGCGTCTGGAGCGTCACCTTTCCCCGGTGACGCTCCCCTGCGTTTGCGCAACGGACCCGCCATCCCCGCGATGGCCGGTCCGTTTTTTTATGCCCGCTTTTGTAGGAGCGAGGGGGACGCCTAGTCCTTGCTCGCGAACGGATTTTCGGCGGCTCCAGCGCTGGGCGGTTCGCGAGCAAGCTCGCTCCTACGAAGAGCACGCTATCTGGCAATCCACAGCAGGCACAGGGAGAGCGTCACCAGCGAGCCCAGGGTAGACACCAGAATGCTCCGCGACACCACAGCAGCCTCGCGCTGGTAGTACTCGGCGAGCATGAACGGCCCGGTACCGGTGGGCAGCGCGCTGAGCAGTAGCGCCGAGTCGGCCCACAACGGCGGCAGGTCAAAGACCTTGTAGGCGAGGAAACCGGTGAGCAGCGGCTGGCCGATCAGCTTGATCATCACCAGCGGCCAGGCGCCGACCTGCTCGCCGCCCTCCTGACGCTGCGCCAGGAACAGGCCGAGGGAGACCAGCGCACACGGCGTGGTAGCGGCGGCAAGCATATCGAGGAAGTGCAGCAGCGGCGCCGGCAGACCAATGCCCGTCACCGCCCAAAGCCCGCCGATGATCGGCGACACCACCAGCGGGTTCTTGCCCAGCGCCTTGGTCACCACCCAGACGGCGCGGCCGATATGCTTCTCGGTCTGCAGGCCGACCTCGATGCACACCACCGAGATGGCGAACAGCACGCAGACCACCAGCAGGGATGCAATCAGCGCCGGCTCCAGGCCGTCCTGGCCGAACACCAGCAGGCACAGCGGGATGCCCATGTAGCCGGTGTTGGCGTAGGAGGCGCTGAGCCCGTCGATGCTCGCCGCCGGCAGCGGGCGGCCCTGCAGCAGACGCCAGACCAGCGTGGCGAAAAACACCAGCAGGCAACCGCCGGTGAAGGCAGCGAGGAAGCCCGGCTGCCAGATTTCCGCCCAGGTCGCGGTGGCGGTGACCTTGAACAGCAGCGCCGGCAGGCACAGCCAGACCACCAGCTTGTTCACTTCCGACGCCGCCTGCGGGCCGAGGCGGTTGGTGCGCCGGCACAGCCAGCCGACCAGGATCAACGCGAAGATCGGCAGGACGACGGCGAACACGGTGTGCATGACTGGGAACCTGGAGAGCGGGAGCGGCAGGCGAGCATAGGGTTGCCAATCGATACCGTCCAATGCTTACTAAAGCACCAATCCATACCCTTTCCGTATCGATGATCGACTTCCGCCAACTGCGCTATTTCCTCGCCCTCGCCGAGCACCTGCACTTCGGCCGCGCCGCCGAGGCGCTGCACATCACCCAGCCGCCACTGAGCCGGCAGATCGCCGCGCTGGAAGAGGAGCTGGGCACGCCGCTGTTCGCCCGGCATTCGCGCTCAGTGGAGCTGACCGCCGCCGGCCGCGACTTCCAGCAGCACGCGCGCGCACTGCTCGCCGGCCTCGACCTCGCTGTGCGTTCGGCGAGCGCCACAGCGCGTGGGGAGCGTGGAGAACTGCGCATCGGCTTCACCATGCTTGCCGCCTGGACGCTACTGCCGCGCTTGCTGAAGGCCTTCGCCGACGGCCATCCCGAGGTGAAGCTGGTGCTCAACGAGATGCTCCCGCGCGATCTGGGCCCGGCGCTGGACAGCGGCGAAGTGGACGTCGCCCTGACCTTCCCCGAGCGCGATCCGGGCCAGCGGCTCTACCGCACGCTGCAGCGCGAGCCGCTGTGCGCAGTGCTGCCGGCCGATCATGGCCTGGCGCAGGACGCAGAACTGGACGTGACGAAGCTGGCCGGCGAACCCTTCATCACCTTCCCGCCCGCCACCGCGCCGGCGCTGCACGAGTCGGTGATGAACTGCTGCCGCCAGCATGGCTTCGCCCCAGCGGTGCGCATGGAGACGCACCTGCAGCAGACCATCGTCAACCTGGTAGCCGAGGGGCTGGGCGTGTCGCTGGTACCGGACTCGATGCGGCGCATGCAGCTGCCCGGTGTGGCCTTCCGCGCCATCGGCCAGTCGCCGCAGGTGGAGTACGGCGCGGCCTGGAGCCCGCACAACGACAACCCCTGCCTGGCGGCTTTCCTGCGTAGCGTCGGGGCTACCGACAACTGAAGGACTTTCCCGGTAGGAGCGAGCTTGCTCGCGAACCTCTCCTGCACCGACGCCGCCGGGAGTCCGTTCGCGAGCAAGCTCGCTCCTACGAAAAGCCACACGCGGTCAGACGCGCCCGGTCACCGGGATGCACGCGCCAGTAATGGCTGACGCCGCATCCGAGGCGAGAAACAAAAGCGTCGCCGCCAACTGCTCCGGCCGCACCCAGCGGTCGAATTCGGCGTCGGGCATGTCGGCACGGTTCTGCGGGGTATCGATGATGCTCGGCATCAGCGCGTTGACGGTGATGCGCGCATCCTTCAGCTCTTCCGCCAGCGCTTCGGTCAGGCGCATGACGCCGGCCTTGGACGCGGCGTAGGCGCCCATGCCCAGCGCCGCGCGTGTGGCGGCCGCGGCGGCGATGTTGAGGATGCGCCCATGCCCGCGCGCCTTCAGGTGCGCCAGCGCGGCCTGGCTGGAGACCACGGCGGTGCGCAGGTTGATGCGGTACATCAGGTCCCAGGTGTCGACGTCGCCGTCGGCCAGGGTTTCCCAGTGGAAGCCGCCGGCCACGTTGATCAGCGCATCGAGGCCGCCGAAATGCTCGCTGACCTGGTCCAGCGCTGCGCGGGCAGCAGCCGAATCGGTGAGGTCGATGCCGCCGATGGATAACGCACCGGCCTGTGGATAACGCGGCCCGACGGCACGGTCGAGCAGGGCGACCTGCCAGCCGGCGTCGGCGAAAGCCTGGCCGACCACGCTGCCCAGATGGCCGAAACCGCCGGTGATGGCGACGATCCTGTTCATGCTGCTACCTCGTGACGGTGGGAGAGGCGTTCTTATAGGGGTAGCAGGGGTTGTACGAAAGGTCGCGGGCGCCAGATGAGGGGACGGATCGGGACGGGGTTTCCAGTTCGGAATCTGGCATTGGGCGATGCCCTCTCCCCAACCCTGGCTGCGCACCCCGCTCCGAAGGGAGAGGGAGTTGTTCAGAGCATTCGGATACTTCGGCGCGCACAGGAGCTACCGCAGAGGCGTTAAAGGGAGGGACAGGGAGTGGTGTATTCGAACCAAACACGGGCGATCCCCTCTCCCTGAAGGGAGAGGGGGCCGTATGGCATGAAGGGGAGCAGCGATATTCACCGGAGAGCTCGGAACTGTCAGAGCACTCTGAACAGTCCCCTCTCCCTTCGGAGCGGGGCGCGCAGCCAGGGCTAGGGAGAGGGTGTTACAGGCCGACTCCGGACCTCATTACTTCACCAACCGCGCATCCAGGCTGTTCTGCGCCAGCCGCTTGGCTTGCTCCTGGGTCATGCCCAGGTGCTCGTGCAGGGCGTGGAAGTTCTCGGTGACGTAGCCGCCGAAATACGCCGGGTCATCCGAGTTCACCGTCACTTTCACACCACGCTCGAGCATGTCGAGGATGTTGTGCTCGCGCATGTGGTCGAACACGCACAGCTTGGTGTTGGACAGCGGGCAGACAGTCAGCGGGATCTGCTCGTCGATGATGCGCTGCATCAGCCGCTCATCCTCGATGGCACGCACGCCGTGATCGATGCGCTCGATCTTGAGCAGGTCCAGGGCTTCCCAGATGTACTCCGGCGGGCCTTCCTCGCCAGCGTGTGCGACGGTCAGGAAGCCTTCGCTGCGGGCGCGGTCGAACACGCGCTGGAACTTGCGAGGCGGGTGGCCGACTTCGGAGCTGTCCAGGCCGACGGCGATGAAGGCATCGCGGAACGGCATGGCCTGGTCGAGGGTCTTGAACGCTTCATCCTCGGACAGGTGGCGCAGGAAGCTGAGGATCAGGCCATGGCTGATGCCCAGTTGCTTCTCACCGTCATTCAGCGCGCCCTGGATGCCGCGCAGCACGACCTCGAAGGGCACCCCACGGTCGGTGTGGGTCTGCGGGTCGAAGAAGGGCTCGACGTGGATGACGTTCTGCAACTGGCATTTCTGCAGGTACGCCCAGGTCAGGTCGTAGAAGTCCTGTTCGGTGCGCAGCACGTCCGCACCGGCGTAGTAGAGGTCGAGGAACTCCTGCAGGTTGTTGAACGCATAGGCCTTGCGCAGGCTCTCGACGTCACCCCAGGGCAGGGCGACCTTGTTGCGCTCGGCGAGTGCGAAGAGCAGCTCAGGCTCCAGCGAACCTTCCAGGTGCAGGTGCAGTTCGGCCTTGGGCAGGGCATTGAGCCAGTCGTACATGGGTGAGGTCTCGTTATTCAGGCAATCGCGAAAATTATCGCACGAGCCCTGCCCGGCGCAGGGCAAATATCGGCGAATAGCACGGCCACGCCTTCGCTGACTGCAATGGAGTGCGGCAATACAGGAATCAACCTACAGAATTCGGGATGGTTTCAGGCGACATCTTGGCCTTCAGGCGGTACCGCAACCTGGCACCAACGTCCAACATCGAGTCATGGAGAAACACCTAAATCACCTCTGAATCATTTGAGGAGCGTCACCATGACCACCGCGAAACTCTCCGCGATTTCCCTGCTGCTGGCCGTTTCGGCGGGATTCACCTCATTGGCATCGGCAGATTGCGCGCACAAGCGCGCTGCACTGGAATACCAACTTCAGAAAGCCCAGCAATATGGCAATCCCCATCGTGTCGCCGGGCTGAAAAGAGCACTGAGCAAGACCAACGCCTATTGCCTTGACTACAGCACCGCCGACCGCAACAGCGGTGCGCAGCGTTGGGTAGAAAAGCTCGAAGACAAGCTGCGCGACAAGCAGGAAGACATCTGGGATGCGCAGGCCGACCTGCGTAAAGCCCAAGCCAAAGGCGATGCCCGGAAAGTGACCAAGGCGCAGAACAAGCTGCGCGACAAACAAGCCGAGGCGAATGAAATCGCCGAGGAGCTGCAAAGAGCCCGAGCGGACCTCACCGGCTAGTCGTAACGTCGCCGCACGGAAAAAGGCGCTTCGGCGCCTTTTTCATGGCCGATCCGACACGCCGACGTCGATGGGCAAATGAATTCCCCGCGGCGATTGCCTAAGATGGCGCACTCGACCTCCCACGGAATGGACATCCCCCTCGATGCTGCGCGCGCTCAAAGAAGAAAAATTCCTCCTCCTCGCCCTGCTGGTGGCCATTGCGGTCTATCCGCTGGAGCACAGCCTGCTGGGCGGCGGCAAGCTGCTCGCGGGGATCACCGCCAGCGCGCTGCTGGCGGTGATCATTGGCGTCTCGCTGCGCGTGGCGCACCACGCCGAAATCCTCGCAGAGAAGGTCGGCGAGCCTTACGGCACCATGATCCTGACCCTGGCGGCGGTGCTGGTTGAGGTGGTGATCCTGGCGATCATGATGGGCCACAACCATTCCCCGACCCTGGCCCGCGACACCATCTACGCCGCGGTGATGCTCGACATGAACGGCATCCTCGGCCTGGCCGCGCTGCTCGGCGGGTTGAAGCACGGCGAGCAGTCGTACAACGACGACTCGGGCAAGACCTACGTGACCATGATTCTCACCGCCGTGGGCATCTCCATGGTGGTCCCGGAGCTGATCCCGGCCGAGCAGTGGAAGCTCTACTCGTTCTTCACCATCGGCTGCATGGTCATGCTTTACGCGCTGTTCCTGCGCATGCAGACCGGCCAGCACAGTTACTTCTTCAGCTACAACTACGCCACCCACGGCGAACACCCCGAAGGCCACGAGGCCCCCGGCAGCAGCAAGGAGTCCATGGGCCTGCTGGTGGTCGGCGTGGTGCTGATCGGCGCATTGGCCGAGGTGATGTCCAAGGCCCTGGACGTCGGCCTGGAAGGCAGCGGCGTGCCGCCCATCGTGCCGGCACTGCTGGTGGCGGCGATCTCCGCCAGCCCGGAAATCCTCACCGCCCTGCGCGCGGCCATGGCCAACCGCATGCAACCGGTGGTCAATATCGCCCTGGGCGCCTCACTGTCGACCGTGATCCTCACCGTGCCGGTGATCGAGGCCCTGGCGCTGTTCAAGGGCCAGCCGATCCAGATGGCGATGACCCCGCTGCAGACCGGCATGATGTTCATCACGCTGATGGTCGCCGGCTACAACCTGCATGACGGCAAGACCAACGCCATCGAAGGCATGACCCACTTCGTGCTGTTCGCCACCTTCCTGATGCTGTCGTTCATGGGACTCTGACCATGCTCAAGCTGTACCTCGCCGGCCCCGACGTGTTCCGCCCCGATGCCTTCGAGCAGGGCGAGCGGCTCAAGGCCCTGTGCGCCGAATTCGCCGTGCAGGGGCTGTACCCGCTGGATCATTCGGTGCCCGAGGGCATCGTCGAGCCCGCCGAGCAGGCGCGCTGGATCTACCAGGCAAACCTCGACCTGATCCGCCAGGCCGACGCCGTGCTGGCCAACCTCAACCCCTTCCGCGGCGCCGAGCCGGACAGCGGCACCGCCTTCGAACTGGGCTACGCCGCCGCGTTGGGCAAGCCGCTGTTCGGTTATCTCGACGAAGGCGGCAGCTGCGCCGAGCGCTTGCCGTGCGAATGGAAAGGCGACGAGCCGGGACGCGATCGCGATGGCAACCAGATCGAAGGCTTCGGCCTGCCGCTGAACCTGATGCTCGGCGTGCCGGCGAAGATCGCCGTGGGCGGGCCCAGGGAAGCATTGCAACTGCTGCGCGCGGAGCTGCTGCAGTTGTAGGAGCGAGCTTGCTCGCGAACGGATTCTCCGGCGACTCCGCTGCGTAGGCGGTTCGCGAGCAAGCTCGCTCCTACCAAGAGTCATTCGCCGGAAATAAAAAACGCGCCCTGGGGCGCGTTTTTTGTTTGGCTCGCCAGGGTGATCAGCGACGGCCTTCGAGCTTGAAGAAGAACACCTTGGTCGCCTGGCGGGCGACGATCCGCCCGCCGCTGACGCGGGGTTCGAAGCGCCACTTGTCCATAGCGTCGCGCACGGCGTTGTCGAACATCCGTGGCGGCGACGATTCCAGCACCTGGATGTCGGCGATACGGCCATCGCTGGTGATGGTGAACAGCACCTTCACCCGCCCTTCGATGCCACGGTTCAGCGCCATGCGCGGGTAGACCGGCGGGTCCATGCGCAACGGTTTGATATCGCTGTCGTTCAGACTGCCGGTGGGCAGGCCGGCGGGGCCCTGCGAGCCGGTCGGCGCGGCCTGGGCGCCCTGGGTGAACTGGCCGACGGTGGGCGCGGCGGGCGGCGGCGGTGCGGCCGGGGTAGGTGGCGCGGCGGCTTCTTCGGCAGGCTCGGGGTCCGGCTCAGGCTTGGGTTTCGGCTTGGGCTTGGGCGACACCTTGGGCACGGCCTTCTCGACCGGCTTGGGTTTGGGCTTGGGCTTTTCCACCGGCTTGGGCGGCTCGATCGGTTTGGGCGGCTCGGGCTCCGGCGGCGGCGGGGTTGGCGCGGCAGCAGGCGGCTGCTGTACTTCAGGCTTGGGCGGCAGGGTAACGACACTCACCTGCATGGCCTTGGGCATTTCGCCGGCGCCCAGATTCAGCTCGGCCGGCGTGGGCATCACCCAGACCAGCGCGGCGACGATGGCCACGTGCATGGCGATCGCCAGGCCCGAGGATTTCCACCAGCCACCGGGGGGCGGCGGTTGCTCGCCGTCTTCCACGCCTTCGACCGGCGCGGCGTAGGGAATCATGACTTCCTCGGGAACCACTTCCTCGTCGCGGCGGGGGCCTGCGCAACTGACGAGTCGCAAGGTGGCCTCATTGACGCGCTGGGCGTTCACGCTGGGCAAATGGGCGCCGTCATCCGCCGTGGCGGAAGTGAACAGCTGTTCCTCAGCGTCTAAGGCTGGACTGGCGTCCGCCGCCTTGCGCGGTTGGGGTAACGACATGAGAAAGCCTGCGGGGAGAGTTCACGAAGCAGTATCTGCTGATAATTATTATCATTCACTCGTTACACGAGGGCAACCTTATCTGTCAGGCGGGTGCGCTGGCACAGCGCAAAAGGCCGTCCTGCAGGGCCTGCGGATCGGCCTCGGCGGCCAGGATCAGCTCTATCCGGCTGTCCTTGCGCCAAGCGCTGGGTGTCCACGGCGCCGGACCGACGGTGCGATTGCAGGCCAGCCAGGCCTCCTCGCCGTGCACCACTGCCTTGGCCCGCAACAGTCCGCAAAGCCCAGCCAGCCAGGCGTCCAGCTCGGCCGTGCGGAAACGCCAGTCACGGTGGAAGCGCCAACCAACCGCCTGTCGGCCCTCTTCGACGCGCACCTGGCGCAATGGCGTTTCGCGGCGCAACAGCATCGCCGGTTCGCCAGACAAGGCGCCCTGCGGCAAATCAGCGCCCGCCGCTTCAATCGGAGTACTCGGCAGCTCGCCGAGCGACAGGTGGCCGTGGCTCGTCCAGCGCAACGACATCCCCGGCAAGCGCGCCGCCAGGCCCGCACGGGCTGCGTCATCCAGGGTTTCGGACTTGTTCATCAGCAGCAGCGCCGCCTCGCCCAGCGCCCGTTGCTGCGCCTCGGGCAATGGCTGCCCGGTAGCCAGAGCCGCGGCATCGAGCACCATCACCATCGGCTGTACGGCCAGCACGCCCGTCCAGGGTGCGGCACGCAGTTGCGCCAGCAGTTGCGCGGGATGGCCAAGGCCTGACGGCTCGATAAATAACCGCTGCGGCCTGGCCTTGCGCAGTAGCCGGCCGAGGCCAACCTGGAACGGCGCGCCATTCACGCAGCACAGGCAACCGCCGGCGACTTCGCCCAGGGTGATACCGTCCTCGTCGCGGGACAACAGCGCGGCGTCCAGGCCGACCTGGCCGAATTCGTTGACCAGCACGGCCCAGCGCTCGCCCGCCGGGCGTTGCGCCAGCAAGTTCTGCAGCAGGCTGGTCTTGCCCGCCCCGAGGGGGCCGGCGATGAGATGAGTCGGGATCTGCTTCAACATTCGCCCATGGTGCCGCCTGACGCTCGCCGGGAAAAGCGCTAGAGTCGCGGCTCTCTCACACCAACCCCGGATCGACCATGCGCCTGTTGCTGTCTCTCGCCCTCTCCTGCCTGCCCCTGCTCGCCCAAGGCGAGGCTTGCGTGGTGCACACCCAGGGCAAGGACGTCGACGTGAAGGTCTGCCAGCAGAACCGCACCATTCCGGAAAAACTCTTCCGCGAGGGCTTCTGCCAGCCGCAGCTCAAAGACCAGAAGGTCGAGGTGACCTACGCAGAAAGCTGCCCCAGCGGCGCCTTCGGCGTCTGCGAGAACGCCCAGACCCAGGGCGTGCCTTACCGCCAGGACATCCACTACTACGGCGTGGCCAGCGACGCGCGCGTCCTCCAGCCGTTCTGCGAGCAGCAGAGCAACGGCCACTGGCGCAAACCGCAGTAGCGTCATCGCCCTGTCACACGGCTCGGGCCTACTGTCGACGGGTACCTCACACCCTCCCGGCACCCCACGCCGGACATGATCTTGGTGAATTGGGCCACCCTCTCCGGGTGGCCTGTTTTTTTGCCGCACGAAACCTAGCGTAGGAGCGGACTCCGTCCGCGATGACTCACAGCCACTGTGCATTCCGGAACGGATAATCCCCAATCCGCCTGACCATTCCCGCTCGTATCGGGTTGGCGACAATGTAACGCGCCGCAGGCAGCACTTCCTTTTCATTGCGTAACGCGTGATCGTGAAAAGCGGCAGTCCAGACTGGCCCCCGCCGTCCCGACAGGCGATTGAACTCGCGAGCGCTGAGAGCCTTCAATCGTCCGACGCTAGTCTCCAAGCGCTCACCTTCTCCCAGTTGCCGCAGCCAATGCGCATGGTCAGGCATCAACACCCACGCAAGTAATCGGTTTTCGCCCAGCGATAGTCGACCTTCGAAACACCGGGCTACACAGCAGGCCTTAGGGAAGTCCACAAACAGCGGCTCTCGGCGGAAGGTGGTGACGGTCAGCAGATAGATTTCGCCGGTGATAGATGCCCTGCCTTTGCGCAGTGCCTGGTGGCCGGCAAGCCAGGAGGGCTCTCTGGGTCGGTTCATGGGTCTGCCTCCGAGCGGAGGCATGACTATCGCGGACGGAGTCCGCTCCTACCCAACAGTCGGGTCTGGAGCGGATGTAGGCGGATTCAGATGTGCATCACGCGCTGGCCTCCCAGGGTTCGAAGGGATCGGGCAGGCGCTTCCAGGCAGTAGTGCCGGCGGCCATCTCGTCATCATCCAGCAGGCAGTGGTCCAACTCGCCGAACAGCCGCTGGAAGTCCAGGTTCTGGCCGATGAACACCAGTTCCTGGCGGCAATCGCCGCTGTCCTCGCGCCAGTGGCGCAGCACACCCTGCAGCTCGGTGGTGTCCTGCGGCCAATGTTCGCGCGGGACGAAGCGCCACCAGCGCCCGGCCAGGCCATGGCGCATCAGGCCGCCGGCCTGGGACCAGCTGCCGGCCTCGCGATAGCGGCTGGCGAGCCAGAAGAACCCCTTCGAGCGCAGCAGCCGGCCGTTGCTCCAGGGCTGGGCGAGAAAGTCATGGAAGCGCTGCGGGTGGAACGGCCGGCGCGCCCGGTAGACATCCGAGGAGATGCCATAGGCCTCGGTCTCCGGCAGGTGTTCGCCGCGCAACTCCTTGAGCCATCCCGGCGCGCGCTCGGCGCGCTGGAAGTCGAAGCGGCCGGTGTCGAGGATGCGCGCCAGCGGCACCTGGCCCATGACCATGGGCTGGATATCGGCATCGGGATTGAGACGGCGCAGGATCGCCAGCAACTCGTCACGCTCGGCGCTGCCGATCAGGTCGATCTTGCTCACCAGGATCACATCGGCGAACTCCACCTGTTCCACCAGCAGGTCGCTGAGCGAGCGCTCGTCGTCCTCGCCGAGGGTTTCGCCACGCTCGGCGAGGCTGTCGGCGCCCTGATAGTCGGCGAGGAAGTTCAGCCCGTCGACCACCGTCACCAGCGTGTCCAGCCGCGCCAGGTCCGACAGGCTGCGGCCCTGCTCATCGCGGAAGGTGAAGGTCTCGGCCACCGGCAGCGGCTCGGAGATGCCGGTGGACTCGATCAGCAGGTAGTCGAAGCGACCTTCGCCGGCGAGTCGGCTGACCTCTTCCAGCAGGTCCTCGCGCAGGGTGCAGCAGATGCAGCCGTTGCTCATCTCCACCAGGCGCCCCTGGCCCCGGTTGAGGCTGACGTCACGCTGCACCTCGCGGCCGTCGATGTTGATTTCGCTCATGTCGTTGACGATGACCGCGACCTTGAGGTCCTCGCGGTTCTTCAGCACATGGTTGAGCAGCGTGCTCTTGCCGGCGCCAAGGAAGCCGGACAGGACAGTTACGGGGAGTGGGGCGTTCACGGTGGGCTTCTCCAGGAAATTCAGGCTTCGCGGACGTGCAGTTCGCGCCGTTCCTGGCGCTCCTTGGCCTCGATGCACAGCGAGGCGGTGGGGCGCAGCAGCAGGCGGCGCAGGCCGATCGGTTCGCCGGTTTCCTCGCACCAGCCGTAATCGCCCCGGGCCAGGCGCTCCAGCGCCTGGTCGATCTTGTCGAGCAGCTTCTTCTCGCGCTCCAGCAGGCGCAGTTGCCACTGGCGCGACTCCTCGCGGCTGGCGACATCGGCTTCGTCGCTGGCCCGCTCGGGGTCCTGAAGTGCCTGGAACTCTTCTTCGATGCGGACCTGCAGCTCGGCGCGCTGATCCAGCAGCAGTGCGCGGAAATAGCCCTGTTGCGCCTCGCTCATGTAGGCCTCGCCAGGCTGGGCGAGCAGCTCCTGTTCGGTCATGACCGTCTCCGGAAGGGAGTGATCTTTTATGTTATATTATAACAATGCACGCTCGACAATAGCCTGCCGACGTGCGATACCGAACCCTGCTCCACCCGCCTGCCGAGACCTTCGATGCTGCGCCGCGCCCTGCTGCTGTGCCTGTTTTCCCCCTTCGCCCACGCCAGCGGCTCCGCGCCGCTGCCCTTCCCCGGCGAGGAACCGGCGCGCTGCGCCTGGTCAGCTTCGGTACTGGCCTGCATGGACGATTCGGGGAATCTCTACAGCGTCGCCACCCAGGGCCACGACACTTACCTGCGTGGTGTCGAGGCAAGCAGCGGACGGCGCTGGGCGCAGACGGGCACGCGTTATGGCAGCCTGACCTTCTTCAGCGGCGTGACCAGCGACGGCCAGGTGTGGGTCGGCACCAGCCGCGGCATCGGCTGGACCAACATCAGCCGCTTCAGCAGCTCCTCGGGCGACAGCGCTCGCCTGACCTGCGGCCGGGTCAGCGGGTGCAAGCAACAGGAACGTTGACGAGCCCATTGCGCGATCGGCGGGAAGCAAATACGTTATATTATAACAATCGCCAGCCGTGACCCGCCCATGACCGCCCTGCTCCCCGATATCGCCTGCCAATCCACCCGCCTGCCCATCCCGCTCGACTGGGTCGGCATGCAGGGCATCGCCGTGCCGCTGCGTATCTCGGGCGAGCGTGTTGCCGCGTATGCCGATGCCGGCGTCAGCCTCGACGAAGCAGAGGCGCGCGGCATTCACATGTCCCGGCTGTACCTGGCGCTGGAGACACTGGCGCAAACGGAGCTTTCACCCGCTCTGCTGCGTGACCTGCTGAAGCAGTTTCTCCGCAGCCACGCGCAGCTCTCCCGCCGCGCCAGCCTGGCACTGCGTTTCGAGCTGATGTTGCGGCGACCGGCGCTGGTCAGCCCGCTGAATGGCTGGAAGCGCTACCCCTGCGAGGTCCACGCGCAACTGGAGGACGACGCGCTGCAGCTGGAGTTGCGTCTGAGCCTGCCCTATTCCTCTACCTGCCCCTGCTCGGCGGCACTGGCGCGCCAACTGATCCAGGAGCGCTTCGACGCCGACTTCGCCGCGGGTCCGCTGAAGGCCAGCGAGGTTCGCGCCTGGCTCGGCAGCCCGCAGGGCATAGTCGCCACGCCGCACAGCCAGCGCAGCGAGGCACAGTTGAGGTTGCAACTCGACCCGACCGCACAGGCATTCGCGTTCAGCGAGCTGATCGACCACGCCGAAGACGCCCTCGGCACCGCCGTGCAGACGGCGGTGAAGCGTGCCGACGAACAGGCCTTCGCCCTGGCCAATGGGCAGAACCTGATGTTCTGCGAGGACGCCGCACGCCGGCTGCACCGAGCGCTGCTGCAGCGCAACGAGGTGTCAGGCTTCGAGGTGCGCGTGGTGCATGCGGAAAGCCTGCACGCCCATGATGCGGTAGCGGTGAGTCGCTGGAGGCGCGACTAGACGCCGAGGTCGAGCGCCAGGCGAATCTGGTCGCGACACTGGATGCCGTTCTCGTAAATGGGCTCGGGATAATGCCGCACGAAGTGATCCGCCTCGATGCCAACGATGCGGAAGCCCAGGCGCTGGTACAGGCCCAGTTGCGCCAGGCTGGAGTTGCCGGTGGCGATGGTCAGGCGCTGCAAACCCGCCTCGCGTGCCTGCTCGATGGCCGCCAGCAACAGGCGACGGCCCAGGCCGCGCTCCTGCCATTCGTCTTCCACCGCAAGGCTGGTGATCTCGGCGACGCCGGGCTCACGGGGAGTCAGCGTCAGCACGCCGCGCACGGAATCCGCCTCGTTCAGCGCCAGCAGGCGGGAGTCGCGCAGATAGCTCTCGATCTGTTCGCGGCTGGGGTCGGCCTTGAGCAGCAACGGCCAGGGCGCCTGTGCGGGCGAGAGTTCGACGAGGGACAGGTCCGGGAAGAAGTTCACCATGATTCATCTACCAAAGAGTCAGTGGGGAAAGGGGGTTTAGCTTCCCGAGCTGCTCGATGCAAGCCTTTTGCTCCGTGCCGGAAACGCATCGGGCCCGGCAAGCCGGGCCCGATGGCGGTCCCTGAACAGGCTCAGGCGTAGATGTCGCGGCGGCTCCAGGGTGCCTCATGGCCGCCGTCGGTATGCGCCTTGCTGGCGAGAATCTGGTGCAGGTTGATCCAGCCCTTTTTGAAGCCGTAAGCGCAACCGGCGAGGTACAGGCGCCAGATGCGCAGGGCCTGGTCGGGCACCAGTCTGGCCGCGTCGGCCAGCTTGGCTTCGAGGTTGGCGCTCCAGAAGTCCAGGGTGCGCGCGTAGTGCAGGCGCAGCCCTTCGACGTCGACCACTTCGAGCCCCGCCTCGCTCATGCGAGCGACGGCCAGCGACAGATGCGGCAGCTCGCCGTGGGGGAATACGTAGCGGTCGATGAAGTCGCCAGCGCCGCGCCCCACCGGACGCCCGTCGGTGTTGCTGGAGGTGATGCCGTGGTTCATCACCAGCCCGCCCGGCCGCACCGCGTCGTACAGGTGCTGGAAGTAGATCCCCAGGTTGGCGTGGCCGACGTGTTCGAACATACCGACGCTGACCACCTTGTCGTAGCGGCCGTCACGCGGCAGGTCGCGGTAGTCGCGCAACTCCAGGGTCACCTTGCCTTCCAGGCCCTCGGCCTTGACCCGCTCGCGACCGAGTTTGAGCTGCTCCTCGCTGAGGGTGATGCCATGCACCTCCACGCCGAATTCTCGCGCTGCCAGGCGCGCCAGCCCGCCCCAGCCGCAGCCGACGTCGAGCAGCTTCTCGCCTGGCTTCAGGCGCAGCTTGCGACAGAGGTGGCGCAGCTTGGCCAACTGGGCGGTGGCCAGGTCCTCGGTACCGGTCTCGTAGTAGGCGCAGGAATACACCATCTCCGGATCGAGCCAGAGCTGGTAGAACGCGTTGGACAGGTCGTAATGGTAGTGGATGGCTTCGGCGTCGGTGGCCTTGTCGTGGCTTTCGCGCACGTAGTCGGTATCGCCGTCGTCATCGCCCAGCGCCGCGCTCAGGGCATCGGCAGTGGCGATCACTTCCTGCATCGGCCCTTCGATGTCCATGCGGTTCTCCACATAGGCGCGACCGAGGATATCGAGGCTGGGGTGGGTGATCTCGGTCAGCAGCGTAGGGTCGCGCACAACGAGAGTTACCTGCGGATCGGGGCCAAGGTCGAACGCCTGGGCCTCGCCGATGCGGATACGCAACGGCAACTGCAGGGACAGCAACTCAGAGGGCAGATTGGCTTTCATGCACACCTCCTGGTCACAGGGCTGAAGAACTATAGACCAGCACCTCTATAGTCTTCGCCTATGGCCTGGCCGCGAAAAACTATCGGGCTCCGACCGCAGCGGCGGACCTGTCGATTCTCTGCAATGGAGCGTGCGTCGCGCGCAAGCGTTCCAAAAAAGAGTGCACAGGCCCTTGCACGAAAGAATAGTTCGCTACGCAAGCGTAGCAGCCGCTTCGCCACCTATCGTTGCCATCCCTGAGATAGAGCCTTTCCTGACCAGTAACGATGACGCCGGTGTGACGGATCGTCACTCCATTGCACTACACTGTGGCCCCCTCCGCACGCATTCCGACCGGAGGACCTCTGCCGTCCAAGGGGGCTGTCTTGACTACCTTCTCCGAGCCACGTCCGGCGGTTCGCACCGTGCTGGTGGGGCTGATGCTGGCGATCTTCCTCGGTGCGCTCGACCAGACCATCGTCGCCGTATCCCTGCCGGCGATCTCCGCCGGCTTCGGCGACTTCGACCTGCTGGCCTGGGTCATCTCCGGCTACATGGTGGCGATGACCATCTCCATGCCGATCTACGGCAAGCTCGGCGATCTCTACGGCCGGCGCGTGCTGATGCTGTTCGCTATCGGCCTGTTCACCGTCGCCTCGCTGCTCTGCGGCGCCGCCCAGAGCATGGAGCAGCTCGTGCTCGCCCGCGTCCTGCAGGGCATCGGCGCGGGCGGCATGATGTCGGTGAGCCAGGCGATCATCGGCGACATCGTCCCGCCCCGCGAACGCGGCCGCTACCAGGGTTACTTCAGCAGCATGTACGCGGTAGCGAGCATCGCCGGCCCTGTGCTGGGCGGCGTACTCACCGAATACCTGTCATGGCGCTGGGTATTCCTGATCAACCTGCCGGTGGGCCTGGTCGCTCTCGCCGTCTCGCGCCGCACCCTGCGCGGCCTGCCGGTGCCGGGGCGCAAGCCGGTGATCGACTACCTCGGCACGATGCTGATGATCGCGGGCCTGGGCAGCCTGCTGCTGGCGATCACCGAGGTCGGCCAGGGCGCGCGCTGGAACGACCCGCAGATGCTCGCGCTGTTTGCCGCCGCGCTGGTTCTGATCGCACTGTTCGTACTGCAGGAGCGCCGCGCGCCGGAGCCGCTGGTGCCGATGCATCTGTTCGGTATTCGCGCAGCCACCCTCAGTTGGCTGATCAGCTTCTTCGCCAGCTTCCAGGTCATCTCGCTGTCGGTGCTGGTGCCACTGCGCTTCCAGTCGGTGACCGGCGCCGGCGCGGACAGCGCGGCACTCCACCTGCTGCCGCTGGCCATGGGCGTGCCGATCGGCGCCTACTGCTGCGGCCGGCTTACCGCGATCATCGGCCGCTACAAGCCGCAGATCGTCGGTGGCGGTCTGCTGATGCCCCTGGCGATTGCCGGTCTGGCACTGACACCACCGAGTGCCTACCTCGTTTCGGGAATCTGCATGCTGCTGACCGGCATCGCCGCCGGCACGCAGTTCCCCACCAGCCTGGTGGCGGCGCAGAGCGCGGTGGAGGCGAAGCACCTGGGTGTGGCAACCAGCAATATCACGCTGTTTCGCTCACTGGGCGGCGCGGTGGGGATCGCACTGATGTCCGCGCTGCTGCTGGCAATGCTGCAGCCATTGGCGGGCGAGGCAGGTCACGGGCTGTCGGCCAGCGCGCTGCTGGCCAGCCTCAGCGGAGCCGGCCACGAGGCGCAGCGGCTCACGCTGGATGGTGTGTTCGGGCACCTGTTCCTGATCAACGCAGGCTTCGGCGCCCTGGCCCTGCTGATCGCCCTGTCGCTGCCCGACCACGCCTTGCGCGGGCGGGGCAACGACTAGCGAATCGCGCAGGGTCAGTCCTCATCGTTGAGGTAGCTGACCTTGCGCAGGTCCGGCAGCAGCAGGCAGAACAGCAGCGCCACGCCGCACATGACCGAGACGTAGATGTAGAACACCTCTTCCTGGCCGATGCTCTTCAGGCCCAGCGCGGCGTATTCGGCGGAGCCGCCGAAGATCGCGTTGCCCACCGCGTAGGACAGGCCCACGCCCAGGGCGCGGATCTGCGGCGGGAACATCTCTGCCTTGATCAGGCCGCTGATGGAGGTGTACAGGCTGACGATGGCCATCGCCAGGATAATCAGGCCGAACGCCGCGTAGGGGCTGCTGACGGTCTTCAACGCCGCAAGGATCGGCCAGGTGCAGAGCATGCCCAGGGCGCCGAACCAGAGCATCGAGGTCTTGCGGCCGATGCGGTCGGACAACGCGCCGAACAGCGGCTGCATGCACATGTAGCAGAACAGTGCGAAGGTCATCACGCCGCTGGCCACCTTCGGGTCCATCCCGGCGGTGTTCACCAGGTACTTCTGCATGTAGGTGGTGAAGGTGTAGAAGATCAGCGAACCGCCGGCGGTGAAGCCGAGCACGGTGAAGAAGGCGCGCTTGTGGTGGGTGAACAGTTCGGTGAGCGTGCCCGACTCCTTGCGGTTGAGGTTGGATTCCTTGGCCGTTTCACTCAGCGAGCGGCGCAGGTAGAAGGCAATCACCGCGGTGATGGCGCCAACCACGAAGGGAATCCGCCAGCCCCATTCCTTCAGCTCATCGGTGGTCAGCAGTTGCTGAAGGATCACCACCACCAGCACGGCCAGCAACTGCCCTCCGATCAGGGTCACGTACTGGAAGGAGGCGAAGAAGCCGCGCTGCCCCTTGAGCGCCACTTCGCTCATGTAGGTCGCGCTGGTGCCGTACTCGCCGCCTACGGAAAGGCCCTGGAACAGCCGCGCCAGCAGCAGCAACGCCGGCGCCGCGACGCCGATGGTGGCATAGGTGGGCATCACCGCAATCGCCAGCGAGCCGCCGCACATCATCAGCACCGAGATCATCATCGCGGTCTTGCGGCCCTTCTTGTCAGCGATGCGGCCGAACAGCCAGCCACCGATGGGGCGCATCAGGAAGCCGGCGGCGAACACCCCGGCGGTATTGAGCAGTTGCACCGTCGGATCGTCCGACGGGAAGAAGGCGTGGGCGAAGTACAGGGCGGTGAAGGCGTAGACGTAGAAGTCGAACCACTCCACCAGGTTGCCCGAGGAGGCGCCGACGATGGCGAGGATGCGCGAGCGGCGCTCGTGGGCGGAATACTGCGGTGCGGCAGGTGCGTTCATGGGGATTCTCTTGTCGGTTTACTGCATCCCGGACGTGAGGACGGAACTCCCTCGCCGCCCTTGCCAGTGAATCGCCGCAAGGCAATTTCCACTGACACAATCAGAAACAGTATAGACGCTTCCGATAGCCGGCTAACGAAATCCGCGGCCTGGACCGGGCCTTTCGGTTCGAATATCGGACACTCACAAACGCGCGTTTGTCGTTTCCGATTGACCGGCCAGTAGCCAGCTTCTATCGTTGGCCCCGCTCCCCGCCCTGCGGGAGACTTGTCAGGTACCCCTCGCAGGGCCGGAGCCCGACCTTGTCCACAAGACAAGGTCGATTTCCATTCCCCTCGTGTAGCGGCTCAAGCCGCCTGGCCTCGGTGCCCCGTCCACACCCCCGGACGTGCAGGCACCGGGGGAATGTTGATCTTCCCCTCGCTTCCTCTCCGAATTCCGCACCCTGAAACGAAAAAAGGCCCCCGAAGGGACCTTTCTCGTTACGCCTGCGCGCTGATCGGCTTATTCCACCGACACCGACTTACTCCACCGTCACTGACTTGGCCAGGTTGCGCGGCTGGTCGACGTCGGTGCCCTTGAGCACGGCAACGTAGTAGGACAGCAGCTGCAGCGGCACGGTGTAGAGGATCGGCGCCAGGCAGTCATGGATCGCCGGCATGCCTACCACGTGGGTGCCCTCGCCATCGCTGATGCCGCTGCCACCTTCGGCGAAGACCACCAGCTCGCCGCCACGGGCCCGGACTTCCTGCAGGTTGGACTTGAGCTTCTCCAGCAGTTCGTTGTTCGGCGCGACGGTGACCACCGGCATGTCGGCGTCGACCAGCGCCAACGGGCCGTGCTTGAGCTCACCGGCCGGGTAGGCCTCGGCGTGGATATAGGAGATTTCCTTGAGCTTCAGCGCACCTTCCATTGCCACCGGGTACTGCGCGCCACGGCCAAGGAACAGGGTGTGGTGCTTCTCGGCGAACAGCTCGCTGATCTTCTCCACCACCTTGTCCATGGACAGGGCTTCTTCCAGGTGGGTCGGCAGGCGGCGCAGTTCGTTCACCAGCTCGGCTTCGACGCCGTCGTTCAGGCGCTTCTGCACCTGGCCGATGCCCAGGGTCAGCAGCAGCAGGGCGACCAACTGGGTGGTGAAGGCCTTGGTGGAAGCCACGCCGATTTCCGGGCCGGCGTTGGTCAGCAGGGTCATGTCCGACTCGCGCACCAGCGAGCTGGTGGCGACGTTGCAGATCGCCAGGCTGGAGAGGAAGCCCAGTTCCTTGGCGTAGCGCAGCGCGGCCAGGGTGTCGGCCGTCTCGCCGGACTGGGAGATGGTGACGAACAGGGAGTCCGGGTGTACCGCGACCTTGCGGTAGCGGAACTCGCTGGCGACTTCGACCTGGCAGGGAATGCCGGTCAGGCTTTCCAGCCAGTAACGGGCGACCATGCCGGCGTGGTAGCTGGTGCCGCAGGCAACGATCTGCACGGTGCGCACCTTGGCCAGCAGCTCACGGGCCTGCGGGCCGAAATTGTCCACCAGCACCTGCTGGGCGCCCAGGCGGCCTTCCAGGGTGCGCTGCACCACGGCCGGCTGCTCGTGGATTTCCTTGAGCATGAAGTGGCGGTAGCCGCCCTTGTCCGCCGCCTCGGCGCCCTCGTGATAGCGCACTTCCTCGCGCTGCACGGGGTTGCCGTTGACGTCCCACAGCTGCAGGCCGTCGCGACGGATTTCGGCGATGTCGCCTTCTTCCAGATAGATGAAGCGGTCGGTCACCTGGCGCAGGGCGAGCTGGTCAGAGGCGAGGAAGTTCTCACCGTGGCCCAGGCCCACCACCAGCGGGCTGCCGCTACGGGCGGCGAGGATGCGGTCGGGCTGCTTGCTGCTGATCACCGCCAGGCCATAGGCGCCATGCAGTTCCTTGACCACGGCCTTGAGCGCGACGGTCAGGTCGCCCAGCTCGCCCAGACGCAGGTGCAACAGGTGGGCGATGACCTCGGTGTCGGTCTGCGAGGTGAATTCGTAGCCACGCGCCTTGAGCATTTCACGCAGGGGCTCGAAGTTTTCGATGATGCCGTTGTGCACCACCGCCACTTCGCCGTGGGAGAAGTGCGGGTGGGCGTTGGCCTCGGTGGGCGCGCCATGGGTGGCCCAGCGGGTGTGGGCGATGCCCAGGCGGCCCACCAGCGGCTGTTCGGTGATGGCTTGCTCGAGGCTGGAAACCTTGCCCGCGCGACGGCGGCGGTCCAGCGAGCCGTCGGCCTGGATCACTGCCACACCGGCGCTGTCATAGCCACGGTATTCCAGGCGCTTGAGGCCTTCGACGAGGATCGGGGTGATATTGCGCTCGGCGATGGCGCCTACGATTCCACACATGGCTTGAGTCTCCTGTCAGTCTTCGCAGCGCGCGCGGATCACTTTCACGCCGCGCGCCTGGATCAGTTCGAACGCTTCATCGCTCAGGCGTTCGTCGGTAATCAGGGTCTGGACGCTGCTCCAGGGCAGCTCCAGGTTGGGAATGCGCCGGCCCAGCTTGTCGGCCTCGGCCATGACGATCACCTCGCGGGCGACCTCGGCCATGACCCGGCTCAGGCCCAGCAGTTCGTTGAAGGTTGTCGTACCACGCTCGAGATCGAGCCCGGTAGCGCCGATGAACAGCTGATCGAAATCGTAGGAGCGCAGCACCTGCTCAGCCACCTGGCCCTGGAACGACTCAGAGTGCGGGTCCCAGGTGCCACCCGTCATCAGCAGCACCGGCTCGCGCTCCAGTTCGCGCAGAGCGTTGGCCACGCTCAGGGAGTTGGTCATCACCACCAGGCCGGGCTTGCGGCCCAGTTCCGGGATCAGCGCGGCGGTGGTGCTGCCGCTGTCGATGATGATCCGCGCATGCTCGCGAATGCAGGCGGCTGCCGCACGGCCGATGGCCTGCTTGTAGCGCGACAGCGGCTGGCTTGGCTCGGCGATCAGTTCATGGGGCATCGGCACCGCGCCACCGTAGCGACGCAGCAGCAGGCCGTTGCCTTCCAGGGCGGCCAGGTCCTTGCGGATGGTCACCTCGGAGGTGGCGAAGCGGCGCGCGAGATCGTCCACGCTGACTTCGCCCTGTTCGGAGAGCAGCGCCAGGATGTCGTGGCGGCGTTGGGGCGTATTGCGTTTCGACATGGACGATTAAGTTTCGATTCGAAAGATATTTGTGCGAATCAAAACCCAAGTTCTTTCGTTCGTCAAGAATTTCCCGCATGGGCGGAGACGCTTTTCTGTAGGAGTGAGCTTGCTCGCGAACTCGTCGCTGCCGACGATCATCGCGGACAAAGTCCGCTCCTACGAGGTTTGCAGCTCTTGTAGGAGCGGACTTTGTCCGCGATGGCCTGGTTCGCGAGCAAGCTCGCTCCTACAGGAAGCGGAATGCGATCAATCGACTTCGAGGCGGTTGCGTCCGCCGCGCTTGGCGCGGTACAGCGCCTGGTCGGCCCGTTCGAAGACGGTGTCGGCGCGCTCGCCTTCGCGGAATGCCGTCAGGCCCGCCGAGCAGGTGATGCTCAGGCGTTCGCCCTTGAAGTGGAAGGGGCAGGCTTCGATGGCGCCGCGCAGCACGTCGAGCAATTGCTGCCCGCCGTCCAGAGGTGTAGCGGGCAGCAGCACGACGAACTCCTCGCCGCCGTAGCGGGCGATGAAATCGGTCTTGCGCACACGTTTGGCCAGTTCGTTGGCGATGATCTTCAGCACCTTGTCGCCGGCGAGGTGGCCGAAATCGTCGTTGATCCGCTTGAAGTGGTCGACGTCCAGCACCGCCAGCAGCAGGTCGCCGCCGTAGCGCTGCCAGCGCGAGACTTCCAGGTCCAGCCGTTCGGTCAGCGCCGCGCGGTTGGGCAGGCCGGTCAGTGCGTCGGTCATGGCCTTCTGGCGCTGGTCTTCGATGTTCGCCTGGAAGGTGCGGGCTTCCTCTTCCATGCTGGCGACGCGGGTCACCAGCGACTGGATGTGCTCGCCCACTTCGCGTTCACGGACCTCCCGCTCCTCGCGGAAGCGGTCCATGGTGCCGACCAAGCCCTGCAGGCGGGATTCGACATTGCGCTTGAGGCCTTCCAGGTCGGTGGCCTCCAGCACGCTTTCCTTCAGGCCGCTGACCTGTTCGCGCAGGGTGTCGTCGAGGTCGCGGGCGCTGGAGCTGGAGCCGCTGTGGTTCTCCTGCACCGCCTGCAGACCGTCGAGGAAGGCGCCCAGGCGTTCGTTGAGCTGGTGCAGGTAGCCTTCGAACTCGTGCTGGCCACTGTCGTTGAGCGACAGCACGAGCATGCCCAGGTCATCCAGCACCGGCACCAGTTCGTACCAGTTGAGGCTGCCGTGGATGCGCGAGCGCAACGCGTCGGCCTGGATCTGCTGGGCCGCCGGCAGGTGCATCTCGTCCAGCAGGCGCAGCAGGCTCGCCTCGATGTGCGGCGCCACGGCGCTGTAGCCGGGCTCGGGGCGCGGCGGCAAGGCATAGGGATCGTTGGCCTGGTGCGCGTCTTCCGGCGTGCCGAACAGCCCTGGCGGCACGGGCAGACTGTCGAGCAGCGCGCAATCGCCGTGGGCGGCAGGTTCTGCGACAGGAGCCGGGCTGACCGCCGCCGTCAGCGCACGCGGCTTTGGCTGTTCAGCCGGCTCGGGCATAGGCGCAGGTTCGGGCGCCAGGGCGATGGCTGCCTCTGCGACTTGCGCCACCGGCTGGGCAGCGGGTTCAGCAACGGCGACATCCGCCAGTGCAGGTGCAGGTGCAGGTGCAGGTGCAGGTGCAGGTGCAGCGGATTGGGTCTCGGCCGGCACGGGCGCGTCTACCGCTGCTTCGGCTACAACGGCGGCCACTGCCGGGGCCGCCGGGGTGCTGGGCACCGACTCAGACTCGTCCGCTGCATCGCTGTCACGGCTGCCGAACAGTCGCTGCAGGAGGCCGGGGCGTTGCTCGCCGCCACCATCGCCGAAATGATCCAGCACCTGGCGCTGCAGGCGGCTCAGCTCGCTGAGCAGTGCAGGCAGCTCGCGGGAGGAGCTGCCGCGGCTGGGTATGTCCTTGGACAGCCGCTTGAGCGGCTTGCGCACGTCTCCCGGCATATCCAGGGATAGCAGTTGCTGCGACAGCTGGCTGAGCGCGGCGACATTCTGTTCGATGCGCTGCTGGCGGCGCTGCTCGGAGTCGAGCACGGCCTTTTCCAGCTGCGGGATCAGGCGCGACAGGCCGGCGTCCATGTCGTCGCGGCGCAGCACTTCGCGCAGCTCCTTCATGCAGGCATCCACTGCCTTGTCGCTGCCTTCGGCGGCCAGGCTGCTGCGCACCAGACCGCGGCGCAGCAGGTCCAGTCGGGCGTCCCAGCGGCGCTCGAGCTTCTCCTGCTGCTCGAGGTTGTCCAGGTACTTCTGTTTCCAGCGTTGGTCGTCGTCGCGACTCATTCAGGGGCCTCGCCGCGCAAGGCGAGCGACGAGGACGAACGCAGGGCATCCGGCAGGCGGATTTCCACGGCCACGGGCAGGTGGTCGGAAATCGGGTGCGGGAGGACACTGACGCGCTCCAGCGCCAGCTCGGAACTGAGCAGGATGTGGTCCAGACAGCGCTGTGGGCGCCAGCTGGGGAAAGTGGCCTCGACCTGCGGGGCGATGAGCTGGAGGTCGCGCAGCGGCGAGCTTTCCAGCAGGTCGGTGGCGTGGGTGTTCATGTCGCCCATCAGCACGTGATGGCGGTAGTCCTGCAGCAACTCGCGGATGTAGGCGAGCTGGCGGGTGCGGGTCCGCGCGCCAAGGGCCAGGTGCATCATCACCACGGCCAGCGCGTCCTTGCCTTCGCCGAAGCGCATGAGGATCGCACCGCGTCCGGGCGGGCCGGGCAGCGGATGGTCTTCCAGGGCGGTGGGCTGCAGGCGGCTGAGCAGGCCGTTGCTGTGCTGGGCGATGCGCCCGAGATTGCGGTTGAGCTGCTGGTACCAGTAGGGGAAGGCACCGAGCTGGGCCAGGTGTTCGACCTGGTTGATGTTGCCTGAGCGGATGCTGCCGCCGTCGGCTTCCTGCAAGGCGACCACGTCATAGTCGTGGAGCAGTTCGCCAATGCGCTGCAGGTTGGTGGCGCGCCCGGCGGCCGGCAGCAGGTGCTGCCAGCCACGGGTCAGGTAATGGCGATACCTTTCGGTACTGATGCCCACCTGGATGTTGAAGCTGAGCAGGCGGAGTCGGCCATCATCGGGCAGGCCGGCGGCGGTCCCGTGGGCAGCATTCACCCGCGGGACGCAGGCCCCTGCGACACGATCACGAGTCCGCCGGCGCAGCATCGTCGTCGGACCTTACTGGGCAGCCTTGGCGCCGGCGCGTTCCTTGGCGATCAGCTGGTCGGCCAGTTGCAGCGCCTCGTCCGGGCCACCGGCCGAGCCGATGTCGAAGCGGTATTTGCCATTGACCACCATGGTCGGCACGCCGCTGATCTGGTAGGCCATCGCCAGTTTCTTGGCTTTCTCGATCTGACCCTTGATGGCGAAGGAGTTGTAGGTGCTCAGGAACTTGTCCTTGTCCACGCCCTGTTCGGCGACGAACTCAGCCATTTCTTCCGGGGTGGTCAGGGCTTTGGGGTTGTTGTGCAGCTTCTCGAAGATCGAGTGGTGCACCTTCTTCTCCACGCCCATGGATTCCAGGGTCAGGAACAGCTGGCCGTGGATGTTCCACAGGCCGCCGAACATGGCCGGAAGGCGCACGAAGTGAACGTCGGCCGGCAGCTTCTCGACCCACGGATTGATAGTCGGTTCGAAGGCGTAGCAATGCGGGCAGCCGTACCAGAACAGCTCCACCACCTCGATCTTGCCGGGCTGGGAGACCGGGACGGCCTGGTTCAGCTCGGTGTAGTTCTTGCCCGCTTCGAAGTCGGCGGCGTTCGCGTTGACGGCGAACAGGCCGGCGAAGGCAAGAGCGGCGGTGAAAATCAGGTTACGCATGGTTCACTCCTTGGCTGAACGGAACCGCCACGCTGTGCGCGACGGGATGAAGCGGTTTGACCGGAGGGGCCAGACACGGTTCCAGCATTGTAGTGGGGGCGGGTGCAAAAAAGGGTGGCCGAGGCCACCCTTTTTTTCGAAGCGATTTTTCGATCTGGCGTTACCGCCCGACGGCTGCTTAGTGCAGGCCTTCGATGTAGCTGGAGATCGCGGCGATGTCCTTGTTGGACAGCTTGGCAGCGATGCTGCGCATGATCATGGCGTCGCCGTCGTTGGTGCGCTCGCCTTCGCGGAACGCGGTCAGCTGCTTGGCGGTGTAGGCGGCGTGCTGGCCACCCAGGTGCGGGAAGCCGGCTTCGGCGTTGCCCTGGCCAGCCGGGTTGTGGCAACCGGTGCAGGCCGGCATGCCTTCGGCGAGCTTGCCGCCGCGGAACAGGGCTTCACCCTGCGCGACCAGCTTGGGATCGGCGGCGCCGACGCTGCCGTTCTGGCTGGAGAAGTAGGCGGCGATGTCTGCCAGGTCCTGATCGCTCAGGTTGGTCAGCAGGCCGGTCATTTCCAGCACGGTGCGCTTGCCGTCCTTGATGTCGTGCATCTGCTTGAGCAGGTAACGCTCACCCTGCCCGGCCAGTTTCGGGAAGTTGGGCGCCATGCTGTTGCCATCGGCGCCGTGGCAGGCACCACAGACAGCAGCTTTCGCCTGACCGGCCTTGGCATCGCCAGCGGCGTGCGCCACACCGACAAGACCCAGGGTCAACAGCAGACTCACGATCAATTTGTTCATCAGCTAATCCAATAACGGCTAAGGGTGAAAGAGTAAGGCCAGAGAAGTTACTTCGACATCCACTGGATAATTGTCTGGTAATCCTCGGCGCTGCAGTCGGTGCACAGGCCGCGAGGCGGCATCGCGTTGAAACCGTTGGTCACATGTTGCACCAGCGTGTCCATGCCCTTGTCCAGGCGTGGCTTCCAAGCGGTGGCGTCGCCCTTTTTCGGCGCCATTGGCAACTGACCATTGTGGCAGGCGCCACAGGCTCTGTTGAAAACGGCTTCCGGATCCTGGGCCGCCAGGGCGCTGGACGCCAGCGCGGCAACGATGGCTGCGAACAGCAGTTTCTTCATGATTATCCTCATCGCAGGGAACATCCGCGTTCTTGATTGCGCGGACTCCAACGTTCCCGTGTGGCTCGACCCTGGGGGATAAAGCGCACACAAAATCCGCGGCATTATATACTTCAGATGCCCAAACGGAAACGAAACCGCCCCCCGCGACACCGCGTCGCACCCGCCGCGAAGTTACCCATGCCCTCGAATAACGCTACGAAAAACCCGATTCTCGGCCTCTGCCAACAGGCCACTTTCCTCATTTCCGCCGCCAAGGTGAACCAGTGCCCGGAAGACTCCGGCCTGGAAGTCGCCTTCGCCGGCCGCTCCAACGCGGGCAAGTCCAGCGCGCTGAATGCGCTGACCCACGCGAACCTGGCGCGGACCTCCAAGACTCCCGGCCGCACCCAGTTGCTGAACTTCTTCCGCCTGGATGACGAACGCCGCCTGGTCGACCTGCCCGGCTACGGCTACGCCAAGGTGCCGATCCCGCTGAAGCTGCACTGGCAGCAGCACCTGGAAGCTTATCTCTCCAGCCGCAATGCGCTAGCCGGTGTGGTGCTGATGATGGATATCCGCCATCCGCTGACCGATTTTGACCGCCTGATGCTCGACTGGGCGCAGGCCAGCCAGCTGCCGATCCACGTGCTGCTGACCAAGGCCGACAAGCTGGCCTATGGCGCGGCGAAGAACGCGCTGCTCAAGACCCGCAAGGAAATCCTCGACGGCTGGGGCGATGTCGCCACGCTGCAACTGTTCTCGGCGCCCAAGCGCCAGGGCGTGGAGGAGGCGCAGCTGGTCCTGGCCGGCTGGCTGGGGCTGCTGGACGAGGAAGAAGAGGAGGCCAGCGAGGAGGCCTGAGGCCAAATCGCAGGCAAAAAAAACCCCGAGCTTCGTATGGGGAGGGGGAAGTTCGGGGTTTAAGTCCGGACCGCTAGGGCGGGGTCCAGTAATCTGCCAACACTAAACACTGCAAAGGAGCATCGAAGGGCTTCACCAGCCATTCACGAGTTCTGACTCGGCTCCTCGCGGGAAAGTTCAGCAGGTCACAAAAGATTTTTTCGGGGCGGCCTGAACGTGCCTGAACAATCGTGCCAGAAGGCCCGGCTGGCGGGCCTTGTGACCGTTCGTCCAGTCGTCAGTGGGCCTCGTCCCAATTCGCTCCCACACCGACTTCGACGACCAGCGGCACGTCCAGTTCCGCTGCACCGCTCATCAGCGGCCGAATGCCATCACGGACCTGTTCGAGCAGGTCTTCGCGCACTTCCAGCACCAGTTCGTCGTGCACCTGGAGGATGACGCGGGCATCGATGCCGCTCTCCTGCAGCCAGTTATCCACAGCCACCATCGCGCGTTTCATGATGTCCGCCGCCGTGCCCTGCATGGGTGCGTTGATCGCGGTGCGCTCGGCCGCCTTGCGCATGGCGCCGTTCTTCGAGGCGATTTCCGGCAGGTACAGGCGGCGGCCGAACAGCGTCTCGACAAAACCCTGCTCGGCGGCCTGGGCGCGGGTGCGCTCCATATAGGCCAGCACGCCTGGGTAGCGGGCGAAATAGCGGTCGATATAGGCCTGCGCCTCTTTGCGCTCGACGCCGATCTGCTTGGCCAGGCCGAAGGCGCTCATGCCGTAGATCAGGCCGAAGTTGATCGCCTTGGCGCTGCGGCGCTGGTCGCCGGTGACCTCGTCCAGCGGCACACCGAAGACTTCAGCGGCGGTGGCGCGGTGCACGTCGCGGTCATGACGGAAGGCATCCAGCAGACCTTCGTCCTTGGCCAGGTGGGCCATGATGCGCAGCTCGATCTGCGAGTAGTCCGCCGCCAGCAGTTTGTAGCCCTTGGGCGCGACGAAGGCCTGGCGGATGCGCCGGCCCTCGGCGGTACGGATCGGGATGTTCTGCAGGTTCGGGTCGCTGGAGGACAGCCGACCGGTCGCCGCCACCGCCTGGTGGTAGCTGGTGTGGATGCGCCCGGTGCGCGGGTTGATCTGCTCCGGCAGCTTGTCGGTGTAGGTGCTCTTGAGCTTGCTCATGGAGCGGTACTGCATGATCACCTTGGGCAGCTCGTAATCCTGTTCGGCCAGCTCAGCAAGAACGTTCTCGGCGGTGGACGGCTGGCCGGTGGCGGTCTTGGAAAGCACCGGCAGGCCGAGCTTTTCATAAAGGATGGCGCCCAGCTGCTTGGGCGAGCCGAGGTTGAACTCCTCACCCGCCAGGTCGTAGGCCTGGCGCTGCAACTCGACCATCTTCTCGCCCAGCTCGACGCTCTGCTTGCCCAGCAGGTTGGCATCGACCAGCGCGCCGTTGCGCTCGATACGCGCCAGCACCGGCACCAGCGGCATCTCGATCTCGGTCAGGACCTTGGCCAGCGACGGGATGGCCTCCAGTTTCTGCCAGAGGGTCTGATGCAGGCGCAGGGTGACGTCGGCGTCTTCGGCGGCGTAGGGGCCGGCCTGTTCCAGGGCGATCTGGTCGAAGGTCAGCTGCTTGGCGCCCTTGCCGGCGATATCCTCGAAACGGATGGTGCTGTGGCCCAGGTACTTCAGCGCCAGGCTGTCCATGTCGTGGCGGGTCGCGGTGGAGTCCAGCACGTAGGATTCGAGCATGGTGTCGTAGGCGATGCCCTGCACAGCGATAGGCGTCATGGCGTTGGCCAGGACGTTCATGTCGTACTTGGCATGCTGGCCGACCTTGCGCTTCTTCGGGTCTTCCAGCAGCGGCTTGAGCGCCTTGAGCACGGCGTCGCGGTCCAACTGCGCCGGCACGCCCATGTAGCTGTGGGCCAGCGGCACATAGGCGGCCTCGCCTTCTTTTACTGCGAAGGACACACCGACGACCTGCGCCTGCTGCGGGTCGAGGCTGGTGGTCTCGGTATCGAAGGCGATCAGGTCGGCGGCTTCCAGCTTCTTCAGCCAGGCGTCGAACTGGGCTTGTTCCAGGACGATCTCGTAATGTTTCTCCGCTGCGGCAGCCGGGGCTTCCTCCAGTGCCAGCTGGGAAGTTCCGGCCTTGGCCGCCTGGCGCTGAAGGTCGTCCAGCCCAGTCTTGAATTCCAGGGTGCGGTACAGCTCGGTCAGCGCCTCGCGGTCCGGCTCGCCGGGGTGCAGGGCATCGATCTCGATGTTCAGTTCGACATCGCACTTGATGGTGGCGAGCTTGTAGGACAGGTAGGCCATGTCCTTGTGCTCTTCGAGCTTGGCCGGCAGGCCCTTGGCGCCGCGGATAGGCAGCTCGGGCACCTTGTTCAGGCTGGCGTAGAGCACATCCAGGCCGCCACCCACGCCGGTGAGCAGGCCGAGGGCGGTTTTCTCGCCGACACCGGGCACGCCCGGAATGTTGTCGACCTTGTCGCCCATCAGCGCCAGGTAATCGATGATCAGCTCAGGACCGACACCGAATTTCTCCTTCACGCCATCCACGTCGAGCGTGCTACCGGTCATGGTGTTGACCAGCGTAATGTGCCCGTCGACCAGCTGTGCCATGTCCTTGTCGCCGGTGGAGATCACCACCGCCCGGCCTCCGGCCGCGCTCTGCCGGGCCAGGGTGCCGATCACGTCATCCGCTTCCACGCCTTCCACGCAGAGCAGTGGCAGGCCGAGGGCGCGCACGGTGGCGTGCAACGGCTCAACCTGCACGCGCAGGTCGTCCGGCATCGACGGGCGGTTGGCCTTGTATTCGGCGAACATCTCGTCGCGGAAGGTCCCACCCTTGGCATCGAAGACCACCGCGAAGGGGCTGTCCGGGTATTGCTTGCGCAGGCTCTTGAGCATGTTCAGCACGCCCTTCACCGCACCCGTGGGCATGCCGGTGGAGGTCATCAGCGGCGGCAGGGCATGGAAAGCGCGATACAGATAGGACGAGCCGTCCACGAGGACGAGGGGTGCTTGGCTCATGAGGGGAATCAACCTTTTCAGAAGGGCTCGGGCTAAAATGTCCGTAGCCAATTCGACAAAGGGACAAGGTTATCATGCGTACGTTGAACCGCCTGTTGCTCGCCGCTCTACTGGGTCTTGGCGCGACTTCCGTCATGGCGGCGGACGACGCCCCGACGCCGGAGCCGGATGTGACCATCCGCCAGGAGGGCGACAAGACCATCCAGGAATACCGCGTGAACGGATTCCTCTACGCCATCAAGGTCGTGCCCAAGCACGGCAAGCCGTACTTCCTGGTGCGCCAGGACGGCAGCGACGGCAACTTCATCCGCTCGGACCAGCCCGACAAGCTGATTCCGCAGTGGCAGATCTTCAGCTGGTAACCCCATCCACCCACGACGCTCCAGAGGTTTGAGCATGTCGGTATTCACGCCTCTGGACCGTCCGGTTCTCGAAGACTTCCTCGCCCCCTACGGCCTTGGCCGCCTGCGCGATTTCCGCGGCATCGCCGAAGGGTCGGAAAACAGCAACTTCTTCGTCAGCCTGGAGCAGGGCGAGTTCGTCCTGACCCTGGTGGAACGCGGCCCTGTGCAGGAGATGCCGTTCTTCATCGAACTGCTCGACGTGCTGCACGAAGCCGATCTGCCGGTCCCCTATGCCCTGCGCACGAAAGACGGCGAAGCGCTGCGCCAGCTCGAAGGCAAGCCGGCGCTGCTGCAACCGCGCCTGTCCGGCCGTCACGAACGCTCGCCGAACAACCATCACTGCCAGGAAGTCGGCAACCTGCTGGCGCGCCTGCACCTGGCGACCCGTGAACGGATCATCGAACGCCCCAGCGACCGCGGCCTGAGCTGGATGCTGCATGAAGGCGAGACGATGCAGTCGCACCTTTCCGGCGCTGCGGCCACGCTGCTGGGCGATGCCCTGGAAGAAATAGCCCGCCTGCTCGCCGAACAACCGGCGCTGCCGCGCGCCAACCTGCACGCCGACCTGTTCCGCGACAACGTGCTGTTCGACGGCCCGCACCTGGCAGGAGTGATCGACTTCTACAACGCCAGTTCCGGCTGGATGCTCTACGACCTGGCGATCACCGTGAACGACTGGTGCTCGACCGAGGACGGCGCCCTCGACAGTCCGCGCGCCCGCGCCCTGCTGGCGGCCTATGCGGCCAAGCGGCCGTTCACCGCGCTGGAAGCCGAGCTATGGCCGGAGATGCTGCGGGTGGCTTGCGTGCGCTTCTGGCTGTCGCGGCTGATCGCGGCCGAGGCATTCGCCGGGCAGGACGTGCTGATCCATGATCCGGAAGAGCTCGAGCGGCGCCTGGCGCAGCGGCAGACGGTGGGAATTCATCTGCCGTTTGCGTTGTGACCCTGAGTTTGATCGCGACGCGGGACCTGTAGGAGCGAGCTTGCTCGCGAACGGCCCCGGAGTGGGTTTGGTTCGCGAGCAAGCTCGCTCCTACAGAAGAGCAGTCCGGTGTGAAGCGGGGGGGCGTAAATATCTAGCTCGGAGCTGGCATCCCTGCCGTTGCTCCTCTGTTCAAGGTCAACCCCGGCCCGGCCATCCATGGCCAGGCGTTCGCGGGGCGACGCCGCATGCAGGCATAAATATCTAATTCGGAGCTGGCATCCCTGCCGTTGCGCCTCTGCTCAAGGTCAACCCCGGCCCGGCCATCCATGGCCAAGCGTTCGCGGGGCGACGCCGCATGCAGGCATAAATATCTAATTCGGAGCTGGCATCCCTGCCGTTGCGCCCCTGCTCAAGGTCAACCCCGGCCCGGCCATCCATGGCCAGGCGTTCGCGGGGCGACGCATGCGTCGCAGAGCCTCCCGCTCACCCACATTTCGAGTGCCCACAGTTCAGGCAGGTGGCACAACCATCCATCTGCACCACCGCCATGGTGTTGCACTTGCCGCACAGTTGAGCGCCAGCGGGGAAGCCTTCGCCGGGTTCGGCCTTGTTGGTGCCCTGCGCGGCTTCATAGGCGGCGCGCTTCTCGGCGAGGTACAGGCGCTGCTCCTCGTCCAGTTGCGGGCCTTCCATCAGGCCGATGGCGACCATATGGCGCTCGATCACCGCGCCGATCTCGGCAACGATGGACGGCATATAAATGCCGCCGCGCTTCAGGTAGCCACCACGCGGGTCGAACACCGCCTTCATCTCCTCCACCAGGAAGGTGCAGTCGCCACCCTTGCGGAACACTGCGGACATGATCCGGGTGAGCGCGACGATCCACTGGAAGTGATCCATGTTCTTCGAGTTGATGAAGATCTCGAAGGGCCGGCGCTGCTCGTACGGAGTATCCGGGTTGAGCACCACGTCGTTGATGGTCACGTACAGCGCGTGCTCGAACAGCGGCGACTTGATCTTGTAGGTCGCACCGACCAGCAGCTCCGGCCGTTGCAGGGTTTCATCCATCTTCACCACGGCGGCTGCCGCGGCGGCTTCCACGCGGGCCTTTTCCTCGGCCACGTCCACCACCTGGAAGCCTTTGATCTTCTGGTTGATCTTGACGCTCATCACTTTCTCCAGGGGTATCAGTACTTGCCGTAATAGCCTTCTTTCAAGGCGTCGAAAAGATTGGCGGCGGTATGGATCTCGCCGTCGTACTCCACTTCCTCGTTGCCCTTGAGCTCCACCACGCTGCCGTCTTCCAGCTCGAAGCGATACACCGTCTTCTCCAGGTCCGATTCCTTCACCAGCACGCCCTGGAAGGCAGCCGGGTTGAAGCGGAAGGTGGTGCAGCCCTTCAGGCCCTGGCGCCAGGCGTAGAGGTAGATGTCCTTGAAGTCCTCGAACGGGTAGTCGGTAGGGACGTTGGCGGTCTTGGAGATCGACGAGTCGATCCACTTCTGCGCGGCGGCCTGGATATCCACGTGCTGCTGCGGGGTGATGTCGTCGGCGGTGATGAAGTAGTCCGGCAGGCGGTGCTTCTCTTCTTCCGCACCCGGCACGGCGTGGTGGTCCACCTGGTCGCGGTAGGCCAGCAACTCGTAGCTGAAGACCGAGATCTTTTCCTTGGTCTTGCGGCCGGGGCGGATCAGGTTGCGCGAATAATGGTGGGCGAAGCTCGGCTCGATGCCGTTGGAGGCGTTGTTGGCCAGGCTCAGGCTGATGGTGCCGGTGGGCGCGATGGAGCTGTGGTGGGTGAAGCGCGCACCGTGCTCGGCCAGCTCCTCGATCAGCTGCGGCGCGTGCTCGGCGACGCGCTGCATGTAGCGCGAGTATTTGGCGTGCAGGACGCGGCCCGCCACCTTGTCGCCGACCTTGAGGCCATCGGCCTTCATTTCCGGGCGTTTGCGCAGCATCTCGGCGGTGACCTCGTATTCCTTCACCAACACCGGCGCCGGGCCTTTCTCGCGGGACAGTTCCAGCGCCACTTCCCAGCCCACCAGGGCCATCTCGCGCGCCACTTCTTCGGTGAACACGCAGGCTTCCGGGCTGCCGTAGCGCAGCTTGAGCAGGGTCAGCGCCGAGCCCAGACCGAGGAAGCCCATGCCGTGGCGACGCTTGCCGAGGATTTCCGCGCGTTGCTGTTCCAGCGGCAGGCCGTTGATCTCCACCACGTTGTCGAGCATGCGGGTGAACACGCGGACCACTTCGCGGTAGCGCTCCCAGTCGAAGCGCGCGTTGTCGCCGAAGGCATCGACCACGAAGGTGGTCAGGTTCACCGAGCCCAGCAGGCACGAGCCATAGGGCGGCAGCGGCTGCTCGCCACAGGGGTTGGTCGCTCGGATCGCCTCGCACCACCAGTTGTTGTTCATCTCGTTGACCCGGTCGATCAGGATGAAGCCCGGCTCGGCGTAGTCATAGGTGGACACCATGATCATGTCCCAAAGGTGCCGCGCCTTGACTCGCCCGTAGACCTTGCAGGCCACACGGCCGTCGTCGCCCACCAGGTAGTCGTCGTGCGACGGCCAGTCGCGCCAGACCACTGCCTCGGCGTCGTTCAGGTCGACTTCGTCGCGTTCCTTCTGGTGGATCGGGAACACCAGCGGCCAGTCTTCGTCGTCCTCGACGGCGTTCATGAAACCGTCGGTGATCAGCAGGCTGAGGTTGAACTGGCGCAGGCGGCCGTCTTCGCGCTTGGCGCGGATGAACTCGCGCACGTCCGGATGGCTGACGTCGAAGGTGCCCATCTGCGCGCCGCGCCGCCCGCCGGCGGAGCTGACGGTGAAGCACATCTTGTCGTAGATATCCATGAACGACAGCGGCCCGCTGGTGTGCGCACCGGCGCCGGAGACGTAGGCGCCGCGCGGGCGCAGGGTGCTGAATTCGTAGCCGATGCCGCAGCCGGCCTTCAGGGTCAGTCCAGCCTCGTGGACCTTCTCCAGGATGTCGTCCATGGAGTCGCGGATGATCCCCGAGACGGTGCAATTGATGGTCGAAGTGGCCGGCTTGTGCCCCTGGGCACCGGCGTTGGAAATGATCCGCCCAGCCGGAATGGCGCCGTTGCGCAGGGCCCAGAGGAAGCGCTCGTACCAGTGTTCGCGCAGTGCCTTGTTGGCCTCGACGTCGGCGAGGGCACGGGCGACGCGCTGCCAGGTCTCGTCGACGCTGCCATCGATAGGTTTGCCGCTCTTGTGCTTGAGGCGGTACTTGCTGTCCCAGATGTCCTGCGAGGCAGGCTGCAGGGCGAGAACTCCTTGGTCGGCGCCGCGTTGGCGCGCATCGGTCTTGGCCATCCGAGAAATAACCTCCTGTCGGTTGGGTGGCAGGCGCAAATGGAGCGCGAGTAGACCCCATATGTAGGCATAGATTCCTGATCACCATCAATATCTTGTGTCAGGAGACCCCAGACGGAAACGATAGACGGTTGAGCCGAAGGCGTAGGAAAAGATGCGTAAAGCCGACGATTGGCGGGGCATTGATGGCAGGAAAAGTAGGAAATTTCAGGCGAGAGCAGTGCGACGATCAGGCGCGGGGGGAGGGCTTTCGTAGGAGCGGACTTTGTCCGCGATGAGCTTGCCTCGCGCGGGAAAACAGCGCGGACAAAGTCCGCTCCTACGCGAAGGTCTGGGGATGGGGATGGGGATGGGGATGGGGATGGGGATTCCCCTCTCCCTGAAGGGAGAGGGCTGGGGAGAGGGGAAACCCCGGCACAGAAGTTTCCCGTGAGCCCGATCAGAGCTTCTCCAGACACCCCGCAAACTCATCCGCCAGGTTGCCCAGCAGATGCTCGTAGCCCTGCGCGTCGACCTTCACGCCAACGCCCAGATCGTCCAGCTCGGCCAGGCGTACCGGCAGGCCCTGGCTCAGGGTGTCGGCCAGGCGCGGGCGGATCGGCGGTTCGCTGAAGATGCAGGACGGCCCGGCCTTCTGCAGTTGCGCACGCATCATGGCGACATGGCGGGCGCCCGGCTGCACGTCGGCGGACACGGCGAAGACGCCGGCGTGCCGCAGGCCGTAGGCTTCCTCGAAGTAATCGAATGCCTCATGGAAGACGAAGAACGGCTTGCCCTTGAGCGGATCGATGCGCTGTTGCAGGCGGGTATTGAGCTGCTCCATGCGCTCGTCGAAGGCCTTCAGATTGGCCTGGTAGCGGCTGGCGTTGGCCGGGTCGGCGATGGCCAGGTCCTCGGCCATGCGCGCGGCGATCACCTGGGCGTTGGCCGGCAGCAGCCAGAGGTGGGCGTCGATCATGCCGGGGCGGTGATCGTGATCGTGGCCCAGGTCATCCTGCCCCGAATCATGGTCATCATGGTCCGGGTGGTTGGACTCACTGAAGTCGGCGAACTTGCGCAGGTGCATGCCGGCCTGGTCCTGCAGCGCCACGCTCGGGCCCTTGCGGCTGTCCAGGACTTTGGGCAGGAAGTTCTCAAGGTCCGGGCCAACCCAGTAGAACAGCTGCGCATCGCGCACGCGGCGGATGTCGGACGGGCGCAGCGAGTAACTGTGCGGCGAGGCGCCCGGCGGCAGCAGCACGTCCGGCGTGCCCTCGCCGTCCTGGATGGCGGCAGCGATCAGTTGCAGCGGCTTGATGCTGGTCAGCACGCTGACCTCGGCACGTACGGGGAGGCTGAGCAGCAGCGCGCAGGCGGCGGTCAGCAGGGCGACGGGACGGAAGGACACGGCGGCACTCACACAGGGGAGACATGAAAGAGTAATATAATAACGTCTCTGAACCCGAGCGTCGCCGCGCATGTACAAGATCGCCCCCAAGACTCCCCTCGCCTGCCGCCCGCACGACCACGCCAACTGCGTGGCCAGTGCCCTGGCCGACGCCGACGCGCTGTGCGCGCGCCAGGGTGTGCGCCTGACCGAGCTGCGCCGGCGCGTGCTGGAGCTGGTCTGGGCGAGCCACAAGCCGCTGGGCGCCTACGACATCCTTGCCGTGCTGAGCGAGGAAGACGGCCGCAAGGCAGCCCCGCCGACGGTCTACCGCGCGCTGGATTTCCTCCTGGAAAACGGTCTGGTGCACCGCATCGCCTCGCTCAACGCCTTCATCGGCTGCGCGCACCCGGAACACGCCCATGAAGGCCAGTTCCTGATCTGCCGCGCCTGCCACACCGCCATCGAACTGGAACAGCCGGCCATCAGCGAGGCGATTGTCGCTGGGGCCAAGGGCGTCGGCTTCGCCGTGGAAACCCAGACCGTCGAGATCGTCGGCCTCTGCGGCGCCTGCGCCCCCGCCCAGCGGGAGGCGTGATGAGCGACGCCCTGATCCGCCTGCAAGGCGTCGGCGTCAGCTACGCCGGCCAGGCAGTGCTGCAGAACGTTGACCTGACCATCGCTCCGGGCGAAATCGTCACCCTGATCGGCCCCAATGGCGCCGGCAAGACGACCCTGGTGCGCAGCGTGCTCGGCTTGCTCAAGCCCGATACCGGCAGCGTCTGGCGCCAGCCGAAGCTGTCCATCGGCTACATGCCGCAGAAGCTCCACGTCGACCCGACCCTGCCGCTGACAGTCTTCCGCTTCCTGCGCCTGGTACCCGGCGTGCAGCGCACCCAGGCGCTCGACGCGCTGAAGGAAGTCGGCGCCGCCCACGTGATCGACAAGCCGCTGCAGAGCGTTTCCGGTGGCGAGCTGCAGCGCGTGCTGCTGGCCCGCGCCCTGCTGCGCAAGCCGGAACTGCTGGTGCTCGACGAACCCGTGCAGGGCGTCGACGTCGCCGGCCAGGCCGAGCTGTACCGCCTGATCGGCCGCCTGCGCGACCGCCTCGGCTGCGGTGTGCTGATGGTCTCCCACGACCTGCACCTGGTGATGAGCGCCACCGACAAGGTGGTCTGCCTGAACCGTCACGTCTGCTGCTCCGGGCACCCGGAACAGGTCAGCGGCGACCCGGCCTTCGTCGAGCTGTTCGGCCAGGATGCCCGCAGCCTGGCGGTCTATCACCACCACCACGACCACTCCCACGACCTGCACGGCGAGGTGGTGAAACCCGCCTTCCCCGCCGGCACCCGCTTCACTCCGGTCCACCAGCACGGCCCCGACTGCAACCATGGCTGATTTTCTGCTCAACGCCCTCCTCGCCGGGCTGGCCCTGGCGGTGGTCGCCGGGCCCCTGGGTTCGTTCGTCGTCTGGCGACGCATGGCCTATTTCGGCGACACCCTGTCCCACGCCGCCCTGCTCGGCGTGGCCCTCGGCTTCCTGCTGGACGTCAGCCCGACGCTGGCGGTGACCGTCGGCTGCGTGCTGCTCGCCGTCCTGCTGGTCACCCTGCAGCAGCGCCAGCCACTGGCCGCCGACACCCTGCTGGGCATCCTCGCGCACAGCACGCTGTCGCTGGGCCTGGTGACCCTGAGCTTCATGAAGGAAGTGCGCGTCGACCTGATGGCTTACCTGTTCGGCGACCTGCTCGCCGTCAGCCAGACCGACCTGCTGTGGATCATTGCCGGCAGCGCCCTGGTGCTCGGGTTGATCTGCTGGCTGTGGCGACCGCTGCTGGCAATCACCGTGCACGAGGAACTGGCGCGGGTCGAAGGCTTGCCGGTGACCGCCATCCGCCTGGCGCTGATGCTGTTGATCGCCATCGTCATCGCCGTGGCCATGAAGATCGTCGGCGTGCTGCTGATCACCTCGCTGCTGATCATTCCCGCTGCCGCCGCCCAACGGCACGCGCGCAGCCCTGAACAAATGGCCTTCGGCGCGAGTCTGATCGGTCTGGTGGCGGTGTGCGCCGGGCTCTCGCTGTCCTGGTTCAAGGACACCCCCGCCGGTCCCTCCATCGTGGTCAGCGCGGCGGCCCTGTTCCTGCTGAGTTTTGTCCTGCCGCGCCGGACGGTGTAGAATTTGGCGATTTTTTGATCAAAAGAGACCCTGACGCATGAAGTCGTTCGTCATCCGCCTGTTCGCGCTGATGGCCATGGCGCTGGCCCTTGTGGCCTGCCAGAGCACCGCGAGCAATCCGCCCGCCAGCAGTGGCTTCGAGACCGAACTGGCCGCCGGCCGTCTGGAATCCGCGCAGCTCGCGCTGGGTTCCGAGCAGGAAGACGCCACCCAGCTCGCCGAGCGCCGCAAGCGCCTGGCCGACGCGTACCTGGAGCGCAGCCGTGAAGCCCTGGCCAAGGGCGACGTCAACGGCGCCACCACCGCCCTGACCCGCGCCCGCTCGCTGATGCCCCGCGCACCCGGCGTAGCCGCCGACGTGAGCGGCCTGCAGAAGCCCGCCGCGCCAGCAGCCCCGGCCGTCCAGCCGACCTGCACACCCTAAGCCCTCGGGCGCCCGTCCGCGGCGCTCGTTATTTCCTTTTGTTCCGTGCTTAGCTGAACAAAGATTAATCAGCCATAAAAAAGCAGGTTAAAATGCGCGGTTTTGGCTGATCGCCTACGTTTGTCGTCTATCCCTCGACAACTTAGTAGGTCCCGAACCTGTTTAGGGCTTGCGAGCTAGAGCAGTACAAGGCGAAAACAGGCGAGAAAGCGAAGTCTACTGACGCGTAAATGAGCATTTCTCGCCTGTTTTCAACGCAGTAATGCCGACGCGCAGCACGCCATAAACAGGTTCCCATACGCCGTACCCACAAGGTTTGCTACGTGATCGAATTCCACGACGTCCACAAGACCTATCGCGTCGCCGGACGCGATATCCCGGCCCTGCAGCCGACCCACCTGTCCATCGAGGGTGGCCAGGTGTTCGGCCTGATCGGCCATTCCGGCGCCGGTAAAAGTACCCTGCTGCGCCTGATCAACCGCCTGGAAGAGCCCAGCGGCGGGCGCATCGTCATCGACGGCGAAGACATCACCGCCCTAGACGCCGACGGCCTGCGCCGCTTCCGCCAGCGCGTCGGGATGATCTTCCAGCACTTCAACCTGCTGGCCTCCAAGACCGTCGCCGACAACATCGCCATGCCGATGAAACTCGCCGGCACCTTCAGCGCCACCGAAATCAGCGCGCGGGTGGATGAATTGCTCGAGCGCGTCGGCCTCAAGGACCACGCCCGCAAATACCCGGCGCAGCTCTCCGGTGGCCAGAAGCAGCGCGTCGGCATCGCCCGTGCCCTGGCCTGCCGACCGACCATTCTGCTCTGCGACGAAGCCACCAGTGCGCTCGACCCGCAGACCACCGGCCAGGTCCTGCAGTTGCTCGCCGAGATCAACCGCGAGCTGAAGCTGACCATTGTCCTGATCACCCACGAGATGGACGTGATCCGCCGTGTCTGCGATCAGGTCGCGGTGATGGATGCCGGGCGCATCGTCGAACAGGGTGAGGTCGCCGACGTATTCCTCCATCCGCAGCACGACACCACCCGCCGCTTCGTCTTCGAGGCCGAGCGCGTCGACGAGGACGAGCAGCACGATGACTTCGCCCACGTGCCGGGCCGCATCCTGCGTCTGACCTTCCGTGGCGAGGCGACCTACGCGCCGCTGCTGGGCACCGTCGCGCGCCAGACCGGCGTGGACTACAGCATCCTCGCCGGCCGCATCGACCGCATCAAGGACCAGCCCTACGGCCAGCTCACCCTGTCCCTAGTGGGCGGTGACATCGAGGCCGCCATGGCGCAGCTCAACGCCGCCGAAGTCCATGTGGAGGTGCTGCGCGCATGAGCGACTTTTTTGTAAACATCGATTGGTCCGAGATTCTCCAGGCCAGCCTCGACACCTTCTGGATGCTCGGCGGTTCGCTGCTGTTCACCGTCATCCTCGGCCTGCCGCTGGGCGTGCTGCTGTTCCTCACCGGGCCCAAACAGATGTTCGCCAACCGCGGCATCTACGGCGTGCTGGCGTTCATCGTCAACGTGCTGCGCTCGCTGCCGTTCATCATCCTGCTGATCGTACTGATCCCGCTCACGGTGATCCTGGTCGGTACCTCGCTGGGCGTTGCCGGGGCCATCCCGCCGCTGGTGGTGGGTGCCACGCCGTTCTTCGCGCGCCTGGTGGAAACCGCGCTGCGCGAGGTGGACAAGGGCATCATCGAAGCCACCCAGGCGATGGGCGCCAGCACCCGCCAGATCATCTGGAACGCGCTGCTGCCCGAGGCCCGTCCGGGCATCATCGCCGCCATTACCGTTACCGCCATCACCCTGGTGTCCTACACCGCGATGGCGGGCGTGGTCGGCGCCGGCGGCCTCGGCGACTTGGCGATCCGCTACGGCTACCAACGCTTCCAGGACGACGTGATGCTGCTCACCGTGGTGATGCTGGTGGTACTCGTCCAGATCCTGCAGACCGTCGGCGACAAGCTGGTGGTCCATTACTCGCGCAAATAACCACAAGGCCCGCCGGATGCGGGCCGACCAAGGAGCCAACCATGAAGAAACTGTTCGCCGCGTTCGCTGCCGCCGCCGTCATCGCTGCCCCGCTGGCCCAGGCCGCCGACAGCCTGACCGTCGCCGCTACCCCGGTGCCGCACGCCGAGATCCTCAACTTCGTCAAACCCATCCTGGCCAAGGAAGGGGTAGAGCTGAAAGTGAAGGAATTCACCGACTACGTGCAGCCCAACACCCAGGTCGCCGAGAAGCGTCTGGACGCCAACTTCTTCCAGCACCAGCCGTACCTGGATGAGTTCAACAAGACCAAGGGCACCAGCCTGATCGCCGTCACCGGCGTGCACATCGAGCCGCTGGGCGCCTACTCCACCAAGTTCAAGAAGCTCGACGAGCTGCCCTCGGGCGCCACCGTGGTGATCCCCAACGACGCCACCAACGGCGGCCGCGCGCTGCTGCTGCTGGACAAGGCCGGCGTGATCAAGCTCAAGGACAACAAGTCCATCACCGCCACCCCGAAAGACATCGTCGAGAACCCGAAGAACATCAAGGTGCGTGAGCTGGAAGCGGCCACCCTGCCGCGCGTGCTGACCCAGGTCGACCTCGCCCTGATCAACACCAACTACGCCCTGGAAGCCAAGCTGAACCCCACCAAGGACGCACTGGCCATCGAAGGCGCCGACTCGCCCTACGTGAACATCCTGGTTGCCCGTCCGGACAACAAGGACAGCGCCGCCATGCAGAAGCTGGCCGCCGCCCTGCACAGCCCCGAGGTGAAGCAGTTCATCCTCGAGAAGTACAAGGGTGCTGTCGTTCCGGCGTTCTGATCGCCGCGAAGTATCCCCCTGAAAAGCCCGGTCGAATGACCGGGCTTTTTCGTTTCTGGCTTTTGGCTTCAATTCTTTTGTAGGAGCGAGCTTGCTCGCGAACAAGACACGCCGAGGGCACCGACATTGGGCGTGTTCGCGAGCAAGCTCGCTCCTACAGAACAGGTTTGAGCATTTTTTCGCCAACCTTCCTTGCATATTTTCCATGCCGCAAAGGCATCGATTTTTCTCGACCTCGCTTAAAGCCACGAACGACGGTGCCTGCAGCGATACGTCAAAAACATATAGCACCAAAAGTTATTTAAATAAGAGAAACAATCACTTCAAGAGCTAAGACGCTCCGCCAATCATGCAGGTCCGTTTCAAGCGCGTCGTAGAGCCGCGCAGACCTGCAAGGAGATCGTTCATGGCTCAACCCCAGCATGCCCTCGCGCCGGATACCTTCCTGCGCCACGTGCCCGGCGGCGACCTGGTCGATCTCGGCCGCCCGCTGCGCCACGCGCTGGAGCTGGGCCGCCATGTGCCGGCAAAAGCCCGTGCGCTGAGCCGCCGCGAAGCCGTCCTGCTCGGTCTGTTCGCCCTGACGCTGCACGGCGCGGTGATCTACTGGCTGAGCCAGCAGCCCACGCCGAAGCTGCCGGAGGTGCCACCGCAGGTGCCGCCGATGACCATCGAATTCACTGCACCCACCCCGCCGGTCGTCGAACCGCCGCCACCCGAGCCGATCCCCGAGCCGGTTGTGCAGGAACCACCGCCCCCGGTGGTGGACGAGAACGCGGTGAAACCGCCGCCGCCCAAGCCGATCCCCAAACCCAAGCCGAAACCGGTCGCCAAGCCCAAGCCCGTGCCCAAGCCGGTCGAGCAACCTACGCCGCCCAAGGCCGAAACCCCGCCGCCGCAACCGGCACCACCCGCTCCGCCAGCGCCGGCTCCGGCCCCGCTGACACCGCCCTCGGCCAACGCCGGCTACCTGAAGAACCCGGCGCCGGAATACCCACCACTGGCCCAGCGCCGTGGCTGGGAAGGCACCGTGCTGCTGCGCGTGCATGTCCTCGCAAGCGGTAGCCCGAGCGAGATCCAGGTGCAGAAGAGCAGCGGCCGCGACGCCCTCGACGATGCGGCGGTGCGCGCGGTGAAACGCTGGAGCTTCGTCCCCGCCAAGCGCGGCGACGTGGCCCAGGACGGCTGGGTCAGCGTACCCATCGATTTCAAATTGCATTGATTCAACTTGCCCAGATCAGCCGCACGAGAAACGCGGAAGGAGAACACCCATGAGTCTGCCCCTGAACCCCCTGGAATCCGTCGAAGGCGCAGTCATCTGGCTGCTGGTCGGCTTCTCCGTCGTCACCTGGGCCCTGGCCCTGGTGAAAGGCGTCCAGTTCACCCGCCAGAAGTCCCAGGACAAGCGCTTCCAGAAGCAGTTCTGGAGCGCCACCAGCCTCGAATCGGCTGGTGACCAGGCCGCCGGCAAGCCCGGCGCCGGCGCCCGTGTCGCCCAGGCTGGCTTCGCCGCCATCCAGGTGCAGGACAACGGCCAGCCGGACCTCGCCCAGTCGATCAACCACCAGGACCGCCTCGAACGCGCCCTGCGCCAGCAGATCCAGCGCGAACGCCGCTCCCTGGAATCGGGCCTGGCGGTGCTCGCCTCCATCGGTTCCACGTCGCCCTTCATCGGCCTGTTCGGCACCGTGTGGGGCATCATGGAAGCGCTCAAGGGCATCAGCGCAGCCGGCTCGGCGAGCCTGGAAACCGTCGCCGGCCCTATCGGCAGCGCACTGATCGCCACCGGGGTGGGTATCGCCGTCGCCGTGCCGGCGGTGCTGGTCTACAACTACTTCCTCCGTCGCCTGAAGCTCACGGCGGCCGACCTCGACGACTTCGCCCACGACTTCTACAGCCTCGCGCAGAAGAGCGCCTTCCGCGTCGTCGCCCTGCCCACCGCCGCACGCAAACCGTCTGCCGGCGCCAGCGTGAAGGAGGCGAGCTGACATGGCCTTCTCGACCCAGGACAGCGACGAGGTTCTCTCCGAGATCAACGTCACCCCGCTGGTGGACGTGATGCTGGTGCTGCTGGTGGTGTTCATCGTCACCGCGCCGCTGCTGACCAACGCCATCCCGATCAACCTGCCCAAGACCGAGGCAGTCGCCCCGCCGGAGCAGAAGGACCCGCTGGTGGTGAGCATCGACGGCGCCGGCAAGTGGTTCATCAACAAGGACGAGATTCAGCCGGACCTGCTGCAAAGCAATCTGGCGGCGGCCAAGGCCAAGGACGCCGAGGTCCGTGTGCAGCTTCAGGCGGATGAAACCGTGAACTACGGCCAGGTGGCCAAGGCCATGGCCTCCATCGAGAAGGCGGGCATTACCAAGCTGGCGGTGATCACCGCGCGCTGAGGCACCTGTAAGACACTTGAAACAGAGCGGGTGTAGAAAGGGACCTCCACAACGTACCGAGCTTCAAGGCCGCTCTCCCAATACTCAGGCAGGGGTGAGCGGCCTTTTTTTATTCCCGACATACGTCGGGGTTCGCGAGCAAGCTCGCTCCTGCAGGTTTGGGCCGGGAGCGCTCTTTGTAGGAGCGAGCTTGCTCGCGAACCGCCCCTGATCCGTCCACCGCCGTTCGTCGTCATCCCCGCCCCGGCAATAAACCTATGCCTTTCAGGCCCTTCCGTGGCCGCCGCAGTTCTACTAAGTTGATGACAGTCTGGAGACCTGAGGGGTACCGCATGACATCGTCTCCCGCTTCGGAAGGCCCGTTCTATCCACCGACACTGGGGGTGCCGGAACGCTTCACACCCGAACAGCTGCGCGCCTCGCTCGACATCACCATGAGCGAACATGGCGCCGGCCCGGTGTGGCTGTTCGCCTACGGCTCGCTGATCTGGCGCCCGGAGTTCCCGGTGGCCGAGGCACGCCGCGCGCGGGTGCACGGCTACCATCGGGGGCTTTACCTGTGGTCCCTCACCCACCGCGGCACCCCGGAAGCGCCGGGCCTGGTGCTCGGCCTGGACCGTGGCGGCTCCTGCTCCGGTTTCGCCTTCCGCCTGCCCGAAGACCACCTCGACGCCAACCTCTATGCGCTCTGGGAACGGGAGATGCCCTACGCCTCCTACCGCCCGGAATGGCTGAATTGCCGGTTGGACGACGGCAGCCGTGTGCGCGCCCTGGGCTTTGTCCTCGAACGCCACCTGCCCAGCTATGCCGGCTCCCTGCCCGATACCGTCGTCGAGCACGTCCTGGCCAGCGCCCAGGGCCATTTCGGCACTACCCGCGACTACGTCGAGCAGACTGCCCGCGCGCTGCGTGAATACGCCATGCCCGACCTCAATCTGGAGGGCATTTTGGCGCGCTGCTGCCCGTTGCGCCGGGCGCAGGACTGACGCCTTATCGCCATTCGTTAGATAGAAATACTGCATAAGCAAAGAATTTCTTATTCCTTAACGAATATTAAAACCCTCCCTAGAATGCCTTCTCATGACGATTCGAGAGGGCCGCTCCATGCGCAACGAACGCATCCGCTACCTGATCGTGCCGGGCTGGCACGGTTCCGACGATGCCCACTGGCAGAGCCACTGGCAGCGCGCCCTGCCGAACGCCGCGCGGGTGCAGCAGCAGGACTGGATCACCCCGCAGCACAATGACTGGGTTGCCGAACTCGACCGCGAAATCCGCCGCGAGCCCGGCCGCGTGGTGCTGATCGCCCACAGCCTGGGCTGCGTCACCGTCGCCTCCTGGGCCTCCCGCGCCGACCGTCGCGCTCTCGCCCAGGTTGCCGGCGCCCTGCTGGTGGCACCGGCCGACGTGGAGCGAGAAACCTGCCACGAGGCCCTGCGCAATTTCGCGCCCATCGCCGTCCAGGCCCTGCCGTTCGCGACGGTGCTGGTGGGCTCGGACAATGACGCCGCCTGCAGCCCGCAACGCGCCATGGCACTGGGCCGCACCTGGGGCGCCGAGACGGTGATCCTGCCGTCCGCCGGGCACATCAACGTGAAATCCGGCCACGGCGCCTGGGAATCGGGCTACCGTCATCTGTATCGCCTGCAGTACCTGATCGACCAGCAATCGCGCCAGCGCGCCTGATTCCGTCTCCTGATTAGCGGAGCATGGAGCGCGGTGTGACGACCGCGCCTATCCCCTCTTGGCGTGGATTCGGCTAGGGTGAGGCATAGCCCCACGCCGGAGACCGCCATGCCCCCGTTGCACGACCTGTCCGCCGTCGAACTGCTGGCCTTGTACCGCTCGCACCAGCTTTCCCCCGTCGAGTACCTCGAACACCTGATCGCTCATATCGACCGCTGGGAGCCGCAGCTCTGTGCGCTCTACGCCTTCGATCCGCAGCGAGCGATGGAGCAGGCGCGGCGCTCCGAGGCACGCTGGATTCGCTGCGCGCCCTGCGGCGAACTCGATGGCGTGCCGGTGACCATCAAGGAACTGATCGCCACCCGTGGCGACCCGATTCCCCAGGGCAGTGCTGCCACCCTGCTGCAACCTTCCACCGGCGACGCACCGCCTGCTGCGCGGATGTTCGAGGCTGGCGCGATCCTGCTGGGCAAGACCACGGTGCCGGACTTCGGCATGCTCTCCTCCGGGCTCTCCAGCTTCCACGAACTGGCGCGCAACCCCTGGGACCTGCGCATGAATCCCGGCGGCTCCAGCGCCGGTGCCGCGTCGGCCGCCGCGGCCGGCTACGGGCCGTTGCACATCGGCACCGACATCGGCGGCTCGGTACGTCTGCCGGCGGGCTGGTGCGGTCTGGTCGGCTTCAAGCCGAGCTTCGGGCGCATTCCGATCGACCCTTACTACACCGGCCGCTGCGCCGGCCCCATGACCCGCACGCTGGATGACGCGGCGCTGATGATGAAGCACCTCGCCCGCCCGGACTGGCGCGACGCCACGTCACTGCCGCCGACGGACCTGGACTGGCACATCGAACCGCTGGATGTGCAGGGCCTGCGCATCGGCCTGCAGCTCGATCCTGGCTGCGGTCTGCAGCCGGACGCGGAAGTCCGTGCCGCCGTCGAGGCGGTTGCACGGCGCTTCGCCAACGCCGGCGCGGAGGTCGTCGAGGTCCAGCCGATCCTCGACCGCGAGCTGCTCGACGGTCTCGACAAATTCTGGCGCGCGCGGCTGTGGGCCGAGCTGGAGAACCTGCCTCGGGAGCGCCAGGCCAAGGTGTTGCCCTACATCTACCAGTGGGCCGAGGGTGGCGCCTCGGTCAGCGGCGCCGACGCCGTGCGCGGCTACAACCGCACTTTCGACATGCGTCGACGGGCCGCCGAGCAATTCCACGAAGTAGACTTCCTGCTCTCGCCGACCAACCAGGTCGCCGCCTTCCCGGCCGAATGGGCCTCGCCCACCAACGACCCGGCGCTGCCCTTCGAGCACATCGGCTTTACCGTGCCATGGAACATGTCCGAGCAACCGGCACTCTCAATCAACTGCGGCTTCACCAGTGCCGGCATGCCCATCGGCCTGCAGATCGTCGGCCCGCGCTTCGCCGACATCGCGGTGCTGCGCCTGGGCAAGACCTACGAACACTGGCGCGGCCCCGTCAGTCGCTGGCCGCAGCCGCCGGGAGTCAACTAGGCTCAAAGCCACCGCCGACCACAAGGAACCGATCGCGCGCCCATGCAGTATTCCGCCTACATCGCCCATTTCCTGGTGGTCATCCAGCTGCTGGGGATCATCGCCGCCGTCCATGCGGTACTCAGCGTGCGTACCGCGCAGGGCGCCATTGCCTGGGCGACTTCCCTGGTGTTCATGCCGCTGCTGACCCTGGTGCCCTACCTGGTGTTCGGTCGCAGCCGCTTCGACGCCTACATCGGCGCACGCCGGCAGGCCAACGAGGAAATGCACGTGGCCGCCGCCGAGCTGGACTGGCGCCCCTGGGTGGAGGAAGCCCTCGCCGCCCGCCAGTACCACGCCTACAAGTCGCTCAAGGCCATGGTCGGGCTGGCGCGCATGCCGACGCTGGCCAACAACAAGGTGCGCCTGCTGGTGAACGGCAAGACCTCCTTCGATGCGATGTTCGAGGCGATCTCCAGCGCGCAGAAAGTGATCCTCGTGCAGTTCTTCATCATCCGCGACGACGCCCTCGGCCAGCGCCTTGCGCAACTGCTGCTGGAGCGCGCGGCGAATGGCGTTGACGTGTTCCTGCTGTATGACGGCATCGGCAGCCATGCCTTGTCCCGCCGCTACATCGAGCGCCTGCGCCAGGGCGGCGTGCAGGTGCATGCCTTCAGCACCGGCAGCGGGATGATCAACCGCTTCCAGGTGAACTTCCGCAACCACCGCAAGATCGTGGTGGTCGACGGCGTGCGTGGCTTCGTCGGCGGGCATAACGTCGGCGTCGAGTACCTGGGCGAGAAGCCACCGCTGGCGCCCTGGCGCGATACCCACATCGAACTGCACGGCCCGGCGGTGGCGTGCCTGCAGGAGTGCTTCGCCGAGGACTGGTTCTGGGCCACCCACGCGCTGCCGACGCTGATCTTGCCCGATGGCTACGACGACGCCGGGATGCTCTGCCAGGTGGTGGCCAGCGGCCCGGCAGACACCCAGGAGACCTGCTCGCTGTTCTTCGTCGAATCGATCAACGCGGCGGTGGAGCGGGTGTGGATCACCACGCCTTACTTCGTGCCGGATGAAGCCGTCGCCGCCGCGCTGCGCCTGGCGGTGCTGCGCGGCGTGGACGTGCGCATCCTGTTGCCCTCGCGGCCCGACCACAAGACGGTCTACGCCGCGTCCAGCCTCTACGCGCTGGAGGCCGTGCGCGCGGGTGTGCGGGTGTTCCGCTACCAGCCGGGGTTCCTGCACCAGAAGGTGATCCTCATCGACCACGACAGCGCCGCGGTGGGCAGCGCCAACCTGGACAACCGCTCGTTCCGCCTGAACTTCGAGATCATGGTGATCACCGTCGACGAAGGCTTCGCCCGCGACGTGGAGAACATGCTGGAAGAGGATTTCGCGCAGTCGGTGGAGATGACCCTGGACGACCGCAGACGCGTGCACCGACTGCAGCAACTGGGGATGCGGGTGGCGCGGCTGGTGTCGCCGATTCTCTGAAGCTTTGGGTGAGGCGATGTTCGCGAGCAAGCTCGCTCCTACGAAGAGCGGATCGCGCCTCCCACTGTAGGAGCGAGCTTGCTCGCGAACGCTTTCCCCGCACAAAGGAAAACGCCCGGCTCACTCTCGTGAACCGGGCGTTTCTTTCTCTAGCGCGAGGTCATCAGGCTGGCGCGGAGGAGCGGATCAGGTGGTCGAAGGCGGAGAGCGACGCCTTGGCGCCTTCGCCGACCGCGATCACGATCTGCTTGTACGGTACGGTGGTCACGTCACCGGCGGCGAAGATGCCCGGCAGCGAAGTCTCGCCGCGAGCGTCGACGATGATCTCGCCACGCGGGGTCAGCTCGATGGTGCCCTTGAGCCATTCGCTGTTGGGCAGCAGGCCGATCTGCACGAAGATGCCTTCCAGGTCGATGGACTTGAACTCTTCCGAGTTGCGGTCCTTGTAGACCAGGCCGGTGACCTTCTGGCCATCGCCTTTCACTTCGCTGGTCAGCGCGCTGGTGATCACGTCCACGTTCGGCAGGCTGAACAGCTTGCGTTGCAGCACGGCATCGGCGCGCAGCTTGCTGTCGAACTCCAGCAGGGTCACGTGGGAGACGATACCGGCCAGGTCGATGGCCGCTTCGACGCCGGAGTTACCGCCGCCGATCACCGCCACGCGCTTGCCCTTGAACAGCGGGCCATCGCAGTGCGGGCAGAAGCACACACCCTTGGCCTTGTACTCTTTCTCGCCCGGCACACCCATTTCACGCCAGCGGGCGCCGGTGGCCAGGATCACGGACTTGGCCTTCAGGCTGCCGCCACCCTCGAACTGCACTTCGTGCAGGCCGCCGGCGCTCTTCGCCGGAATCAGCGCACTGGCGCGCTGCAGGTTCATGATGTCGACGTCGTAGTGCTTGACGTGCTCTTCCAGCTGGCGCGCCAGTTTCGGGCCTTCGGTCTCGGTCACCGAGATGAAGTTCTCGATGGCCATGGTGTCCAGCACCTGGCCGCCGAAACGCTCGGCAGCAACGCCAGTGCGGATGCCCTTGCGCGCGGCGTAGATGGCAGCCGCAGCGCCGGCCGGGCCACCGCCGACGACCAGCACGTCGAACTCTTCTTTCGCCGACAGCTTCTCGGCTTCGCGGGCAGCGGCGCCGGTGTCGATCTTGGCGAGGATTTCTTCCACGCCCATGCGGCCCTGGCCGAACACTTCACCGTTGAGGTAGATGCTCGGGACAGCCATCACCTGGCGGCGCTCGACTTCCTCCTGGAACAGCGCGCCGTCGATGGCGACGTGGCGGATGTTCGGGTTGAGCACGGCCATCAGGTTTAGCGCCTGCACCACGTCGGGGCAGTTCTGGCAGGACAGCGAGAAGTAGGTTTCGAACTCGAACGAACCCTGAATGCCCTTGATCTGCTCGATCACGTGCGCGTCGAGCTTGGACGGGTGGCCGCCGACCTGCAGCAGCGCCAGCACCAGGGAGGTGAATTCGTGGCCCATGGGGATGCCGGCGAAAGCCAGGCCGATGTTCGCCCCCGGGCGATTCAGCGCGAAGGAAGGCTTGCGAGCGTCGCTGCCATCTTCACGCAGGGTGATCTTGTCGGTCAGGCCGACGATTTCGTGCAGCAGTTCGCTCATCTCGCGGGATTTGTCGCTGTCATCGAGGGACGCGACGATCTCGAACGGCTGCTGAACCTTTTCCAGGTAAGCCTTCAACTGGGTTTTAAGAGTGGCGTCCAACATGATCCAGATCCTCGAAATTTGAGCAAAGGGGTTCCCCGGCGAGCCCTCGGGCCCACCCTACGCACGCTTTTGGCTTTAGGTAGGGAGGATGCCGGTAGGCATCCTCGGGGTGTTGCAAAACGGTGGGGGAAGCCGTCGGGCGAGCGCCCGGAGGTTGCGCGGCGGGAGCCACCGCGCAACCGCTTCCCGGCCGTTCTTAGATCTTGCCGACCAGGTCCAGGGAAGGAGCCAGGGTCTTCTCGCCTTCTTTCCACTTGGCCGGGCAGACTTCGCCCGGGTGAGCGGCGGTGTACTGGGCAGCTTTCAGCTTGCGCAGGGTTTCGCCGACGTCACGAGCGATCTCGTTGGAGTGGATTTCGACGGTCTTGATCACGCCTTCCGGGTTGATCACGAAGGTGCCGCGCAGGGCCAGGCCTTCTTCCGGGATGTGCACGCCGAAAGCGTTGGTCAGCTGGTGGGTCGGGTCGCCGATCAGCGGGAACTGAGCCTTGCCAACAGCCGGGGAGGTTTCGTGCCACACCTTGTGGGAGAAGTGGGTGTCGGTGGTCACGATGTAAACCTCGGTACCAGCGTCACGGAACGCCGCGTAGTTGTTGGCGGCGTCTTCGATCTCGGTCGGGCAGTTGAAGGTGAAGGCTGCCGGCATGAAGATCAGTACCGACCACTTGCCCTTCAGGGACTGCTCGGTGACTTCGATGAACTTGCCATTGTGGAAAGCGTTGACCTTGAACGGTTGGACTTGGGTGTTGATCAGGTTCATTAGGCAATTCCTCGTAGAGAGTTGTCGTTTAATCGAGTGGGTCGATCGTTAGAAATTCGACAGGTAGAAGATTATCGTCTGATGACAGAAAAGGCCCATTGATTTAGGGCATTAGGAATATTGAGTCTTTCTATGAGGGTGCTTATAGAAGGAAGAAGTTTCCTATCAAGCGCAACGGCGCATCCTACCGCTGGATGCTTGCTTCGAGGGCTCTGCCTGGCGGCCTCAAGCCCTTCCCCCCTGAGTCCGGCGGCTGGCACCGGTCCTGACACCTTGGCGCGAAAGCCACGGGAGGGCAACGGCGGATGCGACGTACGGTCCTCTGCCCCCTCTCCCGGCCTTCGCCTTTTTGCCCTGCCCGCCCACGAGCCTATGCTTGTGCGTGAGGGCTGCTGCCGGGGGGCTCTCGCGTATTCCGGACAGCCTTCGCGAAGCGCTACGCCGCACGCCTGACGACGAGGACTACCGATGATCCAGTTCCTGCTCGGCGACGAAGCCATCCAGGTCGACGGCCTGGCACCCGAGACCAGCCTGCTCGACTACCTGCGCATCCACCGCGCGCGCACCGGCACCAAGGAGGGCTGCGCCTCGGGCGACTGCGGCGCCTGCACCGTGGTGCTCGCCGAACCCGAGGGCGAAACCCTGCGCTACCGCGCAGTAAACGCCTGCATCACGTTGCTGGGAGCGGTCCACGGGCGCCAGGTGCTGACCGTGGAGAACCTCGGCGAACCCGGCGCGCTGCACCCGGTGCAGCAGGCGATGGTGGACTGCCATGGGTCGCAGTGCGGCTTCTGCACGCCAGGCATCGTCATGTCGCTGTTCGCCTGGCACCACTCGCCGCCGCCGCACAACCGCGAGACGGCGCTGACCGCGCTGTCCGGCAACCTGTGCCGCTGCACCGGCTACCGGCCGATCCTCGATGCTGCCACACAGATCGCCGGGCAGCCCTGTCACGACCTTTTCGAGCAGAACACCGCCCTCACCGTTGCCCGCCTACGGCAGATATCCACAGCCGGCGCCCTGCGCGAAGGCGAGGCGCAGGCCTGGTTACCCGCCTCGCTGGATGAGCTGGACGCCCTCCTGCAAAGCCAGCCGACTGCCCGACTGATCGCCGGCGGCACCGACCTGGCGCTGGAAGCCACGCAGAATCTCAAGGCCTTCCCGGCGCTGATCCACCTTGATCGGGTTAGCGAATTGCAGCGCCTGGAAGCCCACCCCGACCACCTGCTGATCGGCGCTGCACGGACCTATGCCGACTGCCTCGAAGCACTGCAGCAATTCCCCGGCCTCGCCGCCCTGCTGGAGCGCCTTGGCTCGCTGCAGATCCGCCAGCGCGGCACCCTGGGCGGCAATATCGCCAACGCCTCGCCCATCGGCGACATGCCCCCGCTGCTACTGGCACTGGACGCGCGGTTGCGTCTGCGCAGGGCGGGGAGCATGCGTGAAGTCTCCATCGACGGGTTCTTCACCGGGTACCGCAAGACAATCCTGCTGCCCGGCGAATACATCGAAACGGTGCTGATCCCGCGCTTGCGCAGCAATCAGCGGTTCCGCGTCGACAAGGTATCCAAGCGGCGTGACGACGACATCTCCGCCGTCTGCATGGCCCTGCGACTGGACCTGGACGACACCGGCATCGTCACCGACGCACGCCTCGCCTGCGGCGGCATGGCCGCTACGCCTTTGCGCGGCGCACAGAGCGAAGCGGCCTTGCGTGGCAGACGTTTCGACGCCGCTGCCGTGACCGCCGCACAAGCGGCGATCCCGCAGGATTTCCAGCCCATCGACGACCTGCGCGCCAGCGCCGCCTATCGCCTGAAGGTGGCGCAGAACCTGTTGCAGCGCGCACTACTGGAGTGGTCCGACAATGCTGCGGAGGTGCGCCATGCGTAGCCTGCCACCGCTGTCCAGCAATGGCGTCACGGTCGCCACCCACAGCGCGGGCAAGCCCCGCGAGCACGATAGCGCCGCGCTGCACGTAAGCGGCGCTGCACGCTACGTGGATGACCTGAAGGAGCCACGCGACCTGCTGCATGCCGCTGTCGGGCTGACTGAAATCGCCTGTGGCGACGTGCGCTCGCTCGACCTCGACGCCGTGCGCAGCGCGCCCGGCGTGGTGGCCGTGCTGACCCTGGACGACGCGCCCGGTCACACCGATATCGGCCCGGTGTTCCCCGGCGACCCGCTGCTGGCCGGTGAGCGGGTGAAGTACCACGGCCAGGCGCTGTTCGCCGTCGCCGCCGAAAGCCTGATCCAGGCGCGCCGCGCGGTGCGCCTGGCGAAGGTTGAATACGCGCAGGAAGACCCACTGATTGATCCGTTGAAGGCCAAGGCCGAAGAACGCTTCGTACGCCCACCACACCACATGCGCCGGGGCGATGCGCAGGCTGCACTGGAGGGCGCTCCGCACGTGCTGGAGGCGCGCCAGTTCATCGGCGGCCAGGAGCACTTCTACCTCGAAGGCCAGGCCTCGCTCGCCCTGCCCAGCGATGACGGCGGCATGCTGGTGCACACCTCCAGCCAGCACCCCAGCGAAGTGCAGAAGCTGGTGGCCGAAGTACTGGCGATTCCGCTGGCCAAGGTCACCGTGGAAGTGCGCCGCATGGGCGGCGGTTTCGGCGGCAAGGAGACCCAGGCCGCGCCCTTCGCCTGCCTCGCCGCGCTGCTCGCGCACAAGACCGGTCGCGCAGTGAAACTGCGCCTGCCGCGCGCTGACGACATGCGCCTGACCGGCAAGCGTCATCCCTTCCACAACCGCTACCGCATCGGCTTCGACGGCGAGGGCCGACTGCTCGCCGCGCAGCTCGAAGTGGTGGGCGACTGCGGCCATTCGCCGGACCTCTCCGACGCCATCGTCGACCGCGCGATGTTCCATGCCGACAACGCCTACTTCATCCCCGACGTGGCCATCTCCGGCTACCGCAGCTTCACCAATATCGTCTCGCACACCGCCTTCCGTGGCTTCGGCGGGCCGCAGGGGATGATGATCATCGAGCGCGCCATGGACGACATCGCCCGCGCGGTGGGCAAGGATCCGCTGGAGGTGCGCAAGCTGAACCTCTACGGCGGCTTACTTTCAAGTGAGAAAGGGCGCGAGCTGACGCCCTACCACCAGAAGGTCGAGCACAACCTGCTGGGCGAACTGATCGCGCGGCTGGAGCAGAGCAGCGACTACGCCACGCGTCGTTCGGCGATCCGCAAGTTCAACGCGCAGAGCCCGGTGCTGAAAAAGGGCCTGGCGCTGACGCCGGTAAAATTCGGCATTTCCTTCACCGCGCAGCACCTGAATCAGGCCGGCGCGCTGATCCACCTCTACACCGACGGCAGCATCCAGCTGAACCACGGCGGCACCGAGATGGGCCAGGGCCTGAACACCAAGGTCGCGCAGATCGTCGCCGAGGAATTCCAGGTGCCGCTGGAGCGCGTGGTGATTACCGCCACGCGCACCGACAAGGTACCCAACACCTCGCCCACCGCTGCTTCCAGTGGTACCGACCTGAACGGCATGGCCGCCCGCGATGCCGCGCGCACGCTGAAGAAGCGCCTCATCGACTTCCTCGCCGAACGCGATGGCGTGAAACCGCAGGAGGTTCGCTTCGAGCACGGCGGCGTGAGCGTCGGGGCGCAGCATCTGGGTTTCACCGAAGTCGTCCAGGCCGCCTACTTCGCGCGCATCCAACTCTCCGCCACCGGTTTCTATCGCACGCCGAAGATCTTCTATGACCGCGAGAAGAGCCAGGGCCACCCGTTCTTCTACTTTGCCTATGGCGCGGCGGTATCCGAGGTGGAAGTCGACACGCTGACGGGCGAGTACCGCGTGCTTCGCGTGGACATCCTCCACGACGTCGGCCGCAGCGTGAACCCGGCGATCGACATTGGCCAGATCGAAGGCGGCTTCGTCCAGGGCATGGGCTGGCTGACCACCGAGGAGTTGCGCTGGGACGACTCGGGCAAGCTGCTCACCGTGGGACCGGCCACCTACAAGATCCCGGCGGTGAGCGACGCGCCGGAAGACTTTCGCGTGGCGCTGTTCGAGCGGCCCAACGAGGAGGACAGCGTGTACCTGTCCAAGGCGGTGGGCGAACCGCCATTCATGCTGGCGATCTCGGTGTGGTCGGCGCTGCGCGACGCGATCGCCAGCCTCGCGGACTACCGGCTGAGCCCCGACCTGGATACGCCGGCGACGCCGGAGCGGGTACTCTGGGCCTGTGAGGCGATGCGTTGCGCAGGGCAAGAGCGCCCTCACCCTGACCCTCTCCCGCAAGCGGGAGAGGGGACCGATCGGCATGAAGCGCTCCCACAGTTTCAGCCGGTAACTGCCGGCAAGACCGACGCACCAACCTTAACCACCGCAGCGGACAGCCCCCTCTCCCTTCGAAGCGGGGCGCGCAGCCAGGGTTGGGGAGAGGGCAAAACATCTACACAGGAACCCCAACCATGACCCGCCACTGGATGGACGCCATCGCCCGCCTGCGCGACAGCGCTGAAAGCTACGTGCTGATCACCGTGGTCGGCGTGCAGGGCTCCACGCCCCGCGAGTCGGGCAGCAAGATGCTGGTGACCGCCGGGGAAACCTTCGACACCATCGGCGGCGGCCACCTGGAATTCGCTGCCATCGAGCACGCCCGCCAGTTGCTGCTGGCCGGCAAGGACAGCCAGGCGCTGGAACACTTCCCGCTCGGCGCGCGACTGGGCCAATGCTGCGGCGGCCGCGCCAGCCTGCTGTTCGAATGCTTCGCCGCACGCGGGCCGCAGGTCATGCTGTTCGGTGCCGGCCACGTGGGCCGTGCGCTCGCGCCGCTGCTGGCGGGGCTGCCGCTGCGCGTGGAATGGGTGGACAGTCGTGCGGCCCAGTTCCCCCAGTCCGTTCCCGAAGGTGTACGCATGCGTTTGCTGGAGGAGCCGGAAGACGCCGTGCACGAGGCGCCAGCGGGCAGCTACTTCCTGGTCATGACCCACAACCACCCGCTGGACTACGCCATCGCCGAAGCGGTGCTCAAGCGCGGCGACGCCGGCTTCCTCGGCATGATCGGCTCGCGCACCAAGGCCCGGCGCTTCCAGATGCGGCTGGAACAGCACGGTTATCCACAGGAGGTGATCGAACAGATGCATTGCCCCATCGGCCTGTCCGAAGTGCCCGGCAAACGCCCGCTGGAAGTGGCCATCTCGGTCGCCGCCCAGGTCATCGCCCGCTATCACCAGGACGCCCCTGCCCGACAGACGCGCGAAGGAGTGGAATGGGCCGAGCTGTGTGGTGAAGGCTCGTGCAGCGACGCGCCAGCAGACATAAAAAACTGACCGATTGGACAACAGTTTTTCCTACCCCCGCCGATACACTCAACGACCCCGTCTCTTCGCCCGCCTCTGTCGGGCGTTTCGTTGTGCGTTCGGAGGAAAACAAGAAAATGCGCCTGCGAAGTATCCAGACCCAACTCATCCTCAGCATGGGCGCTGCCCTGCTCATCAGCCTGCTCATCGTCCTCGGCCTGTATGCCGTGCTGGTCAATCGCCTGAGCGAGCGCTACCTGCTCGAACAGGCGCTGCCGGCGAGCATCCAGGCGATTGCCAACGACTTCGAGAAGCGCCTCACCGGCCCCATCACCGCGGCGGCAGGCATCGCCGACAACACCCTGGTGCAGGACTGGCTGGCAGCCGGGGAGAGCCCGGAGAAACTGGCCGAATTCACCCGCTATCTGAGCGGTATCCGTGCCTCCCAGAAGGCCTTCTCCGCGCTGATCACCTCCAACGCCAGCGGCGCCTACTACAGCGACAAGGGCAAGGAACGCACGCTGAGCCGCAGCGAGCCGAAGGACAGCTGGTACTTCCAGTTCATCGACAGCGGCAAGCCGCGCATGTGGAACATCGACACCGACGGCAGCACCGGCGAACTGGCGCTGTTCATCGACCAGCGCGTGGAACAGGGCGGCAAGCTGCTGGGCATCGCCGGGCTGGGCCTGGAAATGCGCGAGCTGTCGACGCTGATCCGCGACTTCCGCTTCGGCCAGTCCGGCCGCGTGTACCTGGTGAAGAACGACGGCCAGGTGCAGATCCACCCCGATGCCTCGCTGCCCAAGGGGCGCAACCTTGGCGACCTGATCGGTGCCAGCGCCGCCGGCGCGCTGCTCGGCCAGCAAGGCTTCCACAGCGCGCGTTTCGAGCGCGACGGCGAGGACTACCTGGCCGCCAGCCTGCCGCTGCATGACCTGGGCTGGACCCTGGTGAGTGAAGTCCCGGAAGCGGAAATCTACGCCGACGCCCGCGAGGCACTGGCCTTCTCCGGCCTCGCCGGGACTGTGGTCGCCCTGCTCTGCCTGGCGCTGGTCGTATTGATGGCGCGCAGCCTGGCCAGGCCGATCCGCCAGGTCACCGGTGCGCTGCTGGAAATCGGCGGCGGCGGCGGCGACCTCACCCGCCGCCTGGACGACAGCCGCGCGGATGAACTGGGCGACCTCGCCCGTGGCTTCAACCGCTTCCTCGAAGGCCAGCGCGCGCTGATCGGCGCCGTGCTCGGCACCAGCCAGCAATTGCTGCGCACCGTAGGCGAGGTAGCGCAGGTGGTGGACAACACCGCCGAGCGTGCCGGCCGCCAGCAGGAAATGACCGACATGGTCGCCACGGCGGTGAACGAGATGGGCAGCACGGTGCAGGAAATCGCCCGCAACGCCGAACAGGCCGCGAGTGCCTCGCAGCAGGCCCGCGAGGAAGCCGGCGAAGCACGCCGCGTGGTGGGCGGTTCGCTGCAGGTCGGTCAGCGCATGTCCGGGGAGATCGGCGAGGCCGCTGGCGCCGTGGGCGAGCTGGCCGGACAGGTGGCGAGCATCGACCAGGTGCTGGCGGTAATCCGTGGCGTCTCGGAGCAGACCAATCTGCTCGCGCTCAACGCGGCCATCGAAGCAGCGCGCGCCGGTGAACTGGGTCGCGGCTTCGCCGTGGTCGCCGATGAGGTGCGCACGCTGGCCAGCCGCACCCAGGGCTCGACCGACGAAATCCTCACCATCATCCAGCGCCTGAAGGGCGGCGCGGAGGCAGCGGTGCGCTCGATGCAATCCAGCCAGCAGACCACCGGGCAGAGCCTGGCTGCCAGCGAACAGGCCGGCGCCTCGCTGGGCGCTATCGCCGATCAGGTGGAGCGCATCAGCGACATCAACCACCAGGTCGCCACGGCCACCGAAGAGCAGTCGGCGGTAACCGAGGAGATCAACCGCAACGTGCAGGGCATCGCCGACCTGGCCCACGCCACCACGCGCGAAGTGCAGCATGGCCGCGAGCAATGCCGCGCGTTGCGCACCCTGGCCGATGACCTGGCGCGGCAGATGGCGCAGTTCCGACTTTGAACGGCTCTAGCGCCGGGCTTGCGCCGGCGCCTTTTCCCCAATGTTATCCACAGATTTTCCAAGCGAAACGGCAGGCTTTCCGCCATGGCCGGTGGGTGATCACGGCCGATCAGCGCACGAAGTGTCTCGTCAGCGAGACACCTTTCCCACACGTTGCGCACAGATTGTCCAGAAACTTACCCACAACCCTCGGGGCGCAACCCGCACAACCGATGAAAAGCCCAAGCCCAGGCTCAGCAAGCCCTGCATCAATTCGATGAATAACTCACCGAATGGTCAGAAGGCGCGCTTGACGATGTCCAGGTGAAATTTCACCCACATCTTTTCCACAGCTTGTTCATATTTTGCTCAACAGGCTGGCGTCCGATTGATCAGAAAATGAGCGTGGCGCTGCAAGCAGCGGACGGCGGGGCCAGGAGCGCTCCGGCCACAGGTTATCCACAGGCGGTTCCACGGCAATTGGGGAGAAGAATCAGGCGTCCAGCAACTGCGCCTGGGTACGACCACGGCTGAGGTCGTTGAGCAGCTTCTGCAAGGGCTCGACCTGAGTAGTCGGCAGGTTCAGCGTCATGCGCACGCCTTGCGCGCCGAAGGCTTCGTCTTCGATGCTGGCGCCAAGTGCCAGCACCCGTGCCTTGAACAGCGCGTGCTCGGCGAAACTGCAGTCGAAAGCCAGTCGGCTGCTGGGCACCAGTTCGAGGCGCTCGGCGTCCTGCAGGCATTTCGCCGCGCAGCCACCGTAAGCGCGGGCCAGGCCGCCAGTGCCGAGTTTGATGCCACCGAACCAACGGCTGACCACGACCACGACGCGGTCCATGTCCTGCCCCTCGATGGCGACCAGCATGGGCCGGCCGGCCGTGCCGCCGGGCTCGCCGTCGTCGCTGAAACGGTACTGGTTGCCCAGCTTCCAGGCCCAGCAGTTGTGCCCGGCGCTGGGGTCGCGGTGCGTAGCGAGGAAGGCCTGGGCCTCAGCTTCGCTGGCAATCGGGGCGGCGACGCAGTGGAAGCGGCTCTTGCGGATGTCTTCCTCGTAAACCGCAGGCCCGGCGAGGGTGAAACTCATGCCGAGGCCGGTGGCGGCGTCAGCCCGCAACCCTTGAGGATGATGCGGATGAGATTGTCGCTGGCGTCGCTGAAATCCTGCTTGGACATGCGTTTGCGGCCGGTGACGAAGCCGATCTGGGTGGCGAAGTCGGCGTAGTGCTGGGTACTGCTCCAGATCAGGAAGATCAGGTTCACCGGGTCCACCGCATCCATCTTGCCGGCGTCAATCCAGGCCTGGAACACCGCGGCACGGCCGGAGAACCAGGTGCGGTAGTCCTGGCTGAAATGCTCGGAGAGGCATTCGCCGCCGCTGATGATCTCCATGGCGAACACCCGCGAGGCCTGCGGGTAACGACGGGAGAACTCCATCTTGGCGCGGATATAGGTCGCCAGGGCAGCGGCCGGATCATCGTCCACGGTGAGGTGGTTGAAGGTGCTGTCCCACAGTTCGAGGATGTTGCTCAGCACCGCCACGTACAGCCCCAGCTTGTTGCTGAAGTAGTAGTGCAGGTTGGCCTTGGGCAGGCCGACGCGCTGGGCGATGGTGTTCATGCTGGTGCCCTTGAAACCGTGGCGGGCGAACTCCTCCTCGGCGGCGGCGAGGATGGCTTCCTCGTTCTTCTGGCGAATACGGCCGGCGGGCTTTTCGCCGTTGGGCGCAGTGTGGGCGGGTACCTGGAGGGTCATGCGGGTTGTCCGTGCATTGAGCGGGGGCGCTGCATGGATAACCCAGGCGGGTGGCGGGATTCAAGCATAAGGCATGAAAAAGGGCGGGAACCGGTGCCAGCCTGGCAACCGATCCCCGCCGGCAAGCGGCCCTGCCCCGGCGAGCGCCGGGGAAGCCCCTTACTTGGTGGTACCCGTGGTACCGGACGAGCTGTGGTGGCCACCACCACCATGGTTGCCGATGGCAGCACCCACCGCGACGATCGCGGCACCGATGCCGACAGCTGCGCCCACGGACATATTGCCGTACAGCGGGCGACTCAGCCCCAGGCCTGCACAACCGTCCGGAACCGGAACGATGGCCGCGCCATCACGGTTCTCCTCCTCGTTTCCTGCGGTGTTGCGTGCCTGCTGCGATTGCTCGTCAGACTTGCCGCCACCCCACAGCGGGGCGCACTCCGTGGTTGCGACCACGGCCTTGTGCTCCTTCTCGGGCTCCTGCGGCGCGGCCGGCTGGGACCGGACAACTACGTCCTGGTAGAAGCCACCGGCATGCGTTTCTTTGTGAACCCTGGTGGGCGGAATGCCGTCCTGCGCCACAGGCGCAGCCAGCAACGGCGCACTGACGCTCACGGCGATTGCCACGATCAACAATCTTTTCATTGCTCGAATCTCCATGGTGAAGCAAGGAGAGGCAACGCTAGAGGCACGGGCGCCCGCGACCAATTGGCCGGGGCCGGGATAGAGCGTGGGCAATTTCCGAATTTTGTGAAAGCAAAGGGACTGGAGCGAGGAAGGGGGCAGTGCCTGAGACAACGACCCCGCCGGGCGGCGGGGTCGTCAAGAGCGTCAGAAGTGGTACTTGACCAGCGCGCTGACGGTGTTCTGGTCGGTGGTGAAGTACTGCGAATCCTTGATGCCGTACTTGTCGGACCAGTAGTCGTACTCGATACCCACGTACAGGTGCTTGGCCTCGTAGCCCAGGGATTTGCCCAGGTCGTACTTGAGCTGCGGGTTGAAGTGCAGGTTGGCGTGGTAGTCCGACTGGTTGCGGTGGCTGGAGCTGGCGTCCTTGTTGTTCACGACCCAGTCCATGAAGCCGTCGAACAGGATATCGGAGTTGCCCACCGGGATGGTGATGGCCCAGGCCGGGGTGATCTGCCAGGCGCCGGACGGCACGCGGTTGCCATCGGGCTTGCGGTAGTAGAAGTTCAGCTGGAAGTAATCGAAGCCCGGCAGTGCCAGGTCGAAGCCCGGACCGACCAGGTAGGACTCGACGTCGCCCTCGCCGAATTCGTAGGTGGTGGCCAGCAGCACATCCTTGACCGGGCCGAAGGACAGGTCGGTGCCGGTGATCTTGCCGAACGACAGGCGCGGGCTGAACTCACCGTAGTAGGTGTTCTTGCCGTTGGTGGCGCTTTCCTTGCCGTTGTAGTTGATCTGGTCGACGAAGAACCAGATGTCGCCCCAGGTCCAGGCGCTCGCGCTCTCGAAGGTGAAGGTCTGCTGGATCGGCGGGTCTACCTTGAAGTTCTTGCCCCACAGGTAGGACAGGCTTTCGTTGTGCCAGATCAGCGGGCCATCGTTGACGGCCTTGGCCGGCTCCAGGTCTTCACCGCCAGCCATGGCCTGCCCGGCCGCGAGCAGCCCGCCGGCGAGCAGCAGGGATGCGAGAGTGCGAGTCATGCGTTGCTCCTAATCAGTGCAGTCGTGTTGCGTTTTTAATTGTCGGTGGAACCTGTCCGGTCGGTCAGGCCTGGCGAGGAAAAGCAAGATTGGCGCCAATCCTGACCAGATGTTCCACTTTTATGACGAACCCCTTGGGATTCGCTCCTTTGGCAGAGAAGACGCAGGTGCACGGGCCGGGCCATTTCCTGACTCACAGGACAACTTCGCCTGTTTAGAGGGCGTCGGCCCCAGCAGGAAGCACCGCAATGGCGATTGCCAACCAGAAGATTGGATACATGACAAACCTGTGTTGAAACGAATCAACACAAATTGTGTATACAACTCCCTTGTGGGAAATCTACACAACAGCCGTCGGAATACACCACGCGTTTTTCCGGGCGCGGATAATGCCAGACAAGGGCATTTACCACACCTGCCAGAGTGCCTCGGACCGCCGGGCGGTCGAGCTTCCGGACGTTTCCGTCAGCGCTGCAACAAAAGTCGATTCCACCGTGAGCGCCTCTGCTCCGGCTTGAGACAAGCGGGGCGGCCTGCCAGACTTTGCCAACCAGCGATACTCTTCCAAGATATGCCGATGAAAGGACAAGCTCCCGAACTGCAACGCCTGATCCCGGTGCTGGACCGCCTGCCGCGGCCGGTCTATGCGCGGGCCGAACGGCTGCGCGCGGGCTCCTGGACCAGCCGGCATCATCACGCCTGGGTGCAACTGTCCTATGCCATCACCGGCGTACTGGGTGTGCACACCGCTGAGGGCAGCTTCTTCGCGCCGCCGCAGCGGGCCATCTGGATTCCGGCCTTCCTCGATCATGAAGTGGTGACCTCGACCCAGGCGGAAATGCGCAGCCTGTACATCCGCGACGACGCCTGCCGCTGGGCGCCGGACCGCTGCCGGGTGCTGGAGGTGACGCCGCTGGCGCGCGAGCTGATCAAGAGCTTCTGCGAGCTGCCGGTGGATTATCCACAGGGCGACAGCGCTGAATCGCGGCTGGTGGAAGTGCTGCTGGACCAGCTGCGCGACCTGCCGGAAGTCGCCTTCTCCCTGCCGATGCCGCAGGAGGGCCGGCTGCTGCAGTTATGCCAGACGCTGATCGACCACCCGACCGACAGCCACACTCTGGGTGACTGGGCGCAGCGCATCGGCACCTCGGAGAAGACCCTGTCGCGGCTGTTCCAGCGCGAGACCGGGATGACCTTCCGCCTGTGGCGACAGCGCCAGCGCCTGCTTGCCTCGCTCGGCTCACTGGAGGCCGGCGACAGCGTGACCGCGGCGGCGCTGGATTGCGGGTACGACTCCACCTCGGCGTATATCGCGTCGTTCAAGGGGTTGTTCGGGTTTACGCCCGGCGATCTGTTCCGGCAGCGGTAGACCGTGCCGGTGGGTACCGATCGCGGACGGAGTCCGCTCCTACCCAAAGCCCACCCCCGCGTAGGAGCGGACTCCGTCCGCGATGGGTTGGCTCCCGCGCCGCAGCGTCTTGTGTAGGAGCGAGCTTGCTCGCGAACCGCCCAATCTCGTGCCGCCGGGAAATTCGTTCGCGAGCAAGCTCGCTCCTACAGATACATGCATCGGCGGATTTCCGCTCAAGACCCGCGCCAATCGGCGCCGCTTCGCCTGCCATCACCCGACAGAAAACCACTGAAACCCTTCTGCCACGCGGCTTTCGAGCCTTGGCACGCTGCCTGCTATCGCCCTCGACACTGCGCCGCCCTCGCGGCGCGCCGGCGTGACGTTTTCGAGTAGTCCGCACGCCTGACGACAACAACGACAAGAGGAATACCCATGGATAGCGCAAGCGCCGTCTCCGCTTCTGCCGCACCCCGCACGACTTCCCAGCGCATCAAGTCGATCTTCAGTGGCTCGGTCGGCAACCTGGTCGAGTGGTACGACTGGTACGTCTACGCCGCCTTCTCGCTGTACTTCGCCAAGGCGTTCTTCCCCCAGGGCGACATGACCGCCCAGTTGCTGAACACCGCCGCGATCTTCGCCGTGGGCTTCCTGATGCGCCCGATCGGCGGCTGGCTGATGGGTATCTATGCCGACCGCAAGGGCCGCAAGGCGGCGCTGCTGGCCTCGGTCCTGCTGATGTGCTTCGGCTCGCTGATCATCGCCCTGACCCCCAGCTATGAAACCATCGGCGTCGGCGCCCCGATCCTGCTGGTGCTCGCGCGCCTGCTGCAGGGCCTGTCGGTCGGCGGCGAATACGGCACGTCCGCGACCTACCTGAGCGAGATGGCCAACAAGGAGCAGCGCGGCTTCTTCTCCAGTTTCCAGTACGTGACCCTGATCTCCGGCCAGCTCATTGCCCTGGCGGTGCTGATCGTCCTGCAACAGACGCTGAGCGTCGAGCAGCTGGAAAGCTGGGGCTGGCGTATTCCGTTCTTCATCGGCGCGCTGTGCGCGGTCGTCGCCATGTTCCTGCGTCGCGGCATGGAAGAGACCGAGTCCTTCAGCACCAAGAAGGAAGAGCCCAAGGAAAGCCTGATGCGCTCGCTGATGCGCCATCCCAAGGAAGTGCTCACCGTGGTCGGCCTGACCATGGGCGGTACCCTGGCCTTCTACACCTACACCACGTACATGCAGAAGTACCTGGTGAACACCGTGGGCATGAGCAAGAACGACTCGACCATGATCTCGGCGGCCACGCTGTTCCTGTTCATGCTGCTGCAGCCGATCGTCGGCGCGCTCTCGGACAAGATCGGCCGTCGCCCGATCCTGATCGCCTTCGGCGTGCTGGGCACCGTGTTCACCTACCCGATCCTCAGCACCCTGCACACCATCGACACCTGGTGGGGCGCGTTCTTCCTGATCATGGCCGCGCTGGTCATCGTCAGCGGCTACACCTCGATCAACGCCGTGGTGAAGGCCGAGCTGTTCCCCACCGAGATCCGCGCCCTGGGCGTGGGCCTGCCGTACGCACTGACCGTGTCCATCTTCGGCGGCACCGCCGAGTACGTGGCGTTGTGGTTCAAGAGCATCGGCATGGAGAGCGGCTTCTACTGGTACGTCACCGCGTGCATCGCCTGCTCGCTGCTGGTCTATGTGACCATGAAGGACACCCAGAAACACTCGAAGATCACCACCGACTGATTGGGCTCCTTGCCCAGGCCCCGGCGCACACTCTCCGGGGCTTTTTATCCACAAGGCCCGGCATCTGCCGGGTCTTGTCGTTTGAGCTCTTCGCCGTCTGTAGGAGCGAGCTTGCTGGCGAACAAACCCCGCTGCGGACTCGGTTCGCGAGCAAGCTCGCTCCTACACGAACAGTGCCCTCATTCGGGTGGGTTATCCTTTTCCCATCCTTCCCTTCGCTGGAGCCCTGCCATGACCACCCCGAAATCCGCCCTGATCATCGGCGCCTCGCGCGGCCTCGGCCTGGGCCTGGTGCGCGAGCTGCTGGACCGCGGCTGGGACGTCACCGCCACCGTGCGCGACGTCGTCCATCCCGGCGAGCTGGCCAACCTGCCGGTGCGTGTCGAAGCCCTGCTGCTGGACGACATCCACTCCCAGGACCGCCTCGCCGAAGCCCTGGCCGGCGCGCACTTCGACCTCGTCTACATCAACGCCGGCATCTACGGCCCGCCGCACCAGTCGGCCATCGACGCCAGCCTTGCCGACGTCGGCCAATTGTTCATGGTCAATGCCATCGCCCCGCTGCGTCTGGCCGAACGCCTGCTGCCGCGGCTGAACGCGGACAACGGCGTGCTGGCCTTCATGACCTCCGAACTGGGCAGTGTCGCCGGCAACGAGTCCGGGGGCATGGCGCTGTACCGCGCGAGCAAGGCGGCGCTCAATTCGCTGACCCGCAGCTTCGTCGCCGAGCTGGGCGAAACCGGCATCACCGTGCTCAACCTGCACCCGGGCTGGGTGCGCACCGACATGGGCGGCGAATCCGCGCCGCTGGACGTGCAGACCAGCGTGAAGGGCCTTGCCGAGCAGATCGAAGGCCACGCCGGCCGTGGCGGGCAGTTCTACCTGGATTACCAGGGAACGACGATCGACTGGTGACGATCCGCCTCGTGGGCGTTACCATGCGCCCACGCCTGACTCCGAAGTCAGCGAACCTGGATCAGCAGACAGGGTGAACACTGAGCTGGCTTCCCATGAACCCATGGAGCCGGCTCGAACGAACGGCTCCGTCCGTTTGGAGAATTCATCCATGTCTTCCCCGCGTCTCTGGCTGCGCAACCCGCTGGCCATCTTCACCGCTAACGATCAGGACGCCCGTGGCGGCATCGTCGTCCAGGACGGCCGCATCGTCGAACTGGTCGCTGCCGGCCAGCAGCCCTCGACTCCCGTCCAGCAGACTTTCGACGCCAGCCAGCACGTGCTGACGCCCGGCCTGATCAACACCCACCACCACTTCTACCAGACCCTCACCCGCGCCTGGGCGCCGGTGGTGAACCAGCCGCTGTTCCCCTGGCTGAAGACCCTCTATCCGGTGTGGGCACGCCTGACGCCCGAGCAACTGGGCGTGGCCACCAAGGTGGCGCTGGCCGAGTTGCTGCTCTCGGGCTGCACCACCGCTGCCGACCACCACTACCTGTTCCCCGACGGCCTCGAGCAGGCCATCGACGTACAGGCCGGCGTGGTCCAGGAGCTGGGCATGCGCGCCATGCTCACCCGCGGCTCGATGAGCCTGGGCGAGGCCGATGGCGGCCTGCCGCCGCAACAGACCGTGCAGAGCGCCGAGGACATTCTCGACGACAGCCAGCGCCTGATCCGCGAGTATCACCAGCGCGGCGAAGGCGCCCAGGTGCAGATCGCCCTGGCGCCTTGCTCGCCGTTCTCGGTCACCCCGGAAATCATGCGCGCCAGCGCCGAACTGGCCGAGCGCGAGGACGTGCGCCTGCACACCCACCTGGCCGAAACCCTCGACGAAGAAGACTTCTGCCTGCAGCGTTTCGGCCAGCGCACCGTGGATTACCTGGACAGCGTCGGCTGGCTCGGTCCGCGCACCTGGCTGGCTCACGGCATCCACTTCAACGACGAGGAAATCCGCCGCCTGGGCGAAGCCGGCACCGGCGTCTGCCACTGCCCCAGCTCGAACATGCGCCTGGCCTCGGGCATCTGCCCGACCGTGGCGCTGGAAGCCGCCGGCGCGCCGGTGGGCATCGGCGTGGACGGCTCGGCCTCCAATGACGCCTCCAACATGATCCTCGAAGCCCGCCAGGCCCTGTACATCCAACGCCTGCGCTACGGCGCCGAACAGATCACCCCGGAACGTGCGCTGGGCTGGGCCACACGAGGTTCGGCGAAGCTCATCGGCCGCAGCGACATCGGTGAGCTGGCCGTGGGCAAGCAGGCCGACCTGGCCCTGTTCAAGCTTGACGAACTGCGCTTCTCCGGCAGCCACGACCCGCTGTCGGCCCTGCTGCTGTGCGGCGCCGACAAGGCTGACCGGATCATGATCGGCGGCACCTGGCGCGTGGTGGATGGTGAGGTGGAAGGCCTCGACCTCAAGCGCCTGATCGCCGACCACACCCAGGCGGCGCGCAAGCTGCTCGGGACGCTGTAAGCGTCAGCCGTCGTAGGAGCGAGCTTGCTCGCGAACGAATTTCCCGGCGGCACCGAGGTTGGGCGGTTCGCGAGCAAGCTCGCTCCTACACCAGAGACGGTGGTGCGGGGTTCAGCCCACGCGAGGGTGGGCTTTGGGTAGGAGCGGACTCCGTCCGCGATGTGCAACCGGCTTGCTCGGAGCGGCCGGAAATCGATCGCGGATGAATCCGCTCCTACGCACACCTCGACACCTGCAGGAGCGGGCCACCTGCGCAATCGCGCTCATGGCCACCAAACATCCAGCACCCCTTGCCGAACATTTTTCTCCACAGCCGGAGTGGCTCCGGATGCCATTCCAGCCGGCACGTTTTGTCATCGAAAAATCGCTACAGCCCGCGTCACACAAGGCCTGCGAGCTACCGCCCGTCGCCCTCCGAACAGCGACGATGAACGGCCATTCAGCGAAAACCCCTCTAGATCAAGGGTCTATCCCCGGTGACGGGAATATGCCGTCAGTTTGACATCACCGAGCGACACTCTAGTTTTAAATCGCTGGGCCGAATTCCTGCTCAAGACGTTGTCAGCAGCCGTTTGGCCCGGTTACCGGCGCCCGGCAATGGAGTGCACTTCATGCGCGATTCACAGTTGAACCCCCAGGCGGTTCAAGGAACCGGCCACGATTGGCCGCGGCGCCTCATCATTCAGTCCCTGCCCTGGGCAGTGGTCGCCGTGCTCTGCGCGGTCGGCGTGCCGTTCTGGTGGATGCTGCCGGTAGGCTGGCTCTCCAGCCTGGTATTGAGCAGCCTGCTGTGCGGCGCCAGCAAGACCACCGTCGATGCCAAGGCGACCACCCTGCACAACGACGATCTGCCGCACTGGCACCCATTGCAGGAAGCCGTGGAAAGCCACCTGGCCCAGCTCAACGGCCATACCCACCAGATCGACAACATCCTGCACCAGGCCATCCGCCAACTGACCGACAGCTTCCACGCCCTCGCCGATCGCGTGGACACCCAGCGTGGCCTGTCCCACTCGCTGATCGAGCGTTACGACGGCCGTGGCCACATGGACGGCGACATCGACTTCCAACGCTTCATCCACGCCACCCAGGAAACCCTCGGGCTGTTCGTCGAAGCCACCCTGGAGACCAGCCGCACCTCGCAGCAACTGGTGCAGCGTATGGACCGCGTGACCCACAAGATCGCCGAGATCCTGCAGTCCACCCAGGACATGGATGCCATCGCCAAGCAGACCAACCTGCTGGCCCTCAACGCCGCCATCGAGGCCGCCCGCGCCGGCGAAAGCGGCCGAGGTTTCGCGGTGGTGGCCGACGAGGTGCGCGCGCTGTCGACCCGCTCCACGCACTTCTCCCAGGCCATCCGCGAACACGTCGACGTGGTCTACCACGAGATCAAGGATGCCGAAGGCGCCATCAGCCAACTGGCCGACAAGGACATGACCTTCGCCCTGGATTCGCGGCAGAAGATCCAGCACATGCTCGATGACCTCGACGCCATGAACCAGCACACCGTGAAGGTGGTACAGGAGCTGGACCGCATCTCCCTGGAAGTGGGCGACGGCGTCAACGCCGCGGTCACCGCCCTGCAGTTCCAGGACATGAGCAGCCAGCTGCTCGGCCAGATCGGCAAGCATAGCGCCCGTCTCGGCGCCCTCGCCGTCGGCCTGGGCGCGCTGGATGGCCGCGAGCCCGGCGAGTGGGGCGAGCGCCTGCGCGGCGAAGTCGCTGAACTCGGCCGCCCCCTGAGCAACCCGGTCGCCCAGACCAGCCTCAGCGCTGGCGAGGTCGAACTGTTCTGAACTGAAGGCAAGGCAGGAGTCCCGACATGCTGCAGTCCGTCTTCGAATACCTGGCCAATCTCGCCCTCATCGGCTGAGCCCCACACACCATTTCCGCGCGCCGGGATGGCGCGAGTTTCTGTGCGCCTGGCGACAACAAACGCATTGCAATCCGAGGAGAACCAACGCAATGGGAAAGCAGATTCTGATCGTCGATGACTCGGCCTCGATCCGGCAGATGCTGAGCTTCACGCTCAAGTCCGCCGGCTACGAAGTGGACGAGGCCGTGGACGGCAAGGACGGCCTGGGCAAGGCCCAGCGCAAGACCTACAACCTGGTCTTCACCGACCAGAACATGCCCAACATGGACGGCCTGACACTGATCCGCAGCCTGCGCGACATGGCCGGCTACCGTGGCACGCCGATCCTCATGCTCACCACCGAATCCAGCGATGCCATGAAACAGCAGGGCAAGAGCGCGGGCGCCACCGGCTGGCTGGTCAAGCCGTTCGACCCGCCGAAACTGCTGGAAGTGACCCGCAAGGTCCTGCCCTAGGGGAACCCTGAATGGCTACCGGTATGGAGCAATTCCTCCAGGTCTTCTTCGAGGAAACCGATGAGCACCTGGCGACTCTCGAACTCCTGCTGATCGGGCTCGACCTCGATCAGCCGGACGCCGAGACGCTCAATGGCATATTCCGCGCCGCCCACTCGATCAAGGGCTCCAGCGGCATGTTCGGCTTCGACGACCTGACCGCCGTGACCCACGAGCTGGAGACCCTGCTCGACCGCATCCGCTGCGGGCAGACCGCCCTGCACGTGGACATGATCGGCGTGTTCCTCGAAGCCCGCGACGTATTGCAACGCCTGCTCGATGCGCACCGCAGCCAGGTGCCCGATCCGGACGTACCGGTAGCCACCACCGTGGAGCGCCTGCGCGCCTGGCTGGTGGAGCCTGTTGCGGCGGCCGATAACGGCTTCGGCTTGTTCGAGGAGGCTCCCGCGGCAGCTCAAACCAGCCCTGGCAGCGCCGAGGAATTCGGCTTCTTCGACGATGCGCCCGGCACACCCGGCGCCAGCCAAACCAGCGCGGGAAGCGACGATGACTTCGGCTTCTTCGACGACGCACCCGGCGCCCCGGACACCACGCCCGTCGAACCCTACGGCATCTTCGACAAGGCACCCGGCGCTCCTGTCACGACGGCTCAGGTGGTCGCCAGCGAAGCGCCCAAGGCTGCCCCCGTTGCCAGCAAACCCGCTGCCGCACCCCGCACCGACAGCGAATCCAGCTCAATCCGCGTCAGCGTCGAGAAGATCGACAGCCTGATCAACCTGGTGGGCGAGCTGGTGATCACCCAGGCCATGCTCAGCCAGCTCAGCGAGGACCTCGACCCCACCCACTTCGAGCGCCTGCAGCAGGCCCTGGCGCAACTGGAACACAACACCCGCGACCTGCAGGAATCGGTGATGTCGATCCGCATGCTGCCGATCAGCTTCATTTTCAGCCGCTTCCCGCGCCTGGTGCACGACACCTCCGCGCGCCTGGGCAAGCAGGTCGAACTGATCCTGCAGGGCGAGCACACCGAGTTGGACAAGAGCGTCATCGAGAAGCTCAGCGACCCACTCACCCACATCGTCCGCAACAGCATCGACCACGGTATCGAGACGCCCGCCGAACGCCTGGCCGCCGGCAAGCCGGCCCAGGGCTCGGTGAAGCTCGCCGCCAGCCACCAGGGCGGCAGCGTGGTGGTAGAAATCTCCGATGACGGTCGCGGCCTGTCCCGCGAGCGCATCCTCGCCAAGGCCCGCGAGAAGGGCCTGCCGGTGCACGATGGGATGACCGATGCGGACGTCTGGCAACTGATCTTCATGCCGGGCTTCTCCACCGCCGAGGCGGTCACCGAGCTGTCCGGTCGGGGCGTGGGCATGGACGTGGTACGGCGCAACATCCAGGCCATGGGCGGGCGCATCGACATCGATTCGGCGCCCGGCATGGGCACCCGCATGAGCATCCGCCTGCCGCTGACCCTGGCCATCCTCGACGGCCTGATCGTCGCCGTGGAGCAGGTCAACTATGTGGTGCCGCTGACCTACATCGTCGAATCGCTGCAGGCCCGCGCCGACGACGTGCGCGGCCTGGCCGGCGAGGAATCGACGGTGATCCGCGTACGCGGCGAATACCTGCCGCTGTTCTCCCTCAACCAGTTGCTGCGCATCGGCGCGGCGCCCGTGCCACCGGAGCAGGGGATTGTGGTGATCCTCGAATCCGAAGGCCGGAGCTTCGCCCTGCAGGTGGACGAACTGGTCGGCCAGCAGCAGGTGGTGATCAAGAGCCTGGAACAGAATTTCCGCCGGATCGACGGGATCGCCGGCGCCACCATCATGGGCGACGGCAGCGTCGCCCTGATCCTCGATGTCGATGCCCTGCCGCGTCTGGCAGCACAAGGAGAATCCACCCATGAGCGCAGCTGAAGCCAGCGCAGCGAGCAGCCCGGTGCAGGAGTACCTGACCTTCACCCTGGGCCGTGAGGAATACGCCATCGACATCCTGCGCGTGCAGGAGATCCGTGGTTACGACCAGGTCACGGCGATCGCCAACGCCCCCGCCTTCATCAAGGGCGTGATCAACCTGCGCGGCGCCATCGTTCCCATCGTCGACCTGCGCATCAAGTTCAACCTGGCCGACATCAGCTACGACCAGTTCACCGTGGTGATCATCCTCAACGTCGGCCGGCGCATCGTCGGTGCGGTGGTGGATTCGGTCTCCGACGTGATCGCCCTGGCCGGCGAGGAGATCAAGCCGCGCCCGGAATTCGCCGCCAGCTTCGACACCGAGTACCTGTTGGGCCTGGCCACCCTGGGTGAGCGGATGCTCATCCTGGTGGACATCGAAAAACTCATGACCAGCCGTGAAATGGCGCTGGTCGACGAAACCGCCGCCTGATCGCGACCGAGGATAATCAACATGGGTCTGTTCAACGCACACGCCGTGGCGCAGCAACGCGCCGACCGCATCACCGCCATCCTCCACAGCCTGGTGGACGGCAACCTCGACCTCGCCATCGGCGATGCCCCCGCCGCCGGCTATGAGCGCCTCTACGACGGGCTGCGCGGAATCCAGCGCAGCCTGCGCGAGCAACGCGCCGAGCAGGCCCAGGTGGAAGCCCTGGAAGCGGGCCTGGTGGAAATGACCCGCCAGCACGAACTGGGCTGGATCGACGAGGTGATCCCGGTGGACAAGTTCGCCGGCCGACCGGCGCGCATCGCCAAGGGCATCAATGACCTGGTTGCCGCGCACATCGCGGTGAAGATGCGGGTCGTCGCCACCGTCACCGCCTACGGCAAGGGCGACTACTCGGTGGAAATGGACCGCCTGCCGGGCAAGAAAGCCATCATCACCGAGGCCATCGACGGCGTGCGCAGCAGCCTGAAGGCCAACGCCGATGCCGCCGAGTACAACGCACGGATCAAGAGCGCGCTGGATAACGTCTCGGCCAACGTGATGATCGCCAACAACGATCTCGAGATCATCTACATGAACCGCACGGTGACCGAGATGCTCGGCAACGCCGAGGCCGACATCCGCAAGCAGCTGCCGAACTTCAACGCCAGCCGCCTGATGGGCGCCAACATCGACATGTTCCACAAGAACCCGGCGCACCAGCGCGGCATGCTCGCGCACCTGACCGCACGGCATAAGGCCGAACTGAACCTGGGTGGCCGCCGCTTCGCCCTGGACGTGGTGCCGGTGTTCAACGATGCCGGCGAGCGCCTGGGTTCGGCCGTGCAGTGGACCGACCGCACCGAGGAGTTCCGCGCCGAGCAGGAAGTCTCGCAACTGGTGGACGCCGCTGTTGCCGGTGACTTCACCAAGCGCATCGAGGCCTCGAACAAGGAGGGCTTCTTCCTGAAGATCGCCACCGGCCTGAACAACCTGGTGGATACCGCCGACAAGGGCCTGCGCGATGTCACCCGCGTGCTCGGCGCACTGGCCCAGGGCGACCTGACCCAGCGCATCGACGCCGACTACCAGGGCACCTTCGGCGAGCTCAAGGACTACGCCAACGAGACCGCACAGAGCCTGTCGCGCATGCTCGGGCAGATTCGCGAAGCCGCCGACACCATCCACACCGCCGCCAGCGAGATCGCCAGCGGCAACGCCGAACTCTCCACCCGCACCGAGCAGCAGGCGTCGAGCCTGGAGGAAACCGCGTCGAGCATGGAGGAGCTGACCAGCACCGTGAAGCTCAACGCCGAGAACGCCCGCCAGGCCAACTCGCTGGCGGTGAACGCCTCCGAAGTCGCCACCGAAGGCGGTAGCGTGGTGCAGAAGGTGGTGGGCACCATGTCCGCGATCAACGACTCGGCGCGCAAGATCGCCGACATCATCGGGGTGATCGACGGCATCGCCTTCCAGACCAACATCCTCGCGCTCAACGCCGCGGTAGAAGCGGCGCGCGCCGGCGAGCAGGGCCGCGGCTTCGCGGTGGTGGCCGGTGAGGTGCGCACCCTGGCGCAGCGCTCCGCCGCCGCCGCCAAGGAGATCAAGACGCTGATCAACGACTCGGTGGACAAGGTCGAGAGCGGCAACACCCTGGTCGCCCAGGCCGGCCAGACCATGAGCGACATCGTGGTGGCGATCAAGCGCGTCACCGACATCATGGCCGAGATCGCCGCCGCTTCCGCCGAGCAGAGCAGCGGCATCGAGGAAGTGAACGGCGCCGTGTCGCAGATGGACGAGATGACCCAGCAGAACGCCGCACTGGTGGAAGAAGCCGCCGCCTCGGCCGAGGCCCTGCAGGAGCAGGCCGGCATGCTCAACCAGCAGGTTGCGGTGTTCAAGCTGGAAACCATCGCGGCCACCGTGGTGCCGCTGGCTTCCGCCCGCCCGGCCCGCGCCGAACCGGCCGCGCACACCTCGCGCGCCGCCCGCGGCGTGGCCAAGGCGGTGCGCGCCAAGGGCAAGGAAGACGACTGGGAAGAGTTCTGATCGGGCGGGGCTGAGGGATGGCGGCGGCCGGAGCAATGGGAGGGCCGGTTGCCGCGCGCGGACCAGGGATGGTCTGGGATGGACTCTGTGCCATGCAGAGCCCCTCTCCCTAACCCTCTCCCTGAAGGGAGAGGGGACTGTATGGCATCAAGCGGAGCACCGTAGATCCCGGCAACGTCGAACGGCTCCCTCTGCCTTCAGGGAGAGGAACCGTATGGCATCAAGCGGAGCACCGTCGATCCCGGCAACGCCGAACGGCTCCCTCTCCCTTCAGGGAGAGGGCGGGGGAGAGGGTAAGACCCCGCGCAGAAGTTTCCCGAACCACCGAATGTGGTAGGGCGCATAACACCACAAGCGTTATCCGCCCTACGCAACCCGCTCACCACCGAGACAACCCGATGTCGATCAACCTGCCCGCCCCCGAGCACGAATTCCACTACACCCGCCGGGACTTCCAGCAGGTACGTGAGCGCTTGTATCGGCATGCCGGCATCAGCCTCTCGGAAAACAAGCAGCAGCTGGTCTACAGCCGCCTGTCTCGGCGCCTGCGCAGCCTGCGCCTGGGCAGCTTCGCCGAGTACTTCGCCTACCTGGAGGCTCACGAGGAAGAGTGGCAGCAATTCGTCAACGCACTGACCACCAACCTCACCGCCTTCTTCCGCGAGAAGCACCATTTCGACCACCTCGGCCGCTTCGCTGCCGAACAGTTGCAGGACCACCAGCCGCTGCGCTTCTGGTCCACCGCCTCGAGCACCGGCGAGGAGCCCTACTCCATGGCCATGACCCTGGTGGACGCACTGGGCAGCTTCGCCCCGCCCGTGGAGCTGATCGCTTCGGACATCGACACCGGCGTGCTCGGCCAGGCGCGCCAGGGCATCTACCCGTTGGAGCGCATCGAAGCGCTGAGCCCCGCGCAGAAGAAGCGATTCTTCCTCCGTGGCACCGGCGGCAACGCCGGCAAGGCACGGGTGGTGCGCGAGCTGCGGCAGATGATCGACTACCGGCAGATCAACCTGCTCGACCGTGACTGGGGCATCCCCGGCAGCCTGGACGCGATCTTCTGCCGCAACGTGATGATCTATTTCGACAAGCCGACCCAGACCCGGCTGCTCGAACGCATGGTGCGCCTGCTGCGGCCCGGCGGGCTGTTCTTCGCCGGGCACTCGGAAAACTTCGTCCACGCCAATCACCTGGTTCGTTCGGTGGGCCGCACTACCTACCAGGCGGTGGGGAATCACTGATGGGCGCAGCCCTGGACCAACCCAATCGCTACTACGACCCGCGCTTCGGCATGGAAGCGGTGAAGCTGCTGCCCGGCGAGTGCTACGTCACCGCCGAGCCGGTGATGCTGGTTACCGTGCTGGGTTCCTGCGTCTCGGTGTGTCTGCGCGACCGCAGCAGCGGGCTGGGCGGCATGAACCACTTCATGCTGCCCGGCGACACCGGCGTGCAGGGCCTGATGTCCAATTCCGGGCGCTACGGCGTGCACGCCATGGACCTGCTGATCAACGGCCTGATGCGCCGCGGCGGCCAGCGCCGGCACTTCGAGGCCAAGGTGTTCGGCGGTGGCTCGGTGCTGAAGAACCTCAGCGCCGACGTCGGCCAGCGCAACGTCGAATTCGTCCTGCAGTACCTGGACGACGAGGGCATCCCGCTGGCCGCCCAGGACCTGCTCGACGTGTACCCGCGCAAGGTCTACTTCTTCCCCGGCAGCGGCCGGGTGCTGGTGCGCAAGTTGCGCACCCTGGCCAACGACACGGTGCTGCAGCGCGAGCAGCAGTACTGCCAGCAACTGTCCCGCCGGGAGCGCGGCGGGAGCATCGACCTGTTCTGAACGGAGGGACGCCCGATGGCCGTCAAGGTCCTGATCGTCGACGACTCGGCGCTGATTCGCAGCCTGCTCAAGGACATCATCCAGAACGACCCGGAGCTGCAACTGGTGGGCGCCGCGCCCGACGCTTTCGTCGCCCGCGACCTGATCAAGCAGCACGCGCCGGACGTCATCACCCTCGACGTCGAGATGCCGCGCATGGATGGCCTGACCTTCCTCGACAAGCTGATGAAGGGCCGGCCGACACCGGTGCTGATGATCTCCTCGCTGACCGAGAAAGGCTCCGAAGCCACCCTGCGCGCCCTGGAACTGGGCGCCATCGACTTCATCGCCAAGCCGCGCCTGGGGATTGCCGAAGGCATGCAGGCCTACGCCGAGGAAATCTGCGCCAAGCTCAAGACCGCCGCGCGTGCCCGATTGCCCCGCGCCCGCCCTGCCACCTCGGCCGGCGCACCGGCAACGAGCAGCGCGCCGCTGCTGAGCACCGAAAAGATCTTTGCCATCGGCGCCTCCACCGGCGGCACCGAGGCGATCAAGGAGGTCCTGTTGGGCCTGCCGCCGGATTCCCCCGGTACCGTCGTCACCCTGCACATGCCGCCGGGTTTCACCAAGTCCTACGCCGACCGGCTCGACCGTCAGACGCGCCTGTCCGTGCGCGAAGCCCGCGACGGCGACCGCATCCTCCCCGGCCACGTTCTGCTCGCCCCCGGCGATTACCACATGGAAGTGCAGCGCAGCGGCGCCAACTATGTCGTGCGCCTGCACCGCGAGGCAGCGGTGAACGGCCACCGCCCGGCGGTGGACGTGATGTTCAACTCCCTTGCCCGCTGTGCCGGGCGCAATCTCATTGCCGCACTGCTCACCGGCATGGGCAAGGATGGGGCCCGCGGCTTGCAGGCAATCCGCCAGGCCGGCGGCCATACCGTCGCCCAGGACGAAGCCACCTGTGTGGTCTACGGCATGCCGCGCGAAGCGGTCGAGTTGGGCGCGGCCAAGGAAATCCTCCCGCTGGAGCGCATAGCTGGCTCGCTCCTACAGCAGGCACGCCAGAGCGGAAGTGGGAACCGTGTCTAGTTATGAGGGAATCATCCCGCACCGCTGCGCGACTTTTCACACAGAGTCTAGACTCAGGCCAATTGACCGGCGCCAATAATATGGCGATTCGATATCAATTTGGTTTGATTGTGCCCGTATACAAAATGCACAATTGAGCTTTCGCCAAAAGACCGGCACACGGCGGGCGACACGGGGAATAAAGATAGCCATGGCGGCAAGATGGGGGTTGCGCGGCAAATCGGTGGTGGCACTGCTCATCGCCTGTCTCCTGGCGCTGGTACCGGCAGTGATGCTGGGCTGGAAGGCCATGGAGGACATCCGCACGCATTTCGGCCTCGCCTTCGCGAGAAACTTCACGCTGCTCAACCAGCAGAAGATCATCGCACCGGTGATCCGCGAGCTCGCGCTGTCGCGGCGCCTCGCCGAGTCCGTGGTGACGCAGGACTGGCTGCTGGCCGAGAATGACCCGGCGCGCCGTTCGCTGTTCTTCCGTGAAGCCGAAGGCTTCCGCGCGGACCAGCACAACTACTCCTACTTCGTCGTGGTGGACGCCTCGCGCCACTACTACTTCAACGACTCCAGCTCGCCGCTCTCCAACTCCCCGCGCTATACCCTGAGCCGGGACGACCCCAAGGACTCCTGGTACTTCGACACCCTCGCGCGCGACGAGCCGTACAACATCAACGTCGACTACAACGAGAAGCTCAAGGTCACCAAGGTCTGGTTCAACATGGTGGTGCGCGCCGGCAACGAAAAAGTCGGCCTGGCCGGCGGCGGCCTCGACCTTACCGAGTTCCTCGACCAGTTCATCTCGCGGCGCGAGGCCGGGGTGACGCCGATGATCGTCGACCCCGAGGGCGCCATCCAGGCGCATCCGGACACCCGGCTGATCGCCTACAACTCAGGCTCCAGCGGTCAGGCCAAGCACCACGTCTACGACCTGCTGGGCAATGACCAGGAGCGCACCGCGCTACGCCAGACCCTGCGCCAGGCCGAAGCCAACCCTGGCGAAGTCGAGACGATGTGGGTCACCATCGACGGCAAGGAACAGCTCCTGGCCACCGCCTATATCCCGCAATTGCGCTGGCACGTGCTCAGCGCCATCGACCTGCATGCCGCCCAGGTCCTCGACAGCCGCTGGATCTGGCCGCTGGCGGGGACCCTCGCCGGGCTGCTGGCGATCCTGCTGATCGGCTTCGCCTACACCGTCGACCTGCTGGTACTGCGCCCACTGCGCGGCCTCAAGCAGTCGGCCAAGGCGATTGCCGCCGGGCAGTACGACAGCCCGCTGCCGCGCACCCGCCCGGACGAGATCGGCGAACTCTCCAGCGCCTTCGCCAGCATGGCCGACCAGGTCCGCCGGCACACCGAAGAGCTCGAAGACAAGGTCCAGCAGCGCACCCAGGCCCTCGAAGCGGCCAACCGCGAAATGGCCGCCGCGCAGAAGAAGATCGGCGACTCCATCGACTACGCCAGCCTGATCCAGCGCGCGATCCTTCCCGACCGCCAGCTGCAGGCATCCCTGGGCGAGCACCACTTCGTCCTGTGGAAACCGCGCGACGTGGTCGGCGGCGACTTCTACATCTACCGCGAAGGCCCCGTCGACAGCCTGATTGGCGTGGTCGACTGCGCCGGCCACGGCGTGCCTGGCGCGCTGATGACCATGCTCGCCCTGGCCGCCATCGACCACGCCATCGACAGCGTGAGGAGCCACGACCCGGCCGCCATCCTGCGCGAGACCGACCACGTGATGCGCGGCATGCTCGGCCAGGAGGAATTCACCCACTCGCTGGCCACCAACATGGACGCGGGCCTGGTGCGCGTCGACCACCAGCGCAAGCTGCTGCACTTCTCCGGCGCGAAGATTTCCCTGTTCGCCAGCGACGGCAACGACGTGCGCGAATACAAGGGCGCGCGCCGCGCCATCGGCGACAAGCGCCAGGGCGACTATCAGGACGTTGAAATCCCGATGGAAGCCGGCTGGACCTATTACCTGTGCACCGACGGCTTCCTCGATCAGGCCGGCGGCGAGCACGGCTTCGGCTTCGGCAACAGCCGCTTCGCCGACCTGCTGCGCAACCACGCGCGCCGTCCGCTGGCCGAGCAGGCCGACGTGTTTGCCGCTACCCTCGCCCAGTACCAGGGCGAGCAGCCGCAGCGCGACGACATCACCATTCTCTCTTTCCGCTTCGACTAGGGGTTAATCCATGGAATCGCTAGATCTGTTGGCCATGCGCGAGAGCTTCACCCGGCAACGCATATTGCTCTGCTTCAACGGGCCCATTTCGCGCAGCCTGATCGAGGAAATCGGCCACGCGCTGCGCAACTACCTGCAAGCCGAGCAGGCGCATCCCAGCGAAGCGATGGACGTGTTCGCCGTCTACATCGAGATGACCCAGAACATCCGCCACTACGCCACCCAGCGCGGCTACAACGACCAGGAGGCCTCGGCCACCGTGGCGATCGCCCGCGATGACGAAGGCCACTACGTGGTCTCCGCCGGAAACCTGGTAGAGCTGGCCGACGGCCAGGGCCTGGTGCGCAGCATCGAAGCCATCGCCGGGTTGGACAAGGCCCAGCTCAAGGCGGCCTATAAGGAGCAGCTGCGCCGCCCGCGCGACGCAGAAGCTTCCACTGGAGCGGGCCTTGGCCTGCTGGACATCGCCCGCAAGTCCAGCGCGCCGCTCAAGACCTCCCTCACCGAACAACCCGACGGCCGCGCCTTCTTCAGCCTGCGCGCCGTGATCTGATTTGCGAATTCAGGAAGACCCGACATGAGCGATCTCCACGTCAACGGTACCCAATCCACCCCACAGATCCACGGCGACTGGCAGGCCGGCATCCTCGCGATGCAGGGCGACTCCTACCCGGAAAATTCCTTTGAGCTGTTCGGCCAGGTCATCGAATGGGTCGAACGCTTCCTCACCCAGGAACAGCGCCCGTTGGAACTCGACCTGCGCCTGCTGTACCTCAACACCAGCTCGATCAAGGCCATGATGGACATCTTCGACCTGCTCGAAGAAGCCCACCGCGAAGGCCGCAGCGCCAGCGTCGCCTGGCACTACGACCGACGCAACGAGCGCGTCGCCGAACTGGCCGAGGAATTCCGCGAGGACTGTACCTTCCCGTTCGTCATCCAAGCCTACGACGAGTAAGAGCCATGACTAGCGAGCGCGAGCTGGACCTGCTGATCGAAGACCTGCTGGCCGACCCACAGTACGAAGGGCACCCTCTGCGCGAGGCCCTGTACCAGAAGCACCAGCAATCCCTCGACCAGCTCGCGCGCCTGGAGCGCATCGCGCGGATTTCCGACGGCTTCCAGTCCATGGCCCGGCAGCAGAACAGCACCCTGTCCGAGCGTTACCACAAGCAGTTGCGCCAGCTGGAAAAGGTTGCGCGCATCTCCGACCGCTACCAGGACATGATGCGCGACCTCAACGTCGCGCTGAAGGAAGCCTCGACCCACGACACCCTCACCGGCATCGCCAACCGCCGCCTGCTGATGGAGCGCCTGCGCGAGGAAAGCGAACGCGCCCAGCGCCATGGCGAGTCCTACGTGCTGGCCATGCTCGACGTCGACCGCTTCAAGCAGGTCAACGACACCTGGGGCCACGAGGTCGGCGACCGCGTGCTGGTGGAAATCGGCCGCGCGATGGAGTCGGCCCTGCGCCAGTACGACCTTTGCGGCCGCTGGGGCGGTGAGGAATTCCTGCTGATCCTCCCCGACACCCGCCTGAACGATGCCGCCGCGATCATCGAGCGCGTACGCAACGACATCCGCTGCCTGGCCGTGCGCGTGGGCACCAACGCGCTTTCCGTCACCGCCAGCTTCGGCGTCGCCGAGCATCATCCGGGCGAGAGCTACTCGCAGACCCTCAGCCGCGCCGACGCCGCCCTGCTCGACGCCAAGCGCAGCGGGCGCGACAAGTGCGAGTTCGCCACGGCCTGACTCCGCACCGGCGCGCCCACGCAGGTGGCATCTCCCGGCCAATCCGATTAAGGTCCCTGGAACACCTGGAAAGGACGCAGCATGGCCACCAAAACCTCCACTCCGCGCCAGCAGACCCATCTCGCCGTCCTGATCGACGCCGATAACGCGCCCGCCGCCATTGTCGAAGGCCTGTTCGAGGAGATCGCCAAGTACGGCGTCGCCAGCGTCAAACGCATCTACGGTGACTGGACCAAGCCCAACCTGGGCAAGTGGAAGCAGGTATTGCTGGACCACTCCATCCAGCCCATGCAGCAGTTCGCCTACACCAGCGGCAAGAACGCCACCGACAGCGCGCTGATCATCGACGCCATGGACCTGCTCTACACCCGTCGCTTCGACGGCTTCTGCCTGGTCTCCAGCGACAGCGACTTCACCCGCCTGGCCGCGCGCCTGCGCGAGGAAGGGCTGACCGTCTACGGCTTCGGCGAGGAGAAGACGCCCAAGCCGTTCGTTTCCGCCTGCGACAAGTTCATCTACACCGAAATCCTCCGCGCAGCGCCTGAAGCGACCGTCGAACCGGTGCCCGTCACCGACAAGAACTCCGCCCCGAGCGCCAATGACACGCCCAAGCCCGCCGCCAAACCCAAGTCGCAGAAGGTCCCACTGGACTTCATCGCCAAAGTGCTCGACGACATCGATGGCGACGATGACGACTGGGTCCAACTGGGCGCCCTCGGGCAGAACATCAGCAAGCTGCAGCCTGCCTTCGATCCGCGCCTTTACGGCTTCAAGAAGCTCAGCGACCTGATCAAGGGCCACCCCAAGCGCTTCGAGCTGCAGGCACGCGGCACCAGTGGTACCGGCGGCAAGGACCTTTACGTACGCAATGTGAGCGCCGCGCGCTGAGAGCATCACGACACTGCCCCTGCTCAACGAACACTCCACGCCTGACGGTTAAAGTCGGGCGTGAGTATCTCTGCGGAGCAGTCCCATGCGTTTCCTGCTGATCCCCCTGCTGGCCCTCCTTGCTGCGACAGGCGTGCACGCCGGCACTCTGCGCTGCGGCACCAGCCTGATCAACGAAGGCGACCCGATGGACGAGGTACTCGCCAAATGCGGGCAACCGGACAAGCGTGTCGTCACGCCGCCCACAAAACCGCGTCGTGGGCCGGACGGGAAGTTCATCCCCGGGCGGCCGCAATTGGAAACCTGGATGTACGGCCCGAGCAATGGCGCCTATCGCTACCTGTTCTTCCGCGACACTCAGCTTCAGCTGATCAACACCACTCGCAAAGAATTGCTCTAAGCGCGCCGCGCTGAAAATCCCTGCACGCCCGCCGCTACCAAAGACGCCTACCCATGGCAGCGGCATCTCCCTAGACTGGTCGCCTTCGCCAATCCGGAGGGCACCATGCAAACCACCTTCAACTTCACCCTCGGCATCGACCCACAAGCCCGCGACGTCGTGGTCAAGGGCCTGCTCGCCTACAACCTCGGGCAGATGGGCCGCAGCAACACCTACGACGACTTCGAGCTCTACGCCCGTAGCGAAGACGGCGAAGTGGTCGGCGGCATGTTTGGCCAATCCGGCATGGGCTGGCTCTACATCGATTACCTCTGGCTGCAGGACGACCAGCGCGGCAGCGGCCTGGGCAGCCAGCTCATCGCCCTGGCCGAAGACGAAGCCCGCCGCCGCGGCTGCGTCGGCCTGTTCCTCTACACCTACAGCTTCCAGGCCCCCGGCTTCTACGAGAAACAGGGCTTCGAGCGCATGGGCGTCCTCGAAGACTGCCCGCCGGGTCATCAGCGCATCTACCTGAAGAAGCACCTCGGCTGATTCCCGCTCACGGTTCCTTGTAGGAGCGAGCTTGCTCGCGAACCCGCCCAACGCAAATCTCGCCGGGCCAATAGCGGACAGAGTCCGCCAGAGCCCCTCTCCCTAACCCTCTCCCGCTCGCGGGAGAGGGGACCATCTGGAGCAGGATAAAACCTCAGCGCCAGCCGGCACGGACGGCTCCCTCTCCTTCGGGAGAGGGCTGAAGTGAGGGGGCGGCGCTGGCAGGCCCCACCGGCAGAAAACATCGGCGGCGGATAACCCGTCCCGGGTTATTCGCCCTACGCCCCTAAGCGAAAAACCGGATGAAGGGGCAAGACCTTTGCCTCCTTTGGGTGGGGCGGCCATCCGTCGTTTGCCAAAGGAGGTCGCCCGAAGGGGCGAAACAGGAAGCCCACGCGCATGCCGACGCGGCGCCGGAAAGGTGAGGTGTTGGCCCAACCTCCTTGAAATGAAAAAGGCCGGTCAACTGACCGGCCTTTTTCTTACCGCTTACTCACCATCAGCCATTGCTGGGGAAGGCGAACTGCGCCGCTTCGTGCGACTTGCGCTGCGGCCAGCGCTGGGTGATGGCCTTGCGCTTGGTGTAGAAGCGCACGCCATCCGGGCCGTAGGCGTGCAGGTCGCCGAACAGCGAACGCTTCCAGCCACCGAAGCTGTGGTAGGCGACCGGGACCGGCAGCGGTACGTTGACGCCGACCATGCCGACTTCGATCTCATCGCAGAACAGGCGGGCAGCCTCACCGTCACGGGTGAAGATGCAGGTGCCGTTGCCGTATTCGTGGTCGTTGATCAGCTGCATGGCTTCTTCCAGGCTGTTCACGCGCACGATGCACAGCACCGGGCCGAAGATTTCTTCCTGGTAGATGGTCATGTCCGGGGTCACCTTGTCGAACAGGGTGCCACCGACGAAGAAGCCGTTCTCGTGACCGGCGACCTTGTAGTTGCGGCCGTCGACCAGCAACTGGGCGCCCTGCTCGACGCCGGCATCGATGTAGCCGGTGACTTTCTGCTGGGCAGCGCCGGTGACCAGCGGGCCCATGTCCAGGCCGCAGGAGGTGCCGGCGCCGATCTTCAGGGCCTTGATCTGCGGAACGATCTTCTCGACCAGGGCATCACCGATCTGGTCGCCCACGCACACGGCGACGGAGATGGCCATGCAGCGCTCGCCGCAGGAGCCGTAGGCCGCACCCATCAGGGCGCTGACGGCGTTGTCCAGGTCGCAGTCGGGCATCAGCACGGCGTGGTTCTTGGCGCCGCCCAGGGCCTGCACGCGCTTGCCGCGCTTGGTGCCTTCGGAATAGATGTACTCGGCGATCGGGGTCGAACCAACGAAGCTCAGGGCTTTGACTTCCGGGGCCTCGATCAGCGCGTCCACGGCGGTCTTGTCGCCGTGCACCACGTTCAGCACGCCCTTGGGCAGGCCGGCTTCTTCGAAGAGTTCGGCGATCAGCAGGGTGGAGCTCGGGTCACGCTCGGACGGCTTGAGGATGAAGGTGTTGCCGCAGGCGATGGCCAGCGGGTACATCCACAGGGGCACCATGGCCGGGAAGTTGAACGGAGTGATGCCGGCGACCACGCCGATCGGCTGGAAGTCGCTCCAGGCGTCGATGTTCGGGCCGACGTTGCGGCTGTATTCGCCCTTGAGGATTTCCGGGGCGGCGCTGGCGTACTCGACGTTCTCGATGCCGCGCTTGAGTTCACCGGCGGCGTCTTCCAGGGTCTTGCCGTGTTCTTCGCTGATCAGCTGGCTGATGCGTGCTTCGTTGGCTTCGAGCAGTTGCTTGAAGCGGAACAGCACCTGGGCGCGCTTGGCCGGCGGGGTGTTGCGCCAGGCCGGGAAGGCGGCCTTGGCGGCGTCGATGGCCTGCTGCACGGTTTCGAGGCTGGCCAGCGGGACCTTGCGGATGGCTTCGCCGGTGGACGGGTTGAAGACGTCGGCGGTGCGGCCGGTGTCGGCGATCATCTCGCCGCCGATCAGGTGCTTGACGGTGGTCATGGGAAGTCTCTTCTCGCTGAAAGTATTGGGGCGGGGCTCGCGAGGAGCCCCTCTCCCTAGCCCTCTCCCTGAAGGGAGAGGGGATTGTTCGGTATGAAGCGTGGGCTGCAAGGCACGCCGGCAGTCACTCTAAGGTGACTCGGCGCGGCATGCCTTCTCGCGTGCCCGCGCGCTCAGTGGTCGTGCGGCTGACCGTCCTTGAGCTCGATCTCGATGAACGCCACTTCGTGATCGCACGGGTTGATCACGTTGTGCTCGGTACCGATCTGGCGGGTGTAGCTCACCCCCAGGACCAGCGGTGCGCGGCGCTCACCCTCGGGGGTTTCCAGCAGCAGCTCGCCGTTGGTCACCGGAACCACGACGTACTCCATGCCGTGGCGGTGCCAGCCGGTCTCGGCACCGGGGGCGAAGCGCCACTCGGTGACCAGGACCTTGTCGTTGTCGATCTGTACCGTCGGGACGGCCTTGGGACGTTCGCTCACTTACGCCACCCCGTTGAGGGCGTCGCCGACGGCGCTGAACAGGCGGTCCAGGTCTTCGGGCTTGGCGTTGAAGGTCGGGCCGAACTGCAGGGTGTCGCCGCCGAAGCGCACGTAGAAGCCTTCTTTCCACAGCTTCATGCTGGCTTCGAACGGACGCACGATGGCGTCGCCGTCACGGGCGCCGATCTGGATGGCGCCGGCCAGGCCGCAGTTGCGGATGTCGACGACGTTCTTCGCGCCTTTCAGGCCGTGCAGGGCCTTCTCGAAGTGAGGAGCCAGTTCCAGGGACTGCTGGATCAGGTTCTCTCTTTCCAGCAGGTCCAGCGCGGCGAGACCGGCGGCGCAGGCGACCGGGTGTGCGGAGTAGGTGTAGCCATGGCCGAACTCGACGGCGTATTCCGGCAGGTTCTGGCCCATGAAGGTGTCGTAGATTTCGCTGCTGGCGATCACCGCGCCCATGGGGATGGCGCCGTTGGTGACCTGCTTGGCGACGTTCATGATGTCCGGCTTCACGCCGAAGAACTCGGCGCCGGTGGCCTTGCCCATACGGCCGAAGGCGGTGATCACTTCGTCGAAGATCAGCAGGATATTGTGCTGGTCGCAGATTTCGCGCAGACGTTGCAGGTAGCCCTTCGGCGGAACCAGCACGCCGGCGGAGCCGGACATCGGCTCGACGATGACGGCGGCGATGTTGGAAGCGTCATGCAGTTCGATCAGCTTCAGCAGTTCGTTGGCCAGCTCGACGCCGCCAGTCTCGGCCATGCCCTTGGTGAAGGCCATGCCCGGCTGCAGGGTGTGCGGCAGGTGGTCGACGTCCATCAGCTGGCCGAACATCTTGCGGTTGCCGCCGATGCCGCCCAGGGCGGTGCCGGCGACGTTCACACCGTGGTAGCCACGGGCGCGGCCGATCAGCTTGGTCTTCTGCGCCTGGCCTTTCAGACGCCAGTAGGCGCGGGCCATCTTGATGGAGGTGTCGGCGCACTCGGAGCCCGAGCCGGTGAAGAACACGTGGTCGAGGCCGGCCGGGGTCAGCTGGGTGATCTTCTCGGCCAGCTTGAAGGACAGCGGGTGGCCGTACTGGAATGCCGGGGAGTAGTCGAGGGTGGTCAGCTGCTTGGCGACCGCGTCGGCGATTTCCTTGCGCGAGTGACCGGCGCCGCAGGTCCACAGGCCCGACAGGCTGTCGTAGATCTTGCGGCCCTTGTCGTCCACCAGCCAGCTGCCTTCGGCGGCGACGATGATGCGCGGGTCTTTATGGAAGTTGCGGTTGGCGCTGAAGGGCATCCAGTGGGCCTTCAGGTTCAGTTCGCTGGCCACCGACGGGGTGACGTTCACTTGCTGGTTCATGCAGCTTGTCCTCGAAGACAGTCTTGTTGGGCGCGCAAGCCGCGTCGGGCCTGATGCGATGCTCGTAGATTGGGCCTGACTTAACGTGAGTTAAAGCTTATTCTTCTTACGTTCAGTTTCGGATTGGTAAAACTAAAATGGCGAAACAACGAGCGCCTTCCCTGGGCCAGGTCAGCGACTTCGAGATCCGCCTGTTGCGCATCTTCAAAACCATAGTCGAGTGCGGCAGCTTCTCGGCCGCCGAGAGCACGCTGGGCATCAGCCGTTCGGCGATCAGCCTGCACATGGGCGACCTGGAGAAGCGCCTGGGCATGCGCCTGTGCCAGCGCGGCCGGGCGGGCTTCGCGCTGACCGACGAGGGCCGCGAGGTGTACCGCGCGACTCAGTCGCTGCTGGCGGCGCTGGAGGGCTTCCGCGCCGAGGTCAACGAGCTGCACCAGCACCTGCGCGGCGAGCTGAACATCGGCATCATCAACAACCTGGTGACCCTGCCGCAGATGCGCATCACCCACGCCCTGCGCGCGCTGAAGGCCAGCGGTCCGGGCGTGCGGATCAATATCGGCATGACCACGCCCAACGAGATCGAACTGGGAGTTCTCGACGGACGGTTGCATGTCGGCGTGGTGCCGCTCATCAGTCCGCTGTCGGGGCTGGAGTATTCCTCTCTATATGAGGAGCGCTCGCTGCTGTTCTGCAGCCAGGAACACCCGCTGTTCGAGCGCGACGACGCGAGCATCACCGTGCAGGAAATCCACGCCTGCGACGCAGTGGCGCCGAGCTACCGCATCCCTGCCGAGGCGCAGGAGAGGCACCAGGAACTGTCGGGCAGCGCCACGGCCTCGGACCGCGAGGGCATGGCCTTCCTGATCCTCACCGGCAGCTACATCGGCTACCTGCCCGACCACTACGCCGCCGACTGGGTCGCCCAGGGCCGCCTGCGCCCGCTGCGGCCGGAGCGCTTCCACTACGACATCCCGCTCACCGTGGTGACCCGCAAGGGCCGCCGGCCGAACCTGGTGCTGGAGCGATTCCTCGAAGCGGTGGCGCAGAGCCGCTGAGACGATGCTTTCGTAGGAGCGGACTCCGCCCGCGAAGGCATCCAGCGCGACTCGAGTCTATCGCGGACAGAGTCCGCTCCTACGCCCCCCCACGACTGTAGGAGCGAGCTTGCTCGCGAACCAGCCCCGCAGCGGAGTCTGTTCGCGAGCAAGCTCGATCCCACGAAAAGCCGCACAAGGCACATTCTGCCTATCCAATTTGTCGCCCCAGCCACCAAAAATCCTATAGCCCCGCCCCTGCAGCCCGCGGGCCGCGGGGTTTGCGTGGGTGCAGCTTTTCCCTAGCCTGCGACTACAAAAAACATAATTTCGCTATTCACAGCCTCTGAACAGAATGCGGCCAACACCTCATCGCTAGCCGCAACAAGAACAAACGTGATCAGAGTCTGAGGAAGCAAGCCATGACCGACCTGAATCCAGGCGCCTTCGGCAAGAAGTCGCTTGATAACCTGGAAATCGACACGCTGGTCGTTGGCGCCGGACAAGCCGGCGTCGCCATGAGCGAGCACCTGACCCAACAGGGCGTGCCGCACATCGTGCTGGAAAAGAGCCGCATCGCCGAAGCCTGGCGCACCGGTCGCTGGGACTCGCTGGTCGCCAACGGCCCGGCCTGGCACGACCGCTTCCCGAACATGGAATTCCCGGTCGGCCCGGACGATTTCCCGCACAAGGAGCAGGTGGCGGATTACTTCGTCGCCTACGCCAAGCAGTTCAACGCGCCGATCCGCACCGGCGTGGAAGTAAAGAAGGTCACCCGTAACGAAGGCCGCCCCGGCTTCACCGTGGAAACCTCCGAAGGCACGATCCAGGCCCTGCGCATCGTCTCCGCCACCGGCCCGTTCCAGCGCCCGGTGATCCCGGCCATCGCGCCGAAGGACGAAGGCCTGTACCAGATCCACTCGGCCAAGTACTACAACCCGCAGCAGTTGCCCGAAGGCGCCGTGCTGGTGATCGGTGCCGGCTCTTCCGGCGTGCAGATCGCCGACGAGCTGAACCGCGCCGGCAAGAAGACCTACCTGTCCGTCGGCGCCCACGACCGTCCGCCGCGCGCTTACCGCAACCGCGACTTCGTCTGGTGGCTGGGCGTGCTCGGCCTGTGGGACGCCGAGGAAGTGCAACCGGGCCGCGAGCACGTGACCATCGCCGTGAGCGGTGCCCGTGGTGGCGAGACCATCGATTTCCGCCGCCTGGCCAACGAGGGCATCACCCTGACCGGCCTGACCAAGTCCTTTGCTGACGGCAAGGTGACCTTCCAGGACGACCTGGTGGCCAACCTGAAAGCCGGCGACGACAACTACCTCGGCCTGCTGGACGCCGCCGACGCCTATATCGAGCGCAACGGCCTGGACCTGCCGGAAGAGCCGGATGCCCGCAAGGTCTACCCGGACGCCGAGTGCATTCGCAATCCGATCCAGGAGCTGGACCTCGCCGCCGCCGGCATCACCGCGATCATCTGGGCCACCGGCTACGCCGTGGACTTCAACTGGCTGCAGGTCGACGCCTTCGACGACAAGGGCAAGCCCAAGCACCAGCGCGGCGTATCCCGCGAGCCAGGCGTGTACTTCGTCGGCCTGCCGTGGCTGTCCCGTCGCGGCTCCACCTTCATCTGGGGTGTATGGCACGACGCCAAGCACGTGGCCGGCCACATCGCCACCCAACGCCGTTATGTCGAATATCAGGATGCCTCGCAGCGCGAAGGCTCCGTACCGAAAGCCGCATCCTGGGAGTAAGAGATGCCTACCCACACTCGCATTCGCATGTTCAACACCAAGGACACCTACCCGAACCAGACCCTGGACAACGACCTCTGCCAGGCCGTGCGCGCCGGCAACACCGTTTACGTACGCGGTCAGGTCGGTACCGACTTCGAGGGCAACCTGGTCGGGCTGGGCGACCCGCGCGCCCAGGCCGAGCAGGCGATGAAGAACGTCAAGCAACTGCTGGAAGAAGCCGGCAGCGACCTGTCGCACATCGTCAAGACCACCACCTACCTGATCGACCCGCGTTACCGCGAGCCGGTGTACCAGGAAGTCGGCAAGTGGCTGAAGGGCGTGTTCCCGATCTCCACCGGCCTGGTGGTGTCGGCCCTCGGCCAGCCGCAGTGGTTGATGGAGATCGACGTCATCGCGGTCATTCCGGACTGAAAGCTACTGCGCTAGGCCATGCTGCGTTGGGGCCGGTCGAGAAAAAGCTCATTTGCACCAGCAAACTCCGCTTTTCTCGCCCAACCCCGCCTTGCCTGGCCGTCGCTCGTGACGCTTTCAAGCGTGCAGGCGATGCGGATAATCCGCATCGCCCTTTGTCGTTTCAGCTACCAGAACAAGCAAGGAGCCACCATGACCTTCTCCATCGTCGGCCGCTGCGCCGAAACCGGACAACTGGGTATCGCCATCAGCTCCTCGAGCATCGCCGTGGGCGCCCGCTGCCCCTGGGTACGCGCCGGCGTCGGCGCCGTCTCGACACAGAACATCACCCTGCCGGCCCTCGGCCCGCAGATCCTCGACCAGCTCGAAGCCGGCCTGGAGCCGGGCGCGGCGCTGGACAAGGCGCTCTCCAGCAACGGCTACAGCCAGTACCGCCAGGTAACGGTGATCGACCAGCACGGCAAGGTCGCGCTGTTCACCGGCAGCGAAGCGCTGGGCGTGTACAACGCGGTGGCCGGGGAAAACTGCGTGGCGGCCGGCAACCTGCTGTCCTCCACGGCGGTGATCGAAGCCATGACCAAAGCGTTCGAAGGCGCCAACGGCTGCCTGGCCGAGCGCCTGCTCGCCGCGATGCAGGCAGCGATGGCTGCCGGTGGCGAAGCCGGCCCGGTGCATTCGGCCGCGCTGAAGGTGGTCGGCGACCTCGTCTGGCCGATCGTCGACCTGCGCGTCGACTGGGCGGACGAAGCGCCCATCGATGAGCTGGAGAAACTCTGGGTGGCCTACAAGCCGCAACTGGAGGACTACCTCGTGCGCGCCCTCGACCCGACCAAGGCGCCGAGCTACGGCGTGCCGGGCGACGAGTAAGACCATGTACCTGTAGGAGCGAGCTTGCTCGCGAACCTGGGCCCCGCAGCGGAGGCTGTTCGCGAGCAAGCTCGCTCCTACAGAAAAGAGCTCTTTCCTGCAGGCCCCGACCATGCCTTCCAGCCGTGAAATCCTCGCCGACCTGATCGCCTTCGACACCGTCAGCCGCAACTCCAACCTGGCGCTGATCCACTACATCCGCGACTACCTCGCAGGCCACGGCATTGTCTGCGAGCTGTTCCACGATGCCGAAGGCGGCAAGGCCAACCTCTACGCCACGCTGGGTCCGCAGGACCGCGGCGGCGTGTGCCTGTCCGGCCACACCGACGTGGTGCCGACCGATGGCCAGCCGTGGACGGTGCCGCCGTTCGAACTGACCGAGCGCGACGGTCGTCTCTACGGGCGCGGCACTGCGGACATGAAGGGCTACATCGCCTGCGTGCTGGCGGCGGTGCCGGCGTTCCTTGCCCAACCGCTGCGCCTGCCGGTACACCTGGCCTTCTCCTACGACGAGGAAGTCGGCTGCCTGGGTGTGCGCTCGCTGCTCGCCGCACTGGAGCACCGCGAGCACAAGCCGATGCTGTGCATCATCGGCGAGCCCACCGAACTCAAGCCGGTGCTCGGCCACAAGGGCAAGCTCGCCATGCGCTGCCAGGTGCACGGCGCCCCGTGCCACTCGGCCTATGCGCCGCAGGGCGTGAACGCCATCGAATACGCGGCGAAGCTGATCGGCCGCCTCGGCGAGATCGGCACCCGCCTGGCCGCTCCCGAGCGCCATGACCCGCGCTTCGACCCACCCTATTCCACCGTGCAGACTGGCGTGATCAGCGGCGGCCGCGCGCTGAACATCGTGCCCGCCGAGTGCCAGTTCGATTTCGAGGTACGCGCGTTGCCCAGCGATGACCCGCAACAGGTCGCCGATGACTTGCGCGCCTTCGCCGAGGCCGAGCTGCTGCCGAAGATGCGCGCGGTGAAGGCCGAGACGGATATCCGCTTCAGCGAAATTTCCGCCTATCCGGCGCTGGTCACCGACCAGCAGGCCCAAGCGGCTGAGCTGATCGCGCAGCTGACTGGCTCGCGCGACTTCACCACCGTCGCCTATGGCACCGAGGGCGGGCTGTTCCACCAGGCCGGCATCCCAACCGTGGTCTGCGGCCCGGGCAGCATGGACCAGGGCCACAAGCCGGACGAGTTCGTCAGCCTGGAGCAGTTGGCCAAGTGCGATGAAATGATGGGCCGGCTGACGCAGTGGCTGCGCGCCTGATGCGTCGGACAGTGCACCAGGTTTCGTAGGAGCGGACTCCGTCCGCGATGTGCCACCGGCTCGCCCGGAGCGGCCGGCAATCGATCGCGGATGAATCCGAGCCAGAGCCCCTCCACCGCGCGCGGCAGAGGGGCTATTCGGTGCAGGATGAGCTTGCAGTGTCAGCCGGCACGATCAGCTCCCTCTCCCACACGGGAGACGGCTGGGGTGTGGGCATGCCATGGCTCGGGACTTCAGGTCAGGTTCGCGAGCAAGCTCGCTCCTACAGGGTGCGCTCGCTCTTTGTAGGAGCGAGCTTGCTCGCGAACAGTCCCCGCACCGGGCTATCAGGCAAACGCCGCGCGCAACTCGTCCATGCTCGCGAAGTAATGCGCCGGGCCTTCCGCCATCAGTTCCTCGCGGCTGCCAAAGCCATAGCCGACACCAGCAGCGGACAGGCCATTGCGGTGCGCGCCGATCAGGTCGTGCTTGCGGTCGCCGATCATCAGCGTCTGCGTCAGGTCCAGCTGCTCGATGCCCAGCAGGTGCTCGATCAGCTCGACCTTGTTGGTGCGGGTGCCATCCAGCTCGCTGCCGTAGATCACCTTGAAGTACCGGGCGAAGTCGAAGTGCCGGGCGATCTCGGCAGCGAATACCGTCGGCTTGCTGGTGCAGATATACAGCGTGCGACCCTGGCCGCCGAGCAGGTGCAGCAGCTCGGCAACGCCGTCGAACACCTTGTTCTCGTACAGCCCGGTGTCCTTGAAGCGTACGCGGTAGTGGTTCACCGCTTCCCAGGCGCGTGCCTCGTCGAAGTCGTAGGTACTCATGAAGCACTGCAGCAGCGGCGGGCCGATGAAGTGTTCGAGCTGGCGCAGGTCCGGCTCATCGATGCCCAGTTGGGCGAGGGCGTACTGGATCGAACGGGTGATGCCCTCGCGCGGGTCCGTGAGGGTGCCGTCGAGGTCGAAGAGGATGTTCTGGTAATGCATGAGGTCAGCGTCCGGCCGCGAAAGTCGGGCGGGAAGGATACTGCGCATGGCCGCCTGCGCGAAGCGCGGAGCGCCGAACGACACCTCAGGGCGCCGAGCCCTGCCCCTGCCTGAGCACGCGAAAACCACCGCTGACGCTCACCGGCTCGGCCTCGCCGGCGCCGTAGCTCTGCACGCTTGAGCCCTCTTCCGGCTCGTCCTCCGGCTGCGCCAGACGGCCGCTCAGGCTTGCCTGCACGCGGGCGCCGAGGTGATCGACACCGGACATCACGCCGCCCTCCGGGTCACGCATCAACGCCAGCCACTGTTCGTCGAAGGCGGCATTGATCTCCTTGCGCAACTGGGTTTCCACCTCGGGCCGCTCGTGGTCGTTGCCTGCCATGCTGAACAGGGTGAAGGCCACCGAGATGACCGAACCGGCGACCTTGCCCGCCGCGCCCGCTACCACGCCGGCGATGCTGCGGTTCTTCAGTTCGTTGACCAACTTGGCGCTGGTGCGCTGCGCCACCGGTGAAACCCCGCTGACCCTGGTACCGGCCCCGGCCTTGCCGGAGGCAGTGCGAATTTCCTGCATCAAGGCGGCGAAGGCCGGCAGCTTGCCGATGTCCTTGGCATTCACCACGTCGTAAAGCGAGGCGTCACGACTGGACGGCGGGCCGAGGCTGATTGCCGGAACGCCCATCAGGTGTTCATCGAACGCCTTCTGCGGGATGCCGCGGCGCTGGGGGATCTCCTTCACCGCCACGGTCAGCAGTTCGATGTAGTGCCGGGTGGCCTTTTCCATCACCGAGTCAGGGTCGATCTGCTTGGCCACCGGGACCAGTACCTGCTTTCGGTACTGCTCCTGCAGGTAAGCGGCCAGCTTGTCGACAGTGGGATCAAGGTCACCGTGGGAGCCCATCTTGTACCAGGCGACCTTCATGCCCAGCCATTGCTGGGTCCAGTAGCTGGAGAACCAGGGGATGAATTTCTCGTCGGTGCGCTGGTAGACCAGGTCCATCCATTGCTGCATGGCTGCCTCGGCGTAGGCGCGGGCCTGGGACGTGGCGGCCAGCGAGGCGGCGCCGATGTCGGCGTCGACCTGGTGCCAGGTGGCCTCGGTGATCGGTGCGACGGGCTGGGCAGGGTGATGGGCGCAACCGCTCAGCGCCAGCAAGAGCAGGACGATGACACCGCCGCGCAGCCAGGGCGAAACGGTGGCGCTGGGAGAGCACAGACTGTTCATGGCCGCTCGCCGGCTCGGCGGCGCCGAGATGGCTGGCCGCCCGCTGCTGAACCCGGCCGGGCACGCGCTGGCGTCCGGTCACCTTGGCTCAGTATAGGGCGCGGGGCTTGGCGCGACGGGCCGTCTGGCGGTTCGGCCAAGGTTCGCGAGCAAGCTCGCTCCTACTAGAGCGCGCGAGGCTTTCTGTAGGAGCGAGCTTGCTCGCGAACCGCCGAACCGCCGAACCGCCGAACCGCCGAACCGCCGAACCGAATGAAATCAATCGGAACGTACAACCGTAGGCCGCATAACGCCGCAGGCGTTATCCGCCATCATGGCATCAGCCCGCAAACCCCTCGGCAATATGCTGATCCTTCAACTTCACGTAATTCCCGGCCGTATAGCTGAAGAACGCTCGCTCCTTGTCAGTCAGCGGCCGAGCTTTCTTCACCGGGCTGCCGACATACAGGAAGCCGCTCTCCAGCACCTTGCCCGGCGGCACCAGGCTGCCGGCGCCGAGGATCACCTCATCCTCGATCACCGCACCGTCCATGACGATGGAGCCCATGCCCACCAGGATTCGGCTGCCGATGGTGCAGCCGTGCAGCAGCACCTTGTGGCCAATGGTCACTTCATCGCCGATGGTCAGCGGGAAGCCGTCCGGGTTGAACGGGCCGGCGTGGGTGATGTGCAGCACGCTGCCATCCTGCACGCTGGTACGCGCACCGATGCGGATGCGGTGCATGTCGCCGCGGATCACGACGAGCGGCCAGACCGAGCTATCCGCGCCAATCCCCACGTCGCCGATGACCACGGCACTGGCATCGACGAAGACGCGCTCGCCGAGGGATGGCGTTTTGCCCTGATAGGTTCGAATCGTCACGATAGCTGCTCTCCTAATATCAGCCTCAAGCTGCGGTTGACGCCGATTGTATTTAAGATGGCCGGGTGTTTCTTCAGCCAAGGTGCCACCGTGAGCGCGAATCCTCTTCTGCAGAGCTACGACCTGCCGCCCTTCTCCTCCATTCGCCCCGAGCACGTGAAGCCGGCCATCGAGCAGATCCTCGCCGACAACCGCGCCGCCATCGCGCGCATCCTCGCCCAGCAGAACGGCACCCCGACCTGGGCCGGCCTGGTGCTGGCCATGGACGAACTGCATGACCGCCTGGGCAAGGCCTGGAGCCCGGTCAGCCACCTCAACGCGGTGTGCAACAGCGCCGAACTGCGCGATGCCTACGAAGGCTGCCTGCCGCTGCTGTCCGCCTACTGGACCGAGCTGGGCCAGAACTCCGAACTGTTCAAGGCCTACGAGGCGCTCGCCAGCAGCCCCGAGTCGAAAGGCTACGACGTCGCCCAGAAGACCATCCTCGAACACGCCCTGCGCGACTTCCGTCTGTCGGGTATCGACCTGCCGGCCGAGCAGCAACAGCGCTACGCCGAAATCCAGACGCGCCTGTCCGAGCTGGGCAGCCGCTTCTCCAACCAGCTGCTGGACGCCACCCAGGCCTGGACCAAGCACGTCACCGACGAAGCGGCCCTCACCGGCCTGACCGACTCGGCCAAGGCGCAGATGCAGGCCGCCGCACAGGCCAAGGAGCTGGACGGCTGGCTGATCAGCCTGGAATTCCCCAGCTACTACGCGGTGATGACCTACGCCGAAGACCGCGCCCTGCGCGAAGAGGTCTACGCCGCGTACTGCACCCGCGCCTCCGATCAGGGCCCGAACGCCGGGCAGAACGACAACGGCCCGGTGATGCAGGAGATCCTCGACCTGCGCCAGGAGCTGTCGCGCCTGCTGGGCTTTGCGAACTTCGCCGAACTGTCCCTGGCCACCAAGATGGCCGAGACCCCGGAGCAGGTGCTGAACTTCCTCCGCGACCTGGCCGTGCGCAGCAAGCCCTTCGCCGCCCAGGATCTTGCGCAGCTCAAGGCGTATGCCGCCGAGCAAGGCTGCGCGAACCTGTCGAGCTGGGATGCCAGCTACTTCGGCGAGAAGCTGCGCGAAGCGCGCTACAGCGTGTCCCAGGAAGCGCTGCGCGAATACTTCCCGATCGACAAGGTGCTCTCCGGCCTGTTCGCCATCGTGCAGAAGCTCTACGGCATCCAGATCCGCGAGCTGAGCGACTTCGAGCGCTGGCACCCGGACGTGCGCCTGTTCGAGATCGAGGAAAACGGCCAGCACGTCGGCCGCTTCTACTTCGACCTCTACGCCCGCGCCAACAAGCGTGGCGGCGCCTGGATGGACGGCGCCCGCGACCGTCGCCGCACCGCCGGCGGCGACCTGCAGGCGCCAGTGGCGTACCTGGTGTGCAACTTCACCCCGGCGGTCGGCGGCAAGCCGGCGCTGCTGACCCACGATGAAGTCACCACCCTGTTCCACGAATTCGGCCACGGCCTGCACCACCTGCTGACCCGCGTCGAACATGCCGGCGCCTCGGGCATCAACGGCGTGGCTTGGGACGCCGTGGAGCTGCCCAGCCAGTTCATGGAGAACTGGTGCTGGGAGCCCGACGGCCTGGCGCTGATCTCCGGCCATTACGAAACTGGCGCGCCGCTGCCCCAGGACCTGCTGGAGAAGATGCTCGCAGCGAAGAACTTCCAGTCCGGCCTGATGATGGTCCGCCAGCTGGAATTCTCCCTGTTCGACTTCGAATTGCACGCCACCCATGGCGACGGCCGCAGCGTGCTCGACGTGATCGAGGCGATCCGCGATGAAGTCGCGGTGATGCGCCCGCCAGCCTACAACCGCTTCGCCAACAGCTTCGCGCACATCTTCGCCGGCGGTTACGCGGCCGGTTACTACAGCTACAAGTGGGCTGAGGTGCTGTCCGCCGACGCCTTCTCGCGCTTCGAGGAAGAAGGCGTGCTCAACCCGGCGACCGGCGCGGCGTTCCGCGAGGCGATCCTGGCCAAGGGCGGTTCCCAGGAGCCAATGGCGCTGTTCGTCGCCTTCCGTGGCCGCGAGCCGTCCATCGACGCTCTGCTGCGCCACTCGGGCCTCTCCGAGGAGGCGGCGTGATGAGCGAGGTGAAGAAACGCTTTATTGCCGGGGCCGTCTGCCCGGCCTGCAGCGAGCAGGACAAGATCGTCATGTGGGACGTCGACGGCGTGCCGCACCGTGAATGCGTAGCCTGCGGCTATGCCGATACGCTTAACGCCCAGGGCCAGTCGGTACCGAAAGAGCTCTCCACCCGCGTCAACACCAGCGCGCTGGAAAAGCCCAAGGACCCGAAGGTGCAGGGGGTGCAGTTCTTCCCCAATCCGAAGCTGAAGAAGCCGCAGGAATAGCTCTGCGACAGTGTGTTGAAAATGCCCCGGCTTGCCGGGGCATTCTTCTTTCGGCGCCGAAATGCCGCGCATCACCACCAACATCAAGGAATGTCGAAGCAGCCTTGCCCTAGCATGACCCTCCGCCCTTCTCGCCCGGCCAGCCCATGATCGCCACGGCCGGCTAGTCTGTAGGGCATCGCCGCAAGGAATCCTACCGATGCCGCAACCGACCCGAAGGAAGCCCTCTCGTGCTTGACCGCTTTGGCATGCTGGAGGTGATGCGCGCCTCACGCCTGACGCAGTTCCCGATCAGCCCCGTTCTGCGCGAAACCCACGGCTTCAAGGGCCGCCTGACCTTCTTTCTGCTGCTGGCCGCCGCGCTGGTGTTCACCTTCGGCGCGCTCGGCCATGATATCCGCGCCAGCGGCACCCATCTGGAGGCCGGCTGGCCCGTGGTGGTGCTGGTGGTCGCTCTGCTGATCGCCCTGGGCTTCGAGTTCATCAACGGCTTCCACGACACGGCCAACGCCGTAGCCACGGTGATCTACACCAACGCCCTGCCGCCACGCTTCGCAGTGGCCTGGTCGGGGCTATGGAATTTCCTCGGTGTGCTCTTCTCCAGCGGCGCGGTGGCCTTCGCCATCGTCTCGCTGCTGCCGTTGGACCTGCTGCTCAAGGTGGACAGCAGCGCCGGCCTGGCGATGATCTTCGCCCTGCTGATCGCCTCGATCCTGTGGAACCTCGGCACCTGGTGGCTGGGCTTGCCGGTGTCCTCCTCGCACACGCTGATCGGCTCCATCGTCGGCGTCGGCCTGGCCCACGGCGCCATCGCCGGGCACATCGCGCTGTCGGGCAATGCCTGGTCGCAGCTGACGACGGTGGGCTACGCACTGTTCCTCTCGCCGGTGGTGGGCTTCTTCGCCGCGTTCGTGCTGCTGCGGGTGATGAGCTCGACCATTCGCAACCGCACACTGTTCCACGCCCCTGAAGGCCGCACACCGCCGCCCCGCTGGATTCGCGCCATCCTCATCCTCACCTGTACCGGCGTCTCCTTCGCCCACGGCTCCAATGACGGGCAGAAGGGTATCGGGTTGATCATGCTGATCCTGATCGCAACCGTTCCCCTGGCGTTCGCGGTGGATCGCGCCCACTCGCCGGAGCAGACTCGCCAGCTGATCGCCCTCACCCAGGCCAGCCAGGAACAACTGCACCGCGCTGGCGGCAGCCCGGCGGCGGACCCGCGCCAGGCGCTGCTGAGTTACCAGGAAGACGAGGTGGTGCACCCCGACCTCCTGCCGTCGCTGGGCAGCGTCATCGGCGATATCGGCGCGCGCCTGAAGCGCCATGGGCAGATGAGCGACGTGCCCGCCGAAGAGGTGCAGGACCTGCGCAACGACCTCTACCTGAGCCTGGAAACCATCCGCCTGCTGGACCGCAGTGGCCAGCGCTTCGACCTGGAAGCCTGGAACAGCCTGCAGGCGCTGCGCCATGAAGCCGATCGCACCATCCGCTTCATTCCGGTGTGGGTGAAGGTCGCGGTCGCCCTGGCACTCGGGCTAGGCACGCTGGTGGGCTGGCGGCGCATTGTCACCACCGTCGGCGAGGGCATCGGCAAGACCCCTCTGACTTATGCACAGGGCGCGTCGGCGCAGTTGGTGGCGATGCTCACCATCGGCGCGGCGGATGGCTTCGGGTTGCCGGTGTCGACGACCCAGGTGCTCTCCTCCGGCGTGGCCGGCACCATGGCGGCGAACGGCAGCGGGCTACAGTGGCCGACCATCCGCAACATGCTGCTGGCCTGGGTGCTGACGCTGCCGGCAGCCATCGGCCTGGCCGCGGGGCTGTACTGGCTGTTCATCCGGCTGATGTAGAACCCTGTAGGAGCGAGCTTGCTCGCGAACAGAATTTCCGCACTGCTTGGGAGCCAAGCGGTTCGCGAGCAAGCTCGCTCCTACAAAGAGCCTGCTCCCATATAAAGACGGCGTGCCGGTGAGCCGCGCCGACCGCCGAGCAGTTAACGCTGGCTCATGACCACTTCCCTTCCACCCCGCGGCCGGGGCACCGCCAGCAATCCACACAACCGTTTCGCGCCGACCACCTCGGTGCCTGTGGATAACGACTGGTACGACCGTGGCCGACCATCCGCAACATGCTGCTGGCCTGGGTACTGACGCTGCCGGCGGCCATCGGCCTGGCCGCGGGGCTCTACTGGCTGTTCATCCGACTGATGTAGAACCCAGTAGGAGCGAGCTTGCTCGCGAACAGAATTTCCGCACTGCTTGGGAGCCAAGCGGTTCGCGAGCAAGCTCGCTCCTACAAAGAACCCGCTCTCATATAAAGACGGCGCGCCCGGTGAGCCGCGCCGACCGCCGAGCAGTTAACGCTGGCTGTGGAAAACTCCGTGGATTACTGTATCCATATACAGTATTTATTCCGAGCTTTCCCACATGACCACTTCCCTTCCACCCCGCGGCCGGGGCACCGCCAGCAATCCACACAACCGTTTCGCGCCGACCACCTCGGTGCCTGTGGATAACGACTGGTACGACGAAGTACCCAAGCCCCAGGTGACCGAAATCCGTACTGAGCGGGCGAAGTCGGTGATCTCGCGCAACCAGTCACCGGACCTTCCCTTCGACCGCTCGATCAATCCGTATCGCGGTTGCGAGCACGGCTGCATCTACTGCTACGCGCGGCCCAGCCACGCCTACTGGGACCTGTCGCCAGGGCTGGATTTCGAGACGAAGCTGATCGCCAAGACCAATGCCGCCGAAGTGCTGGAAGAAGAGCTGAGCCGCAAGGGCTACGTCTGTGCGCCGATCAACCTGGGCGCCAACACCGACCCGTACCAGCCCATCGAACGCCAGCAGCGCCTGACCCGGCAGATCCTCGAAGTGCTGCTGCGCTTCCGCCACCCGGTGACCATCGTCACCAAGGGCTCGCTGATCCTGCGCGACCTCGACCTGCTGGCGGAGCTGGCCAGACAGAACCTGGTCGCGGTGATGATCAGCCTGACCACCCTGGACGATGAGTTGAAACGCATCCTCGAACCCCGCGCCGCCGCACCGTCTGCGCGTCTGCGGGCGATCCGCGTGCTGCGCGAACAGGGCATTCCGGTGGGCGTGCTGTGTTCGCCGATGATCCCGATGGTGAATGACCGCGAGCTGGAAGCCTTGCTGGAAGCTGCTCACGATGCCGGCGCGCAGAGCGCCAGCTACATGATGCTGCGCCTGCCCCGCGAAGTCGGGCCGCTGTTCGAGGAGTGGCTGGCGGCGCACTACCCGCAGCGCGCCAATCATGTGATGAGCCTGATCCGCCAGGTGCGCGGCGGGGAAATCTACGACAGCCGCTTCGGCCACCGCTTTCGCGGCGAGGGCCCGTTCGCCGACCTGCTGGCCAAGCGCTTCGAGGTGGCCATGCGTCGTCTGGGCCTGGGCCGGCGCGGCAACTTCAACCTGGACTGCACGGCATTCGCCCCGCCGCGCAGCCAGATGAGCCTGTTCTGACAGCCGCCCAGCGGAAATTTCGATCAGCGGATTACAATCACCGCAATATCGCCTTGCCATGATAGCTTGCCGATATCATCTTGGAATGTCGGCGAAACATCATGCAAAAGCTCATTCCAGAGCGGTTTTTTAATTTTGGTTTAATCTTCGTTGTCTAGGGTTTGCGCATAAAGTGACTAACCGGTCACGCCAGATTTTTTCCCACGCCTGTGTCTTTTCTCCCTAGGGAGAGCGTCGGCTGACGTGGGAAAATTCTTCGTCATTCTTCGAGGCTGATACATGAACGACAAAACGCACGGTGAGGATCACGCCCACGAATCTGCTGACGAGGCGCTGCGCCATATCGTCGAGGGCTTCCGCCAGTTCCGCCATGAGGTCTTCCCGCAGCAGGAAGAACTGTTCAAGAAACTGGCCCACGCGCAGAACCCGCGCGCCATGTTCATCACCTGTGCCGACTCGCGCATCGTCCCGGAGCTGATCACCCAGAGCTCGCCGGGCGACCTGTTCGTCACCCGTAACGTGGGCAACGTGGTCCCGCCGTACGGCCAGATGAACGGCGGCGTTTCCACCGCCATCGAGTTCGCGGTAATGGCGCTGGGTGTGCAGCACATCATCGTCTGCGGCCACTCCGACTGTGGCGCGATGAAGGCGGTGCTGGCGCCGCAGACACTGGAAGGCATGCCCACGGTAAAAGCCTGGCTGCGCCATGCCGAAGTGGCTCGCACCGTGGTCGCGCAGACCTGCGGCTGCGCCACCCAGGAGCACCTGGGCGTGCTGACCGAAGAGAACGTGGTGGCCCAGCTCGACCATCTGAAGACCCACCCGTCCGTGGCGGCGCGCCTGGCTTCCGGCCAGCTGTTCATCCATGGCTGGGTGTATGACATCGAGACCAGCGCCATCAAGGCCTACGACGCCCAGGAAGGCCGCTTCCGCGCCCTCGACGGCGAAGGCCCGACGCCGAGTGCGACCCCGCGCCCGCGCTACTCCCCCCAATAAGCGGCTGATACCAGTACGCTCCGGGGCGCGGCGGCCCAGCAGAACAAACGCCGCGCCCCGCTTCTGACTTGATCCCTGCCTGAGGCGTACGCCCCCACCGCGTTCGCCATCCCTCTGAATTGCGCGTGTCGATGCGGTCGAGACCGGCGTCGTGGGCTTTCGCGCGCCCGAAAAATGCTTGAAGGAGAACAGCGCCATGTCGGCTTCCCACTCTGTTCCATGCGGACTTTCCCAGCTGCGCCAAGCGCTGCCGCGCGACCTGCTCGCGTCGGTGGTGGTCTTTCTCGTCGCCCTGCCGTTGTGCATGGGCATCGCCATCGCCTCGGGCATACCGCCGGCCAAGGGCCTGGTGACTGGCATAATCGGTGGCCTGGTGGTCGGCTTCCTCGCCGGCTCGCCCTTGCAGGTCAGCGGCCCGGCGGCGGGCCTCGCCGTGCTGGTCTTCGAACTGGTGCGTACCCATGGCATTGCCATGCTCGGACCGATCCTGCTGCTGGCCGGCGCGCTGCAACTGCTGGCGGGAAGGCTGCGTCTGGGCTGCTGGTTCCGCGTGACCTCGCCAGCGGTGGTCTACGGCATGCTCGCGGGCATCGGCATCCTTATCGTGCTATCGCAGGTCCACGTCATGCTGGACCTCAAGCCGCAGGCATCCGGGCTGGACAACCTGCTGGCCTTCCCCTCGGCACTGCTGTCCGAAGCCCGCGGTTTCGATGCGGCGCTGCTCGGGCTCGGCACCATGGCCTGCATGGCGCTATGGGACCGCTTCAAGCCGGGCCGGTTGCGCATGCTGCCCGGTGCGCTGATTGGCGTGAGCCTGGCGACGTTGGTGTGCATCGCACTGCAGCTCGATGTGCTGCGGGTGAGCGTGCCGGAGAACCTCGGCGACGCCGTCGACTGGGTCCGCCCGAGCGACCTTGCTGCGCTGCTCGACCCGACGCTTTTGCTGGCCGCCGTGGTGGTGGCCTTCATCGCCAGCGCCGAGACGTTGCTCTCCGCCGCAGCGGTGGACCGCATGCACACCGGCCCACGCTCGGACATGGACCGCGAACTGAGCGCCCAGGGCGTGGGCAATATGCTCTGCGGGCTGGTCGGTGCGCTGCCGATGACCGGGGTGATTGTGCGCAGTTCGGCCAATGTGCAGGCCGGTGCGCGCAGCCGCGCCTCGGCGATCTTCCATGGGTTGTGGCTGCTGGCATTCGTCGTGCTGCTGGGCGGGTTGCTGCGGCAGATTCCCATCGCCAGCCTGGCCGGCGTGCTGGTCTACACCGGGATCAAGCTGGTGGACCTCAAGGCGCTGCGCTCGCTGGGCCGTTACGGGCGGATGCCAGTGCTGGTGCACGCGGCGACCGCGCTGGCCATCGTCGCCACCGATCTGCTGACGGGTGTGCTGCTGGGCTTCGCGCTGACGGTACTGAAGCTGGTATTCAAGGCGGCGCGGCTGAAGATCAACCTGCGCTATGACGGCCAGGGCAACGGTGCCGAGCTGCGTCTGGTCGGCGCTGCCACCTTCCTCAAGGTGCCGGCGCTGTCCCAGGCGTTGCAATCGGTGAAGCCAGGCACGCACCTGCGCGTACCGCTGCAACACCTGAGCTACATCGACCACGCGTGCATGGAGTTACTGGACGACTGGGGCCGCAGCGCCGCGGCCAGCGATTGCCGGCTATCCATTGAGGGCAACGGCCTGCGCCGCCGTGTGGAAGGCCGGGTGCGCGCGCTGCAGAGTGGCGGCTGAGCCTCAGTCGCGGCCCAGTTCCAGCTCCACACCGAACTGCCGAGACAGGCACGGCCACTGCTGCCAGGCCATGACCACCTGCGGATCATTGAGGCGGGCACGGTAGCTGACGGCGGACTCGGCACTGAAGGTACTGTCGTCGAGCATGCCATTGACCGCATGGTGCACCGCTTCATCCAGTTGGTTGGCGAAGGGTTCGCCGATCAGTTGGTGCGCCACCAGGTTCGCCACCGTGGTGTCCAGCGGGATCAGCGGCTGGTTGAAGTGGGCGATGTAGCGGTCGTTCACCTCTTCCACCAGGCGATGGGCGAGGTAGGCCTCGTCCAGCAGTGCGTCGAGGCCATCATGGCCGTCGAGCAGCGCGGGCGGGGTGAGGAAGAACTGTTCGGCAAGCTTGAGCACCGGCTTGATGCGGTCCTCGATGCCGGCCGCGCGGGCCACCGAGTTGGCGGCGTCGAGGAAGTCCGGCACCTGTTCGATGTAAGCATGGACGAAGCGCGTCAGCGTGCCGCTGGGGTCCTCCCCCGTCAGGGCGATGCTCTTGTGCAGGCTTTGCAGTTGGCTCTGGATCAGGCGGGCGAGATGGCCGTGGCGGGATTCGAGCAGGTGGGCATTCCGGATCAGCTCACGCAGTGCAGCGGTGTTCATGACAACTCCAAGACAACGGGTTTGGAAAGTGAAGAAAGACCTTAGCCGCACCCGGGGCGCAGCTAAGACGCGATTGTCATATTCATGAACTGGTTATGCCGGCACGGCATATCAGACCGCCAGCATGGTACTCCAAACCCGCGCCATCCGTGGCCTTGAGATCGCACTTCGGTCTTTCAAACACAGTTTTTACTCTGCGTTGTTATGTCGCAACCCGTGGCTATACTCCGCTTCGACACACCGAAAACCTGATGGACCCGGCCTGCCCTGCGTGCTGCCGAGGTAAGACGTCAAAGTAAGTTGTCTTGGCGGTCACTCCCTTGGCCGTTGGCTTGTTCAGGCTCGAACCCTCTGCAATGGGGATCGCAGCCAGGGCGCTATGCCGGCGGGATAAAAACAACGATAAGGGGAACCCGAATGCTGCGACATCCACGAGTCTGGATGGGCTTCCTTTTGCTCTTGGCTTTCAGTCAGGCAAACGCCGCCTGGACGGTCAACATGGCCCCCGGTGCGACAGAAGTCAGCCGTAATGTTTTCGATCTGCACATGACGATCTTCTGGATCTGCGTGGTCATTGGCATCGTCGTCTTTGGCGCGATGTTCTGGTCGATGATCGTCCACCGCCGGTCCACCGGGCAGCAGCCCGCGCATTTCCACGAGAGCACCACGGTGGAAATCCTCTGGACCGTCATTCCCTTCCTGATCCTGGTGGTGATGGCCGTTCCGGCCACCAAGACGCTGATCCACATGTACGACACCTCGGAGCCCGAGCTGGACGTGCAGGTCACCGGTTACCAGTGGAAGTGGCAGTACAAGTACCTGGGCCAGGACGTGGAGTTCTTCTCCAACCTCGCCACGCCCCAGGACCAGATCCACAACAAGGCCGATAAGGACGAGCACTACCTGCTCGAAGTGGACAACCCGCTGGTGCTGCCGGCCGGGGTCAAGGTGCGTTTCCTGGTCACCTCCAGCGACGTGATCCACTCCTGGTGGGTGCCGGCCTTCGCGGTCAAGCGCGACGCCATTCCCGGCTTCGTCAACGAGGCCTGGACCAAGGTCGACCAGCCCGGCGTCTACCGCGGCCAATGCGCCGAGCTGTGCGGCAAGGACCACGGCTTCATGCCCATTGTCGTCGACGTGAAGTCCAAGCCCGACTTCGATAAGTGGCTGGCCGAACGCAAGGAAGAAGCCGCCAAGCTCAAGGAGCTGACCAGCAAGGAGTGGACGAAGGAAGAGCTGGTCGCCCGTGGCGACAAGGTCTACCACACCGTCTGCGCCGCGTGTCACCAGCCCGAAGGCCAGGGCATGCCGCCCATGTTCCCGGCGCTCAAGGGCTCGAAGATCGTCACCGGGCCGAAGGAGCACCACCTGGAGACCGTCTTCAACGGCGTCAGCGGCACCGCGATGGCGGCCTTCGGCAAGCAGCTCTCGGAAGTGGATATCGCTTCGGTGATCACCTACGAGCGCAATGCCTGGGGCAACAACGACGGCGACATGGTGACCCCGCAAGAAGTGGTCGCCTACAAGCAGAAACAACAATAAGGAGGCCGCGATGAGTACAGTGATCGATCACCCCGACCATTCTCACGCCGGCGACCACCACCACGGCCCCGCCAAGGGCCTGATGCGCTGGGTACTGACCACCAACCACAAGGACATCGGCACGCTGTACCTGTGGTTCAGCTTCTGCGCCTTCCTGCTGGGCGGCTCCTTCGCCATGGTGATCCGCGCCGAACTGTTCCAGCCGGGCCTGCAGATCGTCGAGCCGGCGTTCTTCAACCAGATGACCACCATGCACGGCCTGGTGATGGTCTTCGGTGCCGTGATGCCGGCCTTCGTCGGCCTGGCCAACTGGATGGTGCCGCTGATGATCGGCGCGCCGGACATGGCTCTGCCACGCATGAACAACTTCAGCTTCTGGCTGCTGCCGGCTGCCTTCGGCCTGCTGGTGAGCACCCTGTTCATGCCCGGCGGCGGCCCGAACTTCGGCTGGACCTTCTACGCACCGCTCTCGACGACCTTCGCGCCACACAGCGTGACCTTCTTCATCTTCGCCATCCACCTGATGGGCATGAGTTCGATCATGGGCGCGATCAACGTCATCGCCACCATCCTCAACCTGCGTGCCCCGGGCATGACGCTGATGAAGATGCCGCTGTTCGTCTGGACCTGGCTGATCACCGCCTTCCTGCTGATCGCGGTGATGCCGGTGCTGGCAGGTTGCGTGACGATGATGCTGATGGACATCCACTTCGGCACCAGCTTCTTCAGCGCGGCAGGCGGCGGTGACCCGGTGCTGTTCCAGCACGTGTTCTGGTTCTTCGGCCACCCCGAGGTGTACATCATGATCCTGCCGGCGTTCGGCGCTGTCAGCTCGATCATCCCGGCCTTCAGCCGCAAGCCGCTGTTCGGTTACACCTCGATGGTCTACGCCACCGCCTCGATCGCCTTCCTGTCCTTTGTCGTGTGGGCGCACCACATGTTCGTGGTGGGCATTCCGCTGGTGGGCGAGCTGTTCTTCATGTACGCGACCATGCTGATCGCCGTGCCCACCGGGGTGAAGGTGTTCAACTGGGCGTCGACCATGTGGCAGGGTTCGCTGACCTTCGAGACGCCGATGCTGTTCGCCGTGGCCTTCGTCATCCTGTTCACCATCGGCGGCTTCTCCGGGCTGATGCTGGCCATCGCCCCGGCGGACTTCCAGTACCAGGACACCTACTTCGTGGTGGCGCACTTCCACTACGTGCTGGTGCCCGGCGCGATCTTCGGCATCTTTGCCTCGGCCTACTACTGGCTGCCGAAGTGGACCGGCCACATGTACGACGAGACCCTGGGCAAGCTGCACTTCTGGATGAGCTTCATCGGCATGAACCTGGCGTTCTTCCCGATGCACTTCGTCGGGCTTGCCGGCATGCCGCGACGGATTCCGGACTACAACCTGCAGTTCGCCGACTTCAACATGGTCTCGTCCATCGGCGCCTTCATGTTCGGCACCACGCAGTTGCTGTTCCTGTTCATCGTCATCAAGTGCATCAAGGGCGGCAAGCCGGCACCGGCCAAGCCGTGGGATGGCGCGGAAGGCCTGGAGTGGACGATTCCCTCGCCCGCGCCCTACCACACCTTCACCACGCCGCCCGAGGTGAAGTGACGAACTGGCTCTTGTAGGAGCGAGCTTGCTCGCGAACCGGCCTCCCCCGCAGGCCATGGCTTCAAGTGGTTCGCGAGCAAGCTCGCTCCTACGAAAAGAGGACAACAAGATGAGCGACGGCAACATCGAAACGCGCAAGCTGGTAACCCGGCTGGTCATTGCCGTGGTCGCCATGTTCGCCTTCGGCTTCGCCCTGGTGCCGCTGTACGACGTGATGTGCAAGGCGCTGGGCATCAACGGCAAGACCTCCGGCAGCGCCTACCAGGGCGACGGCCAGGTGGTCGATCAGTCGCGCGAGGTGAAGATCCAGTTCGTCGCCAACAACAACATCGACATGGTCTGGGAGTTCCACCCCGAGGCCGAACAATTGGTGGTGCATCCCGGCGCGGTGAACCAGATGCTGTTCGTCGCCTACAACCCCACCGACAAACCGATGACCGCCCAGGCGATCCCGAGCATCGCGCCGTCGGTGGCGGCCACCTACTTCCACAAGACCGAATGCTTCTGTTTCACCCAGCAGGTGCTGCAGCCGGGCGAGCGCATCGAAATGCCGGTGCGTTTCATCGTCGACCGCGACCTGCCCAAGGATGTGCGTCACCTGACGCTTGCTTACACGCTGTTCGACATCACTGCCCGCAAGCCACCCGTGGCCAGTAACGAGCGCTGAAGGGCAAAGGAGAACAAGAGAGATGGCAACCCACGATCCCTATTACGTCCCCGCGCAGAGCAAGTGGCCGATCATCGCCACCCTCGGCATGCTGGTGACGATGTTTGGCGTCGGCACCTGGATGAACGACATGAGCGCCGGCAAGGAACACTCCCACGGCCCGTGGATCTTCTTCGCCGGCGGGCTGATCCTGGCGTACATGCTGTTCGGCTGGTTCGGCAACGTCATCAAGGAAAGCCGCGGCGGGCTCTACAGCCCGCAGATGGACCGCTCGTTCCGCTGGGGCATGAGCTGGTTCATCTTCTCCGAGGTGATGTTCTTTGCCGCCTTCTTCGGCGCGCTGTTCTACGTGCGCCACTTCGTCAACCCATGGCTGGGTGGCGAAGGCCACCACGGCATCTCGCATATGCTCTGGCCGCAGTTCGAAACCGGCTGGCCGCAGTTGAACAACCCGGACAACAAGCTCTTCCCGCCGCCCAAGGAAGTGATCGATCCGTGGAAGCTGCCGCTGATCAACACCCTGCTGCTGGTCACCTCCAGCTTCACCGTGACCTTCGCCCACCATGCGCTGAAGAAGAACCACCGCGGCCCGCTGAAGATGTGGCTCGCGCTGACCGTGGCACTGGGCGCGTGCTTCATCGTGCTGCAGGCCTACGAATACCACGAGGCCTATAGCGAGCTGGGCCTGACCCTGGGCTCGGGCATCTACGGCGCGACCTTCTTCATGCTCACAGGCTTCCACGGCGCCCACGTGACCATCGGCGCGATCATGCTGAGCATCATGCTGATCCGCATCATCCGCGGGCACTTCGACGCCGACAAACACTTCGGCTTCGAGGCGGCCAGCTGGTACTGGCACTTCGTCGACGTGGTGTGGATCGGGCTGTTCATCTTCGTTTACGTGCTGTGAGGCGAGAGGGACCTGTAGGAGCGAGCTTGCTCGCGAACGCTTTTCCCTGATGCCTCAGGGGTGTGCGGTTCGCGAGCAAGCTCGCTCCTACGAAAAGCAATGCGGGATCAGAAATGCCAGGGGGCGGAGCTGCCGAGTTGGCCGCTGAAGAAACCCCAGGCGATGAGAGCGACGGTCAGGGCAGTCAGGGTGACACGCACGGTCAGCGCGTTGACCACCCGCGAGCCGTGGCCCTCGTCCTTGACCAGAAAGAACAGGCCACTGAACAGACTGACGACGGTCGCCAGCAACAACAGAACGATCGCAGCTTTGAGCACTACCGGCCTCCTGTCCGCAGGGGACTGGGGTTGAGGGGGATGTCTTGCAGTATAGCCAGCACGCATCTGAGCACCGGCCCGATCCCGCGCAGGGAAGCCGCGCCACGCGCGCCTTCCGGCCCGGTATCGCGCCGACCCTGGTGGTCCTCGCGCTGCTGCCGGTGCTGATCGGCCTGGGCTTCTGGCAACTGTCCCGCGCCGCCGAGAAACGTACCCTCCTCGCCGCCGCCGAAGTGCAGCGCCAGCAGGACCCGATCAGCATCGCCGAACTGGAACGCCAACCGCCGCGCAGCTACGTTCGTGTGCGCCTGCAGGGCCAGCTCGACGCCGAACATACCGCCCTGCTCGACAACCGCACCCGCAACGGCCAGGCCGGCGTCGAGGTGCTGCAACCCTTCTTCGACCGCGTCGGCCACCAGTGGCTGCTGGTCAATCGCGGCTGGGTGCCCTGGCCCGACCGCCGCGTGCCGCCGAAGATCGATACCCCCAGCCACGACCTGTTGCTGGATGCCTGGACCTACGCCCCGCTGTCCACCGGCCCGAGCGCTCCGCTCGCCGGCTGGCCACGTCTGATCACCCAGGTGGACGCCCCTTTCCTGTGGGATCAGTTGGGCCGCGAAGGCAGCCCGCTGGAAATCCGCCTGGAGCCGGGCGACGCCGCCTTCGACACCGACTGGCCGATCGTCGCCATGCCACCGGAGCGCCACGTCGGCTACGCCGTGCAGTGGTTCGCCCTGGCCATCGCACTCTCCGCCCTCTACCTCTACCTCGGCATCCGTCGCGCACGGGAGACCTTCGACCATGACCGCCATGACTCTGCCTGACTCCTCCGCCCGCCGCCGCGGGCGCGTGCAACTGCTGCTGATCCTCGGCATGGTGCTGGGGCCGATGCTGCTCGCCACCGCGATGTACAAGCTGCAGTTCTGGGTGCCGGAAGGCCGCAGTTACAGCGGCGACCTGATCGCCACCGGGCAGACCCCGGCCGATCTGGGCGTGCAGGCCGACAAGTCGAGCGAGCATTGGCAACTGTTGGTCACCGCGCCGGAAAGCTGCACCAGCGACTGCCAGCAACTGGTCTACCTGGCCCGCCAGATCAACATCGGCCTGGGCCGCGAAGCCAGCCGCGCCGAACACGCGCTGGCCTTCGCCAAACCGCTGCCAGCCGAGTTCACGGGGTTGCTCGAAAAGGACTACCCACGCCTGCAACGCCTGGGCCTGACGCCCAACCAGCACACCGGCGCCCAACCGCAGCTGTGGATCGTCGACCCCCACGGCAACCTGGTGCTGCGCTACGACGCCAAGGCCAACGGCAAGTCGATCCTCAAGGACCTGCAGTTGCTGCTGAAGCTGTCCAACATCGGTTAAGAACCTGTTTACGATCTCGCGAGCTAGAGCAGAACAAGGCAAAAGCGGGCTAAAAAAGCGGAGTTTACGCGGCGTAAATGAGCATTTTTCAGCCCGCTTTTAACGCAGTTATGCCGACGCGCAGCAGATCGTAAACAGGTTCTAAGAGCTCGCCAGCCTCAGACAACAACAAGATCGGGAGCGACGCATGATCCAGGCAAGACGCAAACCCGCCTTCTACCTCGCCGTGCTGGCCACGGCGCTGGCCTTCGTGGTCATCCTGCTGGGCGCCTACACCCGCCTGACCCACGCCGGCCTCGGCTGCCCGGACTGGCCCGGCTGCTACGGCTTCGTCCACGTGCCGCTGAACGAGGCGCAACTCGCTCATGCCGAGATGCACTTCCCCGACTCGCCGGTGGAGGCGCAGAAGGGCTGGAACGAAATGATCCACCGCTACTTCGCCGGCAGCCTCGGCCTGCTGATCCTCGGGCTGGCGGTCCACGCACTGGCGCGGCGTGGCCGTGACGGCCAACCGATGCGCCTGCCGCTGGTACTGCTCGCGGTGGTGATCGCCCAGGCGGCATTTGGCATGTGGACCGTCACCCTCAAACTCTGGCCGCAGGTGGTCACCGCGCATCTGCTCGGAGGCTTCACCACGCTGTCGCTGCTGTTCCTGCTCAGCCTGCGCCTGTCCGGCGCCTTCGCCCCGCTGCAACTGCCTTCAAAATTGCGCGCGCTGGCGGCGCTGGCCCTGCTGATGGTGATCGGGCAGATCGCCCTGGGCGGCTGGGTCAGCAGCAACTACGCGGCAGTGGCCTGCATCGACCTGCCGATGTGCCACGGCGAGTGGTGGCCGAACATGGACTTCGCCAACGGCTTCCACCTTACCCAGCACATCGGCCCGAATTATCTCGGTGGCCAACTCGACAGCGACGCCCGTACCGCCATCCACATGACCCACCGCATGGGCGCGCTGGGCGTGACGGCGGTGATCCTGCTGCTGGCCTGGAACCTCCAGCGCCACGGGCTGATCGGCATTACCGCACTGATGCTGCTGGGGCTGTCCTTGCAGATCGGCCTGGGGATCAGCAACGTGCTGCTGCACCTGCCGCTGCCGGTGGCAGTGGCGCACAACGGCGGCGGCGCTTTCCTGCTGCTGATGCTGGTGCTGGTGAATTACCGGGTGCGCGCGCCCGCGGCGAAACGTGTCGAGCTGCCCGCCAGCGGCCCGATTGCCCTGGACGCTCTGGAGCGCCCGGTGGCCTATCCCTCGCAAGGATGAAACAAGCTTGAGCACGACGGCCGGCCGGCGCCGAGGCGCGCCGGCCCCATTCCAGAAGTCAGAAGACGGAGAAATGCCCATGGCCAGCGTCATCAGCACTTCCAGCCAAGCCAGCTGGCGCGACCTGTTAGAACTGACCAAACCCAAGGTCGTGCTGCTCATGCTGATCACCTCACTGATCGGCATGCTGCTCGCCACCAAGGCCGGCGTGCCCTGGCAGGTGCTGGTGTTCGGCAACCTCGGCATCGGCCTGTGCGCCGGCGGCGCGGCGGCGGTGAACCATGTGGTGGACCGCCGCATCGACTCGATCATGGCGCGTACCCACAAGCGCCCGCTGGCCGAAGGACGCGTTTCGCCACCCATCGCTCTGGGCTTCGCCATGCTGCTGTCGGTGGCCGGGATGGCCGTCCTGCTGGTCTTCACCAATGCGCTGACGGCCTGGCTGACACTGGCTTCGCTGCTGGGCTACGCGGCGCTCTACACCGGTTTTCTCAAGCGCGCCACGCCGCAGAACATCGTCATCGGCGGCCTCGCCGGCGCCGCCCCGCCGCTGCTGGGCTGGGTTGCGGTAACGGGGCAGATTTCCGCCGAACCGCTGCTGCTGGTACTCATCATCTTCGCCTGGACGCCGCCGCACTTCTGGGCGCTGTGCCTGCACCGCAAGGACGAGTACGCCAAGGCTGACATCCCGATGCTGCCGGTGACCCACGGCGAGCACTACACCAAGCTGCACATCCTGCTCTACACCCTGGTGCTGTTCGCCGTGACGCTGATGCCCTTCGCCATCCACATGGCCGGGCTGGTCTACCTGCTCGCCGCGCTGGCCCTGGGCGCGCGCTTCCTCGACTGGGCCTGGGCGCTCTACTGCGGCAGCCGACCCCATGCGGCGATCAAGACCTTCAAGTACTCTATCGCCTACCTGTTCCTGCTGTTCATCGCGCTGCTGGTGGACCACTACCTGCCGCTGCACCTGAACTATTGAGGGTTCGCGAGCAAGCTCGCTCCTACAGGGGAACTCCGTTTGTAGGAGCGAGCTTGCTCGCGAACATCACCGCCCCCTGCCAACGGCACAAACAGCAACACAAAGCCCAGACGTCCCGACCCACGAGTACCCCATGACCCGAGTCAACAAGACCGTCTTCATCCTCGTCGCCATCGTCGCCCTGATCCTCGGCCTCACCGTCCAGAAGGTGCTCAACCAGCGCCATCAGCTCGACCCGACCGTGCTGCTCGACGCCGGCATCGTGATCCTGCCGCAAACCCGTAGCGTCCCCGACCTGACCTTCACCGACCAGGACGGCCAGCCGTTCCAAACCGCCAGCCTGAAGGACAAGTGGTCCCTGCTGTTCTTCGGCTACACCTTCTGCCCGGACGTCTGCCCCACCACCCTGGCACAACTGCGCGAATTGCAGACCAAGCTGCCGCCGGAAGTGGCGAAGAACCTGCAGGTGGTATTCGTCAGCGTCGACCCGCACCGCGATACCGCGCCGCGCATCAAGGAATACCTCGGCTTCTTCAATGCCGGCTTCAAGGGCATCACCGGCTCGGAAGAAAACGTGCAGAAGCTGGCCAACGCGATGAGCATCCCCTACATCCCGGCGGACACCAGCAAGCCCAACTACACTGTGGATCACAGCGGCAACCTGGTGGTAATCGGCCCGGACGGCACGCAGCACGGCTTCATCCGCGCGCCGCTGCATAACGACAAGCTCGCGGCCCAGTTGCCCAGCGTGATCAGCGCCAACAACTGAGCCACCCGCGACACCGTGTCTCACCCCCAGCGGCCACCCGATAACGGTGGCCGTTGTTTTTTCTGCGTCATTCGTCGTTGTAGCGGACAAACGCGAGCTTTCTGCTAAACCTCTTCTCATGGCTCTGGAACGGTGTAATGCGCGGCCTTGAAGCATCCGGACGAATTTCCTGACCCCGTAGTCAATGTAAAAAATCTGCTACAGGAAATCAGGCATCAGGAATGACTCATACTCCATATTAGAAACATTAATTAACACCTATGCCTGAGCCTGTTGCAGGATTACCGGGCCTTTCGGTGGGCATGGGGAGCCTCTGATGGGTGGTCATTCACGGCGAGGATGACATTTCCGTCCGGTCACAATAGGCAATTAGGCTTAACGCCAGGGCTCACGCGGCCTCGGTGGCGACCGGAAAACTGCGGGTCCAAACGTGACTTGTAGTTATCGCTTCGTACCACTCCAGAACTTCTTGATGCCCTCCAGGTTCGATTGCACAATGCCGCGGCCGCCGGGTCACAACCCGGTCTGAAAACAAGCTCTTAAAACAAAAAATAGACCGTTGCCAGTTCAAAACCCGGGTCGCCAACGTAGTAGCCCGGACCATCCCAGGATCACGCAGGAGATTTGCAAGTGCAGATCGGTGTACCCCTCGAGACCCAAGCCGGTGAGACGCGGGTCGCAGCAACGCCGGAAACGGTCAAGAAACTGATCGGGCAGGGCCATCAGGTCGTCATTCAGAGCGGTGCGGGCGTCAGCGCCAGCCAGCCGGATGCCGCCTATGAAGCCGTTGGCGCGAAGATCGGCACTGCCGCCGATGCCTACGGTTCGGAGCTTGTGCTGAAGGTTGTCGCGCCCAGCGAAAGCGAGCTGGCACAGATGAAGCCGGGTACCGTGCTGATCGGCATGCTCAACCCGTTCAACAACGAGAACATCGCCCGCATGGCCGAACGCGGCGTCACCGCCTTCGCCCTCGAGGCCGCGCCGCGTACTTCCCGCGCGCAGAGCCTGGACGTGCTCTCTTCCCAGGCCAACATCGCCGGCTACAAGGCCGTGTTGCTCGCTGCTCACCATTACCCGCGCTTCATGCCCATGCTGATGACCGCCGCCGGCACCGTTAAGGCCGCCCGCGTGCTGATCCTCGGCGCTGGCGTTGCCGGCCTGCAGGCCATCGCCACGGCCAAGCGCCTGGGTGCGGTGATCGAGGCCTCGGACGTTCGTCCGGCGGTGAAGGAGCAGATCGAGTCCCTGGGCGCCAAGTTCGTCGACGTACCCTACGAGACCGATGAAGAGCGCGAGTGCGCCGAAGGTGTCAGCGGTTATGCCCGACCGATGCCGGCCTCGTGGATGGAGCGCCAGGCCAAGGCCGTGCACGAACGCGCCAAGCAGTCGGACATCGTCATCACCACCGCACTGATTCCTGGCCGCAAGGCGCCGACCCTGCTGCATGAAGCGACTGTCGCCGAGATGAAGCCGGGCTCCGTGGTCATCGACCTCGCGGCATCCCAGGGCGGCAACTGCCCGCTGACCGAGGCCGACCAGGTCGTGGTCAAGCACGGCGTAACCATCGTCGGCCTGAGCAACCTGGCCGCACTGGTACCGGCGGACGCCTCCGCACTCTACGCACGCAACCTGCTCGACTTCCTCAAGCTCACCCTGACCGCCGAAGGCTTCACGGTGAACATGGAAGACGACATCGTCGCCGCGTGCCTGATGTGCCGTGACGGCCAGATCGTGCGCAAGAACGGCTGAGCCCTTCTTATATAAGAACGCGCCGGACCCCGCGTCCGGCCCTGAAGACCGGTGAGAAACTATGGAAGACATGCTGATCTCCCACGGCATCTACAACCTGATCATCTTCGTGCTGGCGATCTACGTCGGCTACCACGTGGTCTGGAACGTCACCCCTGCCCTGCACACCCCGCTGATGGCAGTAACCAACGCCATCTCGGCCATCGTGATCGTTGGCGCCATGCTGGCCGCCGCCCTGACCGTCACTCCGCTGGGCAAGGCCATGGGCACCCTGGCCGTGGCCCTGGCTGCAGTGAATGTGTTCGGTGGCTTCCTGGTCACCCGCCGCATGCTGGAAATGTTCAAGAAAAAAGCGCCGAAGGCGGAGAAGCACTGACATGAGCATGAACCTCGTCACCCTCCTCTACCTCATCGCCTCGGTCTGCTTCATCCAGGCCCTCAAAGGCCTGTCGCACCCGACCACCTCGCGTCGCGGCAACCTGTTCGGCATGATCGGCATGGCCATCGCCGCGCTGACCACCGTCGCACTGGTGTTCAAGATCAGCAGCGAGATCGCCACCACCGGCATCGTCTACGTGATCATCGGCCTGCTGGTCGGCGGCACCGCCGGCTCGATCATGGCCAAGCGCGTCGAGATGACCAAGATGCCGGAACTGGTCGCCTTCATGCACAGCATGATCGGCCTGGCCGCCGTGTTCATCGCCATCGCCGCCGTGGTCGAGCCGCAGTCGCTGGGCATCGTGCAGAACCTGGGCGACACCATCCCCACCGGTAACCGCCTGGAGCTGTTCCTCGGCGCGGCCATCGGCGCCATCACCTTCTCCGGTTCGGTGATCGCCTTCGGCAAGCTGTCGGGCAAATACAAGTTCCGCCTGTTCCAGGGCGCTCCGGTGCAGTTCGCCGGCCAGCACATGCTCAACCTGGTGCTCGGCCTGACCACCCTGGGCCTGGGCCTGCTGTTCATGTTCACCGGCAACCTGACCGCCTTCGTGGTGATGCTGGCCCTGGCGTTCGTCCTCGGCGTGCTGATCATCATCCCGATCGGCGGTGCGGACATGCCCGTGGTCGTGTCGATGCTGAACTCCTACTCGGGCTGGGCCGCGGCCGGTATCGGCTTCTCGCTGAACAACTCGATGCTGATCATCGCCGGCTCCCTGGTGGGCTCCTCGGGCGCGATCCTCTCCTACATCATGTGCAAGGCGATGAACCGCTCGTTCTTCAACGTCATCCTCGGTGGCTTCGGCGCCGAAGCGGACGCTGGCGGCCCGGCCGGTGCCAAGGAAGCCCGCCCGGTGAAATCCGGCTCGGCCGACGACGCCTCCTTCCTGCTGACCAACGCCGACAGCGTGATCATCGTTCCCGGCTACGGCCTGGCGGTGGCCCGTGCCCAGCACGCGCTGATGGAACTGGCCGAGAAGCTGACCCATCGCGGCGTCAACGTGAAGTTCGCCATCCACCCGGTTGCCGGCCGTATGCCGGGCCACATGAACGTCCTGCTGGCCGAGGCCGAAGTGCCTTACGAGCAGGTGTTCGAGATGGAAGACATCAACTCCGAGTTCGGCCAGACCGACGTGGTGCTGGTGCTGGGCGCCAACGACGTGGTGAACCCGGCGGCGAAGAACGATCCGAAGTCGCCGATCGCCGGCATGCCGATCCTCGAGGCCTACAAAGCCAAGACCGTGATCGTCAACAAGCGCTCGATGGCCAGCGGCTACGCCGGCCTGGACAACGAACTGTTCTACCTGGACAAGACCATGATGGTCTTCGGCGACGCCAAGAAAGTCATCGAAGACATGGTCAAGGCCGTCGAATAAGTCGACCGCTGATCCAAAAGACACCGGCCTTGCGCCGGTGTCTTGCTTTCGGGCAACACGAAAAGCGCTGGACATTGGTAGTAAGAAGGCCCTGGCCGGGCGATTTTTCGACCTTGGTATAAGAGCCAAAAATCGCCGAGTCCCTAGACTGGCGGCCTCGCACTTCCTACTGCCCGAGGTTTTCCCATGTTCCGTGATCGCGTGCGTATGTCCTCCCTGTTGGACAAGGTGATGACTGCCGACCAGGCCGCGGCCCTTATCAAGGACGGCATGACCGTCGGCATGAGCGGTTTCACCCGCGCCGGCGAAGCCAAAGCCGTACCCAAGGCCCTCGCCGAGCGCGCCAAGCAGGAGCCGCTGCGCATCAGCCTGATGACCGGCGCCAGCCTGGGCAACGACCTCGACAAGCAGCTCACCGAAGCCGGCGTGCTGGCCCGCCGCATGCCCTTCCAGGTCGACAGCACCCTGCGCAAGGCGATCAATGCCGGCGAAGTCATGTTCATCGACCAGCACCTGTCGGAAACCGTCGAGCAGTTGCGCAACCACCAGCTCAAGCTGCCGGACATCGCCGTCATCGAAGCCGTCGCCATCACCGAGGAAGGCCACATCGTACCGACCACCTCGGTGGGCAATTCGGCCAGCTTCGCGATCTTCGCCAAGCAGGTGATCGTCGAGATCAACGTCGCGCACAACGCCAACCTCGAAGGCCTGCACGACATCTATATCCCGACCTACCGCCCGACTCGCACGCCGATCCCACTCACTCGCGTGGACGACCGCATCGGCAGCACCGCCATCCCGATCCCAGCAGAAAAGATCGTCGCCATCGTCGTCAACGACCAGCCGGACTCCCCGTCCACCGTGCTGCCGCCGGACGACGAAACCCAGGCCATCGCCAATCACCTGATCGATTTCTTCAAGCAGGAAGTGGAAGCCGGCCGCCTGACCAAGAACCTCGCGCCGCTGCAAGCGGGCGTCGGTACCATTGCCAACGCGGTGATGTGCGGCCTGATCGAATCGCCGTTCGAAGACCTGACCATGTACTCCGAAGTGCTGCAGGACTCGACCTTCGACCTGATGGACGCCGGCAAGCTGCGCTTCGCCTCGGGCAGCTCCATCACCCTCTCCGCGCGCCGTAACGAAGAAGTCTTCGGCAACCTGGAGCGTTACAAGGACAAGCTGGTGCTGCGCCCGCAGGAGATCTCCAACCACCCCGAAGTGGTCCGTCGCCTGGGTATCATCGGCATCAACACCGCGCTGGAATTCGACATCTACGGCAACGTGAACTCCACCCACGTCGGCGGCACCAAGATGATGAACGGCATCGGTGGCTCGGGCGACTTCGCCCGCAACGCACACCTGGCCATCTTCGTCACCAAGTCCATCGCCAAGGGCGGCAACATCTCCAGCGTCGTGCCGATGGTCAGCCACGTCGACCACACCGAACACGACGTGGACATCCTGGTCACCGAGGAAGGTCTGGCCGACCTGCGTGGCCTGGCGCCGCGCGAGCGCGCCCGGGTGATCATCGACAACTGTGTGCACCCGTCCTACCGCGACGCCCTGAACAGTTACTTCGATGCCGCTTGCGAACGCGGCGGCCATACCCCGCACATCCTGCGCGAGGCCCTGGAGTGGCATATCAATCTGGAAGAACGCGGCCACATGCTGGCGGCGAGCTGATTCCAGACGCTCTGCGGGTCATTCAGCAATGAATGGCCCGCAAGGGTTTACAGCCGGAAAAAAACCACGTAAAAACACTACTGAACAGATTTTTATCCCGCCCCAACTGTTCAGCTTCCCCCGCCGCCACCTTGGCCGGCACCGTCGAAACACCTCAGATGCCTACCAATTGCGCACCAGAATGGAGCGTAACGGTACAGTTCGCCCTGAAAAAGACCATAACAGTTCAAAATTACAATCGGCTGAGCAGCTGCAATACTGCACAACTGTACCTGTCATCCCTGACCAAAAAGTCAGATCATATGCTCAATCCATTCAGCAACTGACTACTCGCCACAAGCGAGAAGGATGACCACCATGGAACGTACCCTCGGTTCCGCAGCTCTGAGCACCACCCGTAGCACCTCCAGCGCCCATCGTGGCCTCGTCGGCACCGTTCGCCTGTGGCAGCGCCGCATGGAAAGCCGCCGCCAGCTGGCCCGCCTGGACTCCCGCCTGCTGGCCGACGCCGGCATCAGCGAAGCCCAGCGTTACGCCGAACTGAACAAGCCGTTCTGGCGCTGATTCAACAGTACAACTGAGCCACATTCTCCAGGCTCGCCATAACTGTACTGGTAAGTTCGTTGCCCCGGCCGCTCAGCCAGAGCGGCCCTCGGGCAGCAGCCCTTCCTTCTCTGCTCTCTCGTCCAGTAGATCGCGATACAGATCTGCCCAGACGCGCCCCATCGCATCAGCCGTGAACAGCTCCTGGTAGCGCGCTTCCGCCTGCCGCCCCATTTCTTCCGCCGCCGCGGGATTTTCCCAGCACCACTTCATCGCCTGACGGAACGCCAGGGGATCGCTGGGTGGCACTACCAGCCCGGTCAGGCCGTTGGCATTGATGAAGCTGGTGCCGGTTCCGATCTCGCTGGAAATCATCGGCTTGCCATACATCGCCCCTTCCAGCAGGGAAATGCCAAAGGCTTCCGAGCGCAGGTGCGAGGGGAAGACGATCGCCCGCGACAACTGCAGCAAGGCAACCTTGTCCTCTTCGCTCACACGACCGACGAAGCGCACGTGGGACTCAACACCCAGCGCCGCCGCCTGAGCCTTCAACTGCTGCTCCAGGGGGCCAGCGCCGACGATGACCACCGGGTACCCGGTGCCCTGCACGGCTTCCAGCAGAATATGCAGGCCCTTGTAGTAGCGCATCACGCCGACGAACAGGAAGAACTGCTCCCCTACCTCGCGGCGCCAGCGAGCGGTGCACTCCTCGGAAGGAACCGGGTAAGCCTGCTTGTCCAGACCATAGGGAATGACTTCCGCTTTGTGCTGGTAGCGGCGCAGGGTCTCGCTGGAGCCCAGGTAGTTGGGCGAAGCCGCAACGATGCGGTCCACGCTACCGAGGAAGCGGTGCATCAGCGGTTGGTACAGTTTGAAAAGGTGCCGCTGGCGAACGATATCCGAGTGGTAGGTCACCACGGTCGGCTTGTCGATGCCCGCCAGCAAGTGCACCACATCCATGAACGGCCAGGGGAAGTGGAAATTGATGATGTCCGCTTCCGCCGCGAGCTTGCGGAACTGCGGTATGACGCTGTAGGAGAAACCGGTGGAAGCCAATTGCAGGTCGAGGCGCGCCCGGTAGACGCGGTGCCCATCGACCATGAGCTCCGCGGGCTCTGGGTTCGAGCTCAGGGTGAGTACCTGGTGTTCGATGCCGTGATGTCGCCCGGTGCGGCAGAGCTGGTTGATCACCTGCTCGATGCCCCCCACGGAGTCCGGCAGATAGGTCTTGAAGAAGTGCAATACGCGCATTCAGCCTCCCACAGCCTTTCGGTAGGCTTCGCTGGTTATCCGGGCGCATCGCTGCCAGCTGAAGTCCCGGGCTCTCTCAAGGCCCAGCACACGGCAACGTTGCCCGAGAGAAGAATCGTCCACCAGTTCCTGCAGGGCGGAGCACATCTCCTGCGGATCATGGGCATCGACATAGATGCCCGCCTCTCCCGCCACTTCCGGCAGCGAGGAGGTACGAGTCAGTAATACCGGCACGCCACTGGCCATCGCTTCCAGCACGGGCAGGCCGAAGCCTTCGTACAGCGACGGGAAGAGCAAAGCCTTCGCCCCAGCCAGCAACTCCGCGAGCACCTCATCACTCTGATAGCCGAGCACCTTGGCCCAGCCGCCCTTCACGGCGACATCCAGCGTCTCATCGAGACCATCGCTGCGCCAGCCTGGCATTCCGACTATCACCAATGGCAAGCGCGAGCGCAGCATGGGCGGCAACAGGGAATGAGCCCGCAGCGCCAGCTGCAGGTTCTTACGCGGCTCCAGTGTGCCGACGCAGATCAGATACTGCCCCGCTGACAATCCAAACGAGGCCAGCGGACTCAATAGTTCTGCATCAGTTCGGGGACGGAAGCGCGGCGCGTATCCGAGCGGCGCCACCACCACGCGTTCATCAGGCAATGCAAAGTGACGGCGGACCTCTCCGGCAACGTGCTCGGAGTCTGTCAGTACGATCCGCGCCCGCTCGACACCCCTGCCGACGTGGCGTTCGATCTCGGCCAGGCGATCGGCGGGCTGGGTGTGGGGGTAGTGCACATGGGTCAGGTCATGCAGGGTCATGACCATCGGCCCGTCGAACTCCAGCGGCCACAGGCTGGGCTCGTGGTACAGGTCGATCGAACGCTGACTCAGCCCTCGGTCGAAGTTTCCCTGCTCCAGCCAGCGGCGAATGCGATAGGCACCAGGCACTCGCTTGGCCAGCGCAGTGCGGCGGGAATAGCCGGGCAGCGAGGCCGGCGGCAGATCGACCGACCACTGGCGGCCCAGAAACAACTGCAGGCTGACTTCCGCCTGATCCTGCAGCGCTCGGGTCAGGGACGAGACGTACTGGCCGATGCCAGTCCTCGGTGCCTGAAGGATGCGAGCGTTCAGCGCAACGTGCACGCTAACCCACTTCCGCTTCGGGTCGGGACTGCGCCGGCCTGCGCAGCATCAGGGCCCCCAGCACGCGGCTGACCAGTTGCCGACTGGCATCACGCCAGGTCAGCCAGCTCCAGTCAGCGGCAGCGCGGGTTGCCGGGAATCGGTTGCTACCTTCGAACTCCTGCACCAACTCGGCCAGAGACTCCGGTCGCTGCAGATCGAAGTAAGCCACGAAGTCGCCGCCGACTTCACGGAACACCGGAATGTCGCTGGCCATCACCGGCAGGTGGCGCTGCATCGCTTCCACCAGCGGCAGGCCAAAGCCCTCGACGTACGACGGGAAGACCAGCGAGCGGGCGTTGGCGTAGGCGTACTCCAGGCCGCGATCATTGAGTTTGTTGAACATGAACAGGCGCTTGTCGAGTTCCTTGTGGCGACGGATGCGATCCATCAGGCCCTCGCACTTCCAGCCATAGCGGCCGATGATGCACAGCCGTGCCGGCGAGCCCTGCGCCCACAGGCGCTCGAAAGCGTCGAGCAGGTAGGCGTGGTTCTTGCGCGGCTCGATGGTGCTGACCATCAGGTAGACCGGCGCGCCGTCTTCGAACATCTGTACCAGTTTTCCGTCCAGCTGCGAGGCGTCATGCACCAGGTCCAGTTCCGAGCCGAGGTAGAAGTGCTCGAACCACAAGCCCTGGGCAACCTCTTCGCCTCGACGGCGAACGATCTCGGCACGCACCTGGTCGCGGATGGTGGTGGAAATGCAGATGAATCCGTCCGCCATTTCGACGATCCAATCGAACCAGCGGTCGAACACCTTCACCAGTCCGGCGTCGCAGAACTGCGGGTGGGTACAGGGGATCAGGTCGTAGATCACCGAGATCAGCCCGACACCTTGGGACTTGAGCTTTTCCGCTACCGGGAAGAAATCGGCGTGCCAGGACGAATCAAGCAGCAGGAGCTGGTCGCCAGGCTGAACCTCCAGCGGCTCCAGGCGCTCGGGCACAACATGGCCGCGCGAGGCAAACATGGCGAAGCGCAGCGGCAGGGTAATCGCCAGGCTGGCAATCTTGCACGCCACGTAAAGAACGCGGCGTGCGTTGTGGTAGCGGTTCATCGGCCAGCGGCGCTCCAGGCTCGCATGCCTTACCCAATAGTCATTGCGCATCTGCTCCAGGGCGATCTTCATCCGGCTGTGCCAGGGCAGTTCCTCGGTCGACAGCGGTGCCAGATGCAGCACCCGATGCATACGGCCGTTGATGAACGCCACCGGAACGCATTCGACCCCGCCTTCGGCATCCTCAAGATGGCGGATGACATTGCGCACGACGCGCTGGATGCCGGAATTCACGTGCGGATGTTCGAAGACGTAGGTGCATTCGACGAGCAGGCGCATCAGGAATGCTCTCCACTGCGTTGGGCCAGGGAATCGCTGGGGAAATGCTCGATGCTGGCGCGGGCATCCAGCCAGGAATAACCGATGAAGTTCTCACGCGTGCTGTTGACCACATGGAAGATCATTGCGCAGTCCCGCCACTCGTAATTGCCGTCCAGGTGCGAGTCGAGCCGTGAAAGGCTCAGCGACACCGAGTAGTTACCGGCTCCCAGCCGCATGGGGAAGGCGTAGCGATAGACCAGCCGGTCGCCGGTCTTGAGCCCCTTCTGCACCTGCTTGAGGCGGTGCGAGTTGATGCCATACATCGCCTGCCCGAGCCGGTCCTTGAGCATGAAGCCAAGCACCAACCGGTCGACGTCCTGGCAGACTCGCACACCGACCTCCAGCACAACGTCGTGGCCCACTTCGACCAGGTCGATGTCCTTGCCTCCAGCGTCCAGCAGCCGTACCGATTCGATCTCCGCCTCCCCCGTGCCAGAGATGGTGCGGGCCTTGCCGTTGGCGAGCATCTCCTGGCGCACGAGATGATTGAGTCCCTCGCCCATCCTCGCGTGGTAGTAGTCCATGACCATTTCCGGGTCGCCCTGCATCGCCACCTGGCCGAACTCCAACAACACCGCACGATCACAGATGGACTGGATGGAGAAGCGGTCATGGGAAACGATCAACAGCGTGGTGCCGGCACGACGGAAGCTGCGGATACGCTCGAAGCTCTTGTGCTGGAAATACGAGTCGCCGACCGACAGCGCCTCGTCGATGATCAGTACATCCGGCCGCCGCGCGGTGGCCACGCTGAACGCCAAGCGCATCTGCATGCCGCTGGAGTAGGTGCGTACCGGCTGGTCGATGGCGTCACCGATTTCAGCGAAGGCCTCGATCTCCGGGAACAGCGCGTCGATCTCGCCACGCTGCAGCCCCAGCAGCTGCGCGGCCATGTAGACGTTCTGCCGACCGGTGAACTCCGGGTGAAAGCCCATGCCCAGTTCGAGCAGGGCGGATACTGTTCCTCCCACCTCGCAGGTGCCACTGGTAGGCTGCGTAGTGCCGGTGATGATCTTGAGCAGGGTGCTCTTGCCGGCACCATTGGAACCGACGATACCGACCGCCTCGCCCGGCTCGATCTCCAGGGAAATGTTCTGCAGGACCCAATGTTTGTGATGCCGCGGCTTGCCATCGGGAGCGATCCACTCGACCAGGCGGGACCAGCGTTTGGGGTACTGACGATAGGCCTTGCCCAGTTGCTGAATGCGGATATGGCCCATCAGAGTTCGTCCACCATTTCACCTGCGCGTGCGCGGTACAACACCATGGCCAGCACGCACAGCAGAGCGCCGGATACCGTCACCGGCAGCAACTGCGAGAGCTGCGGCCATTGGCCGTGGAGGAACAGGTTCTGGTAGGCCTGCATCAGGCCGGTCAGCGGATTGAGCTGCACCAGCCGGCCGATCGACTCCGGCAGAATGGTCAGCGGGTAGACGATGGGGGTGAGCCAGAACCAGAACTGCAGGAGAATCCCGAACAGCTGCCCGACATCGCGGAAGAACACATTGAGCACGCCGACCAGCATGCCCAGGCCGACGGCGAACATCAGCTGCAGCGCCAGCAACAGCGGGAACGACAGCAGCGCAACGCCGGGCAGGCGCCCGGTGATAAGCAGGAAGCCGATGAACAACGCGAAGATGATGGCGAAATTCAGCGACGCACTGCAGACGCTCACCACCGGCAAGCAGAGGCGCGGGAAGCTCAGCTTCTTCAGCAGATTGGCGTTTTCGAGGAACATGTTCAGGCAGCGGCTGACCACTTCGGAGAACAATCCCCAGGTCAGCAGCCCCGCGCAAAGAAACACGCTGTAGGCCATCTTGTCGTCCACGCCCGGCAGGCGCGCACGCATCACTTCGGAGAAGATCACGGTGTACACCAGAATCATCGCCAGGGGATTGAGGATGGTCCAGGCCGCTCCCAGCAGCGAGCCGCGATAGCGCGACTCGAATTCCCGCCGCACACTGCCCACGATGAATCCGCGGTACTGCCAAGTGCCTTTCAGACTGCTCAGCGACATCAAACGATCCTGCCGTAAATATCCTCGAAGCGAACGATGTCGTCCTCGCCCAGGTACTCGCCGCTTTGCACCTCGATCATCACCAGATCGATAACTCCCGGGTTCTCCAGGCGATGGCGGTGGCCCGCGGGGATGTAGGTGGACTCGTTGCTGTTCACCAGCCGTACGGACTCGCCGTTGGTGACCTTGGCCATGCCCTGCACCACGACCCAGTGCTCGCTGCGATGGTGATGCATCTGCAGCGACAGGGCGGCGCCAGCCTTCACCACGATGCGCTTGATCTTGAAGCGCGGGCCTTCCTCGAGAACGGTGTAGGTGCCCCAGGGACGGCTGACCGTGCGATGCAGGCGATAGGCTTCGTTGTCGGTATCCTTGAGCTGCTTGACCACCTTGCGCACATCCTGCGCACGGTCGGCACGCGCCACCAGAATCGCATCGGCGGTCTCGACCACGACCAGCCCCTCGACGCCCACGGTAGCGATCAGTCGACCTTCGCTCTGTACGTAGTTGTCGCGGCTATCGACGAAGATGGCATTGCCGGCGGCGCGGTTGTTGTCGGCATCGGCATCCACCAGCGCACTCATCGCGGTCCACGATCCGATATCGCTCCAGTCGAACGCCGCGGGGATCACCGCCACACGGTCGGAGCGCTCCATCAGTGCGTAGTCGATGGAGATGTCCTCCAGCGCGCAGAAATGATCCGACGGCAACTCCTGCTGAACCAGATTGCCGAAGTCCGCCGGCTGGCTGGCCATCTGGCAGGCGATGGCTTGTTCGAGCATCTGCGGAGCGTACTTTTCCAGCTCGCTGATGAAGGTGCCGACGGTGAAGCAGAACATCCCCGAGTTCCACAGGAAGGTGCCCGCCTGAAGGAAGCCCTTGGCAGTATCCAGGTCGGGCTTCTCGACGAAGCGCTTCACGCGGCTGCCGCCACGAGTGTCCAGCGCATCGCCCATTTCGATGTAGCCGAAGCCGGTTTCCGGCGCGTTGGGCACGACACCGAAAGTCACCAGGTGCCCCGCCTCGGCCAGTTCCACAGCATGCTCGACGCAGCGTCCGAAGGTATCGATGTCGCGGATCAGATGGTCCGCCGGCATCACCACCATGGTCACGTCATCACCATGCAGTGCACGCAGCGCGAGTGCGGCGACCGCAATAGCCGGGGCAGTATTGCGCCCGGCGGGTTCGAGGATGAAGTGGCCACGCTGGCGCAGCTTGGCCGACTGGAAGTGATCCTTGCTCTGGAAGTAGTAGTCGCGATTGGTCACCGTGACGATGTGCCCGTCCGCACCCAGCAGGCTGGCCGCGCGCCGATAGGTCTTGCTCAGCAGCGACTGCCCGTCGGGCATCGCCATGAACGGCTTGGGCTGGCCTTCACGGGAGACCGGCCACAGCCGGGTGCCGGCTCCACCGGAAAGGATCACAGGGACGAGCATGCATCACTCCTTGTCAACGCGACGCAGGTCGGCGTCAACCATCATGTGGATGAGGTTCTCCAGACTGGTTTTCGGACTCCAGCCCAACACTCGCTCGGCCTTTCCAGGGTTGCCCAGCAGCACATCCACTTCCGCCGGGCGGAAGAAGGCCGGGTCGATCACCACATGATCCTGGTACTTCAGGCCTACGTATTCGAAGGCGATACGGCACATCTCGCGCACCGTGGTGGTGACGCCGGTGGCCACCACATAGTCGTCAGGCTTGTCCTGCTGCAGCATCAGCCACATGGCTTCGACGTAGTCGCCGGCGAAGCCCCAGTCACGCTTGGCATCGATGTTGCCCAGGCGCAGTTCGTTCTGCTTGCCCAGCTTGATGCGCGCCACCGCGTCGGTGACCTTGCGGGTCACGAACTCGATTCCGCGCAGCGGCGACTCGTGGTTGAAGAGGATGCCGCTGGAAGCGTGCAGCTTGAAGCTCTCGCGGTAGTTCACGGTGATCCAGTGGCCATAGAGCTTGGCCACGCCGTAGGGGCTGCGCGGGTAGAACGGTGTGTTCTCGTCCTGCCGCTCGGCCTGGATCAGACCGAACATCTCGCTGGTGGATGCCTGATAGAAGCGGGTTTCCGGGTTGAACTGGCGGATGGCTTCCAGCAGGTGGGTAACGCCCAGGCCATCGACAATGCCGGTGGTCACCGGCTGGTCCCAGGAACTGCCGACAAAGCTCTGTGCACCGAGGTTATAGAGCTCATCCGGCTTGGCCTTGATGACGGCCCGCTGTACGGACGATGCGTCCGCCAGATCGCCGTCGAGGTAGACCACCTCGGACTCGATCCCCAACTCACGCAGGCGCCAGCGCGTATCGCTACTACGGCGAGCTACCAGACCGTGGACCTTGTAGCCCTTTTCCAGCAGCAGTTTCGCAAGGTAGGCGCCATCCTGTCCGGTCAGACCGGTGATCAGAGCACTTTTTGTCATTCTTCTAGCATCCGTGGTGGCTCGCAGATGAAAGCGCCGCGAGCTCGTTGTAGTTATGCCGGAGTCTCGATCGGCTTCCGCCCGAGCGATGCCTCCGCGTACAGCACATTACCTGGGACCCCATTCCCCCTGGCAGGTATGGCGGGGTCTTGAACCGGCGACAGGTTTCGCCGCGGTGGGCCACAATCAGCCAGTCACCGGTGTCACTCCTGCAATGCACGGACATCCCATTCCGCCAATACATCCAGCAGGATCTGCTCCATTGCGTAAGACGGTTTCCAGCCGGTCTCACGCTGCAGCTTTGCATTGCTGCCGCGCACACGCCTTTGCTCGGCCTTGCGCATCCTTTGCGGGTCCTGGCGGATCTGCAGATCAACGCCTGACAGCGAAGCCATCTGGTCGATCACGTCGCGCAGGCGATATTCCTGACCCGAGCAAACGTTGTACACCTCCCCCGAACGCCCGTTTTCGAGCAATGCGAAGTACGCCGCCAATACATCCCGTACATCGAGGAAGTCGCGGGTGACATCAATGTCCCCGACCTCGATATACGCGTCCTGCAATCCATGACGAATACGCGCGAGTTGTCTTGCGACCGCCGGTATCACGAAATCGGCCTTCTGGCCCGCGCCCACGTGGTTGAACGGCCGTGCCACCATCATGCGCCAAGGTTCGGCGAAGCTCCACTGCTGACACAGCAACTCCGCCGAGAGCTTGCTCACACCGTAGGGATTCCTCGGCCTGGGCAACTGCAACTCGGTAATCGGCAGCTGATCCTCGCTCACCTGTCCATAGACATCCCCGGAGCTGACATAAAGAAACGCTCCGTTAAAGTCGCAACGCTTGAGCGACTGCAGCAGGTTCAGCGTCCCGATCAGGTTCACCTGCAAGGTCCCGGCGGGATCGCGAAACGCCTGCGGCACGAAGGTCTGGCCGGCCAGGTGGATCACTGCGTCGGGCACATCCTCGCGCAGATACTCATCGAAAACCCCGGGCTCGGTCAGATCCAGACGCGGGAGCTCCATCAACTGCCATTGCGACCCCAGCGACGCCCGAAGCCGGGTGCCCACGAAACCGGAAAGCCCTGTCACCAGTAATCGTTTGTTCAAAGGCCAGTCTCTCTGATTGTTCTAAGGGAAAGGAACCTAAAATGGCTGACCGGCTGGTCACGATAATTCGATTACACCCCGGGCTTTCTGTGACCCGGAAACAGCCTCGAGGGTTTCCACTCTCGCAACTGACGGCACTTATTCGGTCGCACGCGCGCTCGGCGCATCTGTCCGGGTGACCTCAAGCGGCTGCGTGTCCGGATGCGGGGCATCCACAACCGGCGCGCCGCCGGAAAATCGCTCCAGACGCTCCCGCGCAACCCGCGCACCCTTGCGCCGCAGGGGCTCCTCGACGAAACGATAGTTCAGCTCGCTGGCAACCAGTGCGATCGCCAGTGCCGTCACCACCAGTTCCGGGGTAAAGGACTTGTCCAGCTCAACCCCTTGCGCTGCGGCGTAGCGATACCAGATTTCGCGACTCAAGTGATAAGCGCAGATATGAATGACGTACAGGCCGTAAGAGCGCGACCCCAGCCAGAGCAGCGGGCGTGACAGTACCGACGGGCAGTACAGATATCCCTGCTGGTAGCTGGCAACCCACACCAGCAGCAGCGCAACGATGGCTATCAACCCCACGGCGATAGGCATGGCGATGAGCTGCCCCGGAATCGCCCCCAGCAGGTAGAGCAGGATGACTGCATAGGCCAGGCGCAGCCAGACACTCTTACCCAGGAAGGTCGGTTCGAATTGTCGAAGCAAGGGTGTGCGTCCCGCCAGGCACAGCAGCACACCCCACATCATGGCGTCGAGCCGGAACGAGTTGAGCATGGCGCTGGTCGGCGTCCCGAACATATTGCGGTCAAGTCCAAACTGCAGGGCAATCAACGCCAACAGCAACCCGACGCGCCAGCGGAAGGCCGTCACGCACAGCAGGAAGAACGGCAACACGAAGTAGAATTGCTCTTCCAGCGCGAGACTCCAGTAGACCGCATTGGGGCCCAGCATTCCGTTGTACTGGTTCGCGAGGTTGCCGGTGAAGGTCGCCACAGCCGCAAAGCTACGCAGGTTCTCGAACCAGGATCCAAAGGCGCCGCTGCGGTTGAACAGGACCGAGAGTGCCAGGGGAATCAGGATCCACAACCAGGCGGTCGGCAACAGTCGGTAAACACGCCGCAACCAGAAGCTCTGGGCCGCGATGGCAAAACTGCCCCGCTGCCGATGCTGATCGAAATAGTCCAGATAGCTTTTGCAGACGATGTAGCCGGAAATGCAGAAGAACAGGTCTACGCCTGACCAGGGCATGTAGAGGCTGAAAAAACGGCCGAAAAGCGCATCGTAATAGGGCAACAGCATCGGCACGTGGCATAGCAATGTCATGCCGATGGCCACCGCCCGCAGGTACTCGATCTCCGGGTTTTTTCCCTTGTTCATTCGCACTCCCCGACCTTCCTCATTTCCTGCATGGCAAGGCACTTTCCGGCCAGCGCGAAGCATTGTTCCATGATCACCGTCCAAATCCCTGCTCAACTGCAAGGCTCTGCGATGTTTCAGCCCGCTCGCCAGATATCTGCCGCGCCATCAGCGCACCGCGGCGACGCAGCGGCGTCTCCAACAGACGGAAATTGAGCTCGCTCAACATGAGGATCAAAGCCGCCGCGCACAGCACGAAAGGGTAGAAGAAGCGCTCATCCACCGGCAGCTGAGGGTACAAACGGGCGGCGATTTCGCGCGTAGCGAAAAACGCCGGAACGTGAATCAGGTAGATGGCATAGGAACGCGTGCCGATCCAGATGATCAACTGACGCCAGGGCCCCGCCGGAATGAACAGTTCCGCATCATAGGACGCCATCCACACCAGCACGAAGGAACAGATCGCCACCAGGCTGAACTTGTAGGCGCCCACGTCGAGTGTGTCCGACCAGAAGGCTCCCATGAGCAAACTGATTGCAGCCAGCACCAGGCTGCCACCACGGGCGGGCAGGAGCGTGCGCAAGCGCTCGTAGGACGCCGTCCGACTCCAGATAGCCAGCAATACGCCCAGTATCAGCGCATCGCTGCGGAACATCACCATCACCAGGCCGCGGGAAGCGAACAACTGGTACACCACCAGGACCAGCAACACAGGGACCAACCAGCGGCGAGCCAGCAGAGCGATGAGCGGCAGCAGGATATAGAACTGCTCCTCCAGCGACAGGCTCCAGTAAACGAAGCTGGCCCCGTATTCGCTGCGCATGAACGTCTCGGCAAAGCGCCAGTTGGCGAATTGCAGCACGCCGGCATAGGTCGCATCGAGGTTGGCGCCCCAGGTACCGAAAACGCCCGTACGATTGAAATACACGACCGCCAGCAGCACCACGGCCAGCCAGAACCAGGCCGAAGGCAACAAGCGCCAGGCGCGGCGCACCCAGAAGGCGAGGATGCAACGCCATGCCGTGCCGGCCTGTGTAGCGGATCGCAGCCGGGGCAGCAGATCGCGGGCAATGACGAAACCGGAAATAGCGAGGAACAGGTCCACACCAAAGCCGCCGGAGAAATGTGCGGTCAACGCATCGAAGCGAGGTGAAGCCCAGGAGATCAGATTCCCATGGGCGTGGTGCAGCACCACGAACAGTACCGCGAAGGCGCGCAGGATCTCGATGTCGGCGATCCGCCCCTTGCTCATCGGTTGCACCTTGATCCGCTTTGCACACTGCTCATTTCAGAAAGTGCCCCTATCTCAAAGCGGCTTGCGCGCGATGATCGCCTGGCTCTTGGGCATCGCCTTGTCCAGGGCCTTCTTGATGCGCGGCCCTTCTTCCGTAGCCAGCATCATGTTCCAGGTGCGCGTCCAGCTATCGAGCAGCGGGTGCCACGGCGGCGACAGGTCCTGCTTGCAGGCCCAGAAGAAGAACCACCAGACCGACCAGTAGAAGCCGTAATGCGCCTGGCGCTCGATCACCAGGCCCGCGTCGCGTATCAACTGCTCGAAAGCTTCGCGCTCGAAGACACGGATGTGGTTGGGGTGTTCGAAGTAAGCGGCAGGAGCCAGTTCCTTCTGCACACTTTCGCCCAGCGGATCGGGCACGGTGATCAGGTAGAGCGCGCCGGGCTTGCCGACGCGGACCAGTTCGGTCATGAACTGCGCCGGGTCCTCGACGTGCTCCAGCACCTCCATCGCCACGACCTTGTCCACCCGAGCATCGGGCAGGGGAATCGGGTTCGCATCGGTGACCAGCGGCAGCATGGCTCGGGCATTGGAGCCCTGCAGGCCGCGCTCGACAGCGGCAACCTTGTCCGCATCGATATCGGCGAAGATCACCTCGGCACCGCGCTGGGCGCAGAAGGCAACGAAAGGCCCGTCGCCACAACCGATATCCAGGACCGAGTCCTGTGCGCTGATCGGAAAGCCCTCGAACAGCTCATCGGTTTCCTGGTGGAACCAGCCGCTGAGGTAGGTATCGGTCAGCGTCGACAGGTCCTCCGCCGGCGCAGCGGGCGGCGGCACAGCCTCCTGCGCCGGCGTGACGGGCGCCGGCTTGCGCCTCAGGCTCTTGATGAACTCCAGCATGTCAGCTCCCGCTATGACTTCGTGTGTGCCGCAGCGCCTTCAGGCGGTGCCTGCAGCCAAAAATGTCTCAAGACGACCGCGACCGGCCTCCAGTGAGCAGTGCGTACGCATTCTTTCAATCGCCGCATTCGACATACGCGCATAGCGCTCCGGCTGCTGCGTGAAGCACTGGAACGCAGCACGGTATGCCTCTACCAGCGATGCCCAGTCGATCTGGTGGCGCAGCGTGCGATACGCCAGGCGCGGATCGTGCGGCCAGGCGGTCGCATCCAGCCAGGTCGCCACTTCAAAAGCTACGCTCTCGTCGATGTAATCGACCATCGCCGAATGGCGTGGCGCAACCGCCGGCTTGCCGCAACTGAGGAACTCCATCAGCGGCAGGCACTGGCCCTCTCCGTGAGAAGCATTGACGATATACGCGGTATGACGGATCAGCTCGTCGAATTCGGAACGATCCAGATAGCCGTGCAAAAGGACGACACGGCACTGGAAGGCCGGCATGCGCGCCATGCACATCAGCATGTCGTTCATCGCCGACTCGTACTCGTGGTGGCCGAGCTTGAACAGCAGCGTGGCTTCGGGAGTGTCGCGGAAGGCGCTGCAGAACGCGGTGAGCATGTCGACCCAGTTCTTGCGGCCATCGTAAGGGTTGAACACGGCCGTGAAGACCACGCCGGAGAGGGTCAGCCGATGCTCGCCCAATGGCAGCGCCGGCATCGTTTCTTCATCCACCTCCACATCCGGCAGACCACCGGGTTCCACCGGGTTGGGCGGCTCCATCCGTGCGGGCGCGGGCTCTGCGGCGACTGGTACAACCGGCACCTGCGCTCGCCAGGCCAGGCGATACCATTCCACCAGGTAACGCAAGGTAATACGGGCCAGCGACTGGCGAACCGCTGTCGGCTGCTCCGCGGCTTCAGCCTTTGCGGCTGCCGCTGGCAGTTCCCGAGCACGCGCGCTGGCAACGGCGCGAGTGACGGCATCAGCGTTGGGAATGTAGGGAGCCAGCGACAGATCGTGGGTATCCATGACCACGCCGGAGCGAACGGTCAGGGTCACCGGGTCGCTCGGCAGGCCAGCGGGTTGCTGGCGCAGGGGGGCAAACTTGTCCCACACCGGCGCGGGAATCGAGACCACCGGAAACGCCGCGCCCAACTCAGCGCGGGTCGCCTCGACGGTGAGCCCGGAATGGGTAATGGCACGTCCACAGCGCTGCAATACCGCCGCCCAGTTCTGTCGATCATCCTCCAGCCAATGCTGGTTGGGAATGGAGTCGAACTCCCAGGCGAACACCGGAATGGTCGGGCACTGCAGGTCCAGCGGCGTCTTGTGCGGCGGCGTGAAGCTTAGGAAAACACAGGGTTCGCCGTTATCGAGGGCTTGTCGATAGAGGGCGTCAACCTCCCCGACCTGCTCCACCACAGTGACGTCTCCCAGGCCGCGCAGCAGCGGCAGGAACTCCTTGAGCACAAAGTAGTAGCTATAGTCCGGCAGCCCCAGGCTCGACTCGATGCGTGCGCTGTTGACCTCCGAGTAGACCAGGAACCTCATTCCGCCATTCCTCCCGCGACACGGGCAGGCGCTCGTACCGACCGATCGGTATCCAGCACATCGCCAATGAAGGCTTCCAGTGCACCCGCCACCGTCTTCAGGGAGCTGAACGCTTCCATCCGCGTGCTGGCCGCGCGGGCCATCTGCACATAGACCTGCGGCTCACGAATCGCCACAGCATGGCTGCGGCGGAACGCCTCCATCAGCGACTGCCAGTTCAGCCGGTGCCGATGCGTGACCAGCATGCCAGTGGGGTCGTGGGGCCAGCAGGTCGGTTCCAGTGCACCCTCGACAACGAACGCCATGCGCTCATCCAGATAATCGGCCATCGCCGTATGCCGGGGCGCCAGTGCCGGTTTCCCCGCACTCAGGAACTCCATCAGCGGCAGGCAAAGCCCTTCGCACGATGAGGCGTTCACGTAGTAATCGGTGGCCGCGACCATCGCCTGATACTGGTCGTCCTCGAGGAAGCCATGCAACACGACCACCCGGCAGGAGAAGGGAGCCAAGCGGGAAAGCAGCGTCATCAGCACGACCCGGTAATGTTCCAGGTCGTGGTGGGTCATCTTCACCAGCAACACGGCATCGGGCGTATCACGGAACGCCCAGCAGAAGGCGGTGATCAGGTCGATCCAGTTCTTGCGACCGTCGGCAGGATTGAGGACCGTCGTGTACACGACCCCATCCACCAGGACGTCGCGGACGGGCGGCGCCGCCAGCGCCGGAGCGCTGGGTACAGCGACCTCTGTCTGACCGAATGCCTCACGGCGCCAGCCGTCGAAGAGAAGCCGGCCGATCTCCAGCCGCTGCCTCCAGCGCGAAGGCGGCCTCGGGACGTCCACGACCTCCGGCACAGGCTCTGGCGCCTCGGCGCGACGAACCAGACCATCGGCACTGAGTCCCAGCAACGGGCTGTCAATGACAACACCCGCAAACGGGATACGCCGCTCACTCTGGGCCGGCCGAACGGGTGCGACCTTGCCAGCACCGAAGCGCTCCCAGATCGGGGCGGGGGCGGCGAGTACAGGCAGGTGACGATGTTGTTCGGCCACCAGGGCGGCGGCCTCCCGGCTCGTCGCGATGGCGCCCTGAACGCGCTCGAAGACATGGCGCCAGTCGTTGCGCGGGTCACCCTCCCAGGCAACGTCGGGCAGGCTGTCGAACTCCCAGGCGAACAGCGGAATGGTCGGGCAACGCAGGCCAAGCGGCGTCTGCTGCGGCGGGCTTACGCTGATGAACACCACCGGCCGGCCGGCCGCATGGTGCTGATCATAGAGCGACTCGACCTCGGCGATGCTGCGCACTTCGACGACCGTTCCGATCGCTTCGAAGGCCGGCAAGAACTCCTTCAACAGGAAGTAGTAGCTGTATTCCGGCTTGCCCAGCGAGCTGTGGATGGTGTCCTGGCTGATTTTCGAGCCAATGAGAATAAGCAGATCCATCATGCGTACGCAGGCCCCGTTCCTGCGCTGTTTTTTGTTATGACACGACCGGTTTGACCGGTGCGTTTTTCAAGGAAGGCATGCATAGCACCAGTTCTTCGAGGCGCTGGCAAGCATCCGGATACATTGAGTACAGCTGAGGCGACAGCGGGACTGTACAGTTGCGGAAGCCGTTGAACTGACCCGGAACAATCGCCCCCTCCATGACTGAACAGTCACCTCAGAACACGGATTTGCTCGCTACGAACTTACCTTCTTCACCCAGCGCTCGACGCTAGATCGCGCTCAAGCATTCCGATAGCCTAATTGGCCGTGCTTTCAGATCGGCCGAGCCCATGCGTACCCTGCAACTCCTCCTGTCGCCGCTGAGCTGTTCCCTGCCCACTCCGGCAATCAATCAGATGCGCCGCTTTCCACGCGGGGCTTGCCCTGCCAATCGCTCGACCCGCAGAACGGCCAACACAGGTTTGTACTGCCTTGATCTTCCTGACCACCGCGATTCGATAGCGAGACACTTCGGAACCACCGCCCGCATACCATCCGAGCGCGCAGGATGAGCCAGTTCCAGAAACTGCCTGAGCCAGCAACTCTTGGAAAAAGCGCGTGGCTCTGGAGAGAGGCGCCAAGCAGCACCGCCTATGCGGCAGCACTGCTGATGGCCATGGCATTGGTGCTGCACCTTTATCCGCTCTCCTTCCTGGCCGGGCATGGGCTGTATTTCGAAGGAGGGGATGCAGCCTCCCACGTGGCGGGCTGGTTGTTCTTCGAGAAAGATGGCTGGCATTTCCCGCTGCTCAAATCCGTTCGCATGAACGCCCCAGAAGGCACCAGCATCGCCTTCGCCGATAGCATCCCACTGCTGGCCCTGCTGCTGAAACCTTTCCGCACTCTGCTCCCCGACGGCTTCCATTACTTCGGGCTCTGGCATGGCTTCAGCTATCTGCTCCAGGCGGCCGCCGCCGTGTTCCTCATCCGCTCGCTGAAAGTTCGCCACCTGCCGGGCGCACTCCTCGCGGCCGCCTTCGCGATCACCTGGCCGGCGCTTACCCATCGCCTGGGGCATACGGCCCTGATGACCCAGGGCCTGCTGCTGGTAGCACTGGGTATCTACTTCCGCAGTTTCCAGACAACCTGGAGCCTGGGCAGGACCAGCATCAGCTTTATCGCGCTGACCTGCACCGCGCTGCTGATCCATCCGTATTTGCTGGCGATGACCTATCCGGTTTTCATCGCCTGCCTGTTGGCTCGGCACCAGCAATCCCGTCTGACGCTCGCTCAGGGAGCACGCTGGATCATCGCCTCCCTGGCAGCACTGTTGCTGATCATGTATGTCGGTGGATACTTCATCGGCAAGGGAGCAGCGATCGGCGGTTTCGGCGTCTATTCGATGAACCTGCTTTCGCCATTCTGTGGCGGACTGCTCTGTGCACCCGTGGATGCCACCGGCGGCCAGGATGAAGGCTTCAACTACCTTGGCGCCGGCATTCTGCTGCTGTTGCCCATCGCTCTGACTCTTCAGGGCGCAGATCTGTTCCGAGCGCTGCGCAGGCATTGGCCGCTGACGCTGGTCATGGCGGTTTTTCTACTCTACGCCGCTAGCGACCGCATCTTCCTCGGCCAGCTTCTCCTGCTGGACTTGCCTCTCCCCCGGCTGCTGGAAGGTGCCTTCGGCATCTTCCGCGTCAGCGGACGATTCTTCTGGCTGTTTGGCTACGGTGTACTGTTCGCCGTGCTCGTCACCTTGCTTCGTCGCCAAAGCGGCGCATTGCTGCTGATCGTCGTCGCCGCCCTGGCGCTGCAGTGGCATGACACCCGTCCGCTGCGCGAACGAGTGCAGTTCTTTACCAGCCTTCCCCCAACCCTGGAGCTCGCCCCCTGGCGCTCAGCACTGGCCGGACTGCACAACATCGAGATCTATCCCGCCTATGGGTGCAAAGATGCCCCGACTGAAGACTACGTCCGCTATCAGTACATCGCTGCCAATCTTGGCCTGACAATCAACAGCGCCTATACAGCGCGAACGGTAGTGCACTGCGACCAGAAGAATGCTTTCTCGCAAGCTCCCGCGCAGGACGGCCAGCTGTATGTGAGAGCGGGTTTCCTGCGCAACTCGCTGGACTTGCCGCCCCTGTTTCAGCAGGCAATCGCGGCAGGCGATTGCATGCTCGATACCGTCCATCTGATCTGCGCCAAGAACCATTCCGGCGCCTCCTGGGGTAAGGTCGGAGCCCCCCTGACCCTGCAGCAGCAGGAGTTTTCCGCGCACTGGGGGGCCGCTCAACTGCCCTCATTGATCGGCCAATTGCAAGGAGACCGATTGGTACCGCGCTCTCCGGGCCAGGCGGGATACCTCAGCTACGGTCCCTACATCGACTTGCCGGCCGGCGTCTACCAGCACCGCATCGACTATCTCAGCCAGGCAGACGACACCACGAACGTGGGCACCTGGGACCTGGTCGGGCAGCAGGCCTCGGGCACTGTCGTCACCCTGGCCTCCGGGCCGCTCATGGGGACTTCAGGCAAGAGCATCGCGCTCACGGGCAGAGCCGCCCTGAACAGCCCACTGCAGAAGGTGGAGCTACGCCTGTTCAGCAACGGTGGCGACGTCCAACTTGAGGCCATCTCGTTGAGCGCAGATCATCCTGCGCTCAACGACCAACAAGACAGATAAAGCATGGACTGCCAGCCATCGAGTGGGGAGATGAAAGATGACCAGTGAACTGCATATAAGCCCTCGAACGGAGCAGGAGCGACGGACTCAGGATGACGCTCCGGTGATGCTTTCGCTGGTAGTGCCCGTCTACAACGAAGTCGAGACCGTGGCCTTGTTCGTGGAGCGCGTGGAGAGCGTGTTCAACGATCCCGTGGCCGTGCAAGTGGAATACATCTTCGTCAATGATGGCAGCACGGACGGGACGCTGGAAATCCTGCTCCTGAAGCAGCGCAGCATGCCACGAATCAGGGTGGTCGACCTGAGCAGGAACTTCGGCAAAGAGGCCGCGCTGAGCGCCGGCCTGCGCTGCGCCACCGGCCAGGTCGTGGTGCCCATCGATGTCGACCTGCAGGACCCTCCCGAACTGATTCTGGAAATGATCGAGAAGTGGCGCGAAGGCTACGAAGTCGTTCTAGGACGACGTGTCGATCGTACCTCCGACTCCTGGGCCAAGCGCGCCTCGGCCAACTGGTTCTACCGGATCCACAACAAGATCGCCGACCCCGCCATTCCGGAGAACGTCGGCGACTTCCGCCTCATGGACCGGCAGGTCGTGGATGCTCTCAACGAGTTGCCCGAGTCGCGGCGGTTCATGAAGGGACTCTTCGCCTGGGTCGGGTTCCGCACGACCTGCCTGGACTACCACCGCCCCGAGCGCATCGCTGGGTCGAGCAAGTTCAATGGCTGGCGCCTATGGAACTTTGCCCTCGAGGGCATTACCAGTTTTAGCACCGACCCCCTGAAGATATGGACTTATCTCGGCATCACGGTGTCGCTGGGGTCGTTCCTGTTCGCGACGTTGATCGTACTCAAGGTGGTGTTCTTCGGGGTCGACGTGCCCGGCTATGCATCGATCATAGTCGCCGTAACCTTCCTGGGCGGCCTGCAGCTCATCGGCATTGGCGTGCTTGGCGAATACCTGGGGCGGACCTATCTGGAATCCAAGCGCAGACCGGTGTATCTGGTACGGCGCATTTATGAGAGCAAGGACTGAGCATGGACCTGAAGGAAACCGACATCCTCGGCGAGCGCATCGGTGAACAGGAGCATTGCCGTTCCAAACGTGCAGCGACGCAGAGGTTGCCGGAGGATATCAACGGCGCACCGAACGCGGACGGCTCCGCTGGCGCAAAACCGTGATTTCCAAAGAATCGAACCCCACGCCGAACCTGCAGAGCCGCCTGTTGCGCGAGTTGCTCATCGCCGCTCGTTTCGGTGTCGTCGGGATAGGCGCCACTGCCCTGCACATCAGCGTGGCGTGGAGCCTGATCACCTACATGGAGATGCCGGCACTGCTCGCCAACCTGATAGCGTTCCTGTGCGCATTCGGACTCTCATTCGGCGGCAACTATCTCTGGACGTTTTCCGCTCCCGGCTCTCCGGTCAAGGCAATCCGCCGATTCTTCCTGATATCGCTGAGCGCCTTTCTGGCCAACAGCGCGCTGCTCGCCACCATCCTTGCCAGCGGATGGCTATCTCCGCGGCTGGCAGTCGTAGCCTCCGCGGCTGTGGTGCCAGGTATCACCTTCCTGGCCAGCCGGCTCTGGGGTTTCAGGCAGCAGCACCATGAATAGCGACCCCAAAAACAACAAAAAACGGAGCTTACACAGCCATGATGGCGCCGACTAACATCCGTTCGTCGCTCTGGATTCCAGTCCTGCTGGGTACTGCGTTATTCATCGCGCTGGGTGGCCTTTCAGTGTTGCCGACCTCCAGCATTGGCTGGCTCATGCGCGGCCTGCTGGACCCACCGAGCAACCTGCTGGGCTGGGAATTCTTCCGCGAAACACCATTTCTGCAGTTCCCGCTGGGCGCCAACCCGCGTTACGGCATGGAGATGGGCAGCTCCATCGTCTTTTCCGATTCCCTGCCGCTCTTCGCACTACCGTTCAAGTTGCTGGGGCCATGGCTGCCGGACACCTTCCAGTACTTCGGCCTATGGATGCTGCTTTGCATGGTCATGCAGGCAGTCTTCGCCTACCTGACCCTGTCGCACTTCACCAAGGACAAGCGCCTGCTCACTCTGGGCACACTCCTGCTCCTACTGCTGCCTCCCTATCTGATACGTTTCGCCTTCCACCTGGCGCTCGGCGGGCAATGGCTGCTGCTCGGAGGTCTTTACCTCTACTTTGCGCAACGCTACCGCGCCGGCTTATGGCTGGTGATGCTGGCACTGGCAACTCAGATCCACGCCTACCTACTGGTGATGCTGGCGGCTATCTGGGGCGCCGATCTCCTGCAACGCCTGGCGAAACGCGAGTTGAAATTGGGGCAGTGCGTGGCGCATGGAGTGGTCGGCAGCGCAATGGTCCTGCTGCTCATGTGGCTACTGGGCTACTTCATGCTGGGGCCAACACCAGTAGCACCCGGCCAGTACGGGCGCATGAACCTGTTCTCACTAGTGGACTCTCGTGGCGACTGGTCACAGCTTCTACCGGCGCTCAAGCGAGCGGAAGGCATGGAAGGCTTCCTCGACAACGATGGCTTCGCCTACATGGGCGTCGGCATGCTTGCCCTACTGACAATATCCGCCGTATTGACAGCTTTACCGCGCACTGAGGGACCTAGCGAACGGCCGTACCTTCGATGGCCACTCGTGCTGATGAGCGTGCTGATGGTGTCGATTTCACTGACCAACACGCTGAGTGCAGGCCCCTATGTAGTTACCTGGGTCGAGCTGCCTGCCTGGGCAGAACGGGTCTATCAGGTGTTCCGCTCTCCCGGTCGGATGATCTGGCCGGTCTTCTACCTGCTGGCCGTCGCGACCATTGCCGTCATCTGCACCCGTACCCGCCCCCGTGCTGCCTTCCTGCTGCTGACCGTGGCCGCCTCGGTACAGCTCTACGATCTATCCAAAGGCCTTCAGGGCATGCGCCAGTACTTCCAACAGGAAGCCGGCTGGACCAGTCCCCTGATATCCCCGATGTGGGGGAGTCTGGGCAAGCGTTACCAGCGCATCCTTTTCGCCTACCCAACTCACGTTCCAGCCGATTTTATTTCGCTATCGGACTTTGCCTTGCATCACGGCATGTCGATCAACTCAGGCAACTTTGCGCGTTCCGACCTCCAGGCCCAGACGCGCGCGCGTACACGTCTGGCTGAACAGGTAGCTAGCGGAAATTACGATCCCGACGCGATCTACGTATTCAATGAACCCGAACTGTGGGATCAAGCCATTCGCACGCTGAAAAATGGTGCGATCGCCGGCGAACTGGATGGCATAAAGCTGGTCATCCCGGACCTCCAAAGCTGCGCCGGATGCCGCACAACGGATTTCAAGACCTTACGCTGGGGCGATTGGCCGGCCTCACGTTTGCCAACAATCATCGGCCATCTGCGAGAAGATCGCCTGGTGGCGCCCACTGGAGCCGCGGGATACCTCAGCTATGGTCCGTATACCCGGATTCCGGCGGGCCGCTATCGATACCGGATCACCTACGCCGCTCCCGGGGAGTCGTCGCTGCGTCTAGGGACATGGGACATCGTCAGCAATGCAACCCAGTCCGCAGCCGTGCTCGCCCAAGGAGAATTGACAGGTACCGCCGGCAAGGAACGGACGATCGAGGGCCTCATCGAGCGCGACCAGGACAGTCTCAGCTGTGAAATACGCACACTCAGCAATGGCAACGGAGAACTCTCGCTGATTCGCATCCAATTGCAGCCTGAGGGGACGGATCAAAAACTCGCCCAGATACAGTCAACGCAAAAAACACCCTGACAGTCACCCGCCACCCGCAACTGTTACACCAAACCAACCGCTCGCTGCGGCTAACCAGCCATAGCGCGGCGGGGCATCCTGAACCTCCAAGTGTTGGACCCCAGGATGACCTGCCATGGAAAGCCATCTCGAAACCCAGGCGCAGCGCCCCGCATCAGGAATACGCCATTGCGCGGCATTGCTCGTGCGCGGACTGCGCCAATGGCACCAGAACGCCCGCACCCGCCGCCAGCTCGCCGAGCTCACCAGCCTGCAGCTGGCCGACCTGGGCATCAGCCCCAGCGAGCGCGTAAGAGAAATCTCGAAACCATTCTGGCGCTGAGCGCTGGTGACGCCGATCAGTCTTGGCTAGTCTGACCACAGTTAGAGTGGCCGCCCCGGCCACCTTTTGTTTGGTCTTATCCGGAGCCACGCCATGAAGAACAGCCTTCGCCTGATCGCCGCCGCCGCCCTGATCGGCTGCACCACCGGTGCTTTCGCCACCAGCTTCGTCTACACCACCGACCTGTCGGTGCGCGCTACCGGCGCCACGTCCGATGGCACCTCGGACCTGAGCAACTCCTTCAAGGACGACAAGATCGTCCTCGAAGCCCGTGACGACGCGGCCACTTTCGTTGCCAGCCAGGGCCAGATCCGTGGCGCCCACCTGGAAGCTGCCCTTGCCCACATCCGCAGCAAGCTGCCGACCCTGGCCGCCAATGACCAGCAACTGGCCCAGGCCATCCTGACCATCTGATCCGCTGCATCCTGCCGCGCCGGGCGCTCCGCCCGGCGCTCTGCGCTGGCTCTCCTGCGCGCATTCCGTTAGCCTTGTCGGTCGTACTTTTCCGATCGTCCGAGCCCATGCGTACCCTGCTGTTGCTACTGCCGCTGCTGACCTGTTCCCTGCCCGCCCAGGCATTCGACCAGACGACCCAGTTCCCGGTAGCGACCAGTTACGCCACCAGCAAGGTCACCAGCGCGCCCTTCGACAACAAGCTGCTGCGCGGCGCCCGCGACGACGCGGCGCAGTTCGTTGCCACCGGCGGTGCCTTGCGCGGAGCCCGCCTGGAAGCTGCGCTGCGCTGGCTGCGCCAGGAATATCCGGCGCTGGCGGCGAACGATCGGGAACTGGCCGAAGCCATTCTTGCCAAATAAGTCGTGAGCAGCTCCCGCTGCCCTTTCGGAGACATCCATGCGCCTCAGCTCGCTTTCCAAGAGCCCCCTGATCCTCGGCCTGCTGCTCGCCGCCTGCGCGTCCACCGCCCAGGCCCAATCGGTGGTCCGCGTATTCAACATCACCACCAACGCGTTCGCCCGCAGCATCGACTTCACCTCGGACACCACCACCTCCGTGCGTGACATGAAGGTCGTCCGCGAAGCCCGCGACGATGCCGCCAGCTACGTCGGCAGCGACGGCGCGATCCGTGGCGCCCAGCTGGAAGCCGCGTTCACGGTCCTGCGCGAGCAGGTGCCGCAGGCGCGCGAAGCCTCCGACCAGGACCTGGCTGAAGCCATCCTCGCTCTGTGAGACTCCGGGCTGGCCGCTGGCTGGCGGCCCTGGCACTGTTGGTCGCCGCCAGCAGCCACGCCTCGCTCCGCCTGGAGCTGGACGCCGACGGCCTGACCGCCGCCCAGCGCCAGGCCAGCCAGCAGCTGCTCGACGAAGCCCTGCACACCCTGCCGGACAGCTTCGTGCAGCGCCTGGACCGCAGCGTGCAGGTGCAGTGGCGCGACGACCTGCCCAGCAATGGCATGGGCCGGACCCTGCGTCCCGGCGCCATTGCCCTGAATACCCGCTATCTCGGCCCGCTCACCGACGGCAGCGCGGCCACCGAGCAGACCGGTCGTACCCACGGCACCCTGCGCCGCGAACTGCTGGCCACCCTCCTCCATGAACTGACCCACCTCTACGACCGCGCGCGCCTCTGGCAGACCGACGAAGGCCGGGTGATCCGTCGCTGTACGATGCGCGACAAAAGCCTCGGCCGCGTTGGCGCGCCGGACGAATGCCGTGGCCAGACGGGTCGCCGCTTCACCCTGTCCGACGACCCGCGCCTGCTCGACCTAGCTGGCTGGCCGCAGTACGCCGGCAAGCATGGTGAACGCGAGCAGCACAATCGCTTCCTGCTGCGCAGCCCGGACAAGTACGAACTCACCAACCCGCGCGAGTACGTCGCGGTGAACATGGAGTACTTCCTCCTCGACCGCAGCTTCGCCTGCCGGCGCCCGGCGCTGTACCGCTACTACGCGGCGCGCTTCGGCGAGCGTCCGCATGACGAATGTTCTGCCAGCTATGCGTACCTCAACGCCGGCCGCGATTTCGGCCGCCAGCCGCTGGGCTACCTCGATCCGGAACGCGTCTACGAAGTCGACTACCTGATTGCCGAGGCCAACACCGAGATCGCCAGCCGCTGGGGCCACACCATGCTGCGCCTGGTGGTCTGTGCGCCGGGGCGCCCGCGCGGCCCGGCCTGCCGCCTGGACCTCGACCAGCACCTGGTGCTGTCCTACCGCGCTTTCGTCGGCGACCTGCAGCTTTCCAGCTGGGACGGCCTGACCGGCGCCTACCCGTCGCGCCTGTTCGTGCTGCCGCTGTCCCAGGTGATCGAGGAGTACACCAAGGTCGAGCTGCGCAGCCTCGCGTCCATACCGCTCAAGCTCAGCCGCGATGAAGTCGCCAGCCTGGTGGAGCGCTCGGCGCAGAGCCACTGGAGCTACGACGGCAACTATTACTTCCTGTCCAACAACTGCGCGGTGGAGACGCTCAAGCTGCTGCGCAGCGGCATCGGGCGCCAGAGCCTGCAGACCATGGACAGCATCACGCCCTATGGCGTGCTCGGCCTGCTGGAGAACAAGGGCATCGCCGACGCCAGCGTGCTGGACAACCCCAAGGAAGCCCTGCGCCTGGGCTATCGCTTCGACTCCTTCCGCGACCGCTACCAGGCCATGTTCGATGTGCTGAAGAAGCGCATGAACGTTCCGCAGGACAAGGTGGAGGACTGGCTCGCCCTCCCCGCCGTCGAACGCCGCCCCTGGTTCGACAAGGCCGACCTGCGCTCCAGCGCTGCCTTGCTGCTGCTCGAGCAGGCTTCGCTGCGCCGCCAGCTGTTGCTGGCCCAGGACGAGCTCAAGCGCCTGTACCTGAGCAACCCGGACGCCATGAAGAGCAAGCCGGACCTCGCGGCGGCCGGCAAGACGCTGCAGCAGATCCTCGACGACAGCGGCTTCCTCAGCCGCCCCGCCGAGCTGCTCGACGGCGGCTACGGCCTGCCCCAGGCGCCGGAGACGGCAACCCTGGAGAAGCAGACGCAGCAGCGCCAGCAACGCCTGCGCCAGCTCAGCGACAACCTCGACCGCGAAGTCCGCGCCCTGCTCACTCCGGAACGTCGTGACGAGCTGGCCGCACTGGAAGCCAACACCAAGCAGATCGGCGCGCACCTGCGCGAGCTGCACAAGGCGTCGGGCGGTCTCGAGCTGCCCTGACAGCCGCTGGATAGCCCGTTCGCGAGCAAGCTCGCTCCTACGAAGAGCAACAAAGCGCTACCTGTAGGAGCGAGCTTGCTCGCGAACCGAACCGAACCGAACTGCGAACCCTAGAGCTTCTCCTCCCACTCCTCTTCCAACTGCTCATCCAGGTGAATCCACGGCAGGCGGCTGTTCACCCAGATATGCCGGTTCGGCACGACGCTGGCCACTTCATCCAGGGTCGCGGTGGTGATATCCAGCGTGTCCGGCGCCTGGTCGGTGAACAGGGCCAGCTGGGCACCACAGTTACGGCAGAAGTAGCGCACGCACGGCGGTGAAGAGCGGTACTCGGCAGGCTTGCCGAGGGTCCAGCGAAAGCTCGTCAGCGGTACCGTGACCCAGGTGGTGACGATGCCGCCGGTGGTGCGCCGACAGATCGAGCAATGGCAATGGGCGACGTCCGTCAGCGTCGCATCGCACTCATAGCGCAACTGGCCACAATGGCAGCCGCCAGCATGAACAGCATTCATCGGTGATCCTCCCAGTCAGTCGTACTCGGCCGCCTCGTGGTCGCCCAGCAGCCGCCGCTGTCGCGGTGTGCAGGCGGCGAGCACCGCGGGGTTGAAGGCCCAGTCCAGGTAGGGCGAGAACTTCTGCGCAACCATCCTGCGCCCATAGTGCACCTGCAGCAGATAACGCGTTCGCTCGCTCAAGTTGCGGCTGCCGGCGTGCCACAGGTCGCTGCGAAACAGCAGGCAGTCGCCTGCCAAACACAGCACCGGCTCGGCCGCCCTGCCCGCCCATTCGCGCTCGTCCGGCGCCGGTGCGCGGCCGGCACTCTGGCTGCCGGGGATCACCCAGGTCGGGCACAACGCCTCGTCGATCTCGTCCAGGTAGATCTGCGCCGTGCAGATGAACATCGGCAGGTCGACTGCCAAGCCCGGTAGCGTGAGCGGCAGGTAATCCTGGTGCATCTCGGCGCCGATGAAGCCGGGATGGCAGCGCCAGGCGGTCTGGCCTATCACGTGGCAGTCCGCGCCCAGCGCCACCTCCGCCAGCTCTATCAGGCCCGGAGGATCGAGATAGGGCAGCCAGCGCGGCGAGCGGTTGAACACGCATTTGTAGTGATCCACCAGCCCTTCATAGTCCCAGTGCAGCGGCTCAAGGCCATCGATCAACTCGCGCACTTCGGCCACCTGTGGCGCGCTCAACAGGCCGCGCAGCAGGACGAAACCGTCCTCATGCAGTGCCCGCAGGGCGTCGATCACGCCGGTTCCCCGCTGCCCAGTTCGAGCTGGGCGCGCTCCAGGGCGTCGATAAACGCGCCCAGCACTTCGCTCGGCTCGGCGCCCTGCCGGGTCACGTAGTGGAATTCGGAGATATAGGCCAGCTGCGCCGGTCGAATCGCCCGCAAGCGATCCTGGGCCACCCACTGCGCGGCGTAGTGCGTGGGCAGATAGCCGATGAACGTGCCGCTGAACACCAGGTTGGCGATGGCTTCCATGGTGTAGGCGTTGGTGGCGCGGCTGAACACCAGCCCGTGCGGGCGACGGCTCTCGGTCATGTAGCCACGCCCGATGTATTGGGCAGCGCAGATCTGCTCCAGGGAAGGCTCGCCCTCGGCAGCATCGAAGAACGGATGCCCCGGAGCGCAGTAGAGGTTCTGCTCCTCGCGGAACAGCAGTTGGTAACGCAGGCCGGACAGCCGATGATGGAAGGCACCGATCGTCAGTTGCAGGCGCTCCTCCAGCACCGCGTTCTCCAGCTCGTCCGGGCGCTGGGTGTGCAGGTTCAGCCGTACCCGCGGATGACGCTCACGGAACAGGCGGATGGCCAGCGGCATCGGCCAGCAGTGCTGGCCAAGCACACCGTCAACGCAGCCCAGGTGCAGCACCTCGCGGTCGCGGCCGCCCAGGCCCGTCACCTGCTCGCGGAAGCGCTCGATGTCGACGAACAGCCCGAGCGCCGCCTCATAGAGTTGCTGCCCTTCCTCGGTGACCTGGAAGCCACTGCTGCCGCGCCGGCACAGTGAATAGCCCAGGCGCAGCTCGAGGTCGCGCACCAGCACGCTCAGCCGCGACAGGCTGGTGTTCAGGCGCACCTGGGCAGCGGTGAAGCCGCCCGCCTCGACGATGGTGCAGAAGGTGCGCAGCAGGCGCAGGTCGATATCGGAAAGATTGCCCAGCATGGGAGTTCTCGCGGCGGTGGGCGTTGGCCCTTCGTTATAGCGCTGTGCGCACCGCCCCGTGAACCCCCGGGGCAGTCAACGGCGCGTGGCGATGGAGTCGGCCAGGACGCAGAGCAACTCGAACATCATGGTGGCGCCCACGAGGGCGGTCGCCCCACCCTGATCGAACGGCGGCGAGACTTCCACCACGTCGGCGCCAATCAGGTTCAGCCCCTGGAGACCTCGGATCAGGTGCTGCGCCTGCAGCGTTGTCATGCCGCCGATTTCCGGCGTGCCGGTGCCGGGAGCGAAGGCCGGGTCGAGCACATCGACATCGAAGGTGACATAGGTCGGCCCCTGTCCCACGACCCGGCGCACTTCGGCGAGCGTGGCTTCGACGCCCAGATCGGCGAACTCTTCCATGTGGATCACACGGATGCCGCACTCCTGAGCGAAGGCCTCGTCGTCGGCATCATAGATCGAGCCACGAATGCCAATCTGCACGGTGCGCTTCGGGTCCAGCAGGCCTTCCTCGATGGCGCGGCGGAAGGGCGTGCCGTGGGTGTAGGGGTTGTCGCCGAAGTAACGGTCGTTGGTGTCGGAATGGGCGTCGAAATGCACCATTCCTATGGGGCGCTCGGCGGCCAGCGCACGGAAGATCGGCAGGGTCACCAGGTGATCGCCACCCACCGACAATGGGACGGTGCCCGCGGCGTGGATGCGCCGGTAGAAGCCCTCGATCTGCTTGAGGGAATCCAGCAGGTCGATGGGGTTAACCGGGGCATCGCCAATGTCACCGATGCGTACCAGGTCGTAGGGCGCGATGTGGCTGACGTGGTGCACCTTGCGCATCAGGCTCGACTGGTTGCGCACCTCGCGCGGGCCATGACGGGCGCCAGCGCGGTTGGTGGTGCCGCCATCCCAGGGCACGCCGAGCAGGGCAATGTCCAGCTGCGCCGGGTCTTCGAAGATCGGCAGGCGCATGAAACTGGGAATACCGGCGAAGCGCGGGATGAGGGCGGCATCTAGAGGCTGCGGGAAGTCATGGGGCATGGAGCGTCTCCTGTCGGTTCGCGGTTCAGTCGACCTGCGCCGGCAGGCTGGTCAGCGGGCCGCAGGCGAAGGGGTTTTGGCGAGCATCGCAGTGGCTCTTTTTGCTGCCATCTGCATTCAGGCCGTCGCCCCGCCAGCCTGATGCGCCTCGCCCCGTCAACAAATCCCCGAAGCCGGAAGCCAACTTTCGCCGCCGCGAAAGTGCCGCCCAGGCCCGCTCCCGGCGGGCTTTCCAGGCTTTCACGGGAAAAACTTCTGACTCTCCAAGTGCTTGATTCGTATACGTATGTTATCGTTGTATACTGTGTATACAGCGTAAACGGAGCTGTTCAAAAAGTGACCACCGTTGTTTCGTTCCGCGCCGATGACGCCCTCGTGGCGGCGCTGGACCAACTGGCCCGCGCTACCCACCGGGACCGGCCGTACCACCTGCGCCAGGCCCTGGCGCAGTACCTGGAGCGCCAGAGCTGGCACGTGGCGGCCATCGATGAAGGCGTGGCGGATGCCGATGCCGGCCACCTGCTGGAGCACGCCGCCATCGAAGCCAAGTGGGGCCTGGCATGAGTCTGCAGTGGACGCACAAGGCCGCGGCAGACCTGGACGCCATCTACGACCACTACGTCGTGCTGATCGGCCCGGAGAAGGCGCTGCGGGCCATCCAGGACATCGTCGAGCAGGTAAGCCCGCTGGCGAATCTGGAGCAAAGCAGCAGCGGCATGCCCAGCGAGGTGCCCGGCGTGCGCGAATTGCCGGTCGAGCGCTGGCCGTATCAGGCCGCCTTTCGGGTAAAGGGACGTTCTGTACAGATTTTGCGCATCGATCGTGTGGATAACTCGGGGTAAAAGTGGCCACACGGTTACAAGATGTTTCAAAGCATTGACTTTTCTGTTTGATTAAAAATCAATCAAATGTACAGCTTTGAATCATCTGGTCGCTTTATCGACCCAGCTGTAATTCATGGATTTCCAGTGACCGACTAGAGCCTTAACGGTCACAAAATCTCAGCGACGCCTGGCGTTTTCCAGGCAACAAAAAACCCGGCCAAGGCCGGGTTTTTTCGTTTTTTGCGCTTTTTCCGTCAGCGCTGTCAGACGGCTTGCCAGTTCACCGGCAGCTGGCCTTCTTTCCAGGCGAAACGGTCGAGGTGGCTGACCACCACGTTCTGCAGGCGCTCCAGGCCTTCCGCGTCGGCAGACTCGGCGTCCAGCAGCAGCGCCTCGGGGGTGGCATGCAGGCGGCAGGTGCCAAATTCGAAGGGCAGCACGCCACGGTCTTCAGTCAGTTCGACCGGCAACTTGTGGGCGAAGTGGTTGCACAGGCGCTTGAGGTAGCGGGCGGCTTCGGGGGTAGGGACGGTGGCACGGCTCGAAGGCATCTTTTCTCTTCTCCATTTTGGGAGATGACATCCTAGGCGCCGGCAATCAAGGGAAAAACCCGCTATTTTGCCTTTCACTCTTTAGCGGAGCTTCACAATGGACAATCTTCGCGGCATGGCGGTGTTCGCCACCGTGGTCGCCCGCGGCTCCATGGCCGCTGCGGCCGAAGCGCTGGGCATGACGCCTTCGGCAGTCAGCCAGCAGATCCGCAAGCTCGAAGCCCACGCCCAGGTCACGCTGCTGCACCGCACTACCCGCAAGCTGACGCTGACCGAGGCCGGCGAAGCCTTCTATCGCAGCTGCGCGCAGATGCTCGCCATCGCCGAGGAAGCCGAGCAACGCCTGGGGGAATGGCGCGAGGCGCCGGTGGGTGAGTTGCGCCTGGCAGCGCCGGTCGGGTTCTCCGGCAAGCTGATCACCGAGGCGCTGCGCCCGCTGCTGGAGAATCACCGCCAACTGCGCCTGCAACTGTTCTTCCATGATGAGCAGATCGACCTGATCGAGCAGCGCATCGACCTCGCCATCCGCGTCGGCAGTCTTTCCGATTCCAGCCTGGTAGCGCGGCACCTGGCCGAGTGGAACAACGTCGTCTGTGCCGCTCCCGCCTACCTGCGTCGCATGCAGGCCATCGACCATCCGCAGCAGTTGCAGGGCATGGACTGGCTGTCGCTGAACACCGTCGCGCACCAGAGCTACCTGACCTTCAGCGGGCCGGGCGGGGAGAGCTGCAAGCTGCGGCTCGAGGCGCGCGTGGCCGCCAACAGCATGATTGCCCTGCGCCAGTTCACCCTCGACGGTCTCGGTGTTTCCGCCCAGCCGGAGCCGGAAGTCCGCGAGGCGCTGGAGGAGGGCAGGCTGGTGCGCCTGCTGCCGGAATGGTCGCTGCCGCCATTCGGCATCTACGCCGTCACCCCGCGCCGGGATGCCCAGCCGGCCAAGGTGAAGGTCGCCATCGACGCGCTGCGCCGGCACCTGGGTGGCTCGACCACGCTGCGCTTCCACGCGCCGGTCTGAGGCGCGCTACCATGGCCAACCTGATGATCGGAGTGAACACGACATGGCCCTGAACTGGACCTGCAAGCACCACCACGACCTGACCAAGGAAGAGCTCTACGCCATCCTGCAGCTGCGCACCGAAGTCTTCGTGGTGGAACAGAAATGCCCTTACCAGGAGGTCGATGGCCTGGACCTGGTCGGCGACACCTGCCACCTGATGGTGGAGGAGAATGGCCAGCTGATCGGCTACCTGCGCCTGCTGGACCCGCAGCGCCACGACGGCGACGTGGTGATCGGCCGCGTGGTGATCGCCCCGCAGGGACGCGGCACCGGCCTCGGCCATCAGTTGATGGAGCAGGCATTGCAGGCCATCGCCCAGCGCTGGGCGGGCCTGCCGATCTACCTCTCGGCCCAGGCGCACCTGCAGGGTTACTACGGTCGCTACGGCTTCACGCCGGTGACCGAGGTCTACCTGGAAGACGACATCCCGCACATCGGCATGCGCCGCAGCCCCTGACTCAGCGCGGCAGGCTTTCGCGCCAGGCGCCCGGGCTGGTGCCGTACCAGCGGCCGAAGGCACGGGAGAAACTCTGCAGATCGCCGTAACCGAGCTGGTCGGTGATTTGCGCCAGCGACAGCGCCGACTGCTCCAGCAGATCCAGCGCCCGGTAGCGGCGCTGCTCATCCAGCAGTTCGCTGTAGCGCCAGCCATGGCTGAGCAGCCGCCGCGCGGCGGTGCGTTCGGTGAGGTGGCGCGCCTCGCAGAAGGACTGGAAGCTCGCGCCCTGGGGCAGCTCACGGGCAACGTAGTCGGCGGCCTCGTCCAGCAGCGTGCGCTGGGTCTGGCTGCGCGCCTGGTCGAGCAGGCCGACCAGCGTGCCTTCGAGCTCCGGGTTCGGCGGCGACAATGGGCGGCGGAACAGATCCGGCGCCAGGCGCAACACGACCTCAGCCGCGCCCCAGCGCAGTGGCACACGCAGGGCCTGGTCGTAGGCTTGCAGCTCTCCAGGCTCGATGCCCGGCAAGTCGATGCCCAGCAGCGGGTCATGATCGATCCCGCTGGCCAGCAGCTTGCGCCGCAGCAGGCTGCAGATGCCCACCACGGTGTACTCGCGGCTCTGCCGGCCGGAGAGCAGGGCGCCGTGCTCGGTGAGCACCAGCGCGAGGCTGTCGCCTTCGGCGCGCAACTCGGCGCGCAACGAGCCGTTGAAGTAGGGGAAGTACTCGCAGAAATAGGCGCAGGCCAATTCCAGCGTGGGCGCCACGTCGAACAGGTAGGTCAGGCCATTGGTCAGCGTCGAGGCGAAGCGCTTGCCTGCCAGCAGGCCGATGGCCGCTTCACCGCTGGCCTGCTCGGCCAGGTCCCAGAAGCGGCGCGAGAGAAACAGCGGCACCCGTACCAGCGGCGTACGCAACTCCAGCAGGCTGCGGCGAAAACATGCCTCCAACTCGGCGCCAGCGATGCCGCGCGACAACAGCTCTTCCATCGCCGGCAGCAGGGTCGGCGCGTAGAAGGCGTTGGACGGATCGGCGGTGCGTGGGCTCATGGTGCGCGGCTCGGAAGGCTGGCCGGCCGACCTTACGCATTGCGCCGCGCGCCCACAAGCCGGATCAGGCTGTGTAATGACGGCCGAGGAAGTCCAGCAACAAGGCGTTGACCCGCTGCGGCTGCTGGCTCTGGATCCAGTGGCCGCAGTTCTCCAGCACGTGCTGTTCCAGGTTGGGCACATGCTCGGGCATGCGCTGCACGGTGTAGGCCTCGAAGCGCCCGACCGGGTCGCGGTCGCCGATCAGGAACAGCGTCGGCTGCTCGACCTTGCGTCCGGCCAGCGGCTCGGTGCGCTGCCAGGTGCGCTCGAAGTTGCGGTACCAGTTCAGCGCGCCATGGAAGCCGCGGCCCTCGAACGTCCGCACGTAGTGCTGGAAGTCCTCGGCGCTGCACCAGTCCGGGTGTTCAGGTGGGGGCGGCAGGCCGTCGAACAGGCGGCCTTCGGGCGGCTGGTCGGGCGCCAGGCGCACGTTGTCGCCGAGGAAGTGGCGCAGGCTGATGGCGATGTCCGCATCCAGCTCAGCCTCGGCGCGGCCGGGCTCCTGGAAGTAGAGGATGTAGAAGAACTTGCCGGCGAAGACTTCACGCATGATCTCCACCGCAGGGCGCTTGGCGCGGCCTGCGAAGGGCACCGAGAGCGTGGCGAGCACCTCGACACGCTGCGGCTCCAGCAGCGCCAGGTGCCACGCCACCGGCGCACCCCAGTCGTGGCCGACCATGGCCACGCGCTCGTGGCCCAGGGCGTCCATTGCCCCCTGGATATCCGCGCAGAGTGTCAGCACATCGTAGGCATCCACCTCGGCGGGCGCGCTGGTCTGGCCATAACCGCGCATCTCCGGGGCATACACCCGGTAGCCGGCAGCGGCGAGGGCGCGCATCTGGTGCTGCCAGGAATGCCAGCACTCGGGGAAACCGTGCAGGAGCCAGACCGGCTTGCCGCCTTCCGGGCCGCAGCTGTAGACGCTGAGCTGGATGTCGTTGACCGCCAGCAGCTGCTGTTCGAACTCATTCATGGCGCGCCCTCCCGCGAGTGGTGGCCTCCACTATGCCAAGCCCGGCGCCCATCGCCGAAGCGCATTCACCGGACGAATGCCGGCACCACGCCTGTCGGCGAAGCGTCGCGATGATCGGAAATTGTCCTGTAGGGCTGGCGGCGCGGGGCAGGGCGCTCACTAGCATGCGCCGCTCGTTTCAGCGCTCGCCGCGGTGCCCACCATGCTCGACCTTCGCCAACTGGACCTCAACCTGCTGCTGGCCTTCGACGCCATCTACCACCAGCGCAGCATCACTCGCGCCGCCGAGGTGATGGGCCTGACCCAACCGGCGATGAGCAACGCCCTGCGTCGCCTGCGCCTGCTGTGCGACGACCCGCTGTTCATCAAGACCCACCTGGGCGTGGCGCCGACGCTCGTGGCGCACCGGCTTTCCGGCTCGATCCGCGAGGCGCTGGACGCCCTGCGCGAAGCCCTGGCCCATACACCCGCCGCCCATGCTGCGCCCGTCGCACGCAGTCTGCGCATCAGTTGCCCGGAGGCGTTCCAGCCGCTGCTGCTGGAGGCGCTGCTGGAAGACCCCGGCATCGACTGGCAGCCACGCTTCTACCAGAGCCGCCGGCGCGATGCATTGCAGGAACTCACCGGCGGCAAGCTCGACCTGCTGATCGACATCGACCAACCGCTTTCCCGGCAAGCGGGCATCCGCAAGATTCCGCTACTCGGCGATCACTTCGTGTTTGCCCACGGCGCTGCTCTCGCGCAGCCGCCGCGCACCCTGGAGGAGTACCTGAAGGTGCCGCAGATCCAGGTATCCCAGCGCCGCGACGGCCTGGGGCCAGTGGACCTTGAGCTGGGCCTGCGCGGGCAGCGCCGACACATCGCGCTGACCCTGCAGAGCGCGCTGGCGGCGCGTCTGATCGCCGATCAGCGCCCCTACGGCCTGACCCTGCCCAGCCGCGTCGCGACGCAGCTGGGCCTATGCCAGAGCCCGCTGCCCATCGAGCAGCCGATCGCCATCGAGCTGTGCCTGTACGTGGAGAATCGCTACCGCTTCGAGCAGGCCATGGAGCGGGCGATTCGCCAGGTGCAGGTCGCGTTCGCCGGCCTGCCGAAACCGTCGCAACGGTCGGGTGCGCAGCGCTAGCCAATAACATCTGCCGTTTCCGTTCCGGCACGCGCAAACCCTGGATAATGTCCCATGGGTTTGCAGCCTTTGAGCAGGGAATTCCATGAGACGACCGCCCACCGCCAGCCTTTGCCCGGAACTCGATGCAATCCTGCGCGCGGAGCTGCGCGCTGGAAACCAGTTGGGCGAGGGGCCTGTGCTTACCGACTGGCCACAGCCCGGCTCGATCTACGCCGCCCTGCGCGACAGCCTGAAAACCCGCAAGCCCGGCACCACCGGCCCGGTGCGCCATTCGATCTGCCGCGATCCGCACTATGGCTGGAATGACGAGTGCTACTGCGAGCTGCATGGCGATCTGTTGGTCGCCAGTAGCACCCAACATCCCCAGGGAGCGTAGGAGCGGACTCCGTCCGCGATGGCCTGGTGCCGCGTGGTTCGCGAGCAAGCTCGCTCCTACAAGGAGCGCGCGGGGGCCTGGAGGAGCGAGGAGCACGCAAAAGCCCTGGACGTGGGAGCAGGCTGCGCTCGCGATGGCCCTGTGCCGCGCGGTTCGCGAGCAAGCTCGCTCCTACAAAGAGCGCGCGGGGGCCTGGAGGAGCGAGAAGCACGCAAATAAAGCACTGGGCGGAGGAGCAGACTGCATTCGCGGTGGCCCTATGCCGTGTGGTTCGCGAGCAAGCTCGCTCCTACAAGGAGCGTGCGGGGACCTGCAGGAGCGAGGAGCACGCTAAAGCCCTGGACGTGGGAGCAGGCTGCGCTCGCGATGGCCTGGTGCCGCGCGGTTCGCGAGCACGCTCGCTCCTACAAGGAGCGCGCGGGGGCCTGTAGGAGCGAGCTTGCTCGCGAAGCATCCCCGCTCCTGAATCGCCATCGCGCACTGCTAGGCTTTCGCCCCACGTGGCAGCCGCCGATCGGCCGCGTAGATCGCTTCCACCATCGCCTGGGCCGCCGGTGAAAGTCCGTAGCCGGCGCGGCTGACGATGCCGTAGTGCAGGCGTAATTCAGGACGATCCTGCGGGACGTCGGTGATCTGCAACAGAGCGATTTCGCCGCGCTGCACCGGGTCGTGCAAAGCCTCCACCGCGGCCAGGCCGACGGCGTCGGAGCGCGCGACGATGTGCAGGATGGCGGCGAACTGCGCGCACTCCACGTTCATGTGGAAATCCCGCTCGCCGATCACCTCGGCCAGCACCTTGCGCAGCGGCGGCGGGATGCGTGTGCCGACGCGCGGGTAGTCGAGCAGCTCGCCCAGTTTCAGCGTCGGGCGCAGGGCCAGTGGGTGACCGACACGGCAGAAGAAGCGGCCCGGGCGCAGGTCCATCCAACGCACCTGATAGTCCGGATTGCCGGCGAACTCGCGGGCGTCGCCGACGAAGAATTCCACCTGCTCTTCCTTGAGCAGTTGGGCCATCTGCAGCCAGTCTCCCATGAGGAAACCGACGTTTATGGCCGGGTGCGCGCGGATGAAATCCGCCATCGCCTCGGGCACCAGCAACTGGGCGGGGTAGGGGCCGCAGCCGAAGCGCAGCTCGCCGGCATTCAGGCCGTTGTACTGCTCCAGTTCATTGCGCAGCGAGCGCGTTCCGGCGAGCAGGCGGCGGGCGTGCTGAAGCACCAGTTGGCCCTGGCCGGTGAGGCGGAATTCACGGCTCTGGCGATCCACCAGCTCGCAGTCCAGGTCGCGCTCCAGAGTCTGGATGCTGCGGCTCAGCGCCGACTGGCTGAGGCCAATGGCGTCGGCGGCGCGCTGGAAGTTCTGGAAATCGGCGAGGGCGGCCAGGTGGCGGAGCTGTCTCAATTCCATCATGCATCCTGCGCATCAAAGTGTTGAGTCGAATGAATTTGATGGATAGCAGAGGGAGCTGATGTAGTAAACCGGTCGCCGCTCCGGTCCATCGCCATGTCCGTCCTGCTGTTCGCTTCCAGTGCCTTTGCCAGCACCATCCTGCTGCACGCCACCCGCCTTGGGCTGAGTGCCGGCGAGTTGCGGGCGCGCGCCGGGATCGCCGAGGCGTTGCTGGCGGACCACCGCGCCCGCGTTCCAGTCGAGCAGATGGAATCGCTCTGGCGCGAATGCGAGCGCGCCAGCGGCAACCCGCAGTTCGGTTGCGAGCTCGTCAACGGCATGGCCACTCACTGCCTGCAAGGGCTGAACATCCTGCTGGACTCGGCGCCCACCCTGGGCGCCAGCCTCGCGGCCTTCTGCGAGCACGTGCCGTCGGTGACCAATTGCGTGGAGGTAAGCCTGACGCAAGACGGCGATGCCACCCGGCTAACGCTCACGCCGGTGAGCCAGCAGCTGCATCACTTCGGGCTCGATGCGGCGGAGCTGACGCTGATCCGCAACATCGCCCGCCGCGTGGGCCGCTTGCCGCGCGCTACCTTCATCGAAGCCGGCATTGGCCCGCGTCAGCGTTGCGGCGAAGTGCTGACGCAATGGGGCGTGCCGTGGCGCACGAGCCATGCCCCGCACCTGGCGCTACCCACCGCGCTGCTGGATACGCCACTGGCCGGCGCCAACGAGTTCCTCTATCAGAGCCTGCGGCGCCAATGGTGCGGTACGCGGGAAGCCGGCGAGGGCGATGGCCTGAACCTGGCGCGCATCTGGCTGCGCTCCTCCGACCAGCCCATCGAACGCATTGCCGAGCGCATCGGCTATCGGCAGAGCGGCAACTTCATCCGCGCCTTCCGCAAGCGCTTCGGCATCACTCCCAAGCAGTTCCGCCTGGGGCATTCCTGAGGCGGCGAGGCGGCACCGGCGCAGCGCAGGATGATCGGTTTTTGTCTTTCCCGGCTTGCGGCCCAACGGCCCGCGCCCGGCAAGGTGGGCCCGCGGTACTACCCATCCGGAGCCCATAATGACAAGAATCCATCCGGCCCCTGCCCCCATTCCGCTTCTGGGGCGGTGCCAACACTGCAAACCTCTCCTGCTTGTCCTCGCGGTGGGCAGCGCCATCCCGGCGCAGGCCACCACCTTCGAGCTGAACGACGACTGGAGCCTGTCGACCAAGACCACCCTGAGCCTGGGCGCCAGCTGGTCCGCGCAGGACCCGGACCGGCACCTGATGACCCACGCCAACGCGGTGCAGGCGCAGCACATCGAGAACGCCGACGGCAGCAGCGTGAGCGCCGACGACAACCGCCTGAACTTCAAGAAGGGCGACCCCATCTCGCAGATGTTCAAGGGCCTCACCGACTTCAGTCTCGACGGCCAGGGGCAGGGCGCCTTCGTCCGCGTCAAGTACTGGTACGACCACGCCTACGAAACCGGCGACGGCCGCTTCAAGGACTTCGACGACAGCGGCTGGCCGACCCTGGCGCGCTACCACGGCTTCGATACCCTCGATGCCTACGTGTGGAAGGACTTCGACGTCGACGAGCATCCGCTCAACCTCAAGCTCGGCAAGCAGGTGATGTCCTGGGGCGAGGCGATCCTGATCCAGAACGGCATCAACGTGATCAACCCGCTGGACTACAGCGCCTTCAACAAACCCGGGGTGGACATCAAGGAAGGCCAGCTGCCGGTGGAGATGCTCTCCTTCAACCTCGGGCTGACCGACAAGGTCAACCTGGAAGGCTTCTACCAGTACAACTGGCGCCCCAGCGTGCTCGACGGCTGCGGCACCTTCTTCGCCACCAGCGATGTCATCCAGCCCGGCTGTGGCCCGCTGTACCTGAGCCAGGTGCAGACCGACGCGCAGATGCAGGCCAGCGGTCTGTACGCCTCCCACGGCGACGACCAGGATCCGTCCGACCAGGGCCAGTGGGGCGTCGCCCTGCGCACCCTGATCAGCTCGCTGAACGATGCCGAGGCGGCCTTCTACTACGTCAACTACCACGCGCGCCTGCCGTACCTGCAGCTCACCGCGCGGGACGCCAGCAAGCCCGGCAACTTCCCCATCGGCCGCGTGCAGGGCCCGGTATATGCCGCCGCCTTTCCGGAGAACATCCACCTCTACGGCCTGAGCATCAACGGTGCACTGCCAGGCTGGGGTACCTCGCTGGCGGCGGAGCTGAGCTACCGACCGAACATGCCTGTGGCCTACAACGGCCCCGACATGAACGTCGCGATGATCACCGGGCCATCCGGCAGTTCGGCCATCGAGGGGATTCCGGCCAGCGCCACCACCACCGGCCAGACCCTGGACGGCTGGGAGCGCAAGCCGGTGTGGCAGATGACCGCTTCCGCCACCCAGATCATCGACAACGTACTGGGCGCCACCCGCCTGACGCTGCTCGGCGAGGCCGGCGTGGTGCACGTGGGTGATGTCGGCGATGAGCCCCTGGGGCGCAACGCAGCCTTTGGCCGCAGCGCGCCGCTCAACGGCACGACGTGCAACACCGTCGCCAGCGGCGTGACCAACCGCTACTGCACCGACGATGGATTCACCACGCCCTGGTCCTGGGGCTACCGCCTGCGCGCCGGCCTGGAATACAGCGACGTGCTGCCAGGGGTGAACATGCTGCCCAGCCTGAACTTCCGCCACGACGTCGAAGGCTACTCCTACGATCCGGGCGGGCCGTTCCAGGAAGGGCAGATGGCCGCCGGCCTGTCGCTGGCCTTCAACTACCTCAACGATTACAGCCTGGAGTTCGGTTACAACACCTTCTTCGGCACCAACAAATACAGCACGCTCGACGACCGCGACTTCTACAGCGTCAGCGCCAAGGTCGACTTCTGAGGAACCTGCCGATGCAACTCATGCCAATCACTGCCCTGGCGCTCGCCATGGGCCTGGCCTTCAACGCCCACGCCAACACGGCCGCCGACCTGGGCGGCAAGCTGACCCCGACCGGTGCGGAAAAAGCCGGCAACGCCGACGGCAGCATCCCCGCCTGGGACGGCGGCCTGAAACCCGACGCCGGGCAGGTCGACGCCAAGGGTGGCTACGCCGATCCCTACGCCAGCGAGAAGCCCCTGTTCACCATCACTCCGGCCAACGCCGGGCAGTACAGCCAGTGGCTCAGCCCCGGCGAGCAGGCGATGTTCAAGCGCTATCCGGCGACTTACAGGATCAACGTCTACCCCAGCCATCGCAGCGCCCGGCTACCCGACGAGATCAACGCCGAAACCCGCCGTAACGCCGAGCAGAGCAAGCTCGCCGACGGCGGCAACGGTGTACTGAACTACCACCGCGGCGTGCCCTTCCCGCTGCCCAGGGAAGGCGTCGAAGCGCTGTGGAATCACATCACCCGCTACCGCGGCGGCAGCCTCTCGCGCACTTTCAGCTCGGCCAACGTGAAGGAGAACGGCGTCTTCGCCCTGGTCCGCTCGCAGACCGAGATGAACTACGCCGAAACCATCGACGACCTGCCGCAGGACGCCAACCTGCTCTACCTGTTCAAGACCCGCGTGCTGGAACCGGCACGGCTATCCGGCGAGGCGGTGCTGTCCCACGAGCCCATGGACCAGATGGCCGAACCGCGCGCCGCCTGGCAGTACATCCCCGGCCAGCGCCGCGTACGCCGTGCCCCGCTGATCGCCTATGACAACAGCGCGCGCTACAGCGACGGCATGATCACCGCCGACAGCCTCGACGGCTTCAACGGCGCGCCGGACCGCTACGACTGGAAGCTGACGGGCAAGCAGGAACTGTTCGTACCGTACAACAGCTTCCGCCTGTACGACCGCTCGGTGAAATACGCCGATATCCTCAAGACCGGCCACCTCAACCCGGACCTGGCGCGCTTCGAGAAGCACCGCGTGTGGGTTGTCGAAGCCACCCTCAAGGCCGGCGCGCGCCACGTCTACAGCAAGCGCCGCTACTACCTCGACGAGGACAGCTGGAGCATCGTCCTCGGCGAGTTCTACGACAGCCGCGGCGAGCTGTGGCGCAACTACCAGTCCCACGCCATGCCGTACTACGACAAGCAGTTCACCTACGAAGCCCTGGCCGCGGCCTACGACCTCATCAGCGGGCGCTACTTCGTCAACGGCCTGATGAACGAGGAAAACAGCGACCTGAAAACCGGCCAGCACGCGAAGATGAGTGACTACACGCCATCGGAGCTGCGGCGCTGGGCGAAGTAGGGCTTCCGCTCCCTTGTCCCGGCTGGGCGTAGCCGGGGCGGTTGCGCCCTCTCCGGAAATCCGGAGAGGGCGTTTTTGTTTTGTGGAAGAGGACTGAGGTGCGGGCAAGCCTGAGCGCAAGAGCCCCCTTGTAGGAGCGAGCCTGCTCGCGAACCACCCAACATCAGAGCCACCGGCAAATCTGTTCGCGAGCAAGCTCGCTCCTACAAAGAGCTGGTCCGTCCTATCGACAAGCAAAAATCAACACCGTATTCTGCACAGCGAAACATCATTCCGTTAAAACAAGTCTAAACGGAGCACAGCATGTCAGAAGCGGTACTGCTCGAACGCCGGGGCGAGATAGCCCTGGTGACGGTCGACAACCCACCGGTGAATGCCCTCGGACAAGCCGTCCGTGCTGGCCTGCTCGCCGCCTTCCAACAGGCGGAGGCCGATCCGCAGGTGCGCGCGGTGGTGCTGGTCTGTGCCGGGCGCACCTTCATGGCCGGCGCCGATATCCGCGAGTTCGGCAAGCCGCCGCAGGCGCCTTCGCTGCCGGAAGTGGTCGAGATCATCGAAGGTTCGACCAAACCCAGCGTTGCCGTGATCCATGGCACCGCGCTGGGTGGCGGGCTGGAAGTCGCGCTGTCCTGCCATTACCGCATCGCCCACCGCGACGCCCAGGTCGGCCTGCCGGAAGTGAAGCTCGGTCTGCTTCCTGGCGCGGGCGGCACCCAGCGTCTGCCGCGCCTGGCCGGCATCGAGAAGGCTTTGGACATGATCGTCAGCGGCGCGCCGATCCGCGCGCCGCAAGCCTTGGAAAACGCCATCCTCGATGAACTGTTCGACGGCGACCTCATCGAAGCCGGCCTCGCCTTCGCCCAGCGCCTGCTGGCAGATGGCAAGGGCCCGCGCCGCACCGGCGAGCGCAATGAACGCGTGCAGCAAGCCGGCGTGGCCGCGCTGATCGCCCACAAGCGCGGCGAGGTGCACAAGCGCCTGCCCGGCCAGTTCGCGCCGCAGCGCTGCATCGACGCCGTGGAAGCCGCCAGCCAATTGCCGCTGCGCGAAGGCCTGGTGCGCGAGCGTGCGCTGTTCCAGCAATGCATGGAGTCGCCGCAACGCGCCGCGCAGATCCACGCCTTCTTCGCCGAGCGCGAGGCAGCCAAGGTCGAAGGCCTGGCGGCCGGCATCCAGCCGCGCGAGGTGCGCAACGCCGCCGTGATTGGTGGCGGCACCATGGGCGTCGGCATCGTCCTGTGCTTCGCCAACGCGGGCATTCCGGTCAAGCTGCTGGAGGTGAACGACGAAGCCCTGCAACGCGGCCTTGACCGCGCCCGCAGCACCTACGCCGCCAGCGTGGCGCGTGGCAGCCTGGGCGCCGAGGAGATGGAGCGGCGCATGGGCCTGATCAGCGGCGTGCTCGATTACGCTGCGCTGGGCGATGCGGACGTGGTGGTCGAAGCGGTGTTCGAAAGCCTGGACGTGAAGCGCCAGGTCTTCGAGCAGCTGGACGTCGCCTGCAAACCCGGCGCGATTCTCGCCAGCAACACATCCTCGCTGGACCTCGACGAAATCGCCGCCTTCACCCAACGCCCGCAGGACGTGGTCGGCCTGCACTTCTTCAGCCCGGCCAACGTCATGCGCCTGCTCGAAGTGGTGCGCGGCAAGGCCACCTCGGACACCGTGCTGGCCAGCGCGATGCAACTGGGCAAGCGCCTGAAGAAGGTCGCGGTAGTGGTCGGCGTGTGCGATGGCTTCGTCGGCAACCGCATGATCTTCCAGTACGGCCGCCAGGCCGAGTTCCTGCTGGAGGAGGGCGCCACACCCGCGCAGGTGGACCGCGCGCTGCGCGCCTTCGGCATGGCCATGGGGCCGCTGGCGGTGCGCGACCTGTCCGGCCTGGACATCAGCCACGCGATCCGCTCGCGCCAGCGGCCGAACCTGAAGCCCGGCCAGACGCTGCCGACCGTGCTCGACCACCTGATCGCCGCCGGCATGCTCGGGCAGAAGAGCGGCACCGGCTTCTACCAGTACGGCGAGGGTGGCCGCGCCCCGCAGGACAACCCGGCGTTGCCGGCCATGCTGGAGCAGGCCGCGGCCGACCGTGGCATCACCCGTGGGCCGGTGAGCGACGAGGAAATCGTCGAGCGCTGCATCTACGCGCTGATCAACGAGGCGGCGAACATCCTCGACGAAGGCATCGCCCAGCGCGCCAGCGACGTCGACGTGATCTTCCTCAACGGCTACGGCTTCCCCGCCTGGCGTGGCGGCCCGCTGTTCCATGCCGACAGCGTCGGCCTTGCCCGCGTGCTCGAACGAATCCGCGAATTCCACCAGCGCCTCGGCGCCTGGTGGCAACCCGCACCACTGCTCGAACGCCTGGTGGCCGAAGGCCGCTGCTTCGCCGATCTGTAGAGGACCTGCCATGGACATCCATTTCACCCCCGACGAACTGGCGTTCCGCGATGAAGTACGCCACTTCCTCGACAGCAAACTGCCCCAGGACATCGCCACCAAGGTGCGCCTGGGCAAACACCTGAACAAGGGCGACCACCAGCGCTGGCAGCGTGTGCTCGCCGAACAGGGCTGGTACGCCACGCACTGGCCCGAGGAGTTTGGCGGCACCGGCTGGAACGCCGTGCAGAAGCACATCTTCGAAGAGGAATGCGCCGCCTTCGGCGCGCCGCGCACCATCCCCTTCGGCGTCAACATGGTCGCCCCGGTGATCATCAGGTTCGGCACGCCCGAGCAGCAGGCGCACTACCTGCCGCGCATCCTCGACGGCACCGACTGGTGGTGCCAGGGCTACTCCGAGCCAGGTGCCGGCTCCGACCTCGCTTCGCTGAAGACCCGCGCGGTGCGCGACGGCGATCACTACGTGGTGAACGGCCAGAAGACCTGGACCACCCTCGGCCAGCACGCCGACTGGATCTTCTGCCTGGTGCGCACCGACCCCGAGGCGCAGCAGCAGCGCGGCATCAGCTTCCTGCTGATCGACATGCAGACGCCGGGCATCACCGTGCGCCCGATCATCACCCTGGACGGCGAGCACGAGGTCAATGAGGTGTTCTTCGACAACGTGCGCGTACCGGTGGAAAACCTGGTGGGCCGCGAGAACGAAGGCTGGACCTGCGCCAAGTACCTGCTCACCTACGAGCGCACCGGCCTGGCCGGCATCGGCGCGTCCAAGGCGGTGCTCGCGCACCTCAAGCGCGTGGCCGGCCGAGAGCTGTGCGAGGGCAAGCCGATGCTCGAAGACCCGCTGTTCCGCGCCCAGGTAGCGGAAGTGGAAATGCAACTGATGGCCATCGAGATGAGCACGCTGCGCATCCTCGCCGCCGCCCGCGAAGGCGGTGTGCCGGGCGCGGAAAGCTCGATCCTGAAGGTGAAGGGCACGGAAATCCGCCAGGCGATCAGCCACCTGCTGCGCAAGGTGCTCGGCCCCTACGCGCTGCCCTTCATCGAAGACGAATTCGAGCTGGGCGCCGAACCGCTGCACGCGGACTACTCGGCGGCGCCAGCCAGCCAGTACTTCAACCTGCGCAAGCTGTCGATCTTTGGCGGCTCCAATGAAATCCAGAAGAACATCGTCTCCAAGATGATTCTCGAGCTGTGAGGGGCTGACCATGGACTTCAAACTGAGCGAAGAGCAGCAGATGCTGCAGGACACCGCGGCGCGCCTGGTGCGCGACGCCTACCCGTTCGACAAGCGCGAAGGCTTCAGCCGCTCCGAGCTGGGCTACAGCGCTGACTTCTGGCGCCAGCTCGGCGAGCTGGGGCTGACTTCGGTGGCGCTACCCGAGGCATACGGCGGCTTCGGCAGTGGTGTCGAGAGCATGCTGGTGCTTACCGAGCTGGGCCGTGGGCTTTGCCTGGAGCCGTACCTGCAATCGGTGGTGCACGCCGGCGGGCTGATCGCCCAGTTGGGCAGCGATGCGCAGAAGGCCCATTGGCTGCCGCGCATCGCCAGCGGCGAAGCGCAGCTCGCGGTCGCGTTCGAAGAACCGCAAAGCCATTACCACCTGCACGACGTGCAGACCCGCGCGGAGCAGGCCGGCGATAGCTGGAAACTGAGCGGCCGCAAGGCGGTGGTTATCGGCGGGCAGAGCGCCACGGCGATACTCGTTTCGGCTCGAGTAGCAGGCACCGCGCGGGACGAGGCGGGCATCGGCCTGTTCCTCATCGATCCACAGCAAGGCGGCGTCAGCCGCCGCGAGTACCCGACGGTGGACGGCCAGCGCGCCTGTGAGCTGTTCCTCGATGGCGCTGTTGGCGAAGCCCTCGGCGTGCCGGGCGAGGCGCTACCGGCACTGCGTTACCAGCAGGGCCGCGCCCTTGCCGCGCAGTGCGCCGAAGCCCTCGGCAGCCTGCAGGAAGCCTGCGCGCTGACCCTGGACTATTTGAAGACGCGCAAGCAGTTCGGCATCCCCATCGGCAAGTTCCAGGTGCTGCAGCACCGCATGGTGGACATGCGCAGCGAGCTGGAACAGGCCACCAGCATGGCGATCCTCGCCGCCTGCGTCGCCGACCAGCCCGACAGCGCCGAGCGCAGCCGCACCCTGGCCGCCGCCAAGTTCATCGTCACCCGTGCGGCACGCTATGTGGCGGAACAGGCGATCCAGCTGCACGGCGGCATCGGCATGACCTGGGAATACGTACTCGCTCACCACGCCAAGCGCCTGGTGATGCTCAGCCACCAGTTAGGTGACGACGACCATCACCTGAAGGTGTACGCGGGGTTGATGGAAGTGGCGTAACGCATACACCTGCCCTTGTAGGAGCGAGCTTGCTCGCGACCCGCCCAGCATTGGCGCTGCCGGCGAGCCTGTTCGCGAGCAAGCTCGCTCCTACAGAAAACACCTCAGCTCAGGCTTTGGTTCTAAAGACTTCCAGAGAAATGTCTGTGCACTCCGAAGCGCCCCTTTCAGGAGGCCTCGTTGAAGCGGAGTTTCAGGGGTTGAGCGACATGGATGTCGCGAGAGCGCTGTCGGGCCAGGGATGGCCCGTCAGCGCGTGCCCCTGAAATTCCGACTCAACGAGGGTATTTTTCGCCCCAAGCGAAAAACCGGATGGAGGGGCAAGACCTTTGCCCACTTTGGGTCTCTCCAAAGTGGGCGCCCGAGGGGGCGAAAAAAAAACTATCAGCGCAAGCCGAGGCGACGCAGAACACCCAAACGAAAAGCATCGCGGAGAAGCTCCGCTCCTACGAAAGCTCGGAAAAAATCAGGCCCCGAGGCTCTCGATATCCCGCGCCAATATCTCCAGCTCATGGGCCAGCGACCCGCGCAGGGTTTCCTCGCTGAGCTGGAACGACGGCGCCCCGCAGGTCAGCGCCATCAGGCCACCATCGGCCAGGCGCAGCGGCACGCCAGCGGCGCGCACGTTACGGTCCCAGTCGCCCAGCGACAGGCAGAAACCGTGCTCGTAATACTCCTCGAAGGAAGCATCCAGCGAGGCACGCATCACGGACCAGTCGCCCTCATGCCGCTCCTGCAGCGCCGACAGCAGGTGCTCGCGCTCCTGCTGCGGGGTCGCGGCGAGGTAGGCGCGGCCGGCGGCGGTGGTTGCCAATGGCAGGCGCACACCGGCGTCCATGCGCAGCGAAGTGGCTTCCGGCGGACGGCAGTTTTCCACGTAGATCATCGACAGCCAGTCCCGGCAGGTCAGGCCGACCGTGGTGTTGGTGCGGCGAGCGAAGGCATCCATGTACGGCTTGGCCAGCTGGCGGACGCGCAGGTTGGAGACGTAGGCGTAACCCAGCGCCAGCACGCCGGAATCCAGCTGGTACTTCTCGTGCTGCTGCGAGTAGCAGAGGTAGCCGAGCTGGGTCAGGGTGTAGGTCATGCGCGACACCGTTGCCTTGGGCAGGCCGGTGATCCGCGAGATTTCCTGGTTGCCGAGCACCACCGAGCCGTGGGTGAAGGCGCGCAGCACATCCAGGCCGCGGGCGAGGGCCTCGACGTACTTGCGGTCCTTGGGGTTGCTGCTGTCTTCGACTTCGTCGCTCATGGGGCCTCGGCGGGATCATTTCTGCGGCGCCACGCGCGGCGCGGGCGAACGATAGCAGATAGCCCCCTCGCCTCGCAGCGGTCCGCGTGCGCTCATTGCACGCAGCTAGCCTATCGCATACCATCGATTTCGACACACTGTTTCGCTGTGCAGAACAACAATTCGAAGCCAGAGCCGATCCAGGCTCGGAAAAGCAACGGAGAAGTCGATGTCCGCTCAACCGACCGGTCACGTAGCCCGCGAGATCGCCCGTCACGGCTACCAGAACCTCCACGACCTGCTGCGCGATGCCTGTCGCGAGTTTCCCGAACGCCTCGCCTTCTCCTGCGGCGACAGTCATCTCACCTTCGCCGAACTCGAGCGCCAAGCCGACGCCTTCGCCCGCTACCTGCGCCACCACGCCGGCCTGAAACCAGGCGAGCGCCTGGCGCTGATGTTGCCCAACTCCCTGCAGTACCCCATCGCCACCTTCGGCGCACTGAAGGCCGGCGTGGTACTGGTGAACACCAACCCGCAGTACACCGCGAGCGAGTTGCGCCACCAGTTGGCCGACTCCGGCGCCATTGCCGTGCTCCTGCTCGACCGCCTGCTGCCGCTGCTGCGTGGCGTGCAGGCGCACAGCGAGGTGCGGCAGGTGCTGCTGACCTCGATCGACGACATCGAACGTCCGCAGTTCGACAGTGACGAAGCCGACTGCACGCGCTTCCAGCAGGCCCTGCGCCTGGGCGCCGACGCGCCACCTGTGGACACCGAGCCGGGGTTGGATCGCCTCGCGCTGCTGCAATACACCGGCGGCACCACGGGCGTTTCCAAGGGCGCGATGCTCAGCCACCGCAGCCTGATCGCCAACGTCGTGCAGACCCTGGAACTGTTCCTGCGCCCCGGCCTGCTGGAGCCGGCCAGCGACGTGCGCATCGCGCCGCTACCGCTCTACCACATCATGGCGTTCTCGACGAACCTGCTGAGCTCGGTGGGCATGGGCCTGCACACGGTATTCATCCGCGATGGGCGCAATCTCGACGAGATCATCGGCGCCATGCGCCGCTATCCCTTCACCCTGATGAGCGGGATCAACACCCTGTTCGTCGGCCTGATGAACCACCCGGATTTCCCCGCCATCGACTTCAGCCACCTGAAGTGGGTGACCTCCGGCGGTGCGCCGCTGAACCGCGAAGTGGGCCGGCGCTGGGAAGCGGCGACCGGTGCGCCGGTGCGCGAAGGCTTCGGCCTGACCGAGGCTTCCCCGGTGGTCTCCACCGGTACCTTGCTCAGCCCGTATCGTGAGGGCTACGTCGGCCAGGCGCTGGTGGACACCGAGCTGCGCACCGTGGACGAGGAGGGCAACGACACCGGCCCCGACCAGCCCGGCGAATTGTGGCTGCGCGGCCCACAGGTCATGCAGGGTTACTGGCAGCGCCCGGAGGAGAGCGCCCAGGTATTGACCGAGGACGGCTGGCTGAAGACCGGCGACATCGCCGAACTGGACGCCGACGGCATGCTCAAGATCGTCGACCGCAAGAAGGACATGATCCTGGTCTCGGGTTTCAACGTGTTCCCCAACGAAGTGGAGGACGCAGTGATGCGCCACCCGGGCGTGCGCGAGTGCGTGGCCATCGGCGTGCCCGACGAGCGCAAGGGCGAGTCGGTGAAGCTGTTCGTCAGCCTCAAGGACGATTCCCTGGCGCCAGCGCAGATCATCGCCCACTGCCGGGAGCACCTCACCGGCTACAAGGTGCCGAGCTTCGTCGAGGTGCTCGACGAGCTGCCCAAGACCAGTGTCGGCAAACTGCTGCGCCGTCAGCTGCGCGATCTGGAGCTGGCGAAAAGGGCCACCGTGTGAGCACAACGTCTATGGTTGATGCAGGTGCGCACGACGAGAGCCGCAGCATGACCGAGTCCTTCCACCGTATCGGCGTCATCGGCGCCGGGGCCATGGGCCGCGGCATCGCCCAGCTGTTCGCCAGTGCCGGCCTGCCGGTGCGGTTGTACGACAGCAACCCGCAGACCGTGGAGCAGGCCCTGGCCTTCAACCGCGAACTGCTGGAGCGTTCGGTGGCCAAGGGCAAGCTCAGCCCTGACGCACTCGGCGCGACGATGCAACGCCTGCTGCCGACCCACAGCCTCGACGAACTGGCCGACTGCGACCTGCTGGTCGAGGCCATCATCGAGGACCTGGGCGCCAAGCAGGCGCTGCTCGCCGAGCTGGAAAAACGCGTGGCGCCGGATGCCGTGCTGGCGAGCAACACCTCATCGCTCTCGGTCACCCGTATCGCCGCGCGCTGCCAGCGCCCGGAACGGGTCGCCGGCTTCCATTTCTTCAACCCGGTGACGCTGATGCGCATCGTCGAGGTGGTGCGCGGCCAGCGCACCAGCGAGTCGGTCGTGCGCCGCCTGAGCCGACTGGCGGAGCAGGCCGGGCATTACCCGGCGGTGTCGCCGGACAGCCCTGGCTTCATCGTCAACCACGCCGGCCGCGCCTTCAGCACCGAAGCGCTGCGCATCCTCGGCGAAGGCATTGCCAGCCCGGCGCAGATCGACCGCATCCTGCGTGACGGCGTGGGCTTTCGCATGGGGCCCTTCGAGCTGCTCGACCTGACCGGCCTGGACGTTTCCCACGCGGTGATGGAGTCGCTCTACCAACAGTTCTACCAGGACCCACGCTACACTCCGTCGCCCCTGGCCGCGCAACGTGTCGCCGGCGGCCTGCTGGGGCGCAAGAGCGGCGAGGGCTTCTACCGCTACCGCGACGGCCAGCCGGTGCGTGAGCCGCAAGAGCAGTACGAAACCGTGCTGCTCAATCGCCCCTATTGGCTCGACAGCCAGGACCCGGAGCTGCGCCACCGCGTGGCGGCAATACTCACCCTGGGCGGCGTGGTGCTGGAGACCGGCGAGGCGCCGTCGTCGCGCGCCATCTGCCTGGTCACTCCGCTGGGCGTGGATGCCAGCACGCGCATCGACGCCCTCGGCCTGCCGCCGGAACGCAGCCTGGCGCTGGAGACCTTCACCGAACTGGACCGCCGCCGCGTGCTGATGCGCCAGCCGGCGCTCGACCCGGCGCTGGAGGCGCAGGCGCGCCAGGCGCTGGGCAGCGACGGCGTGCCGGTGGAAGTGATCAACGACTCGCCCGGCTTTATCAGCCAGCGGGTGGTCGCCGGCATCGTCAACCTGGGCTGCGAGATCGCCCTGCGCGGCATCGCTACGCCAGTGACGCTGGACCGCGCGGTGCAACTGGCACTGGGCTATCCCCTGGGCCCGCTGGCCTTCGGCGAGCACTACGGCGCGGCGCGCATCCTCACCATCCTCCAGGGCCTGCAGGCCTGCTACGGCGAGGCACGCTACCGGCCCAGTCCCTGGCTGCGGCGACGGGTGCAGCTGGATTTGCCGCTGCATAGCCCGGATCGCGCGGAGTAGTGCGCCAGCGGCGATGATCGTTTTCTGTCCGCTGGCGCTAACTGTGAGCGCAGCGCCGTGGAGCACTCTGGCCGGCGACATGCCAACAAGAACAACGAGGAAGACCTCATGCGCCACTGGCTGCCCGCACTCGCCCTGCTTCCCCTGTTCGCCGGCCACGCCTGGGCCGCCGGGCCGACGCCGCAACAGGCCCGCGACCTGGCCGAGCAGGCCTACCTGTTCGCCTTCGCCACCGCCGAGCACGGCAAGACCCTGCAAGCCATCGCCGCCAAGCTGCCGGTGAACTACCTGTACAACAAGACCACGCTGCTCGGCCCGGAAGACCGCACCGTGGTCTCGCCGAACAACGACACGCTCTACTCCTATGCGCTGCTCGATCTGCGCGAACATCCGGTGCTGCTCAGCGTGCCGGCGGTTCCGCAGCGCTACTACAGCTTCCAGCTGATCGACATGCGTACCAACAACCTCGACTACATCGGCACCCGCGCCACCGGGCGCGACGCGGGCAGTTTCCTGATCGCCGGTCCCGACTGGGACGGCAAGACACCCGAGGACTTCAACGGCAAGGTGATCCGTTCGCCCAGCCGCATCGTCTTCCTGCTCGGCCGCACTGCGGTCGATGGAGAAGCCGACCTCGACGCCGCCAAGGCCGTGATGGACGGCTACAAGCTGCGCAGCACCAAGCCCACGCTGCTGCCGCACAAGATCGACGTGCCGCAGTACCTGCCGACCAAGGAAGGCCCAGCGGAAAACGTCTTCATCGACTTCAACGGCCTCTCCGCCTGGCATGCCTGGAGCCCGGAAGAACAGGAGCGCTTGAAGCAGTTCGCGCAGATCGGCGTGGGCACCGGCAATCCCTTCGACGCCACACAGTTGCCGGCGGACATCGCCCAGGCGGTGGAGCAGGGCGCCGAGGCCGGGCGCGAAAAAATCGTCGCCGCCACCGAGCGCTTCGCCGCGCCGGTCAATGGCTGGCAGAACTCGCCGACCAACATCGGCCACTACGGCAACGACGACCTGACGCGCGCGGCGGTCGCCTGGAAGTACATCTATGCCAACGACCCCGCCGAAGCGATGTACCCGCTCACCCGTGTCGACGCCGCCGGACAGGCGCTCGACGGCAGTCGTGCCTATCGTCTGCACTTCGCTGCGGGCCAGTTGCCGCCGGTGGATGCCTTCTGGTCCGTCACGCTCTACGACGGCAAGACCCAGATGCTCGCGGCGAACCCGCTCAACCGCTACGCCATCAATAGCGCCAGCGACCTGAAGAAAGACGCCGATGGCGGCCTGACCCTGACCATCCAGCATGCCCGGCCGGCCAGCACCGACAACTGGCTGCCGGCACCGCCGGGGCCGTTCAACCTGATCCTGCGCATGTACCTGCCGCAGGCAAAGGCGCTCAAGGGCGAATACCAGCCGCCGGCCGTCCAGCCCATCGCCAGCAACGCGATCACCAGCAAGGAGTAGCCATGAACCCGATCCTGACCCGCCGCCGTCTCATCGGCGCCAGCGGTGCGCTCGGCTTCGGCCTGACGCTTCCCGACTGGCTGCTCGCGGCCTCTTCCCAGACGAGTGATCCGGCCATGCCCGAGACATCCACTGACCAGGAAACCGTCCGCCAGGCGTGGCTCTATGCCTACCCGATGCTGATGCACTACCAGACGATGCAGAAGCAGGCGCTCGATGTGAAATCGCCGGAGTATGTCGGCGGCTTCGGCGTGTTCCGCCACTACAGCGAACTGTTCACGCCGAAGAACCGCGACATCGTCACGCCCAACAACGACACGCCCTACTCCTGGGCCTGGCTCGACCTGCGCGCCGAGCCCTGGGTGCTCAGCGTGCCTGCTGTGCCCGAGGACCGTTACTACGTGCACCAACTGGTGGACCAATACACGTTCAACTTCGGCTACGTCGGCGTGCTCAGCACCGGCCGCGAGGCCGGCGACTTCCTGATTGCCGGGCCGGACTGGCAAGGCAGTACACCCGCGGGCATCCGCCAGGTGCTACGCAGCGAAACGCAGATCGCCATGATCCTGGGCCGCACCGGCCTGCGCGATGCCAACGACCTGCCCGCCGTGCGCGAGTTGCAACAGCAGTACCGTCTGCGCCCGCTGCACGAGTTCGCCGGCCGTCCGGCGCCGGTCGGCGCGCCAGCGGTGAATTGGCTGCCCTGGGAATATCCCCGAGACCTCGGCCCGGCCTTCATCGCGCACCTGAACCAGATCCTCGCCTTCTGCCCGGTGGACCCGAGCGAAATCGAGCTGCGCGAGCGTTTTGCCCGGCTCGGCATCGGCGCGGGGCTGCGGTTCGACCCGGCCGCACTGTCGCCCGAACAGCGCCAGGCGCTGGGCGCCGGCATCCAGCAGGGCGTAGCGGAACTGAAGGCGAAAGGCGCCACGCTACGCTCATCCGCCGGCCTGTTCGGAACCCGCGCGGCGATGCACAACAACTACCTGGCCCGCGCCGCGGCGGCGGCCAGCGGCATCTACGGCAACAGTGTGGAGGAGGCGATCTATTTCGGCACGCGCAGCGACAGCAGCCAGCAACCGCTGGTGGGCGGCCAGCGCTATCGCCTGCGCTTCGCACCGGGCGCGTTGCCGCCGGCGAAGGAGTTCTGGTCGATCACGCTCTACGATCTGCCGGACCGCCAGTTGGTGGACAACCCGATCCAGCGCTACTGCCTGAGCAGCCGCGACCACCTCGTGCGCGACGCAGACGGCGGAGTAACGCTGTACATCCAGGCGGATTCACCCGGCAAGGCGCAGGAAGCCAACTGGCTGCCGTCGACGCAGCGGGGGCCGTTCAACGTCATCCTGCGTATCTACGGGCCAGAGCAGGAAGTGGTGGGCGGGGTGTGGAAGATGCCGGGAGTGGAGCGGGCGTAAGGCGCGCCGCCGCCGTCAGGTATCGGTTCGCGAGCAAGCTCGCTCCTACACGTCATGGCCTTGCGCGAACCGGTTCCCCGAAAACATTACTGGAAGCTGACGAACTCCCCGGCTTTCAGCTTCTCCAACGCCGCCTTGCGCTCCGCTGGCGGCAACGCCCCAAGCTTTTCCACTCGCGCGAAGAACGCCGGCCAGTTCCCGCCCACCTGCCTGAACAACGCCGCAAAGGCAGGCACCCACTGGTCGTAGAGGCCAAAGGGCAACAGCTTGGCGTTGTTCATCGGCCCGTTGACCCAGGCGTCGAACGGCGCCTTGCCGCCCCAGTCATGATCGCGCATCTGCGCGTAGTCGCGGCGCAAGCGCTCGAACTCGGCGGCCTTGCCGGCACGCTTTTGCGCGTCGCTGCGCGGGCTGGCATACAGCGCCTGCAAGCGCTCGCGGGTATCGAGCACCAGTTGGGTGAAGCGCTTGCGTTGCTCGGCCAGCAGCGGCGATTCATCCGGCAGGTTGCGCGCAGCGCGCCAGCGGCGGCCGCCTTCTTCCTCGACGAAGGAGGCGTAGGACTCGTTGAAGGCGGTGTCACCGGGCAAATAGAACTTCTGGTGCGCCAGCTCGTGGAAGATCGTCTCGGCCAGGCGCTGGTCGCCCCAGCGCAGCATGCTGCTGAGGATCGGGTCGTCGAACCAGCCAAGGGTCGAATAGGCCTCCACGCCGCCAATATAGACATCCAGCCCCTGCTCCTTCAGGCGCTTCGCCTCGGCCTGCGCGCCCTTGTCACCGTAGTAGCCGCGATAAGCCACGCAGCCGGCGATGGGGAAGCAGTGGGTCAGCGGCTGCAGCGACAGCTCGGGCGTAGCGAACACGTTCCACACCACGTTGGGCCGATGGATGTCGGCGTAGAGGCGGTAGCTCTGGTTGTCCGGCAGACCCAGCTCGGCGCTGGCAAAGGCGCGCGCCTCCTGGGACAGTTCCAGGCGCTGGCGCAGCGCAGGGTCGCGGGTCGGGTCGGCGACCACTTCAGCCACCGGCTCGCGGGCGGCAAGCAGGCGCAACTGGCCGTCCGCCAACTGGCCGTAATAACCCACGGTGGAACAACCGCTCAGCGCCCAGATGGCCAGGCAGGGAACCCAGCGGCACAGGCGGCGGTCGAGTGTCGGGATAAGAAGGCGGAAGGGCATGCGCGGAACATAGCACAGCGCCTGGTCCGCTCGCTGCCGCCCCCCTTGACCCAGGAGCCACCCCCGATGCGCGCCCTTCTCATACCTGCCGGCCTGCTCGCCCTGAGCGGCTGTTCGATGCTGATGCCCCAGCCGGACCCGAACCGCGCCTGGGTCGATCTGGATACCAATAGCCAGAGCGACCTGGCGGCCATGGAAGTGGACAACAAGGAATGGTCCAGCACCCGCTACTTCGAGGTCGACCCGGGCTCCCACGAACTGCGCGTGCGCTTCCAGTTCCAGGTAGAACCTGTGGATATCGGCCCGGTGGACGAGGCGCTGTGGCGCGACTGCGAAATGACGGTGCAATACAAGGAATTCAGCGCCGGCCAGCGCTACCGCCTGGAGACCGGCAGCATCGGCTTCCGCCCCTGGGCCAAGCTCTACGACGCCCAGGGCGGCGAGATCGCTCGCGGTCGCGAACGGGGCTGCGCCAAGGCCTGAGCGGGGTATGCTGTGGGATGAGCCCATCCCACGGTGAACCAACATGCCTCCGCGCTACCTGCCTGGCCCGCTTTCCCTGAGCCTCGCCCTGCTCGCCGGCTGCGCCAGCCCGCTGCCCGCCCACGACCCGCAGATGGCCTGGGTCGACCTCTACACCACGCCGGGCAAGACCCTGATGGCCGAGCGCCTGGACGGCAAGTCGGTGACCGACGGCCGCTTCTACCAGGTGACGCCGGGGCGCCACGACCTGGTGGTGCGCTTCCAGTACGAAGTCTCCAGCGGCGGCGGCATGGGCCAGATGACCGACCCCTCGGAGCTGACCTGCCGGGTCAAGGTAACCTACGACGACTTCGCCGCCGGCCAGCGCTACCGCCTGGAGCTGCGCCCGCAATTACGCAGCGCCCTGGCACTGCTGACGGACGCCAACGGCACTCTGGTGGCGAAGACGGATTTCCAGGGCGCGGTGCGCTGTGGGCCGTTCTAGCTGGAACGCATCGGCGGCAATTGCACGGTCGTAGGAGCGGACTCCGTCCGCGATGATGTCCGCACGCGCCGGATGTCGATCGCGGACGGAGTCCGCTCCTACAAGATCAACGGCCCCTCTCCCAAACCCTCTCCCGCAAGCGGGAGAGGGGACTGTTCAGTGCAGGTTGAAGCCTCGGCGTCAGCCGGTACTTCCGGCGCACGGGGTCCACGCCGGATCCAGCTGAAGCACAAGCTGCGGGGATTGAGCATTCGTAGGAGCGGACTCCGTCCGCGATGATGTCTGCACGCGCCGGATGTCGATCGCGGACGGAGTCCGCTCCTACAAGATCAATGCCCCCTCTCCCTGACCCTCTCCCGCAAGCGGGAGAGGGGACTGTTCAGTGCAGGTTGAAGCCTCGGCGTCAGCCGGTACGTCCGGCGCACGGAGTCCATGCCGGATCGGCTGAAGCACAAGCTGCGGGGATTGAGCATTCGTAGGAGCGGACTCCGTCCGCGATGATGCCCGCACACGCCGGATGTCGATCGCGGACGGAGTCCGCTCCTACGCAGTAATCAAGCCCGGCGCGGGGAGGGAAACTCAGCTGTCGTTCTTCTGGTAGATGATTCGCCGCTTGCCGTTGTCGCAGGTGCCGACCACCATGTTCGGGTCCTTCACCTCGGCCTTGTCCACGATTTCCAGGGTGTAGGAGGTCACCCCGGCGGCCTGGATCTTGGTTTCGATCTCGGCCTTGAGCTCTTCGCACGGCTTCACCGCCGCCCAGCTCGCGCCGCTCGCCAGCAGCAGCGCCACGCCGGTCGCCACGGCCCACTTCTTCGTCGTCATCACATTCCCTCGTCAAAGCCCCACGGTGGGGCACCCTATCCTAACGGTGGACCTCCATCGCCGGACAGAGTGCCGCGCGGGCTCATTCGAGGCTGGCGTCGAGGGTGATGCGTGCGTTGAGCACCCGCGAGACCGGGCAGCCAGCCTTGGCCTTGTCGGCGATGGCCTGGAAGGTCTGCGCGTCGGTGCCCGGCACCTTGGCCTTCAACGTCAGGTGCACGGCGGTGATGGCGAAGCCGTCGGTGAGTTTCTCAAGGCTGACTTCAGCCTGGGTGTCGATGCTGTCAGCAGTAAGGCCAGCCTCGCCAAGCATCATCGACAGAGCCATGGAGAAGCAGCCCGCGTGGGCCGCGCCGATCAGTTCTTCCGGGTTGGTGCCCGGCGCGCCTTCGAAACGGGTGTTGAAGCCGTAGGGTTGCGACTTGAGCGCGCCGCTTTCGGTGGAGATCGTGCCCTTGCCGTCCTTCAGGCCACCCTGCCAGTGGGCCGATGCCGATTTCTTCATGTCGCGTCCTCCGCGTGGATTGCAGTCAGGACGTTCGAGGCGGCGACGCGCGCAGGGTTCAGCTTTTCGCACTGTCCTTTGTAGGAGCGAGCTTGCTCGCGAACCTGCACGGCACGGTGCCATCCCGTTCGCGAGCAAGCTCGCTCCTACACAACGTCGGTGCATGAAAAAGGCCGGGCCCCTCGCGGAGCCCGGCCTCGATTCACGTCCAGGGGCTTACTTGGAATAAACGATTTCCTTGGTGCCGCCTTCGCAGGTGCCGACGACTTGCTTGCCGCCCGCGCTGCCTTTGTCGACGACCTCCAGGTTGAATGAGGCGACGCCCTTGGCCTTGATCTTCGCCTCGATTTCCGACTTCAGCTCTTCGCACGGCTTGCCGGCGGCAAAGACGTTGCCAGCCAGGGCGAAGACCCCCACAGCGATCATGAACTTCTTCATCGGTAACGCTCCCTCGTCCTACACAGAAAAGGCCCGAACGGGCCGGAAAACCGGGCTACCCCGGTACGCACATCCACGCGCCCGGCCAGCATGGCCCAGACGCGTGACAAAAAAGCCGCGTGACATCAAATGTTCGAGCGCTTCGATCTAGCTATTGGCGATGCGGAAACCGACCTTGATGGTCACCTGGTAGTGCCCCACCGCGCCGTTCTCGATGTGCCCGCGGGTATCCACCACCTCGAACCACTCCAGGAAATCGATGCTCTTCGCCGCTTCCGCCAGGGCGTTGTTGATCGCGTCCTCGATACTGGTGCGCGAGGAGCCGACCAGCTCGATCTTCTTGTAGGTGTGGTGATTGGACATGACGGCTCTCCTCATTCGCGGGGCCGCGCAGGCAGATTGCCAGCGCCTCAATGGACAGTAGTAGAGGGGTGGACCCAGGGCAAACGCACGGGTTCAGACTTTAGGCCGGACCGTTGAACTCGACCTGCAGCCACTGCGCCAGGCGCTCGGCGCGCGGATCGGCGCGGCGCTCGGGGACCCACAGTGCCAGCCGTGCGGTGGTTTCGACGAAACCCCAGGGCGCGGCAAGGCGGCCGGCGGCGAGGTCGTCGGCCACCAGCTGCTGCGGGGCGATGGCCACGCCGAGTCCGGCCACGGCGGCTTCCAGCAGGTAATAGAGGTGCTCGAAGCCCTGGCCCAACTTCAGCCGCGATGAGTCAAGCGCGTGGCGCGCCGCCCACTCCGGCCACGCCTGCGGGCGCGAGACGGTGTGCAGCAGGGGTTCGCCCAGCAGCGCTTCGGCCGGAGCCGCGCGCAACTGCTCGAAGCGCGGCGAGCGCGGACTGAGCACCGGGCCGATGCTTTCCACCGCCAGCTCAAGCACCCGCATGTCCGCCGGCCACGGCGGTGCGGCGAAACACAAGGTGGCGTCGAGGCCGCCACGACGCGGATCGAGGTCGCCGTCACTGGCGGAAAGCTGCAGGCGCAGGTCCGGAAGGTCGCGATTCAGGCGATCAAGACGCGGAATGAACCAGCGCGCCAGCAGGCTGCCCGGGCAGCCGAGGACAAAGGGCGCATCGCCCCCGGCCTGGCGCCGCAGCTCGGCGCAGACACTGCGCAGGCGCTCGAAGGAATCACTGGACACCTCGCTCAGGCGAACCCCGGCATCGGTGAGTTTTACGCCGCGCCCTTCCTTGACGAACAGCGCAACGCCCAGCTCTTCCTCCAACAGGCGGACCTGCCGGCTGATCGCCCCGTGGGTGACACTCAGCTCATCTGCCGCTGCGCTCACGCCGCGCAGGCGGGCAGCGGCTTCGAAGGCGCGCAGGGCATTGAGGGGCGGAAGGTCGCGGCTCATGGCATTCAACCTGTGAGTTTTTCTGACATGTCATGGCGATCTTATCGCTTTTCCCCGTCATCACACAGCCGTATCCTGAGCAACATTCGTAGGAGCCGCGCCGCCATGGCCCGCTCCTGCATGACCAGAGCCCCTCTCCCTAACCCTCTCCCGCAAGCGGGAGAGGGGATTGTTCGGTGCAGGTTGAAACCTCGGTATCAGCCGGCACATACGGCTCCCTCTCCCTTCGGAGCGGGGCGCGTAGCCAGGACTGGGGAGAGGGGGAGCCCAGGCACACTGTCTCGGAAAGAGACACGATCCAGGAGTGATCCCATGTCCACACTGCGCACCGGTCCAGACGCCAAGGGCCTGTTCGGCAGCTTCGGCGGCCAGTACGTCGCCGAGACCCTGATGCCGCTGATCCACGACCTGGCCCGCGAGTACGAGAAGGCCAAGGACGATCCGGAATTCCTCAAGGAACTCGCCTACTTCCAGCGCGACTACGTCGGCCGCCCGAGCCCGCTGTACTTCGCCGAGCGCCTGACCGAGCACTGCGGCGGCGCGAAGATCTACCTCAAGCGCGAAGAGCTGAACCACACCGGCGCGCACAAGATCAACAACTGCATCGGCCAGATCCTCCTGGCCAAGCGCATGGGCAAGCAACGCATCATCGCCGAGACCGGCGCCGGCATGCATGGCGTGGCTACCGCCACCGTGGCCGCGCGATTCGGCCTGCAGTGCGTGATCTACATGGGCACCACCGACATCGATCGCCAGCAGGCCAACGTGTTCCGCATGAAGCTGCTGGGCGCCGAGGTGATCCCGGTTACCGCCGGCACCGGCACCCTCAAGGACGCGATGAACGAAGCCCTGCGCGACTGGGTGACCAACGTCGACAGCACCTTCTACCTGATCGGCACCGTGGCCGGCCCGCACCCGTACCCGGCAATGGTCCGCGACTTCCAGGCGGTGATCGGCAAGGAAACCCGCGAGCAACTGGCCGAGAAGGAAGGGCGTCTGCCCGATTCGCTGGTCGCCTGCATCGGCGGCGGCTCCAACGCCATGGGCCTGTTCCACCCGTTCCTCGACGACACCAGCGTCAAGATCATCGGCGTCGAAGCTGCCGGCCACGGCATCGAGACCGGCAAGCACGCGGCCAGCCTGAACGGCGGCGTGCCGGGCGTGCTGCACGGCAACCGTACCTTCCTGCTGCAGGATGAAGACGGCCAGATCATCGACGCGCACTCCATCTCCGCTGGCCTGGACTACCCCGGCATCGGTCCGGAACACGCGTGGCTGCATGACATCGGCCGCGTCGAGTACACCTCGATCACCGACCACGAAGCCCTCGACGCCTTCCACCAGTGCTGCCGCCTGGAGGGCATCATCCCCGCGCTGGAGTCCTCCCACGCGCTGGCCGAGGTCTTCAAGCGCGCGCCGAACCTGCCCAAGGACCACATCATGGTGGTGAACCTGTCCGGTCGTGGCGACAAGGACATGCAGACCGTCATGCACCACATGCAACAGGAGCCGCAAGCATGAGCCGCCTGCAGACCCGCTTCGCCGAACTCAAGGAACAGAACCGCGCCGCCCTGGTGACTTTCATCACCGCTGGCGATCCGGGCTACTCGACCTCGCTGGACATCCTCAAGGGCCTGCCCGAAGCTGGCGCCGACGTGATCGAGCTGGGCATGCCCTTCACCGATCCGATGGCCGACGGCCCGGCGATCCAGCTGGCCAACATCCGCGCCCTGGGCAACGGCCAGAACCTGGCCAAGACGCTGAAGATGGTCCGCGAATTCCGCGCCGGCAACACCACTACTCCGCTGGTGCTGATGGGTTACTTCAACCCGATCCACTACTACGGTGTGGACAAGTTCATCGCCGACGCGAAAGAAGCCGGCGTCGACGGCCTGATCGTCGTGGACCTGCCGCCGGAGCACAACGAAGACCTCTGCCACCCGGCCCAGGCCGCGGGCATCGACTTCATCCGCCTGACCACTCCGACCACCGACGACAAGCGCCTGCCCACCGTGCTCGAGGGCAGCTCCGGCTTCGTCTATTACGTCTCGGTGGCCGGCGTGACCGGCGCGGGCGCCGCCACCCTGGAGCACGTCGAGGAAGCCGTGGCACGCCTGCGTCGCCACACCGACCTGCCGGTGTCCATCGGCTTCGGCATCCGCACCGCCGAACACGCCGCAAGCATCGCCCGCCTGGCCGATGGCGTGGTGGTGGGCTCGGCGCTGATCGACAAGATCGCCGAAGCCACCAGCTCCGCCGATGCGGTGCAGGGCGTGCTTGGCCTGTGCCGCCAACTGGCCGAAGGCGTGCGTAACGCTCGCTGATAGCGGCGACGCCGGATCGCTTTTCTGTAGGAGCGAGCTTGCTCGCGAACCGGCCCAGCATCGGAGCTACCGGCAATAACTGTTCGCGAGCACGCTCGCTCCTACAGGAAGCATGAAAAAGCCCGGCAGATGCCGGGCTTTTTTCGTTTCTGGCGAGGCTTATTCCACGCTCTCTTCCTGCGGCTCCTCTTCGCCACCGGCAGCCGCGCCGCCCAGGCCGAGACCCTGCGCCGAGCCCATGGCGAAGGCCATGAATTCCGGCACGCTCATGTCCTTGCCGTTGAACTTCACCTGGTCGTTGGCGTAGGCCAGCGAGCTGCTCAGCGCATTGCCGTCCAGAACGGCCCACTGCGAGTTCAGCGCCATGCCGCTGAACAGGTCGGTCATGGCATCGGACTGCTGCTTGAGCGCCACTGGATCGACGCTGCCGGCAGCCTCGCCACCCAGCGAGCCCTGCAGGGCAACGATGTCACCGATCACCGCCTTGTCCACCTTCAGGTCGGCCTTGAGCGCGGCCAGGATGCTGCGAGCCATCTCGTCAGGCGTTGCTGCGGCGGCATTGGGCTTGCGCAGGTCGACCGACAGCGAAGCCTTGGCCACGCCGTGGCTGGTCTGCAGGGACAGCTCGTCCAGCGACAGCACCGGCGAGCCTTCCAGCAGCGCCAGGCCGAGGCGTTTGAGTTCCTCTTCCTGCGCCGGGGTCAGCTCGGTGCTTTCCAGGCTGTCCAGCGCCATCTTGTTGTAGGACTCCTTGAAGGTCTTGAGCACGCCTTCGTCGAGGTTGCGCAGGCTCAGGTCCAGCTTCACGCCGCCGATTTCCTGGCCCTGCACCACGACCTTGCCGACGCGGTAGGAGACGCTCTGGTCCAGGCCCTTGCCGCCCTGCTTGAGGGTTTCCTCGACCACGGCGTCGCGCAGCTCAACTTCAGGAGCGCCCGGCGACTTGATGTTCAGGCTCTTGATAGTGGCGGAGCTGGGGCCCAGGGCGAAGCCGTTGGCGTTTTCCTTCTTGTCGCCTTGCATGCCCAGGTCACGCAGTTGTACGCGCGCCGGTTGGCCGGTGTTCTCGTCGGTGAAGTCCAGGTCCACTTCGGCGAGGTTGCCGACAGCGCTCACGTCCTTCTTGTCGCCGGACACGTTGAACGTGATCTTGGCCGGGGACAGGCGCAGCTTGTCGCTGTCCTTGGCGAATTCCAGGGCGGCGGTCTCGACGGCCCCTTCCTGTTTCTGGTCGTAGTGGATGGTCAGCTCGCCGAACAGCGGCGCCTTGCCGCCGGAGGCGGTGAACAAGGGGGCGGTGAGTTCGTTCTGCTCCAGGGCGAAATGGCTTTGCGCCATGACCGGCGCCAGCTTGCCGGCCGCCAGGCGCGAGGCCGGGAAGGGGCCGTGCTCGAGGCGATCCGTGAAGACCAGGGTCTGCGGCTGCTCGCCATCCTTTCCAGTGAAGGTCAGGTTGTAGCGCGCGGAGCTGGAGAACAGGCCGCGCTGGATGTCCACGAGCGTCAGGTAGGCGCCCAGGCCGGGGGCTTCCTGCTTGAACAGTTCGTTGGCTTCGGTGATGCCGCGGTTCACTTCCTGCTCGACGCGGGTACCGGTGTACCAGGCGCCGGCAATGGCGGCGCCCGCGATGACAACGGGAATGGCGATGGCCAGGGCGGTCTTCTTCATGCTGAGTCCTTTCAAGTGCGGCCGTACGGGGGACATCCTGTCGACCGTGATTTTGGGGGTGGCGGCGGGATGCTAGCAGGCGCACTGCCATCACTCCAGCGTCGTCAGCGACCGACTTCACAGCGCCAGCATTGACCCGCCGGGCATGGCTGGCAGGATAGAGCGCTCCCCCTGTCCGAGAAGCCTCTGCCATGGCCCTGCTGCACAGCCTCCATCATGTCGCCCTGATCTGCTCGGACTACCCGCGCTCCAAACACTTCTATACCCAGGTGCTGGGCCTGAAGGTGGTCGCCGAGACCTACCGTACCGCCCGCGACTCCTGGAAGCTCGACCTGGAACTGGGCGATGCGCGGCTGGAGCTGTTCTCTTTCCCCGGCGCGCCAGCGCGGCCTTCCTACCCGGAGGCGCAGGGGCTGCGCCACCTCGCGTTCGCCGTGGATGACCTGGCAAGCGCCGTGACCCACCTGGAAAGCCACGGCGTTGCCTGCGAGCCGATCCGCGAGGACGAGCTGACCGGCAAACGCTTCACCTTCTTCGCCGATCCGGATGATTTGCCGCTGGAGCTTTACGAGCGTTGATGCCCACCGACTAGCCAGCGCCCTGTAGGAGCGAGCTTGCTCGCGAACCCGCCCAGCATCGGAGCTGCCGGCAAAATCGTTCGCGAGCAAGCTCGCTCCTACCAATTCAGGCCGGCACCGCCTCGCTGCCCAAAGCCCCTCGCAGGCTCGCCAGGTCGCGCAGCGGCGGCGCGCCGAACAGGCGGCTGTACTCGCGGCTGAACTGCGACGGGCTCTCGTAGCCGACGCGATGCCCGGCCACCGCCACCTCCAGCCCTTCCGACAGCATCAGGCGACGGGCTTCCTGCAGGCGCAGTTGCTTCTGGTATTGCAGCGGGCTCAGCGCGGTCACTTCCTTGAAGCGATGGTGCAGGGTGGACACGCTGAGGTTCACCTCGCGGGCCAGATCCTCGATACGCAGCGACTTGTCGTAGTTGCGGTTGAGCCACTCGATGGCACGGGTAACGCGGTGGGTCTGGCTGTCGGTCATCGCCAGGTCGTGCAACAGGTGTCCCTGCGGGCCGCGCAGCAGGCGGTAGAGGATTTCGCGGACGAACAACGGCGCCAGCATCTCGATGTCGCGCGGGGTGTCCAGCAGGCGCATCAATCGCAGCAGGGCGTCGAGTACGGTGCAATCCAGGCGCTGCAGGTAGATGCCACGGCTGGCCGGGCGCGGCGCAGTGCCGGCCAGGCCGGCCTCGGCGATCAGCCGGGTCAGCTCGCCGGGGTCGATGTCCAGGCGGATGGACAGGTAGGGCTTGTCCGGCGAGGCCTCGATCACCTGGCCGGAGACCGGCAGCGTCACCGACACCACCAGCAGGTTGAGTTCGTCGTAGCGATAGACCTCGCTACCCAGGCGCACTTCCTTGCAACCCTGGGCGATCACGCACAGGGCCGGACGGTACAGCGTCGGCATGCGGCCTTCGTTGGGGCAGTCACCGCGGGCGACCAGCAGGGAATCAATGGCAGTTTCGAAGAGACCTTCACCCTGGCAGTGGCGCTGGATGATGTCGGCCAGCTCCTGGCGGCCGGCGGCGATGGGATCAAAGGCGGGAACGGACTGGGACATGCACAGGACCTCCAGTGGCGGCGCACGCAGCTTACGCCCACGGCGCATGCGCGCGTGTGACAGTAAGGCAGCCGCTGGAGGATCAGGCAAGCAATCGGCAGGAATGGACAAGTCATCCCGCCATCGGGTCGCGCACCGTGGCGGTGCAGAGGCCGGAAACACCCGGTTTCAGACGGCGGCGAATGTCACGCAGGATCAGGCAAGAAGACGGCAGCATCCGGATAACGCCCGGCCCTGGCGTGGCCGTAATCTTCCTGTCAGTCGTCCGAGGAGCCACCTCGGACCTCTTCCTGTAGCGCGGAGGACAGGACATGCACTGGCAAACACCCATCGAACACGAACTGCAGATTCATCCCCGGCTGGGGCACGAAGCGGAACTGGGGGCCTTGATCGACAACCTCATCGACGGCGCCCGCCGTGCGCCGGGATGCCTGCGTTGCCAACTGGTGGCCCGGGACAGCGACCAGCCATGGCTGCTGCAGGGCAGCTGGAAAGACGAGGAGGCGCTGCTGGACTACTTCGCCACGCCCTCCTTGCAGCTACTCGGCGAAGTGCTCTTGTGCCACTGCCGAAGCCTCAGCGGCGGCATAGTGGAAACCCTCGATCAGGCCACCGGAAAGGTGGCCTGAGTCTTTTCAGGTAGAGCGCTTTCAGACACTCAATATTCCAGGCTCCAGCCCAGCGTGAAGGTACGGCCTCGACCCTGGTAGTCGTAGAGATAGGCCGGCCCGTAGGTCGGCGAATAGAACAGCGCGGCACGCTGGCCCCAGACGGTGCTGTACTGCTTGTCCAGCAGGTTCTGGATACCGGCGCTGAAGGTACCGAAGCCGGTCTTCTGCTCGCCCATCAGGTCAAACGTGGTGTAGCCGTCGATCTCATGGTCCGCATCGTCCTTCAGGTTGAACGCGTGCTGGGCCTGCAGGCGCGCACTGCGCTCGCCATCACCCCAGCCGACGAAGGTGGTGGACTTGGACAGCGACGCGTAGCGCGCATCGCGCTTGATCCAGTCGCCATCGGCATCTTCTTCTTCCGAGCGCACCAGGTGCAGCGTGGTGCCGCCCTGCCAGCCGTTGTCGAAGTAGCGGGTGACCGCGCCCTCGAAGCCGAAATCGCGGCTCTTCTGGTCTTCCACGTCGATGGTCAGGGTCGCCATGTCGGTGGTGATGATCTTGTCCGACCAGATGTAATACACCGCCGCCTGCGCCTGCCACTGCATGTCGCTGTAGCGCCAGCCGGTCTCGACCTGGCGGCTCTTGATGCCGGCCAGCGGGTTGTCGTCCACCGACAGCCCTGCCTTGCCGTAGTACTTGGCCGGGTCGGGCAGGTCGAAGCCTTCGCTGTAGTTGGTCCACAGCTGATGGCCGTTCTTGAAGTCGTAGATCGCCCCGAGGTTGAACAGGTTGACCTGGTAGTCGTTGCTGCCGCCGGGCACGCCTTTGAAGTCGTCCACCTCGACGTCCATCTTCTGGTGGCGTGCGCCACCGGAAATGGTCAGGTTGTCGGTGGCCTTCCAGTCCAGCTGGCCGTAGAAGGACAGGCCATCGACGATGTAGCTCGGGTAGCGCGGCGCGCTGCTGGCGGTTTCCAGGTCCAGGCCGCCACTCTCGGAGGACAGGCGCTGGTCGAAGACCTTCTGCTCGGCGTTGAAGCGCTCGTGGTCGAAGTCCACGCCATAGGTGAGCTTGAATGCATCCCACTGCTTGCTGAACAGGCCCTTCAGGCCGCTGACCTCGAAGTTCTGCTGCGAGCCGGCGAAGTACACGCCCTTGGAGCCGGTCGGCTTGCCGGTGTTGTAGTAGGGGAAGGGGTAGAAGTTGTCGTCTTCCTTGCGGTAGTACGCCTGCAGGTAGAAGTCCTGCTCCAGCAGGTTGCTGTGGTGGTAGTTGGCATTGAGCAGCACACGACGCGAGCGCGGCTCGAGATCGGTGTCCAGGCCGCTGCGGATTTCCGCATCTTCCAGGTTCGACGGGGCCTGGTACTTCAGGTTGGGAAAGTAGATGCCGGTACTGCCGTCGTTGCCCGAGTCGTAATACTGCGCCAGCAGGTCGAGGCTCTGCTCGTCGGTGAACTGCGCGGTGAGGTTGCCCATGACGTCGACGGTGCGGTTGTACTGCAGGTCGGTCTGGGTGTTGTCGATGAAGATCTGGTTGCCGCCGCCGTCGTAGAAGGCTTCGTTCTTCTCTGCCGAGACGCCCAGGCGGCCCACGACACGGTCGTTGCCGCCGCTGATGGACTGCGCGGCGCGGGTCGACAGGTCATCGCTGTTATTGAAGCCGCTGGTGGCGCCCAGCTGCGTCTCGAAGCGCGCATCACCGGCCGCGCCCTTCTTGGTGATGATGTTGATGATGCCGCCGGTGGCGCCGCCACCGTAGATGGCGCTGGCGCCGGAGAGCACTTCGATGCGCTCGACGTTGAACGGCGAGATGCTGTCGAACTGGCGCGACAGGCCACGCGAGCTGTTCTGGCTGACACCGTCGATCATCACCAGCACGTTGCGCCCGCGCATGTTCTGGCCGTAGTTGGTGCGGCCCTCGGGCGCCAGATCAAGACCGGGAACCAGCTTTCCCACGGCCTCCTTCAGGCTCACGCCGGTGTCCAATTGCTCGCGCAGCTGAGTCTGATCGACTACCCAGACGGTACCGGGAATCGAGCTGATGTCGGTGGGCGTGCGCGCCGCCACGCTGATCTGCATTGGTGCCAGGCTCAGGGCGGCGGAATCGTCCTTCTCGCGCTTGAGCAGCACGGTGCGCTCGTCGGTGAAGCGCCAGCTCACGCCACTGCCGGAGAGCAGCTGATTGAGCGCCTCTTCGGTGGTGTAGGTGCCGTCCAGCCCTTCGCTCTGCAGGCCCTGGATGTCCTCGGAGTTGAATAGCAGGTGCAGCCCGGCCTGGTCGGCGAACTGGGTCAACGCGCTGTCCAGGCTGCGCGGGGCGATATGCAGCTCGACGGCGGCAGCGTTCGCGGCGTGGACGACGGGCGCGGCGGCGCCGAGCATGGAAGCGAGCAGAATCGCGCGGTGCAGCGGGGACGGACGGTAATGCATGCGGGTGAAATCCGTTCTTGTGTGGACAGGGTCGCGTATTGAGAATTTTTCGCGTTCCTGCCTACGACGAAACGGTCATGCAAACCTTGCAGTGCTGAATGGAAAATATTTTCATTTTCTTGGCACAGAACGAGACTTCACCTGTAGGAGCGAGCTTGCTCGCGAACAGATTTCCCGGCGGGTCTTCGGTCGGGCGGTTCGCGAGCAAGCTCGCTCCTACGAAAAGCGCGACGTCAGGTTTTTGGGGCGGGGCGGATCAGCACCAGCCAGGGCATATGGGTGACCTTCACCGGCTGCAAACGCTCCAGAGTCTTGAGCAAGGCATCCGGGTCCTTGAGGTCGAACACGCCGCTGACCTTGTGCTGGCGCAGCGCGCTGTCGGTCAGCACGATGCGGCCGGGCACGTAGCGCTCCAGTTCATCGAGCACTTCGCCCAGCGGGCGCTGGTTGAAGATCAGCTTGCCGCGCTGCCAGGCACTGGCGCTGGACAGGTCCAGGGGCTGCACTGGCTCCGGCACGGCGGCCTCGCGGTAACTCAGTCGCTCGCCGGCGGACAGCCGCACCGGCGCGCTTCCGGCACTGTTCACCTGCACCACGCCTTCGGTTACATCCACGCGCACCTGTGGCCCACGGCTGTCCACATCGAAGCGCGTGCCCACGGCGCGCACTTCGCCGCCCTTGGCTTCGACTATGAAGGGCCGCGACGCGTCCTTCGCCACTTCGAACAAGGCTTCGCCGCTGTGCAAACGCAGGCGCCGCTGCTGCGGGCTGAAGTCCACGGACAACGCGCTGCCGCTGTTCAGCCACACGCGGCTGCCGTCGGCCAGCTCCAGCATCCGCCGCTCGCCGGTGCGCGTCGCGTAATCGGAGTACAGCCCGGCCAGCGGTTCGGGCAGCGCGATGGTGACGGCGAGCGCCGCGACACAGGCCGTCGCGGCCAGCGCCAGCCAGCGACGCGGACGCCGGGCGCGACGGCGGTACTCCTCGGCAGTGCGGGTTTCCGGCAGCGCGCCCCACAACATCTCGGCCTCACGGGCGGCGCGCTCGTGTTCCGGGCTCTGCCCGCGCCAGCGCAGGAACTCCATGCGTTCGGCGGCCCCGGCGCTTCCCGACTGCAGGTGCACCAGGCGCTCGATGGCTTCATCGCCCAGCAGGTTCTGTTCGACGCCGCTCATGGCGCGTCCCCCTGGCGCTGCGCCCAGTCACGGCAATGGCGCATGGCCTGGACGATGTACTTGCCCACCATGCTCTCCGACACTCCCAGACGCTGGGCGATCTGCGCATGGGTGAGGCCGTCGAGGCGGTTCATCAGCAGCGCTTCGCGGGCCTTCGACGGCAACTGGTCGAGCGCGGCGTCCAGATGTTCCAGCGCCTCATGGGCGAGCAGACGATGCTCCAGCCCGGAGGCGGGGTCGCTCAGGTCGCTGGCGGCGGCTTCATCGACATGCAACTCGGCCAGCCGGCCCTCGCGGCGAAGATTGTCGATGGCGATATTGCCGGCGACGCGGAACAGGTAGGCACGCGGGTCCTGCACCTCGGCTTCGGCAGGATGGTCGGCCAGACGCAGCCAGGTGTCCTGGGCGACGTCGGCAGCGCGCTGGTTGTCTCCCAGCCTGCGGGCGAGGAAGCGCATCAGGTCCGCGTAATGCGCCTGGAAGCTCTGCAGCAGGGAGGAGGAAGCGAAGCGCCGCATGATGGCCGAAATACCCCGAAAAACCGGCCAACGTCTGTCAGACCGATGCGAAGGGACGGCAGCATACACCGAATCGAGAATTATTATCGAATGCAAAAGCGTGTCAGCTCGTGAACTGCGAAAGGTCCAGCGGGCGCACTTCGCCCATCCACATGGCGTAGTCGCGGTGGTCGCGCAGATCGTTGCCGGTGTTGGGGTGGACGAAGATCACCAGGCCATCGCGGTTCAGCGCCAGCCACGGCACCAGGGTGGCGAAGGTGGCGTTGTCGAAGGCCAGTTGGCAACTCCAGTCCGGGTGCGGGCCGACCGGTCGTTCGTGGACACGGCCCATCCTTGCGCCGAAGCGGCGTGCCGCCTCTTCGCACAGCGCACGGGCGCGCTCGATATTGCCAGCGTCGAAATAGACGTGGGCGTGGAAGTCCTGAATCTCGGTCATCGGTCCTGCTCCAGTTCAGCCTGCAGCCAATCGACGAAACGCTGCACCAGGCGCATGCGCCGTTTGCGTTCGGGCAGCACGGCGTAATAGCCGAAACGCGATTGCAACGCTCCGGCAATGGGCCGGCACAGTAACCCCTGCTCCAGCAATTCGTCGACCAGGTGCCGCCAACCGATGGCCACACCCTGCCCGGCGATGGCCGCCTGGATCAGCAGGGTGTAGTTGTCGAAACGCAGCCCGGCCGGGCCCGGCGCCGAGTCGATGCCCAGCTGGCGATAGACGCCGGCCCAGTCGAACCAGCGGCTGGAGGCTTCGGGCTTCAGGTGCAACGTCGGCAACGTCGTAAGCGCCTGGGGCGACAGTGGCAGCTCGCGGCCTTCCAGCAGCCGCGGACTGCACACCGGGAAGACTTCCTCGCTGAACAGGCGCAACGCCTCGCCATGCTTGAAGCGCCCATCACCGAAGGCGATGGCGACGTCGATATCGCTACGCAAGGAGATCGGACTACGGTCGCTGCTGATCAGCCCGACATCCAGCTCCGGATGGGCCTGCCGGAAGCGCGGCAGGCGCGGCATCAGCCAGTAGGCGGCAAAGGCGAAGTCGGTGGCGACCTGCAGCACCTCGTGGGGATGCTTGGCGGTGATGGCGGCGATACCGGCGTCGATGCTCTCCAACCCGGCCTGAACGTGCTGCTGTAGCACCTGTCCGCTTTCGGTGAGGGCGATGCCGCGGTGGATACGGTCGAACAGACGCACGGCGAGGAGTTTCTCCAGGCGCTTGATCTGCTGGCTGACCGCCGGCTGGGTGGTGCCCAGCTCGCCGGCGGCGGCGGTGAAGCTGAGCAGCCGGGCGGCGGACTCGAACACGCGCAGCAGTTCCAGCGGCACGCTCATGGCTTTCTTTCACATAAGCAGGCGTTATCCGAAGCATGCCGCACCATGCGCTTTACCCTCTATCCATCAACCAACAGACTCATACCGCACAGAATCCCATAACAGCGCCAACAGGATAAGCCCAACGCCATGAAGCGCCAGCGCCCGAACATCCTCTTCATCATGGCCGACCAGATGGCCGCGCCGCTCCTGCCCTTCTACGACACCCAGTCGCCGATCAAGCTGCCCAACCTCTCGCGCCTCGCCGGTGAAGGCGTGGTGTTCGACTCGGCCTACTGCAACAGCCCGCTCTGCGCGCCCTCGCGCTTCACTCTGGTAAGCGGCCAGTTACCGACCAGGATCGGCGCCTGGGACAACGCCGCGGAGTTTGCCGCCGACATTCCCACCTATGCGCACTACCTGCGGCGCCTGGGCTACCGCACCGCGCTCTCGGGCAAGATGCACTTCTGCGGCCCGGACCAGTTGCACGGCTACGAGGAACGCCTGACCAGCGACATCTACCCCGCCGACTACGGCTGGGCGGTGAACTGGGACGAGCCGGACGTGCGCCCGAGCTGGTACCACAATATGTCCTCGGTGCTGCAGGCCGGCCCGTGCGTGCGCACCAACCAGCTCGATTTCGACGAGGAAGTGGTGTTCAAGGCGCGCCAGTACCTCTACGACCATGTGCGTGAACACCCCGAGCAGCCGTTCTGCCTCACCGTGTCCATGACCCACCCGCACGACCCCTACACCATCGGGCGCGAATACTGGGACCTGTACCGCGACGAGGACGTCCCGCTGCCCTCGGTGCAGATCGCCCAGGGTAAGCAGGACCCGCATTCCCAGCGGCTACTGAAGGTGATCGACCTGTGGGGCCAGGAAATGCCCGAAGAGAAAGTCCGCGCCGCGCGCCGCGCCTACTTCGGCGCCTGCAGCTATGTCGACGCGCAGATCGGCGCGCTGCTGCGCACCCTGGAAGATTGCGGCCTGAGTGAAGACACGCTGATCGTGTTCTCCGGCGACCACGGCGACATGCTCGGCGAGCGCGGCCTCTGGTACAAGATGCACTGGTTCGAGATGGCCGCCCGCGTACCGCTGCTGGTGCACGCGCCCAAGCGTTTCGCCCCGCATCGGGTCAGCCAGTCGGTATCCACCGTGGACCTGCTGCCAACCCTCGTCGAGCTGGCCGGCGGGCAGCTCGAACCTGGCATCGATCTCGACGGCCGCTCGCTGCTGCCACACCTGCAAGGCGCAGGCGGCCATGACGAGGTGATCGGCGAATACACCGCCGAAGGCACCGTCAGCCCGCTGATGATGATCCGTCGCGGTGACTTCAAGTTCATCTACTCGGAACAGGACCCATGCCTGCTGTTCGACGTGAAGAACGACCCGCGCGAACTGGAAAACCTCATGGACTCGCCCGCCCACGCCACCCTGGTACGCGACCTGCTGGGTGAGGCACGCGCCCGCTGGGATATCTCCGCCATCACGCAACGGGTGCTGGCGAGCCAGCGTCGCCGCCGGCTGGTGGCCGACGCGCTGACCCACGGCACGCTGAAAAGCTGGGACCACCAGCCCATGGTCGACGCCAGCCAGCAGTACATGCGCAACCACATCGACCTCGACGATCTGGAGCGCCGCGCCCGCTATCCGCAACCGAAATAACAACCACAACAAGCCGAAGGGGAAGGGAGCATGACCAAGCTATTCACCGTACGACACGCATCGACGTTGTTGCTGGCCGGCGCACTCGCGCTGGGCGGTCCGCTGGCCTGGGCCGAAGATGAAGCCTGCAGTACGGTGAAGCTGGCCGATCCGGGCTGGACCGACATCGCCGTCACCAACGGCATCGCCGCCTTCCTGCTCGAAGGCCTGGGCTACCAGGTGAAGATCGACACTCTGTCGGTGCCCATCACCTACGGCGGTTTGCGCGACGGCCAGGTGGACGCCTTCCTCGGCAACTGGATGCCGGCGCAGCAGGGTTTCCATGACCAGTTCATCGCCAGCAAGCAGGTCACCCAACTGGCAAAAAACCTCGAAGGCACCGAGTTCACCCTGGCCGTGCCGACCTACGTGTGGAATGCCGGAGTAAAAACCTTCGCCGACCTGGACCAGCACGCCGACCAGTTCAACAAGAAAATCTACGGCATCGGCTCCGGCGCACCGGCCAACCAGTCGATCCAGAAGATGATCAGCGGCGACGAATTCGGCCTGGGCGACTGGAAGCTGGTGGAATCCAGCGAACAGGCGATGCTCGCCGAGGTGGGCCGCGCGGTGAAGCGCGAGCGCTGGGTGGTATTCCTCGGCTGGACGCCGCACCCGATGAACGTGAAGGTCGACATGAAGTACCTCACCGGCGGCGAGAAGTACTTCGGCAGCACCGGCAACGTGTTCACCGTCACCCGCAACGGCTACACCGAGCAGTGCCCGAACAGCGGGAAGCTGCTGGCCAACCTGTCCTTCGACCTGAAGATGGAGAACGCCATAATGGCCGAGGTGCTGGAAAAAAACGTGAAGAACGCCGACGCGGTGAAGGCCTGGATCAAGGCCAACCCGCAGAGCCTCGACACCTGGCTGCAAGGCGTGAAGACCCGCGATGGCGGCGACGCCCTGGCGGCCGTGAAGGGCAAGCTGTAGGCCGTCGATGGAGCGCCTGATCCGCCTGCTGCCCTTCCTCGCCTGGCTGCCCCGGGTCAGCGGGCGCGATGTGCGTCGTGACCTGGGCGTGGGCCTATCCGGCGCGGTGCTCGCCCTGCCGCAGTCCATGGCCTACGCGCTGATCGCCGGACTTCCGGCGGAGTACGGGCTCTACGCGGCGATGCTGCCGGTGCTGATCGCCTGCCTGTGGGGTTCGTCGAAGCATATGGTTGGCGGGCCCACTGCGGCGATCTCGGTGGTGCTGTTCACCGCCATCGCACCACTGGCCGCGCCGGGCAGCACGCAGTTCATCCAGTATGCGCTGCTGCTGACCTTCCTCGCCGGGCTGTTCCAGTGGCTGCTGGGCCTGTTGCGCTTCGGCGTGCTGGTGAATTTCGTCTCGCACTCGGTGCTGCTCGGTTTCACCTGCGGCGCTGCGCTGGTAATCGTGATCGGCCAGTTGCCTTACCTGCTCGGCATCAGTGCTGCGGGGCAGGGCACGGCGCTGACCAGCGCCGCCGCACTCTGGTGGAAGCTGCCGCAGTTCCATGGGCCTTCGCTGCTGGTGGGATGGGTCAGCCTGGCGCTGAGCCTCGTGGTGAAGTGCCTGTGGCGACGCGGGCCGGCATTGCTGGTCGGCCTGTTCGGCGCCAGCGCGCTGGTCTGGGCGATGCCGACGACCTTTGCCGAGGTCGCCAGGGTGACCGCCTTCCGTAGCGCACTGCCGCCGCTCAGCCCGTTGTCGTTCGATCTGTCCGCCATCGCCCAGTTGCTCCCTGCCGCCGTCGCCTGCGGCATGCTCGGGCTGGTCACCAGCCTGTCGATTGCCCGCGCGCTGGCCGCGCGCTCGCACCAGGCGCTGGATGCCAATCAGGAAGCGCGTGCGCAAGGGTTGTCCAACCTGATCGGACCGTGGCTGTCCGGCACGCTGTCCGCCGGCTCCTTCACCCGTTCCGGGCTGAACCAGGAAGCGGGCGCGCGCACGCCGCTGGCCGGGGTCTTCTCCGCACTGTGGGTTGCGCTGCTGGCCGTGGCCGGCGCCGGCCTGATCACGCACATCCCGCTGCCAGCCATGGCCGCCGGCATCCTGCTGATCTGCTGGAACCTGATTGATCGGCCTGCCCTGCGCGCACTGTGGAAAGGCAGCCGCGCGGAATCCCTGGTGATGCTGCTGACCCTCGCCGCGACCTTGCTGCTGCCGCTGCAGAACGCCGTCTACGCCGGCGTGCTGGCCTCGCTGTTCTTCTACCTCAAACGCACCTCGCAGCCACGCGTACAGCAGTGGGAGAGGGGGGACGAAGAGGTGCTGCGCATCGAAGGCTCGATCTTCTTCGGCGCCTGCGATTACCTGCAGAAACGGATGCAGCACAGCCGCAGCGAACGCCTGGTGCTGGATGCCCACCACGTGAACTTCATCGACTTTGCCGGCGCGCAGATGCTGCAGCAGGAAGCCCGCCGCCTCGCGAGCGAAGGCCGCAGCCTGGTCCTGCGCAACGCCCGGCCACGGGTGCGCGCGGAGCTGGAAAAGCAGATGGGGAAGGGTGGGGTGTTGCAGGTCGAGGAATAGAGCCGGGCTTCATCTGTAGGAGCGAGCTTGCTCGCGAACAAATTCTCCGGCGACTCAGATGCTGGGGCGTGGTTCGCGAGCAAGCTCGCTCCTACATAAGCCCCACCGCACCATCAATCGTGTCAGCGGATTTACGCGATCAACCCTTCAGCTGACGGCGCAACTCATCGAGGACCGGCGCCGAATTCGGCCGTACGCCGCGCCACAGCAGGAAGGCTTCCGCCGCCTGCTCCACCAGCATTCCCAGCCCGTCGATGCAGCGCGCCGCGCCGTGTTCGGCGGCCCAGCGGTTGAAGGCAGTCACGTCCTTGCCGTACATCATGTCGTAGCAGACGGTGTGGCCCGGCTTGATCAGCGCCGGGTCGATGGGCGGCAGCTCGCCGGCCAGGGAAGCCGAGGTGCCGTTGACGATCAGGTCGAAGGGCTCGTCCTTCAAGTCGAAACCGCCGCCGCGCACGCCGCCCAGATCCTTGAACTCTTCCGCGAGTTGCTCGGCCTTTTCCGCCGTACGGTTGGCAATCACGATGCAAGCCGGCTGCTCGGCGAGGAAGGGTTCGAGAATGCCGCGCACGGCGCCGCCGGCCCCCAGCACGAGAATGCGCGCACCATGCAGGGCGACGCCGTGGTTCACCGTCAGGTCGCGGGTCAGCCCGGCGCCATCGGTGTTGTCGCCCAGCAGTCCACCGCCTTCGAGCTTCTTCAACGTATTCACCGCGCCGGCCCGCCGCGCACGCTCGCTCAGCTCGGTGGCCAGGCGGTAGGCGTCTTCCTTGAACGGCACGGTGACGTTGCCGCCCAGGCCCTGTTCGAAGAACTCACGGGCGTTCCCGGCGAAGTCGTCCAGCGGCGCCAGCCGCGCGTCATAGCTCAGCGCCTGGCCGGTCTGCTCGGCGAACAGGCGGTGGATCTGCGGCGATTTGCTGTGGCCGATGGGGTTGCCGAAGACGCAGTAGCGGTCCATGGGAAGTCCTGGGGCGTGACAATCGAAAGGCCGAGAGAGTGCCGGTTTTTCCACTTCGGTGCCAGACGGTGTTCGCGAGCAAGCTCGCTCCTATAAGAGCAGCTTCGGGGCTACTTGTAGGAGCGAGCTTGCTCGCGAACCGCCCGAAAAGCGAAGGTCAGGCCTGGCCCAACCAGTCGCGATCGGTGAGGAAGTACTCGGTCAGGCGCGCTTCCTCGCTGCCCGGCTCCGGCTTCCAGTCGTACCCCCAGCGCACCTGCGGCGGCAGCGACATGAGGATCGACTCGGTGCGCCCGCCCGACTGCAGGCCGAACAGGGTGCCACGGTCATAGACCAGGTTGAACTCGACGTAGCGGCCGCGGCGGAAGGCCTGGAACTCGCGCTGCTGCTCGGTATAGGGGGTGTCCTTGCGCTTGCGCACGATGGGCAGGTAGGCGTCGATGTAGGCATCGCCGATGGCGCGCAGGAAGGCGAAGCTGGTGTCGAAGTCCCACTGGTTCAGGTCGTCGAAGAACAGGCCGCCCACACCGCGCGGTTCGTTGCGGTGCTTGATGTGGAAGTAGCGGTCACACCATTCCTTGTAGCGCGGGTAGACATCCTCGCCGAAGGGCGCGCAGGCGTCGCGGGCGACCTGGTGCCAGAGCACGCAGTCTTCTTCATGGGCGTAGTAGGGCGTCAGGTCGAAGCCACCGCCGAACCACCACACAGCCTCTTCACCTTCCTTCTCGGCGATGAAGAAGCGCACGTTGGCGTGGGAAGTCGGCACGTGCGGGTTGGTGGGGTGGATCACCAGCGACACGCCCAGCGCCTGGAAGCCGCGCCCGGCCAGTTCCGGGCGGTGCGCGCTGGCACTCGGCGGCAAACCGGCACCGAAAACGTGGGAGAAGTTCACGCCGCCCTTCTCGATCAGCGCGCCGTCGCCGATCACCCGCGTCCGACCACCGCCGCCTGCCGGCCGCTGCCAGGCATCCTCGATGAAGCGGGCGCTGCCGTCCTCGGCTTCGAGTGCGGCGCAGATGCGGTCTTGCAGGTCGAGCAGGTAGGCCTTCACGGCCTCGATGCGATCGGTCACGAGAATCACCTTGGAGCGGGAAAGCCACGCGTGGCGCGGGCCGGAGCGAAATTTGGGGGCGAAAACGGGCGCAAGCATACCATCGCCGCGGGCAAAGCTGGTCTTGACGCCCGTCATGCGGGCGGCTTGGATGAAAGTCTTTTCCCCGGCGAGGCAGCGCCTCGCGCCATCAGGAGAGCGACATGGCCAAGCGTGTTCAATTCGCCAAGACCGGCGGCCCGGAAGTCCTCGAAATCGTCGACTACACCCCGGCCGAACCCGGCCCGAATGAGGTGCGGGTTCGCAACCGGGCCATCGGCCTCAACTTCATCGACACCTACTACCGCAGCGGCCTGTATCCCGCGCCGAGCATGCCGTCCGGAGTCGGCACCGAGGGTGCCGGCGAGGTGGAGGCGGTGGGCAGCGCGGTAACCAGCGTGAAAGTCGGCGACCGCGTCGGCTACGCCACCGGCCCGCTCGGCGCGTATTGCGAGCAGCACACGCTGCCGGCCGCCAGCGTGGTGAAGCTGCCCGATGCGATCACCTTCGAGCAGGCCGCCGCCGTCATGCTCAAGGGCCTGACCGTGCAGTACCTGCTGCGCCAGACCTACAACGTGCAGCCGGGCCAGACCATCCTCTGGCACGCGGCCGCCGGTGGGGTCGGGCTGATCGCCTGCCAGTGGGCGAAGGCCATCGGCGCGCACCTGATCGGCACCGTGAGTTCAGCCGCCAAAGCCGAGCTGGCTAAAGCCCACGGCGCCTGGGCAACCATCGACTACAGCCACGAGAACGTGGTGGAGCGCGTACTGGCGCTGACCGACGGCAAGAAGTGCCCGGTGGTCTACGACTCGGTGGGCAAGGACACCTGGCTGACCTCGCTGGACTGCACCGCGCAGCGCGGTCTGGTGGTGAGCTTCGGCAATGCCTCCGGCCCGGTGGACGGGGTGAACCTGGGCATCCTCTCGCAGAAGGGCTCGCTCTACGTCACCCGCCCGACGCTGTTCGGTTACGCCAGCACGCCGGAACGCCTGCAGGCCATGGCCGACGACCTGTTCGGCATGATCACCAGCGGCAAGGTGAAGGTGGAGATCAACCAGCGCTTCGCCCTGGCCGACGCTGCCAAGGCGCAGACCGAGCTGGCAGCGCGGCGCACCACCGGCTCGACGATTCTGCTGCCCTGATCACGGCAAAAGAGCGTTCGCGAGCAAGCTCGCTCCCACAGGGAGCTTCCGCTCTTGTAGGAGCGAGCTTGCTCGCGAACCCAATGACGCCCTGTTATCCGCCTTACGACGGGCGAACGGTCTCTCCGGTCCGCAGGTCGCGAATCAGGCTCGGGTTACGGCGCCCGCCCAGGACACCGCCGAGCACGCCATCCAGCTCGCCACGGAAGTACTGCTCGACGCGCAGGCGGCTACGCGCGGCCGGGCGGCCGGCGGGGTTGGCGGACGTGGAAATCAGCGGGCCGGTAAAACGGCACAGCTCACGCACCAGCGGATGATCGGTGACGCGCAGGGCGACGGTATCGTGCTCGCCGGTCACCCACTCGGGCAGGCGACCCTGGTGCGGCACCAGCCAGGTGTTCGGACCGGGCCAACTGGCGGCAAGCTTGTCCTTCCAGGCTTCGGGCAGGTCGTCGAGAAGGAAGTCGAACTGGCGGATGTCGCCAGCCACCACGATCATGCCCTTCTCCACCGGGCGCGCCTTGATCGCCAGCAGGCGGTACACGGCATCGGCGCTCCATGGGTCGCAGCCCAGGCCCCAGACGGCTTCGGTCGGGTAAGCGATCACACCGCCATCGCGCACGACCTGGGCCATGCGCTGGGTACGCCAGTTACTGTACATCGGGAATTCCTCGGATCTGCGATGCGCCGCAGTTTACGTGCTCAAGGGGCGCGATGCACCCAGACGCCGGCCTCGCAGGCCACCCGCCCGTCCAGCTCCAGTTCGGTCAACTCCACCAGCACCTGCGGCAGCTCCAGGCCGCTGCGCAACGCCAGCTGCTCGCTGCTCTGCGGGGCCGCGCGGAGCAGGTCGACCAGGGGGTGGGGCGGCATCTCAGGCGCGAGTGCCACCACCGGCGCACACTGCGTCCATCCCCGCAGACCTTCGAGGATATGCTCGACCGTCTCCACCAGCGTTGCGCCCTGGCGGATCAGCTCGTGGCAACCGCGCGCGCCGGGGTGATGGATCGAACCGGGAATCGCATAGACCTCGCGGCCCTGTTCGGCAGCCAGGCGCGCCGTGATCAGCGACCCACTGGACGGGCTGGCCTCCACCACCAGGGTGCCCAGGGCCAGGCCACTGATGATCCGGTTGCGCCGGGGGAAGTTCGACGCCTGCGGCGCACAGTTCAGCGGCAGCTCGGAAATCACCGCGCCGCCGCTCTCGACGATGCGTTGCGCCAGCCCGAGGTGACGACGCGGGTAGAGATGTTCCAGGCCCGTGCCCAGCACGGCGACGGTGCCCCCGCCGCTCTCCAGCGCTCCCTCATGGGCCGCGCCGTCGATGCCCAGGGCCAGCCCACTGGTGATTACGAAGCCGCCGCCAGCCAGGCTGCGGGCGAATGCCCGCGCGGTGTCCAGCCCTGGCTTGCTGGCCCGGCGACTGCCGACCATCGCCAACTGCGGTCGCTCCAGCAGGCTCGGCTCGCCGGCCAGGAACAGCATCGGTGGAGCATCACTGAGCTCCGCCAGCAGCGCGGGATAACCCGGCGCGTCCCACATGACCAGATGATGCTCGGGCGCCTCCAGCCAGCGCAGTGCCTCGGCAGCCTGTTCACGAATGCCGGCATCGCGGCGCGGCTGCGCACAGGCAGCCGGCAGACCCAGGGAGCGCCACGCCGCAGCCGGCGCGCTCAAGGCGGCGGATGCCGAACCGAAGGCTTCGAGCAGACGGCGAAAGCGGCGAGGGCCCAACTCGGGCAGCGCGTGCAGGCGCAGCCGCGCTTCGAGCTCGGCCGGGGAGAGGGTCGGGTCAACGGACATGGCGCAATCCTTGGCGTGGGGAAGACTGCCGGACTATGCCGCGCCGCGCAGCGCCCCCGCTGTCGGACCCTTCCGGATCGCGCCCACAAAAAACCCCGCCGAAGCGGGGTTTTCTTCAAGTCACTCGCGCATCAGGGATTCAGGACGCGGTCGTTGACTTCCAGCGAGCGGGTAGCGGTCAGCACCAGGCCGTAGCTCAGGCGGTTGTAGGTGCGGAAGATCATCACCAGGCCCGAGCGTTCGTCCGGGATCTTCACCATTTCTTCGGTGACGCGGTCACGCACGGTTTCACCCAGCTTGTAGATCGCCAGCACGTTGCCTTCGGCCAGGCCGTCGCGGGTACCCTTGTCGATGGTCACCACGTCGTACTTGCCGATCTGCGTCACGCCGCGCGGTACGTCGATGATGGTGCCCTTGATCGGGGTGCTCGGTTCGCTGGGCATGAAGGTCGAGGTGATCGCGCGCTCCTCGGTGGGGAACAGACGGTCGCCCGGACGGACTTCCTGGGTCGAGCGGGTCACGTTCAGGGTGGCGACATCGCCTTCCTTCGCCGTGACGTTGGCGCCACCGATATCCATGGCGTCGATGCCCAGGAGCTCGTTGGTTTCCGGATCGGTGTAGACTTTGGCCTGGCGGAAAATGCCGTAGCTGCCTTCTTCGGACAGCGAGTTGCCACGGGCATAGGCGCGATCACCGGCGCCACTGATCACACTCTCCTGATCACCAGCGACCACGTAAGGGGCGTTGGAGAACTCGGCATCGCTATCGACGATGCGGTTGGAAAGCAGGAAGGCATTGATCTTGTCCAGCGGGATGGTCGGGATCGCCTCGGCGATCGGGGTGCTGCGCACCCGCGGCGACAGCTTGATGGTCCCGCGCGACTCGCCGCGGTTGAGCATCAGGCGCGGCTGGCCATCGATGTACGTAAGACTCAGCACGTCACCCGGGTAGATCAGGTGCGGGTTTTGAATCTGCGGATTCACCTGCCAGATTTCCGGCCACTTCCACGGCTTGCTGAGGAACTTGCCGGAGATGTCCCAGAGGGTGTCGCCCTTCACTACGGTATAGCGATCCGGATGGCCTTCCTTGAGCTGCACGGCAGCCTGCGCCACCCCGCCTGCGGCGAGCAGCAGCAGGGCGAGTAGTGTTTTCCTCATGCGGTGAATCCCTTTATTATGTGTACACATGAAACGCCTGGAAGCCGCCCCTACCGCGCTTTCCAGCCGTTTTTCGATGCTGCTCAGCATATTAGCAGCCGATTTTGACTTTATTCCACAAGTGCATCACAAACGTATATGGCCATTCTGAACATTCTCGAATTCCCCGATCCGCGCCTGCGGACCATCGCCAAGCCGGTCACGGTCTTCGATGACGCCCTGCGCACACTGATCGACGACATGTTCGAGACCATGTACGAGGCGCCGGGCATCGGTCTTGCGGCGACGCAGATCAACGTGCACAAGCGCGTCGTGGTGATGGACCTGTCCGAGGACAAGTCCGAACCCCGGGTCTACATCAACCCGGAGTTCGAATACCTCACCGAGGAAATGGACCAGTACCAGGAAGGCTGCCTGTCCGTGCCTGGCTTCTACGAAAATGTAGACCGTCCGCAGAAAGTGCGGATCAAGGCCCAGGACCGCGATGGCAACCCGTTCGAGGAAGTCGCCGAGGGTCTGCTCGCCGTGTGCATCCAGCACGAGTGCGATCACTTGAACGGCAAGCTGTTCGTCGACTACCTGTCCAACCTCAAGCGCGACCGCATCCGCAAGAAGCTGGAAAAGCAGCACCGTCAACAGGCGTGACCCATCCCCAGAGGCTTGCCCCGGCAAGCCCCCGCTCAGCTCTTTCATAGAGAGCTTTTTTGTGAGTTCGATATGAGCAAGAGACTGCGCATCGTCTTCGCCGGCACGCCGGAATTCGCCGCCGAGCACCTCAAGGCCCTGCTGGATACGCCGCACGAAATTGTCGCCGTCTACACCCAGCCGGACCGCCCGGCCGGCCGCGGCCAGAAGCTGATGCCCAGCCCGGTCAAGCAGCTCGCCGTAGAGAATGGCTTGCCAGTGCTGCAACCGCCGACCCTGCGCGATCCCGGCGCCCAGGCCGAACTGGCCGCGCTCAAGCCGGACCTGATGGTGGTGGTGGCCTATGGGCTGATCCTGCCGCAAGTGGTGCTGGATATCCCGCGGCTGGGCTGCATCAACAGCCACGCCTCGCTGCTGCCGCGCTGGCGCGGCGCCGCGCCGATCCAGCGCGCGGTGGAAGCGGGCGATGCCGAAAGCGGTGTCACCGTGATGCAGATGGAAGCCGGCCTGGACACCGGGCCGATGCTGCTCAAGGTCAGCACGCCGATTTCCGCCGAGGACACTGGCGGCAGCCTGCATGACCGTCTGGCCGAGCTCGGCCCGAAAGCCGTGGTCGAGGCCATTGCCGGTCTCGCCGCCGGCACGCTCGAGGGCGAAGTGCAGGACGATGCCCTGGCCACCTACGCGCACAAGTTGAACAAGGAAGAGGCACGCATCGACTGGTCGCGCCCGGCCGACGAACTGGAGCGCCGCATCCGCGCCTTCACGCCCTGGCCGGTCTGCCACACCACTCTCGGCGAGGCAGCCCTGAAGGTTCTCGGTGCCAAGCCGGCACAAGGCAAGGGCGAGCCCGGCAGGATCCTCGACGCCCGCCGTGACGGCCTGCTGGTTGCTTGCGGTGAAGGCGCACTGCTGCTGACCCGCCTGCAACTGCCCGGCGGCAAGCCACTGGCCTTCGCCGACCTGTTCAATAGCCGCCGCGAGCAATTTGCCGCCGGACAGGTGCTGGGCCAATGAGCACCAATCCCCGTCTGGCGGCCGCTCGCGCCCTCGCCGCCGTGCTCGCCGGCCGCGCTTCGCTGGGCAGCTCGCTGCCGACCCAGCTGGAGAACGTCGAGCCGCGCGACCGCGGCCTGGTGCAGGAGCTGGCCTTCGGCGCCGCGCGCTGGCAGCCGCGCCTGTCCACCCTCGCCGCACGCCTGCTGCAGAAGCCGTTCAAGGCCGGTGACCGCGATGTCGAGGCCCTGCTGCTGGTCGGCCTGTACCAGCTGCTCTACACCCGCATTCCTCCCCACGCGGCCATCGGCGAGACCGTCGGCTGCGCGGACAAGCTGAAGAAGCCCTGGGCCAAGGGTCTGCTCAACGCCGTGCTGCGCCGCGCCCAGCGCGAGAGCGAAACCTTGCTCGCCGAGGTCGACAAGGACCCGGCAGCACGCCTGGCACATCCGCGCTGGCTGCAGAAAGCCCTGAAGAAGTCCTGGCCGGAACAGTTCGAAGCGATCTGTGCCGCCAACAACGCCCATCCGCCGATGACCCTGCGGGTGAACCGCCGTCACGGCAGCCGCGATGCCTATCTGGAGGAGCTGAACCGCGTCGGCTTCGAATCGACCGCCTGCGAATTCAGCCGCGACGGCATCAATCTCGTGCAGCCGTGCGACGTGCGCGAGCTGCCCGGCTTCGCCGAAGGCCGCGTCAGCGTGCAGGACGAGGCCGCGCAACTGGCCGCCGACCTGCTGGAACTGGCACCGAACCAGCGCGTACTGGACGCCTGCTGCGCCCCCGGCGGCAAGACCTGCCACCTGATGGAAGCCGAACCTGCACTGGCCGGCGTGGTCGCCGTGGACCTGGAGGAAAGCCGCCTGGTGCGCGTTCGCGAGAACCTCGCGCGCCTGCAGCTCGACGCCCAGTTGTTCGCCGCCGACGCCCGCGACACGGCCAAATGGTGGGACGGCAAGCCATTCCAGCGCATCCTGCTGGATGCCCCGTGCTCCGCCACTGGGGTGATCCGCCGCCATCCGGACATCAAGCTGACCCGCACCGCCGAAGACATCGAGGCGCTGGCGCAGCTGCAGGGCGAACTGCTCGACGCACTGTGGGCGACCCTCGAAGTCGGCGGCGTGATGGTCTACGCGACCTGTTCGGTCATGCCGCAGGAAAACAGCGAGCAGATCGCCGCGTTCCTCGGTCGCACCCCCGGCGCCCGCGAGCTGGACCTGCCCGGCCCCTGGGGCATCAAGCAGCCGCACGGTCGCCAGTTGTTCCCCCAGGAGAAGGGGCACGACGGCTTCTACTATGCCAAGCTGATCAAGATTTCGGCCAAGTAACAGGCGCCGACTCCCAACGGATCGAAACGGAAAGCACCCCGCTCCATGAAGATCATCATCCTCGGTGCCGGCCAGGTCGGCGGCACTCTGGCCGAGCATCTGGCCAGCGAAGCCAACGACATCACCGTGGTCGACACCGACGGCGAACGCCTGCGCGACCTCAACGACCGCCTGGACATCCGAACCGTTCACGGCAAGGCCTCGTTCCCCACTGTGTTGCGCCAGGCCGGCGCCGACGACGCCGACATGCTGGTGGCGGTGACCAACAGCGACGAGGTGAACATGGTGGCCTGCCAGGTCGCCTACACCCTGTTCAACACTCCGACGCGCATCGCCCGCGTGCGCGAGGCGGCGTACCTGACCCGTGCCGGTCTGTTCGACAACGAAGCCATTCCGGTCGACGTGCTGATCAGCCCCGAGCAGGTGGTGACCAACTACATCAAGCGCCTGGTGGAGTATCCCGGTGCCCTGCAGGTGATCGACTTCGCCGAGGGCAAGGCGCAGCTGGTGGGCATCCGTGCCTACTACGGCGGCCCGCTGGTGGGCCAGGAGCTGCGCCAGCTGCGCGAGCACATGCCCAACGCCGATACCCGCGTGGCGGCCATCTACCGCCGCAACCGGCCGATCATCCCTCAGGGCGACACGGTGATCGAAGCGGACGACGAGGTGTTCTTCATCGCCGCCAAGGCCCACATCCGCGCGGTGATGGGCGAGATGCGCCGGCTGGAGGACAGCTACAAACGCATCATCATCGCCGGCGGCGGCAACATCGGCGAGCGCCTGGCTGAGGCCATCGAGAACCGCTACCAGGTGAAGATCATCGAGATGAACCCGGCACGCTGCCGGCACCTCTCGGACAACCTCGACAGCGCCATCGTACTGCAAGGCAGCGCCTCCGACCGCGACCTGCTGCTGGAGGAGAACATCGGCGAAACCGACCTGTTCCTGGCCCTGACCAACGACGACGAGGCCAACATCATGTCCTCGCTGCTCGCCAAACGCCTGGGCGCGCGCAAGGTGATGACGCTGATCAACAACCCCGCCTACGTCGACCTGGTGCAGGGCGGCGAGATCGACATCGCCATCAGCCCGCAGCTGGCGACCATCGGTACGCTGCTGACCCACGTCCGGCGTGGCGACATCGAGAGCGTTCACTCCCTGCGCCGCGGCGCCGCCGAGGCCATCGAGGTGGTCGCCCATGGCGACGCCAAGTCGAGCAAGGTGATCGGCCGCAAGATCAACGAAGTCCAGCTGCCGCCGGGCACCACCATCGGCGCGGTGATCCGCGACGACGACGTGCTGATCGCCCACGGCGAGACGCAGATCGAGTCCGGCGACCACGTGATCCTCTTCGTGGTCGACAAGAAACGCATCCGTGACGTCGAGCGACTGTTCCAGGCGGGTCTGACCTTCTTCTGATTGACCTCAGGGCCGCCGCTTGGCGGCCCTGATAGCTGATTCCGAGGCAGATTCAGACAGGTCCTACTGCGCCAACCAGCCGCCCCTGGCACCCTGCGCGACCTGTTCCAGCCGGCCTTCCTTCGGTCATGCGCTACTCCTCCATCGGTCGAATCCTCGGCGTGCTGCTGATGCTGTTCAGCGCCACGCACCTGCCACCCCTGCTCGTGGACCTTCATTACGCCGAGCGCTCCTGGCAGCCCTTCGCGCTGTCGTTCCTGGTCACGCTGCTGACCGGCTTCGCCATCTGGTGGCCGTGCCGCCAGCACAAGCAGGATCTGCGCATCCGCGACGGCTACCTGGTGACGGCGCTGTTCTGGATCGTGCTGGGCTCTTTCGGCGCGCTGCCCTTTGCCCTGTCGGACGCGCCGCACATGGGCGTGGTCGATTCGCTGTTCGAGTCCTTCTCCGGCCTCAGCACTACTGGCGCCACCGTGCTTACCGGGCTCGATGCGCTGCCCCACGCGATCCTCTACTACCGTCAGCAACTGCAGTGGCTGGGCGGCATGGGCATCGTGGTGCTGGCAGTGGCGGTGATGCCGATGCTGGGCATCGGCGGCATGCAGCTGTATCGCGCAGAAATGCCCGGCCCGCTGAAGGATCACAAGCTCTCGCCGCGGATTGCCGATACCGCCAAGACGCTCTGGTTCCTCTACTGCGGCCTGACCGCCGCCTGCGCGCTGGCGCACTGGGCGGCGGGGATGAATGCCTTCGACGCCATCGGCCACAGCTTCTCCACCATCGCCATCGGCGGCTTTTCCACCCACGACGCCAGCATCGGCTACTTCGACAGCCCGTTGATCGAGCTGATCTGCATGACCTTCCTGGTGATTTCCGGGATCAACTTCAGCCTGCACTTCCTTGCCTGGCGCCAGCGCAAGATCAGCCACTACCTGAAGGACCCGGAATGCCGGGCATACCTGGGCATTCTGCTGATGCTGTTCCTGATCACCGCGACCACGCTGATCCTCAAGCACCACTATGAGTCACCATTGCAAGCCATCCGCTACGCGGCGTTCATGGTGATCTCGGTGGCGACCACCACCGGCTTCGGCCTCGCCGACTTCAGCACCTGGCCAACCCTGCTGCCTTACCTGCTGCTCTACAGCACCTTCATCGGCGCCTGCGCCGGCTCCACCGGCGGCGGCATGAAGGTGATGCGCATGCTGCTGGTGTACCGCCAGGGCATGCGCGAATTCCTGCGGCTGTTGCACCCCAATGGAGTATTCCTGGTGAAGCTCGGACGGCGCACCGTCTCCGACCGCGTGGTGGAATCGGTATGGGCGTTCTTCTCGATCTACCTGCTGACCTTCGTGACCCTGATGCTGGTGCTGCTGGCGCTGGGGGTGGACCAGCTCACCGCCTTCTCCACGCTCGCCTCCTGCCTGAACAACCTGGGCCCGGCACTGGGCGATGCTGCCGCGCACTACGGCAACCTGCCGGCCAGCGCCAAGCTGGTGCTGAGCCTGGCGATGGTGCTCGGGCGGCTGGAAGTGTTCTCCCTGCTGATCCTGCTGACGCCCGCCTTCTGGCGCACTTGAAGCGGCCGTCTTGAGGCAGAATGGCGGCCTGCTGATGGAGGCTCGCCATGATCGATTCGCTGGAAAAGATGCTCGCCAAGGGCGTGGACAACTCGCTGCTGCGCTTCGGCCTGGGCAACGGCTATCTCGATGCCGGGGAGGCTGCCAAAGCCGCCGAACACCTGCGCCGCTGCGTGGAACAGGATCCCAAGTACTCCGCCGCCTGGAAGCTGCTGGGCAAGGCACTGCAGGCCGAAGGTGACCTCGAAGGCGCCCGCACCGCCTGGACCGACGGCCTGGCCGCCGCGCAGGCCCACGGCGACAAGCAGGCGGAGAAGGAAATGACGGTGTTCCTGCGCAAGCTGGACAAGACCAAGGGCGCCTAAGCGCCCTTGGTCATCTTGAGACAGAAGCCACCGGATGGGTAGGAGCGGACTCCGTCCGCGATGTGCCACCGGCCAGTTCGGAGCGGTCGGGAAACGATCGCGGACAGAGTCCGCTCCTACGCCAACCGTTACAGAATCTGCGCGGCCACCGCATCAACCGCATCCTTGGCGATGCCGACGATCTCGTCCGCCTCGGCGCGGGTCAGCACCAGCGGCGGGGCGAAGCCGAGAATGTCGCCATGGGGCATGGCGCGGGCGATCATGCCGCGCTCCAGGCAGGCCGCCGAGACCTTCGGGCCGACTTTCAGCGCCGGGTCGAACGGCGTGCGCGCCTCGCGATCGGCCATGAACTCCAGCGCCGCCAGCATGCCGTCGCCACGCACTTCGCCCACCAGCGAATGGCCCTCGAAAGTCTGGCGCAGCTGCTGGTTGAGGTAGCCGCCGACCTCCGCCGCATTGGCGGTGATGTTCTCCCGTTCGAGGATGTTCAGGTTGGCCAGCGCCGCTGCCGCGCAGATCGGGTGGCCGGAGTAGGTCCAGCCATGGCCCATGGCGCCTTCGCGGGTCGACGCGCTGTCGATCACGTCCCACACCTTTTCGCCGACGATCACCGCCGAGAGCGGCGCGTAGGCGCTGGTCAGGCCCTTGGCCGTGGTGATCAGATCCGGACGCATGCCATAGCGCTGGCAGCCCATCTTGTCGCCGACGCGGCCGAAGGCGCAGACCACTTCGTCGGCGATCAGCAGCACGTCGTACTTCGCCAGCACCGCCTGGATCGCCTCCCAGTAGCCCTTGGGCGGAACGATGATGCCTCCGGTGCCCATCACCGGCTCGCCGATGAAGGCGGCCACGCTGTCCGGACCTTCGGCGAGGATCAGGTTTTCCAGTTCTTGTGCGCAGTGGCGCACGAAGGTCGCCTCGTCCATGCCGGCCGGCGCCTTGTAGAAGTGTGGGCAGAGGGTGTGCTTCACACCTTCCACCGGCAGGTCGAAGTGCTGGTGGAAGCTCGCCAGCCCCGTGAGGCTGCCGGTGACGATCCCCGAGCCGTGGTAGCCGCGCTGGCGGGAGATGATCTTTTTCTTCTGCGGCCGGCCCAGCACGTTGTTGTAGTAGCGCACCAGCTTGACCTGGGTTTCATTGGCGTCGGAGCCGGAGAGGCCGTAGTAGACCTTCTTCATGCCGGCCGGCGCCCAGTCACGGATGATCCGCGCGGACAGCTCGACGATCGCCTCGGAAGAGTGCCCCACATAGGTGTGGTAGTAGGCCAGCTGCGTGGCCTGTGCATGGATCGCGTCGGCGACTTCGGTGCGGCCGTAGCCGATGTTCACGCAATACAGGCCGGCGAAGGCATCGAGCAGTTCGCGGCCCTGATGGTCGCGGATGCGCACCCCTGAAGCACCGGTGATGATCCGCCCCGGCAGCGCGCCGCTGGCGTGATCGTGGGCGTGGGTCGAAGGGTGCATGAAGTGCGCGCGGTCGTCTTCGAAAAGCTTGGCGTAGTCGGTCATGGCAGTGTTCTCCCGGTCAGATGGCGCCGTGGTGCAGGGCGAAGTATTTGGTTTCGACGAAGGGCTCGAAGCCTTCGCTGCCGCCTTCACGGCCCAGGCCAGAGGCCTTCATGCCGCCGAAGGGAATGGGGTGGCCGGTGAACTTGGCGCCGTTGACCGCCACCATGGCGAACTCCAGGCGCCGCATCAGCGGCCAGATGTGATCCAGGCGTTGCCCACAAAGGTAGGCGGCCAGGCCGTACTCGGTGTCGTTGGCCTGCCGGACGGCTTCGTCCAGATCGTCATACGCGCTGACGCCGGCAATCGGCGCGAAGTTTTCCTCGCGCCAGATGCGCATCTGCGGGGTGACGTCGGCCAGCACGGTCGGCTGATGGAACCAGCCGCCCAGCGCATGGGGTTCGCCGCCGGCGAGCAGCCGGGCGCCCTGGTCGATGGCGTCCTGTACACGCTCGCAGGTGATATCGAAGGCGCCCTGGTGCATCAGCGGGCCGATCTGGCTGCGCGAGTCGCTGGCCGGGCCGACGCGCAGTTCACGCACGGCGCGGGCAAAGCGCTGCAGGAAAGGTTCATAGAGTTCGCGGGCGACCAGGATGCGGTTGGCCGCGCAGCAGTCCTGCCCGGAGGTCTGGAACTTGGCGTCGATGGCGAACTTCACCGCCTGTTCCAGATCGGCGTCGGGCAGCACGATGAAGGGCGCGTTGCCGCCCAGCTCGAGGGCGACTTTTTTTACGTCCTGAGCAGCCGCTTGCAGAACGAGCTTCCCCACGCGGGTCGAGCCGGTGAAGCTCACGGCGCGCACGCGGCTATCGCCCACCAGGGTTTCCATGGCCATCTGCGGCTCGCCCAGTACCACGTTGAACACGCCGGCGGGGAAGCCGGCTTCTTCGGCCAGTTGCGCGAGGGCGAAGGCGGAGTAGGGCGTTTCGTGGGCCGGCTTGACCACCACGCTGCAGCCGGCAGCAAGGGCGGCGGCGGCCTTGCGGGTGATCATTGCCGAGGGGAAGTTCCACGGCGTGAGCAGCGCGGCGACACCCACCGGCTCGACCACCGTGCCCAGGTGCGCGTTGGGGATGTGGCTGGGGATGTTGCGGCCGTTCAGGCGGCGCGCTTCCTCGGCGAACCAGGGGATGAAGCTGGCAGCGTAGTCGATCTCGCCAAGGGCTTCGGCCAGCGGTTTGCCCTGCTCCAGGCTGAGAATCTGCGCCAGGTCATCGCGGTGCTGGCGGATCAGCTCGGCCCAGCGGCGCAGCAGCGCGCCACGGTCATCCAGGCTGCGTGCACGCCAGGCGGGAAAGGCGGCGGCGGCGGCATCGACAGCGCCGACGATCTGCTCGCGATCGAGCAGGGGCACATGGCCGATGGCTTCGCGGGTGGCGGGGTTGTCGACGGCGATACTGGCGCCGCTGGCGCTGTGCAGCCAATGGCCGTTCACGTAGCAGAGCGACTTGAACAGCAGGGGATGGACGTAAGACATGGCGGCGGCTCCTTGGCGGATGGCATGGGAACCATCCTAGGGGCCGCGGGCGCGCGGCTTTTTCCTAAGCGGGGGATGGCGGCGGCAAATCTTTTTGCAGTTCTGCCGCCGCTGTTGGGCTTTTTCGGGTGGGCTCAGATGGCCGCGGGTTGGCGCCGCAGATTGCGGGTAATGGCGCTGAGCAGCATGCCGTAGAGCGGCACGAAGAGCATCAGCATGACCGCCAGCTTCACGCCGTAGTCGACCCAGGCGATCTCCACCCAGTGCTCAGCCATGAAGGGGTTGTCGCTGTGCCAGAAGGCGATGGAGAAGAAGGTGAAGGTGTCCAGCAGGTTGCCGAACAGGGTCGAAACCACCGGGGCGATCCACCACTGGCGCATGCGGCGCAGGCGGTCGAAGACCTGGATGTCGAGAATCTGGCCGAACACATAGGCCAGGAAGCTGGCCAGGGATATCCGTGCGACGAACGTGTTGAATTCGCCCAGGGAAGCGAGGCCTCTGAAGGCACCTTCCTGGAAAATCACCGAGATCACGTAGGAAGCCAGCAGTGCCGGGATCATCACCCGTGCGATGACCAGCCGCGCCGGGCGCTTGCCGAGCAGGCGGACGGTGAGGTCGGTAGCCAGGAAGATGAACGGGAAGCTGAACGCGCCCCAGGTGGTGTGCCAGCCAAACAGGGTCATGGGCAGCTGCACCAGGTAGTTGCTGGCGATGATGATCAGGATGTGGAACGCGACCAGGCCGGCGAGTGCGCCGCGCCGAGCCGCCGGAAGGGATGCCGACATGCTTGGGCCTTTTTCGTCGATGGGGTGAGGGAACCCATGCCCGGCACCATGCCGAGCGGCGCGCATTGTATACGATCCGGACCCGGAAGTCAGGTTTTATTGCGCAATTTTTGTGCAGCTGCGAGGGCATGCGGATTCGTAGGAGCGGACTTCGTCCGCGATCGATTTCCCACCACTCCGAGCAACCCGGTTGCACATCGCGGACAGAGTCCGCTCCTACGCAGAGCCTGACTCCAGCGCCTCGGCGGGAATTGCCGCATCCAGCGTCTTGATCACCTTGGTGACGATGTAGGTGAAATACCGCTCGATCCCTACATCCTCCAGCAGCAACTGGTCGATGAAGCGCTGGTAGTGGTCGATGTCGCGCGCCTGGATCATCGCGATGTAGTCCACTCCGCCGCCGGTGGCGTAGCAGAAACCGACCTCCGGCGACTGCTGCAGGCGCTGCTCGAAGCGTTTCATGTCCTGCGCGGTGTGCCGCGCCAGGGTGATTTCCACCAGCACCTGCTGCTGTTTGAACAGCGCCGACCAATCGATCTGCGCGCGGTAGCCCTTGATCAGCCCGGCTTCCTCCAGCTTGCGCACGCGCTCCCAGGCCGGGCTGACCGAGAGGTTGATCGCCTCGGCCAGGCTCGACTTGGTGATGCGCCCATCGCCGGCGAGGATGCGCAGGATTTTCAGGTCGTAGCGGTCGAGCTTGATCATGACGGGCTCCCGTTCAGTTCAGTACCTCGGCGACCACGGCGAGGGTATCGCCGCTCTGCACCAGGCCGGGGAAATGCCGCGCAGCGAGGATGCCGCTGCGCTTGGCGCGGTATTCCACCGGAGCTGCGCCGGTGCGCAGCATGTCGTGCACCCGCGCCAGCACCTCGCCACGCTCAACCCTGTCACCCAGGTCGCGGCACATTTCCAGCAGACCGCCATGTTCGCTGGCGACGAAGCAGTCACCATCGGGCATGTCGAGCATCACCGACTTCGCCGGCTCGATTTCACCGCGCAGGATGCCGGCCTGCACCAGCAGGTTGCGCACGCCACGCCGGGCAATGGCCACGGTGCGCGCCGTGCTGCTGCCTCCGCCGCCCAGTTCGGTGGTGACGAACAGCTTGCCCTGCTCCTCGGCGGCGCTGTCGTACATGCCCACCGCGTCCAGCTCCAGCATGCGCATGGCGTAGGGCGCGGCGAAGGCGCGCATCAGCGCCTCGCTGGCTTCCTGCTGGGCCTTGTCCGGCAGCAGGTGGCAGGCGGCGAAGGGCAGGAAGTCGAGGGTGCGTCCGCCGGAATGGATATCCAGCACCACGTCCGCCAGCGGCAACAGGGTGCGCTGAAAGTAGTCGGCAATCTTCTGCGTCACCGTGCCATCGGGGCGGCCGGGGAAGCTGCGGTTGAGGTTGCCGGCATCGATGGGCGACGTGCGTTTGCCGGCGTGGAACGCCGGGGTGTTCATGAACGGCACGATGATCACCCGGCCGCGCACGTCCTCGGCGCGCAGCTCCTGGGCCAGGCGGCTGAGCGCCACCGGGCCTTCGTACTCGTCGCCATGGTTGCCGCCAGTGAGCAGCGCGGTGGGGCCGTCGCCGTTCCTCACCACGCAGATCGGGATCATCACCGCGCCCCAGGCCGAGTCGTCCCGCGAGTAGGGCAGCTTGAGGTGCCCGTGCTGCACGCCGTCGCGTTGGAAATCGACGCTGGCGCTGATCGGGTTTTCACGCAGATGTCTGTCGGAGGCCTGTGTCATCGCCTCACTCCTTCACGAAGAGCTGGCGCGGGTAGTCGCAGAAAGTCTCTACGCCGCGCTCGGTGATAAGGATGCTTTCGGTGATCTCCAGGCCCCAGTCGTCCATCCACAGTCCGGGCATGAAGTGGAAGGTCATTCCCGGCTGCAGCACGCTGTTGTCGCTAGGGCGCAGGCTCATGGTGCGTTCGCCCCAATCCGGCGGGTAGCTGATGCCGATGGGGTAGCCGCAGCGGCTGTCCTTGTGGATGCCGAACTTCTCCAGCACCCCGAAGAAGGCACGGGCGATATCGCCAGTGGTATTGCCCGGCTTCGCCGCGTCGAGGCCGGCAGCGATGCCTTCGACCACGGCTTTCTCCGCGTCGAGGAAATGCTGTGGCGGCTTGCCGAGAAAGACGGTGCGCGACAGCGGACAGTGGTAGCGCTTGTAGCAGCCGGCGATCTCGAAGAAGGTGCCGGCGCCGCGCTCGAAGGGCGTGTCGTCCCAGGTCAGGTGCGGCGCGCTGGCGTCGGCGCCGGTGGGCAGCAGCGGGACGATCGCCGGGTAGTCGCCGCCGAGGCCGTCGGCACCGAGGATGCCGGTGCTGTAGATCTCGGCGACCAGCTCGTTCTTGCGCATGCCCGGTTCGATGCGCTCGACGATGTGCGCGTGCATCTTCTCGACGATGCGCGCGGCGACGCGCATGTATTCGATCTCGCGCGGCGATTTGACCGCGCGCTGCCAGTTCACCAGCGCGGTGGCGTCGATGAATTTGGCGTTCGGCAGGTTCGCCTGCAGCGAACGGAAGGCGGCGGCGCTGAAGTAGTAATTGTCCATTTCCACGCCGATGGTCTTGCTTGCCCAGCCGCGCGCGGCGATGACCTCGCGGGACAGGTAGTCCATCGGGTGGCGCTCGGTGGACTGCACATAATGGTCCGGGTAGCCGACGATATTGTCCGCCTGCATGAACACGGTGCGCCGCGCGCCATTGGCGTCCTGGCCACGGCCGAACCAGACCGGCTCGCCGTCCAGCGCCAGCAGCACGCACTGGTGCACGTAGAAGGACCAGCCGTCGTAGCCGGTCAGCCAGGCCATGTTCGACGGATCGGTAACCAGCAGCAGTTCGATGCCGCGCTGGTGCATGCTGGCGCGGACCTTGGCGATCCGCTGGGCGTATTCCTCCCGGCTGAAGGGGAGGTTGACGACGATTTCGGACATGTGGAAATCCTCTTTCGGTTTTTGTTTTTTGTAGGAGCGAGGGGGACGCCTAGTTCTTGCTCGCGAACCCGCCCAGCGCAGGCGCTGCCGGAAATCTGTTCGCGAGCAAGCTCGCTCCTACAGGTGTTTCCCGGCTCTTCCCGCGAAGCGGGACGAATTTTTCAGCTGCTGAAGCGGAACCCCTTGCCCATCCGCTGCGCCCGCTGGAAGGCCAGGCCGGCGATGGCGGTGTCCTGCGCGCCGGTGCCGGTGAGATCGCAGAGGGTGATGTCCTCGGCGCGCTCGCGGCCCTGGCGCAGCCCGGCGATGACCTGGCCCAGTTCGGCGAAATCGGCATCGAGGCTGACGTTGCCGGCCGCCACCGCGTGGTGCAGTTCGCCCAGCACCAGGGTCTGGCTGAGGCGGTCGGCGACGTAGTGGTCGACGGCGGCCAGCGCTTGGGCGGCGATCTCGTTCTTGTGCTCGGCGTCCGAGCCCATGGCGGTGATATGCAGGCCGGGGCGCAGGTGTTTTTTCTGGATCAGCGGTTCGCGGCTGGGCGTGGTGGTGATGACGATGTCGGCGCCTTCCAGCGCTTCATCGACGCTGGCGCAAGGCGTGACCGCAATGCCCAGGCTGCCGCTCAGCTCTTGCGCGCATTGCCGCGCCTTGGCGATGTCCCGCGCCCAGACGCTGGCGCCTTCGACGGGGCGCACCAGGCACAGCGCCTTGAGTTGCAAACGCGCCTGTTCGCCGGCGCCGATCAACGCGACCTGGCGCGAATCCTCGCGGGCCAGCCACTTGGCGGCCACCGCACCAGCGCAGGCGGTGCGCACGGCGGTGAGGTAACCGTTGTCCAGCAGCAGCGCATCGAGCAGTCCGGTTTTCGAGGAGAGCAGCATCATCATGCCGTTGAGGCTGGGCAGGCCGAGCTTGGGGTTGTCGAAGAAGCCGGGGCTGACCTTGATGGCGAAGCGCGGCAGGCCGGGCAGGTAGGCGGTCTTCACGTCCACCTCACCGTTGTGCTCAGGCACGTCCAGGCGAAGGATCGGCGGCATCGCCACCGGCGCGGTGGCCAGCAGGCGGAAGGCCTGTTCGACGGCGTCGAGGCTCTCCCGGTCTATCGCCACGCAGGCGCGCAGGTCAGCTTCGCTGAGCAGGGTGACATCAGCCATGGGCGATTTCCTCAAGGACTTGTTGGTGTTGTTCGATGGCGATGTTGCGGCCGCTGACCACCACGACTACCGGGCCGACGGGAGCGATCAGGCCGTCCAGCAGCGCGGCGATGCCAACGGCGCCGGCGCCCTCCACCACCTGCCGTTCCTCGCGGTAGGCATGGCGGATGCCGGCGGCGATGGAGTGCTCGTCGAGCAGATGCAGTTGGTCGCAGTAGTCGCGGGCCAGGGCGAAGGTGTAGCGGTTATCCAGGCCGATGCCGCCGCCGAGGGAATCGGCCAGGGTCGGCAGTTCTTCCACTTCCACCGGGCGGCCGGCAGCGAGGCTGGCGGCCATGGCGGCGCCGCGCTGCATGCTGATGCCGTGCAGGCGGATGCTCGGGTCGACGTGCTTGAGTGCCAGCGCCACGCCGCTGAACAGGCCGCCGCCGGAGAGCGGGACCAGGACCTGGCGGACGTCCGGCAGCTGTTCGAGGATTTCCAGGCCGAGGGTGCCCTGGCCGGCGATGATCTGCGGGTGATCGAAGGGCGGTAGCAGCGCGGCACCCTGCTCGCGCGCAATGCGTTCAGCTTCCGCCTGGGCGTCGTCCTGGCTGTGGCCGACGATGCGCACTTCGGCGCCCAGTTCGCGGATCGCCTGGACCTTGTTCGCCGGCACCCGTTGCGACAGGCAGATGGTGGCGTGCACGCCGAGCATGCGCGCGGCATGGGCCAGTGCTCGACCATGGTTGCCGGTGGAAGCGGCGACGACGCCTTTGGCTTTTTGCTCATCGCTGAGTTGGGCGATCGCATTGCTGGCGCCGCGCAGCTTGAAACTGCCGGTGATCTGCTGCGATTCGAGCTTCAGGTACACCGGCGCGCCGAGCAGGCGCGACAGGCTGGGCGAATGCTCCAGCGGCGTCTGTCGTACCAGGCCCTGGATGCGCTGGCGTGCGCGGTACAGCTCGACGAAAGGAATCGGCTCCATCTCGGCCTCCGGGGAATGCAGTGGGGCCGAGTGTAGGGGTGGGAAATTGTCGCGATGAATGTACTAGGACGATGTAGTCGTCAGCGGTGATTTCCGCATGTCGGGGCGCAAGAGCCGAGAGCTTTCGTAGGGCGGGGAAAGGGTTGAGGTCCGCGCGGAATGTTTCAGGTAGGAGCGAGCTTGCTCGCGAACCCGCCCAACGTCAGAGCCGACCGGGAGTCCGCTTCGCGAGCAAGCTCGCTCCTACAAAAAAGCCACCTGTTCAGCGTTAGAAATCGTGGATCTTCGGGTACTGCCCGAACAGCTCGCGCATGTCCTCCAGCGCCGAGCCCAGGCGCTCGTCGCTGCATTCCGCGCCCATGCACAGACGCACCGCGCGAGGCCTGGGCGTGCCGCGCACCATGAAGGGATCGGGCGGTGTCACGGCGATATGCCGATGGCGCAGCTCGCGCACCAGGCTGTCGAGCTCCCAGTGTTCCGGAATGCCAATCCACGCGCTCAATGAATGCGGATCACAGCCACGCAGGTACTCGCCCAGATGCTCGCGCACCAACCCCTGGCGCTTCTCCAGCACCTGGCGCTGCAGGCCGATCAGCACCTGGGCGTTGCCGTTGCGAATCCACCGCGAGGCAACTTCCGCCAGCAGCGGCGTGGCCATCCAGCTGTTCACCCGCAGGATGCTCTCGGTGCGCAGCGCTAGCCGGCGCGGCATCGCCAGGTAACCAATGCGCAAGCCGGTCAGCACGCTCTTGGTGAAGCTGGTGCAGTAGAACGACAGGTCCGGCAGGTAGTGGCTCAGCGGCGGCGGGCGGCGCTCGCCGAGCAGCGGGCCGTAGACGTCGTCTTCGATCACGTGCACGCCGTAGCGCTGGGCGATGGCGGCGATCTCGCGGCGGCGCGCGTCGGGCATCAGGCAGGAGGTCGGGTTGTTCAGGTTGGGCGTACAGACCAGCGCGGTGATGCGCTCGTTCGCGCAGAGGTCTTCGAAGTGCTCGGGGTCGATGCCCTGCTTGTCGATCTCCACGCCCTTGAGGGTAAAGCCGAGCACCTGGGAATTGCCGATCACGCCGTGGTCGGTGAGCTGTTCGCAGAGCACCACGTCGTCCGGCCCGGCCAGCGAGGCAAGGGCGAGGAAGATGCCGTGGGCCGCGCCGTTGGTGATCAACACGTCATCGCGCTCGCGCTGCAGGCCGAGCTGCGCCAGCCACTGCACACCGGCGTCACGGTGCGTGTCGAAGCCGGCGACCGGGCGACAGGCACGCATCCACGGCTGGTCGGTTTCCTGCGCCAGCGCGCGGCAGGTGTCCTGCCACAGGCGGTCATGCTCGCGGGTGCGGACGATGCTGGCGATGGAAAAATCCACCAGTGCGCGTTCGGGGTGATCGACCATGTAGTGGGCCATGCCCTCGGTCATCCGCCGTGAGACGAAACTGCCGCGCCCCACCTCGCAACGCACCAGGCCCTGGCGCTCCAGCTCCTTGTAGGCGTTGGTCACGGTCTGCACGCTGATGCCCAGGCCATCGGCGACGTGGCGCTGCGGCGGCAGGCGCTGGCCGTCGCTCAGGCGGCCCTGCTCGATGTCGCCGGCAATGGCCTGCACCAATGTCTTGTACTTGGATTCGCCGACCCTCAGGTCGGCCAGCGCACGACGCCAGGCTTCCATCTTCAGACTCCGTCTGGTCAGGGGTGCAGAGTGACCGACCAGCACACCGGCGGCAATTGTCCTAGTGCAATGTTGATAAAGAAGTGGCTTGCGTATGCTCGGGCACAAGACATCGAGTGCTACACCGGGCCGCATTGTCAGGCCCGCGCAGAAAAAACCGCCGGATGCGTTCGTCGCGACGGTGGCTTTTTCCCGCCGCGGGGCTGTCGATCGGTAAGAGCCGCAAGGCGCCCGGCCTTAGTCTGGCGTCGAGCTGATCGCCCGTCCCGGCGAGAGCGCCGAGAGAACTTCGGAAGGCCCCCCAGGGCCCGACCTACAAGAACAACAGTCGTACGACATTGCTACCTGCCATCCAGCGCCGCGCGCCAACCGCGTTCGGCAAGAGAAGATCAGGAGATCCGAAGATGAGTACCGCCCCTGTTTTCCTGCGCCGCCTGAGCCTCGCCTGTACCCTCATCGCCTGCGCCGTCGCCAGCGCCGGCAGCTATGCCGAAACCACCCTGGAACGCATCAAGAGTAGCGGCACCGTGCGCATCGGCTACGCCAACGAAGCGCCGTTCGCCTTTACCGAAACCTCCGGCAAGGTCACCGGTGAATCCCCGGAAATCGCCACGCAGATCTTCACCAAGATGGGCGTGAAAAAGATCGAGCCGGTGCTCACCGAATGGGGCGCGCTGATCCCCGGTCTGCGCGCCGGGCGCTTCGATGTGATTGCCGCCGGCATGTACATCACCCCGCCGCGTTGCCAGCAGGTGATCTTTACCGACCCGCACTACCAGATTCCCGACAGCTTGCTGGTGAAGAAGGGCAACCCGAAGAACCTGCACAGCTACGCCGACGTGAAGAACAACCCGGAGGTGAAGCTGGCGATCATGTCCGGCACCGCCGAGATGGGCTACGCCCGCGCCGAAGGTGTGGCGGAAGAGCAGATCGTCCAGGTGCCCGACACCACCGCGCAGCTGCAGGCCGTACGCGCCGGCCGCGCCGACGCCAGCGTCGGCACCGCGCTGACCATGAAGGGCCTGGCCGCCAAGGGCGGTGACTCGGTGGAAGCCATCGCCGACTTCAAGGATGACCCTTCGCATATCGGCTACGGCGCCCTGGCCTTCCGCCCGGAAGACAAAGACCTGCGCGACGCGGTGAACCAGCAGCTCAAGGGCTGGCTGGGCGGCGCCGAGCACCTGGCAACGGTGAAACCGTTCGGCTTCGACAAGTCCAACGTCACCGACAAGACCGCCGCCGAGCTCTGCAAACAGTGACCGGCACGGGCGCGCGCCTGCCCTAGGCCGCGCTCGGTGGGCCGCTCCGTGGAATCTGTCGTTACGGGATGCGCATCATGGGTGAATTGCTTCCACTGCTGCTGGAGGGCGCATGGGTCACTGTCCAGGTGACTGTCTTCGGCTCCCTGCTGGCGGTCGCCGCCGCCATTCTCGCCGCGCTTGGCCGGCTCGCACCGTGGCCGGCGGTGCGCTGGCTGGCGATCGGCTACATCGAGCTGTTCCGCGGCACTTCGCTGCTGGTGCAGCTGTTCTGGTTGTACTTCGTACTGCCGCTGCCGCCGTTCAACCTGGAGATGAGCGCCTACAGCGTGGCGATCATCGGCCTGGGCCTGCACATCGGCGCCTACGGCGCGGAAGTGATGCGCGGCGCCATCGGATCGGTACCCAAGGGGCAATACGAGGCGGCGCTGGCGCTGAACATGACGCCGCTGACGCGCTTCCGCCGGATCATCCTGCCGCAGGCGCTGCTCTGCGCGATTCCACCGGGCACCAACCTGCTGATCGAGTTGCTGAAGAACACCTCGCTGGTGTCGCTGATCACCCTGTCGGACCTGACCTTCCGCGCGCGCCAGTTGGACCAGGCGACCTTCGAGACCATGAAAATCTTCGCCCTCACCCTGGTGCTGTATTTCGTCATGGCCCAGGTCATCGTCTTCCTCATGCGGCGCCTGGAGCGCTGGCTGGGGCACGGCCGCATCCACGGAGGCCTGTGATGAAACTCTTCGACTGGGATTTCGCCTGGCAGATTCTGCCGCAACTGCTGCACGCCTCGCTGCGCACCATTGCCATCACCCTGGTGGGCTTCGCCCTGGCGGTGGTGTTCGGCCTGCTCTTCGCCATCGCCCGGCGCAGCCGGCACGCGTGGCTGTCATGGCCGGCGGCCTGGCTGATCGAATTCATCCGCAGCACGCCGCTGCTGATCCAGGTGTATTTCCTGTTCTACGTGCTGCCGCTCTACGGGCTGAGCATGACCGCGCTGGTGGCCGGCACCCTGGGCATCGCCCTGCACTATGCCTGCTACACCGCCGAGGTCTACCGCGCCGGCCTGGAGGCGGTGCCGCGCGGGCAGTGGGAGGCGGTTACCGCACTGAACTTCTCGCCCTTCAAGGCCTACCGCGAGGTGATCCTGCCCCAGGCCATCCGCCCGGTGCTGCCAGCACTGGGCAACTACCTGATCGCCATGTTCAAGGACACCCCGGTGCTCTCGGCGATCACGGTGGTGGAAATCATGCAGCAGGCGAAGAACATCGGCTCCGACAGCTTCCGCTACCTGGAACCGATCACCCTGGTCGGGGTGTTCTTCCTGCTCATCTCCATCAGCCTGGCCAGCGTCGTGCGCCAGGTGGAAAAACGCACGGCGCTGCCATGACTGATTCTTCCGGAGGAAAACCGATGACTGTTCACTCCCTGCAAGCTGCTGGGCCGATGTCCCCTCGCGTGGCCACCCAGGATGCGCCCGCCGCGCGCGCCGAGACCGCCCAACCCATGGTCAGCTTCCGCAACGTGTGCAAGAGCTACGGCAGTTTCAGCGTGCTCAAGGACCTCAATCTGGAAGTGGGCGCCAACGAGAAGGTCGCCATCATCGGCCCCAGCGGCTCGGGCAAGTCCACCCTGCTCCGCGCGCTGATGACCCTGGAGACCATCGACAGCGGCCTGATCGAAGTCGATGGCGAACCGCTGACCCACCTCAAGCGCAACGATTCGCTGGTGCGCGCGCCGGAAAGCCACGTGCGCAAGGTGCGCAGCAAGATCGGCATGGTGTTCCAGTGCTTCAACCTGTTCCCGCACATGAGCGCGCTGCGCAATGTGATGGAGGCGCCGGTGCAGGTGCTCGGCATGCGCCGCAATGAAGCCCGCGAACGCGCGGTGGAACTGCTGGAAATGGTCGGCCTGGGCAACAAGCTCGACCACTATCCCTCACAGCTCTCCGGCGGCCAGCAGCAACGCGTGGCCATCGCCCGCGCACTGGCGATGCGGCCCAAGGTGATGCTGTTCGACGAGGTGACCTCGGCGCTCGACCCGGAGCTGTGCGGCGAGGTGCTCAACGTGGTGCGCAAGCTCGGCGCCGAGCACAACCTGACCATGCTCATGGTCACCCACCAGATGGGCTTCGCCCGCGAATTCGCCGATCGGGTGTGCTTCTTCCACCAGGGCAATATCCTCGAACAGGGCAGCCCGCAACAGTTCTTCGGCAACCCGAAGCATGAACGGACAAGGGCTTTCCTGAGTGCGGTGAACGAGGCGAATTGATGGATTCGGAGGCTTTTCCTCACCTGTAGGAGCGAGCTTGCTCGCGAACCCGGCCCCCGCAGCGGGATGTGTTCGCGAGCAAGCTCGCTCCTACAGAATGCAGTTCGCAGTGCAGCAAAGCTCAGGCGTTACCGACGAAGCGGAATCCCGCGCCCTCGGCGTCGGTGCGCATCACTTCCATCTCCAGGATCGGTGCATCGAAGGGCATGTCCTGCACCTGGCCGGTAACCCGAGTGCCGGCAGGCAATGCGGCGAGCACTTCGTGACGAACGTAGACGCCGCCGTCGGAGAGATCACGGGTATGGCCGAACACGTCGCCGAAGTCGGGATGGCTGATCCTGATCCGGCACTTCATCGGGGTACGCGGGTATTGCCGTTGGTTCGACATGAATGGCATCCGTCCTGAATGTCAGCGCACTAATGGGCCTCAAACCCATCGGTCAGGTCAAGCCAGCAGTTGCGCGAGCAGCCAGAGATTGGCGGCGCTGATGACGCAGAACAAGGTCCAGGCCAGTACGCGGGTGAACAGGCTGTTGACGAACTCGCCCATCAGCGCGCGATCGCTGGTAAAGCGGATCAGCGGCCAGAGCGCGAAGGGCAGTTGCAGGCTGAGCACCACCTGGCTGAGCACCAGCAGCTTGCCGATTGCCTTGTCACCCAGCATCACCACGCCGATCAGCGCCGGGATCAACGCCAGCGCGCGGGTGATCAGCCGGCGCTGCCAGCAGGGAATCTTCATCTGCAGGAAGCCTTCCATGATCACCTGCCCGGCGATGGTACCGGTGAAGGTCGAACTCTGCCCGGAGGCGAGCAGCGCAACACCAAACAGGATCGCCGCCAGGCCAGTGCCCACCAGCGGTTCGAGCAGGCGGTAGGCGTCCTGGATTTCGGTGACGCCGGTATGGCCGGTCTCGTGGAAGGCCGCGGCGGCGAGGATCAGGATAGCGGCGTTGATCAGCAGCGCGAGGCTCAGCGAGACCACGGTGTCGATGCGCGTCAGGCGGATCGCAGCGGCCTTGCCGTTGCTGCCGCTGACCTGCCGTGTCTGCACGATGGAAGAGTGCAGGTAGAGGTTGTGCGGCATCACCGTGGCGCCGAGGATGCCGATCGCCAGGTACAGCGGCTCGCGCTGGGTGACCGCGTCCCAGCTGGGCAGGAAGCCGGCGGCGACGTCGGGCCAGTAGGGTTTGATGAGGATCAGCTCGACCAGGTAGCAGCCGCTGATGGTGATGATCAGGCCGAGCATGATCGCTTCCAGGTGGCGGAAGCGCTGGCCCTTCAGGCCAAGCACGATGAGCGTGTCGAAGGCGGTGAGGATCACGCCGGTGACCAGGTCGACGCCCAGCAACAGGTGGAAGGCGAGGGCGCAGCCGAGCACTTCGGCGAGGTCCGTGGCGACGATCGAGAGTTCTGCCAGCAGCCATTGCAGGCGCGCACCGCCCAGCCTGTAGCGGCTGCGCGAAAGCTGCGCCAGGTCCTGCCCGGTGACGATGCCCAGGCGCATTGCCAGGCACTGCAGGACCATGCCCGCGAGGCTGGAGAGCAACACCACGAACAGCAACTGGTAGCCGAAGCCCGAGCCGGCTTCGATGGCGGTGGCCCAGTTGCCCGGGTCCATGTAGCCGATGGAGACCAGCAGGCCGGGGCCGGCGAACTGCAGGATGCGCTTCCACAAGGGCGCGCTGGCCGCGACCTGGATGCTGCCTTTGACTTCCGAGGGACAGAACGGCGCGGTGGCGGTGGTCGGCAGGCCGAGCATGGGAGTTATTCCTGGCTTATGAGCAGACGACGCTGATGTATGGAAACAAAGCTGTTTCGGGAGCCGCCGGCATAAGCGCTGCCTCGGCCGGTTCGCGAGCAAGCTCGCTCCTACGAAGAGCACGTCGGCGCGGGCCTGCAGGAGCGGGCTTGCTCGCGAACCGCATCAGGCCGGCAACACCGTCACGGATGGATTCAGTACCAGCGAGCCTCGCCTTCCGGCCGCTTCTTGAAGCGCTTCATGGTCCACATGTACTGGCTGGGATAGGCACGCACGTACTTGGCCAGCTCGCGGCTGAGTGCGGCGACCGACACTTCCATGTCCTTGTCGTACATGTCCGCCGGCGCGGCTTCCAGGATCACCTTGTAGCCGCTGCCATCGGGCAGGCGCACGGCATGGAAGAACACGCCACGGGCCTTGCCGCGTGACAACAGCGAGGGTACGAACTTGCTGGTCAGCGCGGTGGTGCCCAGGTACGGTACGAACAGGCCCGCGCCCAGGTCCGGCTCCGGGTCGCAGGGAATGCCGACGCAACCGCCATTCTTCACTTCCTTGATCACGCTCTTGATGCCTTCGGGCGTCGACGGCGCGACACGGTTGCCCAGCTGCACGCGCTGCTTCTTCAACAGATCGTCCACCGCCTTGAGCTTCGGCGGGCGGTAGAAAATGATCGGCTTGGCGTAGGAGCAGTAGAAGTGGTTGAGCACTTCCCAGTTGCCCAGGTGGCTGGTGATGCCGACCAGGCCGTCGCCGGAGGCCAGCGCTTCTTCCAGCACCTCCATGCCTTCGACTTCACGGATGTACTGCAGCGACTTCTGCGGTGACCACATCCAGGCGCAGGCGCTTTCGGTCAGCGTGCGGCCGATGTCCATCAGGCTCTGGCCGACGAGTTTCTCCAGCTCGGCTGCGGACAGCTCGGGAAAGCAATGCGACAGGTTGATCCGCACGATCTCGCGGGAGCGGTTGGGCAGCTTCCACATCAGCCAGCCAATGCCCGCGCCCAATGCGCCCACCGCGCGCCACGGCAGCATGGCGAACAACCGCAGGAAGCCCACCACCAGTGCGCCCTTGAATTTCTCCACGGAAAACTCCTTCAAGCAGATGGCGGCCATTGTAGCCGCTCGCGCCGGCATTTCGGGCGCCATCGAGGCTCCACACAATCTCCACCCAGCGAGCACATTGCGCCCACGGCGCGCGCGCAACCTGCGGCCATTCGATCCACAGGCCCGGAGGCCCGCGATGCGTACCCCAACCTTCCTTGCACGGCTGTGCTGCCTGCTGCTGGCAACAAGCGCCAGCCTGGCGGCGCTGGCTGCCGACGACCGTCCTGCCAGCGATAGCAGCGCCAGTCCCTACTTCTTCGTCGAGAACGCCGATGCATCCGTCGACGCCTTGCCGCTCAAGGCGACTCGCGTAGATGCCCGCGTGCTGGGCAATATCGCCGAAGTCACGGTGACCCAGGAATACCGCAACCAGGGCAAGACACCGCTGGAGGCGCGTTACGTCTTCCCCGCCTCGACCCGCGCCGCCGTCCATGGAATGAGCGTGCGCCTGGGCGAGCGGGTGATCCAGGCGCAGATCCGCGAGAAGCAGAAGGCCCAGGCCGAGTACCAGCAGGCCAGGAGCGCAGGCAAGACCGCCGCGTTGCTGGAGCAGGAGCGCGAGAACGTGTTCCAGATGAACGTCGCCAACATCCTGCCCGGCGACGTGGTGCAGGTGGAGTTGCGCTACAGCGAACTGCTGGTGCCCACCGACGGGCGCTACCAATTCGTCTTCCCCAGCGTGGTCGGCCCGCGCTACAACGGCAAAGGCACTTCCGGTACCGGCAACCAGCCCTGGATTTCGACGCCCTACCTGCAACAGGGCCAAGCCTCAGACACGCAATTCGCCCTGCAAGTGGAGTTACTGGCGCCGGTGCAGATCGGCGAGATCGCGTCGCCCTCGCACCCTGTCGACATCCAGCGCCACGGCCAGCGCGCCAGCATCCATCTCGCGACCGACGAGACCGCCGGCAACAACCGCGACTTCATCCTCGACTACCGTCTGGGCGGCGACCAGGTGCAAAGCGGCCTGCTGCTGTCGCGCGGCGCACAGGAGAACTTCTTCCTCGCCATGGTCGCGCCGCCGCGCGCGCCGGATGCCAGGCTCATCGTGCCGCGCGACTATGTGTTCATCGTCGACGTGTCCGGCTCCATGAATGGCTTCCCACTGGACACCACCAAGGCATTGCTGCGCGACCTGATCGGCCGCCTGCGCCCAAGCGACACCTTCAACCTGCTGCTGTTCTCCGGCGACAACCGCAAGCTCGCCGACACTTCCCTGGCGGCCACGCCGGCCAACATCCGCCGCGCCACCGACATGCTCGACGGCGAGCAGGGCGCAGGCGGTACCGAGCTGATGCCAGCCCTGCGCGACGCGCTGGCGATGCCCACCGACCCGGAGCGTTCGCGCAGTTTCGTGGTGATCACCGACGGCTTCGTCACCGTGGAAAGCAGCGCCTACCAACTGGTGCGCGAGAACCTGAACAAGGCCAACCTGTTTGCCTTCGGCATCGGCACCTCGGTGAACCGCAGCCTTATCGAAGGCCTGGCGCGGGCAGGGCAGGGCGAGCCCTTCATCGTCACTGACAGGACATCGGCCGGCCAGCAGGCCGAGCGCCTGCGGCGCATGATCGACAGCCCGCTGCTGCAAGGTATTCACGCGAGCTTCGAAGGGCTGGAGGTCTACGATGTCGAGCCCCGGCAACTGCCCGACCTCTTCGCCAACCGTCCGCTGGTGCTGTTCGGCAAATGGAAAGGCGAGCCACGCGGCGAACTGCGCCTCGACGCCCACGCTGCCGATGGCCCATTCCAGGTACGGCTGCCGATCAGCGCCGACAACTTCACTGACAATGGCGGTGCGCTCGCCCACCTGTGGGCACGCCAACGCCTCGCCTCCCTGATGGACCAGGAGGCGTTGGACGGTGGCTTCGAGTTCAGCTCGCAGATCCTTGATCTCGGCCTGAAGTACCAGCTGCTGACGCCTTACACCTCGTTCATCGCCGTCGACCAGCAGGTGCGCAATCCCGATCCGCAGGCGAGCAGGACAGTCAATCAACCACTGCCGCTGCCCCAGGGCGTGAGCAACAGCGCTGTCGGCAGCAACGTGCCCGGCACACCGGAGCCAGGCGTGTGGACCATGTTGCTGCTGGCCGCGCTGGGCGGCTGGTGGTGGCGGAGGAAGGCTGCATGATCCGTCGTCTGCCCGGCTGGAGCTGGCTGCTGTTCGCCGCGCTGGCGGCCTGGCCGAGCTGGCTGTGGGCGGCGCGGCGGCTCGGTGATGGCTCGGATGATCCGCTGGGGATCATCGCGCTGGCGGCGCTCGGGCTGCTGCTCTGGCGCGACCGCCTCAGCCTGCTCACGCAACCGCGACTGCGCTGGCTGGGTGGTGCAGCGGTGCTGCTGATCGTCGGCGCGCTTTCCCAATCGATCCTGCCGCCACTGCTGCGCGGGCTGCTCTCGGTGCTGGCGCTGCTGCTGGTGATACACAGTCTGCGCGCCCCCGGCCAACCCTGGCTGGCCGGGCTGGGGTTGGGCGTACTGTCGCTGCCGTTGCTGTCTTCGCTGCAGTTCTTCGTCGGCTACCCGCTGCGGGTGATCACCGCCGAGGTCAGCGCCTGGCTGCTGCGCCTCGGCCCCTGGACGGTGGAGCGGCAGGGCAGTGCGCTGCTGATCGATGGCCAGTCGGTGATGGTCGATGCACCCTGCTCGGGTATCCAGATGGCCTGGGTCGGCTACTTCACTGCCTGCTTGCTGGCGGCCTGGCAGCGGCTGCCGGACCGTCTCTTGCTGCGCCGCTTGCCGCTGGTGGGCATGCTGGTGCTGGGCGGCAATATCCTGCGCAACACCCTGCTGGTCTGGGGCGAAAGCGGGGCGAGCGGGCTTCCCGGCTGGGCGCACGAAGGTGTTGGCTTGCTGGTGTTCGCGGCGGTGTGCGGGATGATTCTGCGGGTGATCGGGCGGGGTTCGTTCGAGGTGCCGGCGCTGGGCCAATCGGCGTGCCTGCCGGCATCCGCAAGCATCCAGGGAATCGTGCTGAGCGCCTTGCTGCTGGCGATGATCTGGCCGCTGCTAGGGTCGCCGAGCGCTTCCGCGCGGGTGAGCGCACCTCACGAATGGCCCACGCAGTTCGAAGGTCGTCTGTTGCGGCCGCTGGCGCTGTCAGCGGTGGAGCAACGCTTCGCCGTAGACTTTCCCGGCCAGCTCGGCCGTTTCACCGATGGCCAGCGCAGCATCGTGCTGCGCCAGGTGTTGCAGCCGACACGCAAGCTGCATCCGGCCGAAGACTGCTTCCGCGCCATCGGCTATCGCATCGAGCAGACACAACTGCGCAAGCGCGTGGCAGCCGAGGGTTTGCAGCGTTGCTTCATCGTCACACGCGGCGGCGTGAAGCTGCAGGTCTGCGATTACATCGAGGACGCCAACGGACAGTCCTTCTCCGATACCTCGGCCTGGTACTGGTCAGCGCTCGCCGGTCGCTCCAGAGGGCCGTGGCTGGCCGTCACCCTGGCCAGGGCATTGCCCTAGGCGCGAGTCAGCTCAGCGTAACGGTCGCAGTCGACGGTGTGGTCCATCACCATGCCGGTGGCCTGCATGAAGGCGTAACAGATGGTCGGGCCGACGAAGTTGAAACCGGCCTTGCGCAGCGCCTTGCTCATGGCCTCCGCCTCCGGCGTCACCGCCGGCACCTGGCCGCGTTCGCTGAAGTGGTTGACCTTGGGCTGGCCGCCGACGAAGGACCAGAGGAATTTCACCGGGTCCTCCAGCTTCAGCCAGGCCTGGGCGTTCTGCCGCGCCGCCTTGAGCTTGGCAAAGTTGCGGATGATGCCCGGGTCCTGCATGCGCTCCTCGATCTCTTCGTCGGTCATGCGTGCCAGGCGCTCGGGGTCGAAGCCGAACAGCACCTCGCGGTAGCGTTCGCGCTTCTTCAGCACGGTAATCCACGACAAGCCCGCCTGGGCGCCTTCGAGGATGATCATCTCGAACAGTGCACGGGGATCGCGCTGGGGCACGCCCCATTCGGCATCGTGGTAGGCGATGTACAGCGGGTCGTCGTTACACCAGAAGCAGCGGGGCATGGCGGTCGTCCTGACAGGGAAAGTCCGACTATAGACAATCCACTGTATGAAAATACAGTCATCGGTGGATTTTCCTGTCGATTCGTGAACTTCCGCCGGGCGCCTGGAAAGCGCTGTGAGGCCCAAGCCGTAAGCGCCTTGGGGTATACTGCCGGGTTTTAGTCGCATATCCAGCACAGGTGAAATTCGTGAGCCAGACTACGCCCGCCGTGCCCACCTTCCAGGACCTGATCCTCGCCCTGCAAAAATACTGGGCCGATCAGGGCTGTGTGGTGCTGCAGCCCTACGACATGGAAGTAGGCGCCGGCACCTTCCACACCGCCACCTTCCTCCGCGCCGTGGGCCCGGAAACCTGGAACGCGGCGTACGTGCAACCCAGCCGCCGCCCTACTGACGGCCGCTACGGCGAGAACCCCAACCGCCTGCAGCACTACTACCAGTTCCAGGTGGTCCTCAAGCCCAACCCGGAAAACTTCCAGGAGCTGTACCTGGGCTCGCTGCAAGCCATCGGCATCGACCCGCTGGTGCACGACATCCGTTTCGTCGAGGACAACTGGGAATCGCCGACCCTCGGCGCCTGGGGCCTGGGCTGGGAAATCTGGCTGAACGGCATGGAAGTCACCCAGTTCACCTACTTCCAGCAAGTGGGCGGCATCGAGTGCTACCCGGTCACCGGTGAGATCACCTACGGCCTGGAACGCCTGGCCATGTACATCCAGGGCGTCGACTCGGTGTACGACCTGGTCTGGGCCGACGGCCCGTTCGGCAAGGTCACCTACGGCGATGTGTTCCACCAGAACGAAGTGGAACAGTCGACCTACAACTTCGAGCACGCCAACGTCGAGAAGCTGTTCGAGCTGTTCGACTTCTACGAAAGCGAAGCCAACCGCCTGATCGAGCTGCAGCTGCCGCTGCCGACCTACGAGATGGTCCTCAAGGCCTCGCACACCTTCAACCTGCTGGACGCCCGCCGCGCCATCTCGGTAACCGAGCGTCAGCGCTACATCCTGCGCGTGCGCACCCTGGCCCGCGCCGTGGCGCAGAGCTACCTGCAGGCCCGCGCCCGCCTCGGCTTCCCGATGGCCACCCCCGCATTGCGTGACGAAGTACTGGCCAAGCTGAAGGAGGCCGAATAATGAGCGCGAAGGATTTCCTCGTCGAACTGGGCACCGAAGAGCTGCCACCCAAGGCACTGAAAAGCCTCGGTGAGGCCTTCCTGGCCGGCATCGAGAAAGGCCTGAAGGCCGCCGGCCTGACCTACGCCGCTGCGCGCTGCTACGCCGCGCCGCGTCGCCTGGCCGTGCAGATCGACCAACTCGCCGTGCAGCAGCCCGACCGTACTGTGAACCTCGACGGCCCGCCGCTGCAGGCTGCCTTCGACGCCAGCGGCAACCCGACCCAGGCCGCCCTGGGCTTCGCCAAGAAGTGTGGCGTTGACCTGGAACAGATCGACAAGAGTGGCCCGAAGCTGAAATTCAGCCAGACCATCGCCGGCCAGCCGGCCGTTGGCCTGCTGCCGGGCATCGTCGAGACCTCGCTGAATGAGCTGCCGATTCCCAAGCGCATGCGTTGGGCTGCTCGCCGCGAAGAGTTCGTGCGACCGACCCAGTGGCTGGTGATGCTGTTCGGCGATGACGTTGTCGACTGCGAAATCCTCACCAAGAAAGCCGGCCGTGAATCCCGCGGCCACCGCTTCCACAATCCGGCCAACGTGCGCATCTCTGCACCGGCCAACTACCTGGAAGACCTGCGCAGCGCCCACGTGCTGGCCGACTTCGCCGAGCGCCGCGAGATCATCGCCAAGCGCGTCGCCGAACTGGCCGCCGAGCAGAAGGGTAGCGCGATCGTCCCCGCCGACCTGCTGGACGAAGTAACCGCGCTGGTCGAATGGCCGGTGCCGCTGGTGTGCTCCTTCGAGGAGCGTTTCCTCGCCGTGCCGCAGGAAGCCCTGATCACCACCATGCAGGACAACCAGAAGTACTTCTGCCTGCTGGACGCCAACGGCAAGCTGCTGCCGCGCTTCATCACCGTGGCCAACGTCGAGAGCAAGGCACCGGAGCAAATCATTTCCGGCAACGAGAAGGTCGTGCGCCCACGCCTGACCGACGCCGAGTTCTTCTTCAAGCAGGACCAGAAGCAGCCGCTGGAGGCCTTCAACGACCGCCTGAAGAACGTGGTGTTCCAGGCCCAGCTCGGCACCGTGTACGAGAAGGCCGAGCGTGTCTCCAAGCTGGCCGCCTACATTGCCGAGCGCATTGGCGGTGACGCGAGCAACGCCGCCCGCGCCGGCATCCTGTCCAAGTGCGACCTGGCCACCGAAATGGTCGGCGAGTTCCCGGAAATGCAGGGCATCGCCGGTTACTACTACGCCACCGCCGGTGGCGAGGCCAAGGACGTCGCCCTGGCTCTGAACGAACAGTACATGCCGCGTGGAGCCGGCGCCGAACTGCCAGGCACCCTGACCGGTGCCGCGGTGGCCGTGGCCGACAAGCTCGACACACTGGCCGGCATCTTCGGTATCGGCATGCTCCCCACCGGCAGCAAGGACCCGTACGCCCTGCGCCGTGCCGCCCTGGGCGTGCTGCGCATCCTCATCGAGAAGCAACTGGACCTGGACCTCGCCGACGCCATTGGCGTGGCCGTAGCCCAGTACGGCGACAAGGTGAAGGCCGAAAACCTGTCCGAACAGGTGCAAGACTTCGTCTTCGACCGCCTGCGTGCTCGCTACGAGGATGAGGGCGTGGACGTCGCCGTGTATCAGGCCGTGCGCGCGCTCAAGCCGACCGCTCCGCTGGACTTCGACCAGCGCGTACAAGCGGTGCAGGCCTTCCGTCAGTTGCCTGAAGCAGCCGCCCTGGCCGCCGCCAACAAGCGCGTGTCGAACATCCTGGCCAAAGCCGAAGGCGAGGTACCTGCCGCCGTCAACGCCGGTCTGTTCGCCGAGACCGCCGAGAAGGCCCTTGGCAGCGCCGTGGCGAACGCCGAGGCGGAAGTAGCCCCGCTGGCCGCGGCTCGCGATTATCGCGCCGCCCTGGCCCAGCTGGCGGCCCTGCGCACGCCGGTCGACGCCTTCTTCGAGGAAGTGCTGGTCAACGCGGACGACAGCGCCGTGAAGGCCAATCGGTACGCGTTGCTGGCCAAGCTGCGCGGGCTGTTCCTCGGCGTCGCCGATATCTCGCTGCTGGGCTGATGCCCACCTGAAAGCCGGGAGTTCGCAACGGTTCGCCGTCATGAACTCCCGGCTTTTTCATTTCCGACTCATGAAGCCCTGACATATCCCAGCATGAAGCTACTGATCCTCGACCGCGACGGCGTCATCAACCAGGACTCTGACGCCTACATCAAATCCCTCGACGAGTGGATTCCGATCCCCAGCGCGATCGCAGCTATTGCCCGCCTGAGCAAGGCCGGCTGGACCGTTGCGGTGGCCACCAACCAGTCAGGCATCGCCCGGGGCTACTACGACCTGGCCACCCTGGAAAGCATGCACCAGCGCCTGCGCGAACTGGTGGCGGAGCAGGGCGGTGAACTCGGGCTGGTCGTGTACTGCCCGCATGGTCCCGACGAGGGCTGCGACTGCCGCAAGCCGAAACCCGGTATGCTGCTGCAGATCGCCCAGCACTATGGCGCGCAATTGCGTGGCACCTGGTTCGTTGGTGACAGCCGGGGTGACCTGGACGCCGCGCTGGCCGTCGATTGTCAGCCCGTGTTGGTAAAAACCGGCAAAGGCGAGCGAACCCTGACCAAACCGTTGCCCGAAGGCACGCTGGTATTCGACGATCTGGCGGCAGTTGCCGACCAACTTCTTTCCTGAGGACCCATCCCCCATGTCGATAGTGCAGGCCATCAGAACCGTACTCTTCTACCTGCTGCTGTCGTCCAGCGCCTTCGTCTGGGGCACCCTCAGCCTGCTGATCGCGCCATTCCTGCCGTACCGCGCGCGCTACCGTTTCATTGCCCAGGCCTGGTGCAAATTCGCCGTCTGGCTCGCTAGCTGGATGGTCGGTGTGCGCTACGAACTCAAGGGCGTGGAGAACATCCCCGACCAGCCCTGCGTGATCCTCGCCAAACACCAGAGCACCTGGGAGACCTTCTTCCTCACCGGTTACTTCGAGCCGCTGGCTCTGGTACTCAAACGCGAACTGCTGTTCGTGCCCTTTTTCGGCTGGGCCATGGCGCTGCTTAAACCCATCGCCATCAATCGCGAGCAGCCCAAGGTGGCCCTCAAGCAGATCGCCAAGCAGGGCGATGAGTGTCTCAAGAAGGGCGCCTGGGTCCTGATCTTCCCCGAAGGCACCCGCGTGCCCACCGGGCAGATCGGAAAGTTCTCCCGCGGTGGCGCCTCCCTGGCCGTCAACGCCAGCCTGCCGGTGCTGCCGATTGCCCACAACGCCGGACACTGCTGGCCGAAGAACGGCTGGGCGAAATATCCCGGCACCATCCAGGTAGTAATCGGCCCGGCGATGTACGCAGAAGGAGAGGGCGCACGCGCCATCACCGAGCTCAACCAGCGTGCCGAGAACTGGGTCGTGCAGACCCTGCGCGACATGGGCGAGCTGCCTCCGGAAGCTACACCTCAAGCAGTCGCCGAAGCCTCCTGAGCATTTCTGCGAAGCAAAAGAAAAGGGCCCCGAAGGGCCCTTTCTTTTTGCCTGCAGGTCAGACGTCCAGGTTGGACACTGCCAGGGCGTTGCTTTCGATGAAGTCGCGGCGCGGCTCCACGGCATCGCCCATCAGGGTATTGAACAGCTGGTCGGCCGCGATGGCATCCTCGATGGTTACCTTGAGCATGCGACGCACGTTCGGGTCCATGGTGGTTTCCCACAGCTGATCCGGGTTCATCTCGCCCAGACCTTTGTATCGCTGGATGCTGTGGCGCTTGGTGCCTTCGGTCATCAGCCAGTCGAGAGCTTCCTTGAAGCTGCTGACGCTCTTCTTGCGTTCACCCTTCTGCACGTACGCGCCATCTTCCAGCAGGCTGTTCAGCTTGCTGCCCAGTTCGGTTACCGCGCGGTAATCGTTGCTGGCGAAGAAGTCGCGGTTGAAGGTAACGTAGTTCGACAGGCCGTGGGCAACCATCTCGACTTCCGGCAGCCACAGGTGACGCTCGCGGTCTTCGCGCAGGCTGACCTTGTAGGTCAGGCCGGACTTCTCCACCGCCTTCAGGCGCGCCTGGAACTGCTCGATCCAGGCCTGCATGGTGGCCTGGTCACCCAGCTTGTCGGCCTCGATGCGCGGCAGGTAGATGAAGTGCTCGGTCAGGTCCTGCGGGTACAGACGGGACAGGCGGGAGAGGGTGCGCATGACACCACGATATTCGTTAACCAGCTTCTCCAGCGCTTCTCCGGACAGACCCGGGGCGCTTTCGTTGACGTGCACGCTGGCTTCCTCAAGGGCCGACTGGGTCATGTATTCCTCCATGGCCACGTCGTCCTTGATGTACTGCTCCTGCTTGCCGCGCTTCACCTTGTACAGCGGCGGCTGAGCGATATAGATGTAGCCACGCTCGACCAACTCCGGCAGTTGACGGAAGAAGAAGGTCAGCAACAGGGTACGGATGTGCGAACCGTCGACGTCAGCATCGGTCATGATGATGATGTTGTGGTAGCGCAGCTTGTCGATGTTGTACTCCTCGCGACCGATACCGCAGCCCAGCGCGGTGATCAGCGTGCCGACCTCCTGGGAGGACAGCATCTTGTCGAAGCGAGCTTTCTCGACGTTGAGGATCTTGCCCTTGAGCGGCAGGATCGCCTGGGTCTTGCGGTTACGGCCCTGCTTCGCAGAACCGCCCGCGGAGTCACCTTCCACGATGTACAGTTCGGAGAGGGCGGGGTCCTTCTCCTGGCAGTCGGCGAGCTTGCCCGGCAGACCGGCGATGTCCAGCGCGCCCTTGCGGCGAGTCATCTCACGGGCCTTGCGCGCGGCTTCACGGGCGCGGGCAGCGTCGATCATCTTGCCGACCACGGCCTTGGCTTCGTTCGGGTTCTCCAGCAGGAAGTCGGCGAAGTACTTGCCCATCTCCTGTTCCACGGCAGTCTTCACCTCCGAGGAAACCAGCTTGTCCTTGGTCTGCGAGCTGAACTTAGGATCCGGCACCTTCACCGAAATGATTGCAGTCAGACCTTCACGGGCGTCGTCACCCGTGGTGGCGATCTTGAATTTCTTCGCCAGGCCTTCCTGCTCGATGTAGTTGTTCAGATGACGGGTAAGGGCGGAGCGGAAGCCCGCCAGGTGGGTACCGCCGTCACGCTGGGGAATGTTGTTGGTAAAGCAGAGGATGTTCTCGTTGAAGCTGTCGTTCCACTGCAGAGCGACTTCCACGCCGACGCCGTCTTCTTCGCGCTGGCAGTTGAAGTGGAAGACCTGGTTCACCGCGGTCTTGTTGGTGTTCAGGTACTCGACGAAAGCGCGCAGGCCACCCTCGTACTTGAACAGCTCTTCCTTGCCAGCACGCTCGTCACGCAGGACGATGCCGACGCCGGAGTTGAGGAAGGACAGCTCGCGAATCCGCTTGGCCAGGATGTCCCAGCTGAAGTGGATATTGTGGAAGGTTTCCGGGGAGGGCTTGAAGTGAACTTCGGTACCCGACCCATCTGTATCGCCCACCGGGCGCAGCGGGAATTGCGGAACGCCGTGGTGATAAACCTGTTCCCAGACCTTGCCTTCACGGCGAATGGTCAGGCGCAGCTCGTGGGAGAGGGCGTTCACAACCGAGACACCCACGCCGTGCAGGCCGCCGGATACCTTGTAGCTGTTGTCGTCGAACTTACCGCCGGCGTGAAGGACGGTCATGATGACCTCGGCCGCGGAGACCCCTTCTTCCTTGTGGATATCCACCGGAATGCCGCGACCGTTGTCGCGCACGGTGATGGATTCATCGGTGTGAATGGTGATGCTGATCTCGCTGCAGTAGCCCGCCAGCGCTTCGTCGATCGAGTTGTCCACGACCTCGAAGACCATGTGGTGCAGGCCAGTGCCGTCGTCGGTGTCACCGATGTACATGCCTGGACGCTTACGTACGGCATCCAGCCCCTTCAGTACCTTGATACTGGAAGAGTCGTAGGTGTTCTCGCTCATTCTTCACTCCCGATGGTAGTGTCCTGAGAGACGCGCCCATGTTCCACGTGGAACATCGACACCGGCGTTTCCATTTGCCAGCCGTCTTTCAATAAGTGCGGGTCGACGCAGGTGATGAATACCTGGCAACCCAGATCTTCGAGAAGCCGGCACAATGACAACCGATGCTTCTCATCCAATTCGGAGGGGAGGTCATCCACCAGGTAGACGCATTGCCCGCGCTTGGCCTGGTTGATCAAATGCCCCTGGGCAATCCGCAAAGCGCAGACCACCAATTTCTGTTGGCCACGAGATAGGATCTCCGCGGCATTGTGCCCCCCCAGGCGAATTCTCAAATCCGCTCTTTGCGGCCCGGCCTGGGTATGCCCCATCTGCTGATCGCGCAGCAGGCTGGAAGACAGCACTTCACTCAGCTCGCGTTCCTTATCCCATCCCCGGTAATAGCTGAGCGTCAGATCATCGATCTGGATCAGCTCGGCCAGGGTACGCTCGAACTGGGGTTTGAGTGCCTGGATATAGGACCGTCGATAGGCGTCGATTTCATCGCTCGCCGAGCATAATTCGCGGTCCCACGCGGCCTGCGAAGCACCGTCCAGTTTACCATGTCGGAGCCACGAGTTCCGCTGCCGCAGGGCCTTCTGCAGTCTTTGCCAGGCGATCATGAAGCGTTGTTCCACGTGGAACACACCCCAATCGAGGAACTGCCGGCGAATCTTCGGAGCGCCCTCCAGCAAGCGGAAGCTATCCGGGTTGATCAGTTGCAGCGGCAGGGTCTCCGCTAGCTGGGCAGCGCTGCGCGCATTCTGGCCATCGATGCGAATCTGAAACTCCCCCTGGCGATCTCGCGAAACCCCCAGGCTGCTATCAAAGCCATTGCCCAGGCGCACCTGTCCAAACACCGTGCAAGCCGGTTCTTCGTACTGGATGACAGGTTGCAGACGCATGCTGCGGAATGAGCGGGCGAGCCCGAGCAGGTGGATGGCTTCCAGCACGCTGGTTTTGCCGCTGCCGTTTTCGCCGTAGAGGATGTTGATGCGGGGGGAGGGGGAGAAGGTCACCGGGTGCAGGTTACGCACCGCGGTGACCGAAAGGCGGGTAAGGGACATCGATACGCGTCAGAGGCGCATCGGCATGACGACGTAGGCAGAATCGTCGTTGTCCGCTTCCTGCAGGAGTGCACTGCTGTTGGAGTCGGAGAGGATCATGCGCATCTGCTCCGTCCCCATTACACCCAGGACGTCCAGCAGGTAGCTCACGTTGAAGCCGATTTCCAGGCTGCCACCGTTGTAGTCGACCTGCACTTCTTCCTCCGCCTCTTCCTGTTCCGGGTTATTCGCCTGGATTTTCAGGAGGCCATTGGAGAGCTGCAGACGGATACCACGGTACTTCTCGTTGGAAAGAATCGCGGTACGGCTGAACGCTTCGCGCAGAACCTGGCGATCACCGAGCACCAGCTTGTCACCGCCCTTGGGCAGTACGCGCTCGTAGTCGGGGAACTTGCCGTCCACCAGTTTGGAAGTGAAGGTGAACTCACCGGTGGTCGCACGAATGTGATGCTGGCCAAGCACGATGGACACTTCGCCGTCCTGCTCGGTGAGCAGGCGAGCCAGTTCAAGAATGCCTTTGCGCGGCACGATCACTTGATGGCGATCCTGAGCTTCCGGGACGCCGTTGCTCAGCGAGCACATGGCGAGACGGTGACCGTCGGTGGCCACAGCACGCAGGGTGCCGCCGCCAACTTCCAGCAGCATGCCGTTCAGGTAATAACGCACATCCTGCTGCGCCATGGCGAAGCTGGTGCGATCGATCAGGCGACGCAGCTTGCTCTGCACCAGGCTGAAAGTCAGCGAGCCCGGGCCTTCTTCCACGGTGGGGAAGTCATTGGCGGGCAGGGTGGAGAGGGTGAAGCGGCTGCGGCCGGCTTTTACCAGAAGCTTCTGCTCATCAACGCGGATATCGATCACGGCATCGCTGGGCAGGCTCTTGCAGATATCCATCAGCTTTCGCGCCGGCACGGTGATTTCACCCGGCTCGGCAGCATCTTCCAGCGTGACACGACCCACCAGTTCGACTTCGAGGTCGGTACCGGTCAGCGACAGTTGCTGACCTTCGACGACCAGCAGGACGTTGGAAAGAACCGGCAGCGTCTGGCGGCGCTCAACAACGCCAGCGACCAGTTGCAGGGGTTTCAACAGAGCTTCGCGTTGAATAGTGAAATGCATGGTCTAGTCCCTTGCCTCGTGAGGCTGCGTCAAGTGGTCAGAGTACGCAGCAGGTTCTTGTAGTCCTCGCGGATATCCGCGTCGGATTCCTTGAGTTGAGCGATCTTACGACAGGCGTGCAGCACCGTGGTGTGATCCCGACCGCCGAAGGCCACGCCGATCTCCGGCAGGCTGTGGTTGGTCAGTTCCTTGGAGAGTGCCATGGCAACCTGACGCGGACGTGCCACCGAGCGCGAACGGCGCTTGGACAGCAGGTCGGCGATCTTGATCTTGTAGTACTCGGCGACGGTGCGCTGGATATTGTCGATGCTGACCAGCTTGTCCTGCAGGGCCAGCAGGTCCTTCAGCGACTCGCGGATCAACTCGATGGTGATCGGCCGGCCCATGAAGTGGGAGTGGGCAATCACACGCTTGAGCGCACCTTCCAGCTCGCGCACGTTGGAGCGAATGCGCTGGGCGATGAAGAACGCAGCGTCGTGCGGCAGTTCGACCTTGGCCTGCTCGGCCTTCTTCATCAGGATCGCCACACGGGTTTCCAGCTCCGGCGGCTCCACGGCCACCGTGAGACCCCAGCCGAAGCGTGACTTCAGGCGCTCTTCCAGGCCTTCGATTTCCTTCGGGTAGCGGTCGCTGGTCAGGATGACCTGCTGGCCGCCTTCAAGAAGGGCGTTGAAGGTGTGGAAGAACTCTTCCTGGGAACGCTCCTTGCGGGCAAAGAACTGGATATCGTCGATCAACAGCGCGTCCACCGAACGGTAGAAGCGCTTGAACTCGTTAATGGCATTGAGCTGCAGCGCTTTCACCATGTCCGCGACGAAGCGCTCCGAATGCAGGTACACGACCTTGGCATTGGGGTTCTTCTTCAGCAGATGGTTACCCACAGCGTGCATCAAGTGGGTTTTCCCCAGGCCGACGCCGCCATAAAGGAAGAGCGGGTTGTAGCCGTGCTTGAGGTTGTCCGCTACCTGCCAGGCCGCTGCGCGGGCCAACTGGTTGGATTTACCTTCGACGAAGTTCTCGAAGGTGAAGGTGCGGTTGAGGTAGCTGGTGTGCTTGAGCGCACCTTCTACCTGCACGTTGCGCTCCGTACGCACCGCAGCAGCCGGCATGGCGGCGGCCAGCGGGTCGATACCCGGGCTGGATTCGTCAAGATCAGCGATGGCCTGCACCGGCGCAGCCTGGATCAGCTGCGGTTCGGCGACGGACATCGCCACCGGCGCCGGAGCAACGGCAACAGGGGCCACTACTGGTTGCGCGACTGGCTGGACGCTGACCTGCGGCGTAGGTACCAGGGCAGGGCGCGGCGTACGGCTGCGGCGGCTACCGATCAGCAGCGAGATCGCCGGGATCTGCCCATTACCGCGCTCGCTCAGCAGCTCGAGCAAGCGCCCCATGTACTTTTCATTGACCCAGTCGAGTACGAAACGGTTGGGTGCGTAGACGCGCAGCTCTTCACCCTCGGCCTCGACCTGCAAAGGTCGAATCCAGGTGTTGAATTGCTGGGACGGCAGCTCGTCGCGCAGAAGCTCCACGCACTGCTGCCAAAGTTCCACGGACACGGATATCCCCCAAAGAAGTCGCAAAGCGAAACAGGCGGCTATTGTATCCGCGCCCGGCCAACTTATCCACAGTTAAGCGAGCCGGGATACAAGCAAAATCAAGGTGTTAATGATTTTACCGGCGGTCGGCTAATAGCGCCTTGAGCCTTGTGGATAACAGCTTGATGGGGCAGGGGAAGACTCTGGTGATCGTTCTGTGGAAAAAATCCCTGTGGAAAAACCCGCATTCCATACCCAGCTTTCCAACCGGCCCCACACAAGCAGCCCACGACTTCCCGACAGGCTTATCATTCCACCCAGGCCGCTTATTCAAAGGCGCTTGCAGACTTATGCACAGGCAAAGGCCTGCATAAACATAATCATCGTTTCAATCTTTAAAAAAGAGATTTCCTCCCTTTCTATAGATTTTGTATCCGGGTCTGGTTGGAAATTGACCTGACCGCCTGATTTCACTAGAATCGCCGGTCTCTTTAAACGGGGTCACTGCGACCTCATGTCGTCAAACCCAGGTACCGAATCATGAAACGTACTTTCCAACCCAGCACCCTCAAGCGCGCTCGCGTGCACGGCTTCCGCGCTCGCATGGCCACCAAAAACGGTCGTCAGGTTCTGTCGCGTCGTCGCGCCAAGGGCCGTAAGCGTCTGACCGTCTGATTTGTCTGACACAGGTGGTGAGTCGAGATTTCAGCCGGGATAAGCGTCTTCTGACAGCCCGGCAATTCACTGCAGTCTTCGACTCCCCCACCTCCAAGGTTCCCGGCAAGCACATCCTGCTGCTGGCGCGCGAAAACGGTCTCGATCATCCCCGCCTGGGCCTGGTGATCGGTAAGAAGAACGTCAAGCTCGCCGTCGAGCGCAACCGCCTCAAACGCCTTCTCCGTGAATCCTTCCGCCATAACCAGCAGAAGCTGGCTGGCCTGGATATCGTGGTGATCGCGCGCAAGGGCCTCGGCGATCTGGAGAATGAAGAGCTGCACCAGCAGTTCGGCAAACTCTGGAAGCGTCTATTGCGCAACCGGCCCAGCCCGGAACCTTCGACAGAATCTCCGGGAGTGGCCGACAGTTCCCATGCGTAGACTGGCGCTGTTACTGATCCAGTTTTACCGCTACGCCATCAGTCCCATGATGGGCAGGCACTGTCGTTTCTACCCCAGCTGTTCCTGCTACGCGCAGGAGGCCATTGAAACCCATGGCTTCCTGCGTGGTGGCTGGCTGGCCGCTCGTCGCCTCGGCCGCTGCCACCCCTGGCATCCCGGTGGCTACGATCCGGTACCGCCAGATCCTTCCAAGCCCGCCCCTTCCTCGACGGCCGAGTAACCATGGACATCAAACGTTCAATCCTATTCGTCGCCCTGGCAATCGTGTCCTATGCGCTGGTTCTCCAGTGGAACAAGGACTACGGCCAGCCCGAACTGCCGGCACAGACCGCGACCTTCAATCAGACTGAAGGCCTGCCAGACACTTCCGTGCCTGCCGGCAACGCGGCCAATGCCGACGTACCCACCACGCAGAACGCCCAGGCCAGCCTGCCCAACGAGCAGAAGCCGGCGGCAGTCAGCGAACAGCTGATCCGCGTGAAGACCGATGTCCTGGACCTGACCATCGACCCGCGCGGCGGCGACGTGATCAGGCTCGGCCTGACCCAGTACCCGCTGCGCCAGGACCGCCCGGACGTGCCGTTCCCGCTGTTCGAGCGTGACAACCAGCGCACCTACCTGGCCCAGAGTGGCCTGACCGGAGCCAACGGTCCGGATGCCGCTGCCGGTGGTCGTCCGCTCTACGCCTCGGCTAAACCCGTCTACGAACTGGCCGACGGCCAGGACCAGATGGTCGTCGACCTGACTTATGCACAGGACGGCGTCAGCTACATCAAGCGCTTCACCTTCCACCGCGGCCTGAAAAACGACTGCACCGAGAAGGAAAAAGCGCAGAAGAAGCTGGAGTGCATCAATCCCAATGCCTATCAGGTCGGCGTGAGCTACCTGATCGACAACCAGAGCGACAAACCGTGGAACGCCTCGCTGTTCGCCCAGCTCAAGCGTGACGCCAGCGTCGACCCGTCCTCCACCACCGCTACCGGCGTATCGACCTACCTCGGCGCTGCGGTCTGGACCCCTGAAAAGCCCTACGTGAAAGTGTCCATGAAGGACATGGACAAGGAGCAGTTCAAGGAAACCGTCCAGGGTGGTTGGGTAGCCTGGCTGCAGCACTACTTCGTCACCGCCTGGGTTCCCGCCAAGGGCGATACCCACAGCGTGATGACCCGCAAGGACGCCCAGGGCAATTACATCGTCGGCTACACCGGTCCCAACCTGACCGTCGCTCCCGGCGCCAAGGGCGAAACCAGCATGACCCTGTATGCCGGCCCGAAACTGCAGGCATACCTGAAGGAACTGTCCCCGGGTCTGGAACTGACCGTCGACTACGGCCCGCTGTGGTTCATCGCCCAACCGATCTTCTGGCTGCTGCAACATATCCACAACCTGGTGGGTAACTGGGGCTGGTCGATCATCTTCCTGACCATTGTCATCAAACTGGCTTTCTTCCCGCTGTCCGCCGCCAGCTACCGCTCCATGGCCCGCATGCGCGCCGTGTCGCCGAAACTGGCTGCACTGAAGGAACAGCATGGCGACGATCGCCAGAAGATGTCCCAGGCGATGATGGAGCTGTACAAGAAAGAGAAGATCAATCCGCTGGGCGGCTGCCTGCCGATCCTGGTGCAGATGCCGGTCTTCCTCTCCCTGTACTGGGTTCTGCTGGAAAGCGTCGAGATGCGCCAGGCTCCGTGGCTGGGCTGGATCGTCGACCTGTCGGTGAAGGATCCGTTCTTCATCCTGCCGATCATCATGGGCGCCACCATGCTGGTTCAGCAGATGCTCAACCCGACACCGCCGGACCCCATGCAGGCCAAGGTGATGAAGCTGATGCCGATCATCTTCACCTTCTTCTTCCTGTGGTTCCCAGCCGGTCTGGTTCTGTACTGGGTTGTGAACAACTGCCTGTCCATCGCACAGCAGTGGTACATTACCCGTCGGATCGAGGCTGCCGCGAAGAAGGCTTCTGCCTGATATCGCAGCCTGACACCGATCGACAAGACGCCCCCTCGTGGGGCGTTTTGCTATGTGGATAACTTGCCTGCCCGCGAGCCACGACAACAACCGCGAGACCGCCGACATGAATGCAGCCCGTGAAACCATCGCCGCCGTCGCCACTGCCCAGGGCCGTGGTGGAGTGGGCATCGTCCGCGTCTCCGGCCCCCGTGCGCGGGCCATGGCCATCACCCTGAGCGGTCGCGAGCCACAACCGCGCTACGCCCACTATGGGCCGTTCCACGCCGATGACGGCGATGTCATCGACGAAGGCCTGCTGCTCTACTTCCCGGGCCCGAACTCCTTCACCGGCGAAGACGTACTCGAACTGCAAGGGCACGGCGGCCCAGTGGTGATGGACATGCTCCTGCAGCGCTGTCTGGAACTGGGCGCACGCCAGGCCCGCCCCGGCGAGTTCAGCGAACGCGCCTTCCTCAACGACAAGCTCGACCTGGCCCAGGCCGAAGCCATCGCCGACCTTATCGAGGCCAGCTCCGCGCAAGCTGCACGCAATGCCGTGCGCTCCCTGCAAGGCGAGTTCTCCCGCCGCGTGCACAGCCTTACCGACCAACTGATCGGCCTGCGCATGTACGTCGAGGCCGCCATCGACTTCCCGGAAGAAGAAATCGACTTCCTCGCCGATGGCCATGTCCTCTCGCAACTGGATGCAGTACGCGCCGAACTGGCTTCGGTACTGCGCGAAGCCGGCCAGGGTGCACTGCTGCGCGACGGCATGACCGTGGTTATTGCCGGGCGTCCCAACGCCGGAAAATCCAGCCTGCTGAACGCCCTCGCCGGGCGTGAAGCCGCCATCGTCACTGACATTGCCGGCACCACACGCGACGTGCTGCGCGAACATATCCACATCGACGGCATGCCACTGCACATCATCGATACCGCCGGCCTGCGCAGTACCGACGACCATGTGGAAAAGATCGGCGTAGAGCGCGCGCTGAAGGCCATCAACGAGGCCGACCGGGTTCTCCTGGTGGTCGACTCCACCGCACCGGAAGCCAACGACCCCTTTGCACTGTGGCCGGAGTTCCTCGACAGCCGACCAGACCCGACGCATGTGACCCTGATCCGCAACAAGGCGGATTTATCCACAGAACACATCGGGCTCGAAGAAAGCGCCGACGGCCACGTCACCATCACCCTGTCCGCCCGCTCGGGCCATGGCTTGGACCTCCTACGCGAGCACTTGAAGGCCTGCATGGGCTTCGAACAGACCGCGGAGAGCAGCTTCAGCGCTCGCCGGCGCCACCTTGAAGCTCTGCGACAGGCGGGAGACAGCCTTGAGCACGGCCGCGCACAGCTCACCCTGAGCGGCGCAGGCGAACTGCTGGCCGAAGACCTGCGTCAGGCTCAGCAAGCCCTGGGCGAGATTACCGGCGCCTTCACGCCGGACGACCTGCTGGGACGTATCTTCTCAAGCTTCTGCATTGGCAAGTAATCCACAACTCCGCTTTCCCTGCCGATGACGGGTCTACTCGTCATCGCGTCTTCTGCTGTCCGGCATTTCTCTCCCCTGAAGACCTATCCACAACCAGAAACTCTTCAGGAGGCCCGTCATACGTGGCCTTCAGAGCAGAAATTGCGAACTCCACAGGGCTCCCTGAGCCTTGTGGAAAAGTCGCGTACAGCTGCGTTAACAAACCCTGCATCATCCAGTGGATAAATGCGCCTGTTGATAACAACCCCATTAATCCACAGGCTGAACACGGGGGATCCCCTGCCACCGTACAGAATCGACACAGGGTTGTTAGGCGCTGAAACGTAAGCCATATCTGGCCTACAAGTGGTTATCCACAGAAAACTGCTTCACCATACATAAACACAAGCTCTAAAAAGATTTAAAGAAGTTCCTCTCTTTTATTTTCTATAGAGGCGAACAGTATCCGTTGGCTATTTTTTGTTCAGGTGCCTTCAATCGAAAGCCCTTACCCCCTATACTGTCCGGCTCTCTTCTTTCTCCTTGATCAACAGGCACGAGGTGCGTGGTGGATTTCCCTTCCCGTTTTGACGTGATCGTGATCGGCGGCGGCCATGCCGGCACAGAGGCCGCACTAGCGGCTGCACGCATGGGCGTGAAGACGCTGCTGCTCACCCACAATGTGGAAACCCTTGGCCAGATGAGCTGCAACCCCGCCATCGGTGGGATCGGCAAAAGCCATCTGGTAAAGGAAATCGATGCGCTGGGTGGTGCCATGGCACTGGCCACCGATAAAGGCGGCATCCAGTTCCGCGTGTTGAACAGCCGCAAAGGCCCGGCAGTCCGTGCGACTCGCGCCCAGGCAGACCGTGTTCTCTACAAGGCCGCCGTGCGCGAGATCCTGGAGAACCAGTCGAACCTGTGGATATTCCAGCAGGCCTGTGATGACCTGATCGTCGAACAGGATCAGGTGCGCGGCGTAGTGACCCAGATGGGTCTGAAATTCCATGCCGATAACGTCGTTCTCACTGCCGGCACTTTCCTCGGCGGACTTATCCACATCGGCCTGGAGAACTACTCCGGTGGCCGTGCCGGTGATCCGCCCTCGATCGCCCTGGCCCGACGCCTGCGCGAGCTGCCGCTGCGTGTCGGTCGCCTGAAGACCGGCACCCCGCCGCGCATCGACGGCCGCAGTGTCGATTTCAGCGTAATGACCGAGCAGCCCGGCGATACGCCGATCCCGGTGATGTCCTTCCTGGGCAACAAGGAAATGCACCCGCGCCAGGTCAGCTGCTGGATCACCCATACCAACGCGCGTACCCATGAGATCATCGCGTCCAACCTCGATCGCTCGCCCATGTACTCTGGCGTGATCGAAGGCGTCGGGCCGCGCTACTGCCCGTCGATCGAAGATAAGATCCATCGCTTCGCCGACAAGGACAGCCATCAGGTCTTCCTCGAACCGGAAGGTCTGACGACACATGAGCTGTACCCGAACGGTATTTCCACGTCGCTGCCCTTCGATGTGCAACTGGATATCGTCCGCTCGATCCGCGGCATGGAGAACGCGCACATCGTTCGCCCGGGCTACGCCATCGAGTACGACTACTTCGACCCGCGCGATCTGAAGTACAGCCTGGAGACCAAGGTGATCGGCGGCCTTTTCTTCGCTGGCCAGATCAACGGCACCACCGGTTACGAAGAAGCCGGCGCTCAGGGCCTGCTCGCCGGCGCCAACGCCGCACTGCGTTCGCAAGGTCGTGAAAGCTGGTGCCCGCGTCGCGACGAGGCCTACATCGGCGTGCTGGTCGACGACCTGATTACTCTCGGCACCCAGGAGCCGTACCGCATGTTCACCTCGCGTGCCGAATACCGGTTGATCCTGCGCGAGGACAACGCGGACCTGCGCCTGACCGAGAAAGGCCGCGAACTGGGTCTGATCGACGACGAGCGCTGGGCGGCCTTCGAAGCCAAGCGTGAAGGCATCGAACGCGAGGAGCAGCGGCTGAAGAGCACCTGGGTCCGCCCCAATACACCGCAGGGCGACGCCATCGCCGAGCGCTTCGGCACTCCGCTGGCCCACGAATACAATCTGCTGAACCTGCTGGCCCGTCCGGAAATCGACTACGTCAGCCTGGCCGAAGTGACTGGCGTAAGCGCGGATGACCCGCAAGTCGCCGAACAGGTGGAGATCCGCACCAAGTACGCGGGTTACATCGATCGCCAACAGGAAGAGATCGCTCGCTTGCGCGCCAGCGAAGACACTCGTCTGCCTGTGGATATCGACTACCAGTCCATTTCCGGGCTCTCCAAGGAGATCCAGCTCAAGCTGGGTAACGCCCGACCGGAAACCCTCGGTCAGGCCGGGCGCATCCCGGGCGTCACCCCGGCGGCCATCTCCCTGTTGCTGATCCACCTGAAGAAGCGTTCCTCCGGTCGTCAGCTGGAGCAGAGCGCCTGATGTCCCTGGTCACCGCCCGCCACGCCGAAGAACTCGCGCGTGGCATCCAGACGCTTGGCCTGGATATCGACGCCGCTACCCAACAGCGACTGCTGGATTACCTGGCCCTGCTGGCCAAGTGGAACAAGGCCTACAACCTCACCGCCGTGCGCGATGTGGATGAAATGGTCTCCCGCCACCTGCTCGACAGCCTGAGTATCGTCCCATCGTTCGAAGCCGCCGGCGGCGAACGCTGGCTGGACGTCGGCAGCGGCGGCGGCATGCCCGGCATTCCGCTGGCCATCCTGTTCCCCGGCAAGTTCCTGACTCTGTTGGATAGCAACGGCAAGAAGACCCGCTTCCTCACCCAGGTGAAGCTGGAGCTCAAGCTCGACAACCTGCAGGTTATCCACAGCCGGGTCGAAGCCTTCCAGCCCGAGCAGCCGTTCAACGGCATCGTCTCCCGGGCGTTCAGTAGTCTCGAAGACTTCACCAACTGGACGCGCCACCTGGGGGACACCCAGACCAACTGGCTGGCCATGAAAGGCGTGCACCCCAGCGACGAGCTCGCGGCACTCCCGGAAGATTTCCGGGTCGAAGCCGAACGTGCTCTGGCGGTGCCGGGTTGCCAAGGCCAGCGCCATCTGCTGATACTGCGCCGCACTGCATGACGGGGAGTGGGGAAAACCATGGCTAAGGTATTCGCGATCGCCAACCAGAAGGGCGGCGTCGGCAAGACCACGACCTGTATCAACCTCGCGGCATCGCTGGTCGCCACCAAGCGCCGCGTGCTGCTGATCGATCTTGATCCACAGGGCAATGCCACCACCGGCAGCGGTGTGGATAAGTTGTCCCTGGACCATTCCATCTACGACGTGCTCACCGGCGAATGCGACCTGGCCCAGGCCATGCAGTTCTCCGAGCACGGCGGCTACCAGCTGCTACCCGCCAACCGCGACCTCACCGCGGCGGAAGTGGTGCTGCTGGAAATGGACATGAAGGAACATCGCCTGCGCCACGCGCTGGCGCCGATCCGCGAGAACTACGACTTCATCCTCATCGACTGCCCGCCGTCGCTGTCGATGCTGACGGTCAACGCCCTGTCCGCTTCGGACGGCGTGATCATCCCGATGCAGTGCGAGTACTACGCACTGGAGGGTTTGACCGACCTGATGAACAGCATCCAGCGCATCGCCGAGCGACTGAACCCGGCGCTGAAGATCGAAGGCCTGCTGCGCACCATGTACGACCCGCGCATCAGCCTGACCAACGACGTCAGCGCGCAGTTGCAGGAACACTTCGGCGACAAGCTCTACACCACCGTGATCCCGCGCAACGTGCGGCTGGCCGAGGCACCCAGCTTCGGCATGCCGGCGCTGGTCTACGACAAGCAATCCCGCGGTGCCCTCGCCTACCTGGCGCTGGCCGGCGAGCTGGTGCGCCGTCAGCGCGCCGCCCGCACCACCGCCCCCGCCTAAGAGATTAAGGAACCCGCATGGCCGCCAAGAAACGAGGTCTCGGACGCGGGCTGGACGCCCTGCTCAGTGGCTCCAGCGCCGCTACGCTGCAGGAAGAAGCCGTTCAGGTGGACAGCAAGGAGCTGCAACACCTGCCGCTGGACCTGATCCAGCGTGGCAAGTACCAGCCCCGTCGCGACATGGACCCGCAGGCCCTGGAAGAACTCGCCCAGTCGATCAAGGTCCAGGGCGTGATGCAGCCGATCGTGGTTCGCCCGATCGACAAGGGTCGCTACGAGATCATCGCCGGTGAACGCCGCTGGCGCGCCAGCCAGCAGGCCGGCCTGGACAAGATCCCGGCCATGGTCCGCGAAGTGCCGGACGAAGCCGCCATCGCCATGGCGCTGATCGAGAACATCCAGCGCGAGGACCTCAACCCCATCGAGGAAGCTGCCGCGCTGCAGCGCCTGCAGCAGGAATTCCAGCTGACCCAGCAACAGGTCGCCGACTCCGTCGGCAAATCCCGCGTGACCGTGGCCAACCTGCTGCGCCTGATCGCCCTGCCGGAAGAGATCAAGACCCTGCTCTCCCACGGAGATCTTGAAATGGGCCACGCCCGCGCCCTGCTCGGATTGCCCGAGAATCGTCAGGTCGAAGGTGCGCGACATGTTGTCGCACGAGGCTTCACCGTGCGTCAGACCGAAGCACTAGTGCGCCAGTGGCTGAACACCTCCGAGGAACCTGTCAAAGCGGTCAGGACCGACCCGGACATCAGCCGCCTGGAACAGCGCCTGGCCGAGCGCCTGGGCGCTCCGGTGCAGATTCGCCATGGGCAGAAGGGCAAAGGGCAGTTGGTGATCCGCTACAACTCCCTCGATGAGCTCCAGGGCGTTCTCGCGCACATACGTTGATACGAACGTAGCATGTAGGGGTCGTCGGAAATCACTACCTGACGGTTGAATGGGTATGCGGCGCCCCCTATACTCTGCGCGCAATTTTGTCGGCACAAAGTATGCCAAGTTGTTGATTTGTGAAGCCGACGCCAGAGGACTGTGAGCTCAGATGGAACCCCGCAAGCCCAATCGTTTGCCCTTCCATCGTCAACCGGCGTTCAGCCTGTTGCTCGTCCAACTGGTGGTGCTGCTTATCGGTGCAGCAACCCTGTGGTTTGCACAGGGATCGGTCGCAGGCTATTCCGGATTGCTCGGGGGCCTGATTGCGTGGTTGCCGAATCTGTACTTTGCTCGCAAGGCGTTCCGCTACAGCGGTGCGCGTTCTGCCCAGCTGATAGTCCGGTCCTTTTATGCCGGTGAGGCGGGAAAACTGATTCTGACGGCAGTGCTCTTCGCACTGACGTTCGCAGGTGTGAAGCCGCTGGCGCCCCTGGCGCTGTTCGGCCTCTACCTGCTGACCCTCGCGGTCAGCTGGTTTGCACCCCTGCTGATGCGAAACACATTTACAAGACCTTAGAGCGATTGAGGCAAACATGGCAGCAGAAAGCGCTTCGGGTTACATCCAGCACCACTTGCAGAACCTGACTCTGGGTCGTCTGCCGGATGGTTCCTGGGGGTTCGCCCACACCGCCGAACAAGCCAAGGAAATGGGCTTCTGGGCATTCCACGTTGATACCCTGGGCTGGTCCGTATTCCTCGGCCTGGTGTTCATCCTTATCTTCCGCATGGCAGCCAAGAAGGCCACCAGCGGTCAACCTGGCGGCCTGCAGAACTTCGTCGAAGTTCTCGTGGAGTTCGTCGACGGCAGCGTGAAGGACACCTTCCACGGCCGTAACCCGCTCATCGCACCGCTGGCGCTGACCGTGTTCGTCTGGATTTTCCTGATGAACCTGATCGACCTGGTGCCCGTGGACTTCCTGCCGCTCGCGGCCCAGGCGGTGACCGGCAACGAGCACCTGTTCTTCCGCGCCGTAGCCACCACCGATCCGAACGCCACCTTCGGCATGTCGATCGCGGTCTTCGCGCTGATCATCTTCTACAGCATCAAGGTCAAGGGCATCGGCGGCTTCCTCGGCGAACTGACCCTGCACCCGTTCCACAGCAGCAACATGGTGGTTCAGATCATCCTGATCCCCGTGAACTTCCTGCTGGAGTTTGTGACCCTGATCGCCAAGCCGGTATCCCTGGCACTGCGTCTGTTCGGCAACATGTACGCCGGCGAGCTGATCTTCATCCTGATCGCCGTGATGTTCGGTTCCGGCATCCTCTGGCTGGGCGGCATGGGCGTCGTGCTGAACTGGGCGTGGGCCGTGTTCCACATCCTGATCATCACCCTGCAGGCCTTCATCTTCATGATGCTGACCATCGTCTATCTGTCGATGGCTCACGAAGACAGCCACTGATCCAAAGATTCTATGCGCCCATTCCCCTGCGGGAGTGGGCGTAAGAAGAGCTTCACCACCTTAACTTGCTTCAACCTTTAACCAACACGACAAAAAAGTCGGGAGGAAAAATGGAAACTGTAGTTGGACTCACTGCTATCGCCGTTGCTCTGCTGATCGGTCTGGGCGCTCTGGGTACCGCCATCGGCTTCGGCCTGCTGGGCGGCAAGTTCCTGGAAGGCGCTGCTCGTCAGCCGGAAATGGTTCCGATGCTGCAGGTCAAAATGTTCATCGTCGCCGGCCTGCTCGACGCCGTGACCATGATCGGCGTTGGTATCGCTCTGTTCTTCACCTTCGCTAACCCGTTCATTGCTCAGGTTGCCCAGTAATTTCCGCAACGCGGAAATCTGTGACTGAACAACGAACGAGCGAGGTATTGGCGTGAACATTAATGCAACTCTGATCGGCCAGGCCATCGCGTTCGCCATCTTCGTCCTGTTCTGCATGAAGTTCGTATGGCCTCCGGTCATCGCGGCTCTGCACGAGCGTCAGAAGAAGATTGCCGACGGCCTGGACGCTGCCAACCGCGCGGCTCGTGACCTGGAACTGGCCCACGAGAAAGCGGGTCAGCAACTGCGCGAAGCCAAGGCTCAGGCAGCCGAAATCATCGAGCAGGCGAAGAAGAGCGCTAACCAGATCGTTGACGAAGCCCGTGATCAGGCCCGTGCCGAAGGTGATCGCATGATCGCCCAGGCCAAAGCCCAGATCGAACAGGAACTCAACAGCGTCAAAGACGCCCTGCGTGCCCAAGTGGGTGCCCTGGCTGTCTCCGGCGCCGAGAAGATCCTGGGAGCTTCGATCGATGCCAATGCGCAAAAGCAGCTGGTTGATCAACTGGCCGCCGAGATCTAAGCAGAGGGCGATATGGCAGAACTGACCACATTGGCTCGTCCATACGCGAAGGCGGCTTTCGAGTACGCCCAGGCTCATCAGCAATTGGCCGATTGGTCTGCTGCTCTGGGTGTGCTGGCTGCAGTGTCGCAGGACGACACCGTGCGCCAGCTGCTCAAGGAGCCCCAGCTGACCGCAGCCGCCAAGGCTGACGCGCTGATCGACGTGTGTGGCGACAAGCTCAATGCTCCGGCCCAGAACTTCGTCCGGACTGTGGCTGAAAACAAGCGGCTCGACCTGCTGCCGACCATCTTCGTGATGTTCGAGCAACTCAAGGCCGAGCAGGAAAAATTGGTCGAGGTCGAGGTCACCAGTGCCTTCGCCTTGGACCAGCAACAGCAGGACAAACTCGCCAAGGCTCTCAGCGCCCGGCTCAGTCGCGAAGTGCGACTTCATGCGTCGGAAGACGCGAGCCTGATCGGCGGCGTGGTAATTCGCGCCGGTGACTTGGTAATCGATGGCTCGGTGCGCGGCAAAATCGCGAAACTGGCCGAAGCGTTGAAATCTTGAGTTTGAAGGGGCAGCGGCATGCAGCAACTCAATCCTTCCGAAATTAGTGAAATCATCAAGGGGCGCATCGAGAAACTCGACGTCGCCTCGCAAGCGCGCAACGAAGGCACCATCGTCAGTGTTTCCGATGGCATCGTGCGCATCTTCGGTCTGGCCGACGTCATGTACGGCGAGATGATCGAATTCCCGGGCGGCGTCTACGGTATGGCGCTGAACCTGGAGCAAGACTCCGTTGGTGCTGTGGTACTGGGTGAATACCAGGACCTCAAAGAAGGCATGAATGCCAAGTGCACCGGCCGCATCCTGGAAGTACCGGTTGGTCCGGAACTGCTGGGTCGCGTTGTCGACGCCCTGGGTAACCCGATCGATGGCAAAGGCCCGATCGATGCCAAACTGACCGACGCCGTCGAGAAAGTGGCACCGGGCGTGATCTGGCGTAAGTCGGTAGACCAGCCGGTTCAGACCGGTTACAAGTCGGTCGACGCCATGATCCCGGTTGGCCGTGGCCAGCGCGAGCTGATCATCGGTGACCGTCAGATCGGTAAAACCGCTCTGGCCATCGACGCCATCATCAACCAGAAGAACAGCGGCATCCGTTGCGTCTACGTAGCCATTGGTCAGAAGCAATCGACCATCGCCAACGTCGTTCGCAAGCTGGAAGAAAACGGCGCCCTGGCCAACACCATCGTGGTCGTTGCCAGTGCTTCGGAATCCGCAGCTCTGCAATACCTGGCTCCGTACTCCGGTTGCACCATGGGCGAATTCTTCCGCGACCGCGGTGAAGATGCCCTGATCGTGTACGATGACCTGTCCAAGCAGGCCGTAGCCTACCGCCAGATCTCCCTGCTGCTGCGCCGTCCGCCGGGCCGCGAAGCTTACCCGGGCGACGTGTTCTATCTCCACAGCCGTCTGCTGGAGCGCGCTTCCCGCGTTTCCGAAGAGTACGTAGAGAAGTTCACCAACGGCGAAGTGAAAGGCAAGACCGGTTCTCTGACCGCCCTGCCGATCATCGAAACCCAGGCTGGCGACGTTTCCGCATTCGTTCCGACCAACGTGATTTCCATCACCGACGGTCAGATCTTCCTGGAATCGGCCATGTTCAACTCGGGTATCCGTCCGGCCGTCAACGCCGGTATCTCGGTATCCCGTGTAGGTGGCGCGGCCCAGACCAAGATCATCAAGAAGCTGTCCGGCGGTATCCGTACCGCGCTGGCCCAGTACCGTGAACTGGCGGCCTTCGCCCAGTTCGCTTCGGACCTGGACGACGCGACCCGCAAGCAGCTGGAACATGGTCAGCGCGTTACCGAGCTGATGAAGCAGAAGCAATACGCGCCGATGTCCATCGCCGAGATGTCGCTGTCCCTGTATGCCGCCGAGCGTGGCTTCCTGCAGGACGTCGAGATCGCCAAGGTGGGCGCCTTCGAACAAGCGCTGATCGCCTACTTCCAACGTGAGAACGCCGCTCTGCTGGCGAAGATCAACGAGAAGGGTGACTTCAACGACGAAATCGACGCAGGCATCAAGGCCGGCATCGAGAAGTTCAAGGCCACCCAAACCTGGTAAGCCGCAGCGGGGGTCGTTAACGGCCCCCGCCTGCTAAACCGATAGGTGTGAAATGGCAGGCGCAAAAGAGATTCGCAGCAAGATTGCGAGCATCAAAAGCACGCAAAAAATCACCAATGCCATGGAAAAGGTGGCGGTGAGCAAGATGCGCAAGGCACAAATGCGCATGGCGGCCGGCCGTCCCTACGCGGAGCGCATTCGCCAGGTGATCGGCCATCTGGCCAACGCCAACCCGGAATACCGTCACCCGTTCATGGTCGAGCGTGAAGTCAAGCGCGTCGGCTACATCGTGGTGAGCTCCGACCGTGGCCTGGCTGGCGGCCTGAACATCAACCTGTTCAAGGCTCTCGTCAAGGACATGAGCGGGCAGCGCGATCGTGGCGCGGAGATTGACCTCTGCGTGATCGGCTCCAAGGGTGCATCCTTCTTCAAGAGCTATGGCGGCAACGTAGTTGCAGCTATCAGCCACCTGGGCGAAGAGCCGTCGATCAATGATCTGATCGGCAGCGTCAAGGTCATGCTGGATGCCTACCTGGAAGGTCGTATCGATCGCCTGTACGTGGTTTCCAACAAGTTCGTCAACACCATGACCCAGAAGCCGACCGTGGAACAGCTGATTCCGCTGGTGGCCGAGGACAATGCCGAGCTGAAGCACCACTGGGACTACCTCTACGAACCCGACGCCAAGGCCCTCCTCGACGGCCTGCTGGTGCGCTACGTGGAATCCCAGGTGTACCAGGCCGTGGTTGAGAACAACGCCTGTGAGCAGGCGGCCCGGATGATTGCAATGAAGAACGCTACCGACAACGCCGGTGATCTGATCAGTGGTCTGCAACTGATCTACAACAAGGCACGTCAGGCGGCGATCACCCAGGAAATCTCGGAAATCGTCGGCGGCGCTGCCGCGGTGTAAGAACAGGTTCAAAATTCAGAGGAACCAGACATGAGTAGCGGACGTATCGTTCAAATCATCGGCGCCGTGATCGACGTGGAATTCCCGCGCGATGCCGTGCCGAGCATCTACGAGGCCCTGAAAGTTCAGGGCGTCGAAACCACCCTGGAAGTTCAGCAGCAGCTGGGCGACGGCGTGGTTCGTTCCATTGCGATGGGTTCCACCGAAGGCCTCAAGCGTGGCCTGAACGTGGAAAGCACCGGCGCAGCCATCTCCGTCCCGGTCGGCACCAAGACCCTGGGCCGTATCATGGACGTGCTGGGCAACCCGATCGACGAAGCCGGCCCCATCGGCGAAGAAGAGCGTTGGGGTATCCACCGCGACGCTCCGTCCTACGCTGACCAGGCAGGCGGCAACGACCTGCTCGAAACCGGCATCAAGGTTATCGACCTGGTTTGCCCGTTCGCCAAGGGCGGTAAAGTCGGTCTGTTCGGTGGCGCCGGTGTAGGCAAGACCGTAAACATGATGGAACTGATCCGTAACATCGCCATGGAGCACAGCGGTTACTCTGTGTTCGCTGGTGTGGGTGAGCGTACTCGTGAGGGTAACGACTTCTACCACGAGATGAAGGATTCCGGCGTACTGGACAAGGTAGCCCTGGTATACGGCCAGATGAACGAGCCGCCGGGCAACCGTCTGCGCGTTGCACTGACCGGCCTGACCATGGCCGAGAAGTTCCGTGACGAAGGCCGTGACGTACTGCTGTTCATCGACAACATCTACCGTTACACCCTCGCCGGTACCGAAGTATCCGCACTGCTGGGCCGTATGCCGTCCGCAGTAGGTTACCAGCCGACCCTGGCCGAAGAGATGGGCGTTCTGCAAGAGCGCATCACCTCCACCAAGAAAGGCTCGATCACCTCGATCCAGGCCGTCTACGTTCCCGCGGACGACCTGACCGACCCGAGCCCGGCGACCACCTTCGCCCACTTGGACGCCACCGTCGTACTGTCCCGTGACATCGCCTCGCTGGGTATCTACCCGGCAGTTGATCCGCTGGACTCGACTTCCCGTCAGCTGGACCCGCTGGTCATCGGCCAGGATCACTACGACACCGCTCGTGGCGTGCAGTACGTTCTGCAGCGCTACAAGGAGCTGAAGGACATCATCGCGATCCTCGGCATGGACGAACTGTCCGAGTCCGACAAGCTGCTGGTGGCCCGTGCTCGTAAGATCCAGCGCTTCCTGTCCCAGCCGTTCTTCGTGGCTGAAGTATTCACCGGCTCGCCGGGCAAATACGTCTCCCTGAAGGACACCATCGCTGGCTTCAAAGGCATCCTCAACGGCGACTACGATCACCTGCCCGAGCAGGCGTTCTACATGGTCGGCGGCATCGAAGAAGCCATCGAGAAAGCGAAGAAGCTGTAATCCGTGCGCCCGGCAACGGGCGCTTACGTGAGGCAAGGGTATGGCTATTACTGTCCACTGCGACATCGTCAGCGCCGAAGCGGAGATTTTCTCCGGTCTGGTTGAGCTGGTCGTAGCGCACGGCTCGCTGGGCGATCTGGGTATCGCTCCGGGCCACGCGCCGCTGATCACCGAGCTCAAGCCGGGTCCGATCCGCCTGGTGAAGCAGGGTGGCGAGCAGGAGGTGTACTACATCTCCGGCGGCTTCCTCGAAGTACAGCCGAACATGGTCAAGGTTCTCGCCGACACCGTGATTCGTGCAGGTGACCTCGACGAAGCGGCTGCCCAGACCGCACTGAAGGAAGCTGAGAAGGCTCTGCAAGGTAAAGGTGCAGAGTTCGACTACAGCTCCGCCGCAGCCCGCCTGGCCGAAGCCGCAGCGCAACTGCGCACGGTCCAGCAGGTTCGCAAGAAGTTCGGCGGCTAAGCCGCGAAGTCCTTCGGGACTTCAGCGTCAAATAGGAAAAGGGTAGCCTTGGCTACCCTTTTTCTTTTTCCACTCGCGGGTAATCCCGCTCACCAGGACGGTCTCCCACCCATGTCTCTCGAAATCGTCATTCTTGCCGCCGGCCAAGGCACCCGCATGCGCTCGGCCCTGCCGAAAGTCCTGCACCCGGTTGCTGGCAAACCGATGCTTGCCCATGTGATCGACACTGCCCGTGGCCTTGGCCCCTCGCGCATCCACGTGGTGATTGGCCATGGTGCCGACCTGGTGCGCGAGCGCCTGCAGGCGGATGACCTGAATTTCGTGATCCAGGAACAGCAGCTGGGCACCGGCCACGCCGTGGCGCAGGCCGCCCCGTTCCTGAGTGCAGACAGCGTGCTGATCCTCTACGGCGATGTGCCGCTGATCGAGCAGCCGACCCTGGAGCGCCTGATGGCCCAGGCCACGGCAGAGCAACTGGCGCTGCTGACCGTGGAACTGGACGATCCCACTGGCTATGGCCGCATCATCCGTGGCAGCAATGGCGAGGTTCAGGCCATCGTCGAGCAGAAGGATGCTACCGCCGAGCAGCGCGCCATCCGCGAAGGCAACACCGGCATCCTCGCCGCGCCACGCGAGCGCCTGCTGGGCTGGCTGTCGCGTCTGTCCAATTCCAACGCCCAGGGCGAGTATTACCTCACCGACGTGATTGCCATGGCAGTCGGCGACGGCCTGCGCGTGGCCACCGCCCAACCCCAGGTGGCGATGGAGACCCAGGGCGCCAACGATCGCCTGCAGCTCTCCGAGCTGGAGCGCTTCTTCCAGCTGCGTGTGGCACGTCGCCTGATGGCCCAGGGCGTGACCCTGATCGATCCGGCTCGCTTTGACGTGCGTGGCGAAGTCAGTGTCGGTCGCGATGTGAGCATCGACATCAACGTCATCCTCGAAGGCCAGGTAGAGATCGAGGACGACGTACAGATCGGCCCGAACTGCTACATCAAGGACAGTACCCTGCGTCGCGGCGCCATCATCAAGGCCAACTCGCACCTGGAAGGCGCCCACGTCGGCCCCGACAGTGATGTCGGCCCATTCGCCCGCCTGCGTCCGGGTAGCGTGCTGGAGCGCAAGGTGCATGTGGGTAACTTTGTCGAGCTGAAGAATGCGCACCTGCAGGACGGTGTGAAGGTCGGCCACCTGACTTACCTGGGCGACAGTGAAGTCGGTGCGCGCACCAACATCGGCGCCGGCACTATCACCTGCAACTACGATGGCGCGAACAAGTGGCGCACCACCATCGGTGAAGATGTCTTCATCGGTTCCAACAACTCGCTGGTGGCTCCTGTGGATATCGGTGCCGGCGCCACGACTGGCGCGGGCTCCACCATCACCGCCGAGGTTCCTGCCGGCACTCTCGGCGTCGGTCGTGCCAAGCAGCGGGTGATCGAAGGCTGGAAGCGCCCGGAAAAGATCAAGAAATCCTGATTCACAGGCCGCTGCCCTGTGGGTAATTTTTTATCCACAGGGTGGGGCGCCTCTTCTGTTATTCACAGGCCACCGCCACGTGGCTCGTTCCTGCTGGAGTTTTCCCGGTCATGCTTGGCGTCGCCATCCTGATCTTTCTGATCACCGACCCGTTCGGCAACATCGCGGTGTTCCTCGCCGCCCTCAAGTCCGTCCCCGCTGAACGTCGTCTGAAGGTCGCGCTGCGCGAGCTGCTGTTCGCACTGGGCCTGCTGCTGTTGTTCCTCACCTTGGGCGAGCACATCCTCACCGGGCTTGGCTTATCCAAGGAAGCCACCGGTATTGCCGGCGGCATCATTCTCTTCGTGGTGGCGATGCGCCTGATATTCCCCACGCCCCAGGGCGTGCTGGGCGATATGCCGGACAATGAGCCACTGTTCGTGCCGCTGGCCACGCCAGCGGTGGCAGGGCCTTCCGCCTTGGCGATGCTGATCACCCTGCGCAGCACCTACACTGGTCCCTTATGGGAGCTTTACCTGGCGGTGATCCTGGCCTGGGCGGCGACGGCCTTCATCCTGATGCAGGCGGCGTTCCTCCAGCGCTTCCTCGGCCCGCGCGGGCTGATGGCCGTGGAACGCCTGGCCGGCATGCTGCTGATCATGCTCAGCGTGAACATGCTCCTGCAGAACGTGCGCAGCTTCCTGCACATCGCCGCCTGATGCCGTCTCCTTGAGAACTGCCATGACCTTGCGTGTCCTGACCTTCGCGCTCCTCACCACCCTGCTCGCCGGCTGCGCCGACAAGGGGTTGCAGATCAATCGCGAGCATGTGTCGAAGAACCAGGACAGCCGCATCCAGTACGTCATCGTCCACTACACCTCGGCCGACCTGCCGCGCTCGCTGGCGCTGCTGACCCATGGCGAGGTGAGCGCGCACTATCTGATCGGCGACAACCCGGCGACCATCTACCAACTGGTGGACGAGAACCGCCGAGCCTGGCATGCCGGCGCCAGCGAATGGCAAGGCAGGACGTGGTTGAACTCCACTTCCATCGGCATCGAACTGGTGAACCCCGGCTACCGCGACACGCCCAGTGGCAAGATCTGGTATCCCTACCCGGATGCGCAGATCGACGCACTGATCGCGCTGCTGCGAGACATCACCCAGCGCCAGGGCATCACCCCGGAACACATCCTCGGCCATAGCGACATCGCCCCCCAGCGCAAAGTCGATCCGGGCCCTCTGTTCCCCTGGAAGAAGCTCGCCGAAGCCGGCCTGATCCCCTGGCCGAAGCCGGGCGAGCTGGCACGTCGTCTAGCCGAGCTGAACGGCGAGCTGCCGGCTCCGGTCTGGTTCCAGCAGCAGCTGGCACGCCACGGTTATGCGGTGCCGCTCGATGGGGTGATGAATGAGGAAACCCGCAACGTGATCGCGGCGTTCCAGATGCGCTTCCGCCCGGAGCGCTTCGACGGCGAGCCGGACCTGGAAACCGCCGCGTTGCTGCTGGCGGTTCCGACCTCCTAAACCGGCAGCAGCAGGTAGAAGCGCGAGCCTTTACCTTGCTGCGAACGCAGGGCGATGCGGCCGCCATGCAGCTGCACGATTTCCCGGCACAGCGCCAGGCCGAGCCCGACGCCGCCTTTCTTGCGGCCTACCTGCACGAAGGGTTCGAAGATCCGTCCTTGCTGGCTCAATGGAATCCCGTCGCCGCTGTCTTCCACGGCAATCGCTACGCGTTCTTCCTGGCAACGCGCTTGCAGGCGAATGGTGCCGCCTTCCGGGGTATGGCGCAGCGCGTTGCCGACCAGGTTATCCAGCACGCGCTCGATCTGCATACGGTCGATGTTGATCGGCGGCAGACCCTCGGCGACTTCCAGGTCCAGCTCGATGCGCTTCTGTGCGGCGGGATCGGCAAAGCGTTGGTGCGCCTGTCGCAGTAGTTCGCCCACATCGCACAACTGCAGCTCCAGTTTCTGGGTGCCGCTCTGGTAGCGAGAGAAATTCAGTAGATCGTTGATCAGCCTTACCAGTCGGTGCATCTCCTCATCCACAGTGCGGACCAGGTCGCGCTCGCGGGATTCCTCGGGGAATTTCAGCCGTTCGGCCAGCAGGCCGAAGGCCATGTGCATGCCGGTCATGGGTGTGCGTAGCTCGTGGGAGGCGCGCAGGACGAAGTCATTGCGCACACGCTCGAAGGCGCGCTGTTCGGTGACGTCGCGCACTACCATCACCGCGCCAATATTGCGCCCATCATCATGGCTGACCGGCGATATACCCCAGGTCAGCAGCCGGCTTTCGCCGCCCACTTCCACCACCAGGTCCTGTGGGGTTTCATCCAGCAGGTTGCCGCTCAGCACCCGTTGCACCGCCTGGGTCAGCGCCGGATTGCTGAGCAGACCGCCCAACTCCTGCCCCTGGGGATCGCTGTGGGAAAACAGCTGTCGAGTGGCGACGGGGTTGGCGTGTTCGATGCGACCGTGGCGGTCGAGGATCACCAGCCCGTCGTCGATGCTGTCGAGCACTGCCAGCAGACGCTTGCGGCCAGAGCCAAGCGCCTCGGTATTGCTGGCGCGATACAGGCGCAGGGCCTCCGCCATCAGGCCGAAGCGACGGCTCAGCGAAGACATCTCGGCGACACCGGAAACCGGCAGAGTGACGTCGAATTCGCCCTGGCCGATTTTGTCCGCGGCCTTTGCCAGTATCTCGATGGGCGCGCCGAAGCGGCGGGCGATGCTGTGGGCCGTGATGAAACCGACGACCAGGATGGCTATGCCGATCAATCCGAGCAGGCCGCTGACCAGTAAGGTGCGGTCGCGGGCCGAGCGCTCGTCGGCGCTGATGTTCTGCATCGCCCCCTGGTGTAGCGCCAGCAGTCGGTTGCGCAGGACGTCGAGGGTGCGGCTGAGGTCGCTGTCCTCCAGCAGTTCCGGGCGCCCCGGGCCGGGCGTGTCAGTTGCCTCGACGAATAGGCGGTGGGCATCGGCGATTTCGGCCATGGCCTGGCGTTCGCCACTGGTGCGCGCCATGGCCCGCCCCTGCTCCAGCGCCTGGGCAAAGTGCGTCCTGGCCCGTTCCAGTGACTCGGGGCTAGGCCGGGCGCTGAGAACCTGCACCAACTCGTCTCCCAGTGCCTGGCGCAGGCGCTGGCTGACCTCGATGGCGTCGAAGTTTCGCTGGATCAGCTGGGCCTGCTCACGGCCGGTCAGCACCACGCTGAACAGGCCCAGGAGCAGCCCCAGCAGGGCCACCGTGATGAGTGCGGAAATGCTGAGGAACAGCCTCGTCCGCAGCGTCATCGGGATTGGCAGGTTCACAGGCTGTACTGCTTGCGCTTGCGATAGAGCGTCGAAGCGTCGATCCCCAGGGTCTTGGCCGCCTGGTCAAGAGTCGTGCTGGAGGCCATGACGGCGGCGATATGGGCTTTCTCCAGTTCTTCCAGGCTCATCGCCTCGCCAATGCGTGGCGCGGAGCTGGTGGTCTGTCCGCCGATTGCCAGCTGTTCTACGCCAATCAGTTCAAGATTGCAGATGATGCTCGCTCGTTCGATCACGTTGCGCAGCTCGCGGACGTTGCCAGGCCAGCTGTAGCGTCGCAGCAACGCACGGGCCTCCTCGGTAAAACCGCGCGCCGGTCGGCCGTAGTCCTTCACGAATCGGGCGAGGAAGCGTTCGGCCAGGCCGATGATGTCCTCAGCGCGTTCGCGCAACGGTGGCAGATTCAACACGATGACGTTCAGCCGGTAGAGCAGGTCCTCGCGGAAAGTGCCTTGGGCAACCATGCCAGCAAGGTCGCGGTTGGTGGCGGCGAGGATGCGCACGTCGGCGTTGCGGGTTACCGGGTCGCCAATGCGCTCGTACTCCTTGTCCTGGATGAAACGCAGCAATTTTGGTTGAAGTATGAGGGGAAAATCGCCGATCTCGTCGAGGAACAGCGTGCCACCATCGGCCTGGCTGATACGTCCGAGGGTGTTCTCGGTGGCGCCGGTGAAGGCGCCACGGCTGTGGCCGAACAGCTCGCTTTCCATCAGTTCGGCAGACAGCGATGGGCAGTTGATGGTGACGCAGGATTTCTTCGCCCTCTTGCTCCAGCCATGGATTGCCCGCGCCAGCTCTCCCTTACCCGAGCCGGACTCGCCGAGGATGAGGATGTTGGCGTCAGTCGCAGCCACCTGGCGGGCCGTCTCCAGCACGGCGGCCATGGCCGGGCTGTGGGATTCCAGTACATCGCCTTGCTTACGCATCTCGCCTTCCAGCGCCTCGATGCGTGCGGTGAGCTGGCGCACTTCCAATTGCTTGGCAGCGGCCAGGCGCAACTGGTCGGGGCTGCAGGGTTTCACCAGGTAGTCGGCGGCACCGGCCTGCATGGCATCCACGGCGGTGTCGACTGCCGAATGCGCGGTGACTATCACCACGCGCATCCACGGCGCCTGTACGCGCATCTGCGCCAGCACGTCCAGGCCGTTGTCATCGCCCAGGCGCAGGTCGAGGAAGCACAGGTCGAACACCTGGCGCTGCAGCAGGTTCTCAGCCTGTTGAGCACTGCTGGCGGTGGCCACGCTGTAGCCCTCGTCCTCCAGGCAATAGCGGAACGAGCGCAGGATGGCGGACTCGTCATCGACCAGCAGGATCCGGCCTTGCTGTTCAGGCGTTGCGTCCATTCAGCGATTTCCTCGTTGTGTGATTCGTTGTTGTAAAGGGTGCGATTTTTCTTAGTCCAGGGTTTTTCGTGCAAGTTGCAAGAATCTTTCTGGTACTTCGGGCAGGGTGCACAGTCTGGGGTTATCTACAGACATCCCAACACATTGAATTACAAGAATTTTATCCACAAAAACGCACTGGCACGGCGCTTGCGAATCCTATTTCGCACCATCGTTTGACGGAGACCGCCATGCCCAATCCGAAGATCCTTGCCTTCGCCCTGAGTTCTGCTCTGCTTGCTCTGCAGCCAATGGCCAGCCATGCCGCCGAGGCCGGGCTGAGCGCACAACTGGCTGAAGCGCGCCAGGAGGGTTCGATCTGGACGGCCATCAACCTCAATCGCGAACTCAAGCCATACGCGATCAAGGTGGATGTGGAAAACGGCCGCGCGCAGCTGACCGGCGCGGTGGCCAGCGAAGAACAGAAGGCGCTGGCCGGGCAGATCGCCGGCAGTGTCGAAGGTATCAGTGCTGTGGATAACCAGTTGGGCGTGGATGCGTCGTTGGCTGACGGGCAAAAGCCTGGCACCGCGAAGGACGAAGGCGTGGTCCAGCGCTGGGACGACGCCACGCTGGCGGCCAAGGTGAAGTCCAAGCTGTTGCTGGAAAAGCGCGGCGAAGGCCTGGACATCAAGGTTAGCAGCAAGTCCGGTGCCGTCACTCTCGAGGGCAGCGTGATCAGCGAGGAAGCCAGCCAGCAGGCTGCGCACCTCGCAGCGCAGACCGAAGGTGTCAGCGCTGTGGATAACCGCCTGAAGGTCGACCCCGACGCCGCCTCCACCCAGACATTCGAGAAGTCCGTCGGCGATGCCCAGGCCGCCGTCAGCGACGCCTGGATCACCAGCCAGATCAAGGCAGGCATTCTCTCCGCCCATGCGCTGCAGGGGCTCTCCATCGGCGTGTCCACTCGTGACGGCGTGGTGACCCTCAGTGGCCAGGTGCCCAGCGCCGACGAGCGCCAGCAATTGATTGATTCCGCTCGCAAGACCCGTGGTGTGCGTGAGGTGGACGCCGCCGCGCTGAAGGTGGCCGGCCAGGCTGCCTGACTCTTCCACCCATTCTTCCCAGGAGAACTGTCATGACCCGCACGACTAGTCAGCTCAATGAACTCATCGAGATCACCCGCGACGGCCAGCGTTTCTACCAGCACGCCATCCAGGAAGTGAAGGATGCCCGGCTGCAGCGGCTGTTTCAGTCCATGGCGCAGGCCAAGACCGACGTGATTAACGCCCTGGCCGGCAAGGTCGCGGCCAACCATGAGGACCCCGCCACCGGCGGCACTTTGCTGGGCAAGCTGCGCCAGGTGTATGCCGATACGCGCGCCACCCTGGCCAGCGACGAAAGCGCCACCTACGTCGCCCAGCTGGAGGAGACCGAGGACCGCATTCTCCACGCCTTCGAGGACGCGCTGCAGAACGGCACACCGGAAACCCAGGCGCTGCTGCGCGCTGAGCTGCCGAAGGTGCGCGCCTGTCACGACCAGATGAGCGAGCTGAAACATTCGCTGAAGTGACCCAGTTCACACGGGCGCAGGGAGGCGTCCGTTAGCCGGGATTGCAAAACGCACGACGCATCCCGGCCCATCGTGCAGGATGCGGTGAAAAGGGACCTGAGTTCTTTATTTAAGTTATTGATTTAAAAAGGAAAAAATTGATCTCAAAGACTGGCATGCGGCGTGCAATTCCCACTGCAAGACAGTCAACAAAACCACCCGCGGCGACGAGAGCCCGGAGGCCCGAGGAAAGGCCTCAAGGTGCAACAGACAGAGCGACGACGGGCAGGAGAAACGGGATGAACAGCGGAACCAACAGCCAAGTGCAAGTTGCGCGTATTGATGTGTGGAGCCGGATCTTCTTTGCCGGCGCGCTCCTGCTGCTGCTGATCAACCAGGTGCAGCTGCAGATGCAGGTCTCCCATGTCCAGGCTGCCGGCGCTCCGGTCGCTTACGTCCCTAGCTCCTCCAGCGCGCCCGGCCTGTACCGCGAAGCTTCGCGTTATCCACAGGCTGCTCCGGCCCGCAACCCGGCTGAGGCTCTGCAGGCTCCCCAGGCGCAAACCCAGGCTCAGGTCCAGCCGATGGCCCGCACTCAGGGCGGCTGGGTGTTCTGATGGACATTCATTGAATCGCCGGTAGGCCGCTGGTCTGCCCGCCAGGTCCGCAGTGCCCGGAAGCGCCCGGGCGGAAACCCCTTCCGGAGGCTGCCATGTGGCTCCGGAGCAGGTACCCGAAGTGGTACCGATTCGACAACGAGAAGAGGAGAGACCCCATGCTTAGCTGGGCACTGACATTCCTGATCATCGCCATCATCGCCGCGGTCCTGGGCTTCGGTGGTATCGCCGGCGCCGCTACCAGTATCGCCAAGATCCTGTTCGTGATTTTCCTGGTGCTGTTCATCGTGTCGTTCTTCATGGGGCGTCGTCGAGGGTGATGTCCATGGAACAGGCTGAAGTCGAGCAAGGAGCGAACCGATGAGCTTTACCCGCAACCTCCTGCTGTCCCTTCTGCTCGCCGGCGCCGGGGCGAATGCCCTGGCCGCCGAGGCGGACAAGGACGCGCAGTACCGTCTCAATGAGCTGATCGCCAGCGACCAGCAGTACCGCGAAACCTGGCAATCGGTGGTCAAGGATGAAAGCCGCCTGCCGGACTGGGTGATGAACCTAAGCGGTACCGCGACGCCGATGCAGGCGGTCGATGAGCAGGGAGACAAATACCTGGTCGGGCAGTTGTGCGAGCAGCACAACTGCGCTGCCCAACGGCTCTACGTGGCCTTCACCTGGGACAAGGACAAGGCCTACGCGCTGTACGTGAAGGTTCCGGAGAACCTTCCGGCGGACAAGTCGCCGAGCAAGCACGCGAGTTTCCGCTGGCTCGGCGAGCCGGACGATTCGATGAAACGGATCCTCGACGACCAGCTCAAGAGTGATCCGAACTGGTACTGACCGTACCAGCAGACAGGTTCAGAGATTCGCGTACCCAGAAGGCGTACGCAGGGCCAGGGGGCCGGGATGTTCGGGATGCGCCATGTCCGGAACGACCCAGGGGTACAGGGGGTACCTCCGCTGAGGCGGGCCGGGTCAGGCAAGGCCTTCGGAACCGGCGTGGGAAATCCGCGCCGGCTCCGGAGCGCCACATTTCTTTATAGGGTCAGGGCTTGCGAGATCAGGGCTTGAAGTTGGCCGCGTCCCGCGCCCAGCCATCGAGCACCGGTTTCAGATCCGTCAGGGTGAGGTGAGTGCTGGTGTTCTCCAGCGTGTTGCCCGCGCCCTTGCGCACCACCTTGGCGACCGGTTTGCTGGTCGCACCATCCAGCGCCTCGAACTCCACATAGACCTCGGTGTCCTGGTCACGGGTGCCGATGGCCGTGGTCGTTGCCGCCACCACAAGAGCAATCGGGATTACTTCGTAGGCCTTCAGCCCCTCGGTGGAGATGTTCACCCCGGTGATCGCGGTGCGCAGCACCAGGGTGTCGCGATCAGCCTGCTGGACGATGCGGTAGCGGCTGCCCAGTTGCAGCTCGACCTGCTTCTTCAGGTAGTCGGGGATTTCGTTGAGGGTCGTCTGGTCGATGTTCTCATTCGGCTTGGGCGGCGGGTAATAGACCGGGCGTTCCACCAGCACCGAGCTGTAGTTCGTAAGCTTCAGGTTCGGGTCTACCCAGCGCAGCACCGGCTGGCCACTGGGGGAGGTGGCGGGCTTGAGTTGCGAGTAGTCGCCGAGAAAGCCCGAGTACTGCGAGGCGTCCGGTTTCTGGCTGGAGCAGCCGGCCAGTGCCAGGGCGCCGGCGAAGAGCAGAGTGGGTACTACGTAGCGTCGCGTCATAGAGCTTCCTTATTCAGAGTGTCACCGCGTTGTGCTTTCACCACATTGAACAACCCGTTGCCAACCCGGCTGTCGCGGCGGCCGCAGGGTATCCGCACGCTCGCTCGAAGCCGGTCGAACTTCACTGATGTCAGTCAATTCAGAGTGTTGTGGAAACGCCTTACAATCACTCGCCGATTCCCGTCAGTCGATTTACCCCAATCCACCCGGGAAGCGGCCACCGCAACAATGAAGAGCGGAATCCGGCGACTTATCCACAAGAGCGCCCGCATTCCTGCCAGCCCTGCAGCCGTTGGGCCATTTCCCCGCCCTCCGGCCATCCGTGACGGTCTCCCGACGGCGACCGTACATCCGGTAACAACAAGCCGCGACCCGAGCGTCCGAAGCTTGCTGACCGATCAATCCGGGCCATTGATGGCCGATTTGCACCAAGCCTAGACGGCTTTGAAGAGTGCTGCGTGGCAGGCTTTGAGGAGCCTGTGTCATGCAGAAAAGCAAGGGTCTTACGACCTGGAACCAAGGTTTCAGATGCCTTTTCCTATGCCGATTGTGCATGGGGTAGGCATTTCCGGCATTAGACGGAGAAGGGGAGGGTCGGAATCATGCGCCCCTTTTTTCGCAGGCATCGGCATCCCGGTGATCCGGCGAACCCCGACTTCCACAAGAATCAAGGGTGACTCACTATGGGCAAAGCCAAGCTCAGCCTCGCCTGGCAGATCCTCATCGGCCTGGTACTCGGAATTGCACTGGGCGCCGCGCTCAACCATTTCAGCGCGGAAAAGGCCTGGTGGATCAGCAATATCCTCCAGCCGGCGGGCGACATCTTCATCCGCCTGATCAAGATGATCGTCGTACCGATCGTGATTTCATCGCTCATCGTCGGTATTGCCGGCATGGGTGATGCGAAGAAGCTCGGACGAATCGGTCTGAAGACCATCATCTACTTCGAAATCATCACCACGGTCGCCATCGTGGTCGGCCTGCTGCTGGCGAACATCTTCCAGCCCGGCGCCGGCATCGACATGAGCACCCTGGGCACTGTGGATATCTCCCAGTACGCGCAGACCGCCAAGGAAGTCGAACACCACCACGCGTTCATCGAGACCATCCTCAACCTGATCCCGTCGAACATCTTCGCGGCCATGGCCCGTGGCGAGATGCTGCCGATCATCTTCTTCTCGGTGATGTTCGGCCTGGGCCTGTCCTCGCTGCCGGCGCCGACCCGCGAGCCGCTGGTGAAGATGTTCCAGGGTGTGGCCGAGGCCATGTTCCGCGTCACCCACATGATCATGCGCTACGCCCCCATCGGCGTGTTCGCGCTGATCGCGGTGACGGTCGCCAACTTCGGCTTCGCCTCGCTGCTGCCACTGGCCAAGCTGGTTGTGCTGGTGTACTTCGCCATCGCCTTCTTCGCCTTCATGGTGCTGGGCCTGGCTGCGCGCCTGTTCGGCTTCTCCATCATCAAGCTGATGCGCATCTTCAAGGACGAGCTGGTCCTGGCGTATTCCACTGCCAGCTCCGAGACAGTGCTGCCGCGCATCATCGAGAAGATGGAAGCCTACGGTGCGCCGAAGGCCGTGAGCAGCTTCGTGGTACCCACCGGCTACTCGTTCAACCTTGATGGCTCGACCCTGTACCAGAGCATCGCGGCGATCTTCATCGCCCAGCTCTATGGCATCGACCTGTCCATCGGCCAGCAACTGATGCTGGTGCTGACCCTGATGGTCACCTCCAAGGGTATCGCCGGTGTGCCGGGCGTTTCCTTCGTGGTGCTGCTGGCGACCCTGGGCAGCGTGGGCATTCCGCTGGAAGGCCTGGCCTTCATCGCCGGTGTCGACCGCATCATGGACATGGCGCGCACCGCGCTGAACGTGATCGGCAACGCCCTTGCGGTCCTGGTGATCTCCAAGTGGGAAGGTGTGTACGACGCGCAGAAGGGCGCCCGCTACTGGCAGGCTATGCAGAATGGCCGCGTCGAAGCTTTCCTCGAAGGCGAGAGTGCGGACGGCAAGGAAAGCCCCGCCGCTCACTGACCCGCAAAGGTTATCCACAAGGCCCCGCTTAGTCCGGGGCCTTGTCGTTTCTGGCGCCGGGGGCGCCCGTGCCGCTATCATCGCGGCCATTCCAAGGGGGACATCGCATGCTCAACGGCCTGTGGCTGGGCTTTTTCATCGTCGCGGCGGTCACCGCGCTTTCCCGCTGGCTGCTGGGGGGCGAGGCCACCGTGTTCGCCGCCATGGTGGAAAGCCTGTTCGCCATGGCCAAGCTGTCGGTGGAGGTCATGGTGCTGCTGTTCGGCACCCTGACCCTGTGGCTGGGCTTCCTGCGCATCGCTGAAAAGGCCGGCCTGGTGGAGAAGCTCGCCGTATTGCTCGGACCGCTGTTCCGCCGCCTGATGCCGGAAGTGCCCGCCGGCCATCCCGCCATCGGCCTGATCACCCTCAACTTCGCCGCTAACGGCCTGGGTCTGGACAACGCCGCCACGCCCATCGGCCTGAAGGCCATGAAGGCGCTGCAGGAGCTCAATCCCAGTAGCACCACCGCAAGCAACGCGCAGATCCTCTTCCTGGTGCTCAACGCCTCGTCGCTGACCCTGTTGCCGGTGACCATTTTCATGTACCGCGCCCAGCAGGGCGCGGTAGACCCGACCCTGGTGTTCCTGCCGATCCTGCTGGCGACCAGCGCATCGACTCTGGTCGGCCTGCTCAGCGTGGCGGTGATGCAGCGCCTGCGCCTGTGGGACCCGGTGGTGCTGGCCTACCTGATTCCCGGAGCGCTGGCGCTGGGTGCTTTCATGGCACTGCTGGCGGGGCTGTCCGCCACCGCGCTGGCGCAGCTGTCCTCGCTGCTGGGCAATCTCACGCTGTTCGGCATCATCATGCTGTTCCTTGTCGTCGGCTGGCTGAAGAAGGTGCCGGTGTACGAAACCTTCGTCGAAGGCGCTAAAGAAGGCTTCGACGTCGCCAAGAGCCTGCTGCCTTACCTGGTGGCAATGCTCTGCGCGGTGGGCGTACTGCGTGCCTCCGGTGCGCTGGAGATGGCGCTGGATGGCATCCGCTGGGTGGTCGAAGGCGTGGGCTGGGACACCCGCTTCGTCGACGCGCTGCCCACCGCGCTGGTCAAGCCGTTCTCCGGCAGTGCCGCGCGCGCGATGCTGCTGGAAACCATGCAATCCCACGGCGTGGACAGCTTCCCGGCCCTGGTGGCTGCCACGGTGCAGGGCAGTACCGAGACCACCTTCTACGTGCTTGCCGTGTACTTCGGCGCCGTCGGCATCCAGCGCGCCCGCCATGCCGTGGGCTGCGCGCTGCTGGCGGACCTGTCCGGCGTGCTGGCGTCCATCGGCGTCTGCTACTGGTTCTTCGCCTGAAGAGCGCGAGTGGTCTTGCGCGCCGACTGCGCCTGGAACAGCAGCCATTCGCGCTGGATCACGCTGTAGGGCACGAACACGCTCAGGCGTGACATGCCGGCCAACTCGGGTCGGTCCACCGGTGGGGTGAAGCCCGCCTGGTAGCCGATGTTGATCCCCAGCACGCTGCCGTCGCCGGCGATCAGCGGCCCGCCGGACATCCCCTTGGCAATCGCTGCATCGTGCACGGCGTAGCGCTCACCGTTGGCGGAGCCGTTATCGACGAAGGGCACGGGCCAGACCTTGCCACGGGCGCTCATGGGAATCAGCAGCGAGCTGCTGCCCAGTGCCGTGACGGCTTCGCCCGCGCGGAACTGACGCCATTGCGGCAAGGCGCCGTCGGCCTTGTGGGCAATGAACAGCAAGTCACAGCCGGTACTGCAGCGGTAGGCCTGGTGACGCAGAAAGGGTGTGTGGGCGGCAGTCACGGCGTAGTCGGCATTCCATTGCACCGCCGAGGCGACGATGAAGCCGGGAATCGGCGGGCCGGAGAGGACGGTGAAGTAGCGGTCCGTCAGATCGTCGTCAGTCTCCGGTGAGACCCAGCCGTTGCAGCCGGCCAGGAAAGGCACTAGCAGAATTCCCCATAGATTTTTCATACGAAAGCTCTCCCTTATTTGTGGGAAAAGCTAACTATTAACTATGGAAAATTCCTATATAAATATAAGATTCTTACTTGCGCCATTTATTTAATAAGTATCGTCATTAATGAAGGTTTCCTACAAATTAATCTGTAGGAAGTTAATTTATAGAGGAGTCAACGAGTTTCAACGATCAGTACCAGGGATCATCTGGAATGAGAATTTAATCGCAGAAGATGGTTTTCCGATGAGCGGTCTCGAAGCTTTCGCCAAGCTTTCAATTCCAGTAAATATGGGCCCTTGAGCCATTTTCTGATTGTCGAGCCGAGGCTTTTACACATAGGGTTACAAATAAGTCGCCCATCCAGAGCCTGCCTGCCACGGATGGGGATCATCGATTTCCCGCCGGGAAGTCCCCCGTGTATCAGCCCTGAGCGATGTTCTTATGGCCTCGAACAACTCCAAAGCCAAAGCCGTCTTCCGTGTGGTGAGTGGCAACTTCCTCGAGATGTATGACTTCATGGTGTATGGCTTCTATGCCACCGCCATTGCCAAGACCTTCTTCCCCGGCGACGACCCCTTCGCCTCCCTGATGCTGTCGCTGGCGACCTTTGGTGCCGGCTTCCTGATGCGCCCGTTGGGGGCCATCTTCCTCGGTGCCTATATCGATCGTCACGGCCGCCGCCAGGGACTGATCATCACCCTCGGCCTGATGGCCATGGGCACGCTTCTGATTGCCTTCGTGCCCGGTTACGCCACGCTGGGCGTCGCGGCACCCTTGCTGGTGCTCTTCGGCCGCCTGCTGCAGGGCTTCTCCGCCGGCGTGGAGCTGGGCGGTGTGTCGGTCTACCTCGCGGAGATTGCGACCCCCGGAAAGCGCGGCTTCTTCGTCAGCTGGCAGTCGGCGAGCCAACAGGTCGCGGTGGTCTTCGCCGGGCTGCTGGGCGTAATCCTCAACCACTGGCTTAGCCCGCAGGACATGGGCGAGTGGGGTTGGCGCGTGCCCTTCTTCGTCGGCTGCCTGATCGTCCCGGCGCTGTTCATCATCCGCCGCTCGCTGGAGGAAACTCCCGAGTTCCAGCAGCGCAAGCATCGTCCGACCCTAAGCCAGGTGCTGCGCTCCATCGGTCAGAACTTCGGCCTGGTGCTGGCCGGCACCGCCATGGTGGTGATGACCACCGTGTCCTTCTACCTGATCACCGCCTACACCCCCACCTTCGGCAAGAACGAACTGCACCTGTCGGACTTCGACAGCCTGCTGGTGACCATGTGCGTGGGCCTCTCCAACTTCATCTGGCTGCCGCTGATGGGCGCCGTATCTGACCGCATCGGGCGTAAGCCGCTGCTGCTGGCCGCCACCGTGCTGGCGCTGGTCACGGCCTATCCGATGCTGTCCTGGCTGGTGGCCGAGCCGAGCTTTGCCCGCCTGCTGGAAGTGGAGTTGTGGCTGTCGTTCCTCTATGGCAGCTATAACGGCGCCATGGTCGTTGCACTCACCGAAGTCATGCCGGCGGACGTACGCACCACCGGTTTCTCCCTGGCCTACAGCCTGGCGACCGCGACCTTCGGTGGCTTTACCCCCGCGGTCTGTACCTGGCTTATCCACACCCTGGACAACAAGGCAGCCCCGGGCATCTGGCTCAGCGGCGCGGCGGCCCTCGGCCTGCTCGCCACCCTGGTGCTGTTCCGCAAGGGCGCCCGTGTTCGTGCCGGCGCTCTGGCCGCCAGCGCCTGAGACCGGCTGCGACGTTCTGCCCCAGCACGGTTCCGGGCGGCATTGACTTGGGTCAGGCCTGCCCGGCACCGGCAGGAGAAGGATAGGGTCAACCCAATCCCTCTTCGCCAGCGGAGAACGCGTCATGATCACCCACACCACAGCCGAGCTCGCAGCCCTCGGGGCTGTCGGCGCAGATCACTGGATAGAAACCCTCGACGACGGCAGCCACGTGCTGATCCGCCCGTTGCGCGCGGAAGACCGTGAGCGCGAGCGCCTGTTCCTCGAGCGCCTGTCCCCCATGACCCGCAAGTTCCGCTTCCACGGCGAAGTGAAGATCGACGACCAATTGCTCGATCGCCTGATGGACGTGGACTACCAGACCACCATGGCCTTCATTGCCCTGACCCATGTGGACGGGGAGCTGCGCGAAGTCGGCATCAGCCGTTACGCGGCTGTGGATAACCAGCAGTGCGAATGTGCGGTGACCGTCGCCGACGACTTCAAGCAGCTGGGCCTGGGTCTCGCGCTGATGCGCCACCTGATCGACGTGGCCAAGCGCAACGGCTTCCACCAGATGTATTCGATCGACTCCTCCATGGACCGCGACATGCGAGACATGGCGCGCGAACTGGGCTTCCGCGCCCAGGTCGACCCGGACGACTCCTGCCAGGTCATCCGTCGCCTTGCGCTCTGAAGCCTGAAGCTGCTCCGGCGGGGATTCAGTCCCGCCGGCGCCACAGCGCCAGCCCCAGTAGTACCGCCAGCATCAAGGCGCCCAGTGCCGCCAGCGGATAGACCATGTCGTCATCCAGCAGTGGTTTCTCGATGCGCAGATAACCCTCGTCCTTGAACAGCTGCTTCGCCACCTCGTCGGCGTGGGCCAGGCTGACCTTCGCCAGGCGTTTGTCCTCGTCGGGGAATTTGCCGTCGTCAAAGTCCCCCAGCGCGCCCCAGTAGTAGTCCGCCAGCGTTGAGTTGCCCGGTGTGCTCCAGGCCAGCTGTGCACGCGTCACCCGCTGGATGCGGGCGAAGCGCTGTGGGTCGAGGCCGTCGTGGCGGATGTTGTCCACCAGTTCGCGCAGCGCCTTCTGCGTCGCGCCTTGCTCGTCACGTTCCACATCCGCATTGAGGCTGATGAAGCCCTGGTTGGCCCAGGCGGCGCGCTCGCTCCAGGGCCCGTAGGACAGTTCGCGGCGCACGCGCAGCTCGGTATAGAGCGCATCGTTCAGGTACGCCTGCAACAGGTCCAGGGTGGCGCCGTCGGCGTCCGCCGGCTCCGGGAAGATCCAATGCAGCACCGCGCTTTCGCCGAACAACCCGGTGGTCAGGTTGCGCTGGCGCTCGGCGGTGCTCTTCATCTGCGGCAGGTCGCGGCGCTCCGGTGTGTCGTGGTCGACCAGTGCGCCGTAGGTGCGGCCCAGGTAGACCGGCAGGCGAGGGTCGAGGTCGCCGACGATGATCAGGGTCATGTTGCTGGGGACGTACCAGTCCTTGCGCAGCTGCTCCAACTGGGCCTGGGTAAGGTTATCCACAGGCGCGCGTTCAGCACAGGCCAGGCCAAGCTCCACGGCCAGTTGTTCCTGCCCGGCGCGGCTGACGTTCTGGTGGTCCAGCCAGCGCTGCAGGTGCGAATAGTGGCCGCCGTCCTCGCGCACCAGCACCTGTTTAGCGGAGTCGATCTTGCGCTGGTCGAGCTGAGTGCGAGTGATGATTTCCAGCAGCAGATCCAGCACCTGGCGCTGGGTGGCGGCAGGGGACTCGACAACGAAGGCGGTGTCGCCCTCGCTGGTGTAGGCGTTCCACTGGCCGCCCAGGGCCTGCATGCGCGCCTCGAGATCCGCCTCGTCACCGCCGTCCAGGCCGCTGAAGAACAGATGTTCCATCAGGTGCGGAAGCTGCCGGTCGCGGCAACTGAAATCGCTGAAGCCGACACCGACGATCAGGCGGATCGACACATGGCCCTTCTCGCGGGTGGGCTTGAACAGCACGCCCATGCCGTTCTCCAACTGATAGGCCTCGACCGTCTGTCGCTGGTCCGCATGGGACCAGGTGCTCAGCAGCAGGGACAACAGGGGGACGAACAACCAACGCATGAGCGGTGTGCCTGAACGCAAAGCCCAGAGGATAGCGGAATGACCGGCGCGAACCCACCGTGTTCAACCTTTGTCGGGTGGCATCTTCGGTCATGGCCTCTGGCCTGCAAGGTCACTGCCGCTGCCGGACCACGACACTACGCTCAGATCATCTACCCTCACTGATGGACCCGTTGTTCGTTCCACCCGGAGCGATCTGGAGGCTACATGCGTGTCCTGATTACCGGCGCCGCAGGATTTCTCGGTCAGAGCCTGCTCAATGAGCTTGCCGTCCAGCATCTGGACTGGACACTCATTGCCGCCGATACGCAGCGGATCAAGTCCCAGGGCCTGCGACCGAACATCGAGCCGGTAACCCTCGACCTCAGTGTGGCCGCCCACACGCGGGCCTGCGTGGAACACTGGAAACCCGATGCAATCGTGCACCTGGCCGCCGTGGTCAACCCGCCGCGGGAGATGACTGCGCAAAAACGGCATGTCATCGAGGTCGGCGGTACCCGTGCACTGATCGAGGCGGCGCGCGATACCGGGGTACAGCAACTGATCGTCACCAGCTCCGGCGCCGCTTATGGCTTTCACCGCGACAACGCCGAGTGGATCGATGAATCGCATCCGCTGCGCGGCCATCCGCACCTGCTGCATGCCCGCTGCAAGCAGGAGATCGAGCAGTTGCTGGCCAACGCGCGGGAACGTTATCCACAGCTCAAGCAATTGATCCTGCGTCCCGGCACCATTCTCGGGCGGCGTGTGCATAACCCGCTGGCCGAACTCTTCGCCCGGCCCACCCTGGTGGGAGTGCTGGGGCACCGCAGCCGCTTCGTGTTCATCTGGGACCAGGATGTAGTGAACGTGATTCGCCAGGGGCTGGAGCGCGGCAGCGAGGGCATCTACAACCTCGCCGGTGATGGAGCCCTGTCCTTGCGCGAGATCGCCGCCCTGCTCAACAAACCCTACCGGCCCATGCCGGCAAGCCTGATGCGCGTAAGCCTGGGGCTGCTCAAGCCGCTCGGCCTGTCGCGTTTCGGACCCGAGCAGGTGGACTACCTGCGCTACCGGCCGGTGCTGGACAACCGCCGGCTGAAGGAGGAGTTCGGCTACGAACCGCGCTATTCCAGCCGCGAGGCTTTCCTCGCCTATTTGGCCGCGCGCGGGCCGAACGGCTGACGTCCAGTTTGTGGAAAACCTGTAGACAAGTCTGTTGAAAAGCTTGTGAGGCGCCTTCTGCGGCTGGTGCCTTGATGTGTCCGCTAGCTTCCCGCCTGACGCCTCCGTTGGCGGTACTCGCCCGGCGTCAGCCCTGTCCAGTGGCGGAAGGCGCGGAAGAATACGCTGGGCTCGGAATAGCCGAGCAGGGCGGCAATATCCGTGGCCGGCAGGTTGCCTTCACCCAGGTAGCGTTCCGCCAGTTGTCGGCGCGTATCGGCCAGCAACTGTTGATAACTGCTGCCTTCTTCCGCCAGCCGGCGTTGCAGCGTGCGTTCACTCAGGCCCAGCTCGCTGGCTACTGCGGCGCGGCCAGGTTCGCCGCGGGTCAGTTGTTCGCCGAGCATGGCCACCACGCGGCCGCTGATGCTGGCGCTGGGCAGACGGGCGAGCAGGCCCTCGGCGTGCTGGCGCAGCAGGTCGCGTAGTGGCGGGTTGGCCTGCGGCAGCGGCGCGTCGATGAGCGCGCGAGGTAGGCCCAGGGCGTAGTCCATTGCGTCGAATTGCAGAGGGCAATCGAAGGCCTTTTCGTAGTCCGCGAGGTTCGCCGGCTGGCTGTGCATGAAGCGGCAACCGGCCAGTTGCAGGCCAGCAAGCAGTGCGCGCAGCTGCCGCGCCCAGAACGCCAGCAGTGCCAGCGCACGGGCGCGGGTGGCCGGTGGTTCCGGGTGCAGCGGGCGGTAACTCACCCAGATGATCTCGGCTTGCGCCTCGATGGCCACCTGGCCACCTTCGCCCACCAGGCGTTGATAGCGCATCGCCGATTCGAGGGCATCACCCATCGTGGTGCTCGACTGCAGCAGATAGCCCAGCGCGCTGAAGGACGCCGGCGACAGCGCCCGCCCCATGGCCAGGCCAGGCTCGTCTTGCTTCAGGTCGGACTGGATCGCTGCCCACATGCGCTCCTGCAACGCGAAGTCGATGCGCGCGTCCGGGTCGCTGAGCTGGGATTCCTGAATGCCGCTGGCGGCGAGCAGCGCGTCGCGGTTCAGACCGAGACGCACAGCCGCCAGCAGGATGGCCTGGGTCAGGCTGGCGCTGACCGAGGGAGGACGTTGAGATTGAGTGCATGCTTCCATGGCGGCGGATTCTGCCCGAACCCTGGGCGTCGTGATATCAGGACTTTGTAGGGGCTGGCGAAGGTTCCGACGGAACCATCGCTCAGGCCCCCTGGCCATCAACCCGTCGCGCTGGAGCCGGGGGAGGCCGGCCGCTGGGGATCCTGTACGGCCTCGACTTCGCGCTCGACGAAGTCTTCGTCTTCCACAGGCTCCCCGATTACCGAACCGCTGGCGTCCGGGTTGTCCAGAACAGCATAGGCGATGGCGCAGAACAGCGAGTTCAAGCGCTTCATGTCGCTGATCAGGTCCAGGTGCAGTGAGCTGGTCTCGATGCTCTGTACCACCTGCTGGCGCAGGCGATCGACGTGGGAATGGGCGAAGCGCCGCTCTTGCAGGCGGAAGCGCTGCTTGGCGCGGCGCAGGCGCTTGGCGCCTTCCTGGTCGCCATTGAGGAACACCGACAGCGAGAGGCGCAGGTTGGCCACCAGTTGTCCGTGGAGCACGGTGATCTCTTCAAGGCCGTTGTCGGAGAAGGAGCGGCTGCGCGAGGTCTTCTTGTCCTGCACGGCGCCGAGCATGTGTTCGATGATGTCGCCGGCCTGCTCGAGGTTGATCGCCAGCTCGATGATCTCCGCCCAGCGGCGGCTGTCGGCTTCGCTCAGGTCCTCGCGGGGCATGCGCGCCAGGTACAGCTTGATGGCGGTGTAGAGGGCATCGACATCGTCGTCCTGCTTGCGGATCTCCTTGCCCAGCAGCGGATCGCCGCTGTGGATAACCTGCATCAGGTTGTTCAGCATCTGCTCGACGATATCGCCCATGCGCAGGGTTTCGCGCACGGCGTTGACCAGCGCCAGGCTGGGCGTATCCAGCGCTGCCGGGTCGAGGTGGCGCGGGCGCACGATGTCTTCGGGCGAATGGCGGTCGGGCATGATGCGCGTGCAGAACGCCGCCATCTGCCCGGTCAGCGGCAGGCAAGCGAGACAGCGGGTAGTGTTGTAGAGCACGTGGAAGGCAATCACCAGTTCGGCGGTGCTGAACTGCCAGTGGTCGATCCAGTCGGCCAGCGGTCCCACCAGTGGTAGCACCAGGGCGCAGCCGGCCACCTTGAACAACAGGCTGCCCAACGCCACGCGGCGGCCGGCGGCGTTCTGCGAGGAAGCGCTGATCATCGCCAGAATACCGCTGCCCAGGTTGGCGCCGATCACCAGGCACAGCGCCACCTTCAGCGAGATCACCTTGGACGCCGCCAGCGTCGCGGTGAGCAGCACGGCGGCGAGGCTGGAATAGGAAATCATCGCGAACAGCGCGCCGGTCAGGGCGTCCAGCATCACGTCGCCAGTCAGGCTGGAGAACAGCACCTTCACGCCCTTGGCCTGGGTCATCGGCTCTGCCGCCGCAACGATCAGCTGCAGCGCCAGGATGATCAGCCCCAGGCCGATGAACACCCGCCCGAGTTGGCCCAGGCGCGACTTCTGCCGGCTGAGGAAGAACACCACCCCGAAGAAGATCAGCAGCGGCGACAGCCATGACAGGTCCAGGGTCAGCACCCGCGCCATCAGTGCCGTGCCGACGTCCGCGCCGAGCATGATCGCCAGCGCCGGCGCCAGGGCCATCAGCCCGGTGGCGACGAAGGAAGTTGCCAGCAGCGCCGTGGCGTTGCTGCTCTGCACCAAGGCAGTGACGCCGATACCGGCGGCGAAGGCCAGCGGGCGTTTTTCCACGCTGCGGCTGAGGATTTTTCGCAGGTTGCTGCCGTAGACCCTGAGGATGCCGGTGCGGACGATATGTGTGCCCCACACCAACAGGGCGACGGCAGAGAGCAGATCGAGCAGTTTGAGCATGTCGGGCCCCCTCGCATTCAAGCGGGCCCGCAAGCGGTGCGTCCGTCTACGGACCCTGTAACGACCTCGCCCGCGGCTCCGTACAGACAGCGCGGAGGGCCGAGAAGGACACGGCAACACTCAGGCGATTGTCACAAGACTGTCATGGTAGACCCTCGTTCTTCCTTGAGGGTTCGCCAAATCGCTGATTTGCCGAGAATCCTGTCTGTCAGTAAAGCCGATCAAAAGCAGATGCGAGCGCCTTTGCATCGGTTAATTCGCACGGAATGGCGGGCGGTAATGTCTAGACTGCCGTCCATTTGCTGAAAGAAACTCACCCAAGGCCGAGGAGTAGTCCCATGCGTTGGTCGTTCCCCCTCGTGATCGCACTGGCCGTGGCCGGTTGCGGTGACAAGTCCGCCCTGCCGTTCACCGCCGGCACCGGACCGCAACCACAACTGCCGGAACCCCAGAGCAGCCTGCTGCCTACCGTTAACATCGCCAATGCCACCGGCTGGCCCGCCGAGCAGATGCCGCGTGCGGCCGAAGGCCTGGAAGTGCAGCGCTTCGCCGACAAGCTCGAACACCCGCGCTGGCTCTACGTGCTGCCCAATGGCGACGTGCTGGTGGCGGAAAGCTCGGCGCCGCCCAAGGAAGAGTCCGGTGGACTGAAGGACTGGGTTGCCGGCAAGGTCATGGCCAAGGCTGGGGCATCGGTGCCCAGCGCCAACCGCATCACCCTGCTGCGCGATGCCGACGGCGACGGCGTGCCGGAGCAGCGCAGCGTGCTGCTCGAAGGCTTGTTCTCGCCCTTCGGCATGGCCCTTGTGGATAACTGGCTGTACGTCGCCAATGCCGACGCGGTGGTGCGTTTCCCCTACAAGACCGGTGAGACGACGATCAGCGCCAAGGCCGAGAAGGTCGTCGACCTGCCGGGCGGACCGATCAACCATCACTGGACCAAGAACATCCTCGCCAGCCCGGATGGCCGCTACCTCTACGCCACCGTGGGCTCCAACAGCAATGTCGGTGAGAACGGCCTGGACGCCGAGAAGAATCGCGCGGCGATCCTGCAGATCGACCTGTCCACTCGCAACGTGCGGGTGTTCGCCTCCGGCCTGCGCAACCCCAATGGCCTCGACTGGGAACCCAACAGCGGCGCCCTGTGGACGGCGGTGAACGAGCGTGACGAACTGGGCAACGACCTGGTGCCCGACTACATGACCTCGGTGAAGGACGGCGGCTTCTACGGCTGGCCCTGGAGTTACTTCGGCCAGCATGTGGATAAGCGCGTCGAGCCGCCGCGTCCGGACATGGTGGAGAAGGCTCTGGTGCCGGACTATGCCCTCGGCGCGCACACCGCCTCCCTCGGCCTTGCCTTCTATCAGGGCAGCCTGCTGCCGGAGCGCTATCGTGGCGGGGTGTTCATCGGCCAGCATGGCTCGTGGAACCGTCAACCACGCAGCGGCTACCAGGTGGTATTCATCCCCTTTGGCAGTGGCAAGCCCAACGGCCAGCCGGTGACGGTGCTGGACGGCTTCGTCAACGACAAGGACGAGGCCATGGGGCGGCCGGTGGGCGTCGCTGTGGACAAGTTCGGCGGCCTGTTGGTGGCCGACGATGTGGGGAACACGGTGTGGCGGCTGCGCCCGGCTACCCTGAAGTGAACCGATAAGGAGAGAGCATGGCGATTGCCCGGCGTATTGCCCTGATGACCCTGCTGCTGGCGCTGGGCGCCTGCAGCAGCCTGTTCGGCACACGCGACCCCTTGCGCATCGATCTGGTCGGCCTGGAACCGGCGAGCGGCCAGGGCATGGAAGCGCGTTTCACGGTCAAGCTGCGGGTGCAGAACCCCAATGACCAGGCCATCGACTACAACGGTATCGCCCTGGATTTGTCGGTGAACGGCCAGCCGTTGGCCAGCGGCGTGAGCGATGCCAGCGGGCAAGTGCCGCGCTTCGGAGAAGCGGTGATCAGTGTGCCGGTGAGCATCTCGGCGTTCTCTGCCTTTCGCCAGGCCTGGGGCCTGTCGGGCGGGCCGCCGCGCCAAGGCATGCCCTACGAGATCAACGGCAAGCTGGCCGGCGGTCTGTTCGGTACGGTGCGCTTCAACGACAAGGGCGTGCTGAATTGGCCTGAGCCGGTGGCACGTCCAAGCAATCCGCTGTGAATAAAAAGCCGGGCTGTGGATAGCCCGGCTTTTTGTTTCTTCACAGTGTGCCTGTGGATAGCTCTTGCAGACTATTGGCCCGGAATGTCCTTGCGCAGTTTTACCGGGTCCACGTCCTTCTTCCCGCGCGCGGTGCGCATGCGGATGTTCAGGGCTTCCACCGCCAGCGAGAAGGCCATGGCGAAGTAGACGTAGCCCTTGGGCACGTGGACTTCAAAGGCTTCGGCGATCAGCACAGTGCCGACCACGATGAGGAAGGACAGTGCCAGCATCTTCAGCGACGGGTGCTTGTCGATGAAGTCGCTGATGGCGCCGGCGCACAGCATCATCACCAGCACCGCGACGATGATCGCCGCAACCATCACCGGCACGTTGGAGACCATGCCCACGGCGGTGATCACCGAGTCCAGCGAGAACACGATGTCGATGATGGCGATCTGGATGATGGTGCCGAGGAAGCCGCCCATCACGCTCTTGGGTTCGTCCTCGGTTTCGTCTTCGCCTTCCAGGCCGTGGAAGATCTCGCTGCTGCTTTTCCACAGGAGGAACAGCCCGCCGAAGAACAGGATCAGGTCGCGCCCGGAGATGCCCTGGCCGAACACGTGGAACAGGTCCGCGGTGAGGCGCATCACCCAGGTGATCGAGAGCAGCAGCAGGATGCGCGTGACCATCGCCAGCGCCAGCCCGAAGAAGCGCGTGCGCGGCTGCATGTGCTTGGGCATGCGGCCGACCAGGATGGAAATCATGATGATGTTGTCGATGCCCAGGACGATCTCCAGGGCAGTCAGGGTGAAGAACGCAATCCAGATTTCAGGGCTGGTGAGCCATTCCATTTAATCGGTACTCGAAGTCAGTCGTTAAGCCATTCATTGATTGAACAGGGGGAACAGGCCCAGCAGCAGGGCTGCGGCCAGGATCGCCAGGCACACCAGCACGGCCCACTTGAGGGTGAAGCGCTGGTGGTCGCCGAAGTCCACCTTGGCCAGGCCCACCAACAGGTAGGTGGACGGCACCAGTGGGCTGAGCAGGTGCACCGGCTGGCCGACGATGGAGGCGCGGGCCATTTCCACGGGGCTGATGCCGTACTGCGCGGCGGCCTGCGAGAGTACCGGGAGCACGCCATAGTAGAAAGCGTCATTCGACATGAAGAAGGTGAACGGCATGCTCACCAGTGCCGTGATGGTCGCCAGGTACGGCCCGAGTGCCGGCGGGATCACCGCCAGCAGGCTCTTGGACATGGCTTCGACCATGCCCGTTCCGGAAAGAATCCCGGTGAACACGCCAGCGGCGAAGATCAGCGAGACCACCGCGAGAACGTTCTCGGCATGGGCGCCAATGCGCTTCTTTTGCTCCAGGATGCAGGGATAGTTCACGATCATCGCGATACCGAAAGCGATCATGAAGAGAACTGGCATGGGCAACAGGCCGGCGATCAGGGTCCCCATCAGAACCACCGTGAGCACCGCGTTGAACCACAGCAGGTGCGGTCGACGTGCCTCGGGATACTGCGACACGCTCACTTCCGCCATGGCCTCGTGGTCGGTGGGCAGGTGCAGCTCGCCCAGGCGGGCGCGCTCGCGTTTGCCGTAGACCCAGGCCAGGCCGAAGATCGCCGCGATGCCGGCGAGCATGGCCGGGATCATTGGCACGAAGATGTCTGCCGGGTCCACGTGCAGCGCGCTGGCCGCACGGGCGGTGGGGCCGCCCCAGGGTGTCATGTTCAGTACGCCGCTGGAGAGCATGATCAGGCAGGCCATCAGCAGCGGGCTCATGCCCAGCCGGCTGTAGAGTGGCAGCACGGCGGCGACGCAGATCATGTAGGTGGTCGAGCCGTCGCCATCCAGCGAGACGATCATCGCCAGCGCGGCGGTGCCCATCGACACCTTCAGAGGGTCGCCCTTGACCAGCCTGAGGATGCGCCGCACCGCGGGGTCGAACAGCCCGGAGTCGATCATGATGGCGAAGTAGAGGATGGCGAACATCAGCATCACGCCGGTCGGCGCCAGGGTGCGGATGCCGTCCAGCATCATCGGCCCCAGGCCCTTGGCGAATCCGCCGAGCAGGGCGAAGGCGATCGGGACCAGGATCAGCGCGATCAGCGCCGAGAGCCGCTTGGTCATGATCAGGAACATGAAGGTCGCCACCATGGCGAAGGCGAGGAAAGTCAGCATGGGGATAACTCCGGGTCGGCGCGAAGGATTAGCAGCGGCTGTGGATAAGTACGCGCGGAGCGGACGGAGTCGGGGCGGATAGGGACAGGAAGCGGGGCATGGGCGATCACCGATTGTTGTTTTTGTACGCTGCGCGAACGCAGGTCCGGCCGGGAGGACCGAGGCGGCGATGCTAGGGGGTCAAGCTTTCAGCAGGCTTTCGCAGTCGATGACCGCTGATCGGTGCGTCTTTGTAGGAGCGGTAGGAGCGAGCTGGCTCGCGAATAACGAACATCTCCTGTGAATAAGTGACCAGCGTGCTGCAAGTTCGCGAGCAAGCTCGCTCCTACAGGTTCAATCCAGTCGCGGTGGACGGCATCAGGAGCCCAGCGCCTGGATCGCCCCCATCACCACCAGCAGGCTGGCGCCGGCGAGCAAGGTCTGCAGGGTGATGATCCCGGCCATCAGCCCGCTCTCGCCGCCCAACTGGCGGGTCAGCACATAGGCAGTCGGGGCTGTGGGTAGCGCGAAGAACATCACCAGCAGGGCACTTTCCAGCGGCGGCAGCGCCAGCAGGCGGGCGATGGCGAAGGCCAGCAGCGGCATGGCCAGCAGGCGGATCGCGCAGTTCCAGCCCAGCGCCGAGACTTCTGCGCGCAGTTCCTGCGGCTGCAGGGCGGCGCCCACGCAGAGCAGGCCCAGCGGCAGGCTGGCTACCGCCAGCAGGTTGAACAGCCGGTCAGTGCCGCCGGGCATTCCAATGCCCGTCACGTTGAGCAGGGCGCCAGCGACGCAGGCGAGGATCAGCGGGTTCTTCACGATGGGCAGCAGCAGGGAACGCAGGCTGATGCCGCGTTCGGCGGTCAGCGCCCAGACCGACATCACGTTCACCGTCGGTACCATCAGCGCCAGCATCAGCGCGGCCAGGGTCAGTCCCGGCTTGCCGTAAAGGCTGCCGACAGCGGCGAGGCCCAGGTAGGTGTTGAAGCGCAGCACGCCCTGGGCAATAGCGCCGAAACGCGCGGCGTTCCAGCCGCGCAGGCGCTTGACGATCAGCAGGGCGACCCAGGCGACGCCCAGGCCCAGCATGACTGCCAACGCCTGACGGGCGAGGCCGGGATCGTTCAGCGGTGCGCTGGCCAGGCTGCTGGCCAGCAGCGCGGGGAACAGGATGAAGTAGTTGAGCCGCTCCGCAGCGGGCCAGAAGGCGTCGCCGGGAAAGCCTTTGCGGCGCAGCACGAAGCCGCCGACGATCAGCGCGAACAACGGCCAGAGGGCCTGGAACAGAGCGGTCACGGTAACCCCAAGAGGGTGGTGGAGGCAGGCATCTTGCCGAGGGCGCGCGGGGAAGGGCAAGGCGTGTGGATAAGCTTTCACGCTGCCTGAAGCGGTTTTCCACAGACGCAGCCGCTGTGGAAAACCTTGTCCACAGAGTCAGCGACGGAAACCGCCTCCGCCGAAGTGGCCACCGCCGAAATGCCCGCCACCGAAGCCGCCGCCGCCCCATTGGCGCTGGGTCTGGCCGAAGCGTTGCTGGCCGACCTGGCGCGACTGGTACTGCTGGTCCAACTGGCTGCGGACGTTGGCCTGGTTCTGTTGAACCGGCTGCCATCCGTTGCTGGTGTGCTGCTGCCAGCCGCTGTCGGTGTGCTGATAGACGTTGCCGTCGTGGCCGGCATACACGTCGCCGTTCTTCCAGGCCACCGCATTGCCGGTGCGGCGGTTGTAGCTGACGCCCTGGTTCTGCTTGTCGTAGCTGCCGCGGCCATCGTCCACGTCGCCGGAGACGCCTCGCTCGGCGATGGTGGTGCGACCGGTCTGGGCGTTGTGCTGGATACCCTGCTGGCCAGCCTTGAAGTCACCGCTGTCGGCGTCGTAGGCGACACCGCCGCGGCCTGCGCCGGACATGCCGGTGGACGCGTTGGAGTAAGCCCCGCGCCGCCCGGCCGCGCCCTCGTCGGTGTAGGGATTGAAGGCCGAACCCTGGGCGCCCTGGAAGTGCGTACCGGTGCGCGGGTTGTAGCCCACCGCCGAGCTGCCCTGCCACTGGGTACCGGTCCAGCCGTTGTAGCCGTAGGCGTGGGTCACAGTGCCCTGGCCCCAGCGGCCGTAGAAGTTCGCCTGGTTCACGTTGGCGTAGCTCCAGCCGCCGTGCGGATAGGGGCCCCAGTACGGGCCCCAGTAGGGCTCCGCAGACCCCCAGTAGGCGCCCGCCGCGTAACCGAAGGCGAAGCCGGTCAGAGCGCCCACGGCAAAGCCCGCGCCGTAGCCGTAGGTGGGTGGATAGCCGTAGTAGACGGTCTGGCTGACGTAGGCCGGGTAGGTGTAGCCGGTGCCATAGACCACCGTGCCGTCGCTGTTCACCACCACGCCCAGGTAGCCGGGCGTGTAGCCCACCACTACCGTCTGCGGATTGACCGAGTAGATGTGCACATAGGTCACGTAGTACACCGGCGAGCTGGGCGGGATGCCGTAGATCTCCGCCGGCACCTCGGTCGCCACCTGCCACGGGCCGGTGGGGCTGGGGGCGACGAACCAGACGCCGTTGGTGACGGCGAAGAACTGGTTGGGCGCGACCTCGATCACCGGCGTCGGTGTGTTCACCGCGTACTGCAGGTTGGTGCCGCTGATGGGCTGGAAGCTGGGCGCGCCGTCGTAGCTGACCTTCATGGTTGCCTTGCTGCGCGAGACCGAGGCGGTTTGCGGGATGCTCGCCGCGATGGCTGCTTCCTTGGCCTGAGGAGTGCCGGGCACCGAGACCAGCACGTTGGCCTTCGGGTCCTTGGGCGAGATCCTGGCGAAATCGGCGGGCAGGTCCTTGCCCTCGACGAACTGCCATGGTCCCTTCTCGCCGGGGCCACTGAACCAGCGTCCGGAGAGCAGCACGTACCAGGTGTTGTGGGTTGGATCGACGAACACCGCGTGGTCGGCATTCTGCATCGTCAGCAGGCTGACGCCGTCCACCGGCTGCATCTGTGCGGTGCCGTCGCTGACGATCAGCTCGGTGGGGCGGGTCGCTACCAGGATCGCAGGCGCCTTGCCCGGCACTTTGCCGTCCTTGGGCAGCAACGCGTCCACCGGACCGGCTTTCTCCGCCACCTGCTGCGCGTTGAGCAGCGCCTTGGGTGGCTGGCTCAGCACCAGCCAGCTGCCATCCAGCGCCTGGGCCGTGTACCAGTTGCCGGCGGCATTGAGGTAGTGGTTGCCCTGTGCGTCGCGCAGGATCAACACGCGGCTGTTGAGCACGCGCTGGAAGTCGCTGCCCGGCAGGGCCTGCCAGTTCGGCTGGCCGTCGATCATCACCAGCACGGTCGGCGTCGCGGCGAAGACGATCTGCGGCGCGTCGTTCTTCACGTCCACATGGCGCAGCTGATCGAGTTGCTGGTTCACCGCGTAGCTGGCCTGCAGCTCATCGAGGGAGACAGTCAGGCCGTCCTTGGGCAAACGCGCCACCAGCGCGTCGCGCACATTGCCGGCGCTGTCCGGGGCAGTGGGCACTTCCACCTTGTCGATGCGCAGGTCGGTGAGTTGCACCAGCCCCGTGGCCTTGTCGATGGCGGCAGCGGCGGAGAACTGCGCCACGCCGTAGGTCGGTGCGCCGTTGGCGGGCCCGATGGCGATGGCCGCGCGGCCACTCATGCGGGTTCCGTCCCAGCCCTCGATCTGCGGCTGGAAGATCTGCACGTGCTGTTCGCCCAGGGCGAAATCCCGCGGCCATTTCAGCTCGGTGACGGCCGGGGCCTGGGGATCGGCGGCGAAGGAAAGAGCAGGGTGCAGCGATAGCCCGATGGCGAACGCCAGGGCCGACAGAACGGGACGTAAAGCCATGCTGGAAACCTTCCTTGAGGAGAGCTGCGTTCAACCTTAGTGCAGCGCGGAACAACCCGCGCGGCCCCGAGCTCTCCCCTGCGCCATGCTGGTGCAGTTTTGCCCGCAAGGCAGCTTTTTCTTATGGCGCAACGACATATTTAATAATTTTCCGAGCCTCCCGCTTCGGCCACCATCGGCCTGTCAGACATGTCGCGAGACAAAGCCTTCAGACGCAGAGCCAAAGAGCTCGATGCCGCCCATGTCCCGGTTTTACCGGCCTCCTGGCCACTGCCGCAGTAAATCAACAACAAAAGCCAAACGGCTGTGGGAGTGCTTCATGATCAAGTCCTTGCTCGTGCGTTCCATCGCGTGTTCCGCCCTGGCTCTCGCCGCCGTTTCCGGCGCGCAGGCCGGCACCCTGTCCATCGGCCACACCACCTGGGTCGGTTACGGCACCCTGTACCTCGCCCGCGACCTGGGCTACTTCAAGGAACAGGGCCTGGACCTGCAGTTGACCACCATCGAGGAAGCCTCGATGTACATGGCGGCCCAGGCTTCCGGCCAGCTCTCCGGCTCGGCCTCCACCATCGACGAAATCCTCAAGTACCGGCCCAAGTTCTGCTTCAAGGCCGTGGCCGCGCTGGACGACAGCCATGGCGGCGACGGCGTGCTGGTGGGCAAGGACGTCACCTCGCTGGCCCAGCTCAAGGGCCAGGAAGTGGCGGTCAACGAAGGCTCCGTCTCGCAGTTCTGGCTGGCCTACCTGCTCAAGCACGCCGGCATGAGCATGAGCGACATCAAGGTGCAGAACATGACCGCCGATGATGCCGCCAGCGCCTTCATCGCCGGCCGCGTACCCGCCGCCGTGACCTGGGAGCCGCATCTCTCGCTGGTCCGCGAGAAGCAGCAGGGCAAGGTGCTGGTGGACAGCTCCACCACCCCCGGCGTGATCGTCGACGTAGTCGCCCTCAACTGCGACGTCATCGAGAAGCAGCCCGAGGACGTGAAGGCCCTGGTGAAAGGCCTGTACAAGGCCGTGCAGTACACCAAGGAGCACCCGGACGAGGCCTACGCCATCATGGCCAAGGGCGTCGGCGGCTACCTCTCCGATCCCAAGGCCCTGGCCGATGCCGCCAAGGGCGTGCGCTTCTACGACAAGGCGATGAGCGAGCAGCTCATTGGCACCCCCGGCAAGCCCGGCGACATCAAGGGCCTGATCCGACTCGCCAACGAGACCTGGAGCGGCCTGCAGGGCAAGCGCCTGGAAGTCAGCTACGACGACCTGGTCGACCCGCGTTTCGTCTCCGAGTAACCGTCTCACTCTTGTCCCCGCGGGCGGCCTGGCGCCGCTCGCCTGGAGGAATCCGCGATGCCTCGTCGTTCGCAATCCTGGCTCAGCCGTTGCCTGACGCCCAAGGTCGACCTGCCGTTGAAGCTGGTCTGGTCCGCCGGCACCCTGTGCTGGCTGCTCGTGTTCGGCCTGTGGGCCGGGCTTTCCTACGGCGGCGTGGTGCCGGCGATGTTCCTGCCGACCCCGGACGCGGTGCTCGCGGCCGGCGTGCGCCTGGCCAGTGATGGCACCCTCGCCACCCACGTGATGGCCAGCGTCAAGGTGGTGATGATCGGCTTCATCATCTCCTCGCTGGTGGCCGTGCCGCTGGGCCTGCTGATGGGCAGCTTCCGCATCGTCCAGGCCTTCCTCGAACCGCTGGTGAACTTCATCCGTTACCTGCCGGTGACCTCCTTCGTGCCGCTGTTCATCCTGTGGATCGGCATCGGCCTGGAACAGCGCGTCACCGTGATCATCTTCGGCGTGTTCTTCCAGCAACTGGTGATGATCGCCGACGTCTCCCGCGGCGTCGCCAAGGACCTGGTCAACGCCTCCTACACCCTGGGCTGCAACCGTCGCGACGTGGTCCTCCACGTACTCGGCCCGGCCTCGCTGCCCGGCGTGCTCGACACCCTGCGCGTGACCATGGGCTGGGCCTGGACCTACCTGGTGGTCGCCGAACTGGTCGCTGCTTCCAGCGGCCTGGGCTACATCAGCCTCAAGGCCATGCGCGGCTTCCAGGTCGACGTGATCTTCCTGGCCATCGCCATCATCGGCCTGCTGGGCCTGATTACCGACCAACTGTTCCGATTCATTCGACTGAAGGTGGCGTCATGGGCGCAGTAGCGATCAAGCAGGAAGAACAATCCGTGACCGGTCAGCAACCTGCCAGCCCGGCCCGCCTGCGGGTGGAGAACGTCAGCCTGCGCTACCGCACGCCGGACGGCGGCACTTTCAGCGCGCTGGAGAACGTCTCCTTCGAAGTACCGGACCAGCAGTTCGCGGTCATTGTCGGCCCGTCCGGCTGCGGCAAGTCGAGCCTGCTCTACCTCACTGCCGGCCTCTCCGAGCCCACCGAGGGCGACATCTACGTCGGCGGGCAACTGGTGGACGGCCCCGGCGCCGACCGCGGCATGGTGTTCCAGAGCTACACCCTGTTCCCCTGGCTCACCGTGCGCCAGAACGTCGAATTCGGCCTCAAGCGTCGCGGCATGCCGGCGGCCGAGCGCCGCGAGATCGTCGACTACTACCTCGACGAAGTCGGCCTGCGCCGCTTCGAGAACAACTACCCCAAGCAGCTTTCCGGCGGAATGATGCAGCGCGTGGCGATCGCCCGCGCGCTGGCCAACGACCCGCAGATCCTGCTGATGGACGAGCCCTTCGGTGCCCTCGACAGTCAGACCCGCATGCAGATGCAGCAACTGCTGCTGCGCGTGTGGGACCACAGCAAGAAGACTGTGGTGTTCGTCACCCACGACATCGACGAGGCCATCCTGCTGGGCGACCGCGTCTACGTCATGGGCGCGCGCCCAGGGCGCATCAAACGCATCCTCGACGTGCCCATCGAGCGCCCGCGCTCGCTGGACATGGTCATGGACCGCCAGTTCATCGAGATGAAGCGCGAGATCCTCGGGCTGCTGCACGACGATCTGGAAGAGGCGCATTGAAAGCCCGTCGCCGCTATCCCTCACCCCAGCCCTCTCCCAAGGGGAGAGGGAGCTGTTGCGGTGCTCGCGATGAGCACCGTGCATGCCGGCTGACTTGGATTGCCCCCTCTCCCTCCGGGAGAGGGTTGGGGTGAGGGCGCTCCACCATTCACGCAACACTTCAAAGGGAGCCCCCATGTCCTCCTCCAACGATTCCACCTACGACTACCTCATCGTCGGCGCCGGTTCCGCCGGCTGCGTCCTGGCCAACCGCCTGAGCGCCGACCCGTCGGTGCGCGTCTGCCTGCTGGAAGCCGGCGGCAGTGATGCCAGCCCGCGCGTGCAGACGCCTGCCGGAACCATCACCCTGTACAAGAGCAAGATCTTCAGCTGGAACTTCTACTCCGCACCGCAGAAGCGTCTGAACAACCGCGAGCTGCATTGCCCGCGCGGCAAGGCCCTGGGCGGATCCAGCTCGATGAACAGCATGATCTACATCCGCGGCCACGCCTCCGACTACGACCGCTGGGAAGCCGAAGGCTGCCCCGGCTGGGGCTGGAAGGACGTGCTGCCGTTCTTCAGGAAATCCGAACGCAACCTGCTCGGCCAGGACCCGGCGCTGCACGGCACCCTGGGCGAATTGGTGGTGGACAAGCCGCGTGACCCCAACCCGTTGTCGCACCTGTTCATCAAGGCTGCCGAACACCTGGGCCTGCGCCGCAACGATGACTTCAACGGCCGCGAGTTCGAAGGGGTCGGCATCTACAACGTGACCCAGAAGGACGCCAAGCGCCTGAGCAGCTACCGCGCCTTCGTCGCGCCGCTGCAGCGGCCGAACCTCACCGTACTGACCGACCGTCAGGTCGGCCGCCTGCTGCTCGAAGGCGAGCGCGTCACCGGCCTCGAACTGCGCAGCGGCGAACGCCTGCTGGCGCGCCGCGAGGTGATTCTGTCGGCCGGTTCCCTCGGCTCGCCGCAGATCCTGCTGGCTTCCGGCATCGGGCCGGGTGAAGAGTTGAAAGCCGCCGGCATCGCGGTCAAACACGACCTGCCGGGCGTGGGCAAGAACCTCCAGGATCACCTCGACGGCCTGGTCACCGTGCGCTCGCCGAGCCCGTTGAGCCTGGGCTTCTCCCTCGGCTCGCTGCCGCAGATCCTGCTCTCGCCGTTCAAGTACCTGCTGGCGAAGAAGGGCTGGCTGACCACCAACTACGTCGAGGCCGGTGGCTTCGCCCGTACGCCGCTGGCCGATTCGCTGGCTGACGTGCAGTTCCACTTCGTGCCCGGCTATCGCAGCCACCGTGGCCGCCTGTTCGAGTGGGGTCATGGCTACGCCGTGCATACCTGTGTGCTGCGCCCCAAGAGCATCGGCGAGCTGCGCGTGAAGCCCGGCGGCGATATCGAGATCGACTACAACTTCCTCGCCAACGAGGAAGACGGCCGCGTGCTGGTGGAAGGTGTGAAGCTGGCGCGCAAGATCCTCGCCCAGCCGGAGTTCGACAGTATCCGTGGTGCCGAAATGCTACCCGGCCCGCAGGTGCAGACCGACGAGCAACTGCTCGAACACCTGCGCGAATACGCCGCCACCGTGTTCCACCCGGTGGGCACCTGCAAGATGGGTGAGGACGCGATGGCCGTGGTCGACCTGCGCCTGCGGGTGCATGGCTTGAAGGGCCTGCGCGTGGTGGATGCGTCGATCATGCCGACGCTGATCAGCGGCAACACCAACGCACCCTGCATCATGCTCGGCGAGCGCGCGGCGGCGATGATCCTGGAAGACAGCCGCATCGCTTCCACTGTCCCCGCCCAGGCCGTTCCGGCCTGAGCGGCTTCATGTAGGAGCGAGCTTGCTCACGAACAGTTTGAGCCGGCGACTCCATGAGCCGGGCTGGTTCGCGAGCAAGCTCGCTCCTACAGGGCTGGCTCTGGGATTTCCAGTCGCGCAGGAGCGGACGCCCGGCGCGGTGCGGACCTGTCGCGGACAGTCCACTCCTGCAACAGCCAATCCGATGCTGTGGATAACCCTCTACAGCCCAAGGTCACTCAGCGACGGATGATCGTCCGGCCTGCGGCCCTGCGGCCAGTGGAACAGGCGCTCGTCCTCGCTGATCGGCAGGTCGTTGATGCTGGCGTGGCGTTCGAACATCAGGCCGTTCTCGTCGAACGCCCAGTTCTCGTTGCCGTAGGAGCGGAACCAGTTGCCCGAGTCGTCGTACCATTCGTAGGCGAAGCGCACGGCGATGCGGTTATCGGTGAACGCCCAGAGCTCCTTGATCAGCCGGTACTGCTGTTCGCGCACCCATTTGGCGGTGAGGAACTGGACGATCTGCTCGCGGCCCTGGACAAAGGTCGCGCGGTTGCGCCAGCGGCTGTCCGGCGTATAGGCCAGCGACACGCGGTGCGGGTCGCGGCTGTTCCAGCCGTCCTCGGCGAGGCGGACTTTCTGGATGGCGGTTTCGCGGGTGAACGGTGGGAGAGGGGGACGGGCTTCGCTCATGGTGGCCTCCTGATTTTAGTGGGTGAGGAACCTGGTGCTCATCCTCCGCCTGGCCTGCGGATGGGTAAATGACGGTAATCCCACAGATATTGCCAATCGCGGCCGATGCTTTTGCTGTTTGTAGGAGCGAGCTTGCTCGCGAACCCACCTAGCTCCAACGCTGCCGGTTGATTCCGTTCGCGAGCAAGCTCGCTCCTACAGGGTGTGCTGGGTGACGGGCTTGGCCACGACTTTGCGCAACCCCACCCGATCCTGGCTCGGGCACACCCCGAACTTCGCCCGATAGCTGCGCGACAGGTACGAGGGGGTCTCGAAGCCGCAGGCCACGCCGATCTCCAGCACGCTCATGTCGGTCTGCCGTAGCAGCTGGCGGGCCTTGTCCAGGCGCAGGCCGAGGTAGAAGTTCGATGGCGTGTCGTTCAGGTGCAGGCGGAACAGGCGCTCCAGCTGGCGCCGGGTCACCTGGATGCGCTCGGCCAGCTCCAGCGTGGTCAGCGGCGGCTCGGTGTGGCGCTCCATCTCGCCGATCACCTGCACCAGCTTGCGGTTGTTCACCCCATAGCGGCTGGCGACCTGCAGGCGCTGGTGATCCTGCCGGTTGCGGATACGCCCGACCACGAACTGCTCCGACACCTGCACCGCAAGCTCCGGCCCATGGGCCTGGGCGATCAGGTCGAGCATCAGGTCGATGGACGCAGTGCCGCCAGCGGAAGTGATGCGCGGCCCATCGATCTCGAACAGCTCCTGGGTCGCCTGCACCTGTGGATAAGTTTCCCGGAAGGCGTCCAGCGCCTCCCAGTGCACCGTGCAGCGTTGGCGCTGCAACAGGCCGGCCTCGGCCAGCACGAAGCTGCCGGTATCGATGCCACCCAAGGTCACGCCCTCGCGGTCCTGGCGCTTGAGCCAGTGCAGCAGCGCCGGGGTGCACGCACGCAACGGTTCGAAGCCGGCCACCACCAGCAGCGTGTCGCCCTCGCGCAGGGCCTCCAGGCCGCTGTCGGCGTTCATCGACATGCCGTTGCTGGCCAGCACCGGCCCTCCATCCAGGCTCATCAGGTGCCAGCGGTACAACTCGCCGCGAAAACGGTTGGCTACCCGCAGCGGCTCCACGGCGGAGACGAACCCCATCACGGAAAAGCCGGGCAACAGCAGGAACCAGAAGTCTTGGGACATGGCGGGTACCGTGCGATCGAGGGCAGCTGGGTGGCAGCCTGCCCATGCTTATGAACCAAGGACGTCGCCCTGGCAATCGGGGAGGTCGCTGCTGTGCAAGAGCTGGTCGCCGCTGTGCGATTCACCGGCGCGTCGCCTGCGTAATTTGTTCTCCAGCCCCCGTGAGGGCCGCATGACCTACAACAACGAAAACCAACGCCGCAAAGGCCTTGAGGGAGAAGTCATGAAGCTATCGATCCGAGCGCTCGGCTGTGCCGCGCTCCTGCTCGCCGCCAGCACCAGCTGGGCCGCCGAGCCCGCCCAGTGCCAGAACGTGCGCATGGGCAGCGTGAACTGGACCGACGTAGTAGCCAGCAGCGCCGTGGCCGAGGCCGTGCTCGATGGCCTGGGCTACAAGGTCAAGCAGACCAGCGCCTCGCAGCAGATCATCCTCGCCGGCATGGCCGACAAGCAGCTCGACGTCTTCCTCGGCTACTGGCAGCCAACCATGCAACCGGTGGCCAAGCCCTACCTCGACAAGCAGCAGATCGACGTCATCACCCCGCCGACCCTGCCTGACGCGCAATCCACCTACGCTGTGCCGACCTACGTCTACGACGGCGGTCTGAAGACCTTCGCCGACATCGCCAAGTTCAAGGACAAGCTGGGCAACAAGATCTACCTGATCGAGCCCGGCAGCGGTTCCAACCGCATCACCGCGAAGATGATCGCCGACGACAAGTTCGGCCTGAAGGGCTTCCAGATCGTCGAGTCCAGCGAGGCCGGCATGCTCACCGCGGTCAAGCGCGCCATCAAGCGCAAGCAGTGGGTGGTGTTCTTCGGCTGGAAGCCGCACCCGATGAACCTGCAGATCGACATGAAGTACCTCACCGGCAGCGACGACGTGTTCGGCCCCAACGAAGGCTCCGCCACCGTTTCCATCATGACCGCCGGCGGCTACCAGGCGCAGTGCGGCAACGTCGCCAAGCTGCTGCACAACCTCAAGTTCAGCAGCGAGCAGGTCAGCCAGGTGATGGTGCCGATCCTCGACCGCAGCCAGCCAGTTGACGCCGCCAAGGCCTGGCTGAAGCAGAACCCCGAGCCGCTCAAGGCCTGGCTTGACGGCGTGACCACCTTCGATGGCAAGGATGGCCTCGCCGCCGTCCAGGCCTCGCTGAAGTAACCCACTACCAGCAACTCCCTGCGCGTCGCCTGGCGCGCGGTGGGTTCGTTCGACCCGAAGAAGGACTGCCACCGTGAATTACGAAGTCATTGTCACCTGCGCGGTGACCGGCGCCGGCGACACCGTCGGCAAGCACCCGGCGATTCCCGTCACCCCCAAGGAAATCGCCGCCGCCGCCATCGAGGCCGCCAAGGCCGGCGCTACCGTCGCCCACTGCCACGTCCGCGACCCGCAGACCGGCAAGCCCAGCCGCGATGTGAAGCTCTACCGCGAAGTGGTCGAACGCATCCGCGAGAGCGACACCGACGTCATCATCAACCTCACCGCCGGCATGGGCGGCGACCTGCAGATCGGCCAGGGCGAACAGCCGCTCGAGTTCGGCGCCGGCACCGACCTGGTCGGCCCGCTGGAGCGTTTGAAGCACGTCGAGGAACTGCTGCCGGAAATCTGCACCCTGGACTGCGGCACCCTGAACTTCGGCGACGGCGACTTCATCTACGTCTCCACTCCGGCCCAGCTGCGTGCGGGCGCCAAGCGCATCACCGAGCTGGGTGTGAAGGCCGAGCTGGAAATCTTCGACACCGGGCACCTCTGGTTCGCCAGGCAGATGCTCAAGGAAGGTCTGCTGGAAGACCCGCTCATCCAGATCTGCCTGGGGATTCCGTGGGGCGCCCCGGCCGACACCACCACCATGAAGGCCATGGCCGACAACATCCCCGACGGCCTGACCTGGGCCGGCTTCGGCATCGGCCGCGCGCAGATGCCCATGGTCGCCCAGGCCATGCTGTTGGGCGGCAACGTGCGGGTCGGCCTGGAAGACAACATCTGGCTTGACCGTGGCGTGCATGCCACGAACGGCCAACTGGTCGAACGCGCTATCGAGATCATCGAGCGCCTGGGCGGCCGCGCCCTGACCCCGGCCGAGGGGCGCAGGAAGATGAACCTCAAACCCCGTACCTGACTGCGACGCTTTCGTAGGAGCGAGCTTGCTCGCGAACCTGCCCAGCTCTGTCGTCGCCGGCTGGCGTTGTTCGCGAGCAAGGGCTAGGCGCCCCCCTCGTTCCTACAGGTAATCCTCATTCTTGTTGGAGCCATTCATGTCCTTCATCACCGACATCAAAACCTTCGCCGCCCTTGGCAGCGGCGTCATCGGCAGTGGCTGGGTCGCCCGTGCCCTGGCCCACGGCCTCGACGTCATCGCCTGGGACCCAGCCCCCGGTGCCGAAGCCGCGCTGCGCGCGCGCATCGCCAATGCCTGGCCGGCGTTGGAAAAAGCCGGCCTCGCCCCTGGCGCCTCGCAGGGACGCTTGCGCTTCGTCGCCACCATCGAAGAGTGCGTGCGCGACGCCGACTTCATCCAGGAAAGCGCCCCCGAGCGCCTCGACCTGAAGTGCGAACTGCACGCCAAGATCAGCGCCGCCGCCAAGCCCAACGCCTTGATCGGCTCCAGCACTTCGGGCCTGCTGCCCAGCGAGTTCTACGCCGACGCCACGCACCCCGAGCGCTGCGTGGTTGGCCACCCGTTCAACCCGGTGTACCTGCTGCCGCTGGTGGAAGTAGTGGGCGGTGCGAAGACCGCGCCGGAAGCCGTGCAGGCCGCGATCAAGGTCTACCAATCCCTCGGCATGCGGCCGCTGCATGTGCGCAAGGAAGTCCCCGGCTTCATCGCCGACCGCCTGCTCGAAGCCCTCTGGCGCGAGGCCCTGCACCTGGTCAACGACGGCGTCGCCAGCACCGGCGAGATCGACGACGCCATCCGCTTCGGCGCCGGCCTGCGCTGGTCGTTCATGGGCACCTTCCTCACCTACACCCTGGCCGGCGGCAACGCCGGGATGCGCCACTTCATGGCCCAGTTCGGCCCCGCGCTGCAATTGCCCTGGACCTACCTGCCGGCCCCGGAGCTGACCGACACCCTGATCGACCGCGTGGTGGAAGGCACCAGCGAGCAGCAAGGCTCGCGCAGCATCGCCGAGCTGGAACGCTACCGCGACGACTGCCTGCTGGCGGTGCTCGGCGCCATCAAGGACACCAAGTCCAAGCACGGCTTCGCCTTCGCCGACTAACCTCACGGTTCACCACCTGCTCCGAACCGCCCCCTCTCCCCCTGGGAGAGGGTTGGGGTGAGGGCATCACGGACGCGAAACCATGCACGCCCTGAAAACCTACGAAACCCCCATCCTCGCCGAGTGGACCGACTACAACGGCCACCTGCGCGATGCCTTCTACCTGCTGCTGTTCAGCTACGCCACCGACGCCCTGATGGACCACCTGGGCCTCGACGCGGAGCATCGCGCCGCGACCCACGATTCCCTGTTCACCCTCGAAGTGCATCTCAACTACCTGCACGAGGTGAAGGAGGGCGAGAAGGTCGAAGTGCGTACCCAGCTGATCGCTCACGACCGCAAGCGCCTGCACGTTTTCCACAGCCTGCACCGCGCCAGCGAAGACCTTGCCCTGGCCGCCAGCGAGCAGATGCTGCTGCACGTGAACCTCGAAGGTGGCGCGCGCTCGGCGCCCTTCGAAGGTGTGGTGCTCGAGCGCGTGCTGGCGCTGGCCGAGGCCCATCGCCCATTGCCGCGTCCGGACTACGTCGGCCGCGTCATCGGCCTGCCGGGCTGAGCGCGCATGAGCCGGCGCTACCCGCTGTCGGATGCCATGCAGGCCTTTGTCGCCGAGACCGAGAGCCATGCCGTGGCCGATCCGTCCCTCGCCGCCCAGCGAGAAGGCTACGAGCGAATGGCCGCCGCCTTTGCTCCGCCAGTGCCGCCCGGCCTGTTGGTGCGGGACGTTCAGCCGGACGGCCTGGTCGAGCTGCGTCTTTATCGGCCTGACGGAGCGCCACCGGCGGATGGCTGGCCCACCGTGTTCTACATCCATGGCGGCGGTTGGGTACTGGGCAACGCCCACACCCACGACATGATCTGCATTCCCCTGGCCGCGGAACTGGGCGCGCTGGTGGTCGCCCTCAGCTACCGGCTGGCGCCGGAGCACCCTTATCCCGCCGCCCTCGACGATTGCCTCGGTACCTGGCGGCGCATCCAGCAGGACGGCCTCGGCGAGGCTGTGGATAAACGCCGCATCGCCGTGGCCGGTGACAGTGGCGGCGCCAACCTCGCCGCTGCGCTTTGCCAGGCGCTGCGTGGCAGCGGTGAGCCACTGCCCGTTGCCCAGATGCTGATCTACCCCGCCCTGGGCAACCTCGATACGCCCTCGCGCACCACCTGCTCCGACGCCCCGCTGATGACCAGCGCTGCGGTGGACGAATACCTCGCCGCCTACCTCTCGTGTCCCGCCGACTGGCGCGACCCGCTGGCGCTACCGCTGCTGGCCGAAGACTTCTCCGGGCTGCCGCCGGCCTTCATCGCGGTCGCCCAGTTCGACCCGCTGCGCGATGACGGCGCGCTGTACCGTGACCGCCTGCGAGAAGCCGGCGTGGCCGTGGATTACTTCCCCGGAGCCGGCCTCGTCCATGGCTGCCTGCGCGCCCGTCGCGTGGCGGAAGTGGATGCCCTGCGCGGCGCCCTGATCGCAGCCCTGCGCCGCAGCCTGAGCTGACACGGAGAAGCGCATGGAAATGACGCGGGAAGGTCCCACCATTGCCGACTGGCGCACTTATCCACAGACCGCTGCGCTGACCTCGCTGCGCCGGCAAGCCAACCGTCTCGACCCGGGCAGCGGCGAACGGCACCTGCAGGGCTGCTACATCGATCGCGACGAACTGCTCTCGCGCATCCTGGTGTTGCAGCGCGAGGGCTGAGTGCGCAGAACCTCCCGCGTAGGAGCGAGCTTGCTCGCGAACCTCCCAGCTCGAAAATCACCGGATATCCTGTTCGCGAGCAAGCTCGCTCCTACAAAAAGCCGGACAAAAAAATCCCCTGCGGCGCCCGACGCGCGGCAGGGGACAAATCGAGCCGATGCGGGCTCTTTCGTGTGCGAGGCCCGCAGCTGGCGCCGGTGCCGGCTGCGGGGTATGTAAGCCAGTCTGCGCGTCGCGCCGCCGCCTCGGTTAGCCGAAAACGACCTGCGCGTGCCCGCCGCGGACATTCCGTCGGACAGGTGCTTGCCGCGCTTCGCCGGGCTTACCAGAATCGATGCAGACCCCTGCCGCTCCCAAGGAGACCCGCGATGATGCACGCCGACCTGATCGACCAGGACGATTTCCGCGAACGCCTGCAAGCGCTGGGTTTCGCCGTGCCGCCGGACGTCACCGCCGAACAGGCCTGCGAATACGCCGTGCGTGGCCTGACGCCCGAGCGCTCGCTGGCGCTGCGCCGCCTGGTGGAAGAAATGCTCGCCGGCAATGCCACCCTGCTGCCGGCGGTACGCGAAGCGATCTCGCGGCAGTTGCTGCCGGCGCTGGTACCCAAGGCCTTGTGAGCGCTGCTGGCGCACCACGACCGGGGCTGCCGTCATCGCAGGTCGACGGCTACCTCCAGTGGTAGCAGCGGGAAGCTGTCGTCTTTGGGATCGCCCAGCAGGGCCAGGTAGCGTCGGCCCTGCTCTTCCACCGTGACCTTTCGCCCCGCCTCCAGCGGTAGTGTCGGGCAAAGCACGCGCAACTCGTTCGTTTCGGGCAACAGCAGGGCAGGGCGCGGCGCACTTTCCTGCAGCTTGCTGCGCAGGCTGAGGCGGCAGGGGCGCGGCTGCAAGGATAGCCAGGCACCGTGCACTTCGTAGCGGTCGCCACCGAGCAAGCGAAGGCTTTCCACCTGCGCCAGTTGCCAGGAGCCCGCGGGGGACAAGCCGATGCCGAGCAGTTCGCCGACAGCGGGTGGTGGTGAGTCTTCCCAGTACCCGCTGATATGGCGTTCGTTGGAGCGAGGCTGTGATAGCGGAAGAGTGGGTGGAAGACTGGGCTTCATTGTGGAACGGCTGAATTCGATGGCGGGCGAGTGCGCGACCATTTCGTCCAGCCCGCCACGGCCGCCGGAATGCTGGGCCCAGACGTCGTTTACCTGTTGCTGGCGCTCGAAGTGGCGGGCGTCGAGACGCGTGTCGTCGGCGGCGCCCAGGTGCGCGAGCAGCGCAGGGAGTCCTCGGCAGACCTGCCAGGGCTCGGCGTGTGTCTCCGTTACGCTCCAGCAGGCGAGCAGGTGGGCATTCAGGTCGAAGGCGGCGTCGCCTGTACTGGCGGCGGTGAAGCGCTTGAGCATGTCCAGCAGTTCATCGAGCACCAGGGCGAGCCCGTGCTCGCGGCTGACAGCGCCGGGATCAAGGAAGGGGCAGTCGTCCTTTTGTTCGAGTCGCCAGTGGCTGCCAGGCCGTTCCGGTTGGATGTGTACGATGGCGGCAAATACCTGGGCGGATTCGATCAGCGCAGGCAGGCATTGCGCGGGAACCTCCAGCGGCCGGGAGCCGGCGACGATCAGGCAGTGCAGGTAGCCACCGGCGATGGTCTGGCTCTGTGGTTCGAAGGCTTCGCCGTCGTCAATGGGCAAGTGCTGGACTTCGAGCTTCAGGGCGCGTCCGTAGACTTGGTGCAGCAGGCTCCATAGTCCTGGCGGCTCGGGGTGGTGGTTCTGCAGGTAGTTGCAGTGGATTTCCTGCAGGCTGCGCACCATGCGCTGCATCAGCAGGGCGGCGGTCTTGCGCTCCGCTCGGCGGGTGCGCAGCAGGTGCCAGTAGCCGCTGAGCAGTCGTCGGTGCAGCGCGAGGATGAGCTTTCCCGCCTTGTCCGCCCGAGCCTGTTCGAGGGCGCCTGCATGCTCGCCGAAAAGCTCGGAAAGATGACGGCTGACGTCGAAGATCTGTGGGCGCAGGCGTTCGAGCTCGCGCAACAACTGGATGCCGGTCAGCGTCGAGTGGTCCAGTTCGATGGCTGTGCGGTACAGCTCCCGCGTTCGCTGCGCCAGGTAGTCGAGGGCGTTGTCCATATGTCCCATGGCTCCGAAGCTCGTCGGATTTGGCCGACGCTTCGGAGACTGCGGGATTCAGGGCGATTTGCGATTCAGACGATTCTGAATGATGGGGTGCCATGCGTCACAGGCATGAAAAAGGGAGGCTAAGTGCCTCCCTCTTTCGTGTCGCGGCATGCCGGACTCAGAGCACCCGCACGCTGGCGAAGGTGGATTCGCCCTGGGCCTGGCTGAGCGCGGAGATGGCCGAGGAGTTGGGCATGAGGGCGAGGTCCTGCGGGATGGGCATGACCATGACCGGCTGGCCGATCGGCTGGCCCTGGCGCTCGTCGCGCGGCGGGATGCCGAAGTATTCGCGGTAGCATTTGGAGAAGTGCGGGGTGGAGACGAAACCGCAGACCGAGGCGACTTCGATGATCGACATGGAGGTCTGCTTGAGCAGCTGGCGCGCGCGGATCAGGCGCAGCTTCAGGTAGTAGCGCGACGGCGAGCAGTGCAGGTACTTCTGGAACAGGCGCTCGAGCTGGCGGCGCGAGACGTTGACGTAGACCGCCAGTTCGTCGAGGTCGATGGGCTCCTCGAGGTTGGCCTCCATCAGGGCGACGATTTCCTGCAGCTTGGGCTGGTTGGTGCCGAGCATGTGCTTGAGTGGTACGCGCTGGTGGTCCTGCTCGTTGCGGATGCGCTCGTAGATGAACATCTCGGAGATCGCCGCCGACAGCTCGCGGCCGTGCTCGCGGCCGATCAGGTGCAGCATCATGTCCATCGGCGCGGTGCCGCCGGAGGAGGTGAAGCGGTTGCGGTCGATGGAGAACAGGCGAGTGCTCATGGCCACGCGGGGGAAGGCTTCCTGCATGGCGGCCAGGCATTCCCAGTGCACCGAGCAGTCGTAGCCGTCGAGCAGGCCGGCTCGGGCCAGGGCCCAGCTGCCGGTGCACACGGCGCCGAGCTTGCGACCCAGGCGTGCCTGGGCCTGGAGGAAGGTGGTGTGCTCGCGGGTGACGCTGCGCTGGATGCCGACGCCACCGACCACGATCAGCGTGTCCATCTGCGGGGCGCTGTCACAGGCCGCGTCAGGGGTGATCTGCAGGCCGTCGCTGGCCCAGACCTGGCGGCCGTCGAGGCTCAGGGTGTGCCAGCGGTAGAGTTCGCGTCCGGATAGCTGGTTGGCCATGCGCAGCGGTTCCACCGCGGAGGCCAGGGAGATCAGGGTGAAGTTGTCCAGCAGCAGGAAGCCGATGGACTGCGGAGCTCGGTTTTGCGGGGGAACTCCGGGGTTGAACGCGTTCATTCAGTCACCTCACGCTAGTCACAGTCGCCTCGCTGGAGGCGTTTCTTATGCTTGTTCTTCTGTTGGGAAATTCGCCCCAGGGTCGCCCGGGACTATTCCTCTGATTGCTCTCTTCCTAATAGCAAGGCAAATGCCGTGCCTAGGTTGAATGGGCGTTCAATTAAAAAAGAAAACGGCATGGGAATGCCGTTTTTGCAGGCCCGGAATGCGACCCCTCGAAGGTCGCAAATACGCATGGATCGTGGGCTGGGGTTTTTGGTAGCACTCACCGGTCACGCGACCGGCGGTGCTGTGCCCGGAACGGTAACGCCCATTGCAATGTCGGGACGGGCGTACTGCTTGCGCCATCCGAGGGCGCGCTGGCTCTGGCGTGGTCGATTGAGGGTCAGCACTCGATGATGCTGACGGCCAATCCGCCGCGCGAGGTTTCCTTGTACTTGTCGTGCATGTCCGCGCCGGTGTTGCGCATGGTGCGGATTACCTGATCGAGACTGATGAAGTGCTGGCCGTCGCCACGCAGGGCCATCTGCGCGGCGTTGATGGCCTTCACTGCGGCGATGGCGTTGCGCTCGATGCAGGGCACCTGGACGAGGCCGCCGACCGGGTCGCAGGTCAGCCCAAGGTTGTGCTCCAGGCCGATCTCGGCGGCATTCTCCACCTGTTCGGGGGAGGCGCCGAGCACTTCGGCGAGGCCCGCCGCGGCCATGGCGCAGGCGGAACCGACTTCGCCCTGGCAGCCGACTTCGGCGCCGGAGATGGACGCGTTCTTCTTGCACAGGATGCCGACGGCGGCGGCGGCCAGGAGGTAGTTGGTGACGTCGTCGTCGCTGGCGTCGGGGTTGAAGCGCATGTAGTAGTGCAGCACCGCCGGGATGATGCCGGCCGCGCCGTTGGTGGGCGCGGTGACCATGCGGCCGCCGGCGGCGTTTTCCTCGTTCACGGCCAGTGCGAAGAGGTTGACCCATTCCATCGCCGAGAGGGTCGAGCCGATGACGTTGGGCTTGCCGATTTCCTGCAGGTTGCGGTGCAGGCGCGCGGCGCGGCGCTGCACGTTTAGGCCGCCGGGGAGGATGCCTTCGTGGCGCAGGCCGTTGTCGACGCAGTCGCGCATGGCCTGCCAGATGACTTTCAGACCTTCGCGGATGTCGGTTTCGCTGCGCCACATGCGCTCGTTGGCCATCATCAGCTCGGACACGCGCAGGTTGTGGCGGCGGCAGAGCATGAGCAGTTCGGCGGCGCTTGCGAAGTCGTAGGGCAGCACGGTGTTGTCGGTGTCGAGGCTGCCGGAGGCGGCCTGTTCCTCGTCGACCACGAAGCCGCCGCCGATGGAGTAGTAGGTATCGCTGTGCAGCACGTGGTCGCCTTCGATGGCGGTCAGGCGCATGGCGTTGGGATGGTAGGGCAGGTTCTCTTCGAGCAGGCGCATGTCGCGGACCCAGTCGAAGGGGATCGCCCGGCTGCCGGCCAGCAGCAGTTCGCCGCTGCTGCGCAGCTGCGCCATGCGCGGTTCGATCTGGCTCGGGTCGATGCGGTCCGGCCATTCGCCCATCAGGCCCATGATCACGGCGCGGTCGGTGCCGTGGCCGACGCCAGTAGCGGACAGCGAGCCGTACAGGCGCACTTCCACGCGGCTGGTGCGTTCGAGCATCTGCCGCTCGCGCAGGGCGCCAACGAATAGCGCGGCGGCGCGCATGGGGCCGACCGTGTGCGAACTGGAAGGGCCGATACCGATCTTGAACAGGTCGAACACACTGATTGCCATGCCGGACTCCGGGCGAGCTGCACGTCCATGGGGAGGGGGATAGGCACGTCCCTGTGCCCGCGATGCCCGGCCATCATCGACCCAAGTCCGGCACTGGCTGCGTCCATCGGCGACGCGGCCGTATCCAATAACGCCGCTCGCGACTCCCGTTGGGGCAGGGCGCGGGAGCGCCTGTTCCGGGGCCGACGAAAGCTTGCCTCTTTACGACGCGAGCGCCGCGAACCACGACCGGTCGATAGGCGCGCACCACTGCGCTGTTCCATGATCCGCCACCGACGAACGGCAGCGTTCGCCCGTATCCACCCCCATTCTCCGCAGTCAGAGGCTGGTCTCATGAAGAGTCTTGTGTCGTCGCTGTTGGCGTTATCCGTGGTACTACCGGGCGCTGCGCGCGCCGCCGAACCCGAATCCTGCGCCGTGGTGCGCTTTGCCGATGTCGGCTGGACCGACATCACCGTGACCACCGCGGTGACCCGCCTGGTGCTCAGCCACCAGGGCTATCGCACGCAGGTAGTGCGGCTGTCCGTGCCGGACACCTACAAGGCGATGGCGGAGAAGAAGATCGACGTGTTCCTCGGCAACTGGATGCCGAGCATGGCGGGCGACATCAAGCCTTTCGCCGACAAGGGCCAGGTGGAAACCGTCGGCGCCAACCTCGAAGGCGCCAAGTACACCCTGGCGGTGCCGCGCTACGCCTATGAGGCTGGCCTGAAGACTTTTGCCGATATCGCAAAATTCAAGGAGCAGCTGGGCGGGCGCCTCTACGGCATCGAGCCGGGCAACGACGGCAACCAGCTGATCCAGAAGATGATCAAGGAGAAGGCTTTCGGCCTGGGCGACTTCAAACTGGTGGAGTCCAGCGAGGCGGACATGCTGGCCTACGTCAAGCGAGCCGGGGCCTTGAAGCAACCCATCGTGTTCCTGGGCTGGGAACCGCACCCGATGAATACCCGAATCCAAATGAACTATCTGGAGGGAGGGGATTCCTACTTCGGTCCCAACTATGGCGGTGCGACGGTCTTCACCAACGTCAGAGCAGGCTATCTTCAGGAGTGCCCCAATGTCGCGCGGCTGCTGAAGAACCTGAAATTCGACCTGGCGATGGAGAACCAGTTGATGGATGCGGTGCTCAACGAGCGACGCAATCCCCGCCAGGCCGCGAAGAGTTGGCTGAAGGCCAACCCGCAGGTGCTCGATGGCTGGCTGCAGGGTGTCGCTCCGAGTACAGCGGGCGCGGCGCCAGGGGGCCAGAAAACCGCCGCCATGGAATGATCCGGGCCTCTGGAAGTCGCTGGAACCGGGCCTTTCCACTGGATGCGACATGGCTGGTGCTGAATACGACTTCGCCTGCACTGGATGCGACCCACCCGGTAGGCGACGAAATTTTCCTGTTCCATGATCGTTTACGAAATGACAACAAAAGGACCTGCGCCCCGAGGTCCCACTCATAATTCAGACCGCCGCGCCCCACTGTGGGCAGCGCCGGCGCCCCACCCCGCAGAGGAGTACGCTCATGAAAGGTTGCAAGTCTTTGCTGCTGGCTGCTGTGTCCGTTTGCGCACCGCTGGCGGTTCAGGCCGCTGAACCTGAGTCGTGCGGCACGGTTCGCTTCTCCGACGTCGGCTGGACCGACATCACCGTGACCACCGCTACTACCCGTCAGGTGCTCGAGTCGCTTGGCTACACCACCAAGGTGACCATGTTGTCCGTGCCGGTGACCTACAAGTCGCTGGCGAACAAGGATCTCGACGTCTTCCTCGGCAACTGGATGCCGAGCATGGCCAACGACATCAAGCCCTACGCCGACAACGGTTCGGTGGAAACGGTGAAAGCCAACCTCGAGGGCGCCAAGTACACCCTGGCTGTCACCCAGGCCGCATACGACGGCGGGCTGAAGTCCTTCGCGGACATCAGCAAGTTCGCCGACAAGCTGGGCAACAAGATCTACGGCATCGAGCCGGGCAACGATGGCAACCGCCTGGTCCAGGGCATGCTCGACAAGAACCAGTTCGACCTGGGCAAGTTCAAGCTGGTGGAGTCCAGCGAAGCCGGCATGCTCTCGCAGGTCGGCCGCGCCGACCGCCGCAACCAGTGGATCGTGTTCCTGGGCTGGGAACCGCATCCGATGAACACCCGCTTCAAGATGAAGTACCTCGAAGGCGGCGATGACGTGTTCGGCCCCAACTACGGCGGCGCGACCATCTACACCAACGTGCGCAAGGGTTACACCCAGGAGTGTCCGAACGTCGGCAAGTTGCTGAGCAACCAGACCTTCACCCTGGACATGGAAAACAAACTCATGGACGCCGTGCTTAACGGGGGCAAGAAGCCCGAAGAGGCGGCCAAAGCCTGGTTGAAGGACCATCCGGAACTGCTCGACGCCTGGCTCGCCGGCGTGACCACCCGTGACGGCAAACCGGCCTTGGCGGCAGCCAAGGTGGCATTCGCGAAGTAATTGCCGAAGTAATTGCCGTTGGCCGATTCCTCAAGCTTCTGATGGGCCCGCATTATGTTTCTGACTGACCACAAGCTACCGCTGGGCGAGCATATCGCCGCCTTCGTCGACTGGCTCACGCAACATGGCGCGTCGGTGTTCGACAAGATTTCCGACACCCTCGAGTTCCTCATCCACGGCGTCACCAACAGCCTGCTCTGGTTCAACCCGCTGGCACTGATCGCGCTGATGGTCTTCCTGGTGTTCTACATCCAGCGCAGCTGGGGCCTTGCGGCATTCGCCCTGGCCTCGCTGCTGCTGATCCTCAACCTGGGGTACTGGCAGGAAACCATGGAGACCCTGGCGCAGGTGATCTTCGCCACCGTGGTGTGTATCGCCATCGGGGTGCCGCTGGGCATCCTGGCGGCGCACAAGCCCTGGTTCTACACCGCGCTCAGGCCGCTATTGGACCTGATGCAGACGGTACCCACGTTCGTCTACCTGATTCCCACCCTGACCCTGTTCGGCCTGGGCGTGGTTCCGGGTCTGATCTCCACGGTGATCTTCGCCATCGCCGCGCCCATCCGCCTCACCTGCCTGGGCATCCAGGACGTGCCGGCGGAGCTGATGGACGCCGGCAAGGCCTTCGGCTGCTCGCGCTGGCAACTGCTGACGCGCATCGAGCTGCCGCACGCCATGCCGAGCATCGCCGCGGGGGTCACCCAATGCATCATGTTGTCGCTGTCGATGGTGGTTATCGCCGCGCTGGTGGGTGCTGATGGCCTCGGCAAGCCGGTGGTCAACGCACTCAACACCGCGGACATTTCCCTCGGCTTCGAGGCCGGTCTGGCCATCGTCCTGCTCGCCATCCTGCTCGACCGGGTGTGCAAGCAACGTTCGCTGCGGGGGAGGTAAGTACTATGTCGGCGATTCGATTCGAACATGTGGATGTGATTTTCGGCACCCACACCAAGGAAGCGCTCAAGCTGCTGGACCAGGGCCTGGGCCGCGAGGAAATCCTCAAGCGCACCGGCCAGGTGCTGGGTGTCGAGGATGCCTGCCTGGACGTCGACCGCGGCGAAATCTGCGTGATGATGGGCCTGTCGGGCTCGGGCAAGTCCAGCCTGCTGCGCTGCATCAACGGCCTCAACCGGGTCAGCCGTGGCAAGCTGCTGATCGAGCACGAAGGCCAGCAGGTGGACATCGCCAACTGCTCGCCGGCGACGCTCAAGACCATGCGCACCAAGCGCATCGCCATGGTGTTCCAGAAGTTCGCGCTGATGCCCTGGCTGACCGTGGCCGAGAACATCGGCTTCGGCCTGGAGATGCAGGGCCGCCCGGCCAACGAGCGGAAGAAGGTGATCGACGAGAAGCTCGAACTGGTCGGCCTGTCGCAATGGCGCGACAAGCGCCCGGATTCGCTCTCCGGCGGCATGCAGCAGCGCGTCGGCCTGGCCCGCGCACTGGCGATGGATGGCGACATCCTGCTGATGGACGAACCCTTCTCCGCGCTGGACCCGCTGATCCGCCAGCAGTTGCAGGATGAGCTGCTGGTACTGCAACGCCAGTTGCACAAGACCATCGTCTTCGTCAGCCACGACCTGGACGAGGCGCTGAAGATCGGAACGCGCATCGCGATCATGAAGGACGGCCGCATCATCCAGCACGGCAAGCCCGAGGAAATCGTGCTCAGCCCGGCGGACGACTACGTGCGTACTTTCGTCGCCCACACCAACCCGCTCAATGTGCTCTGTGGCTCCAGCCTGATGCGTGGCCTGGACCAGTGCCGCCGCCAGGCCGACGAGGTGTGCTTCGACCAGGGCCGCGACTGCTGGCTTGGCCTGACCGAATCGAACCAGATCAAGACCGCGCGCCAGGGCAGCAACATCATCGACCTGCAGCAATGGCGCCCGGGCGACCCGGTGGAGAAGCTCAAGCACGAGCCGACCCTGGTGGACGTCAACATCCGCATGCGCGACGCGCTGCAGATTCGCTACCAGACTGGCCACAAGCTGGTGCTGCAGGAGCAGAGCCGGGTAGTCGGCGTGCTCGGCGACAGCGAGCTGTACCACGCGCTGCTGGGCAAGAACCTGGGCTGACTGTTTCGGCTGAATGAAAAACGCCGGCTCCCTGCGAGGGGAGCCTGCGTTTTTGTGAGCGCGGTGTGGCTGTTTTTGTAGGAGCGAGCTTGCTCGCGAACGGATTACCCGGCGGCACTGGCGCTGGGCAGTTCGCGAGCAAGCTCGCTCCTACACGTTGTGCCCGGTGCCACGGCGGGAAGCTCCAGCGCCGATGTTGCAATCAAACGTAGGAGCGGGCTCCGTCCGCGATCGCCCAAAGCGGGCACCGACCGCGGACAGGGCATCAATGCTTCAGGTCAGCCAACCCCTTGAGCAGCGCCTCGTGGAAGCGCTTCGGATCCTGGATCTGCGGCGCGTGGCCCATGTCGTCGAACTCCACCAGGGTGGCGTTGGGGATGGCCTTGGCGGTCGCTTTGCCCAGCTCGGCGTAGTTGCCCAGCTTGGCTTTCAGCTCGGCCGGGGCGATGTCCTTGCCGATGGCGGTGTTGTCCTTGGTGCCGATCAGCAGCAGGGTCGGCATCTTCAGCTGGCCGAACTCGTAGACCACCGGCTGGGTGAAGATCATGTCGTAGAGCAGTGCCGAGTTCCACGCCACGCGCTCGTGGCCGGCGCCGTTGAACAGCCCGGCGAGCATGTTCACCCACTTGTCGTACTCGGGCTTCCACTGGCCGGCGTAGTAGGTCGCCTGCTCGTACTGGCGGATGCTCTCGGCGCTGGTCTTCAGCTCGCGCTCATACCACTGGTCCGGGGTGCGGTAGGGCACGCCCAGGGCCTTCCAGTCTTCCAGGCCGATGGGGTTGACCATGGCCAGCTGCTCGACCTGTTGCGGGTACATCAGCGCGTAGCGGGCGGCGAGCATGCCGCCGGTGGAGTGGCCCAGCAGGGTGATCTTGCCGATCTTCAGGTGGTCCAGCAGCGCGTGGGTATTGGTCGCCAACTGCTGGAAGCTGTACTGGTAGCGCTCGGGCTTGGTGGATTTGCAGAAGCCGATCTGGTCCGGCGCGACCACGCGATAGCCGGCGTCGCTCAGGGCGGCAATGGTGGTTTCCCAGGTGCCGGCACAGAAGTTCTTGCCGTGCAGCAGCACCACGGTGCGGCCGTTGGGCTGCTTCTTGGGCTTCACGTCGATGTAGGCCATGTGCATGTGATGGCCCTGGGACGCGAAGCTGTAGTGACCGACCGGGTAGGAGTAATTGAAGCGCTCCAGTTCCGGGCCGTAGGTGGGTTTGGATTCGGCGGCGTGCAGCGGCAGGGCGGCGGCCAACAGCAAGGCGGATAGCCAGCGTCGGGACATCGGGGAGCTCTCCTGGTGATTGGGCACGGGTCAGACTGCGGCAAACGCCATAGGTTGGCAGATTTCCGGGCGTGTTGCCGCATCGGCGCTACGCCTTTTTGTAGGAGCGAGCTTGCTCGCGAATGCATCACGTCGTGCCTGCCCGGTTCGCGAGCAAGCTCGCTCCTACAAGTCCGGGTCAAGCGGCTGGGACGCTCCCGGTCAGCCAGTCGATGAACAGTGAGAACAGCTCCGCCTGGGAGTTGATTTCCAACTTGGTGTAGAGGTGCTTGCGGTGCATGCGCACGGTTTCCGGCGAGATATCCAGCACCCGCGCGCTGGATTTCACCGAGTGTCCGCGCAGCAGCAGGTGGGCGATCTCGCGTTCGCGCTCGGTGAGCCGGTCGGCGCCGAAGTTCATGAAGGCCGCGCGGATATGCCGGTTAAGCGGCGCCTGATCGTCCGGCGCGCTGACACTCACGCCGCGCCCGGCCAGCAGCAGGTCCAGCCCACCGTTGCGCTCGAACTGGCGGATCAGCTCGCGTACCAGCGGCAGGACGGTGGCCAGCAGGTCCAGTTGGGTTTCGCTGAAGCGCGCGCCACTCTTGCCCTGGTAAAGGCACAGGGAGACCTTGCGCGCTTCGCCCAGGTCGATGATGAAGTGGCAGTCCTCGGTGCAGCCGAACTTGAGGTAGTAGGTCTTGTAGTACTCGCTGGCGAAGAAGTCGTCCGGCGCGATGTCGGCCAGCGGGTAGAAGCCTTCGGTGAGGCCGTCTTCCATGGCCAGGCAGAAGGGGTCGAGCAGGTAGCCGCGGGCATAGTAGCGGTCGATCAGCGCCTCGTGGTGCTCCGGATCGATGCCGCGCTGATACAGCGGTTGCGGCGGCTGGCCGCGTTGCTCCAGGCCAAGCATCACCGACTCCACCGGCACCAGGCAGGACAGGGCGTCGGCCAGGCGCTCGACGAAGACGACTTCGCCGACGCTGGCCAAAGCGCGCGCCAGCCCCGCATGCCAGGCATGCAGGGCCGGTGCGTCGGACGTTTCGCTCAGTGCCTGTGATTCGCTCATGTCCGGCAGCATAAAGGGCCGCCGGGGTGTAGGCAAAATCCGAGGATCGATCATCAATGCCCCGCGTAATCACCGCTGCGCTGGAGGTCTTCGGCAGCCTCCAGGATCGACTCGCGCAGGGTGTCGACGATCTCGTCGACCTGCTCGCGGGTGATGGTCAGCGGCGGTGACATCACGTTCAGGTGCACGATCGGCCGCACCAGCAGGCCCTTGGCCTGGGCGCGCAGGTGGATTTTCTCGCCGATGTTCAGCTCCTCGGGGAAGAGCACCTTGCTGCGCTTGTCGGCGACGAACTCGACGCAGGCCATCAGCTTCTGGCAACGCACGCTGCCTACCAGCGGCAGGTCGGCCAGTTCCTGCAGACGCTGCTCCAGGTAGCCGCCGACGTCCTTCACATGCTCCAGCAGGTTTTCGCGCTCGATGATCTCGATGTTCTTCAGCGCCGAGACACAGCTCACCGGGTGCCCGCTGTAGGTGAAGCCGTGGGCAAAGCAGCGGCCCTTGTCGGCCTCGCCGATCACCTTCCAGATGCGGTCGGAGAAGATGCACGCGCCCAGCGGCAAGTAGCCGGAGGTCAGGCCCTTGGCGGTGGTGATGATGTCCGGCTGCATGCCGAACACGTCTTCGGAGGCGAAGAAGGCGCCGAGGCGGCCAAAGGAGGTCACCACCTCGTCGGCGACGTAGAGCACGTCGTACTTCTGGCACACCTGCCACATGCGCTGGTGATAGCCCTTGGGCGGAATGATCACGCCACCCGAGCCCATGATCGGCTCGGCGAAGAAGGCGGCGACCTTGTCCTCGCCCAGTTCGAGAATCTTGTCCTCGAACTCCTTCACCAGGAATTCGAGGAAGTCCCCTTCTGTCATCCCTTCCGGCGCGCGGTAGGGATTGGGGCAGGAAATGTGGTGGATGACATCCTTGAGGAAGTCGAACTCGGCCGGGTGGTCGGCGACCTTGCCACCCAGGGACATGGTGAGGAAGGTCGAGCCGTGGTACGCGTTGATGCGGCTGATGATGTGCTTCTTCTCATGCTTGCCGCGGCAGTTCTGGTAGTACTGGATCAGGCGGTAGGCGGTGTCCACGGCGGTGGAGCCGCCGGTGGTGAGGAACACGTGGTCGAGGTCGCCCGGCGCGAGCTGCGCGAGCTTCTCGCAGAGCTGGATGGCGGTGACGTTGGCCATGTCGCAGAAGGGGTTGGAGTAGGCCAGCTGGCGCACCTGCTCGGCGATGGCGTCGGCCATTTCCGCGCGGCCCAGGCCGATGTTCGTACACCACATGCCGCCCACGGCATCCAGGTAGCGATTGCCCTTGGTGTCGTAGATGTAGGCGCCCTCGCCGGCGGCGATGTTCAGTGCACCGTTGACCCGGTGGTCGTCGAACACGTGGTAGCCGTGCATGTAGTGGGCTTTGTCGGCGGCGACCAGCTGCTCGTCGTTGAACTGGGCGAAGTAGGCTGGGGTGGTGGTGGTCATTGTCTGTACCTCGGACTTTCGTTGTTCGGTTGGGCGTTCTGCCCTCTCCCTAACCCTGGCTGCGAGCCCCGCTCCGAAGGGAGAGGGGACTGTTCGGAGTGCATGGGGACTCCGAACCTCCTTGTGGATCGTGTTCCTCGTTACTTTCAGGATGCCGCCATGATTTCCGGCGACTCCGCTTGGCCCCCTCTCCCTTCAGGGAGAGGGCTGCGGAGAGGGGGCTTTGGTCTTGCGCTATCAGGTCCCGGTCTTCACCGCGTTCCAGGTACGGGTGATCAGGCGGGTGGCCTTGGGGGTCTGCACTTTCTGGGTGAACAGCCGGGCGCGGGTCTCGGCGTCCGGGTAGATCGCCGGGTCATTGCGCACTTCGGCGGCCAGCAGCGGGGTGGCGGCAGCGTTGCTGGAGGCGTAGCGGATGTAGTCGGCGACGCCGGCGGCGACCTTGGGCTGCAGCATGTACTCGATGAACTTGTGGGCGTTTGCCACGTGCGGCGCGTCGGCCGGGATGTAGAAATCGTCGAACCAGATCAGCGAGCCTTCCTTGGGCACGAAGTAGCCCAGCTTGACCTTGGCGCCGGCCTCGTCGGCACGGGCCTGGGCGGTGGCGTAGTCGCCGGACCAGGTCATCGCCATGCACTGGTCGCCGTTGGCCAGGCCGTTGAGGTAGCTGGTGGAGTCGAACTTGCGGATGTACGGGCGGATCGATTGCAGCAGGTCCTGGGCGGCTTTCAGGTCCTCGGGCAGCGCGCTGTTGGGGTCACGCTTGAGGTAGGCCAGGGCCAGCGGGATCACGTCGGTAGGGGAGTCGATGATGGTCACCCCGCAATCGGCGAATTTCGACACGATCTTCGGATCGAACAGCATCGCCAGCGAGCCGATCGGTGCGTCGGGCATGCGTTGCTTGATCTTGTCGATGTTGTAGGTGATGCCGTTGCTGCCCCAGGTGTAGGGCGCCGAGTACTTCACGCCCGGATCGTAGTGGTCCAGGTGCTTGAGCACGTCCGCATCGAGGTTGTTCCAGCTGGGTAGCCTGGACTTGTCCAGCGGCTGGAACACGCCGGCTTTCAGCAGCGGCGGCACCAGGGCGGCGTTGAGCACCACCAGGTCGTAGCCCGAGCGGCCGGGCAGCAATTTGCCCTGCACGGTCTCGTAGGAATCGAAGGTGTCGTAGACCACCTTGATCCCGGTTTCCTTCTCGAAGTCGGCGATGGTGTGATCGCCGATATAGTCGGTCCAGTTGTACAGCCGAAGCGTTTTCGCGCCTTCGGCTTCCTCCCCGTGACCCAGTGCCGGCAAGGTCGCCAGCGCCGCGCTGAGTACTGCTGCGAGCATTTTCTGCATGTCAGTCCCACCTTTGATTTTGTTATGGATTGGATAAATCGCGGATGAAGCCACTCTCGACCAGGGCCGGTTCCCCGGCCATTCCCCGAACGGGTAGGTAAGGGTCTGTTGTCGTTTCGACGCGAGCCGCGTTGCCGCGGAAAATCACGCCAGGCTAGACGCGGGATGCCGGCAATGGTCATTCCCTTGCCTAGTCCCGCAACGACGCATGGCGTGATTTTCCGCGCAACCCGAAGGGACGAATGACGGCTTGCACCGGGCTGCGCAAATGCACTTCGTCGCGGCCGTGGCGAAACGTCAACAGACCTTGGCGCTGGCGTCCTGTCGAACAATCGTTCAGATTGGCCACCTGACACTTTAGGAGCCAGGCATGAACGAGGAAGTCCGCTTTACCCGACTGGAGCCGGAGCAGCGCAAGGCGCTGCTGATCGAGGCCACACTCGCGTGCCTGAAACGCCATGGCTTCCAGGGAGCGTCCATACGCAAGATCTGCGCCGAGGCGGGTGTTTCGGTGGGGCTGATCAACCACCACTATTCAGGCAAGGATGAACTGGTCGCCGAGGCCTACCTGACCGTCACCGGTCGTGTCATGCAGCTGCTTCGCGAGGCCATCGCCGAAGCCGCGCCCGATGCCCGCGCGCGCCTGTCGGCGTTCTTCCGTGCGTCGTTCTCCGCCGAGCTGCTCGATCCGCAGCTGCTGGATGCCTGGCTGGCGTTCTGGGGCGCGGTGAAGACGGCCGAGGAAATCAACAAGGCCCACGACCATTCCTACGGTGAGTACCGCACCTTGCTGGCGCAGGCACTGAATGATCTGGCGAAGGAGCAGGACTGGTCGGATTTCGACGCCGATCTCGCCGCGATTGCCCTGAGTGCCCTGCTTGACGGCTTGTGGCTGGAGTCGGGCCTGAACCCCAATACCTTTACCCCGGAGCAGGGTGTGCAAATATGCGAGGCCTGGGTGGATGGCCTTCAATACGGTGGCCGGCAGCGTTTCAGTCGGGCGTCGGGAGCCTGTTGATCGATTGTTCAGCGATCGGTAACCTGCCGCCATCTGCAGGACAGTTCCTACAGCTCTACCTCCACGCATAACAAGAATGGCCCCGTCACGAGCGGCGGCTTCAGCAGGGTATTGCGATGACTTCCCGTGTACTGATCGTCGACGACGATCCGGTGATTCGCGAGCTCCTCCAGGCCTACCTCGGCGAGGAAGGCTATGACGTGCTTTGCGCCGGCACCGCCGAACAGGCCGAGGCAAGCCTGGCCGAAGCCGAACAGGCCGAGCAGCCCATTGATCTGGTGATGCTCGATATCCGTCTGCCCGGCAAGGACGGCCTGACCCTGACCCGCGAGCTGCGCGTGCGTTCGGAGGTCGGCATCATCCTGATCACCGGGCGCAACGATGACATCGACCGTATCGTCGGTCTGGAATGCGGCGCCGACGACTACGTGATCAAGCCGCTCAATCCCCGCGAGCTGGTGTCCCGCGCGAAAAACCTGATCCGCCGCGTGCGCCATGCGCGCCAACCCGTTGCCGCATCCGCACGGCAAAACCACAAGCGTTTCGCCCACTGGACCCTGGACCCGGACCGTCGCCGCCTGATCGACCGCGATGGCAGCGAAACCCCGCTGACCCACGGCGAGTTCCAGCTACTCTGCGTGTTCCTGCGCAACACCGGTCACACCCTGAGCCGCGATCAACTGATGGACCAGATCCGCAACCGCGAATGGCTGCCCAATGATCGCTCCATCGACGTGCTGGTCGGCCGCCTGCGCCGCAAGCTGCGCGACGACCCGGCCGAGCCCGAGCTGATCATCACCATCCACGGCGCCGGCTACCTGTTCACCGCCACGCCTGTCGATGCCTGAGTTATCACAGTGATTTCCGGGGGCGCAGGCCAGTCCCCCCTCCCTTCAGGGAGAGGGTTAGGGAGAGGGAAAACCCTGCTCCGATTTCTCCTGCATCTTCTGGCGCTGCTCTTCTGCACGCTCTCCCAAGCCGCCCAACCCATCCGCTACTGCGACTACCCCGTCTACCCGCCCATCTCCTGGAGCGACGGCCACGAAGTGCGGGGTCTAGCGCCGCAGACCGTACGCAGCGTTCTCGGCGAACTGGGCTACGAGGTGAAGACCGTGGTACTGGGCAACTGGAAGCGCTGCCTGCTGGATGCCGCCGAAGGTCGGGTCGACGTGGTGCTCGCCTACCAGACCCCGCAGCGCGACGATGGCCTGCTGTTCTCCCGCGTGCCGGTGCTGCGCGAGGAGGTGGCGATCTTCTACAACCGTCGCAAACCGGTGCGTTTTGACCAGCTGGGCGACCTTGCGCAGTACCGTGGCGGCTTGCTGTTCGGCGAGAGCTACGGGCCGGAGTTCGACCGTTTCCTCGCCGAACACGGCAACGTCGAATGGGTCTCCGACAGCCGCCAGAACTTCGGCAAGCTGATCCGCCAGCGCATCGACTTCATCGCCCACGAGCGGCGCACCGGCACCCTGTTCGTCGAGCAACTGGCCGGCGGCCAGGACATCGCCGCACTGCCTCGTCCGCTCACTGTGGATTACCTGCGCATCGCCGTCTCCCGCCATTCGCCGCTGGCCGCGCGGATGGACGAAATCGACGCGCTGCTGAAGAAACGCGTGGACGACGGCAGCGTGGCCCGCTGGCTGGAACAGAGCGAGCACGACTACCGCGCCCTGCTCGCCGGCGACGGGGTGCCGCGGTGAGGCTGCCCGGTGGCCTGGCGCGGCGTCTGCTGCTGCGGGTGCTGTTGTTCAGCCTGTGCTTCACGGTTCTGGCCAGTGCGGTGCAGCTGTACTTCGAGTACCGCCGCGAGATGCGCGACATCGATGCGCGCCTGGAGCTGATCCGCGTCGGCTATCTCGCCAGCTTCGAGCGCAGCCTGTGGGACCTCAACCAGGAGCAGCTGAACGTACAACTGCACGGCCTGGCCGACTTCCCTGACATCGCCCAGGTGCGCCTGCGCAGCGCCGACTTCAACCTGGTGCAGGACGCCGACGACAAGCGCGGGCCGTTCCGTGTCGAGCACTACGCCCTGGCCTTCCAGCCGCCGGACGGCGAGCGCCGCGACCTGGGCGAGCTGGAAATCAGCATCGACCTTGGCGCCGTCTACCTGCGCCTGCTCCACGGCGGGCTTGCCAGCCTGCTGTGGATGGGCGTGTTCCTCTGCGGCCTGGCGGTGGCGCTGAGCTGGTTGTTCCACAGTCTCGTGACTCGCCATCTGCGCGCCATGGCCGACTTCGTTCGCGGACTCACCGGCGGTGACCTGGGCACCGAGCTGGCGCTGGCCAAGAAACGCTCAGGCGAAGAAGACGAGATCGACACCGTCGCCGACGCTCTCGATGGTTTGCGCCGGGCCCTGCGTGCCGAACTGCGCCGGCGCGAGGCCGACCGCGCGGCCTTGCAGAGCAAGCGCGACGAACTGCAGCGACGGGTCGAACGGCGCACCGCCAGCCTGCGCCGCGCCAAGGAGGAAGCCGAGGCCGCCAACCGCGCCAAGAGCCGCTTCCTCGCCACCATGAGCCACGAGATCCGCACGCCGCTCAACGGCATCCTCGGCATGGCCGAGCTGCTGCGCGCAGCGCCTTTGGGCGAGCAGGATCGGCGCCGCCTGCAGGCGCTGTCCACCGCCGGCGAAGGGCTGCTGGCGATCCTCAACGAGGTGCTGCATTTCGCCAAGCTGGAAGACGGCGCGAGCCAGCCGGAGCCGGTGGATTTCTCCCTGCGCCGCCTGCTGGACGACGTGGTGACCCTGCTGGAGCCGCGCGCCGAGGACAACGGCACCTGCCTGCGCCTGCGCGTCGAACCCGAGGTGCAGGACGGTTGCCGGGGCGCCGAGCAGTTCCTCCGTCAGGTGCTGAGCAACCTGCTGGCCAACGCAGTGAAGTTCACCGAAGAGGGCGAGGTGCTGCTGGAGGTTGCCGTGCTGGAGAGCAGCGATGCCGGGCAGAACTTGCGCTTCAGCGTGACTGACGACGGCATTGGTATCTCCGTCGAGCAGCAGGAGAAGATCTTCCAGCGCTTCACCCAGGCCAGCGATGAAGTGGCGCGGCGCTACGGCGGCACCGGGCTGGGGCTGGCGATCAGCAAGCGGCTGGTGCAGGCCATGGGCGGCGAGATCGGCGTGGAGAGCCTGGAGGGCGAGGGCAGCACCTTCTGGTTCGAAATCGTGCTGGCGCCGGGTGTGGTGCCGCGCTCCGGCGTGGCCGTCGAACAGGCGCCATCGCAGGAAGTGCTGGTGGTCGAAGACGTCGCCCTCAACCGCGAGGTCGCCCAGGCGTTGCTGGAGCGCGATGGCCACCGCGTGCAGCTCGCCGACGACGCCGAACCCGCGCTGGCGCTGACTGCCGTGCGGCGCTTCGACCTGATTCTGCTGGACATGCATCTGCCGGGGATGACCGGCCTCGACCTGTGCCGGGCAATTCGCGCGCAAGCCGGCGGGCTCAACGCGACCACGCCGATCCACGCCTTCACCGCCAGCGTGCAGCCGGGCATGGTCCGCCGCTATTTCGAGGCTGGCATGCAGGGCGTGCTGGGCAAACCGCTGCGCCTGGATGACCTGCGCCGCGCGCTGTCCGGCGTGGCCTGGGAACTGCTGCCAGACGCTGTGGATAACGGCCCGCTGGACCGCCAGGTACTGGATACCCATCGCCGCCTGCTCGGCGAGCACAAGCTCAGGGAGTTGCTGGCGAGCCTGTGGAAGTTGCTCGACGAGCAGTGGCCGCTGCTGCTGGATGCGCTGCGCCAGGAGGATGCCGTGGAGGTGGCCAGCCTGGCGCACCGGCTGGCGGGAAGCTGTCGGTCGATGGGGTTGCGCGGGTTGGGGGATGGCCTGGGCGAGCTGGAGCAGGCGGCGTTGGCGGGGGCTTTGCTCATGGATTGGGCGGAGCGTCTCGAGCAGGAGTGGGCGCTTGCCGCTGAATGTCTGAAGAGCGCTCAGAGGTAAGTTCGGCATGGCACCGATGCCATCGTGGGGCGCCTGACCTGTAGGAGCGAGCTTGCTCGCGAACCCGCCCAACGCCGTTATGGCCGGTTGAATCCGTTCGCGAGCAAGCTCGCTCCTACGAAAATCAAAAACGCCGAAACCCGCGCGTAGCAAGCCCCGCACAAAATCCTTACATCTTTCTACAACTTCGATCCTGGCGAACAACCCCGCCTTACATCGCCTTCCAATAATCCGGTGGCATCCGTGCCCGAGCCACGGCCTCTGATTGATTGGAGATAACAATAATGATCCAACGTAGAGTTCCGCTCAGCCGCGCCCGCCGTTTCCCGGAGGTGCGCCATGTCTGAGCCGCAAGAGAAGATCCAGCTCACCCGCGCGCTCAAGAGCCGCCACATCTTCATGCTGTCGCTGGGCGGCGTCATCGGCACCGGCCTGTTCATGGGCTCGGGCGTCACCATCAGTTCCGGCGGCCCGATGGGCGCCATCCTCGCGTATCTGGTCGCCGGCCTGCTGATGTACCTGGTGATGGTCTGCCTGGGCGAGCTGTCGGTGCAGATGCCCGTCTCCGGTTCCTTCCAGGCCCACGCCACGCGCTTCATCGGCCCGGCCACCGGCTTCATGATCGGCTGGGTCTACTGGATGAGCTGGGCCTCCACCGTCGGCCTGGAGTTCACCGCGGCCGGCATGCTGATGACCCGCTGGTTCCCCGAAGTGCCGATCTGGCTCTGGTCGGGCTTCTTCGTGGTCGTGCTGTTCTCCCTCAACGCCCTGGCCACCCGCGCCTTCGGCGAGGCCGAGTACTGGTTCTCCGGAATCAAGGTCGCGGCCATCCTCTGCTTCATCGTGGTCGGCCTGCTGGTGATCTTCGGCGCCATTCCGCTGAACAGCGGCGCCGCCGCGCCGGGGCTGTCCAATCTGGTCAGTGATGGCCTGTTCCCCAACGGCCTGTCCGCCGTGTTCGCCGTGATGATGACGGTGGTCTACGCCTTCCAGGGCTGCGAGATCATGGGCGTTGCCGCCGGCGAAACCGACCAGCCGGAGAAGAGCATCCCGCGCGCCGTGCGCAACGTGGTGTTCCGCGTACTGATCTTCTATGTGCTGGCGATTGCCGTGCTCTCCTGCATCGTGCCGTGGAAGCAGGCCGGGTTGATGGAAAGCCCGTTCGTGCAGGTGTTCGACATGGTCGGCATCCCTTATGCCGCCGACATCATGAACTTCGTGATCCTCACCGCGATTCTCTCGGTGGGTAACTCCGGCCTGTACGCCTCTACGCGTATCCTCTGGGCCATGTCCAAGACCGGCATGGCGCCGCGCAAGCTGTCCAAGCTCAGCGCCCGCGGCGTGCCGCTCTACGCGTTGCTGATCAGCCTGGCTTTCGCCCTGCTCTCGCTGCTGACCAGCGTGGTCGCCGCCGACACCCTGTTCATGGTGCTGATGGCGGTGAGCGGGATGGCCGGCACCGTCACCTGGATCGTCATCGCCTACGCCCAGTACCGCTTCCGCCGCGAACACATGGCCAAGGGCGGCACCGTGGCCGACCTGAAGTACGCCGCGCCCTTGTTCCCGCTGGTCCCGCTGGCGTGCATCGCGATCTGCTGCTCGCTGTTCGTGTTCCTCGCGATGGACCCGACCCAGCGCCCGTCGCTGTACTGGGGCTTCGGCTTCATGGGCGCATGCTACCTGGCCTACTACCTGCTCAAGCGCAAGCGTGGACAGGTGCTGAGCGACGAGGCGGTGCCGAGTATCGGCTGAGCCTGACTGCACCGGAAAAGCCCCGCATCGCGGGGCTTTTTCTTTGGCTCTTTGTAGGAGCGAGCTTGCTCGCGAACTGCACCGGAAAGCCCCCCACCGCGGGGCTTTTTCTTTGGCCCTTTGTAGGAGCGAGCTTGCTCGCGAACCCGCCCAACACCGGAGCCGCCGGGGACCTATCGCGGACGGAGTCCGCTCCTACGCCAGGGTCAGCATTTGTGTAGGAGCGGACTCCGTCCGCGAAGGCCCGCAGGGCCGTTTGTTCGAAGTTGTAACAAGGTCTCGGGGGAAACCCTCGGCAAACCCCTCAACCCCCGCGTCGCGCGGCCTTCCCGCCGTTCGGCAGGGCGTTACAAGCCACCCATTCGGGTGGATTGCCGGCTTGCTGAACACTTGTTTAGTATTGACCCAACGCTTCATCCGCCTCAGCAAACGACTACAAGAACGAGGGCAGCATGACTCAGCCATCCCCGCTCAGCCGGGTCCAGGACGGTATCGCCTGGATCACCCTGAACCGCCCCGAGCAGCGCAACGCGCTCGACGTCCCCACGCTCAAGAACCTGCTTGCCCTGCTCGACGCCTACGAGGCCGATGCGGCCGTTCGCGTCATTGTGCTGACCGGCGAAGGCCGCAGCTTCTGTGCCGGCGCCGACCTCGCCGAATGGGCCGAGGCCGAAGCCCGTGGCGAGCTGGAAACCTACGGCTGGACCGAAACCGCCCACGCCCTGATGCGCCGCCTGCACAGCCTGGACAAACCCACCATCGCCGCCGTCAACGGCACCGCCGTCGGCGCGGGGATGGACCTGACCCTGTGCTGCGACTTCCGCATCGCCGGCGCCTCCGCGCGCTTCAAGGCTGGCTACACCGGCATGGCCTACTGCCCGGACGCCGGCGCCAGCTGGCACCTGCCGCGTCTGATCGGCAGCGAAGCGGCCAAGCGCCTGCTGTTCCTCGACGAACTGTGGAATGCCGAACGCGCGCTGAATGCCGGCCTGGTCGGTGAAGTGGTCGCCGACGATCAACTGCAGGCCCAGGTCGGCGAATTCGCCGCGCGCCTGGCCGCCGGCCCCACCTACGCCTTTGGCCACACCAAGCGCCTGATCCGCGAAGGCGCCAGCCGCACCCTGGCCCAGCAGCTGGAAGCCGAACAGGCCGCCGGCCTGCTCTGTGGCCGCAGTGAAGATGCCGCCGAGGCGCTGCGCGCCGTGGCCGAGAAACGCTCCCCCCAATTCAAAGGCCGCTGACGGCTGCAGGTGATGTGATGGATTTCCAACTGACCCAAGAACAGGAAATGCTCGTCGAGGCGGTCAAGGCTTTCGTCGAGAAAGAACTGCTGCCCTATGAAGAGGAAGTAGACCGCGCCGACGCGGTGTCCCCGGAGCTGGCTGCGAAGATTCGCGGCAAGGCCCTGGCGGCTGGCTTCTATGCCTTCAACATGCCCGAGGAAGTCGGCGGCGGCGGCCTGGACTACCTGTCCCAGGCGCTGGTCGAGCGCGAACTGTCCAAGGTCTCCTGGGCGCTGCACGTGTTCGTCGCGCGCCCCTCGAAGATCCTCATGGCCTGCAAGGGCGAGCAGATCCAGAACTACCTGCTGCCGGTGGTTCAGGGCGAGAAGATCGACTGCTTCGCCCTCACCGAGCCGGGCGCCGGCTCCGACGCCAACTCGATCAAGACCCGCGCCGTGCGTGACGGCGAGGACTTCGTGATCAACGGTTCCAAGCACTTCATCAGCCACGCCGGCCACGCCGACTTCGCCATCGTCTTCGCGGTGACCGACACCTTCGAGCGCAACGGCAAGAAACGCAACGCCGTGACCGCCTTCCTGGTGGACAAGGGCACCGCCGGCATGACCGTGCGCCGTGGCCCGAAATGCGTGAGCAACAAGGGCTACCACACCTACGAAATCTTCTTCGACGACTGCCGCGTGCCGGCCTCCCAGGTTCTGGGCGAAGTCGACAAGGGCTGGGAAGTGGCCAACGCCTGGCTCACCGCCGGCCGCGTGATGGTTGCCGCCAACTGCGTCGGCCAGGCCCAGCGCGCGCTGGACCTGGCGCTGCAATGGTCGGCCGACCGCAAGCAGTTCGGCCAGGCCATCGGCAGCTACCAGGGCATCTCCTTCAAGCTCGCCGACATGGCCACGCAGATTCGCGCCGCCGAGCTGATGACCCTGCACACCGCCTGGAAGATGGACCGCGGGACCATGACCGACGGCGAAGCCGGCATGGCCAAGCTGTTCGCCAGCGAAGTGCTGGGCAAGGTCGCCGACGAGACCGTGCAGATCTTCGGCGGTATGGGCCTGATGGACGAAGGCCCGGTGGAGCGCATCTGGCGCAACGCGCGCATCGAGCGCATCTGGGAAGGTACCTCGGAAATCCAGCGCCACATCATTTCCCGCGAACTGCTGCGGCCGTTGCTGCGCTGATTTGCGGTGCCTTTCGGGGGTGACGGGCGGGTGCTGAAAGCCCCTCCCCAGCCCTGGCTGCGCGCCTCGCTCCGAAGGGGGAGGGGCAAGTGCGATTCGGCGCGTGGTTAGACACCGTGCGCTAAAGGATGACCCCGGAAACCCCCCTCTCCCTTCAGGGAGAGGGGCTGGGGGAGAGGGCCCAGGCCCCGAACCGAGACTCGACATGAAAAGAGAAAACCTCCAGCGTCTGTTGGCCCCCCGTCACGTCGCCTTCATTGGCGGCCGCAGCATGGCGCGCGCGCTCAAGCGTTGCGCCGAGGGCGGATTCCCCGGTGCGATGTGGCTGGTCAACCCGCAATACGACGAACTCGAAGGCGTGCCCTGCGTACGCAGCGTCGCCGAACTGCCTGAAGGCCCGGACGCGGTGTTCGTGGCCACCAACCGTGACCTGACTGTGCAAGCTGTCGCCGAGCTGGCCGCCAAGGATGCCGGCGGCGCCATCTGCTACGCCTCCGGCTTCGCCGAAACCGGTGCCGAAGGCGAAGCGCTGCAGCGCCGCCTGCTCGAATCCGCCGGCGACATGGCCCTGCTCGGCCCCAACTGCTACGGGCTGCTCGACTACCTGCACGGCTCCGCGCTGTGGCCGGTGGCCCACGGCGGGCACATGGTCGAGAAGGGCGTGGCCGTGCTGACCCAGAGCGGCAACTTCGCCTACAACCTGTCCATGAGCGACCGCTCGCTGCCCATCGCCTACATGGCTTCGGTGGGCAACCAGGCCCAGCTGGGCGTGGCCGAACTGATGGACGTGCTGCTCGACGAGCCGCGCGTCACCGCCATCGGCCTGCACCTGGAGGGCCTGAAGAACGTTCCCGGTTTCGCCCGTGCTGCCTTCAAGGCGTTGCAGAAAGGCATCCCGGTAATCGCGCTGAAGACCGGCGTGTCCGAGATCGGCGCCGAGCTCGCACTCAGCCACACCAGCTCCCTGGCGGGCTCCGACGCGCTGTACGACGCGCTGTTCGATCGCCTCGGGGTGATCCGCGTCAGCGGCCCGGTCAGCTTCATCGAAACCCTCAAGGCAGCCGCCTGCGGCAACCTGCCGGCCGGCCCCAGCCTCGCCGCGCTGGCCTGCTCCGGCGGTGACGCCGGGCTGATCGCCGACTACGCCGAACGCAACGGACTGAACCTGCCCAAGCTGGTCGACGCGCAGCGCGCCGAGCTGGCCCAGGTGCTGCCGGACTACGCCAACATCGCCAACCCGCTGGACTTCACCACCGCCATCTGGGGTGACGGCCCGGCATTGGAGCGCATGCTCGACAGCGCCCTGCTGACCGACGCCGATGCTGCGCTGCTGGTACTGGACTACCCCGGTGAAGAGACCGGTGAGCGCCCGCAGTGCGACCTGCTGCTGGAACTGTACTGCGCCGCGCTGGAGCGCCACGGCAAGGTGGGCTTCATCGCCTCCGCGCTGCCGGAACTGCTGCCCAGGCACGCCCGCGAACTGCTGCACTCCCACGGCGTCGCCGCATTGCAAGGCGTGGAAGACGGGCTCGCCGCCTGGGGCCGCATCGCCCACTACCGTCAGCGCCGCGAAGCGCTGCTGGCTCGTGGCGAAGCCGCGCTGGTACCGCTCTGCCCGCAGGCGCTGGAAGGCGAAGGCCGGCTGCTGGACGAGTGGCAGTCCAAGCAGGCGCTGAAACCCTTCGGCCTGCCGCTGCCGCGCGCCGCGCTGAGCACCCCGGCACAGGCCCGCGAAGCAGCCGCCGATGTCGGTTTCCCGTTGGCGTTGAAGGTGGTCAGTGCGCAGTTGCCGCACAAGACCGAAGCCGGCGGCGTGGCGCTCAACCTGCGCAACGAGGCGGCGCTGGAAGCTGCGCTGTTCGACATGCGCGAGAACATTGCCCGTCACGCACCCGGCGTGCCATTCGACCAGGTGCTGCTGGAACGCATGGCCAACCCGCCGCTGGCCGAGCTGATCGTCGGCATCAAGCGCGAGAACGGCTTCGGCCTGGCGCTGGTGCTGGGCGCCGGCGGCATCCTCGTCGAGCTGCTCAAGGACAGCCGCAGCCTGCTGCTACCGACCACCGACGCGGCGATCCGCGACGCCTTGCTCAGCCTGCGTAGCGCGCCGTTGCTCAGCGGTTTCCGGGGCCGCGCAGCGGTGAACCTGGAGGCGCTGGTGGAAGCCATCCGCGCGGTGGCCGACTACGCCTGCGAGCACGTCGACACCTTGCTGGAACTGGACGTGAACCCGCTGCTGGCGGACGTCGAGGGCGCCGTGGCGGTGGATGCGCTGATCCGTACCGCTGAATGAACACTCCGCACCCTGTAGGAGCGAGCTTGCTCGCGAACGAACCCCGCTGCGGGGCGGTTCGCGAGCAAGCTCGCTCCTACAAGGCCACGCATTAGCCTTGGGGAGACACCTCATGCAACAGAACAACAACCTCACCGGCGGCCAGGCCCTGGTACGCCTGCTGGCCAACTATGGCGTCGACACCGTGTTCGGCATTCCCGGTGTGCACACCCTGGAGTTGTACCGCGGCCTGCCCGGCAGCGGCATCCGTCATGTGCTGACCCGCCACGAGCAGGGCGCCGGCTTCATGGCCGACGGCTATGCGCGCGTCAGCGGCAAGCCGGGCGTGGCCTTCATCATCACCGGGCCGGGGGTGACCAACGCCGCCACTGCCATCGGCCAGGCCTATGCCGACTCGATCCCGATGCTGGTGATCTCCAGCGTCAACCACACCGCCAGCCTGGGCAAGGGCTGGGGCTGCCTGCACGAGACCCAGGACCAGCGTGCGATGACCGCGCCGATCACCGCGTTCTCCGCCGTCGCCTTGAGCGCCGAAGACCTGCCCGAACTGATCGCCCGCGCCTACGCCGTGTTCGACAGCGAGCGCCCGCGCCCGGTGCACATCTCCGTGCCGCTGGATGTGCTTGCCAACCCGGTTGCCCGTGACTGGACCAACGAAGTCGTGCGCCGCGCCGGCCGCGGCCAGCCCAGCGCCGAGGCGCTCCAGCAGGCTGTGGATAAACTCAAGGCGGCCCAGCGCCCGATGATCATCGCCGGCGGCGGCGCGCTGCATGCCGCCGATGCCCTGGCTGCGCTGAGCGAGCGCCTGGCCGCGCCGCTGTTCACCAGCGTCGCCGGCAAGGGCCTGCTGGCGCCGGAAGCGCCGCTGTCCGCTGGCGCCACCCTGTGCACCCAGGCCGGCTGGGACATGATCGCCGAGGCCGATGTGGTCCTGGCCATCGGCACCGAAATGGCCGACACCGACTTCTGGCGCGACCGCCTGCCGATCAGCGGCGAGGTGATCCGCGTCGATGTCGATTCGCGCAAGTTCAACGACTTCTACCCGAGCGCCGTGGCGCTGCTGGGCGATTCCAGGGCCACCGCCGAGGCGCTGCTCGCCGCGCTGCCCAGTGCGACCCGCGACGCGGCGAAAGCGCAGTCGCGCATCGACGAACTGCGCGCGCAGATCGACGCCGGCCACGCGCCGCTGCAACGCATCCACCAGTCGATCCTGCAGCGCATCGCCAAGGTCCTGCCGGACAACGCCTTCATCGCCAGCGACATGACCCAACTGGCCTACACCGCCAACTACCTCTACCCGAGCAAGGCTCCGCGCGGCTGGCTGCACCCCACCGGCTACGGCACCCTCGGCTACGGCGTGCCGGCCGGCATCGGCGCCAAGTTCGGTGCGCCGGAGCGCCCCGGCCTGGTGCTGGTCGGCGACGGCGGCTTCCTCTACACCGCGCAGGAACTGGCCACCGCCACCGAAGAGCTGGACAGCCCGCTGGTGGTGCTGCTGTGGAACAACGATGCGCTGGGGCAGATCCGCGACGACATGATCGGCCTGGACATCGAGCCCATTGGCGTCCTGCCGCGCAACCCGGACTTCGCCCTGCTCGGCCGCGCCTACGGCTGCGAGATGCGCCAGCCGCAGAGCCTGGACGAACTGGAGCGCGACCTGCGCGAAGGCTTCGCCCATCCGGGCGTGACCCTGATCGAGCTGAAACACGCCTGCGCCCAGTAGGCCCGTTGCACCCGCCGCAGTCCCTGGACGGCGGCACCTGGAAGGAAGCAAAGCATGCGCTACTCCAACTTCACCCAACGCATCGCCGGCGACGGCGCCGCCGCCTGGGACATCCACTACCGCGCCCTGGCGCGCATGGAGCAGGGCGACGACATCCTGCTGCTGTCGGTGGGCGACCCGGACTTCGATACTCCGGTGCCCATCGTGCAGTCGGCCATCGACAGCCTGCTGGCCGGCAACACTCACTACGCCGACGTGCGCGGCAAGCGCTCGCTGCGCGAAGCCATCGCTCGTCGCCACACCCAGCGCAGCGGCCAGGCCGTCACCGGCGATGACGTGGTGGTGCTGGCCGGCGCCCAGTGCGCGCTGTATGCCGTGGCGCAGTGCGTGCTCAATCCGGGCGACGAAGTGATAGTCGCCGAGCCGATGTACGTCACCTACGAAGCGGTTTTCGGTGCCTGCGGCGCCAAGGTCATCCCGGTGTCGGTGCGTTCCGAGCACGGCTTCCGCGTGCAGGCCGAGGACGTTGCCGCGCTGATCACCCCGCGCACCCGCGCGCTGGCGATCAACAGCCCGCACAACCCCTCCGGCGCGAGCCTGCCGCGCGCCACCTGGGAAAAGCTCGCCGAGCTGTGCGTAAAAAATGACCTGTGGATGATCTCCGACGAGGTCTACAGCGAGCTGCTGTTCGACGGCGAACACATCAGCCCCGCCAGCCTGCCGGGCATGGCCGAGCGCACTGCGACCCTCAACAGCCTGTCGAAATCCCACGCCATGACGGGCTGGCGCGTGGGCTGGGTAGTTGGCCCGCGCGAGCTCTGCGCACACCTGGAAAACCTCGCCCTGTGCATGCTCTATGGCTCGCCGGACTTCATCCAGGACGCCGCCTGCACCGCGCTGGAAGCCCAGCTGCCGGAGTTGGACGCCATGCGCGAAGCCTACCGCCAGCGCCGCGACCTGGTGATCGATTGCCTGGCCGATTGCGTCGGCGTGCGCGCCCTGCGCCCGGACGGTGGCATGTTCGTGATGGTGGATATCCGCGCCACCGGCCTTTCCGCCCAGGACTTCGCCGATGTACTGCTGGACCGCCACGGCGTTTCCGTACTGGCCGGCGAAGCCTTCGGCCCCAGCGCCGCCGGGCACATCCGCTTGGGCCTGGTGCTCGGCGCCGAACCGCTGCGCGAAGCCTGCCGCCGCATCGCCCTGTGCGCCGCCGAACTGCTGAGAGTCCGTTCGGAAGCTGGCGAGCTAGCGCCACGCAAGGCGAAAGCGGCGGAGGCCGCGGAATTTACGTGCTGTAAATGAGCATGCCGAAGCCGCTTTCAACGCTGCGTGGCCGACGCGCAGCCGATCCCGAACAGACTCTCGAGGAAAAACGCTATGCGTGACCGTACACAGCTCTACATCGACGGCGCCTGGGTGGCGCCGCAAGGGCAGGGCATGGCCGAGGTGCAGAACCCGGCCACCGAGGAATGCGTGGGTCGCGTGCCGCTGGGCGGCGAAGGCGACGTGAACCGCGCGGTGGACGCTGCGCGTCGCGCCTTCCCGGCCTGGTCGCAGACCCCGTCACACGTGCGCGCCGGCTATATCCGCGCCCTCGCCGAACAGCTGAAGAACCGCGCCGACGAGATGGCCGCGCTGATCACCGCCGAGCTGGGCATGCCCGTGCAGTGGTGCCGCATGGTGCAGGTCGACGGGCCGATCGAGGGCCTGGAAAGCTACGCCGCCATGGCCGCGCACATGGACGAAGTGCGCGAGGTCGGCAACTCGCTGATCGTGAAAGAGGCGGTGGGCGTCTGCGCCTTCATCAACCCCTGGAACTACCCGCTGCACCAGCTCATCGGCAAGCTCGCCCCGGCGCTCGCCGCGGGTTGCACCGTGGTGGTCAAGCCCAGCCAGGACACCCCGCTGCACGCCTTCCTGCTCGCCGACATGGTCCACGCCATCGGCCTGCCTGCCGGCGTGTTCAACCTGGTCAGCGGCCCCGGCTCCAAGGTCGGCGAAGCCCTGGCACGGCATCCGGACGTGGATATGGTCTCGTTCACCGGCTCCACCGGTGCGGGCGTCAAGGTCTCCGAAGCGGCGGCGCCGACGGTCAAGCGTGTGTGCCTGGAGCTGGGTGGCAAGTCGCCGTTCCTGATCACTGCCGACGCCGATCTGGCCACCGCCGTGCGCCACGGCGTGCAGGACGTGATGATCAACTCCGGGCAGACCTGCACCGCGCTCACGCGCATGCTGCTGCCGGCCCATCGCTATGCCGAAGCCGTGGAAATCGCCCGCGCCGAAACCCTCGCGCTGAAGATGGGCGACCCGCTGGACGCGGACAGCTTCCTCGGCCCGATGTGCTCGGGCGGCCAGCGCCGCACGGTGCTCGACTACCTCCGCGTCGGCCAGGAAGAGGGCGCGCAGCTGGTCTGCGGCGGCGCCGAACGGCCTGCGCATCTGGAGCGCGGCCACTACGTGCAGCCGACCATCTTCGCTGGGGTGAACAACCAGATGCGCATCGCCCGCGAAGAAATCTTCGGCCCGGTGCTGTGCCTGATCCCCTACGCCGACGAGGCCGAAGCCATCACCATCGCCAATGACTCGCCGTTCGGCCTGTCCAGCGCCGTCTGGGCGGGCGACCGCGAAGATGGCCTGCGCCTCGCCCGGCAGATGCGCGCCGGCCAATGCTTCGTCAACGGCGGTGCCTTCAACTACCGTGCGCCTTTCGGCGGCTACAAGCAGTCCGGCAACGGCCGCGAATGGGGCGAGCAGGGCTTGCACGAGTTCGTCGAGCTCAAGGCTATCCAACTCTGAGTGGCTGAAGAGCCCCTCTCCCCAACCCTCTCCCTGAAGGGAGAGGGGGCCGTCCGGAGTTTTCGAATGGATGGGAGTTGGCCGGTGACCGGGGAAACGTTCGCCCCGCCGCCTAGTTGCAGCTCCCTTCGAGGGGCACGAGCGCTTCGGTGCTACCGGCGAGGGCTCGCGCTGAAGAATGAACACGAACACTCCCTCTCCCTTCAGGGAGAGGGCTGGGGAGAGGGTGCCGAGCCAGCGCACCGATCCCACAGGTACCGACTTTCTGGCCAGGAATCCACATGAACGTACTGATCGTCCACGCCCACAACGAACCGCAATCCTTCAGCACCGCGCTCTACCAGCTCGCCGAGGAAACCCTGCGCGGCCAGGGCCATGAAGTGCAGGTCTCCGACCTCTACGCGATGAACTGGAACCCGGTGGCCAGCGCCGCCGACTTCGGTTCGCGCGCCAACCCCGAATACCTCGTCTACGCCCTGGAACAGCGCGAAGGCGCCAAGGCCAAGACCATCGCCGCCGACATCCAGGCCGAGCTGGACAAGCTGCTCTGGGCGGACCTGGTGATCTTCAACTTCCCGATCTACTGGTTCTCCGCGCCGGCCATCCTCAAGGGCTGGTTCGACCGTGTGCTGGTCTCGGGCATCTGCTACGGCGGCAAGCGTTTCTATGACCAGGGCGGCCTTGCCGGCAAGAAGGCACTGGTCACCGTGACCCTCGGCGGCCGCGACCACATGTTCGGCGACGACGCCATCCACGGTCCGCTGGAAGACATGCTGCGGCCGATCCTGCGCGGCACCCTGGCCTACACCGGCATGAGCGTGCTGCCGCCCTTCGTGGCCTGGCACGTGCCCTACATCAGCAACGACGCGCGCCAGGACTTCCTGCGCCAGTATCAGGAGCGTCTGCAGCACCTGGAGAACGACCAGCCGCTGGAGTTCGTGCGCCTGGACCAGTTCGACGAGCGCCTCTATCCGCTGCCGCGCTGACCGCGTTTGCTCTTCGTAGGAGCGAGCTTGCTCGCGAACAGGGATAAATGACGGCGCCAGAGCCAAGCGGTTCGCGAGCAAGCTCGCTCCTACAAGTTCTGTCTTCTGCCCGGTGTAAAGGCTTGCGCCTGCCAATCAGCTGGCCAGAAACGAAAAAGGGCGGCCATCCGAAAATGGTCGCCCCTGGAGAAAAAGTCAGTCGCTGCAGCGGATATGCGCGGGGGAGAGGGCCGTCGATTGGTGTATCGGCGGCCGTACGATGAGCCTGGTATGCCCAACGTTGCTGCAGCGACTTGTCCGGCACTATACGTGGTAACAATCGGCAAAAAACGACCCTATACTGCGATTCAGTTTTGCGGCGCGGACAACAATAGTTGTCGTTTCCTATACGCGCCTACGACAAGATCAACAGGTAGGGGGAAGCATGGACGTACTTCACGCGATGCGGGCATTTGTCCGGGTGGTGGATGCCGGCAGTTTCACCGCTGCTGCCAACGCCCTGGGGTTATCCACCGCCCAGGTTTCCCGTGTGGTCTCCGATCTTGAAGCCCAGCTTGAAGCGCGCCTGCTGCACCGCACTACAAGACGCCTGGCGCTGACCGAAACCGGCGAGCGCTACCTGCTGCGCTGCCGGGAAATCCTCGCCGATGTCGACGAAGCCCAGGCCGAAGCCAGCGGCGCGCACCTCAAGCCGCGCGGTCGCCTGCGCGTGCACTCGCTCACCGGCCTCGGCCAGCAGCACCTGATTCCGCTGATCTCGCGCTACTGCGAATCCTTCCCCGAGGTCTACATCGAGCTGACCCTGGCGCAGCGCCAGCCGGACATCCTCGAGGAAGGCCAGGACGTGGTGATCACTCGCGACCGCGAGCTGCCCGATTCCGAATTCGTCGCCCAGACCCTGGGCACCATCTACAGCGTGCTCTGCGCCAGCCCCGAGTACCTCAAGCGGCGCGGCACCCCGACCAGCGTCGCCGACCTGCACCAGCACCAGTGCCTGCGCCTGCAGGACCCGACCTTCCCCGAAGGCTGGGCCTTCGAGGAGGGCAACGAGGAAAGCGTGATCCGCCCGCGCGACACCTTCATGGTCAACGTCGCCGAGGCGCTGACCGGCGCCGCCGCCGCTGGCATGGGCATCTGCCTGCTGCCCAGCTACGTTGCCGCGCCCGCGTTGCGCCGGCGTTCGCTGGTGCGCGTGCTGCCCCGGCACAGCCTGCATGTGCGGCAGATCTATGCGCTGTACCCGTCGCGGCGCTTTCTCGATGCGAAGATCCGCACCTGGGTCGAGTTCCTCAAGGCGGAACTGCCCCGCGTATTCGAAGAAGACGAAGCAGCGCTCAACGATCCCGTCAACTGGGCATAAGGCAAAGGGCTAGCGTGGCTGATCGTCGCAGGCGCTCTATATCGCTGTTCTCGGACGATCGCCGCGGATTGTTGCTTTTTAGGCAATGCTTTGTTGGTTAGCTAGCTATTTTTCTACCCACTGTTGCGCCGTAACCTTTCTCCAGACCCGACCAATCGGGTGTTCAGAAAGGATCACCGTCATGTCCCGTTCGCTTTATGTTGCTGCCCTGCTGTCCGTCTGCTCGCTGTCCTTCACTCAGCTGAGCTTCGCCGAAGAATCGCGTCTGATGGCCGACAAGATGGTCAAGGCCAACGAAGCAGTGATTGCCCAGCAGCAGGCCCAGTCCGCCGAGCAGACTGCCAAGGCCGCTGCCAGCAGCAACGCCGATTCCTGATCGGCCGCTTCCCCCGGGAAGTCCGGAGCGTGAGCCGGGCTTCTCAACACCTTGCGCCGCATACGATATGCGGCGTTTTTTTTGCCCGCGGATTGGGTGGTTGCCAGAGGACTGTTACAGATGCTGTAACAGTCTTTCCCTGTCCGTGATCTGTATTCCTGTCTGATCGGTCAATATACTTGACCCAACAGCGCGACTTTCGAGCAGCGCCGTTACCGGCCTCACCGCCGGCAAGCTTCCCGACGCCGATTCTTGATTGCTCCAGATCGACGTCCGTCTCAAGGCCGCTGTTTTCAGCGGCCTTTTTTTATGCCCGTGGAAAAGCGCTGGCGGGCTGGTAGGCTGGGCGCCTTCCGTGCCACAGGCCGGATTCGACAAGGATGCCGAGATGACCACTGACAATCCCTTTGCGACACCCCAGGCACCGCTCACCGCACCGGTAGCCGCCACGGCGTCGGTCGGCCGCGAGCCCCTGCAGTTCGTCGCCGCCATGATAGTGGCGGCGGCAGTGGTGTTCTTCGGCAGCAATGCCGTGCAGTGGATCTTCGATCTGGGCAGTTTCCGCGAGCGCCTGCCGCAGTACCTGCCAACCATGCTGGCGAACTGGTTGGCTGGGTTGGTTTTCTATGCCGCGGCGGTCCTGCTGCTGGTACATCACCAGCGCGAGCGCCACGGGATCGCGCGCTTCAAACCACTGGCTGGGCTGCTGGTGGGTTTCGGCGTCGCCTATCTGATCGCCACCATGGTTGTCAGCACTGCCGTGTCCTACCTGAGCGTGTTCTTCTACCAGTGGGCGTTCGAGCAAGAGTCCCGGGCCCTCTGGATAGCCCTGTATGCCCAGGCCAATTCATTGGTCAATCTGATGCTGGGCTGCCTGCTGCCGCTCTGGCTGGTGTTGCATCTGGCGCGATCAAGATCCGAGCCGACGGCGTCAGGCCGGGCCGTCCCACTGCCGTCCTGGCAGGTGGCGCTGGCGGTGGCGCTGTGCTTCACCGCGCTGATCTACAAGTTGTTCGCTGCGCTGAGTTACGGAGTGCTCTATCTCTACAGCGGTGCGGACGGCTGGCAGTCAGTGTTCTTGCTGACGAGTTGCGTTCTACCATTCGCTATCGTCATGGCGGCCGTCCAGAGGCGCTTGCCCGCCCAGGTCTCGCGCTTCGCCGCCGGCCGCGTGCTGGCCTGTTCGTTGGTACTGCTGGCGATGTGGTTGGTCGCTATTGTCCTGGTATCGGTTCTGATCGCCTTCGCCGCCTACAGCTCGCTGAACTCCAGCAGCCTGCCGCTCTACCTGCTGCCGCCGGCGATCCTGCTGCTGGCGCTGCTCTGGCCGCTGGCACGCTGGTGCACCGGCTGGTTCTTCGCCGAGCAGTTGGCTCAGTCCTCGCCCAGGTAATCCCCGCGGCTCAGCCCATGGCGCTGCATCTTCTCGTTGAGGGTGCGGCGTGGCAGGCCGAGCAGCTCCATCACCGCCTTGATGTCGCCCTTGCACTGGCCCAGCGCCTGGCGGATGCACTCGGCCTCGTAGGCTTCCATGCGTTCGAACAGGCCGTTGCCGGCGGGCTCGATCGGCAGCTCGGCGCGGTCCAGGCCGAGCACGTGGCGCTCGGCGGCGTTGGCCAGTTCGCGCACGTTGCCCGGCCAGTCGTGGGCGAGCAGGCGCGCCAGTTCGCTGGCTGATAGCGGCGCGGCCTCGCGGCCGAACTTCTCGCTGGCCAGCAGCGCGTAGTGCTCGAACAGCAGCGGGATGTCCTCGCGGCGCTCGCGCAGCGGCGGCAGGCGCAGTTCGGCGACATTCAGGCGATAGACGAGGTCCTCGCGGAAGCGCCCGGCGCGGGCCTCTTCGAGCAGGTCCGGCTTGGTGGCGGCGATCACCCGCAGGTCGACCTTGATGCTCTGGTTCGAGCCCAGCCGCTCCAGTTGCTGTTCCTGCAGCACGCGCAGCAGCTTCACCTGCTGGGCCAGCGGCATGCTCTCGATCTCGTCGAGGAACAGGCTGCCGCCGTTGGAATGCTCCAGCTTGCCGATGCGCTTGCCCTGGGCGCCGGTAAAGGCGCCGCTTTCGTGGCCGAACAGTTCGGTCTCGAACAGCTGCTCGGGGATCGCCGCGCAGTTCAGCGCAACGAAGGGTTTGCCGGCGCGCGGGCCGAAGTCGTGCAGGCAGCGCGCGACCAGCTCCTTGCCGCTGCCGGTGTCGCCGCGAATCAACACGTTCACCGGCGTGCCGGCCAGCGCCATGATCTGCCGGCGCAAGGTTTCCATCGGCCGTGAAACCCCGAGCAGGCGCGATTCGATCTGGTCCTTGAGCGCCGCCTGTTCGCGCAGCTGGCGGTTCTCCTGCACCAGCCGGCGTTTCTCCAGGGCGCGACGCAGGCTGTCGAGCAGGCGTTCGGGGGTGAAGGGTTTCTCGATGAAGTCGTAGGCGCCCTGGCGCATCGCCTGGACTGCCATGGGCACGTCGCCGTGGCCGGTGACCATGATCACTGGCAGGTCGCGGTCGATCTGCTGCAGGCGTTCGAGCAGGGCCAGGCCGTCGGTGCCGGGCATGCGCACATCGCTGATGACCACGCCGGGCAGCTCGCGGGAGACACTTTTCAGGCACTCGTCGGCACTGCTGCACAGGCGCACGTCGAAGCCGGAAAGTTGCAGCCACTGCTGCACGGCGTCGCGGATGGCGGCTTCGTCGTCGACGAAGAGGATGGTCTCGCTCATGGTCTTCTTTCTTCGCTGGCGGCTGGCAGGCTCAGGCGGAACACCGCGCCGCCAGTGGGCTGGTTGGCGGCGCCGAGGCGCCCGCCGAGTTCGTGGACGATGCCATAGGATACCGCCAGCCCCAGGCCCAGTCCTTCGCCCACCGGCTTGGTGGTGAAGAAGGGGTCGAAGACGCTGGCCAAATGGGCTTCGTCGATGCCGGGGCCGTTGTCGGCCACTTCCAGGCACCACTGATCGTTTTCGCGGCGCAGGGTGAGCTCGATGCGTGGCTGGTCGCTGCGGGCCACCGCGTCCAGGGCGTTGCGGATCAGGTTGACCAGCACCTGCTCCAGGCGGATCGCATCGCCCAGCACCCAGGCGGGCAGGTCCAGATCCTGATGGATATCCACGCCCTCGCCGCGGATGCGCACGGCAAGCAGTTGCAGTGCCTGCTCGATCACGTGGCCCAGTTCGATGCGCTCGCGCAGGCCGCCGGGCGTCTTGCGGGCGAAGGTCTTCAGGTGGCCGGTGAGCGCGGCCATGCGTTCGAGCAGCTCATCGACACGTACCAGCGCGGCGCGGGCGTCGTCCTGGCGGCCGGCGTCGAGCAGCAGGCGCACGCTGGCCAGCTGCATGCGCTGGGCGGTGAGCGGCTGATTTATCTCATGGGCCAATGCGGCGGACATCTGCCCCAGCGCGGCCAGCTTGGCGGCCTGTACCAGACCGTCCTGGGCGGTGCGCAGGGCGGCGGTGCGTTGCTCGACCAGACGTTCCAGCTCTTCCTGGTTGCGTTGGCGCAGGCGGGCAAGGCGGCGCCGCTGTTGCAGCCAGAGCACGAGGAACACCAGTGCCAGCCAGACACCGGCGGCGGCCAGCCGCGCGCTGGTGACGTCGGCCTGCACGCCGTGGGGATTGCGCAGCAGGTGCAGGGTCCACTCGTCTTCCGGCAGGCCGACCGATTGCCAGAGGTAGTCGCCGCTGATGTCCTGGCCGTCGACGCGAACCATGCGCGCGTGTTCGCCGAGGGTTTCCAGCGTTCGGTGCGGCAGCGCGCTGAGCGGCTGCTTGTGGTACTGCCGGGTGTCGGCCATCTCGGCGCGGGCCACGGCGTCCAGCGGCATCAGTTCGCGGTAGCGCCAGCGCGGGTGGTTGGCGAGGAACACCACGCCCTTGCTGTCGCTCACCAGCACCACGTCCGGGGTCTGGCTCCACTGGCGCTCCAGGTCGGGAAACTCCAGCTTGACCACGATGGCGCCGAGGAAGCGGCCGTCATCGTCGCGCAGGGCGTTGGACAGGAAGTAGCCGGGTATCCCGCTGGTCACGCCGACCGCGTAGAAACGCCCGGCGCCCTGGGCAATGGTCTGGCGGAAATAGGGGCGGAAGCCGTAGTTGTGGCCGACGTAGCTGACCGGCAGGTTCCAGTTGCTGGCGGCCACGGCGAGGCCGGTGTGGTCCAGCAGCTCCAGGGTCGAGGAACGTGCGGCGCCGTTGATCTCCTGCAGCTTGAGATTGAGCCGGTGCTGCAGCTCGCCGGTCACCGGGCCGCGCATGGCTGCGCGCAGCTCCGGGTCCAATGCCAGTACGGCGGGGATGCTGCGGAAGCGCTCGATCAGGGTGTGCAGGGAGTTGGCGTAGAGGCCGAGCTGTTCGTGGGCGGCTTCTGCCTCGGCCAGCAGCGCGCGGTGCCGCGCCTTCTCGCCGGCCCAGAATACCGACAGCACCAGCCCGGCCAGCAGGAGCAGGCAGATCAGCAGCAGGCGAAGAGGGCGGGCAGGCGACATGTTCGACGGTGTTCGACCAACGGTCGGCGACAATAGCATGACCACGCGCTGGTCCGGCGCCCCGCTGCCTCGCTAAACTGCCGCATCCCGATGGAGAGCTTCGATGCAGTTGTCGTCCTGGACCCACGAAGGGTCCGCCGGTTTCACCCTGCGCGGCTGGCGCAGCGAGCCCAGTGGCAAGCCGTTGCTGCACTTCCTGCATGGCAACGGCTTCTGCGGCCGCGCCTACGAGCCGATGCTGAAAGTCCTCGCTCAGGATTTCGACCTCTGGCTGTGCGACGTGCAGGGCCATGGAGACAGTGACCACGGCGGACGCTTTCACGGCTGGAACCGCAATGCGGAGATGGCGGTGGAAGCCTTCCAGGCCGGCAACAAGGTATTCGGTGATGTGCCGCATTACGCCGCCGGGCACAGCTTTGGTGGTGTGTTGACGAGTCTTGTCCTTGGTCGCCACCCCGAGCTGTTCCGCCGCGCTGTGTTGCTTGACCCGGTGCTCTTCACCCCGGCGATGGTCGGCGTGATGGCGCTCTCCGAAGTGCTCGGCCTGCACAAGCGCCGCACCATGGTGCAGAAGGCGCGCTCGCGGCGCAGCCAGTGGCCGGATCGCGAGGCGGCCTATGCCGGCCTGCATGGCCGGGGCATCTTCAGGGGCTGGACCGACGAGGCCCTCTGGGCCTACGTGGAGAACGCGATGAAGCGCACCGAGGCCGGCGTCGAGCTGAAATGTCGACCCAGCCGCGAGGCGGAAATCTTCAGCTCCTTCCCCAAGCGGCTGTGGCCGACGCTGAACAAGGTGGTCACGCCGACCCAGGTGCTGTTCGGCGAGCGCACCTATCCCTTCGTGCCCAAGTCCGTGGCGCGCTGGTGTGCATCGAACACGGTGGTGAGTGGCCAGTGTGTCGACGGCGGGCACTGCTTCATGCAGGAGTTTCCTGAGGAGAGCGCCGAGCGAGTCTCGCGCTTCCTGCTGGGCCACGAGTGAACGACCCCGCCCGCGAGTCCGTCTGGCTGGCGCTGTCCGAGCTGTGGCTGGATACCGAGCCTACCGATGCGGACCTCAGTTACATCGCGCGGACCCTGGCCGAAAGTGACTATTGCGTCGCGGAACTCGAGGCGATTTACCGCCGCGAGGTCGTCCCGGCGGTGTACCCCAATGCCTTGTCGGTGGCGGGTGAGTGGACAGGCTTCGATGCGGACTGGTTGTTCGGCAAGTGCCGGCAGAATCACCGGCGAGCGAACCATCTGCTGTTTCGCTGGCGCTGCTGGCTGTTGAGCCGGACAGTGGGGCGCTTGATGAATGAGCACTGGCAACAAGTGCTGAGCCGGGTGTCCGAATTCAGGGAGTTGATGAAGGACGACGCACGCTGAGAGGTACTTAGCTCTAGTCGCCGACCTTCTTGCCCTGGTGCGCGCGGCGCCATTCGTCCAGGCGCACGACTTCCGCCTTGGCGCGTGGCGGCGCTGGGGTGTCGTCGAACACGGCGTCGACGATTTCCTCATCGACCGGTGCGGCGGCAGGGTGGAAGGTGGCGACCGGCGAGACCGGCATGCGCGGTTCGGGCTCCATGCGGAAGGGCGCCAACTCGACGCGGCCCAGGTGCTGGCCGAACATGGCGATGGTGCCGGCGTAGCGTTCCTGCCCGGTGGCGGTGAACTCGAAGGCGTATTCGCGGGCCAGGCGCAGGTTGCCGCGGCCGTCGCGCTGGAAGCGGAAGCGCTGCAGGGCCATGGCATCATCCAGCAGTTCCACGCCCTCGCGCGCGCAGTGCTGCTTGGCCAGCGCCAGCGCACGTTCGCGGATGCCATGGGCGCGCCACCACCAGGCGGCGCCCGCGACAACCAGCATGAAAATGAAAAGATTGCCCAGGTCCACTTCGGCTTCCTCGGAATCGGCGCACCAGCTTACTCACTCCGCCGTCGGGCGGCGAGAGGCGGATGTTCACAGCGTGTGAATTGCGCCCCATACTGCCCCATTCTGTAGCAGGACACCGTTATGCCGCGCACCCCCCACGTTCTCGCCATCCAGTCCCACGTCGTCTTCGGTCACGCCGGCAACAGCGCTGCCGAGTTCCCCATGCGACGCGTCGGGGTGAACGTCTGGCCGCTGAACACCGTGCAGTTCTCCAACCATACCCAGTATGGCCACTGGACGGGCCAGGTGCTGCCGCCGGAGCAGATTCCCGCGCTGGTGGATGGCATCGCCGCCATCGGCGAGCTGGGCAACTGCGACGCGGTGCTGTCGGGTTACCTGGGCAGCGCGGCGCAGGGCCGCTCGATCCTCGAAGTGGTGCGCCGCATCCGCGAGGTGAACCCGCGCGCCGTCTATCTGTGCGACCCGGTGATGGGCCATCCGGAGAAGGGCTGCATCGTCGCCCCGGAGGTCAGCGAGTTCCTGCTCCACGAGGCTGCTGCCGTTGCCGACTACCTGTGCCCGAATCAGCTGGAGCTGGACAGTTTCTGTGATCGCCAGCCGACTTCCCTGGAAGACTGCGCGGCGATGGCCCGGGGCCTCCTCGTGCGCGGCCCGAAGGCGATCCTGGTGAAGCACCTGAACTACCCCGGCAAGCCGGCGGATGCCTTCGAGATGCTGCTGGTGACGCTGGACGAAACCTGGCACCTGCGCCGCCCGCTGCTGGCCTTCCCGCGCCAGCCGGTGGGTGTGGGCGACCTGACTTCCGGGCTGTTCCTCGCCCGCCTGCTGCTGGGCGATGACCTGCGCAGCGCCTTCGAGTTCTGCGCTGCGGCCGTGCATGAAGTGCTGCTGGAAACCCAGGCTTGCGGCAGCTACGAGCTGGAACTGGTGCGCGCCCAGGACCGCATCGCCCACCCGCGGGTGAAGTTCGAGGCGTTGAAGTTGGGGTGAGCTGAACGGGTTCTTGGGGGGGAATCCTGCGCTGGGCGTGCCCCTCACCCTAACCCTCTCCCAGGGGAGAGGGGACTGTCATGGGCGGGTGGGTATGTCGCAGCTCGCCGGCTGACTCTGAGATATCCACAGCACACCGACCGGCTCCCTCTCCCTATGGGAGAGGGCTGGGGTGAGGGCAAGCCCTTGCGCCGGAGCCTGATCTGTAGGAGCGAGGGGGACGCTATCGTTATTGCTCGCGAACCGCCCAGCGCCAGAGCCGCCGGGTGATCTGTTCGCGAGCAAGCTCGCTCCTACGAAGAACGGTTCAGAGCATGTACTTGCCCAGCAGCAACCCGCCCACCACCATCGCCGTAAGCAGGCCGAACGCCAGCCCCAGGCGCTTCTCGATGGCTTCGCGCAGTGCCGGGCCGGCCCAGAACAGCAGGGCGCAGGTGGCGGCGAAGCGCAGGGTACGCGCCACCACGCTGAGAGCGATGAACAGCACCAGGTCGAGCTGGGTCACCCCGCTGGTCAGGGTGATCAGCTTGTAGGGCAGCGGGGTGAAGCCGCCGCCCAGCAGCACCATCAGCCAGCCAAGCTCGTTGTAGCGCTCGGCAACCTCGGCGAAGTTTTCCTGCAGGCCGTAGAAGGCCAGGATCGCCTGGCCCACCGTCTCGAACAGCAGCAGGCCGATGAAGTAGCCGGCGATGCCGCCCAGCACCGAACTGACGATGCAGATCGCCGCATAGCGCCAGGCCTTGGCGCGGTTGGCCAGGACCATTGGCACCAGCAGCGCGTCTGGTGGGATGGGGAAGAACGAACTCTCGGCGAAGGTCACCCCGCCCAGCGCCAGCTCTGCCCGCGGATGGCCCGCCAGGCGCATGGTCCAGTCGTAGAGCCGGCGCAGCATGATGTCAGGCCGACTGCGGCAGGTGGTCGTCGCCCGGTGCCGCTGTGGCGTCCTTGCGTTCGACTCGCTCGACCATGCCGCGAGCGATTTCGCGCTCACCCATGATCACCAGGTTGGCACCGTTCTGCTCCAGGTAGTCCACCTCGGCGTCGAAGTGGGCGCGGGCGATGATGTCCAGGTTCGGGTTGATCGCCCGCGCGTGGCTGGAAATCGTCCCGGCCTCGAAGCCATTGGGAATTGCGATCAGCAGCCAGCGCGCCGAGGTGATGTTGGCCTGGTTCAGGACGTCGGGATTGGCGGCGTTGCCGACCACCACGCAGAGGCCGTGCTCGCGCAGCTCGGCGGCTTTCTCGCGCTTGTCCTCGATCACCACGACCGGCACCTTGTCCTTGCGCAGACGCTCGCTCACCAGCGCCCCGACGCGGCCATGGCCGATGAGGATGGCATGGTTGTGCTCGAGCACCGGCGGCGGCAGGTCCTGGGGTTCCACCTGGACCACGCCCGGATCGCTCTCGGCCTTCAGCTCCTGGCGCGCCTGCAGGCGGTCGATGGCGATGAACAGCAGCGGGTTGACCAGGATCGACAGGATCGCGCCGGCCAGCACCAGGTCGCGGCCCGCTTCGGGCAGCAGGTTCAGGGTCACGCCCAGGCCGACCAGGATGAAGGAGAACTCGCCGATCTGCGCCAGGCTCGCGGCAATGGTCAGCGCGGTGCTGTTGGGGTGGCCGAACATCCGCACGATGACGTAGGCCGCCACCGACTTGCCGAAGACGATCACCAGGAAGGTGGCCAGCACCGGCAGCGGCTCGTGGATCAGGATCGCCGGGTTGAACAGCATGCCGACGGAGACGAAGAACAGCACGGCGAAGGCGTCGCGCAGCGGCAGCGAGTTTTCCGCCGCCTCGTGACTCAGCTCGGACTCGTTGAGGATCATCCCGGCGAAGAACGCGCCGAGGGCGAAGGACACACCGAAGATCACCGCCGAACCGTAGGCGATGCCCAGGGCGATAGCCAGCACGGCCAGGGTGAACAGCTCGCGCGAGCCGGTCTTGGCCACGCGCTCCAGCACCCAGGGCACGAAGCGGCGGCCGCCCAGGATCATCACCGCGACGAAGGCGGCGACCTTGCCCAGAGTCAGCAGGATCGGCATCAGCAGGCCGCCGTCGCCACCGTCGGAGGTACCGCCCAGGGAGCCGGCCAGCGCCGGCAGCAGGACCAGGGTGAGGACCATCGCCAGGTCTTCGACGATCAGCCAGCCAATGGCGATGCGGCCGCGCTTGGTGTCGATCAGCTGTCGCTGCTCCAGCGCACGCAACAGCACCACGGTACTGGCTACCGACAGGGCGAGGCCGAAGACCAGGCCGCCGCCGAAGTTCCAGCCCATCATCCAGGCCAGGCCCAGGCCGAGCAGGGTGGCGACGCCGATCTGCACCACTGCGCCGGGGATGGCGATGGCTTTGACCGACAGCAGGTCCTTGAGCGAGAAGTGCAGGCCGACGCCGAACATCAGCAGGATTACGCCCAGTTCGGCGATCTCCACGGACAGCGCCTGGTCGGCGACGTAACCGGGGGTAAAGGGGCCGGCCAGCACGCCGGCGAGCAGGTAGCCCACCAGCGGCGAAATGCGAAGGCGGTTGGCCAGGGCGCCGAGGACGAAGGCCAGCACGAAGCCGACGGCGAGAGTAGTCAGTAGCGGGGTGTGATGCATGGTCTGGGCTCCGGGCACTCAGGGAGCGACCGGACTGCGCATCAGCACCGGGTCGCTCGACGGTGGGTCACGGGGGCAAACCCGCGTGTGAAAAGTTTAGGCGTAGTAATCAATTCCTACCTTGCTTTCACGCAAGGGTAACCTGTTGACGCATTAGGAAATTTCCACGACACGCCCGATTTCTTTTCAGGAAATGTCGTGAACGTCGCTTATTCGTCGCGAAGCTCCTGATAGCGCTGTTCCAGCTCCTGACGAATTTGCCGACGCTGCTGGGCTTGGGCGAAGCGACGCTTCTCGTCCTTGGTCTGCGGGACCAGTTGCGGCACCTCGATCGTCTTGCGGTCGTCATCCAGCGCCACCATGGTGAAGAAGCAGCTGTTGGTGTGGCGCACGGATTTCTCGCGGATGTTCTCGGTGACCACTTTCACGCCGATCTCCATCGAGGTACGGCCGGTGTAGTTCACCGAAGCGAGGAAGGTGACGAGTTCGCCGACGTGGATCGGCTGGCGGAAGATCACCTGGTCCACCGACAGGGTCACCACGTAGTAGCCGGCGTAGCGGCTGGCGCAGGCGTAGGCGACTTCGTCGAGGTACTTGAGCAGGGTGCCTCCGTGGACATTGCCGGAGAAGTTGGCCATGTCGGGAGTCATCAGGACGGTCATGCTGAGCTGGTGGTTGCCAGGTTCCATGGAATTCTCTTCGGAATTGTCTTGGGAAAAGGAAAGGGCCTTACTCTGGACAACCGGAGCGGGGCTGACGACACAGTTTTTTCTATATCCCTGATTGGCCAACAGCGCCAGTGGACCCTTCGCCAACGGTGCATCTGCCGTTCGCGCAACGCCCCGCAACGAAAACGGGCGACCCCTGGGCCGCCCGTTTGCTCGATCGTTGGCTCAGCGCCCGGCGGAGAGGCCGAAGTCGATGGCCAGGTCCGCGCCGGTGATGGCCTCGGATTCCGGCTTGCACAGGTACCAGACCAGTTCGGCGACTTCCTCAGGGCGGATGAAGCGTGATGCCTTGCCCTGTGGATAATCCTTCAGCAGGGCGCGCTTGTAGCTGTCCGGATTGCCCTGGCCGTAGCGCTCGGCCTGGTAGTCGAGCATTGGCGTGGCGATGTCGGCGGGGGAAATGGCGTTGACCCGCACGCCGGACTCGGCCAGCTCCAGCGCCAGGGTGCGGGTAAGCATGGTCAGCGCCGCCTTGCTCGCGCAGTACGCCGCGGAGCCGCGATAGGCCTGGCGGCCGGAGTCGCTGGAGATGTTGACGATGCAGCCGTGGTTTTCCTTGAGGTACGGCGTTGCCGCCTGGCACATGTAGAACGCGGCCTTGAGGTTGACCCCCATGACCAGGTCGAAGTCGTCCTCGTTGAAGTCTTCCACCGGGCCTTCGCGCCAGACACCGGCGGCGTTCACCAGAGCGTCGAGGCGGCCGGTGCGGGCGAGGATGTCGGACATCAGGCTGTGGCAGTTGTCGGCGCGTCGCAGGTCGCCGACGGCGGTGGCGTCCAGCGGGACCTGGGCGTTGAGCGCATGCAGGCCGGCTTTGTCCACGTCGGTCGCGGCGATGCGCCAGTGGCTTTGGGCGAAACGTTTGGCGATGGCTTTTCCGAGGCCACCGGCAGCGCCGGTGATCAGTACGACAGGAGTGCTCATTGTCTACGGGTTCTCCCTGCCTGAGAGAGGACGGCGGCCGGCAGGCAGACCGGCGGGGCCGCGTTGACCACGAAGCGCGTCTGCGCCCCGTGCAATTACAGACCAAGAAAAGACCAGATTCTTCAGTCTGACAGGGTAAATTTTTCGTAAGTCTCTTGCGTGTCGGCGGGTGAGCCGATCGGTGGCTCCGCGGGTTGCTGCCCCTGTAGGAACGAGGGGGACGCCCAGTTCTTGCTCGCGAACACGCTCCGGCGCGGAGGCGTTCGCGAGCAAGCTCGCTCCTACAAGAGCCGTTTTGCTTCCGCCGATTCGGTCATCCAATCACGCGTGGTGCAGGTACCAGCGCCAATCCTGCTCGCCCACCTCGCCCATGAACTGGCGGAACTCTTCCCACTTGATCGCCAGGAACACCTTGAGGAATTCCTCGCCCAGCGCCTCGCGGGCCCAGGTCGAAGCCTCCAGTGCGCGCAGGGCAGTGAGCCAGTCGGTAGGGAGGAACTCGGTGGCCTGTTCGTAGCCGTTGCCGACGATGGGCGCGCCCGGGTCGATCTGTTCGCGGATGCCTTCGTGGATGGCCGCGAGGATCGCCGCCGCCGCGAGATACGGGTTGGCATCAGCGCCGCAGATGCGGTGCTCGATGTGCCGGCTCTTGGCCGGGCCACCGGGCACGCGGAACGACACGGTGCGGTTGTTCACGCCCCAGCTCTTGGCCAGCGGTGCGTAGCTGTTGGCCTGGAAGCGGCGGAAGGAGTTGGCGTTGGGGCAGAAGATCGCCAGGGAGTCCAGCAGGCGCGCCATCATGCCGCCGATGGAGTGGCGCAGCAGTTCGGTGCCGTGAATGTCTTCGCTGGCATACAGGTTGTTGCCCTGCTCGTCGGCCAGGCTGACGTGCAGGTGCATGCCGGAGCCGGCGCGGTCGCCGAACGGCTTGGCCATGAAGCAGGCCTGCAGCCCGTGCTTGTTCGCCACGCCCTTCACCAGACGTTTGTAGCGCACGCCTTCGTCGATGGCCTGCATGACGTCGAAGCGGTGCTCCAGGGTCAGCTCTACCTGGCCCGGCGCGTATTCGGAGATCGCCGTGCGCACGGGCAGGCCCTGCACTTCGCAGGCGGCGTAGAGATCGTCGAGGAACGGCTGCAGCTGCTCCAGTTCATAGACGCCATAGACCTGCGGCGCCTCCGGACGGATGCCGTTCATTTGCAGCGCCGGTTGCGGGCGACCGTTGGCGTCGCGCTGCTTGTCCAGCAGATAGAACTCCAGCTCCACCGCCATCACCGGGTGGAAGCCGTCGGCCTTCAGCCGCTCGACCACGCGGGACAGTGCCTGGCGCGGGTCGGCGGGCGTGGCGGGCAGGCCCTGGGTCGGGTGCATGCTCACCTGCAACTGGCCGGTGGGGCTGGTGCGCCAGGGTTGCAGGGTCAGGCTGCCGGGCAGCGGGTAAGTCCAGCAGTCGGCATCGGCCACTTCCCAGACCAGCCCGGTGCCTTCGACATCCTCGCCCTGCACGGTCAGCGCGAGGATCGAGCTGGGCAGCGGGCGGCCGTTGTCGTAGATCGCCAGCAGCTCGTCGCGGTGCAGCAGCTTGCCGCGCGGGATGCCGTTGGAGTCGATGATGAACAGTTCGATGCTGCGCACGTCCGGATGGGCGGCGAGGAAGGCTTCGGCTTCCTGTCGATCGGCGAATTGCATGGTGGTCCTCGGTGGCGCGGTGCGCCGAATTGTCTCTTCGTAGGAGCGAGCTTGCTCGCGAACGCTCTTTTGTAAATCCGCTGCGGGGCGGGTTCGCGAGCAAGCTCGCTCCTACAGGGGGAGTTTCGATCAGGCCTCGCGCGCGCCGGGGATGGCCAGCAGCTCGGTGATGCCGGTGTCGAGGGTCTCGATCAGGCGATCCACGTCTTCGGCGGTGGTGTCCGGGCAGCACAGGGTCATGTTGTGGAACGGCGTGATCAGGATGCCGCGGTTGATCAGGTACAGGTGCAGCGCCATCTGCAGCTCGTCATGGAAGGCCGCTTCGGCTTCGGCGCCGGTGCGCGGGGAGACGGGGCAGAACTGGAACTCGCTGCGCGCGCCCAGCTCGGTCACCGACCACTTCAGGTCGTGCTTGGCGATCAGGCGGCGGAAGCCGTCGGCCAGGCGCTTGGCCAGCGGCAGCATGTGGTCGTAGGCCGCCTGGGTCATTACCTGTTCCAGGTTGGCGCGCATGCAGTGCATGGCCAGGGCGTTGGCCGAGAGCGTGGTGCCCATGCCGCTGTGGCCGTGGCCATGGCTGTCTTCCTGGGCGCTCTTGCGCGAAGCGGCCATGCGTTCGGCCATCTCCGCGCTGCAGCCGAAGATGCCGCAGGGCACGCCGCCGGCAATCGGCTTGCCGACCACGAAGAAGTCCGGGTCGAGGTGCCACAGCTTCGTGCACCCACCGATGTTGGTGGAGATGGTGTGGGTTTCATCGATGATCAGCAGCGAACCGTACTTGCGCGTCAGCTCGCGGCACTTCTGCATGAAGCCCGGATCGGGCAGGACCATGCCGATGTTGGTCATCGCCGGCTCGCAGAGCAGCGCGCAGACGTCGCCCTGGGCCAGCGCGGCTTCCAGCGCCTCGACGTCGTTGAACGGGATGGAGCGGCTGTGCTGGGTCAAGTCGTAGGCCTGGCCGACCAGGCCGGAGCGGTGCACGGTTTCGCCGTCGCGGTAGCGCACCATTACGTCGTCCACGGTGCCGTGGTAGCAGCCGTCGAACACCAGCAGGGTCTTGCGCTGGGTCACTGCGCGGGCCCAGCGCAGGACGTAGCGGTTGGAGTCGGTGGCGGTGGCGGTCACCTGCCAGTAGGGCAGGCCGAAGCGCGCGGCCAGCAGTTCGCCGCAGACCACGGCATCTTCCCCGGGGAGCATGCTGGTCAGGCCGCGGGCGCCTTGTTCGGCGAGGGCGCGGGCGATCGGCGCCGGCGAGTGGCCGAACATGCTGCCGGTGTCGCCCAGGCAGAAGTCCACGTAGTCATGGCCGTCGACGTCGTAGAAGCGGGCGCCCTGGGCGCGTTCGACGAACAGCGGGCAGGGCGTGGACCAGTCGGCCATCCAGTGCATCGGCACACCGGCGTACAGCGACTTGTGCGCACGCTCGGCAAGGGCGACGGACTTGGGATTCTGTTCCAGGAAGCGCTGGCGCTCGCGGGCGGTGAAGAGATCCACGGCCTGTTGGGCGATTCCGCTGGCGGTCATGTTGCACACCTCGTTTGTTATTTCGCACATCTTCCATTTGTGATCACAAAAATGTCAATACACCGGTGCGACTGCCTGATAATCTGCCCTGTAACGAATTCTGTGATCACAGATAAAGAAGATGCCTATGAAAGATGTCACGAATGAGTCCGCCTGGGCCGGTCAGGTTGCCCTGGTCAGTGGCGCAGGCAGCGAATCCGGCATCGGTTTCGCCAGCGCCCGCCGGCTGGCGCGCCGTGGCGTGAAACTGCTGCTCACTGCCAGCAGCGAGCGCGTCCTGCTGCGGGCAGGGGAACTGTGCGCCGAAGGCTTCGAGGCTCGCGCGCTGCCCGCCGACCTGACCAACGAGAACGACGTTCGTCAACTGGCCGACTGGGCCCAGGCGCAATGGGGAAGGGTAGACGTGCTGGTGAACAACGCCGGCATGGCCATGCAGGGCAGCCCGGAGCCCTTCGCTGAACTGGCGGCGATGGACCTGGCGACCTGGAACCTGTCGCTGGCGCGCAACCTGACCAGCGCCTTCCTGCTCACCCGCGCGTTGCTGCCGGGGATGCTGGAGCGCGGCTACGGGCGCATCGTCAACGTCAGCTCCACGACCGGCGTTCGTGCCAGCAATCCCGGTGAGTCGGCGTACAGCGCGGCGAAGGCCGGAATGCTCGGCATGAGCATGGGCCTGGCGCTGGAGGTGGCGCGCCGCGGGGTGACGGTGAACAGCGTGGCACCGGGCTGGATTGCCACCGGCTCCAGCAGCGAGGAAGAAATCCAGGCCGGACGGCGCACGCCGCTCGGCCGTTCCGGGCGACCGGAAGAGGTGGCGGCCGCCATCGCCTTCCTGGCCTCGCCCGAAGCCAGCTACATCACCGGCGAAGTGCTGGTGGTGGATGGCGGCAACTGTCTGATCGAGAACAAGGGATAAGCAAGATGAAGCACGACTGCAGCCTGACCTTCGCCCAACTGCCGGCGCCGCCGGCCGGCCGGGAGTAATTCGCGATGGCCGACAACCTTCAGGAACAGCTGTACCAGAACCTGCGCCAGGCCCTGCTGAGCGGGCGCTTCCAGCCCGGCGAGCGGCTCAAAATCCGCGACCTGGCCGATGAATGGGGCACCAGCCCGATGCCGGTTCGCGCCGCTCTGCAACGGCTGGTGGCCGAGGGCGCGCTGGAAGGCGAGCCGCAGCGCTCGCTACGGGTGCCGGTGATGACCCGCGAACGCTACCTGCAGATTTTGCAGGTGCGGCAATCCCTGGAGGGACTGGCGGTCGAAGACGCGGCCCGGCACCTGAAATCCAGCGACATGGCAGTGCTGCGCGACTGCACCGAGCGTATGGAGGTCGCCCTCAACGCCCGCGACGTCCAGGGCTACCTGGAAGCCAACAGCCTGTTCCACCTGACGCTCTACCGCGCCTGCGGCAACCCCACGCTGCTGCGCATGATCGAGGCGCTTTGGCTGCAGGTCGGCCCGTTCTTCAACCGGTTGTTCACCGAGGCCGACCTGTCGCTGCGCCTGAACGACTTCCACGAAGACACCCTGCTGGCGCTGGAGCGTGGCGATGGCGCAGGCGCGCGCAAAGCCATCGAACAGGACCTGGGCTACTGCGGCCAGTACCTGCTCAATCTGCTTGAGCTGGAAAGCGGGGGAAGGCTCGGGGCGCGCTAGGGCGCCCTTCAGGGGGTCTTGATGAAGCGGACGTTGTCCTTCTTGATCAGGATCGTCTCGCCGTTGAGCTGTTCGAATTCGTAGTAGTCATTGTATTTGTCGTAGTCGGAGTGATCCTTCACCAGGATTTCGCTGCCGTCCTGCAGCGTCACCACGGCCTTGTCGGCGCATCCGGCGAGGCCGAGCAGCAACAGGCAGGTGAACAAGGCTTTCAACTTCATAGTTTCTCCACGGGGCATCGTACCCGCCCGGGCAGCGAGGGCTGGAGGTACGCTGGGTTGCCTGTGTGACCATGGAAGTTTCAGGAAATTCCGATACCGGGCTTCAAGTATCCAGCCATACGTCGCGTGCCCAGGTCCAGACGGAGTCCCAGGTTTCCTCGGTGAGCTCGCCGTCGGCCCAGAGGATCACCTCGCCGTCCTCGGCGACCGCGTAGTAGTCGTCACCATCGGCGCAGAGCGGGATCAGCTCGCGTGGCAGGCCGTTGGCCCAGGCCACGGCCGCGACTTCCGGCAAGTAGGTGTGGGACTGTGGATCGGTCGCCGTGACGGGTTCCAGGCGGCCGTAAACGACGTCGCTGACCAGCAGGAGGAATTCGCGGAATTCCGACGGAATGCCGATCAGCAGAGCCTCTTCGATTTCCACCAGCAGTTCTTCATCGGGCAGTTCCAGCGGTACCGGAACCGGCTCGTTGGCTTCACGAAGCTTTTCGATCACATCTTCCACAGGCGGGGCCTCTCTACGTTCGCTAATGGCGCGCTTTATACAGTAGTAGCCGGCCCTTCGCGCAAGACCACTGCATGGGCATTGTCCGGACGAGCGGCGCTCTGGCCTCAGGTATCCCGGAAGCGCCCTCACCCCTGGGCCTCGCCCAAGGGGAGAGGGCCGGGGTGAGGGTAAGCCCGGCGCAGGAGTGTTTCGCGGGAAACGAAAAAGCCCGGCATTCGCCGGGCTTCTTCTTCACGTGCAGGATCAGTTCTGGCGGATGCCAGCGACCAGCCAGGGCTGGTTGTCACCCTGGGCACGCTCCATGCGCCAGCTTTCGCTGAAGGGCTCGCCCTGGTCGAAGCGCGAGGACTTCGACACGCCGCTGAAGGTCAGGGTGGCGATGGTCTTCTCGGCCTGGTCGTCCACGCCCTCGAGTTGCACATCGAGGTTGTCGATGTAGGTCGACTGGTAGGCGTCGCCCAGATCAGCGCGCTCCTGCTTGAGGAACTGCAGCATCTGCGGGGTGACGAACTCGGCGATCTTGTCCATCTCGTTGGCGTCCCAGTGTTGCTGCAGGGACATGAAGTGCTCGCGGGCAGCGCCGATGAAGCGGGTTTCATCGAACCAGCTCGGGGCGTTGATCACCGGACGGCTGTCCATCACCGGACGCGACGCACCGCCGAAGATCGATGGCGGGGCGGCGGGCATTTCACGCTGCATCGGCGCATGTCCACCGGCCATGGCGGGCTGCTGGCCCTGCTGCTGGCGGCGACGGGAGGCGATGAAGCGGAAGGCGATGAACGCGATCAGGGCGATGATCAGGATGTCGAGGAACTGCATGCCCTGGAAGCCGTCACCCATGAACATCGAGGCGAGCAGGCCACCGGCGGCGAGGCCGGCCAGCGGGCCGAGCCAGCGCGAAGCGCCGCTCTTGGCGGCAGCGCCAGCAGCGCCTGCGGCGGCACCGGTCGCGGCGGGGCCGGCGGCAGTCGGGGAATTCGGAGCGGCGTTAGGTTGCGCCTGGCGGGTCTGGTGGCTCGGCGCAGAGCCCATGCTCTTGCCGCCACCGAAACGTTTGGCGGCGTTGACGTCGAGGCTGAGCGTCACGGCGACACAGAAGGCCATGGCAAGGCTGAGAAAGCGCTTCATCGTTGTCATTCTCTTGGTTGGTATACGACGCACGTCATGTTGCAGGCCGGGGCCGGTGAGAGCCAGCCGGATTTTGTTTCGTGCTGTTGCCCTGTGTGGGCTCGCCCCCTGATATGGGGGCGAATGAATCCCTTTCCAAATCAGTCTGTTACTGATTCTTTCAGAGCCGCCTGTCGGAACGCTCGGATGGTAGGCTTCGCTGAGCGAGGCCGTCAGCCGCGCGATCCCCTGACCCCACGCCGCGAGGACCGCCGACCATGCATGCCATCGACTTCATCCAGGACCTCGCGGTGATCATGCTGATCGCCGGCTTCGTCACCATCCTCTGCCATCGCTTCAAGCAGCCGGTGGTGCTGGGCTACATCATCGCCGGGGTGATCATCGGCCCGCACACCCCGCCCTTCGCGCTGGTGCACGACGAGGAGACGATCAAGACCCTCGCCGAGCTGGGAGTGATCTTCCTGATGTTCTGCCTGGGGCTGGAGTTTTCCCTGCGCAAGCTGTTCCAGGTCGGCGCCACGGCGTTCATCGCCGCGTTCCTGGAAATCACCCTGATGATCTGGGCCGGCTTCGAGATCGGCCGCCTGTTCGACTGGAGCACCATGGACTCGCTGTTCCTCGGCGCGATCCTGGCGATGTCCTCCACCACCATCATCATCAAGGTCCTGGGCGACCTGAAGATGAAGAACGAGCGCTTCGCCCAGCTGATCTTCGGCGTTCTGATCATCGAGGACATCCTTGGCATCGGCATCATCGCGCTGTTCTCCGGCATTGCCGTGAGCGGCACGGTGGAGGCCGACCAGGTGTTCTCCACGGTCGGCAAGCTCAGCCTGTTCATGGTCGTCGCGCTGGTCGTCGGCATCCTGCTGGTGCCGCGTCTGCTGGCCTACGTGGCGAAATTCGAAAGCAACGAGATGCTGCTGGTGACGGTGCTGGGCCTGTGCTTCGGCTTCTGCCTGCTGGTGGTGAAGCTGGAATACAGCATGATCCTGGGTGCCTTCCTGATCGGCGCGATCATGGCCGAGTCGCGCCAGCTGATTCAGATCGAACGGCTGATGGAGCCGGTGCGCGACATGTTCAGCGCGATCTTCTTCGTCGCCATCGGCCTGACCATCGACCCCAAGGTACTGGTGGACTACGCCGCGCCGATCCTGGTGATCACCCTGGTGGTGGTTGCCGGCAAGCTGGTGTCCTGCGGTGCCGGCGCCTTTATTGCCGGCAACGACGGGCGTACGTCGATGCGCGTGGGCATGGGCCTTTCGCAGATCGGCGAGTTCTCCTTCATCATCGCCGCGCTGGGCATGAGCCTGGGGGTGACCAGCGACTTCCTTTACCCGGTGGTGGTCGGCGTGTCGGCCATCACCACCCTGCTGACGCCCTACCTGATCCGCTCGGCCGACCCGCTGGCGCTGTACCTGGGGCGCAGCCTGCCTTCGCCCATGGTGCGGGTATTCAGCCTGTACGGTGAATGGCTGCGCAGCATCAAGCCGCGCGGCGACAAGGCGATCCTCGCCGGGATGATCCGGCGCATCCTGCTGCAGGTCGGGGTCAACCTGACCCTGGTGATCGGCATCTTCTTCGGCCTGGCGTTCTTCGCCGGGCAGATCGGCCAGTGGCTGGCGCAGTTCGTCGAGCCCGAGGCGCTGCACAAGGCGTTGATCTGGGGCGCGGCGCTGATGCTGTCGCTGCCGTTCCTGATTGCCGCCTACCGCAAGCTCAAGGCGCTGGCGATGCTGCTGGCGGAGATGGGCGTGAAGGCGGAGAGCGCCGGGCGCCACACGGCCCGTGTGCGCCGGGTGATTTCCGAGCTGATCCCGCTGCTGTCGCTGGGCGGCATGATGCTGCTGCTGGCGGCGCTCAGTTCGAGCATCCTGCCGCCGGGCGAGCTACTGGTGGTGGTGGCGTTGATCGCCGCGCTGGTGATCGCCGTGTTCTGGCGCTGGTTCATCCGCGTGCATTCGCGAATGCAGGTGGCGCTGATCGAGACCTTCGAGCAGAACGGCGGTGGGCATCACTGAGGTTTGACTGTAGGAGCGAGCTTGCTCGCGAACTGACTCCGTTGCGGGGTTGGTTCGCGAGCAAGCTCGCTCCTACCAAAGGGCGTAGGGCGTATAACGCTCCGCGTTATACGCCGTTTGGCCTTGGTCTCAGCATGCTCCGGGTCTGAACTGGAACCGCCATTCTGGCGCGGTGCATCGGCGTACAACCGCGAACGGTTGTACGCCCTACGGTTCAGATCGCTTCGAGCTTCGCGTAACCCATCATCAGCCACTTGCTGCCCTCGCTGTCGAAGTTCACCTGCACCCGTGCCTGGGCGCCGGAGCCTTCGAAGTTGAGGATCACGCCGTCGCCGAACAGTGGGTGGCGCACGGACTGGCCGAGGCTGAACGGTGTGTCCGGCACGCTGGCGCCGCTGAACAGGTTGCCGCTGCGCTGGTTGCCCGACAGCGGACGGCTCACCGAGTTGGACAGGCGCACTTCCTGGATCAGGCTCGGCGGGATTTCCCGGACGAAGCGCGAGACCTTGTTGTAGGTTTCGCTGCCATACAGGCGGCGCGTTTCCGCGTAGGTCATGACCAGACGGTGCATGGCTCGGGTGATGCCCACGTAGGCCAGGCGGCGCTCCTCCTCCAGACGGCCGGGTTCTTCCAGGCTCATCTTGTGCGGGAACAGCCCTTCCTCCACGCCGGCGAGGAACACCAGCGGGAACTCCAGGCCCTTGGCGCTGTGCAGCGTCATCAACTGCACGCTGTCCTCGAAGGCGTCGGCCTGGGTGTCGCCGGACTCCAGCGCGGTATGGTCGAGGAAGGCCACCAGCGGCGGGGTATCCTCGTCGTCCGGGGTCTCGAAGGCGCGGGCGGCGCTGACCAGTTCCTCCAGGTTTTCCACCCGGGCCTGGCCTTTCTCGCCCTTTTCTTCCTTGTGGTAGGTAATCAGGCCGGACTGCTCGATGACGATCTGGGTCATCTGGTGCAGCGGCATGCCTTCGACCTTCACCGCGAGCAGGTCGACGGTTTCCAGGAAACCGTTGAGCGCACTGGCGGCGCGGCCGGCCACGGCCTTGGCGGCAATCACGTCGTTGATCGCGCGCCACATGGAGGTGCCGTTGTGGCGCGCGGCATTGCGGATCGCCTCCACGGTCTTCTCGCCGATGCCGCGCGGCGGCACGTTGATCACCCGTTCCAGCGCAGCGTCGTCGTCGCGCAGGCGGATCAGGCGCAGGTAAGCCAGGGCGTTCTTGATCTCGGCGCGCTCGAAGAAGCGCTGGCCGCCATAGATGCGGTAGGGAATCTTCTCGCGCAGCAGCGCCTCTTCCAGTACGCGGGACTGGGCGTTGGAGCGGTAGAGGATGGCGATTTCGCTGCGCTTCAGACCGTCCTTGCGCAGCGCATCCTCGATGGTCTCGACGATGTAGCGCGCCTCGTCGTGCTCGTTGAAGCCCGAATACAGGGTGATCGGGTCGCCGTCGACGCCGTCGGTCCACAGTTCCTTGCCCAGGCGCCCGCTGTTGTTGGCGATCAGCGCGTTGGCGGCCTTGAGGATGGTGCCGGTGGAGCGGTAGTTCTGCTCCAGGCGGATGTCCTCGGTGCCGGCGAAGTCATCGCCGAACTGCTGGATGTTCTCGATCTTCGCGCCGCGCCAGCCGTAGATCGACTGGTCGTCGTCGCCCACCACCATCAGGCTCTCGCCGCCTTTGCCGAGCAAGCGCAGCCAGGCGTACTGCACGGCGTTGGTGTCCTGGAACTCGTCCACCAGGATGTGACGGAAGCGCCGCTGATAGTGCTCCAGCAGGCTCGGGCGGTCGCGCCAGAGGTCCAGCGAGCGCAGCAGCAGCTCGGCGAAGTCGACGACGCCGGCACGGGCGCAGGCCTCTTCGTAGGCCTGGTAGACGCTGACCATGGTTGCCAGGTACAGGTCGCCGCCGGTCTGGATGTTCTGCGGGCGGTTGCCCTCGTCCTTCTGGCCGTTGATGAACCATTGCGCCTGGCGTGGCGGCCAGCGCTGCTCGTCGAGGCCCAGCTCGCGCACCACGCGCTTGACCAGGCGCAGCTGGTCGTCGCTGTCGAGGATCTGGAAGTTCTCCGGCAACCCGGCTTCCTGCCAGTGCGCGCGCAGCAGGCGGTGCGCCAGGCCGTGGAAGGTGCCGACCCACATGCCGGCCGGGTTGATCCCCAGCAACTGCTCGATCCGCGCGCGCATCTCGGCGGCGGCCTTGTTGGTGAAGGTCACGGCCAGGATGCTGTGCGGCGAGGCGTTCTCGACCTGGATCAGCCAGGCGATACGGTGCACCAGCACGCGGGTCTTGCCGGACCCGGCGCCAGCGAGCACGCGCTGGCGCCCCAGCGGCGCGGCCACGGCCTGGCGCTGCGGGTCATTGAGGGAGTTGAGCAGGTAGGAGATGTCATCGTTCATGGGGCGGCATTCTACCGACGGGCGGTTTTCCCCGGCAAACCCGCCCGCCGTCCGGCGTCTTCCCGACGAAAGTTGGGAGGGCGCGGAGCCAATTGCCATCATCCTGCTTGGGTGGGGCTACCTCCTCGGGTATGCTCCGCCGACGCCTAGGCCAGAACCTACAAGAAAAACGCCTATGACCGCTTATGTAGAGCCTTCGGCGATCCCGGTGAGCCATGCCGAGATCCGCCAGCAGTACGCTCACGAAATTGCCGTCGAACGCACGCGCCTGCTTTATCAGGGCTCGCGGGTGCCGACTCTGCTCATGCTGCTCAACGGCCTGGCCTGCGCCGGGTTGCTGTGGGAATACGTAAAGCCGGGGCTGCTCGCCGGCTGGCTGGTTTCGCTGGTGCTGCTGGCCGTGCTGCGGCTGATCCAGGTATCCGCCTTCAATGCCGCGTCCGCCGAGCGCCAGGCCAGCCCGCACTGGCAGCGCACCTTCCTGTTCGGCGCTGGCGCCTCGGGGCTGACCCTCGCCTTTGCCGCCATCGCCCTGGTGCCACCGGATGCCTTCCTCCAGCAATCCCTGGTATTCGGCCTGATCGCCGCGGCCATCCTGTCCGCCAGCGTTGCCTACGCGGTCAGCCTGCCGGCCTTCCTCACCTTCGCCTTGCCCTGCCTGTTTCCGTCCATTGCCTATTTATTGATCAGCGATAACCCGCTGCAGCAGGGCTGGGGCGTGCTCGGGGTGATCCTGCTGGCGGCACTGCTGGTGGTGGCCTGGCAGATTCACCGGGTGGTGCATGTCGGCCTGCTGCGGCGCTTCCAGGCCCAGGCGCTGGTGGCGCACCTGGAGCGCGCCAAGGCACAGACCGAGGCGCTGAACCAGGACCTGGAGCGCGAAGTCGAGCAGCGCCGCCGCGCCGAGCGCGAACTCTGCCGCGCCCGCGACGCCCTGCAGGAGCGGGTGGAGGCGGGCAGCGCCAAGCTCAGCCATACCGAAGCACGCCTGGCCCTGGCGCTGGAGGCCAGCGAGCTGGGCCTGTGGGACTGGAACCTGCTGACCGACGAAGTGCACCACTCGCACCTGGAGGAGATCTTCGGCATCACCCAGGAGTCGGTGAAGAGCGTGCGCAATGACCTGCGCCCGCGCCTGCACCCGGATGACGTGCCACTGCTGCGCCGCGCGCTGGTCGAGCACCTCAAGGGCCGCACCGACGGCTACCGCATCGAATACCGCGTGCGCCACGCCTCCGGCCACTGGGTCTGGGTGGAAGACCGCGGCCGGGTGATGGAGCGTGACGGCCGCGGCCAGGTCACGCGGATGGTCGGCACCCGTGCCGACATTTCCACCCGCAAGCAGCGCGAGGAAGAACAACGGCTGGCGGCCACGGTGTTCGAGGCCGCCAGCGAAGGCATCATCATCCTCGACCCGGATTACCGGCTGATCGCCCTCAACGAGGCATTCACCCGCCTTACCGGCTATCGCCGCGAAGAGGTACTGGGGCACAACGTCGCGCGTCTGATGGGCTCCTCCGAAGCCCTGCGCCGCTACCAGTCGATCCGTGCCGAGCTGGAGCGTCAGGGCACCTGGCAGGGTGAGCTGATCGAGACGCGCAAGAACGGCGAGCTGTACCCGCAGTGGCTGCAGCTCAACGTGGTGCGCGACAGCCGCGGGCAGGTCGCCCATGTGGTCGGTTTCTTCGCCGACCTGACCGCCCGCCGCGACGCTGAGGAGCGCCTGCGCTACCTGTCGCACTACGACGAACTCACCGGGCTGGCCAACCGAACGCTGTTCAAGGAGCGCCTGCACGAGGCCAGCCAGCGCGCGCGCCAGGAGGGTCGCACGGCGGCGCTGCTGCTGATCGACCTGGACCGCTTCAAGCTGCTCAATGACAGCCTTGGGCATGAGGTCGCCGACCAGCTGTTGCGGCAGATGTCGCGACGCATGACCCAGACGGTGCCGGAAGCCGACACCATTGCCCGGTTGTCCGGCGACGAATTCGCCGTGTTGATCGATTCCTACGCCAGCCTCGCGGCGCTGGCGCGGCTGTCCAGCCGCCTGCTGGCCAAGCTGCGCACGCCGATGACTGTGGGCGGCCACGAACTGGTGGTCAGCGCCTCGGTGGGTATCAGCCTGCTGCCGGATAACGCCTGGGAAATCTCCGCGCTGATGAGCCAGGCGAACATGGCCATGCAGCACGCCAAACACCTGGGCGGTAATACCTTCCAGTTCTTCACCGACAACCTGCAGGCCTGCACCCTGGAGCGCCTGCAACTGGAAACCCGCCTGCGCAAGGCCATCGACGAAGGCCAGCTGGACGTGCACTACCAGCCCAAGCTGAACCTCGCCAACGAGCGCCTGGACAGCGCTGAAGCGCTGGTGCGCTGGCGCCACCCGGAGATGGGCATGGTCCCGCCCGGCGATTTCATCGGCCTCGCCGAGGAAACCGGGCTGATCGGCGCCATCGGCGAGTTCGTCCTGCGCCGCGCCTGCCAGCAGGCCCGCGCGTGGCAGAAGCATGGGCGCGAGCTGCGGGTGTCGGTGAACCTCTCGGTGCACCAGCTGCGCACCGGCAACCTGGTCGACCTGGTGCGCACCGTGCTGGACGATACCGGCCTGCCATCGCACCTGCTGGAGCTCGAGCTCACCGAAAGCCAGCTGCTGGACAACGTCGAGAGTGTCACCACGACCTTCCGCCAGTTGCGCGAGATGGGCGTGAAGCTGGCGATCGACGACTTCGGCACCGGCTATTCCTCGCTCAGCTACCTCAAGCGCTTCCCGGTGGACTACGTGAAGATCGACCAGACCTTCATCCGCGACCTGTCCGAACGCGGCGAGGACGCGGCGATCACCCGCGCGATCATCGCCATGGCGCACAGCCTGGAACTGAAAGTGGTGGCGGAGGGCGTCGAGCACGCCGAGCAGCTGCGCTTCCTGCGCGCCCACGGTTGCGACGAGATACAGGGCTACCTGATCAGCCAGCCGGTGCCGGCGGATGCCTGCCTGGCGCTGCTGGAGAGAAGCGACCGGCTCTGAGCGTGCCGGCCGCGAGCGGTGGACTGCTGGTGCGGCGTTACTTGAGGGTGACGATCCATTCGGCGAGTGTCTTGGCCTCGTCCGGGCTGACGGCGTTCGCCGGCATCGGGATCGGCCCCCAGACACCCTTGCTGCCGGTCTTGATGCTGTTGCTGATGTGCGCAACGCCATCGGCGCCGTACTTCGCGGCGACTTCCTTGAAGGCCGGGCCGACCACCGTCTTGTTGACGGCGTGACAGGCCACGCAGGCCTTGGCCTTGAACAGCTCCTCGCCGGTGCTGGCCATCGCGGTGGTCTGCACCAGCAAGCCGCCGAACAGCAGGACAACCAGGGCTTTGTTCATGAACGTCTCTCCTCAGGCTTGGCGCCTCGGGGCGCCGATCGTTTTCGCCGGCTTCCCGCCCGGCTTCTGCGGCGATTCTAGGAGTGGCCCGAGTGGTGCTGGCTTGATGGCAATCAAGAACTGCTCTCGTCGCGCTTGAGAGAGGGGACCTGGCTGATTAGCTTGCCTACCGAAACTTCCTACAGAGATATCCTCGCCATGAACGCCCCCGCCCAGAACATCGAGCCGCTCTTCTACCAGGCGACCGGCAACGAGGTGGCGCTGTTCACCCACGCCTCCGCCCAGGGCATGCCGGTGCTGATCAAGGGGCCGACCGGTTGCGGCAAGACCCGCTTCGTCCAGCACATGGCGCAGCGCCTGAACCTGCCGCTGTATACCGTGGCCTGCCATGACGACCTGTCGGCGGCGGACCTGGTCGGCCGCCACCTGATCGGCAGCGACGGCACCTGGTGGCAGGACGGCCCACTGACCCGTGCGGTGCGCGAAGGCGGCATCTGCTACCTGGACGAAGTGGTGGAGGCGCGCCAGGACACCGTGGTCGTGCTGCACCCGCTGGCGGACGATCGCCGCGAATTGTTCATCGAACGCACCGGGGAATCCCTGGTGGCGCCACCGGGCTTCATGCTGGTGGTGTCCTACAACCCCGGCTATCAGAACCTACTGAAGGGCATGAAGCCCAGTACGCGCCAGCGCTTCGTCGCCCTGCGTTTCGACTACCCGACGCCGGACGCCGAGGCTGCGATCATCATCCGCGAGGCCAATGTGGCGCCGGAGCTGGCGCAACGCCTGACGCAACTGGGCGTGGCCCTGCGCCGACTGGGCCGGCAGGAGCTGGAAGAGGTCTGCTCGACACGCCTGCTGGTGCTTACCGCGCGGCTGCTCAATGCCGGCGTGGCACCCCGCGATGCCTGCCGCGCCGGGCTCGCCGAGCCGCTGTCGGACGACGAGGCCACGGTCGCGGCGCTGATGGACCTGGTCGATGTCCACTTCGCCTGAGGCAATGCTCAGTACCCGGCGCCTGCCGGGTGACCTGGCGATGTGGTTGTTCATCCTCGCCGAGCTAACGGTCTTCGCCATCCTCATCATCGTCTTCGCCGTGACCCAGCATCTGGACATCGAAGGCTTCCGTGCCGGGCGTGCGCAACTGGACCTGTCCACCGCCCTGGCGCTGACCCTGACCCTGCTCACCGCCGGATTCTGCGCGGCGCTGGCGGTGGAGCAGGTGCGCCACGGCCGGCAGCGCCATGCGGCCGCCCTGCTGGGCGTGGCGGTGCTGCTGGGGTTGGCCCACGTCGCGCTGAAATCCAGCGAGTACCACCATCTCGCCGTACGCGGGCTGGACCTGGAACACAGCACCTTCTTCACCCTGTTCTGGCTGATCACCGGTTTCCACTTCCTGCACGTGCTGCTGGGACTGGTGATCCTCGGCTGGATGACCCTGCGCTGCCTGCGCGGCGCCTACCGCAGCGACGCCCTGGGTGGGCTGGAGTCCGGCGCACTCTACTGGCACATGGTCGACCTGGTCTGGGTGGTGATCTTCCCGCTGGTCTACGTGCTGGCGCCCGGTTCATGAAGACGCTGCTGTTCGCCTGGCTGGCGTTGCTGCCGATGTCGATGGCGGCGGTGTGGCTGGGCCACCACGCGCCCGACGTGCTGCTGCCGGTAACGGTGATCCTGCTGCTGGGCCTGGGCAAGGCCTGGATCATCGTGCTGCGCTTCATGGAGCTGAACCGAGGCCCACGCCTGTGGCAATCGCTGCTGCTCGGCTGGCCACTGGTGGTCACCGGCCTGATTCTGGCCCTGCACGCAACCCACTGATTTAAATACGGAAAAATACCTGACTAGAAGCATTGGTCTTTCTTGATTGCCATCAAGCGAGACGTCCTAGGACGCTTCCTACAATGGCGCCGACCGTGACCTAGGAGGGCCCCATGTCAGAGACATTTACCAAAGGGATGGCGAGGAACATCTACCTGGGAGGAGGCGTTTTCTTCTTCCTGGTGTTCCTCGCGCTGACCTATCACACCGAAACCACCTTCCCCCAGCGCACCAACCAGAGTGAGCTCACCGAGTCGGTGGTGCGCGGCAAGCTGGTGTGGGAACAGAACAACTGCGTGGGGTGCCACTCGATCCTCGGTGAAGGCGCCTATTTCGCGCCGGAGCTGGGCAATGTCGCCATCCGCCGTGGCGGTGATGCGGCCTTCGGCAGCTTCCTCGCGGCCTGGATGAAGATGCAGCCGCTGGGCGTGCCCGGTCGCCGGCAGATGCCGCAGTTCCACCTGAGCGACCAGGAGGTCACCGACCTCGCGGCGTTCCTGCTGTGGACATCGAAGATCGACACCAACAAATGGCCGCCGAACAAGGAGGGTTGAGCATGAACCCGGGCAATCCCTATCTGAAATTCGCCTCGCAGTCGGTGGCCAAGCCGTACTTCGTGTTCGCCCTGATGCTCTTCGTCGGGCAGATCGTCTTCGGGCTGATCATGGGCGTGCAGTACGTCATCGGTGACTTCCTGTTCCCGGCGATCCCCTTCAACGTGGCGCGGATGGTGCACACCAACCTGCTGATCGTCTGGCTGCTGTTCGCCTTCATGGGCGCGGCGTACTACCTGATCCCCGAAGAGGCCGATCGCGAGCTGTACAGCCCGAAACTGGCCATCGTGCTGTTCTGGGTATTCGCTATCGCCGGCGTGCTCACCATCCTCGGCTACCTGCTGGTGCCCTATGCTGGCCTGGCGAAGCTGACCCACAACGAGCTGCTGCCGACCATGGGCCGGGAGTTCCTCGAACAGCCGACCATCACCAAGATGGGCATCGTGGTGGTGGCGCTGGGCTTCCTCTTCAACATCGGCATGACCATGCTCAAGGGCCGCAAGACCGCCGTCAGCGTGGTAATGATGACCGGTCTGGTGGGCCTGGCGGTGTTCTTCCTGTTCTCCTTCTACAACCCGGAAAACCTGTCGCGCGACAAGTACTACTGGTGGTGGGTCGTGCACCTGTGGGTGGAAGGCGTGTGGGAACTGATCATGGGCGCGATGCTGGCCTTCGTGCTGATCAAGATCACCGGCGTCGACCGCGAGGTCGTGGAGAAATGGCTCTACGTGATCATCGCCATGGCCCTGATCACCGGCATCATCGGCACCGGCCACCACTTCTTCTGGATCGGCGCACCGGGCGTGTGGCTGTGGCTGGGTTCGATCTTCTCCGCGCTGGAGCCGCTGCCGTTCTTCGCCATGGTGCTGTTCGCCTTCAATATGGTGAACCGTCGCCGCCGCGAACACCCGAACAAGGCCGCCGCGCTGTGGGCTCTGGGCACCACCGTGACCGCCTTCCTAGGCGCTGGCGTGTGGGGCTTCCTGCACACCCTGGCTCCGGTGAACTACTACACCCACGGCTCGCAGCTCACCGCCGCCCACGGTCACCTGGCCTTCTACGGTGCCTACGCGATGATCGTCATGACCATGATCAGTTACGCCATGCCGCGCCTGCGGGGCATCGGCGAAGCGCCTGACGCCCGCGCGCAGAGCCTGGAGATCTGGGGCTTCTGGTTGATGACCATCTCCATGCTGCTGATCACCCTGATGCTCACCGCTGCCGGCATCGTCCAGGTCTGGCTGCAACGCATGCCCGCCGATGGCGCCGCCATGCCGTTCATGGCCACGGTCGACCAGCTGAAGATCTTCTTCTGGCTGCGCCTGTACTCCGGTGTCGGCTTCTTCATCGGGCTGATCTGCTACTTGCTCAGCTTCCGCCAGCGCGGTCGCGTGGCCGTTGCCTCCGGCGCGGCTCAGGTGAGCTGAGCGATACCGTCCAGCCGGGCCCGTCCGCTTTGCGGCGGGCCTTTTTTTCATGATGGGAGTTATCGGGAGGCAGGCATCTTCCAGCCGCTCGGATAGCTCCCTCTCCCTTTAGGGAGAGGGCGGGGGAGAGGGGACTGGTTCGGCGTGGCGTTTGGCGCCGTGCCGCCCTGTACCTGCTTTCCCCCTGGAGGCTCCATGACCATCCACCTCGAAATCGAAGAAGGCTTCGGCCGCGCCTGGCACCGTTTCATCACCCGTCGCGCCAGCCCGGAGTTCGAAGAGGCGGCGGTGACCCTGGATGACATGCGCCGCAGCCTGCTGTTGTTGTTCCGCGGCACCGGCGGCGAAGCCGGGGTCGGCGTGGAGGCGGCCAGCGCCCGCGAACTGCTGGTGCGCCGCAGCCTGCTGCAACAAGTGGCCGGTACCTGCCAGCAATTGCCGGTGGCCTGGTTCGACGCCGATTCCCTGCGCCTGCCCGCGCAGCTGGCGGTGTTCCCCGACGCCGGGCTGAACCGCGAACTGTACCGCTGGCTGGCGCTGCTCGCCGCCCACAGTCAGCCGATGCGCCACTGGGCGCGCGACAACCAGGCCTGGACCCGTGCCGTGCTGGAGCGCTATCCGTTGCTGCGCCCGCGCTACCGTCGGCTGGTGGAAGCGTTGCTCAGTCTGCGTCCTGATGCGGGTGACCTGCCGCCCGCCGAAGCGGAGCTGGAACTGGCACTGCAACGTGCGCTGCGCGATCCGGGCAGCGTCGAGCGCCTGCCGCGCAGTGAAAAGGCTCCCTGGCCGGTGCCGCTGTGGCTTTACCCGCCGCAACGCCTGGCCGCGCCGCAACATACCGACCTGATCGACGGCGACGAGCAGGGTCGTTCCGCCCACAGCGAAGCCAAGGGCCTGGCACGCAAGCGCGCCGAGCGGGTCGAGCAGGATCCCGGCCGGGGCGGCCTGCTGTTGTTCCGATTGGAAAACCTGTTCAGCTGGTCCGAGCACATCGAACTGGATCGCGCCGGCGATGACAGCGAGGACCTGGATGCGGCCAAGGTCGCCGATGACCTCGATCACCTGAGTATGTCCCGGCAACGGCAGAAGAAGGGCGGCGGGCTGAAGCTCGACCTCGACCTGCCGGCCGCCGACTTCGACGACGTGCCGCTGGGCGAGGGGGTTCGCCTGCCGGAATGGGACTACCGCCGCCAGCAACTGATCGACGACCATGTCTGCCTGCAACCGATGCTGCCCCGCGACGCCGTGCCGGCACCGCTCCCGGATTCCCTGGCACCTATCGCGCGGCGCCTGCGTCGGCAGTTCGAGAGTCTGCGCCAACAGCCGCAATGGTTGCGCCGGCAACCCCAGGGCGCAGAACTGGACCTGGAAGCCTGGCTGGATTTCAGCGTCGAACGGCGCCTTGGCGCGTGCAGCGAGCCGGGGTTGTTCCTCGAACGCCGGCAGACCCGTCGCGATCTCGCGTGCCTGCTGCTGGCGGACCTGTCGATGTCAACCGACGCGCACATCGACAACGACCACCGGGTGATCGACCTGATCAGCGACAGCCTGCTGCTGTTCGGCGAGGCGCTGCAGGCGGTGGGTGACCGCTTCGCGCTGTACGGGTTCTCCTCGCTGCGTCGCCAGCAGGTGCGCCTGACCAAGCTGAAAACCTTCGATGAGCGCCACAACGATGTCGTACGCGGGCGTATCCGCGCGCTGCGCCCTGGTTACTACACGCGCATGGGCGCGGCCATCCGCCGGGCCACTCAATTGCTGCTGGAGCGCAAGGAGCGCCAGCGCGTGCTGCTGATCCTCACCGACGGCAAACCCAATGATCTGGATTTGTACGAGGGGCGCTACGGCGTCGAGGACACCCGCCAGGCGGTGCTGGAAGCCCGTCGCGCAGGGCTGGTGCCGTTCTGCATCACCATTGACCGCGAGGCGGCGGACTACCTGCCGCACCTGTTTGGCAGCCAGGGCTATCTGTTGATCAACGATCCGGCGCAACTGCCGGTGCAATTGCCGCAGCTCTACCGGCAGCTCACCCGTCGCCAAGGCTGACAGAGCTGTCTGTAGGAGCGAGCTTGCTCGCGAACCAAATCCCGCGGCGGGGCCTGTTCGCGAGCAAGCTCGCTCCTACAAGGGACAGTCCGGTTTGGGGCTCAGCGCGGCAGCCAGAGCATCATGACGAGGCAGAACAGCGCGAGGAACGCGCAGTACCACGCGAATCTCCGCTGGCGGCGCTGGCGCGCTGCGGTTTGGTCCACCGGCAGGGGCATCCCGCACTGCGGGCAATCCGCAGTGTCCTCGGGACTCTCGTGCCGGCAGTACAGGCACTGGCGCATGGCTTACTCGAACTGTTCCAGTCGCGCGACGTCGAGTACCTGCACGGTGCGGCCGTTGAGGTCGATGATGTTCTCGTCGATCAGCCGCCGCAGCACGCGGGAGAAAGTCTCCGGTTGGATCGACAGGTGCCCGGCCACCAGTTGCTTGGCCATCGGCAGCTCGAAGCGGCCACTTTCGCCACCCTGGCGGTTGAGCTGGGTGATCAGGTAGCGCACCACGCGGTGGGTGGAGTTCTTCAGCGACAGCGTCTCGATCTCGTTGATCCGCCGGTGCAGGCGCACGCACAGGGTGGCGAGAAGGGAGAAGGGCAACTGCGGATTGCTGTGCAGCAATTCCATGTAGGTGCGGTTGGAGAAGCGGTAGACCTGCGTGGGCTCCAGCGCCTGTGCCGAAGCCACGTAGTCGGAAGTGTCCATCAGCATCATGGCTTCGGCGAAGGTCTGCCGGCTGCCGACGACCTCCAGCACCTTTTCCTGCCCCTCCGGTGTCAGGCGGTAGATTTTCACCGCTCCGGAGATCACGAAGTAGAAGGAGTGGGCCGGTTCGCCCTGGAGGAACAGCTTGTCGCCTTTCTCCAGGTTGAGCAGCGCGCTGGTGGCGAGCAACTGTTCCAGCTGCTCTTCGTTGAGCACGTTGAACAGGTGGTGGCCGCACAGAATCTGGTGGTGGACGCGATGCGCGAGCATGGCGGAGCGCTCCTGGGCGGGGACAATCCCGCCAGTATGTGCGATGCCGCCGGGCAGTGTGGTGAGACAAGCTGTCACTGGTCGCCCTCCAGGCTCCCGGTCCGGCGCTCAGGCCGGGTGGTTGGCGCCCAGGAACAGCAGGTTGTTCTCCAGATGGATGTGCTGCATCAGGTCGCGGCGCAGCTCTTCCAGGCCGCTGTAGAGGCGGCGCCAGCTGTTGCAGCCGTCCGCCGGTACGGTGAGGTCATCGGTCAGGTCGGCCAGTACGGCGAGGGACTGCGAGTGTTCGTCGTGCTCATGGCGCATCACGCCGATCGGGCCCTGCACGTGGGTCAGCGGGATGCCCTGGCGCAGCCAGGGGAACAGCACGCTTTCTTCCTTGCACATGTGCCACTCGAGTTCCTCCTGGATCTTCTTCAGGTGCGCGGTCAGGCCGGCGGGGCATTGCGGATGCGCGGCATGGGTCTTCTCGACGCGCTCGGCCAGCGGGATCAGCGCTGGCAGCTGCTCGCGGTGAACCTTGTGGTAGCGCTCGAGGATGTGGTCGATCAGTTGGTCGTTGCTGCTCAGGCGCCAGTCGGTCTGGTCATTTGCAGGCGGCAGCGCCTGCAGCTCGGCGGCGATGCGCTGGGCGTCGAGGCCCTGTTCGCTGGCGGCTTCGCCCAGGCTGCGCTGGCCGGCGCAGCAGAAGTCGAGCTTGTAGTCGTGGAACAGGGCGGAGCTGCCCGGCAGGCTGAAGGCCAGGTCGCTCAGGGTGCGTTCGGTGAGGTTGTCGGTCATGGCGGGCCTCGGGTGGAGTGGGGCACGGCGGCCGCGGTCGTCGTGGCAGTCAATCTTGGGGCGGTGGCGGTCAGTCTAGGGAAGCACGGGCGCCCGGCTCCTTGATTGCAGTCAAGCGTCCAGGGCGGCCATTTCCCGCTCGTCGCCGCCGGCGACCCGCATCAGTTGCTGCGGGTCGCATACCAGCAGCTTCTGCCGGCCACCGATGACCAGGCCGCGGTCCTCCCAGGCACTGAGGATGCGCGAGACGGTGTGCAGCGTGGTGCCGGTCATCTCGGCGATGTCCTGGCGGGTGACCGGGAAATCGATGCGGATGCCGTCGGCCTCCGGTCGGCCGGACTGCTGCACCAGGCGCAGCACGGTGTGGGCGACACGCCGTTCGACCTCTTCGGTGGCCAGTTCGCAGAAGCGCACATGGGCTTCCTGCAGGCGCTCGCCGATGGCCTGAACGGTGTTCAGGGCGAAGCCGGGGTGGCGGGCGAGCAGGGGTTCCCACTGGCTGGTGGGCCAGGCTAGGACCAGGCTGTCCTGGCCTGCAGTGGCGGTCGCGGGATAGTCGCGCCGGCCAAGGGCGCGGACGAAACCGAACAGATCGCCGGGGTTGACCACGCGCACCAGCACGCGCTGGCCGTCTCCGGTGAGCTGGGTGGCTTTCAGCCGGCCGTGCACCAGCAGGTAGAAGCGGGTCGCCGGCGCACCCTGCTCGAACACGGCTACGCCGCTGTTCACGCGCAGAATGCTGGCCTGGCGGAGGATGTCGTCCTGCTCGTCGCGGCTGCTATTGGCAAAGGGCGGCAAGCTGCCCAGCCAGGCGCGATTGAGGGAGATATTGGCGGTCACGGCAATGATTCCCTAAGTCCTGCCGCAGCATAGCGGTTAAGCGCGATGGCAGAACTTGAGGGGAATCAAGGGATGTCCCGGACCAGGCGGAAGCCCAGGTTGTCCGGTGGTTGCCCGGCGCTGCAACCGCCGCTGCGGGCATCGCGGACGAAATCGTTGATCGCCGCGCGGTGACGCCCTTCGGCGATGCGGATCGAGCAGTACTCGGCGCGGTGGGTCTGGGCGCCCTGGGCGTCGAGGTTGACTCGCTGGTGGCAGCTCTGGGTCCATTCCCAGACGTTGCCGCCCAGGTCGGCCACGCCGTACTCGTTCAGTCCGTGGTTGCCTCGCGTCTGGGGGAGCGCCGAAGCACTGGTGCGGGTTTCCGCTTCCAGGCGGTAGCGCGCCAGCCAACGCCGGGCGGGGTTGCTGCCGTCGTCGTCGTCGATGCGCAGGGCGTCGTCGGCCCAGCGCGAACCGGCGAAGAAGGCCCATTCGCGATCGGTCGGCAGGCGCCAGGGCTGGCCGGTGCGTTTGGACAGCCAGTCGGCGTAGAGCTGCGCATCCAGCAGGCTGGCGCCGGTGAGCGGCAGGTCGTCGCGGGGAGCGTTGTTGTCGAGCGCCAGGCAATCGCCTTCGACCACGCAGCGGGCGTATTCGCCCTGGCTGACCTGGAATTTCATGACTTCGAAGCGCGGAGACAGATGCTCACGCCGTGACGGCGCATCCACTGGCCGCTTCTCCAGCCAGTAGTCGCCCGCCGGGCGGAAGTCGAAATCGCGGGGCTCGAGTTTCACGGTTTGCGGCGCGAGTTCCGGTGCATATTGCGGACGCAGCAGGAGGAAGGCCCCGCCCAGCAGCAGGGCGACGGGTACGCCGATCAGGATGGTCTTGCGCATGGTTTGCCCCGGTCGCCGGCATCGATTCCTGGGAAAGGGCCGGCCCGGATGGGCCGGCCGTGGGGGCTTACTTGATTGCAGTCGGTGGCTGGATCTGGCTCATCAGATCGTTGTTCCACTGGCCTTCGACCTGGATGTGCGCTGCAGCGCCCAGCAGTACAGCCTCGATGAGGTTGTGGTTGAGATAGGTGTACAGACCCGGCTGGCGGAAGGTATACAGCGCGGCTCCGGCCGCGCCGCCCGGGATGAACCAGGTTTCCAGGTCCTCTTCCGGCGGGTTGCGGAACTTGCCGGTGGCCCAGACGTGGTCGCCGTGCCCGCCGATCAGGTGCGGTCGGGTATCGCGGTTGGCCTGGGAATGGACGATCAGCAGGGTCTCGCCGACGTTGGCCTTGAGCGCGTTCTTGCCGGTAAGGGCGCCGACCTTGCCGTTGAACACGATGTGACTGGGAATCAGCCCCTTCATGACCTGCTGCATGTCGTTGTAGCTTTCCATGGGCGTGCCGTAGCGCTTGAAGTTGCCATCCTTGTCGCGCGGGACGTAGTAGTCCTGCTCGCCGATGTAGACCACCTTGTCGTACTTCAGCGCCTTGCCGTCGCGGTCCTTCAGGCCATCGCGCGGCAGCACCATGATCGCGCCGTTCATGCCCGAGACCACGTGCCACGGGATCATCGCGCCGCCCGGTGCGCAGTGGTAGACGAACACCCCGGGGCGGGTCGCGCGAAAACGCAGCTTCACTTCCTCGCCGGGCTGGATGATGGTCAGCGCGCCACCACCCAGAGCCCCGGTGGAGGCGTGGAAGTCGATGTTGTGGGTCAGGGTGTTGGTCGCCGGGTTGACCAGGGTGAGCTCCAGGTAGTCGTCCTGGTGCACCACCATCATCGGCCCGGGTACCGAGCCGTTGAAGGTCATGGCGTGGATTTCGGTGCCATCGTCGTCGATGACCAGCTTCTTCTCCTCGATCACCATGCGGAACTGCACGACCTTGGGCTTGCCCTTGGCGCGCTGTTCGTGGGCATGGACCAGGGGAGGAGCCACCAGCTCGACCTGGACGTGCTCCAGCTTCGAGAGGTCCACGGCGGGACCCATGTTCTTCGGCGCGGCTTCCCCGTCGGCCATGGCCTTGCCGCTGCCGAGCATGGTGCCGGTCACGCCCAGGACCACGGCGCCGGCCAGAAGGGTGCGGCGGGAAAGCGAAATCTCTTCCTGATCAAGCATGGGTAACTCTCCGTAATCGACGAACTGTCGTTGGCTACAGAAATACCCGGTCGACAGATTCCTTCTTTGAGCCGGAACAAAGAAGGAATCTGCTGGACAACGTGTCGCAGGTTCTTCTGTGCGGTAGATCGTGTTTACAGTCTTGTCCCCATGCGGGCGGGCAAGACCCGGCGCGGCGAGGTAAGATTCGTTCTGTTCTGAATTCCGGCCCGGCGTGCGGGCTCCAACGGACAAGGATCATTCATGCGTCTGTACGGACTGACCCTGCTGGCCCTGATCACCGGCTCCCTCGGCGTGCAGGAAGCGCGCGCGAGCAGCGACGACTCCTGTTATCCGAGCTGGAACCTCAAGCGCGACACGCTGGACGTGTGCAATAGCCTGCCGTTCCTGAGCCCGGGCAACGACAGCCGGGTCAACCTGCAGTTGCTGCTGGCCGACGCCGGCCAGGCGAGCATTCCCAATCGCGCGCTGACCGATGACGAGCAGCAGTTGGGCTACGGCCAGGTGCCGTTCCCGCTGGCGCGCTGGCTGGAAGGCTCCGCGCCCGGAGATGCGAGCGACAGCGCCACCAGCACCGCACCGTTGGCCGACCTCGCCGCGCGCATTGGCCTGCCGGCGGATGCCGTGCAGTCGTCCGCCGACAGCTTCGCCAGCGGCGAAGGCAGCCGGTGCCGCAGCAACAATGCGGGCACCGCCCAGGATTTCCTCAGCCAGCTGCTGCTGGTCGATAGCCTGTCCACCGGCGAGCGCCAGGGCTTAGCCCGCGCACGCCTGACCCTGCTGGGTGCCTGCCAGTGGGACGAAACCCAGCTCAGCGTGCTGCTGCCGGGTGACCTGCAGAGCGCACCGGCCAAGGCTTACCGCAACTACCTCAAGGGCGCCGCGGACTTCTACAGCGGCCGCTTCGGCGACGCGCTGAAATCCTTCCGCGCCCTGCAGGACAGCGACCAGCCCTGGCTGAAGGAAACCTCGCGCTACATGGTTGCTCGCGCCCTGCTCAACCAGGCGCAGCAGAATGCCTTCGACGAGATGGGCTATCCGGACCTGCGCAAGGTCGACAAGAAAATCCTCGCCCAGGCCGAAACCGCCCTGGGCGACTACCTCAAGGCTTATCCACAGGGCCGGTACGGCGCTTCGGCCAAGGGCCTGATGCGCCGCGTCTACTGGCTGATGAGCGATGAAAGCCGACTGGCCGGCGAGTACGCCGAACTGTTCGCCCGCAAGGATGCCGACGATCTCGCCCAGTTGGTGCAGGAAGTCGACAACAAGCTGCTGGTTACCGCGCACCCGGCCGACGTGAGCGACGCGCGCCTGTTGGCGGTGCTCGACCTGATGCAGATGCGCCACCATGAACCCAACGAACCCCGTGCCCTCGACGCCGCAGGACTGGCGGCGCAGAAGGACCTGTTCGCGAAGTACCCCGGCCTGCACGACTACCTGACGGCGGCCTACCAGCTGTACGTCGAGGAAAAGCCCGCCGAGGCACTGAAATCCCTGCCCGAGGAATTGCCGGCCAAGCTCGATTACCTTGCCTTCAGCCAGCAGACCCTGCGTGGCTTCGCCCTGGAAGCCGGTAACGACTGGATTGCCGCCGAGAAGCTCTGGCTGCGTCTGCTGCCCTTGGCGGCACAGCCGCTACAGCGCGAGCAGCTGGAACTGGCGCTGGCCTTCAACTACGAGCGCAGCGACCGCCTGGTGAAGGTCTTCGCCGAAGGCTCGCCGGTGCACACGCCGATCATCCGCGAGATTCTCCTGCGCCACGTCGCCGGCCCCGACCTGCTGCGCCAGCAGGCGAAATCCACCAGTGTGTCGGTGGAGGAACGCGATACCGCACTGTTCGCGCTGCTCTACAAGGACCTGCTGCACGGCCAGTACCAGGCCTACATCGATGACCTCGCGCTGCTGCCCACCGACGGCAGCGGCAAGCCGCTGGGCGCCAGCATCGGCTACCTCTACGGCAGCATGCCGCTGTCGCTGTTCCAGTGGCCGGGCGGCAAGAACGACACCGGCTACGAATGCCCGGCCATCGTCGACGTCGCCCGCGACCTGCTGCAGAACCCGCAGCCGCCCAGGGCGCTGAACTGCCTGGGCGAATTCATCCTGCGCAACGGCCTGGACGGCTTCCCGCTGGACACCCAGCCCAGTGAGCGCGAGCTGGGCGGCGGCGAATCGTTGTTCCCCGGCACGCCCTACTCGCGCATGGACGGCTACCTCAAGGTGATCGCCGACAAGCAGGCCGTGGAAGAGGACCGCGCCTACGCGCTGTTCCGCGCCATCAACTGCTTCGCGCCCAGCGGCTACAACGGTTGCGGCAGCCAGGATATCGCTCCGGCGCAGCGCAAGCAGTGGTTCCGTGCCCTCAAGGGCCAGTACTCCGCCACGCCCTGGGCGAAGTCCCTGAAGTACTACTGGTAAGCCCCGTGCGGCGTGTCCTCGCCTTGGCGCTGGCGTTGCTTGCGGGCAACGCCCCGGCGGCCGGTGTGGACGCCGCGGACCATGACGCTTTCTGGCTCTGGAGCGGTGTCGCCGCGCAACCGGTGCTGGTCCAGGCGCGCACCCTCTACGTGCTGCAAGGGCAGGTGAGCGCGCCGCGCTATGGCGACGGCCGCGCCCGCATGATCGCCCAGGGCATTGCCATCCCGCGCCTGAAGCAGGGCGAGGTGTGGGTGGTCTACCGCGCCCACACTCTGCGCTGGAACGAGGACATCTACCGCACCCTGCTGTCCCAGCTGCGCCGCTGGCGCGCCGCCGGCAATCCGGTGGTCGGCGTGCAGATCGACTTCGATGCGCGCACGCGCTACCTGCATGAGTACGTCGACTTCCTCCAGGACCTGCGCAAGCGCCTGCCCGCGGGCTGCAAGCTGAGCATCACCGGGCTGATGGACTGGGGCAGCAACGCCGCGCCGGAGACCATCAACCGCCTGGCCGGTGTCGTGGACGAAGTGGTGGTGCAGACTTATCAGGGGCGCCAGACCATTCCCAACTACCAGGCCTATCTGCCGCGCGTGGCGCGGTTGCAGCTGCCGTTCCGCATCGGGCTGGCGCAGTACGGGGAGTGGCAGGCGCCGGACTACCTGGCGAAGAGCCGGTGGTTCAGGGGGTATGTGGTGTTCCTGCAGAACCCGTGAGGCAACGGCGTAGGGCGTATAACGTTCGACGTTATACGCCGTTTGACCCTGGTCTCCGACCGCGCGAATTCCAATCTGAAAACCTGTGACAGGGCGCTTCGAGCTCGACCGATGCGTCTGCTGATGATCAGGGGGCATCGGCGTACAACCGCGAACGGTTGTACGCCCTACGCCTGGGCATCAGCTCCCGCCGCACCCACACTTGCCGCAATCGTTCCCGCAACCGCCGGCCGCGGCCGGTTCCCGTGCATCGCGGGTAGTGCTGCCGTTCAGGTTGCGCATCAGCAGGGCGTATTGCAGGTCCAACTCCTCGGGCACCGGGAGATAGACCACATGTCCATCGCCGGGCGCGACGCCGATGGATTCGCCGCGGTTGTTCTCCAGTGCGTGCAAGCGGAAGGTGCGGTTGCCCGTCGGGGTCATCAGCTCGACGCTGTCGCCGACCTCGAAGCGGTTCTTCACTCGCACCTCGGCCAAACCGTGGCGGCGCTCGCCGGTGAACTCACCGACGAACTGCTGGCGCTCCGACAGCGAGTGGCCGCGCTGGTAGTTCTGGTACTCGTCGTGCACGTGGCGACGCAGGAAGCCTTCGGTGTAGCCGCGGTGGGCGAGGGATTCGAGGGTATCCATCAGGCCGAGATCGAAGGCGCGCCCGGCGACGGCGTCGTCGATGGCCTTGCGGTAGGCCTGGGCGGTGCGCGCGACGTAGTAGTGGGACTTGGTACGCCCCTCGATCTTCAGCGAATGCACGCCCATCTGCGCCAAACGTTGCACGTGCTGGATGGCGCGCAGGTCCTTGGAATTCATGATGTAGGTGCCGTGCTCGTCCTCGAAGGCCTCCATCAGCTCGCCGGGGCGGTTGCCTTCCTCGAGCAGGACGATTTCCTTCGTCGGCGCACCGATGCCCAGGGTCGGCTCGACGTTGCGCACCGCGTGGCCCAGCTCGTCTTCGTGGGCGGCGTGGGTCTGGTATTCCCAGCGGCAGGCGTTGGTGCAGGTGCCCTGGTTGGGGTCGCGGCGGTTGATGTAGCCCGACAGCAGGCAGCGCCCGGAGTAGGCCATGCACAGCGCGCCGTGGACGAAGACCTCCAGCTCCATGCCCGGTACACGCTCACGGATTTCGCCGATTTCCTCCAGCGACAGCTCGCGGGACAGGATCACCCGCTTGAGCCCTTGCTGGCGCCAGAACTCCACGCTGGCCCAGTTCACCGCGTTGGCCTGCACGGAGAGATGGACATCGACCTCGGGGAAATGCTGGCGAACCAGCATGATCAGGCCGGGGTCGGACATGATCAGCGCATCCGGGCCGAGCGCGATCACCGACTCCACGTCCTGCAGGAAAGTCTTCAGCTTGGCGTTGTGCGGGGCAATGTTGACCACCACGTAGAGGCGCTTGCCCTGGGCGTGGGCCTCGTTGATGCCGGTGGCGAGGTTGGCGTGGTCGAATTCGTTGTTGCGCACTCGCAGGCTGTAGCGCGGCTGGCCGGCGTAGACGGCATCGGCGCCATAGGCGAAGGCGTGGCGCAGGCTCTTCAGCGAGCCGGCGGGGCAGAGCAGTTCGGGGGAAATCGGAGTGTGGGACATGACGGCGCAGCGGGAAGTGGGAAAAAGGCCGCCACTCTAGGAAATCCGCGGGCTGTGCGTGCTGAGCGAGGTCAACGCCAGGGCGCTTTTCGTAGGAGCGAGCTTGCTCGCGAACCGCCCAGCGCCGGAGCTGCCGGTAGGTTTTGTGCGCGAGCAAGCTCGCTCCTACAACTCAGTCATGAAGCCGCAACGCATCACTCCAGCCAGCGTCGTCCCTGTAGTTCCAGCAGCGTCTGCGCCTGCTCCGGCCCATTGCTGCCGGCCGCGTAGGGGCGCGGGCTCAGGTAGTGCTCGTGCCAGCCCTTGATGATCGGGTCGACCCAGTTCCACGCCGCTTCCACCTCGTCGCGGCGCATGAACAGCGTCGAGTCGCCCTCGATCACGTCCAGCAGCAGACGTTCGTAGGCGTCCCAGCGGCGCTTGTTGATGCTGAAAGCCTGGGCGAGGTTGAGGTCCAGCTCAACCGGCTCCAACTGCATGCCTTTGCCGGGGGCCTTGGCCATCAACTGCACGCTGATGCGTTCCTCGGGCTGCAGCCTTATCCACAGGCGATTGGCGGCTCCGCTACCGCTACCGATCAGACTGTTGGGTACCGGCTTGAACTGGATGACGATTTCAGAGCACTTCTTCGCCATGCGCTTGCCGGTGCGCAGGTAGAACGGCACGCCAGCCCAACGCCAATTGTCGATCTCTGCCTGAACGGCGACGAAGGTCTCGGTATCGCTGTCGTTGTCGACATTTTTCTCGAACCAGTACGCCGGCACTTCCTGCCCGCCGATGTGCCCGGCGGCGTATTGGCCGCGCACGGTCTTGTCCTGCACGTCCTGGCCGGAAATCGGCTTGAGCGCCTGGAGAATCTTCACCTTCTCGTTGCGCACCGCCTCGGCATCGAAGCGCACCGGCGCCTCCATGGTCACCAGGCAGAGCAACTGCAGCAGGTGGTTCTGCACCATGTCGCGCATGGCCCCGGCATGGTCGTAGTAGCTGCCGCGATTCTCCACGCCCAGGGTTTCGCTGACGGTGATCTGCATGTGGTCGATGTGCCCGTTGCGCCACACCGGCTCGAACAGGGTGTTGGCGAAGCGCAGCGCCATCAGGTTCTGCACGGTCTCCTTGCCCAGATAGTGATCGATGCGGAACACGTGGGATTCATCGAACACTTCGCCGATGGCCTGGTTGATCGCCACCGCCGACTCCAGTGAATGGCCCAGCGGTTTCTCCAGCACGATGCGCGCCAGCGGTCCGGCGAGGCCGGCGATCTTCAGGTTCTGCGCAATGGGCGCGAACAGGCTCGGCGCGGTGGCGAGATAGTGCACCAGTACGCGGCCTTCACTGCGTTTCAGGGCTTTGGCCACGCGACCGAAATCGGCGCTCTGGGAGGCGTCCATCGCCACATATTCCAGGCGCTGGGCGAAGCTGCGCCAGGCCTCGGCGGAAAAATCGCTGCGCGCCACCTGGGCGCGGCAGTTGCGTTCGGCCAGGGCGAGGTAGGAGGCATTGTCACGTTGACTGCGGGCGAGAGCGAAGATCCGCGTATCGGCCGGCAGGCGATTCTCCCGGTGCAGGTGGTAGAGCGCCGGCAGCAGCTTGTGCAGCGCCAGGTCACCGCTGCCGCCGAATACCAGGATGTCGCAGGAGCTGGGAAGACTAGGGCTGGCGGGCGTAATCAAGGACTTATTCCCTGGGCTTGGCGGGTAGTTTTGTAGTATAACTACAACAAGACTACATAAATTTCAGACAACTATCACCGAGCCTATCCCTGTGAACCTTTTGCAGCACATTGCCCAGTCGCGTCATCTGCTCCGCAAGTCGGAGCTCAAGGTTGCCGATCACGTGATGCAGGACCCTGCATCGGTCATGCACAGTTCCATGGCGGACCTGGCCCACAGCGTGGGAGTCAGTGAGCCGACCATCGTGCGTTTCTGCCGCGCCATTGGCTGCACCGGCTTCCAGGACCTCAAGCTCAAGCTGGCACAGAGCCTGGCCGCTGGCGCCAGCTTCGGTCAGTTCTCGATCAACGAGAGCGACTCGGTGGCGGACTTCAGCCTGAAGATCTTCGACACCACCCTGCATTCGCTGATGGAAGTGCGCGAGCACCTCGACACCCACGCCCTGGAGCGCGCCATCGCGGCCATCGCCCATGCGCAGCGCGTGGAGTTCTACGGCTTCGGCGCCTCCGGCGCGGTAGCGGCGGATGCCCAGCACAAGTTCTTCCGCCTGCTGCTGTCGGCGGCGGCCTACTCCGACCCGCACATGCAGGCCATGTCGGCGGTGACCCTGAAGCCTTCGGACGTGGCGATCTGCATCTCCCAGTCCGGTCGCTCCAAGGACCTGCTGGTGACCGCCAACCTGGTGCGCGAAGCCGGCGCCACGCTGATCACCCTGTGCCCCAGCCAGACCCCGCTGGCGGACCTGGCCACGGTGAACCTGGCGGTGGATGTGCACGAAGACACCGACATCTACACCCCGCTGACCTCGCGTATCGCCCACCTGGTGGTGATCGACGTGCTGGCCATGGGCGTGGCCATGGCCCGTGGCCCGGACCTGGTGAATCACCTCAAGAGCGTAAAGCGCAGTCTGCGCAGCCTGCGCCTGTCGCCGAAGGTGGTGAAGAACCACGAGGAGCGCCCGGAAGAGGCGTCCTGACGCAACACCTGTAGGAGCGAGCTTGCTCGCGAACGGATTCAACCGGCGACTCGGTGGCTGGGCGGTTCGCGAGCAAGCTCGCTCCTACAAAGTTCATCCAGCCGACCGCTCGTCGGCGTCACCGGTGCTTCACCACCGCGTCGTCAAACGGTCATCCGTCGTCAGCATGCTGGCGTCTCCAGCCCTTAGGCCTTGGGAGATGCGAGATGCCCCGCCATATCGACGACACCCAGCTCCAAGTGGACAGCAAGACCCGCCGCAAGCTCGAAGACCAGCGACGCATGCAGTTCCGTCGCGCCATCGAGGACCGCATGGAGGCCCAGCGCCTCGCCCTCGAAACCTCCGATTACCCCGATCTGATCGCCGCCGCCTACCTCACTTCGGCGAAGGCGGGCCGGCGAAGCGTTCGGCAAGCTGGCTGATCAGCGCCCGCTCTTCACGGATGAAGGCGACGAACGCCTGGGCGACAGGGCTCAGGCGTTTGCCGCGGGCGTGCACCAGACACCAGCTACGGTAGAGCGGCAGCTCTTCCACCGGCAGCTCATGCAGCAGCCCGGACTGCAGTTCGCGACTCACCGCATGGCGCGGTAGCAGCGCCAATCCCAGCCCAGCCAGTACGCCTTCCCGCGATCCCTCCAGCGAGGCGAATTCCAGCGTCTGCGGGAAGTGCGCGCGCTTCTGCTGGAAGTGTTCCTCGCAGGCCTTGCGCGTGCCCGAGCCGGGCTCGCGGACCAGCAACGGATAGGGTTCCAGATCCTTCAGCGAGAGCTTGGCGGCGTTGCACAGTGGGTGGTCCGGCGGCGCCACGGCGACGATCGGGTTGTTCAGGAAGGGCAGGAATTCCAGCGCCATGTCCTGCGGCACCAGGGACATGATCACCAGGTCGTCGCGGTTGTCCGACAGGCGCTTGATCACCTGGGCGCGGTTGACCACCGTGAGGTTCAGGCTGACGTCCGGGTGCTGTGCATGGAACGCGGCGAACAGGTGCGGGGTGATGTACTTGGCGCTGGACTCCACCGCCAGCCGCAGCTGGCCCTGCAGCGAGCCCTTGAGGTCGGAGAGGTTCATGTCCAGCACTTCCAGGCGCTGGAAGATGTCGTTGGTGGCACGCAGCAGCGCGTCGGCGGCATCGGTCTGGTAGAGCTTCTTGCCGATGTACTCGAACAGTGGCTGGCCGACCAGTTCTTCCAACTGGCGAATCTGCAGGCTGACCGCGGGCTGGGTCAGGGCCATTTCCTCCGCAGCGCGGCTATAGGAACGGCTTTCGCACACTGCGCGGAAAACCTGCAGCTGGCGAAGGGTCATACGCATCAATGACTTACGCATAGAAGCCTGCTCGATGGCGACATTTTCCAGCGACTATAAAGCATTCTTTATGGCTACCCCAATAATTATTGATTTTGGTTAATCCTCCTTCCCGCGCTAGGGTAAAAACACGCCGGAACCCGCTCCGGCCCAGCAGTATCCACAAGAGAATCCAGCTGCCGTGACCGGGGCTGCCGATGGGTTTTTATGCCAGGGTCCACAAAGCCCGGGCCGAGGGAAAGCCGCAGTGATCAAGAAAATCCTGATCGCCAACCGTGGGGAGATCGCTGTCCGGATCGTGCGCGCCTGCGCCGAGATGGGCATCCGTTCGGTGGCCGTCTATTCCGATGCCGACCGTCACGCCCTGCACGTCAAGCGCGCCGACGAAGCCCACAGCCTGGGCGCTGATCCGCTGGCGGGCTACCTCAACCCCCGCGCCCTGGTGAACCTGGCGGTGGAAACCGGTTGCGACGCCCTACACCCGGGCTACGGCTTCCTCTCCGAGAATGCCGAACTGGCCGATATCTGCGCCGAGCGCGGGATCAAGTTCATCGGCCCGTCCGCGGAAGTCATCCGCCGCATGGGTGACAAGACCGAAGCGCGTCGCAGCATGATCGCCGCCGGCGTGCCCTGCACCCCCGGCACCGAAGGCAACGTCGCCGACCTGGCCGAAGCCATTTCCGAAGCCGAGCGCATCGGTTACCCGGTGATGCTCAAGGCCACCTCCGGCGGTGGTGGCCGCGGCATCCGTCGCTGCAACAGCCGCGAAGAGCTGGAGCAGAACTTCCCCCGCGTCATCTCAGAAGCCACCAAGGCCTTCGGCAGCGCGGAAGTCTTCCTCGAGAAGTGCATCGTCAACCCGAAGCACATCGAAGCCCAGGTGCTGGCCGACTCCTTCGGCAACACCGTGCACCTGTTCGAGCGCGACTGCTCGATCCAGCGCCGTAACCAGAAGCTCATCGAGATCGCCCCCAGCCCGCAGCTGACCCCCGAGCAGCGCGCCTACATCGGCGACCTGTCGGTGCGTGCGGCCAAGGCCGTGGGCTACGAGAACGCTGGCACCGTGGAGTTCCTGCTCGCCGATGGCGAGGTGTACTTCATGGAGATGAACACCCGCGTGCAGGTGGAACACACCATCACCGAGGAAATCACCGGCATCGACATCGTCCGCGAGCAGATCCGCGTGGCCTCCGGCCTGCCGCTCTCGGTCAAGCAGGAAGACATCATCCACCGTGGCTTCGCGCTGCAGTTCCGGATCAACGCCGAAGATCCGAAGAACAACTTCCTGCCGTCCTTCGGCAAGATCACCCGCTACTACGCGCCCGGCGGTCCTGGCGTGCGCACCGATACGGCGATCTACACCGGCTACACCATCCCGCCGTACTACGACTCGATGTGCCTGAAGCTGGTGGTCTGGGCGCTGACCTGGGAAGAGGCTCTGGACCGCGGCCTGCGTGCGCTGGACGACATGCGCGTGCAGGGCGTGAAGACCACCGCCGCCTACTACCAGGAAATCCTCAAGAACCCGGAATTCCGTAACGGCCAGTTCAACACCAGCTTCGTCGAAAGCCACCCGGAACTGACCCAGTACTCCATCAAGCGCACCCCGTCGCACCTGGCCATCGCCATCGCTACCGCCATTGCCGCCCACGCTGGCCTGTGAGGAATTCGCACATGACCGTTTCCAAGAAAGTCACCGTCACCGATACCATCCTGCGCGACGCCCACCAGTCGCTGCTGGCGACCCGGATGCGCACCGAAGACATGCTTCCCATCTGCGACAAGCTCGACAAGGTCGGCTACTGGTCGCTGGAAGTCTGGGGCGGCGCCACCTTCGACGCCTGCGTGCGCTTCCTCAAGGAAGACCCGTGGGAGCGCCTGCGCAAGCTCAAGGCCGCGCTGCCCAACACCCGCCTGCAGATGCTCCTGCGCGGGCAGAACCTGCTGGGCTACCGCCACTACAGCGATGACGTGGTCCGTGCCTTCGTCGCCAAGGCGGCGGTCAACGGCATCGACGTGTTCCGCATCTTCGACGCGATGAACGACGTGCGTAACCTGCGCGTTTCCATCGAGGCGGTGAAGGCTGCCGGCAAGCACGCCCAGGGCACCATTGCCTACACCACCAGCCCGGTGCACACCATCGATGCCTTCGTTGCCCAGGGCAAGGCCATGGCCGACATGGGCGTGGACTCCATCGCCATCAAGGACATGGCTGGCCTGCTGACGCCCTACGCCACCGGCCAACTGGTTAAGGCGCTGAAGGATGCGCTGCCGCTGGACGTGGTAGTGCACTCCCACGACACCGCCGGCGTGGCCAGCATGTGCCAGCTGAAGGCTGTGGAAAACGGTGCCGACCGCATCGACACCGCCATCTCCAGCATGGCCTGGGGCACCAGCCACCCGGGCACCGAGTCGATGGTCGCCGCGCTGCGCGATACCCCGTTCGACACCGGCCTGGACCTGGAGCTGATCCAGGAAATCGGCATGTACTTCCACGCCGTGCGCAAGAAGTACCACCAGTTCGAGAGCGAGTTCACCGGCGTGGATACCCGCGTGCAGGTCAACCAGGTACCGGGCGGGATGATTTCCAACCTGGCCAACCAGCTCAAGGAACAGGGTGCGCTGAACCGCATGCCCGAAGTGCTCGCGGAGATCCCGCGCGTGCGCGAAGACCTCGGCTTCCCGCCCCTGGTCACCCCGACCTCGCAGATCGTCGGCACCCAGGCGTTCTTCAACGTGCTGGCCGGTGAGCGCTACAAGACCATCACCAACGAGGTGAAGCTGTATCTGCAGGGCCGCTATGGCAAGGCACCGGGCAAGATCAACGAGCAACTGCGTCGCCAGGCCATCGGCAACGAGGAGGTCATCGATGTCCGCCCGGCCGACCTGATCAAGCCGGAGCTGAACAAGCTGCGCGAGGAAATCGGCAGCCTGGCCAAGTCCGAAGAGGACGTACTGACCTTCGCCATGTTCCCGGACATCGGCCGCAAGTTCCTCGAAGAGCGTGCCGCCGGCACCCTGAAGCCCGAAGAGCTGCTGCCGATCCCCAACGGCAAGGGCGTGGCCGCTGCCGGTGGTGAAGGCGTGCCGACCGAATTCGTGGTCGACGTGCATGGCGAAAGCTACCGCGTGGACATCACCGGCGTCGGCGTGAAGACCGACGGCAAGCGCCACTTCTACCTGTCGGTGGATGGCATGCCCGAAGAGGTGGTGTTCGAGCCGCTCAACGAGTTCATCGGCGGCGGCGGCAACAAGCGCAAGCAGGCCAGCGAGCCGGGCCATGTCAGCACCACCATGCCGGGCAACATCGTCGACGTGCTGGTGAAGGAAGGCGACAGCGTGAAAGCCGGCCAGGCCGTGCTGATCACCGAAGCGATGAAGATGGAGACCGAAGTGCAGGCGGGCATCGCCGGCACCGTGAAGGCCATCCACGTAGCCAAGGGCGACCGGGTCAACCCCGGTGAGATCCTGGTTGAAATTGAAGGCTGACCAAGGACAGACGGGTCTTTAAGGTTCAGTCCCACGGGGGAGCACGATGCTCCCCCTTTTTTTTGCCCGCAGGTTTTTCGTGCTGACGGTGCGTTTGCTTGATCTGCGTCGGAAACTTCCTTCAGAAACTCATTAGCGTCGACGCTGGGAAAACTGACCAGGGTGCGGTGATGGGGAGAGTCGTTCTGTGGTGGGTGCTGCTGTGCGCGAGCACCCAGGCATTGGCGCAGTCATCGGAAATGATGGATCGGCTTGCTGCCCTGGAGAAGGACCCGGCCAAGCGCGAGCAGGCCTATGCGGCGGCCGAGGAGCGCATCCTGCTGTGCAGCAAGTGCCACGGCAAGGACGGCAACAGCAAGCGCGACTACATCCCCAACCTGGCCGGGCAGAATCCGCAGTACCTCATCGATGCCTTCGAGAAATACGTCGACGGCCAGCGCACCGACTTCGTGATGAACCAGGCGGCCAAGCTGCTGACCATTAACGAGCGAGTGAACATCGCCTACTACTTCAGCCAGCAGAAGGTCGTGCCACGCTCGGAAGCGGCGCCGGACAAAGTGCTGGTGGAGCAGGGCGCACAGCGTTTCGCTACCGTCTGTGTTACCTGCCATGGCCAGAAGGCCATGGGACATGACGGCTTTCCGCGTATCGCAGGACAGCCCAGGCCTTACCTGACCCATGCGCTGCAGCGCTACCGGGACAAGGATCCCAGCCGGGCCGGCTCACCCATGCTGGCGGTGGCGGAGCTGCTCAGCGATGACGACATCACCGCGCTGACCGCCTACCTGAGTCAACTGCACACCGCCGACTGACCCAGGCCGAGCGCGCGCGGGGGCGGCGCTTCACTCACAGTGGAAGGTGGCGATCACTTCTGCAAACTGCTCGTTGGCGACGTTGCAGGCGGAAATGAGGCGATCCTTGTCGCCTGCGGCCAGCCACTGCTTGCGCGACTGCTCGACGTTCGCGGCATAGATCCGTGCCAGCGAATCCGTGGACTTGGCGGCGCAAGTCTTGGCGCGTGCGATGTAATCCTCGCACTCCTTCGGAAGTGCAGCATTGACGATCGGCGTTGGCTGCTGGAGCAGGGCCTTCTCTGCTGTGGGCGCCGTTGCAGCGGCAGGCGCAGGGACGGCTGTGGGGGCGGAAGTGTCCTGCTTATCGCAGGCGGTGAGCAGAGCACAGGCGGTGAGGAGCAGGCAGAGTCTTTTCATGGGTTGGCTCGAGCGCGTGATGAACGTGAAACGGGCGTCGTGGAAGCGCCCGGTGAGCTCGGCAGTGTTTTCTCCTTTCGCCAGCACAAATACTCGGAAAGCTCTGAACCGATAGCTGAATTCTCTGTAAGCAATGCGTTCCTGAGGCAGCCTGCGGATACCAGGCTGCCTCAGGACGTGACGTCGATCAGAACGCCATCTGCCATTGGGCGATCAGTGCGTGGTTCTGCGCGTTGCTGCCCATCTGGCCGCTGTAGCCAATGCCGAGGGTGTTGCGTGCCGACACACCGACATCGAAGCCGACGTCCAGCAGCAGGCTGTTGCGGTCCAGCGCGGTGCCCTGGACGCTGAAGGCATTACCGCCAGCGAGGAAGGACTGGCGGGTGTCACTGTCGATATCGCCGAAGGTGTGGCGCCAGCCCAGACCCAGGCGCGGGGTGAAGCTCATGCCGTTGCCCAGGGTATCCAGGCGGGCGATGCGCAGGCCGAGGGTGCTGGCCAGGTTGTCCTGATCCTGGGAGTCGACATGCAGTGCGGCGGCCCCGCCTTTCTCGTCATAGGCGTCGCGCTCGTAACGCTGGTAGTCCAGGCGCGCGTAGGGTTCGGCGCTCAGGCGGCCGCTGCCCATGGCGTAGCCGGTCTCGGCGAAGGCCTGCCAGCTGTCGGCGTCGTAGTCGCCCTTGGGGCGATCGCTGAAGCCGTCGAACTCGACCCGGCGTTTGCTCTCGCCGTCGTGGCTGCTGTAGGCCGCGCCCAGGCGCACCGCCAGCGGGCCGCTCTGGTGTAGCGCGTAGGCGCCCAGGTGCCAGCTGTCGATGTCGCCGGAGACACCGCCGCTGCCGTCCAGGTCGGTGTGCGAGTAACCGCCGAGCACGCCCAGGCGCCAGTCCGGGGTCAGCGCCCAGTCGGCGCCGAGCAGGGTGCCGCCGGTGTTCTGTTGCAGGTCGCCGTTGTTGTCGTGTTCATCGAGCTTGCCGTGGCTGCCGATGCCCTGCACCCACAGGCGGCCAGCGGCGTTCGGGTCGTTGAGGTTGCGCGCTGCGCTGGGCACGCCGGTGGCGGCGAGCATCGGCGCATCGCTGCGCTCGGTGGCCGCCAGCAGGCTGTTGCTGCCCAGTTGCCGCACGGCGTTGAGCATGGCGCTGCCGACCTGCTGGCTGCCGGCGATGGTGGCGGCGGCCAGGCTGGCGTTGCTGGCTCCGGCCAGTTGTTCCAGGGCGGAAGTGGCGTTGTTTGAGTCGCTGGTAATCAGCGCGTTGTACAGCGCGCCGCCGTTCTGGCTCTGCAGGGCGGAGGCGGCGTTGCGGCCGTTGCTGCTGCTGGCGAGGTCGCCGAACTGTACGTCGTTGCGGGTCAGTTGCAGGTCGACGCTGTTGGCGCTGTAGCCCAAGGTCGGGGTGAGGAAGGCGAAGTTGCTCTTCACATCGGCGAACTGGCCGCTGACGCCGCCGGTGGCGCTGATCACCTGCACGCTGCTCTGCCACGGCCAGTTGCCGCTGCCGGCCTGCACGGCGAGGTGCGAGCCATCGATGCTCGCTCTGCCGTCCACCTGCACGGTGGCGTGGGCGCCGCTGGGCTCCACACCGAAGGACAGGGTCGAGCCGCTCTGCAGGCTCAGGTTGCCAGTGACATGGGCCGCGCCGCTTGCCGGCGAGGCGACCAGGGTGCCGGCGACGTTCAGCCCGCCGACGCTGCCGCTTCCCGAGTACGTCGCGCCCTGGTCGATCTGCAGGGTGCCGAGGAGGCTGCCGGTGTTGCTCAGGCTGGCGCCGCTGAAGACTTCGCCGCCTTCGCTGAAATCGTTGGTGCTGGAGAGCGTCCAGTTGCCCTGTTTTACAGCCAGCCATTCGAAGTTGGCGCTGTTGCCGAAGCTGCCGCCAGCGGCATCGTCGAGGGTCACGCTATCGCGGCCGCTGCCGCCGTCCACCAGGCCTTCGAAGCGGCTGCCGGAGAGCAGCACCAGGCTGTCGTTGCCGCCGCCCATTTCCAGGGCAATGCCGTTGCCGCCGTGGATCAGACCGTCGTTGATCACGGTGTCTTCGAGGTCGCCGGAGAGGGTTACGCCGGAGAGCTTCTCGCCGGAAATCGTGCCGTGGTTTTCCAGGGTGGTGGAACTGAAGCCGCTGTTGCCATTGCCGTCGTCGACCAGGATGCCGCGGTCCACGCTGCGGATAATCGCACCGGCGTAGTTGATGATGGTGCCGCCGCCCATGGCGATGCCTTCGCTGCCGTTGGGCGAGCCGTCCTTGGAACCGGCAGCGCCGGTGCCTTCGATGATGCCGTGGTTCTCGATGTGGCCGGTGTAGTCGATGTCCACGCCATCGCCGTCGCCGTCCGGCACCAGGCCGTTGTAGGCGCCGGTGATGCGTCCGTAGTTGATCACGGTGCCGTCGCCGTCGGAACCGAAGCCCGAGCCGTTGCGGCCGATGATCACGCCGTCCGCGTAGTTGATCAGGGTGGCGCCGACGTCGGTGGTGATGCCGTGGCGGCCGCCGCTGATCAGGCCGTGGTTCTCCACATGGCCGCCCGCGGCACCCTGGAAGTCGATGCCGTCGTTCTTGGTGTCGGCGGTGATCATGTCCGAGCTGCTGATCTCACCGTAGTTGCTGATCGTCGCATTGCCGCCGGGACGGATGGCGTCGTTGCCGTCACTGTGGATCACGCCGCTGGCGCGGTTGATGATCGTGACGGTGGCCGCGCTCTGCAGTTTGTCGAAGTCCAGCGCCTGGCCGGTGGCAGAGGTGATGCTGCCGGCGTTGTCGATCAGCAGGCTGCCCGCGCTGAACGGGTTGTTCATGCGGATGGCATCGTCGTAGCCGACGATCCGCCCGCCCTCGCGGTTGATGATCTGGTAGAAGCGCGTGGTGCTGTCGCTGCCGGAGGTGTCGACCACGCGGCCGGTGGTGGACTGCATCAGGCCGCTGTTGTCGATGACCACGCCCGTGCCGGTGGCCGCGCCCTTTAGGTCGGCGCTCTTGCCGCTGGTGACCAGGCTGCCGGTGCTGGTGACGGTCAGCGTGTCCTGGTTGGCCAGGGTGCGGCTGCTGGTCTGGGCATTGCTGATGATGGGCGATACCGGAACGGCGTTGGCGGTTTCGGCGGCCAGGCTCGCCCCGAGGCCCGTCACAGAAAGTACGGCAATGCTCAGCGCGAGCGGGGAGGGCTTGTGCAGCATGGCGTGGCGTCCTTTTTCTTATCGAAGTGGCCGCCTGTTATAGCGATGGATTCTTACGCTTTTGTAACGGTGCTGGCTCATTGCCAATGCTGTCGCCGGGCAGGGACGGGAGAAACCTTATATACTCTGCGGTCTTTTTACCGTTTCCACTGTGAGAACCGCCGTGAGCCAGCTGCCGCCCTGCCCCAAATGCAACTCCGAATACACCTACGAAGACGGCGCCCAGCTGGTCTGCCCCGAGTGTGCCCACGAGTGGTCCGCTGACGGCTCGAGCGAGGGCGACAGCGATGCCCGCGTGATCAAGGACTCGGTCGGCAACCTGCTGCAGGATGGCGACACCGTTACCGTGATCAAGGACCTCAAGGTCAAGGGCTCGTCCTTGGTGGTGAAGGTCGGTACCAAGGTGAAGAACATTCGCCTGGTGGACGGCGATCACGACATCGACTGCAAGATCGACGGTATCGGCGCAATGAAGCTGAAGTCGGAGTTCGTGCGCAAGGTCTGAGCCTTTTGCGCAGCGATGAAAAAGCCCGGCCAAGTGCCGGGCTTTTTGTTGCCTGCCTGCCGCAATACCTCCGGCTTTTTGTAGGAGCGAGCTTGCTCGCGAACCGCCCAGCTTCGGTGCATGCCTGGAGCCCTGTTCGCGAGCAAGGACTGGGCGTCCCCCTCGCTCCTGCAGGTGACCCATGCCCCTCCGAGAACGGGTCTGAGGCACTTATTCCTTGTAGTAAACGATCTGGTTGCTGGTCGCCAGCAACTCGCCGGACTGGCTCCACAGCTGCGCGCTCTGGTCGAAGAAGCCGTTGCGGAATTCCTGGGCGCGGGCGTCACCCAGCAGGTAGCCGCTGCCCACTTCGGCCATCTGCGCGGCGTCGGTGTGGAAGTAGGTGGTGATCGACACGGTGCCGGCCGGCACTGGAGTGGCGCGGCGCAGCCACACGCGCGGGTAGAAGATATCGCTCATCGCCGCCAGGGACAGGAAGTCCAGCGGGCGGTCCTGGGCGTCACGCAGCCAGAGCTGGCTGCGGCTGGTCTCGCCGCTGCCGTCCCATTTCGTCGGGAAGGCGCCGGACACCGGACGCATCTCGTACTGCTTGGGCCAGGCCACGCCCTTGGCGGCCGGGCTCATCGGTTCGAAGTCGCTGGGCGGGGCGAAATCCGGCGCGGGGATATCGGTCAGGCTCCAGGTTTCTCGGCGCAGCGCGGTGACCAGGGTGGCGGTGGTGGTGACCTGCTGTTCACCGGTTTCATCGGCCTGGGTCAATTGCAACAGCCAGTGCTGGGTGGAACGGTTGGTGCGCACCGGGATGGCTTCGACCTGGAAGGCGCCGGCCACGACTGCAGCGGCGTAGTTCACCGTCAGCGACACCGGGCTGCCGAGCAGCTGCGGATGGCGCAGCGCGCCTTGCAGCAGGACCGCGGCGGTCACGCCGCCGAAGGGGCCGACCATGTTCCAGTAGTCCTGGCTGGTGTGGCCCTCGTAGAGGTTGGGCTGGCCGGCCACGGGTTGCAGGGCCACGGCGCGGTCGAACGGGTGCAAGGCAGTATCGGTCATGACTCTCTCGGCGCTTTTTGTTCTCGGAAGAGGGTCTTTTAGGGGAAAGCGCCGAGGCTGGTCAAGCGAACCGGAGGGTCAGGGCGTGACCTCGAACCGGAGCGTGCCGATGACTTGGCCGGCCTCCGTCAGCACCTGTACCTGCCATTTCCCGCTCGGGTCGTTGGGGAAATTCTGCTTGTGCGTCCAGGCGCGGTAGCCGGCTTCGCGGCCGCCCTTGATGTCCAGGGCGATGCGGTCGACTTCCTGGCCGTCCTTGCGCCAGGCGTGATAGATGCGCTCGTTCAGCCCGCGCGGTGCGTTGATCGCGGTGTAGGCATAGAGACCTTGGGCCTTGATCTGCGCGACGCTGACCGTCTCCAGGCTGTCGCCGGGGGTGCGCTGGGCGTTGTCGAAGCTCTCGGTCACCGCCATCTCGGTCATCCACAGGGTCGACGGCGGCACCCAGGCGCGGGCGAACCAGCCCACTGCGCCGATGGAGAGGGTCAGGCCGACCAGGGCGAACCAGCGCCACCATTTGTGGATCTTCACCGTCACCGCCAGGCTCGGGAACGACAGCAGCACAGCAATGCCCAGTGCCGCCTGGTAGCTCTGCGGGGTGCTCAGGTGGAGGATGATCGGCAGCGCGGTGAGCAGCACCGCGAACAGCGTCAGGGTGTGGTAGCCGAGGAAGGTCCAGCGCCGCACCGATAGCCACTTGTAGTAGACCGGGTCGGTGATCGCCGCGAGCCCCGCCAGCGTCAGCACGCCGGTGAACAGCGCCTGACCGCTGTTCCAGGTGGTGGTGACGAAGAAGAACGGCAGGCAGAAGAACAGGCTTTCCTGGTGGATCAGCTGGGTCGCATAGCGCAGCAGGCCGGGCGGCACTTCCCAGCCGAAGCGACTCTTGAAACGCTTGGTCAGGAGGTTTTCCAGCATCAGCCAGATCCAGCTGACCAGCATGACGATGGCCATGGCGCGGGCAAAACCGGCGCGGTGGCGGTCCACCATGATGAAGCTGAAGACCCCGGAGCAGAAGCCGAACAGGGCGATGACGCGCGGGTAGCGTTGCAGCAGGCCGAGGACGAATGTGATAAGGCGCTGCACGCGCTCTTTCCAGATCAGCATGGGGCGGGGCATTACGAAAACGAAAGGGGGCGAGATTGTAACGCTGGATGTCGGTGAGGGCACGGGGAGTGACGGGAGGGGCTCGGTGCCTGGGTGTTTCCCTCACCCCAGCCCTGCCTGTGCGCCCCGCTCCGAAGCCAGTGCGCGAGCACGCGCGCCCACAGGATAGCGCCGGTGGTATGCGTTGCGGCCAGGCGGCTCTTTGTAGGAGCGAGCTTGCTCGCGAACAGCACGGCGCCGGGGCGGGAAATCGCGGGCATGGCCCGCCCCGGCGCGGGCAGTCCTTGCGAGCAAACAGGCCTCGCAGTTGGGCGGGTTCGCGAGCAAGCTCGCTCCTACGAAAAGCGAAAAGCGAAAAGCGAAAAGCGAAAAGCGAAAAACGGCGTCAGTGCTTCCCGCTCAACTCTTCCCGCGCATAGTCGACGAACAGCTGTGCCGGCTTGGTCAGCTGGGCGCGCTTGAGCCAGGCGGCGACCAGGCCGGAGGCGCTGACGTCCTCGGCGATATTCACCATGACCACCTTCTTGCCGTCATAGGTGCACTCCGAGTGCGGGCGGGTCACCAGCACTGAGAAGCCGAAGCCCTGGCCGACCATGCCGCGCACCATCTCGATCGACGGCGAGCTGAAGGCGATGTGCGGGTTCAGCCCCAGTTCCTCGAAGATACGCACGAAGTAGGTACGGCTGGGCTGCACGTCCAGCAGGATCATCGGTTCCAGCACCAGGTCGCGCAGGGAGACCTTGTCCTGCTTGGCAAAACGGTGGTTCTCCGGCAGCAGCGCGTAGGGGCGCTGGGCGGGCATCAGCGGGTCGGTGGAGATGGTCGCGTCGAGGTCGTGCTCGTAGAGCAGCGCCAGGTCGAAGCGGCCGGCGGTGAGGCCCTGCACCAGTTCCTGCTGCTCGCCGTCGCTGATGCGGATTTCCACGCCCGGATAGCGTTCGCGGAAGCCCGAGATCAGGCGCGGCAGGTAGAGCGGGGCGACGGTCTCGAAGCAGCCAATGTCGATCTGCCCGGCCACCACGTCGTTGTCGGCCAGGGCGTTCTGCTCGAACTCATGGGCCATGCGCAGCAGTTCCTGCGCCTTGCGGTAGAAGCGCGCGCCACTGGGGGTGAGCGACACGCCCTGGGCGTGGTGGCGGATGAACAGCTGCACGCCGAAGCTCTCTTCCAGCCCCTTGATCGCCGTGGAGATGGACGGCTGCGCGATGTACAGCTTGCGCGACGCTTCGGCCACGCTGCCGCATTCCACGGTCGTCACGAAATACTTCAATTGCCGCAAGGTATAGGAAGCCACTGCACGCCTCGTTGATGCTTTTTTATACAAGATACAGCGTTGGGCCGGCCGGCGGGGGCGGCCCGTGGCGAAGATTTTCCTCGCCGGGGACCACATTTTTCATGGCCTTGGCCGCCTGCTGCGACCCTCCGGGCGCGGGCATACTCCAGCGCAGTCGGTGGAACGACCTGCAAATCCCGTACACGCAGCCTGGAGTAAAGCTCATGCGCATGGCCCTTTGGCAGACCTGCGGCCTCCCCGGCGATGTTGCCGGCAACCTCGACCAACTGGAGCGCCAGGCCGGCGCCGCGGCCGCCGCCGGCGCGCAACTGCTGCTCTGCCCCGAGCTGTGGCTGGGCGGCTACAACGTCCCGCAGCGCATGAATGAGCTGGCCGAGGCGGCGGCCGGGCCGTCGGCCAGGCGCATCGGCGAACTGGCGCGCAAGCATGGCGTTGCCATCGCCTACGGTTACGCCGAACGCCATCCGCAGGGCGGCAAACCGTACAACTCGGTGCAGGTGATCGGCCCATCCGGCAGCGCCATCGGGCACTACCGCAAGGCGCACCTGTTCGGTGCCATGGAGCGGGAAGTATTCAGCCCCGGCGATCTACTGGAAGCCCCGTTCGACTATGCCGGCTGGCGTATCGGCCTGCTGATCTGCTTCGACGTGGAGTACCCCGAGGCGGTGCGTACCCACGCGCTCAATGGCGCCGGGCTGATCCTGATCCCCACCGCATTGACGCCGGAATACGGCGCGGTGCCGGGCGTGATCGTCCCGGCGCGGGCGGTGGAGAACCAGCTGTTCGTCGCCTACTGCAACCATTGCGGCGTGGAGGACGGACTGGCCTTCCTCGGCGGCTCCTGCATCGTCGCGCCGGATGGTGAGCGCCTGGCTGCCGCCGGGCCCGCGGAGAGTCTGCTGGTCGTTGACCTGGACCCCGAGCAGCGTGCCCGCCAGGCCGAGACCTTCCCCTACCTGGCGTGCCGTCGCCCCCGGTTGTACGGCGCGCTGACCCGCTGAATACGGGCCCTGCAGCGGTGCGCAGGCACGCACCGCAATGGCGCGTCATGCTCTGCTCCGGTGCGAGGTTGCCCAGCTTTTTCATATAGGCCGAAGACAAATTTAATAATTTTCCTTGGCAAGGCCTTGGGCGACCATCCAATCCACATTCCAACAACAACGATCCTCTACGGAGTGCCCTGGTGTACGAGCTCAACGATTGGCGGCAGCGTGCTGCCCGGCAGACCTTCATCGACAGCGCGCTGATCGGCGGCCGCCGCGTGGCCGCGCAGGATGGTGCGACCTTCGCGTCCATCGACCCGGCGACCAATCGCCTGCTGGCCAATGTCGCCGCCTGTGGCGCGGCCGAGATCGACGCCGCCGTGCGCATTGCCCGCCAGGCCTTCGAGACCGGCCCCTGGGCGCGCATGGCGCCGCGTGAGCGCAAGGCCGTGCTGCAGAAGCTCGCCGAGCTGATGATGACCCACCGCGACGAACTGGCCCTGCTCGACACCCTGAACATGGGCAAGCCGGTGATGGACGCCTGGAACATCGACGTGCCTGGCGCCGCTGGCGTGTTCTCCTGGTACGCCGAAAGCCTCGACAAGCTCTACGACCAGGTCGCCCCGACTGCGCAGAACGCCCTGGCCACCATCACCCGCACGCCGCTGGGCGTGATCGGCGCCGTGGTGCCGTGGAACTTCCCCCTCGACATGGCCGCCTGGAAGCTGGCGCCCGCGCTGGCCGCCGGCAACTCCGTGGTGCTCAAGCCCGCCGAGCAGTCGCCGTTCTCCGCCCTGCGCCTGGCCGAGCTGGCGCTGGAAGCCGGCATCCCCGAAGGTGTGCTGAACGTCGTGCCGGGCCTGGGCGAAACCGCCGGCAAGGCGCTGGGCCTGCACCCGGACGTGGACGCCCTGGTGTTCACCGGCTCGACCCAGGTCGGCAAGTACTTCATGCAGTATTCCGCGCAGTCCAACCTCAAGCAGGTCTGGCTGGAGTGCGGCGGCAAGAGCCCGAACCTGGTGTTCGCCGACTGCCGCGACCTTGACTTGGCCGCTGAAAAAGCCGCCTTCGGCATCTTCTTCAACCAGGGCGAAGTCTGCTCGGCCAACTCGCGCCTGCTGGTGGAGCGTTCGATCCATGACGAATTCGTCGAGCGCCTGATCGCCAAGGCCCGCGACTGGGCGCCCGGCGACCCGCTGGACCCGGCCAGCCGCGCCGGCTCCATCGTCGACAACAAGCAGACCGCCGGCATCATGGCCTGCATCGACCGCGCCCAGAGCGACGGCGCGCAGCTCGCCTGCGGCGGCCGCCAGCTGAGCTTCAATGGCTCGGACAACTTCATCGAACCGACCATCTTCACCGGCGTGCGCCCGGAACAGTCCCTGGCCCGCGACGAAGTGTTCGGCCCGGTGCTTGCAGTCATCCCCTTCGATAGCGAAGAGGAAGCCGTGCGTATGGCCAACGACAGCATCTACGGCCTCGCCGCTTCGCTGTGGAGCGATGACCTGCACCGCGCTCACCGCGTGGCCCGCAAGCTCAATGCCGGCACCGTGTCGGTGAACACCGTGGACGCGCTGGACCCGGCGATTCCCTTTGGTGGCGGCAAGCAGTCCGGCTTCGGCCGCGACCTCTCGCTGCACTCGTTCGACAAGTACACCCAGTTGAAGACCACCTGGTTCCAGCTGCGCGACTGAAGACAAGACAGGCCGCCGGGGTCGAACCCGGCGCCTGAGCAATACCCCGATTGCTAACCGAACCGTTCGAGACGGCCGGTGAGACTGCCCAGGTAAGTCCGTCGCCCTCGATCCCCTGAAGACCCCTCAGGCCGGCTGCCGGAGCACCGCCGAGGGATAGAGGAGAAAGTCGATGACCGACAACACCCGCGCCCCGCGCGACACCCGTGAATACCAGAAAGCGGATGCGGCCCACCACATCCATGCCTTCCTCGATCAGAAGGCGCTGAACGCCGAAGGCCCGCGCGTGATGGTGCGCGGCGAAGGCCTGCACCTCTGGGACAACGACGGCAACAAGTACATCGACGGCATGTCCGGCCTGTGGTGCACCAACCTGGGCTACGGCCGCAAGGACCTGACCGCCGCCGCCACCGCCCAGCTCGACGAGCTGCCGTACTACAACATGTTCTTCCACACCACCCACCCGGCGGTGATCGAGCTCTCCGAGACCCTTTTCAGCCTGCTGCCCGACCACTACAGCCACGCGATCTACACCAACTCCGGCTCCGAGGCCAACGAGGTGCTGATCCGTACCGTGCGCCGCTTCTGGCAGATCGAAGGCAAGCCGCAGAAGAAGATCATGATCGGCCGCTGGAACGGCTACCACGGCTCCACCCTGGCGGCCACCGCGCTGGGCGGCATGAAGTTCATGCACGAGATGGGCGGCCTGATCCCGGACATCGCGCACATCGACGAACCCTACTTCTTCGCCGCCGGCGGTGACCTGACCCCGGCCGAGTTCGGCCGTCGCTGCGCCCTGCAGCTGGAAGAGAAAATTCTCGAGCTGGGCGCCGACAACGTTGCCGGCTTCATCGCCGAACCCTTCCAGGGCGCCGGCGGCATGATCTTCCCGCCGGAAAGCTACTGGCCGGAAATCCAGCGCATCTGCCGCCAGTACGACGTGCTGCTGTGCGCCGACGAAGTGATCGGTGGCTTCGGCCGTACCGGCGAGTGGTTCGCCCACCAGCACTTCGGCTTCCAGCCCGACACCCTGTCCATCGCCAAGGGATTGACCAGCGGTTACATCCCCATGGGCGGCCTGGTGCTGAGCAAGCGCATCGCCCAGGCGCTGGTGGAAGAGGGCGGCGTGTTCGCCCACGGCCTGACCTACTCCGGCCACCCGGTGGCCGCTGCCGTTGCCGTCGCCAACCTGCGCGCGCTGCGTGACGAGGGCTGGGTGAATGCGGTGAAGAACGACACCGGCCCCTACCTGCAACAGTGCCTGCGCGAGGTCTTCGGCAACCACCCGCTGGTGGGCGACATCCAGGGCACCGGCTTCGTCGCCGCGCTGCAGTTCGTCCAGGACAAGGCCACCCGCAAACGCTTCGACAACGAGAACGACATCGCCTGGCGCTGCCGCACCATCGGCTTCGAGGAAGGCGTGATCATCCGTTCCACCCTCGGCCGCATGATCATGGCCCCGGCGCTGGTCGCCGGCCGTGCCGAGATTGACGAGCTGGTCGACAAGACCCGCCGCGCGGTGGATCGCACGGCCCAGGAAATCGGCGTGCTGTAACGGCACCCGCTTCCGCTTTTTTTGAAGGAGCGAGCTTGCTCGCGAACCGTGCCTCGGGGGATGGCCCCTCTCCCTAACCCTCTCCCTGAAGGGAGAGGGGACTGGATCGGTGCAGGCTGATGCCGTGGTGTCAGCCGGCTCGGATAGCTCCCTCTCCCTTCAGGGAGAGGGCGGGGGAGAGGGAATCCGCTAGCGCCGATTGTTCGCGAGCAAGCTCGCTCCTACGAAGAACAAGCTCCAGAACAACGCCGCGAGCGCGAAGACGCCCGCGCGATGGAACCCTTTTGCCCGGCTTCTGGCCGGGAGTACTGCCCAGCAACACAACAACGCCAATCCGGCTGTGGGAGTCGTTCCATGAAAGTGTCCTTGCTCACGCGCATCTCCATCACCTGTGCCCTCGCTGCCGCTGTCGGTAGTGTTAACGCGCAGTCCCAAAGCATCACCGTCATCTCCTTCGGCGGCGCCACCAAGGCGGCCCAGGAGCAGGCTTACTTCAAGCCCTTCGAGGCCAGCGGCGCCGGCAAGATCGTCGCCGGCGAATACAACGGCGAGATGGCCAAGGTGAAAGCCATGGTCGACGTCGGCAAGGTCACCTGGGACGTGGTCGAGGTGGAAAGCCCCGAGCTGCTGCGCGGCTGCGAGGAAGGCCTGTTCGAGCGCATCGACCCGGCGGCCATCGGCGAGGAGAAGAATTTCGTCCCCGGCACCCTCAGCGAGTGCGGCGTGGCCACCTACGTCTGGTCCATGGTCATGGCCTACAACGGCGCCAAGGTCGCCAAGGCCCCGCAATCCTGGGCCGATTTCTGGAACACCAGCGAATACCCGGGCAAGCGCGGCCTGCGCAAGGGCGCCAAGTACACCCTGGAAATCGCCTTGCTGGCCGACGGCGTGAAACAGGACGACCTCTACAAGGTGCTCGGCACGAAGGAAGGCGTCGACCGTGCCTTCGCCAAGCTCGACCAGCTCAAGGGCAACATCCAGTGGTGGGAAGCCGGCGCGCAACCGCCGCAGTGGCTGGCCGCCGGCGACGTGGTAATGAGCGCCGCCTACAACGGCCGCATAGCCGCCGCGCAGAAGGAAGGTGTGAAGCTGGGCATCGTCTGGCCGGGCAGCCTGTACGACCCGGAATACTGGGCCGTGGTGAAAGGCACCCCGAACAAGGCGCTGGCCGAGAAGTTCATCGCCTTCGCCAGCCAGCCGCAAACCCAGAAGACCTTCTCCGAGAACATCCCCTACGGCCCCGTGCATAAAGGCACGCTGGACCTGCTGCCGGCGGACGTGCGCGATGCGCTGCCCACCGCGCCGGCCAACCTCGAGGGCGCCCGTTCGGTGGACGCGGCCTTCTGGGTCGACCACGGCGAAGAGCTCGAACAGCGCTTCAACGCCTGGGCCGCCCGCTGATCCTTTCCTGATCCAAGCCCGGCGTTTGCGCCGGGCCTGCCTTGCCAACGACGCGTGAGAACCACAATGACAACGACGCAAAACCAGGCGACGACTCTGGAGCTGAGCACCATCCAGCCCATCGCCGCACACGAACGACACGGCCGCGCCCGCGACCTCTTCACCATCTGGTTCGGCAGCAACATCATGCTGCTGACCGTGGTCACCGGCGCCCTGGCGGTCACCGTGTTCAAGCTGCCATTCTTCGCCGCCGTGCTGGCGCTGGTGCTCGGCAACCTGGTAGGTGGCGTGTTCATGGCCCTGCACTCGGCCCAGGGCCCGCAGCTGGGCGTACCGCAGATGGTGCAGACCCGCGGCCAGTTCGGTTCCTTCGGCTCCTTGCTGGTGGTCGCCCTGGTGGTGATCATGTACCTGGGCTTCTTCGCCTCCAACCTAGTGCTCGGCGGCCAGGCGCTGCATGCGCGCTTCGAGGTGATCGGCACCAACACCGGCATCCTGCTGGTGGGCGCGATCAGCGTGATCGCCACGGTGTTCGGCTACCGCCTGATCCACGGCTACACCCGCGTGATGTCCTGGCTGTCCGGCGCGGTGCTGCTGGTCAGCTTCGTCTGGCTGGTGTTCGTCCACGGCCTGCCGGCGGACCTGCTGCAGCGCAACGAGAACAACATCCCCGGCTTCCTCGGCGCGCTGTCCATCGCCGCCCTGTGGCAATTGGCCTATGCGCCCTACGTTTCCGACTACTCGCGCTACATGCCGCAGGGCACTGGTTCGCGCACCGCGTTCTGGTCCAGCTACTGGGGTTGCTGCCTGGGCTCGATCCTGCCGATGCTGCTGGGTGTGCTGGTCGGCCTGTCGGTGGGCGAAGGCGACGTCATTGCCGGCCTGATCGAGATGACCGGCGGCTTCAGCGCCATCATGGTCGCGGTGTTCTCCATCGGCATCGCCGCCACCAACTCGATGAACCTTTACTGCGGCACGCTCTCGGCCATCACCGTCGGCCAGACGCTGATCCCCGCCTGGTCGGCCAAGGCCGGCTGGCGCGCGGTGATCGCCCTGGCGCTGTTCGGCGGCTCTCTGACCATCGCCCTGCTCGGCCAGGACAACTTCATGGCCAACTACACCAACTTCATCCTGCTGCTGCTCTACGTGCTGGTGCCCTGGAGCGCGATCAACCTGGTCGACTACTACCTGATCGCTCACGGTGAGTACGACGTGCTGTCGTTCTTCCGCCGCGACGGCGGCATCTACGGCACCTTCAACTGGACCGCGGTGAACTGCTACATCCTCGGCATCCTGGTGCAGGTTCCGTTCATGTCCACCGCGCTCTACACCGGTGCGGCGGCGCAGGCCATGAACGGCGCGGACGTCTCCTGGGTCGTCGGCCTGGGCGTGGTCTCGCCGGTCTACTGGCTGTTCAGCCGCAAGCGCCAGCGTGCCCTGAAGGCGGCCCGCGCATGAGCCGTCGGACCGGGTTCTTCTTCGACGAGCGCTGCTTCTGGCATGCGACCGGGCTGCACGCGCTGATCCTTCCCGTCGGTGGCTGGTTGCAGCCGCCGGTGGGCGGCGGTCATGCCGAGTCGCCGGAGAGCAAGCGCCGGCTGAAAAGCCTGATGGACGTCTCCGGCCTGAGCAACCAGCTGCATCTGTCCAGCGCGCCGCTGGCCAGCGAGGAAGACCTGCTGCGCGTGCACCCGGCCAGCTACCTGGAGCGCTTCAAGGCCTACAGCGAAGCCGGCCACGGCGACATGGGCGAAGAGACCATGGTCAGCCATGGCACCTACGACATCGCGCGGCAGTCCGCTGGCCTGACCATCGCCGCGGTGGACGCGGTGCTGCGCGGCGAACTGGACAACGCCTACGCGCTGTCCCGTCCGCCGGGCCACCACTGCCTGCCGGATCGCGGCATGGGCTTCTGCTACCTGGCCAACATCGCCGTGGCGGTGGAGACGGCCAAGGCGCGCCATGGGATCAAGCGCGTGGCGGTGCTCGACTGGGATGTGCACCACGGCAACGGCACCGAGGCGATCTTCTACGGCCGCGACGACGTGCTGACCCTGTCGATCCACCAGGCCGACTGCTACCCCACCGGCACCGGTGCGGTGGGCGATATCGGCGAGGGCGCGGGCAGGGGCTACAACCTCAACGTGCCGCTCTATCCGGGCAGTGGTGACGATGCCTACCGCGTGGCCATGGAGACCATCATCGTGCCGGCGCTGGAGCGCTTCCAGCCGGAGCTGATCGTGGTCGCCAGCGGCTTCGACGCCAACGGCGTGGACCCGCTGGCACGCATGCTCGCCCACAGCGAGACCTTCCGCTTCATGACCGCCGCCGTGCGCGATGCTGCCGAGCGCCTGTGCGCTGGCAAGCTGGTGGTGGTGCACGAGGGCGGTTACGCGGAAGCCTACGTGCCGTTCTGCGGTCATGCGGTGATCGAGGAAATGGCCGGCGTGCGTACCGAAGTGGTCGATCCCTTCCTGCCGATGCTCGAAGGCCAGCAGCCCGACGCGGACTTCCGCGCCTTCCAGCGCCAGGCGCTGGAGCGGATGGCGGCGAAGCTGCTGGGCTGAGCTTGCCGCGTGCCTGAGTGGGCGGATCGAACCTGACGGTCGATCCGTCCACCAACGCTGGGCTTCTGTCCCGCGGCTGCCATTGCCGCTTCGGCAGACGCTGGCCGATGAGTGTTCGCAGACCCAGGCCCGGGGCGATCCCGGTGCTTTCCTCGCCTGATGCGAGTGGCCATCGGGTAGTGGACGCCGTTCTCACTCAGCACGAATAGTTCCTTCGAACGTCGCTGGGATGACGGGCGTCGCCCAGAATGCCCGAGTCTCGTTCGCACCGAACGACGCGCCAGTGGATTTCCGATTCAGCGAGGAACAACACCTGTCCTCAGGCGACCTGCCCGCAGGTTCGGTGCGCGCCAGTCCGCGTTTGGCGCCGCGCTGACGACGCCTTTCAGCACCCCCTGAAAAATCGTTACCCATCCTCTACAACAATCAGAACAGGAGGCCAGGTTCATGGACACGGAATACCTCGCGACACTGCCCAGCGCGATTCGCCACTTCGCCCAAGAGCGGGCCGGGGCCATTGCGTATGCCTTCGAAGGCCGCGAAACCACGTTTGCCGATCTGGATCGCCATACCGACCGTGTTGCGCAGGCGCTGCTGGCCGACGGGGTGAAGGCTGGCGACCGAATCGCCTATGTCGGCAAGAACAGCGACCACTATTTCGAACTGTTCTTCGGCGCGGCCAAGATGGGGGCCGTTATCACACCGGTGAGCTGGCGGCTGGCCGGGCCCGAGATCCAGTACATCGTTGCGCACTGCGACGCGACACTGGTCTTCGTCGGCGCCGAATCAGCGGCTTCGGTACGCAACCTGCTCCCGACGCTGCCGCTGGTTCGCCGTGCGGTGGCAATGGAGAGCGGGGAGCCCGACTGGCCGGCTTACAGCCACTGGCGCGACGCCTGCCCGAGTACCCCGCCGGCGCACGAGGCGAAGCCTGCCGACGTGGTGCTCCAGCTCTACACGTCGGGCACGACAGGTCGTCCCAAGGGCGTGATGCTGATGCATCGGAACCTGACCAGCGGAACCCGGATTTCGCTATGCGAGGGCGCGGACTGGTCGCTCTGGAGCGACGACGACGTCTCGCTGGTGGCCATGCCGGTCGCGCATATCGGCGGTTCGGGTTGGGGCGTGCGCGGCATTCTGTCTGGCTGCAAGGGGGTCGTGGCACGCGAGTTCGACCCGAGCAAGGTGCTCGACTACATCGCCCACGATCGGGTCAGCAAACTGTTCATGGTGCCGGCGGCCTTGCAGATCGTGCTGCGCGATCCACGTGTCCGCCAGGTGGACTACTCGCGGCTCAAGCACATGCTCTACGGCTCTTCGCCAATTCCTGCGGCGCTGCTGCGCGAGGGCATGGAGGTCTTCGGTTGTGGTTTCGTCCAGCAATATGGCATGACCGAGACCACGGGCACGATCGTGGCGCTGCCGCCGGAGGACCATACCCCCGCCGATGTTCCGCGCATGCGCGCCGCCGGCAAGGCCATGCCCGGTTGCGAGGTGGCGGTGGTCGGGGTGGACGGCCGCAGGCTGCCGCCCGGAGAGGTCGGCGAAGTGGTGATCCGCTCGCCACAGAACATGGCCGGCTACTGGAAGCAGGACGAAGACACGTCCCGCGTCATCGACGCTGATGGCTGGTTGCGCAGCGGCGACGCCGGCTACCTGGACGCGGATGGGTATCTCTATATCCACGACCGGGTCAAGGACATGATCATCAGCGGTGGGGAGAACATCTACCCGGCCGAGGTGGAGAGCGCCATCTACGGTCATCCGGCCGTTGCCGATGTGGCTGTGATCGGAGTGCCCGATGAGCGGTGGGGCGAGGCGGTCAAGGCGATGGTCGTGCTGCGCGCCGGCGTCGCAGCCGATGCCGACAGTATCCTGGCCTGGGCCCGTGAGCGTATCGCCAGCTTCAAGGTGCCCAAGAGTATCGACTTCATCGACGCCATGCCGCGCAATCCCGCCGGCAAATTGCTGCGCCGGGCGCTACGGGAGCCTTACTGGGTGGGGCGTACGCGTCAGGTCAACTAGGCAACCGGGATCGAGACAGTGTACGCAGTGATCCGGCAGGAGCGGGCCACTGGGTCAGGTCAAGCGGCTAGAGTAGGGGCTTCATCCAGAACAACGGACAGCGTCGCCATGAAGCTCCTGCTACTTCCCCTTGCCCTGCTGGCCCTCTGCGCCTCCGCCCAGGCCGCTTCCGACTGCGCCGACGCGCAAACCCAGGGTGAGATCAACGCCTGCACCGGCGCGGCCTACAAGGCCAGCGACAAACGCCTCAATGACCTCTACGGGCAGTACCGCCAACGGCTGGATGCCGGGCAGAAGAAGGCCCTGACCGCCGCGCAGAAAGCCTGGCTGAACTACCGTGACCTCAGCTGTAAATTCGAGACCTCCAGCGTCGAGGGCGGCTCCGGCTACCCGATGGCCTACGGCAACTGCCTGAAGGCCATGACCGATCAGCGCATCAAGGAGCTGCAGACGCTCTCGGACTGCCAGGAAGGCGACTTCAACTGTCCCGCTCCCAAGCCCTGACCGCTCTTCTGTAGGAGCGAGCTTGCTCGCGAACGGATTTCCCAGTTGCGCCGGCGTTGGGCGGGTTCGCGAGCAAGCTCGCTCCTACACGTCCCAGCCGTGCGCACAAAAAAAGGGAGCCTTGCGGCTCCCCTGGAGAGACGGCCACGCGGGGGAGCGTGGCCGGGAGCAAGTGCGCCGTCAGGCGGCGCGGAACAGGTTGTGCGGGTCGATGACGAATTTCTTCGGCACGCCGGCATCGAATTCGCCATAGCCCTTGGGCGCCTGGTCCAGGGTGATGACTTCCACCCCGACGACGTCGGCGATCTTGATGCGGTCCCACATGATCGCCTGCATCAGCTGGCGGTTGTACTTCATCACCGGGGTCTGGCCGGTGTGGAAGCTGTGCGACTTGGCCCAGCCCAGGCCGAAGCGGATGCTCAGCGAACCCTGCTTGGCCGCCGCGTCCACCGCGCCCGGATCCTCGGTGACGTACAGGCCCGGAATGCCGATCTTGCCGGCCACCCGCACCACGCCCATCAGCGAGTTCAGCACGGTGGCCGGAGCCTCGTGCTGCGAGCCCGAATGACCGTGACCGCGGGCCTCGAAGCCCACCGCGTCGACTGCGCAGTCCACCTCCGGCTCGCCCAGCAGATCAGCGATCTGCTCGTGCAGCGGGGTGTCCTTGGACAGGTCGGCAATCTCGAAGCCCTGCGCCTTGGCGTGGGCCAGGCGGGTCGGGTTGACGTCACCGACGATCACCACGGCGGCGCCCAGCAGGCGGGCCGAAGCAGCGGCGGCGAGGCCTACCGGGCCGGCACCGGCGATGTAGACGGTACTACCCGGACCGACGCCGGCAGTCACCGCACCGTGATAGCCGGTGGGGAGGATGTCGGAGAGGCAGGTCAGGTCGCGGATCTTCTCCATCGCCGCGTCGCGGTTGGGCAGGCGCAGCAGGTTGAAGTCGGCGTAAGGGACCATCACGTACTCGGCCTGGCCGCCGACCCAGCCGCCCATGTCGACGTAGCCATAGGCGCCGCCGGCGCGGGACGGGTTGACCGTCAGGCAGACGCCGGTGTGCTGCTCCTTGCAGGTGCGGCAGTGGCCGCAGGCCACGTTGAACGGCACCGAGACCAGGTCGCCGATCTTCATGGTTTCCACGCCACGGCCGATCTCCACCACCTCACCGGTGATCTCGTGGCCCAGCACCAGGCCTTCCGGCGCGGTGGTACGGCCACGGACCATGTGCTGGTCGGAGCCGCAGATGTTGGTGGAAACCACGCGAAGGATCACCCCGTGGTCGATCTGCTTGCCCTGCGGGTCCTGCATCTTCGGATAGGGGATGTTCTGGACCTCGACCTTTCCCGGGCCGAGATAAACCACACCACGATTGCCAGACATACGCATTCCTCATTGTGTTTGTGGGTACAAAGGCGGGCCTTGCGGCGCGCGGTTCTGCACTGGGATGTCGTGTGTTGCGCGACAGGGCCGGTCGGTACTGCAGGCAGCCGGCTGGGCTGTCGGTGTTGCTCGGTGCTTGGGAGCGGGCTTCAAGACCCTCTCCCCAACCCTCTCCCTGAAGGGAGAGGGGGCTGTACGGTGTGGCCGGATGGCACGGAGCCCGGCCCTCGCTCGGATATCCCCTCTCCCTTCAGGGAGAGGGCCAGGAAGAGGGCGCTCTACAGCGCGCGCCGCACTCCGAGGTGACACGTAGGGCGGATGAGTCCCATCCATCCGCCGTTGCAGGCGTCATGGCGGATAACGCCTGTGGCGTTATCCGCCCTACAGGTACGGGCTGTGCTTACAGCACTACTGTCCTATTGGCATTCAGGAACACGCGTTTCTCGATGTGGTAGCCCACGGCCTTGGCCAGGGTCAGGCATTCCACGTCGCGGCCCTTGGCGATCAGGTCCTCGGGGTAGTGGGAGTGGTCCACGGGCTCGACGCCCTGGGCGATGATCGGGCCCTCGTCGAGGTCGTTGTTGATGTAGTGGGCCGTGGCGCCGACCAGCTTCACGCCCTTCTGGTAGGCCTGGTGGTAGGGCTTGGCGCCCTTGAAACCGGGCAGCAGCGAGTGGTGGATGTTGATCGCCCAGCCGTCCAGGCGGCGGCACAGCTCGGGGGACAGCACCTGCATGTAGCGAGCGAGGATCACCAGTTCGGCGCCGGTTTCCTCGATCACCTGCCAGACCTTCGCCTCCTGCGCGCCCTTGTCGTTCGGGTCGAGGGCGAAGTGGTGATAGGGGATGCCATGCCAGCGCGCCAGCGGCTCCAGGTCCGGGTGGTTGGAGACCACCGCCATCACGTCCATCGGCAGTTGGCCGATGCGCTGTCGGTAGAGCAGGTCGTTCAGGCAGTGGTCGGCCTTGGAGACCATGATCACCACCTTGCTGCGGTAACCCGGCGGAGTCAGTTCGACGTTCATCTGGAAGGGCGAGACGCGATCGGCGAGGCCAGCGCGGAAGGCCGCTTCGTCGAAGCCGTCGCCGGCGCGGAATTCGATGCGGATGAAGAAGCGCTGCGCCAGGCGATCGTCGAAGGAGTGGTGCTCGGTGACGTAGCAGCGCTGTTCGAACAGGTAGCGCGTGACCACGTCCACCGTGCCCAGCAGGCTCGGGCTGTCGGCGGTGAGGATCCAGGTATCGGGGGTGCGGCTCATGGTCTGGCTCCGAAGTTTTCCGCTGGTCGCAGAGGTTGGAGTGGGGTTTCCCTCACCCCGGCCCTCTCCCGGTGGGAGAGGGGGAAGCGCGTTTCTTACGCAGCTATCTGCAGGCCGTACTCGGCGCAGGCGTCCTGCAGCCACAGCCAGATGTAGTCGGAGAAGCTGCGGCGCACCACCAGTTCCCAGGTGTGCTCGCCGGTATGACGGATCACCAGCTGGGACTTGGCGAAGTTCGTACCCACCGCCTTGCCCACCGGGAAGTTGCTCGGGTGCACGTCGTAGCCGGTGGACTTCATCAGCACTTCGCGGACCTTGGCGCCTTCGAGCTCCAGCAGGGTCTGGCCGCCGCTGACGTTGATCACCGAGTAGTGCAGGTCCTCGCCGAGTGCTTCGCGCAGGCGCTGCTCGACGGCAAATTCCTCGCCACCGGGGACGATCAGCAGCCACTCGTCCGGGCCGAGCCACTGCAGCGAGGTTTCGTCCTTGGCTACCAGGCCCAGGGCCACCGGCAGCTCCAGGCCCAGGGCTTTGTGCACGCCGCCGGCGAAGGCCGGGTCGTGGGCGTCGCCACGCAGGGTCAGGTGGCCGAGGAATTTCTTCTCGCGCAGGGTCACGCCGGCGTTGGCCACCTTGCGCGCAGCGAGCTTGTCCAGCTCGGCGTGGTGCAGGGGGGACTCGGCCTGGATGCCGTCTGCGGGGCGTTGCTGGTAGAGGTTGGCTTTGCTCATGTTCTGTTCACCTTGGGGGCGCGGAGCGCCCTGGAAGCCTGTCTGCCCTCTCCCTAGCCCTCTCCCTGAAGGGAGAGGGGATGTCCGTGCGTACTGATACACGGTGCCATCCGGGAGCTTCAGTCACTCCCTCTCCCTTCAGGGAGAGGGCGGGGGGAGAGGGGCGAACCCCACTCCGATCAATCCACGTTCTGCCGTTCGCCTTTCGGGTCGTAGAACACCGAGCTGCAGATTTCCGCCTCGATCACGCGGCCGTCCGCCAACGGGGCGTAGACCTTCTCGCCCAGGCGCTTGATGCCGCCCTTCACCACCGCCAACGCGAAGCTGTAGCCCAGGCTGCTGCTCATGTAGCTGGAGGTGACGTGGCCGACCATGGTCGCCGGGACGGTGTGCTGCGGGGTGAACAGCAGCTGCGCGCCTTCGGGCAGCAGGTCCATGGGGTTGGTGGGCTTCAACCCCACCAGCTGCTTGCGGTCCTCGCGCTGGCAATCGGCGCGGTTCATGCCGCGCCAGCCGATCCAGGAGAACGGCTTGGTGCGACCTACCGCCCAACCCATGTTCAGATCGTCCGGGGTAACCGAGGCGTCGGTGTCCTGGCCGACGATGATGAAGCCCTTCTCGGCGCGCAGGACGTGCATGGTCTCGGTGCCGTACGGCGTCAGGTTGTACTTCGCGCCGGCGGCGACGATGGCCTCCAGCACACCCATGGCGTAGTTGGCCTGGATGTTCACCTCGTAGGACAGCTCGCCGGTGAAGGAGATGCGGAACACCCGCGCCGGCACGCCGGCGACCTTGCCTTCCTTCCAGGTCATGAACGGGAAGGCGTCCTTGTCCAGGTCGATGTCGGTAACCTCGGCCAGCAGCTTGCGGCTGTTGGGGCCGGACAGGGTCAGGGTGGCCCAGTGGTCGGTGACCGAGGTGAAGTACACCGCAAGCTCCGGCCATTCGGTCTGGTGGTACAGCTCCAGCCACTCCAGCACGCGCGCCGCGCCGCCGGTGGTGGTGGTCATGACGAAGTGGTTGTCGGCCAGGCATGCGGTGACGCCATCGTCGAAGACCATGCCGTCTTCCTTGCACATCAGGCCATAGCGGGCCTTGCCCACGTCCAGCTTGGTCCAGGCATTGGTGTAGACGCGGTTGAGGAACTCGCGGGCGTCCGGGCCCTGGATGTCGATCTTGCCCAGGGTCGAGGCGTCGAGCAGGCCGACCGACTCACGCACGGCGCGGCATTCGCGGGCCACGGCGGCGTGCATGTCTTCGCCGCGCTTGGGGAAGTACCACGGGCGCTTCCACTGGCCGACGTCCTCGAACTCGGCGCCGTTCTTCACGTGCCAGGCGTGCAGGGCGGTGAAGCGCACCGGCTCGAACAGGTGACCGCAGTGACGGCCGGCGACGGCGCCGAAGGTCACCGGGGTGTAGTTGGGGCGGAACATGGTGGTGCCGGTGTCGGCGATGCTCTTGCCCTGGGCGCGGGCGGCGATCGCCAGGCCGTTGATGTTGCCCAGCTTGCCCTGGTCGGTGCCGAAGCCCAGCGCGGTGTAGCGCTTGACGTGCTCGATGGACTCGAAGCCCTCGCGGCAGGCCAGCTCGATGGCGGCGGCGGTGACGTCGTTCTGGGTATCGACGAATTGCTTGGGCGCGCGCGCCGTGGATTTTTCGTGGGGCACCTGGAACAGCGCGAGGGTGGCATCCTCGGCGCGCTCGGCGACCACCGGAAGCTCGCCTTCGACCGCCTTGAAACCGCCGTCGACAGCGGCCTGGCTGCCGGCCTGGTAGCCGTCGGCCAGGGCATCGGCGAGACGGAACACGCCGTTCACCGCGCCGGCACAGAGGCGTTTCTGGAAGGCCAGGCCGGGCACGAAGGCAAGGATGTCCTCGCGCCATTCCGGCTTGCCGCCCAGGTGCGAGGCCAGGTGCACCACCGGGCTGTAGCCGCCGGAGCTGGCGACCAGGTCGCAGTCCAGCCACTCACCGGGCGCATTGACCTTGTGACGGAAGGTGTCGATGGACGCCACCTTCGCGCCGCTCACGCGTTTGCTGCCGCGTGCCTCGATCACTGCGCTGCCAGTGATGACCCGCATACCGCGCTTGCGCGCTTCCTCGACCCATTCGCCGCGCGGATTGGGGCGGGCGTCGGCGATGGCGACCACCTGCAGACCGGCTTCCTGCCAGTCCAGGGCGACGCGGTAGGCGTAGTCGTTGTTGGTGGACAGCACCAGCTTCTTGCCCGGTGCCACGCCGTAGCGGCGCACATAGGTGGAGACGGCACCGGCGAGCATGTTGCCCGGCACGTCGTTGTTGCCGTAGACCAGCGGGCGCTCGTGGGCGCCGGCGGCGAGTACCACGCGGTTGGCGCGAACGCGGTGCACGCGCATGCGCACCTGGCCCAGCGGAGCGGTCTCGCCCAGGTGGTCGGTGCGACGCTCGTGGATGGTGAGGAAGTTGTGGTCGTGGTAGCCGTTGACCGTGGCGCGTGGCAGCAGGACCACGTCCGGGTTGCCTTCCAGCTCGGCGATGGCCTTGGCCACCCACTCCTCGGCCGGCTTGCCGTCGAGGGTTTCGCGGGTGTCGAGCAGGCTGCCGCCGAACTCTTCCTGTTCATCGGCGAGGATTACCCGCGCACCGCTGCGCGAGGCGGCCAGGGCGGCGGCGAGGCCGGCGGGGCCGGCGCCGACGATCAGTACGTCGGCGTGGCGATTCATCCAGTCGTAGCTGTCCGGGTCCACTTCGGTGGGCGCGCGGCCGAGGCCGGCGGCCTTGCGGATGTACTTCTCGTAGGTCAGCCACATGGACTGCGGGTACATGAAGGTCTTGTAGTAGAAGCCGGGCGGCATCAGCTTGCCGCCGACCTTGCCGAAGATCCCCATGAGGTCGTTCTGCACGTTCGGCCAGCCGTTGGTGGCGGTCGACACCAGGCCGTTGTACAGCGCCTGCTGGGTGGCGCGCACGTTGGGCACCTGGGTGGATTCGCGCGAGCCGATCTGCAGGATGGCGTTGGGCTCTTCGGCGCCGGCGGCGACGATGCCGCGCGGGCGCGAGTACTTGAAGCTGCGGCCGAGGATGTCGACACCGTTGGCCAGCAGCGCAGCGGCCAGGGTGTCACCGGCGAAGCCCTGGTAGCTCTGGCCGTTGAAGCTGAAGGTCAGCGGCTTGTTGCGGTCGATGCGACCGCCACGGGACAGGCGATTGATCTGGCTCATTAGGCCTTCTCCACGGCGGGCTGGACGGCGGATTTCTTCTCGGAGTCGGCGGCGGTGATGCTGGGCTTTTCGCCGATCTTGTAGGTTTCCAGAATCTCGTAGGTCACCGTGTGGCGGGTGACGTTGAAGTACTGGCGGCAGCCGGCGGCGTGCACCCACAGCTCGTGGTGGATGCCGCGCGGGTTGTCGCGGAAGAACATGTAGTCGCCCCACTCGGCGTCGGTGCAGGCGGCCGGATCGAGCGGGCGCGGGATGTGCGCCTGGCCCTTGGCGTGGAATTCCTCTTCGGAACGCAGCTCGCCGCAATGGGGGCAGAAGATATTCAGCATTTTGTAGCCTCCGGAAACTGATCTTGCCGGCTGACCGGCACCCTCTCCCATCAGGGAGAGGGTTGGGGAGAGGGTCGCTCTCCCGTTGTTTCGTTTCAGTCGAGGGTCGGCTCGCGCCTTCAGCACCCTCTCCCGCCCTTCGGGCACCCTCTCCCTGAAGGGAGAGGGTCATCAGATTTCGCCCTTCGGGCGGCTTTTAGTGAGCTACGGCCGCGGCGCCGTGTTCGTCGATCAGCGCGCCGGTGTGGAAGCGTTCGATGGAGAAGGGCGCGGCCAGCGGATGCGGCTCGCCCTTGGCGAGGGTGGCGGCGAAGACGTTGCCCGAACCGGGTGTGGCCTTGAAGCCGCCGGTGCCCCAGCCGCAGTTGAAGAACAGGTTCTTCACCGGGGTCTTGCCGATGATCGGGCAGGCGTCCGGGGTGGTGTCGACGATGCCGCCCCACTGGCGGTTCATGCGTACGCGCGAGAGCACCGGGAACATCTCGACGATGGCCTGCAGGGTGTGTTCGATCACCGGGTAGGAACCGCGCTGGCCATAGCCGTTGTAGCCGTCGATGCCGGCGCCGATGACCAGGTCGCCCTTGTCCGACTGGCTGATGTAGCCGTGCACGGCGTTGGACATGATCACGCTGTCGATGATGGGTTTCAGCGGCTCGGAGACCAGCGCCTGCAGCGGGTGCGATTCGATCGGCAGGCGGAAGCCGGCGAGCATGGCCATGTGCCCGGAGTTGCCGGCGGTGACCACGCCGACGCGCTTGGCGCCGATGAAGCCGCGGTTGGTCTCGACGCCGATCACCGCGCCGTCCTGCTTGCGGAAGCCGATCACTTCGGTCTGCTGGATCAGGTCCACGCCCAGGGCGTCGGCGGCACGGGCGAAGCCCCAGGCCACGGCATCGTGTCGGGCGACGCCGCCACGGCGCTGCACGGTGGAGCCCATGACCGGGTAGCGGGCGCTCTTGGTGCAGTTCAGGTAGGGAATCTCTTCGGCCACCTGCTGGGCGTTGAGCAACTCGCCGTCCACGCCGTTGAGGCGGTTGGCGCTCACGCGGCGCTCGCCATCGCGCATGTCCTGCAGGGTGTGGCAGAGGTTGTAGACGCCGCGCTGGGAGAACATGACGTTGTAGTTGAGGTCCTGAGACAGGCCTTCCCACAGTTTCATGGCGTGTTCGTAGAGCAGCGCCGACTCGTCCCACAGATAGTTGGAACGCACGATGGTGGTGTTGCGCGCGGTGTTGCCGCCGCCCAGCCAGCCCTTCTCGATCACCGCGACGTTGGTGATGCCGTGCTCCTTGGCCAGGTAGTAGGCAGTGGCCAGGCCATGCCCGCCGCCGCCGACGATGACCACGTCATACACCGGCTTGGGCGTGGGCGTGCGCCACATGCGCTGCCAGTTCTCGTGGTGGCTCAGGGAATGCTTGAACAGGCCGAAGCCGGAGTAGCGTTGCATGGGGTGCTCCTGAATATCTCTTGTCGCGGTGCCGCTCTTCGTAGGAGCGAGCTTGCTCGCGAATGGCCTCGCGGCGGGGCTGGTTCGCGAGCAAGGGCTAGGCGCCCCCCTCGTTCCTACAAAAGCGTGGCCGGAAGACTTAGCGGTAGACCGGGAAGTCCGCGCACAGCCCGGCGACCTGGGTGGCGACTTTCGCCTCCACGTCGGCGTCGCCCAGGTGGTCCAGCACGTCGCTGATCCAGCCGGCCAGCTCGCGGCACTGTTCTTCCTTCAGCCCACGGGTGGTGACCGCCGGGGTGCCGATGCGGATGCCGGAGGTGACGAACGGGCTCTGCGGGTCGTTCGGCACGGCGTTCTTGTTCACGGTGATGCCGACGCGGCCGAGGGCGGCGTCCGCTTCCTTGCCGGTCAGGCCCTGCTTCACCAGGCTGATCAGCATCAGGTGGTTGTCGGTGCCGCCGGACACCACGTCGTAGCCACGCTCGATGAATACCTTGGCCATGGCCTGGGCGTTCTTGATCACCTGGGCCTGGTAGTCCTTGAAGCCGGGCTCCAGCGCTTCCTTGAAGCACACCGCCTTGGCGGCGATCACGTGCATCAGCGGGCCACCCTGGGCACCGGGGAAGACGGCGGAGTTGAGCTTCTTCTCGATCTCTTCGTTGGATCTGGCCAGGATCAGGCCGCCACGCGGGCCGCGCAGGGTCTTGTGGGTGGTGGTGGTGACCACGTCGGCGTAGGGCAGCGGGTTCGGGTACAGGCCGGCGGCAACCAGGCCGGCGACGTGGGCCATGTCGACGAACAGCAGCGCCCCGACCTTGTCGGCGATGGCGCGGAAGCGCGGGAAGTCCAGCGTCTTGGAGTAGGCGGAGAAGCCGGCAACGATCATCTTGGGCTTATGCTCCAGCGCCAGGCGTTCGACCTCGTCGTAGTCGATCAGCCCGGTGTCGGTGTTCAGGCCGTACTGCACGGCGTTGTACAGCTTGCCGGAGGAGGAGACCTTGGCGCCGTGGGTCAGGTGGCCGCCGTGGGCCAGGCTCATGCCCAGGATGGTGTCGCCGGCGTTGATCAGCGCGAGATACACGGCAGAGTTGGCCGAGGAGCCGGAGTGCGGCTGGACGTTGGCATAGTCGGCGCCGAACAGCTGCTTGGCGCGGTCGATGGCCAGCTGTTCGACCTTGTCCACATGCTCGCAGCCGCCGTAGTAACGCTTGCCCGGATAACCTTCGGCGTACTTGTTGGTCAGCCCGCTGCCCTGAGCCTGCATGACGCGCTTGCTGGTGTAGTTCTCCGAAGCGATCAGCTCGAGGTGGTCCTCCTGGCGCGCTTCCTCGGCATCCATCGCCGCGAGCAGTTCGTCGTCATAGCCCTGGATCTGATCTTGCTTGCTGAACATCGCTGGTCTCCCTGCGGCGCGCTGGAGCGCCATGGCTGGTGCGAGGCGCAAACTGGCCCCCTTGGCAGCGATGGTATGACTGGCTCATTCGGTCCAGATGCCTGCGCACGTCGCGGGTAGGTGCGTTTGCGACATGCCGTGAAGGGCGTAAAAGCGACCGGGTGCGTGGAATTGCGCGCAGCGGCTGGTCAGAATGCGACATGCCCGCGCCAGGACGGCGCGGCCCGCGGAGCCCTGGCGATGAAACGCTGCTGTCTATCCGGATCGCTGTGCCTTGTCCTGCTGATGCCGCCGGCCTGGGGCATGTCGCGTTTGTTCGACGGCGACGCCAACGTCTGGGTGCGGGGCCGGACCCTGTGCTTCGGCGGCGCGGCGTTCAAATCGCCCGGCCTGTTCTTCAACCGGACGCTGCAGGTGGATGAACGGCAGGTGGCGGTGCAGTCCATCGAGATCTCCCGTGAGCCTTACGAGCCGTTCTGGTCGTCGGCCAGCCTCGAACCGAACCAGGGCGTGCCACTGCGCAGCGATACCTGCTTCGCCTATGGCCAGGGAATCACCGGCTTCCGCGAGAAAGTCCCGGCGCGGCCCCTGGAGCCTGGCCTGTACAACGTCACCCTCGGCGGGCGCGACAGTGCCGGGGATGGTCAGCGTGCGACCTTCATGAAGACCTTCTGCCTGGAAGCGCGCGGCGCCGGGGTGGCGGTGATCGATGCCGGCTATGACGAGAAGCAGGGGCGCTGGGTCTGCAAACCCCCGCAATGAAGCTGCCGATAGGAACCATTGGGCCAAGGGACTAAACTGCGCCCCTCACGAAATGCGAGGACGCCATGAACCGTTCCCTGACTCTGCTTTCCGCCCTGCTGCTCACCGCGACGCTGCAGGGCTGTGGTGACGACAGCAAACCCGCCAAGGCCGAGGCGCCTGAAGCCGCCAGCACTGCCGCCGCGGCCACCCCGGCCGGCGACAGCTGCACTGGCCATGTGCTGGAGAAGGCGCTGCCGCCGACCAAGGCCATCTACGGCTACCCCTACCTGTCCCGCGAGTGCGGCTACGACGACGCCACCATCGTCTACGGCAAGGCCGACGGCAGCCAGCACCTGGTCGTGACCCTGACCGACACCGGCCTGCCGGCGCCGGGCGCCGACCAGCAGGGCGAGGCCGCCAAGCAGTACCTGGCCGCCCAGGCCAAGCTGCGCGACACCACCGCCAAGAACGTCTCACTGCTCAACCAGGCCCGCCAGGCCGCACTGCAGAACGGCACCGCCGCGCAGTTCGGCGGCGAGCAGTACCTGCCGGTGATCGACAGTACGCGCATGGGCGACCCGCTGGCCATCAGTGTGCCGGGCCCGGACGACAAGGCTGGCGAGTCGAGCATGACCGGCCTGATCAAGGGCCGCTACGTGCTCAACATGATCTCGCCGGACAAGCCCAACGGCGGTACCGCCCAGTCCCTGCGTGAGCTGTTCGTGCCGATCTCCGAGCAGATGGCACTGACCAAGCTGCCCTGACAGATAGAGAGATATCTGACAGTAAGTCATTCCAGTTTCTGATCCTCCATCTCACCTAGCTCTTAGGAAAATTCTCGGCATCGCTCATTACCGATCGCCAGAGACAGAGGTGGAGGATCATGAAATTCAAGCTGAGAGGTCTGCCGCTACTGCTGGCGACCGCGCTTTCGCTGGCTGCTCAGGCGGTGCCGGTGCCCGCGACCCCCCTGCCTGAGGTCAAGGCCTACAGCGGCGCGGATGGCGTCAAGGTCTGGCTGGAACAGATCGGGCCACGCCGGGCCAACATGTTCCTGGTGCGCATCGGTGGCGTCGACCACGCCTGGAACATGCGCATCCTGCGCATGGATGGGCTCAGTCTCCTGGACGAATCACTGTTCAAGCTGCATTCCCAAACCACTGAACAGCAGATTGCCCTGGTGCTGCGCGGCGATTGCGGCGAGGTGATGTTGCCGGGCGAAGCCCATGGCCGGAAGGTCTGCTACGACCAGGAGCTGTCGGCCACCCAGGACGCCAAGCAGTTCGTGACCGCCTACGTGACCCAGCGTCTGTAAGCTGCCGGGTGCACGAGACGTGGGGTTTTCGCTACGCTGCTGACTGACATTTTTTGTGCAGTGCCGAGGCAGCCCCATGACCGACAACACCCAACAGTTCGCCAGCGACAACTACTCCGGCATCTGCCCCGAAGCCTGGGCGGCGATGGCCGAGGCCAACCACGGCCACGAGCGCGCCTACGGCGACGACCAGTGGACCGCCCGCGCCTCGGACTACTTCCGCGAACTGTTCGAGACCGACTGCGAAGTCTTCTTCGCCTTCAACGGCACCGCCGCCAACTCCCTGGCCCTGGCGGCGCTGTGCCAGAGCTACCACAGCGTGATCTGCGCCGAGACTGCCCACGTCGAGACCGACGAGTGTGGCGCGCCGGAGTTCTTCTCCAACGGCTCCAAGCTGCTGCTGGCGCGTACCGATGCCCAGGGCAAGCTGACCCCGGAAGCGATCCGCGAGATCGCCCTCAAGCGCCAGGACATCCACTACCCGAAGGCGCGCGTGGTCACCATCACCCAGGCCACCGAGGTCGGCACCGTCTATCGCCCTGACGAGCTGCAGGCGCTCAGCGCCACCTGCCGCGAGCTGGGCCTGCACCTGCACATGGACGGCGCACGCTTCTCCAATGCCTGCGCCTTTCTCGGCGCGACGCCGGCCGAACTGACCTGGAAGGCCGGCGTCGAAGTGCTCTGCTTTGGCGGCACCAAGAACGGCATGGCGGTGGGCGAGGCCATCCTGTTCTTCAATCGCGAACTGGCCGAAGGCTTTGACTACCGCTGCAAGCAGGCCGGCCAGTTGGCCTCGAAGATGCGCTTCCTCGCCGCACCCTGGGTCGGCGTGCTTCAGGACGACGCGTGGCTGCACTACGCCAGCCATGCCAACCGTTGTGCACAACTGCTGGCCGAGCGCGTCGCCGATGTGCCGGGCGTGCAGCTGATGTTCCCGGTGGAAGCCAACGGGGTGTTCCTGCAGATGTCCGAGCCCGCCCTGGAAGCCCTGCGCCAACTGGGTTGGCGCTTCTACACCTTCATCGGCGCCGGTGGCGCGCGCTTCATGTGCTCCTGGGACACCGAGATCGCCCGTGTCGAGGCGCTGGCGGCGGACATCCGGAAAGTCATGGGTGCCTGAGTTGTCCCCAGGCGCTGGGGAAGGTTGCTCGCGCAACCTGTCTCAAACCTGTGGATGAATGCTTGCAGGCCGTGGGCGGCAAGGCTTGCAAAGGTCTGGTCAATATTTGAGCGTCGTGGGTCTTATTGTAGGAGCGAGCTTGCTCGCGAACCGTATTCCGCCTGATCTCACGGTGTGAAGCGAAGCTACGGATATTCGCGAGCAAGCTCGCTCCTACAAGTCGGCAACCGGTGTGGTTTCCTCAGATACGCACCGCCGTCCCGCTTACGCTGACCATCAGCATGCTGCCGTTCTGCCCGACCACCTCGTAATCCAGGTCGATGCCGACCACGGCGTTGGCGCCCAGCTCCTGGGCGCGCTCCTGCAGTTCCTCGAAGGCGATCTCCCGCGCCCGGCCCAATTCCTTTTCATACGCACCGGAACGCCCGCCAATGATGTCGCGCAGGCCGGCGAACAGGTCGCGGAACACGTTCGCGCCGAGGATCGCCTCGCCAACCACGATGCCGCGGTATTCCTGGATGGTCTTGCCCTCGATGGTGGGGGTGGTGGTCAGGATCATGGGGCTGGCTCCTCTGCTGGGGAAATCCAGCATAGCCCTGCACTGCACTGAAGGCCGCGCCGGCTATGTTTCAGCGTTTGGCGAAAATCCGCGGCAACCTTGTGATAAAGCTGTGGACAACCTGGTGGAAAATGTCGGCGGCATGACACTTTCATGAACGGCGCGTTTTCATCGTTCATTTTCATGAAATCCCCGTTATTCGTGGCTTACAGGGGTGACGGAAGGGGTTGTGAAGATCTCCACAGCCGCTGTGGAGGCAAGCTTGTCCAACCTGTGGAAAAACTGTTGGGAGGTGCCTGCAAAGCTGATGGCGCGTGGCTTGCCGAAAGCTGGCTATTTTCTGATCAAGCCCGTCTTTTCAATCACTTGTGAGCCTGTGTATCGATTGCAGCGATTTTTCTGTGCACGATCCTTTCACCGCTATCCCCGGTTTATGTTGACCCTCCTGTGCGCCTCCTGTGGAAAACATCGCCAGCGCATTGTCCTGCGAGGCTTCCAGAGGGTTGTTCAAGGAGTGATCAGCTTTGTCGGCAAACGACTGATCCACAGCGACTTTTCCCCAGCCGCAGGGGCTGCATGAAACTTTCCACAATGCCTGTTGGCTGAATCTCGCAGAAGGTGTGGACAACCTGTATCCAGATCGCTGGAGGCCATGCGGAGCGCGCCCCTGCTTCTTCTGTGTGTTTTTTGACCAAATGCCGAAAGTAGCGGCGTTACTGGCTTTCAGCGAATTTCCCGACGGTTTTTCCACAGTGGCTGTGCAGCGTTCTGCCAGGAACTTGTGGGCGGGTTGTGGATGGATCGCTGAGAGGCCCGCTAATGTTGGTCTGCGCGAGGGTGATCAATATTTGTCCAGGGCCCCGGGGGCTGCTGCCTATACTCCAGAGAGCCCTGGGGGCGGGAGATTCAGCATGTCCAGTTACTCGGTGGAACAGATCCGCACCGTGGCCCTGGTCGGCCACGGCGACAGCGGCAAGACCCTGCTTGCCGAAGCGCTGCTGCAGCACTGCGGCGCGATTCCCAGCATGGGCTCGCTGGAGCGCGGCGATACCCTTTGCGACTCCGACCCCATGGAGCGCGAATACCACCATTCCCTCGCCGCTGCTCTGGCGTACTTCGAGCATGAAGGCGCGCACATCCGCTTGATCGATGCGCCTGGCTATCCCGACTTCATCGGCCACGCGTTGCCGGCCCTGGCGGCGGTGGAAACGGCGCTGGTGGTGGTGAACGCGCAGAACGGCATCGAGCTGAGCACCCGCCGCATGATGGACTGGGCTGGCGAGCGCGGGCTGTGCCGGATGCTGGTGGTGAACAAGATCGACGCCGAGCGCATCGACCTGCCGGGACTTCTGGCGGGTTTGCGCGAGTCGTTCGGCAAGGAGGTATTGCCGATCAATCTACCCGCGGAGGGCGGTACGCGGGTTGTGGATTGTTTCTTCAATCCCGATGGCGAGGCGGATTTCTCCTCGGTGGCCGAGGCGCACCAGGCGCTGGTGGACCAGGTGGTGGAGGTCGACGAAGCGCTGATGGCGCACTATCTGGAAGAGGGCGAAGTGGCGCCCGAGGCGCTGCACGAACCCTTTGAGCGTGCCCTGCGCGAAGGCCACCTGATTCCGCTGTGCTTTGTCTCTGCCCGTACCGGCGCCGGTGTGTCGGAGCTGGCAAACATCCTTGCGCGCCTCGCACCCAACCCCACCGAGGGCAATCCGCCGCTATTCCTGCGCAGCGATGACAAGGGTAGGGAACAGCCGGTGACCTGCCAGCCCGATCCCAAGGCCCATGTGCTGGCCCACGTGTTCAAGGTGGTGATCGACCCCTTTGTCGGCCGCCTGGCCGTGTTCCGCGTGCACCAGGGCACGATCCGCCGGGAAATGCAGCTGTTCGCCGGCGACGGACGCAAACCATTCAAGGTCGGCCACCTGCTACGCCTGCAGGGAAAGAAGCATGAAGAGGCGCCATGGCTGATCCCCGGTGACTTCGGCGCGCTGAGCAAGGTCGACGAGCTGGAGTACGGCGTGGTGCTGCACGACTCCCATGATGAGGACCATATCCACCTCAAACCGCTGGACTTTCCCGAGCCGATGCAGGGCCTGGCCATCGAGGCGAGCCGGCGCGGCGACGAGCAGCGTCTGGCGGAGATACTCCAGCGCCTGCAGGCCGAAGACCCCTGTGTACGCCTGGACTACAACGCCTCCACCCAGGAAACCGTGTTGCGCGGCATGGGCGAAATGCACCTGCGCTACCTGCTGGAGCGCATGGCCGGCCAATACAAGCTGGAAGTGCAGACCCGCGCCCCCAGCGTGCCCTACCGCGAGACGGCGACTCGCAGCGCCGAAGGCCACAGCCGGCACAAGAAGCAGACCGGCGGCGCAGGGCAGTTCGGCGAGGTGTTCCTGCGCATCGAGCCGTTGCCGCGCGGCGAAGGCTTTGCGTTCGTCGATGCGATCAAGGGCGGGGTGATTCCCGGCAATTTCATCCCTTCGGTGGAGAAGGGCGTGCGCTCGGCACTGGCGGCCGGGCCGCTGGCCGGCTTTCCGGTGGAGGATGTGAAGGTCACGGTGTTCGACGGCAAGAGTCACTCTGTGGATTCCAAGGACATCGCCTTCCAGGCCGCCGGACGCAAGGCCATGCTCGATGCGCTGCGCAATGCCGGTGGCATCGTGCTGGAGCCGGTTATGCAGATCGAGGTGACGACGCCGGATACCCACCTGGGCGACATCACCGCCGACCTGACCGGCCGCCGCGGCCAGGTGCTGGGCACCGAATCGCTGTCGGCCAGCGTCGCGCTGGTACGTGGGCAGGTGCCGCTGGCGGAGCTGGACGGTTACGCCAATCGGCTGAAATCCATTACGGCCGGCCAGGGCCTCTATAGCCTTTCCTCCAGCCATTACAGCGCCGTCCCACAGGACGTGCAGCAACGCCTGTCCAGTGGTTACAAGGCCGCCCCGGAAGAAGATTGAGCGAATGTGGATATTCGTCGCAGCCGGCGCCTGAAAAGGCCCGTGGCTGGGCACCTGCGCGCGTGCACCGGGCGTGCTCCCGTGCAAGGCGAAAGTCAGGTGGCATGCGGGTTGCAGGCGGGATCGAGGCGGCCAGGTCGTTCGGCCAAAGGTGTCTCCGAGCTTGCCTCGGGACACCTTCTTCCTGTGGATAACTCAGTGGGTAACGTGTGGGACGGATGGGGGCAGGCTGTGATCAGTACTCGATCACCACGTCGCCCTTGGGCACGCTGCAGCAGGACAGGATGTAGCCTTCGGCGACGTCTTCGTCGGTGATCCCGCCGTTGTGCTCCATCTCCACCTCGCCCGAGCGCTTCATCACCTTGCAGGTGCCGCAGATACCCATGCCGCAGGCCTTCGGAATATGCAGGCCGAGTTGGGCGGCGGCGGCGTGGACGGTCTCGCCGGGCGCCACGCGGATGCTCTTGCCGGTCTCGCAGAACTCGACGAGGTTCTGATCGGCCAGCGGCACGGCCGGCGCCTCGGCAGCTTCGGCGGCCAGCTCCTTCACGTCGGCGCGCACTTCCGGCGGGGTCGGGCCGAAGGCTTCCTCGTGGTAGCGCGACATGTCGTAGCCCTCGGCTTCGAGCAGGCGCTTCACCGCGTGCATGTAGGGCGTCGGGCCGCAGCAGAACACCTCGCGCTCGAGGAAGTCAGGCGCCATCAGTTGCAGCATCGCCTTGTTCAGGAAGCCCCGGTAGCCGGCCCAGGACTCGCCCATTTCGTACTTCTCGCAGATCAGGTGCAGCTTGAAGTTGTTGATCCGCGAGTTCATGTGCTCCAGCTCGCGGTGGTAGATGATGTCCTTGGGCGTGCGCGCACTGTGCACGAAGACCATGTCGACGTTGCCGTTGGTGTCGAAGAACCAGCGCGACATGGACATCACCGGGGTGATGCCGACGCCGCCGGAGAGGAATAGCACCTTTTCGGCGGGAAAATCGATGGCGTTGAAGTTGCCCACCGGCCCGTGCACCGGGACCTGGTCGCCTTCCTTGAGGTTGTCGTGCAGCCAGTTGGAGACCTTGCCGCCGGGCACGCGCTTGATGGTGATGGAGAAGCTGTAGGGCACCGAGGGCGAGCTGGAGATGGTGTAGGAGCGCATGATCGGCTGGCCTTCGATCTCCAGCTCCAGGGTGACGAACTGCCCCGGCTTGAAGAAGAACATGATCGGCGCGTCGGCCATGAAGCAGAAGGTGCGCACATCCCAGGTTTCCTGGATGGCTTTCACGCAGCGCACCAGGTGGCGGCCGTTGGCCCAGGTCTGGGTGTTGACCGGGTTGAGGAAGGTGTTCGTCGACATGCTGTCTCTCCGCGCACGCGGGCCGTGCTGGGCCTGATGGGGCAGCGCCGGGCCCCATTCGCCTACGTCGCTTGAGCGTAGAAAGCACGGGGCCTTTCGGCATGCCTGATGGGGCGGATTGTGTGCACGACGTCAGCCGCTGCATTTACCTGCCAGCGACATTTGCATGCTTATCGCGACCTGCCGCCTGGCACGTGCCCTTGCGCGTCGGGAAATGATCTGGCCGTGTCGCCCATGGATAAGGGTATTCCCGGCTCGCGGCCCCACACTCAGCTCCATGCCGAGCAACCCCAAACGGTTGAACGAGGACAGCGGGAAAGCGCACTCGGCGCGCTGCGCACCTGCTGCCAATGCCCTGCGTGGCAAACCGTATCAGCCACTTATTTCCGCCGGCAGCCAGCGCGGCTGCGGCATGAGGACTAGCAATGGACGTCACTACTACCCTGAGTCTGGGCGACCCGCTGGAACCGGCCCGCAAGGCCACCGCCGAGATGCTGCGCAGCCGCGACCACAGCTTCTCGCTGCCGCAGCCCTTCTACAACGACGAGCGCCTGTTCCAGCTGGACATGCAGGAGATCTTCCACAAGGAATGGTTGATCGCCGGCATGACCTGCGAGATCCCCGCCAAGGGCAACTTCCTCACCCTGCAGATCGGCGACAACCCGGTGATCGTCCTGCGCGGTGCCGAGGGCAAGATCCACGCCTTCCACAACGTCTGCCGCCACCGTGGCTCGCGCCTGTGCGTCAGCGACAAGGGCAAGGTCGCCAAGCTGGTCTGCCCCTACCACCAGTGGACCTACGAGCTGGACGGCCGCCTGCTGTTCGCCGGCACCGAGATGGGCGCCGACTTCGACATGAAGGACTACAGCCTGAAACCGGTGAACGTGAAGACCGCCGGCGGTTACATCTTCATCTCGCTGTCGGAGAACCCGCCGGCCATCGATGACTTCCTGCGTACGCTCGAGCACTACATGGAGCCGTACGACATGGAGAACACCAAGGTCGCGGTGCAGACCACGCTGATGGAAAAGGCCAACTGGAAGCTGGTGCTGGAGAACAACCGCGAGTGCTACCACTGCAACGGTTCGCACCCGGAGCTGCTGAACACCCTGCTGGAGTGGGACGACGTTACCGACCCGCGCGCCAGCCAGGCGTTCAAGGACCAGGTTGCCGCCTGCACCACCGCCTGGGATGCCGAGAAGATTCCCTACGCCCACGCCAGCTTTGGCCTGCGTAACCGCATCGTGCGCATGCCGCTGCTGCAGGGCACCGTGTCCATGACCATGGACGGCAAGCAGGGCAGCAAGAAGCTCATGGGCCGCATCCAGAACCCGGACCTGGGCTCGATGCGCATCCTGCACCTGCCGCACTCGTGGAACCACTGCATGGGCGACCACCTGATCGTCTTCACCGTGTGGCCGATCAGCGCGCAGCAGACCATGGTCACCACCAAGTGGCTGGTGCACAAGGATGCGGTGGAAGGCGTCGACTACGACGTCGCCCGCCTGCGCGAAGTCTGGGATGCCACCAACGACCAGGACCGTCGCCTGGCCGAAGAGAACCAGCGCGGCATCAACTCCACCGCCTACCAGCCGGGGCCGTACTCCAAGACCTACGAGTTCGGCGTGATCAACTTCCTCGACTGGTACAGCGAGCGGATGCTCAACAACCTGGGCGAAGAGTCCGCCCACGCCCGCCTGGTCGCCGAGAAGTAAGCCCTAGCCACCTAGCGCCCCCGTTTCGGGGGCGTTGTCGTTGCGCGCTGTCGTAACTGAGGAATCCACGTGGACGCCATGCTCTTCTACAGCAGCTCCGCTTTCGTCACCGGCCTGGTGGCGTGGAACCTCTTTGCCTGCTGGCGCAAGCGCTGAAGGCGGCTTTCCGTAGGAGCGAGCTTGCTCGCGAACCTCTTCCTGGCGGGCTAGGCACCGCCGCCGTATCACCCACTCCCCAGCCAGGGTTAGGGAGAGGGCGCTCTCAGCTCTCACGCTGCGTCCCGTAACGAAGAGCGTTCGCGAGCAAGCTCGCTCCTACAGGGAGTGCGAGCCAAGCCATTCGCGCCCTCCAGCTCCCGCATTCCCCAGCACGACGCAAACGCTGTCGCCCATGTCGCGAGGTTGACGCTTTCGGCACGACCCTGGTCGTTTTCGAACCGGGTCGCCTCCGGGGGCAGGGATATCCTGCCTGCAAAGCGTGGGCACAAGTCCCGCCGCACCAGCCTTGCCTGAATAGAGAGACGCCAAGATGAGCCCAGCCGAACTTCACGCCGACAGCATCGTCATCGATGGCCTGATCATCGCCAAGTGGAACCGCGAGCTGTTCGAGGACATGCGCAAGGGCGGCCTGACCGCCGCGAACTGCACCGTGTCGGTGTGGGAAGGTTTCCAGGCCACGGTGAACAACATCGCCGCCAGCCAGAAGCTGATCCGCGAGAACAGCGACCTGGTGATTCCGGTGCGCACCACCGCCGACATCCGCCGGGCCAAGGAACAGGGCAAGACAGGCATCCTCTTCGGCTTCCAGAACGCCCATGCGTTCGAGGACCAGATCGGCTACGTCGAGGTGTTCAAGCAGCTGGGCGTGGGCATCGTGCAGATGTGCTACAACACCCAGAACCTGGTCGGCACCGGCTGCTACGAGCGCGACGGCGGCCTCTCCGGCTTCGGTCGCGAGATCGTCGCGGAGATGAACCGCGTCGGCATCATGTGCGACCTGTCCCACGTCGGCTCGAAGACGTCCGAGGAAGTCATCCTCGAGTCGAAGAAGCCCGTCACCTATTCCCACTGCCTGCCGTCGGGCCTGAAAGAGCACCCGCGCAACAAGTCCGACGCCGAGCTGAAGTTCATCGCCGACCACGGCGGCTTCGTCGGCGTGACCATGTTCGCGCCCTTCCTCGCCAAGGGCATCGACTCGACCATCGACGACTATGCCGAAGCCATCGAGTACGTGATGAACATCGTCGGCGAGGACGCCATCGGCATTGGCACCGACTTCACCCAGGGCCACGGCCAGGACTTCTTCGAGTGGCTGACCCACGACAAGGGTTACGCCCGTCGCCTCACCAACTTCGGAAAGATCGTCAACCCGCTGGGCATCCGCACCGTGGGCGAATTCCCCAACCTGACCGAAACCCTGCTCAAGCGCGGCATGCCCGAGCGCGTGGTACGCAAGGTCATGGGCGAGAACTGGGTGCGCGTCCTCGGCGAAGTCTGGGGCGAGTGATCCGCTTTTCCCCCTCTCCCTCTGGGAGAGGGCCGGGGTGAGGGCTGCTGCGCTCACCCGTAGAACCCCTCACCCCAACCCTCTCCCCCAGCGAGAGGGAGCCAAAAGAATTGGAGCGAAACCTCATGGCCAAACACGCCCCCGAACTGCCCATCGAAGTCGACAGCGAAACCGGCGTCTGGACCACCGACGCCCTGCCGATGCTCTACGTGCCGCGGCACTTCTTCGTCAACAACCACATGGGCATCGAGGAAGAGCTGGGCGCCGAGCGCTATGCCGAAATCCTCTACAAGGCCGGCTACAAGTCCGCCTGGCACTGGTGCGAGAAGGAAGCCGAGTGCCACGGCCTGGTCGGCGTGGAAGTCTTCGAGCACTACATGAAGCGCCTGTCCCAGCGCGGCTGGGGCCTGTTCCAGATCGAGCAGATCGACCTCGATGCGGGGACTGCGCAGGTGCGCCTGAAGCACTCGGCCTTCGTCTACGTCTACGGCAAGGTCAACCGCAAGGTCGACTACATGTTCACCGGCTGGTTCGCCGGCGCCATGGACCAGATTCTCCAGGCCCGCGGCAGCGACATCCGCACCGTGGCCGAGCAGGTCTACAGCGGCGCCGAGGAAGGCCATGACGACGGCCTGTTCGTCGTCAAACCCCTCTGATCCTTCGCCCTTGTAGGAGCGAGCTTGCTCGCGAACAAGCAGCCGCAAGGCCGCCAGACAACAAGAAACCTCTGATCCCGTGAGGATGCCGCAATGGCTTTCGAGTCTATGTTCCAGCCGATCCAGATCGGCAAGCTGACCATCCGCAACCGCGTGCTCTCCACCGCTCACGCCGAGGTCTACGCCACCGACGGCGGGATGACCACCGAGCGCTACGTGAAGTACTACGAGGAGAAGGCCAAGGGCGGCATCGGCCTGGCCATCTGCGGCGGTTCCTCCGTGGTCGCCATCGACAGCCCGCAGGAATGGTGGAGCTCGGTGAACCTCTCCACCGACCGCATCATCCCTCACTTCCAGAACCTGGCTGACGCCATGCACAAGCATGGCGCCAAGATCATGATCCAGATTACCCACATGGGCCGCCGCTCGCGCTGGGACGGTTTCAACTGGCCGACCCTGATGTCGCCGTCGGGCATTCGCGAGCCCGTGCACCGCGCCACCTGCAAGACCATCGAGCCGGAAGAGATCTGGCGGGTGATCGGCAACTACGCGCAGGCCGCACGCCGGGCGAAGGAAGGCGGCCTGGATGGCGTCGAGCTGTCCGCCGTGCACCAGCACATGATCGACCAGTTCTGGAGCCCGCGCGTCAACAAGCGGACCGACGAGTGGGGCGGCACCTTCGAAGGCCGCATGAAGTTCGGCCTGGAAGTGCTCAAGGCCGTGCGCAAGGAAGTCGGCGACGACTTCTGCGTCGGCATGCGGATCTGCGGTGACGAGTTCCACCCGGACGGCCTCACCCACGACGACATGAAGCAGATCGCCAAGTACTACAGCGATACCGGCATGATCGACTTCATCGGCGTGGTCGGTTCGGGCTGCGACACCCACAACACCCTGGCCAACGTCATCCCGAACATGACCTACCCGCCGGAGCCGTTCCTGCACCTGGCGGCCGGCATCAAGGAAGTGGTCAACGTACCGGTGCTGCACGCGCAGAACATCAAGGACCCGAACCAGGCCACGCGCATCCTCGAAGGCGGCTACGTGGACATGGTCGGCATGACCCGCGCGCACATCGCCGACCCGCACCTGATCGCCAAGATCAAGATGGGCCAGATCGACCAGATCAAGCAGTGCGTCGGCGCCAACTACTGCATCGACCGCCAGTACCAGGGTCTGGATGTGCTGTGCATCCAGAACGCCGCCACGTCCCGTGAATACATGGGCGTGCCGCACATCATCGAGAAGACCACCGGCGTGAAGCGCAAGGTCGTGGTCGTCGGCGGTGGCCCGGCCGGCATGGAAGCGGCGCGCGTCGCCGCCGAGCGGGGTCACGACGTCACCCTGTTCGAGAAGAAGGAGCAGCTTGGCGGGCAGATCACCACGGCCTCGAAAGCGCCGCAGCGCGACCAGATCGCCGGCATCACCCGCTGGTACCAACTGGAGCTGGCGCGGCTGAATGTCGACCTGCGCCTGGGCACCGGCGCGGACGCCGACACCATCCTGGACCTGCGCCCCGACGTGGTGGTGCTGGCCAACGGCGGCCATCCGTTCCTCGAGCAGAACGAACACTGGGGCGCCGCCGACGGGCTGGTGGTCAGCAGCTGGGACGTGCTCGACGGCAAGGTGGCGCCGGGCAAGAACGTGCTGGTCTACGACACCATCTGCGAATTCAGCGGCATGTCGGTGGCGGACTTCCTCGCCGACAAGGGCGCCCAGGTCGAGATCGTCACCGACGACATCAAGCCCGGCGTAGCCATCGGCGGCACCACCTTCCCGACCTACTACCGCAGCATGTACCCCAAGGAAGTGATCATGACCGGCGACCTGATGCTGGAAAAGGTCTACCGCGAGGGCGACAAGCTGGTGGCGGTGCTGGAGAACGAATACACCGGCGCCAAAGAGGAGCGGGTGGTCGACCAGATCGTCGTCGAGAACGGCGTGCGCCCGGACGAGAGCCTGTACTACGCGCTCAAACAGGGCTCGCGCAACAAGGGGCAGATCGACGTCGAGGCGCTGTTCGCGATCAAGCCGCAGCCGTGCCTTTCCGAGCCAGGCGAAGGTTACCTGCTGTTCCGCATCGGCGACTGCGTGGCACAGCGCAACACCCATGCGGCGATCTATGACGCGCTGCGCCTGTGCAAGGACTTCTGATTCAGGCCCGCTAAGGACCTCCGGTTGGCTCGGATAGCTCCCTCTCCCGCTTGCGGGAGAGGGCGGGGGGAGAGGGTGTTTCAGGCCATGCGCAGTGCCGGCTCGAACGCCCTCTCCCTAACCCTCTCCCTGAAGGGAGAGGGGACTGCTCTGGAGTCCCCATTTCGGTCCCTGCGAGGAGACCAATGACAATGCTCAACATCATCCTCCCCATCCTGCTCTTCGCCGCCCTCGGCCTCGCCGTGCTGGGCGCCGTGAAGCGCTTCGCGATGTGGCGCCGTGGCCGGCCCGCCCAGGTTGACTGGATCGGCGGCCTGCTGAAGATGCCGCGTCGCTACCTGGTGGACCTGCACCATGTGGTCGAGCGCGACAAGTACATGTCGAAAACCCACGTGGCCACTGCCGGCGGCTTCGTGCTGGCCGCGCTGCTGGCCATCCTGGTGCACGGTTTCGGCCTGCACAGTCGCATTCTCGGCTTCGCCCTGCTGGCCGCCACTGCGCTGATGTTCTGCGGCGCGCTGTTCGTCGCCAAGCGCCGCCTCGACCCGCCGTCACGGCTGTCGAAAGGCCCGTGGATGCGCCTGCCGAAAAGCCTGCTGATGTTCTCGGCGAGCTTCTTCATCGCCACCCTGCCGGTGGCGGGCATCCTGCCGGAAGGTTTCGGCGGGTGGTTCCTCGCAGCCATCCTCGCCATCGGCGTGGCCTGGGGCGTGTCCGAGCTGTTCTTCGGCATGACCTGGGGCGGCCCGATGAAGCACGCCTTCGCCGGTGCCCTGCACCTGGCCTGGCACCGTCGTTCGGAGCGCTTCGGTGGCGGCCGCTCCACCGGCCTCAAACCGCTGGACCTGCAGGACCCGATGGCGCCGCTGGGCGTCGAGAAGCCCACCGACTTCACCTGGAACCAGTTGCTCGGTTTCGACGCTTGCGTGCAGTGCGGCAAGTGCGAGGCCATGTGCCCGGCCTTCGCCGCCGGCCAGCCGCTGAACCCGAAGAAGCTCATCCAGGACATGGTCATCGGCCTCGCCGGTGGCAACGACGCCAACTTCGCCGGCTCCCCTTACCCATCCCTTGACGGCAGGGGTAAGCCATTGGGCGAACACAGCGGCGGTCCGCACCAGCCGATTGTCGCGCTGGACGGCAAGGCACTGGTGGATGCCGAAACCCTCTGGTCCTGCACCACCTGCCGCGCCTGCGTCGAGGAGTGCCCGATGATGATCGAGCACGTCGACGCCATCGTCGACATGCGCCGCCATCTCACCCTGGAAAAGGGCGCGACCCCGAACAAGGGTGCCGAGGTGCTGGAAAACCTCATCGCCACCGACAACCCCGGCGGCTTCGCTCCCGGCGGGCGGCTGAACTGGGCGGCGGACCTGAACCTGCCGTTGCTGGCCGACAAGCCGCAGACCGATGTGCTGTTCTGGGTCGGCGACGGCGCCTTCGACATGCGCAACCAGCGCACTCTGCGGTCCTTCGTGAAGATCCTCAAGGCCGCCAACGTCGACTTCGCCGTGCTCGGCCTGGAAGAGCGCGACAGCGGCGACGTGGCCCGTCGCCTGGGTGACGAAGCCACCTTCCAGACCCTGGCCAAGCGCAACATCGCCACCCTGGCCAAGTACCGCTTCAAGCGCATCGTCAGCTGCGACCCGCACAGCTTCCATGTGCTGAAGAACGAGTACGGCGCGCTGGGCGGCAACTACCAGGTGCTGCACCACACGACCTTCATCGATGAACTGGTGCAGAAGGGCTCGCTGAATCTCGGCCAGAGCAAGGCCGGCAGCGTGACCTACCACGACCCGTGCTACCTCGGCCGCTACAACGGCGAGTACGAAGCGCCGCGCGCCGTGCTCAAGGCCATCGGTATCGAGGTCAAGGAAATGCAGCGTTCCGGCTTCCGCTCGCGTTGCTGCGGCGGTGGCGGCGGCGCGCCGATCACCGACATCCCCGGCAAGCAGCGGATTCCCGACATGCGCATGGCCGACATCAAGGAAACCGGCGCTGAGCTGGTGGCCGTCGGTTGCCCGCAATGCACCGCGATGCTCGAAGGCGTGGTCGCGCCGCGCCCGGAGATCAAGGACATCGCCGAACTGGTCGCCGAGGTCCTCATCGAGGCCACCGAGGTGCCGGCAAAAAAGCCTTCGCTGGCGCGCCGTGAAGAAACGGCGGAGGTGCACTGATGACTCTCCAGACTCGTACGCTGCACGAACCTGTAGGAGCGAGCTTGCTCGCGAACCGCCCCAACTTCGGTGCTGATCCGTTCGCGAGCAAGCTCGCTCCTACAATAAAGAACCGCCCTCTGGAGGCCCAGCCATGAGCGACATCATCCGCCGCGACCCGCGCGCCGAGTGGATCGCCCGCAACCGCCTGCACCCACTGCATGCGGCCATGCAGTCGGCCCAGGGCGGCGAAACCCGCTGGATGGGTCCCAACGGCGTGCTGCGCAAGAACCCCCACGCCGTCGGTTTCATCGGCCCCAATGGCGTCAAACGAATCGACCGCTCCGGTGGTCAGCAGGGCACGGGCGGCAAGCGCAGCAGCGCGCCGGAAGTGGTGCAGCTGCCGCTGGTAACCCTCGAGCAACCGGCCTTCCTGATTGCCGTGGTGCCGGACATGGTCGGCGGCCGCCTTTCCAGCCACGACCGCGACCTGCTGGGCCTGGCTCGTAAGCTCGCCGGCAGCGACGGCGCGGTGCTGGCCGTGATCTTCGGCGAGCACAAGGAAAGCGCCTTCGATACCGCCGGCGTCGACCGTCTGCTGCAGATCGAGGGTAACGAATACGACGGCTATGCGCCGGAGCAACGCGTCCTGGCGCTGCGCTCGGCCAACAGCCAGTTTGCCCCGCGCCACTGGCTGCTGCCCGACAGCCGCAGCGGCGGCGGCGAACTCGGCCGCCGATTGGCCGCGAGCCTGGGCGAACGCCCGGCGACCCGCGTCTGGCAGGCCGAGGGCGAACGCTGCGTCGGCCGCGCCGGCGCCGGCCAGCAGGACCTGCACCGCGAGCTGCCACGCCTGATCCTGGCCGCCGCCGAGTGCGCCGAGCCGGTCAGCGAGACTCGTCATGAAGCCCGCGCGGTGGAGCTGGATTCCAGCGTTGCGCGCAATATCCCGCGCATCGAAGACCTCGGCCCGGTGGCCGTGGACCCGGCGCAGATTCCCATGGCCGAAGCGGAATTCATCCTCTCCGGCGGCAATGGGGTGAAGGACTGGGACCTGTTCCACCGCGCCGCTGTCGCCCTTGGCGCCACCGAGGGTGCTTCCCGCGTGGCGGTGGACGACGGCCACATGCCGCGCGCGCGCCAGGTCGGCGCCACCGGGACCTGGGTCACCGCGCGGGTCTATCTGGCGGTCGGCATTTCCGGGGCGATCCAGCATCTGCAGGGCATCGGCTCCTGCGACAAGGTGGTGGCGATCAACATGGACCCGGGCTGCGACATGATCAAACGCGCCGATCTCTCGGTGATCGGTGATTCCACGGCGATCCTCAAGGCGCTGATGGCCCTGGCCGACGCCCATCGCAATGGAGCGGCGCGCGATGCAGCCTGAATCCGGAATGCCCTTCGCAGGAGCGAGGGGGACGCCATCGTCATTGCTCGCGAACCTGCCAAGCCCAGAGATTCGCGAGCAAGCTGGCTCCTACACCGCTTCCGAGGTGTCTCATGAATGACCTGAACATCGTCGCCCTGGTTTCCATCGGCGCCCACCCGGCCTCCGGTCGTGCGCGCCGCGCCGACCAGGATGCCCGCGCGGTAGAGCTGGGCATGGGCCTCGCCGGCAAGCGCCTGCGCGTGGTACATGCCGGTGATGCCGCAGAGGAGGCGCTGCGCAGCTACCTCGGCATGGGCCTGGACGAACTGGCCGTGCTCGAGCAACCCGCTGGCGCCGATGCCCTGCCGGCGCTGGCGGTCTACCTGGGCGACAGCGATGCGCAACTGGTGCTCACCGGCACCCAGGCGGAAACCGGTGAAGGCTCCGGCATGTTGCCGTTCCTGCTGGCCGAGCGCCTGGGCTGGCCGCTGGTGGTCGGTCTGGCGGAAGTGGAGAAGGTGGAAGGCGGAAGCGCCCAGGTATTGCAGGCACTGCCCCGTGGCCAGCGCCGCCGGCTGAAGGTGCGCCTGCCCTTCGTCGCCAGCGTCGATAACGCCGCGCCGGTGGCTCGCCAGAGCGCTTTCGGTCCGGCTCGCCGTGGCTATCTGGAGGCGCACGAAGTTGAGGTAGTGGAAGATCCACTGCTCGCCGAGGGCAACCTGCAACCGGCGCGCCCGCGTCCCAAGCGCCTGAAGGTGATCAAGGCCAAGACCGGCGCCGAGCGTATGAAGGCCGCCACCGCCAAGGCTTCCGGTGGTACCGGGCAAGTGCTCAAGGACGTTACGCCGGAGGCCGGCGCGGAGGCGATCTTCAAGCTGCTGCGCGAGGAAGGCGTGATTCGCATCTGACGTTACAGCTTTGGTAGGAGCGAGCTTGCTCGCGAACAATCCCCGCAGCGGGGCAATTCGCGAGCAAGCTCGCTCCTACAAAATCTCTCCTTTGCTTCCGTGCGAGCGGACCTTGTCCGCGAATTACCTGTCCAAATCGCGGTGGCAGTCGGAAATCGTTGAAATAGCACGAGAATTATCTCGTAAGCTATTGAATTGACAGCATACGGCTTGTCAGAAGATCGCCGTTTCCGCTGGCCCCGCCGCGCCCCTTTCTTTATCCTCCGCACCCTTTGAAAGGCTTTGCGGAGGCTCCCATGCTCGATTCCACCCTCGAACAACTTGAACAGCTGGTCGCCGAACTGCTGCAGCAGAATGAAGTGCTGGTGCAGGACAACGCCACTGTGCGTGAAGAGCTGCTCAAGGCCCGTGAGGAAAACGACACGCTGCAACTGTCGCTCATGGAGCAGGAAGAGAAGCACAACGCGACCGCCGCTCGCCTGCAGGCACTGATCCGCCGCGTCAGCGACAGCCGCGCCTGCGCATGAGTGGCGACGGCGTCCGCGTCCTGCGCATTCTCGGGCGCGAATACAGCGTCCGGGCGCCGGCCGGTGAAGAGCGCCGGCTGCAGGACGCGGCCGCGCTGTTGCAGGCGGAGATCAGCGCCAGCAAGAAGAAATTCCCCTACGTCACCAGCAATGAGCTGATGGTGCTCTCCGCGCTCAACCTCTGCGCCCGCCAACTCGGCGCGCCGGACGAGGAGGGCGACGAGGCGGACGCCGTGGAGCGTATCGCCGCCCTCAATCGGCGGATTCTCGATCACCTGCAACGGCAGGACTGACCGTCTCTTCGTAGGAGCGAGCTTGCTCGCGAACCGCTCTTGCACCGATATCACGGGGTGTGGGGCGTGTTCGCGAGCAAGCTCGCTCCTACAGGTCTGTGCCCTGCGGTACCGTTCTGAGTCGCTGCCGTCTTCGCCTGGAAATTTGTGCCTACGCTTCCCCTCCCTCAGGAGTGGGACGCGCAGCCAGGGGGCGCGTGAGAACCGACCGTGGCGTACGAGCGGACTCGGTCCGCGATGCTTTGCGCCAATCCCAAATCCCAGGCAAAAAAATAGGGACACCGGGGTAAGCGGTGTCCCTTCTAAAGGAGAGTGGGCCAAGAGGCCCCTCAACCGGTGAGACGTGGCGCTTCGGGCAGGCCCGCAGCGCCGGGTATAAAAGAAGGGATCGGGGGTAACCAATCCCTGAAAGGTGAGGGAGGAATACTCCCCCTCAACCGGTGAGACGTGCCCGGCTCGCGCCGGGCGGATGATCAGGCGCGCAGCGGAATCAGGCGCGGGGCGATCATGTTTTCCGGCAGCAGGATGTCGGCCAGGGTGGCTTCGTCCAGCAGCTTCTCCTCGCGAACCAGTTCCAGTACGCCGCGGCCGGTTTCCAGCGCGGTCTTGGCGATGCGAGTGGAGTTCTCGTAGCCGATGTACGGGTTCAGCGCGGTAACCAGGCCGATGCTGTGCTCCACCAGCTGGTGGCAACGCTCGACGTTGGCGGTGATGCCGGTGATGCAATGCTCGCGCAGCATGTCCATGGCGCGCTGGAGCAGGCGGATCGAGTCGAAGATCTTGTAGGCGATCAGCGGTTCCATCACGTTCAGCTGCAGTTGGCCGCCTTCGGCCGCGATGGTCAGCGCCAGGTCGTTGCCCATGATTTCGAAGGCGCACATGTTCACCGCCTCCGGGATCACCGGGTTGACCTTGCCCGGCATGATCGAGCTGCCCGGCTGGCGCGGCGGCAGATTGATCTCGTTGATGCCGGTGCGCGGGCCGCTGGACAGCAGGCGCAGGTCGTTGCAGATCTTCGACAGCTTGACCGCGGTGCGCTTGAGCATGCCGGAGAACAGCACGAAGGCGCCCATGTCGGAGGTGGCTTCGATCAGGTCGGCAGCCGGGACGACCGGGTGGCCGCTGATTTCAGCCAGGCGCTCGACGGCGAGCTTCTGGTAGCCGGGGTCGGCGTTGATGCCGGTGCCGATCGCGGTGCCGCCGAGGTTCACTTCGGTCAGCAGTTCCGGCGCCAGGCGACGCAGGCGGTCGAGGTCTTCGCCCAGGGTGGTGGCGAAGGCATGGAATTCCTGGCCGAGGGTCATCGGCACCGCGTCCTGCAGCTGGGTACGGCCCATCTTCAGTACGCCGGCGAACTCGACGCCCTTGGCGGCGAAGGCCTGGATCAGGCTGTCGAGGCTGGCCAGCAGGGTGTCGTGGCCGAGCAGCAGGCCCAGGCGGATGGCGGTCGGGTAGGCGTCGTTGGTCGACTGCGCCATGTTCACGTCGTTGTTCGGGTGCAGGTACTTGTACTCACCCTTGGTGTGGCCCATGGCTTCCAGCGCGATGTTCGCGATCACTTCGTTCGCGTTCATGTTGGTGGAAGTACCGGCGCCACCCTGGATCATGTCCACCACGAACTGGTCGTGGAAGTCACCGCGGATCAGACGGGCACAGGCTTCGCTGATGGCAGCGTGCTTCTCGTTCGACAGGTGGCCAAGCTGGTGGTTGGCATCGGCTGCCGCTTGTTTGACCATCGCCAGGCCTACGACCAGCTTCGGGTAGTGCGACAGCGGCACGCCCGAGAGGCGGAAGTTGTTCACAGCGCGCAGGGTCTGGATGCCGAAGTAGGCGTCAGAAGGTACTTCGAGGGTGCCGAGGAGGTCTTTCTCGATGCGGAACGATGCAACAGGGGACATGACGGGGATTGTCTCAGGGAAACACGGCCAGTGCCGCGATGCCCGGTAGACTAGGGTTTTCGCCTTTCGTCGGCCAATGCTGTTAAAGGCTGCCTCATGCACGAACGGCATAATGTACCCTGTGACGAATTGATGACGGCGAGCGTGTGACTGTGCTACGCGCGCCCGGCTCCTGACCAATCGATCAACGTGTGAATGCGTTGGAGTTGACGTGAACCTCGAGACCAAATGGCTGGAAGACTTCAGCACCCTGGCCACCACCCGCAGTTTTTCCCAGGCCGCTGAAAAGCGCTTCGTTACCCAGCCGGCCTTCAGCCGGCGCATCCGCAGCCTGGAGGATGCCCTCGGCCTGACCCTGGTGAACCGCCAGCGCACGCCCATCGAGCTGACCGAAGCGGGGCAACTGTTCCTCGTCACCGCCCGCGCAGTCGTCGAGCAACTTGGCCAGGTGGTGCGCCACCTGCACCACCTGGAAGGCGGGCAGGGCGAGGTGCTGCAGTTCGCCGCCGCGCACTCCCTGGCGCTGGGTTTCTTCCCGGCCTGGATCTCGCGGCTGCGCTCCGAGGGCTTGAACATCGCCAGCCGCCTGGTGGCGACCAACGTCGGCGAGGCGGTACACCTGCTGCGCGAAGGCGGCTGCGACCTGATGATGGCCTTCTATGACCCGGACGCCGCGTTGCAGATGGACCCGGAAGTCTTCCCCTCGCTGCACCTGGGGCGCACCGAGATGCTGCCGGTGTGCGCGGTGAACTCCGCCGGCGTGCCGCTCTACGATCTGGACAGCGGCCAGAGCGTGCCGCTGCTGGCCTACAGTGCCGGCGCCTTCCTCGGTCGCGGGGTCAACCTGCTGCTGCGCCAGCGCAACCTGCGCTACACCACCGTCTATGAAACGGCGATGGCCGACAGCCTGAAGAGCATGGCGCTGCAGGGCATGGGCGTGGCCTGGGTGCCGCGCCTGAGCATGGAGTCGGAGCTGGCGCGCGGCGAGCTGGCCCTGTGCGGCGGCCCGCACTGGATCGTCCCGCAGGAAATCCGCCTGTACCGCTGCGCGCTGGTGCGCAAGGCGCAGATTCGCTTGCTCTGGCGCAAGCTCGAAGGTGGTCTGGGGCTGGACGAAACGCCATGACGGCGAGGCGGACGATCGGGGCTGTTCCGTTTATTTGATAAGCATTATCATTTGCGGCTTTCCAGGGTCTTCCCCTCGCGCCGGCTTCGGTGCGGACCGCTGGCGAGCACGCACCCCCGATGTCTCATTCCGACCGCCCGGCCGAGCCCTGCGCGGCGGACGCCCCGGCGTCCGCCGAATCGCTGCCGCGCGAGGATTTCCTCCGGGTATTCCTCTCCCAGCGTCCGCGTATGGAAGCCCTGGTGCGGCGCCGTGTCGGCTGCCGCGCCACGGCGGCGGACCTGGTGCAGGACTTGTTCCTGCGCTTCTGGAAGCGTCCGCAGGCCCCGGTGGAAGAGCTCGGCAGCTACCTGCTGCGTAGCGCTCGCAATCTCGCCATCGATCACCTGCGTGGGGAAGATTCGCGCGGCCGCACGCTGAGCGCGCTGCTACCCGATGAAGATGACGCCCAGCCCTCGCTGGAACAGGCGGTAGAGGCGGGCGCCGAGCTGGACCTTATAGAGGACGCGTTGCGGCAGTTGCCCGCGCGCACCCGCCACATCTTCCTGCTCAGCCGCGTACACGGCCGCACTTACGCTGAGATCGCCACCGCCATGGGGCTTTCCCAGAGCGCGGTGGAAAAACATATGATGCGCGCCCTCGATGCCTGCAAGGCGAGTCTTGAACTTGCCGCGCCGACCCATCGCCGTGGAGCCGCCGACCGATGAAATCCGAAATCGCCACCTCTGCCGAGGAAGCCCTGCGCCAGGCGCGCCAGTGGCTGCTGCGTTTGAACGACGCCGGTGGTGAAGCGTGGCTGGGCGCTTTCCAGGCTTGGCTGGCGGCCGATCCCAAGCACGCCCGTGCCTATGCCGAGGTCGATGCCTTGTGGCAGGCCAGCGCCGAGCCGGCGAAGCGGCTGGCGGCGGAAGAGGGCGATGCGCTGCACGCCTACCTGACTGCGTTGCACCGGCCCGTCCCACGCCGTGTGCAACGCAACCACCGACGCTGGGCCTACCCCCTGACTAGCGTGGCCTGCCTGCTGCTGATGCTCTGGGCCGGCGGCTGGTGGAAGTCGGGTAACTGGCTGACGGACCTTTCCGCCGATTACGTCAGTGCGCCGGGCGAAGTGCGCGAGATCACCCTGGACGACGGCTCGCGCCTGACCCTGGATGCGGACAGCGCCGTCGCCGTCTCCCTGGACGGCGAACAACGCCGCGTCGAGCTGCTGCGCGGCGCCGCTTCGTTTGCCGTGAAGCATCTGCCCAAGCCCTTCGTGGTGCGCGCCGGCGAGGGCGAAGCGCGAGTGCTGGGGACTGAGTTCGAAGTGCGTCGCCTGGGCGAGCAGACCCGTGTCACGGTCGCCGAAGGCCGCGTGTCGGTACGCGGCAGCCATGCGGTCGGCGTGCCGGAAGTGGTGCTGGGCGCGGGCGAACGCGTCAGCATCGATGGCACGAAACTGGGCAACGCACAGCCCGCCGACGCCCAGGCCGCACTGGCCTGGCGCCAGGGTTGGCTGACTTTCTATCGCGCGCCGCTGGGCGAGGTGCTGGAGCGCCTGGGCACCTACTACCCGGGGCGCATCGTGCTGCTCGACCAGGAGCTGGCGCAGCGCCGGGTCAGCGGCAGTTTCCGCAGCGCCGACCCGCAGGCTGCGCTGGATTCGCTGCAGGCGGTGGTGGGCTTCCGCCAGCAGCCGTTGCTCGGACGCTTCGTGCTGATTCGCTGAGCGCGAAAAATATTTTCGAAGAAGGGGTGAGGTACCGAGGCGGCTGCTCCGTGTAGTGGTTATGAATGCGATTTATTCGCATGTGGAATCGACCTTTCGAGCAAGTGAGCCCCCGATGACCCCGCTGCGCCGCGCTGTCCCCGAACTGCCCCTGAAACCGCTCGCTGCCTTCCTGCTCGGCACCGCCCTGGCTGTCGCGCAGGCTCCGGCCGCATTGGCCGAAGATGCTGCCGCCAGTTCCGCCCTGCAGGCGCGCTTCGGATTCGCCATCGCCGCCCAGCCGCTGCCCCAGGCACTCAGTGAGTTCAGCCGGGTGACTGGCCTGAGCGTGGTCTATACCGACGAGGCACCCTACGACCTCAAGGCTCCGGCGATTTCCGGCCAGCTCAGTGCCAACGATGCGCTGAACCGCCTGCTCGCCGGTTCAGGCTACCGCTTCCGCGCCCTCGATGGCCGCACTCTGACCCTGGAGCGCGTGCCGGCCGATACCCTGAGCCTCACCGACACCACCGTCACCGGCCAGGCCGCGTCCACCAGCTACCAGCCGGTGCCGGTGGCCTCCATCGGCCGCACTGACACGCCGGTGCTGGAAACCCCGCAGAGCATCGTCACCGTGCCGGCCCAGGCGCTGCGCGACCAGAAGCCACGCAACCTCGACGACGCGCTGGGCAACATCAGTGGTGTGACCCAGGCCAATACCCTCGGCGGCACCCAGGACGCGGTGATGAAGCGTGGCTTCGGTGACAACCGCGACGGTTCGATCATGCGCGATGGGCTGCCCTCGGTGCTGGGCCGCAACCTCACCGCCACTGCCGATCACGTCGAAGTGCTCAAGGGGCCGGCCTCACTGCTCTACGGCATCCAGGACCCGGGTGGCGTGGTCAACGTGGTGAGCAAGAAACCACAGTTGCAGCAGTACAACGCCGTCACCCTGCGTGGCTCGACCTACGCCCATGGCAAGCAAGGCAGCGGCGCGCAGATCGACACCACCGGCGCGCTGGGCGAGAGCAACCTGGCCTACCGGCTGATCGTCGATCACCAGGACGAGAACTACTGGCGCAACTTCGGCCAGCAACGCGAGACCCTGGTCGCGCCTTCGCTGGCCTGGTTCGGCGAGGACACCACGGTCAACCTCAGCTACGAACATCGCGAGTTCAAGACGCCGTTCGACCGTGGCACCGCCATCGACCCGCGCACCAACAAGCCGCTGGATATTCCGCGCACGCGCCGTCTGGACGAGCCATTCAACATCACCGAAGGCCGCTCCGACCTGACCCGACTGGACGTCGAGCACCGCATCGACGATGCCTGGAAAGCGCACTTCGCCTACGGCTGGACCCGCGAGACCTACGACGACAACCAGGCGCGGGTGACCAAGGTCAACAGCAACGGCACCGTTACCCGCCGTGTCGACGGCACCCACGGCGCGGTGAGTAGCGACAGCTTCGCCACCGCCGGGCTGAACGGTGACCTGCAGCTGGGCGGTTTTCGCCATGAAGTGACCTTCGGCATCGACAGCGAGAAGCGCAAGATCTACCGCGCCGACCTGATCCGCGACACCAAGAACACTACCTTCAACTACCTCGATCCGGTCTACGGGCAGATTTCTCCCGCCACCAGCGTCAGCGCCAACGACAGCGACCAGACCGACAAGCTGCGCAGCGATTCGCTGTTCCTGCAGGATTCCTGGCACCTGGACGAGCACTGGATTCTGGTGGCCGGCGGGCGCTACCAGATGTATGACCAGTACGCCGGGCGCGGCCGGCCGTTCAAGGCCAATACCGACATCAGCGGGCAGAAGTGGGTGCCGCGCGCGGGCGTGATCTACAAGATCAACGACGAGATGTCGCTGTATGGCAGCTACACCCAGTCATTCAAGCCCAACTCCACCATCGCGCCGTTGTCCACCGGCGAGGTGATCGACTCGGCGATCCAGCCGGAAGAGGCGACCTCCTGGGAGATCGGCGGCAAGCTCGACATCCCCGGTCGCGTCACTGCGAACCTGGCGTTCTTCGATATCCGCAAGCGCAACGTGATGGTCACCCAGCTCGACGCCAACGGCGACAGCCGCGTCAGCACCGCCGGCAAGGTGCGCTCCTATGGCGCGGAACTGGATGTCACCGGCCAACTGAGCGAGAACTGGAGCCTGATCGGCAGCTACGCCTGGCTGGATGCCGAGGTGACCGAAGACCCGGAGCTCGAAGGCAACCGCCTGCAGAACGTGGCCAAGGAAACTGCCTCGCTGGCAGCGGTGTATGACGCAGGCTCGATCTTCGGCGGCGACAACCTGCGCCTGGGCGGCGGCCCGCGCTACGTCGGCAAGCGCGCGGGCGACCCGGCCAACTCCTTCGAGCTGCCGTCCTATACCGTCACCGATGCCTTTGCCAGCTATGACACCCAGCTGGGCGGGCACAACGTCGGCTTCCAGTTCAACGTGAAGAACCTGTTCGACCGCGCCTACTACCCGTCGGCGGCGAACAACCTCTACGTCGCCGTCGGCGAGCCGCGGCAGTTCGAGATTTCCACGACAGTGGAGTTCTGAGGCAGGAGTGCTCGTTCGCCTGGCAAATACGCCGAGCCGCTGTTGCTCTTCGTAGGAGCGAGCTTGCTCGCGAACCCTGTGGCAGTGGCGTTACCTTGCAGAAGTGCCGCACGCTTGGTTGTGGACATTGCCTGTTTCCAACGGGATGTATTGATGCAAGGGCCGCCCCTCACCCCAGCCCTCTCCCTGCGGGAGAGGGCGTAGGTCTTGCCAGTTGACGCTGAGGTTTCAGCCGACACCGAACGGTCCCCTCTCCCGCTTGCGGGAGAGGGTTAGGGTGAGGGGCTTTTGATCTTCAGCGTGCTCCCGGGGATCCGGTTCGCGAGCAAGCTCGCTCCTACAGGACGAGAGTCTGGAGATGGGCTACATCTCGACGACGATCCGCCCTTCGATCTGCCCGGCGCGCATGCGGTCGAGGATGGCGTTGATGTCATCCAGCTTGCCGGCGGCGACGGTGGCCTTCACCAGGCCCTCGCCGGCGAAGTCCAGGGCTTCCTGCAGGTCCGCGCGAGTGCCGACGATGGAGCCGGTGATGTGCAGGCCCTTGAGCACCACATCGAAGATCGGCGTTGGGAAATCGCCCGGTGGCAGGCCGACCAGCGACACCGTGCCGCCACGGCGGGCCATGCCGATGCCCTGGCCAAAGGCGCTGTTGGATACGGCGGTGACGACCACGCCGTGGGCGCCGCCGATATCGCGCTGCACCACTTCGACCGGGTCTTCCTTCTTCGCATTGACGGTCAGGCTGGCGCCGAGCTTGCGCGCCAGTTCCAGCTTCGCGTCGTCGACATCCACGGCCACCACATGAAGGCCCATGGCCTTGGCGTACTGCACGGCGACGTGACCCAGGCCACCGATGCCGGAGATCGCCACCCATTGGCCAGGACGTGCCTCGGTTTCCTTCAGTGCCTTGTAGACGGTGACGCCTGCACAAAGAATCGGCGCAATCTCGGTAAAGCCGACATTCTTCGGCAGGATGCCGACATAGTTCGGGTCCGCCAGCACGTACTCGGCGTAGCCGCCGTTCACCGAGTAGCCGGTGTTCTGCTGGCTCTCGCAGAGGGTTTCCCAGCCGGTCAGGCAGTGCTCGCAGCAGCCGCAGGCAGTGTACAGCCAGGGCACGCCGACGCGGTCGCCTTCCTTCACGCGGGTCACGCCGGCACCGACGGCAGCGACGAAGCCGACGCCTTCATGGCCGGGAATGAACGGCAGGCTCGGCTTCACCGGCCAGTCGCCTTCGGCAGCGTGCAGGTCGGTGTGGCAGACGCCGGAGGCCTCGATCTTCACCAGTATCTGCCCGGGGCCGGGCAGCGGGACTTTGACTTCCTCGATCCGCAGTGGCTCGCCAAAGGCGTGGACGACAGCGGCTTTCATGGTCGTGGGCAGGGTCGTGGACATTGCGCTCGCTCCTTGAAGGGTGAGGGACCTGCCCCGTCCGGGCAGGTTCGTGTCAGACGAGTCTGAGCCTCTGAGCCTAGGCCATCTTGAGCTGCGGCAAGCTTTTCCCTTGTCTCTTGCGAAAGGTCTCGCGCCGTGCCGCTTGAGGTCGCCGTGGGCCTTGTCGCTGCCGGAATGACGAAATCGGGACCAACGGTCATGCCCAGTGCACTCCGGCGTGCCCTTTGCGGTATACTGCGCCGCCTTCAAGCCGGCACTGCCCGCCGGTTTGGCCACGTACAAGCCACGCCCTCACGGAGTCGTGGCTTGTTGGTTTCTGACGCGCCCAAGAGCGCACTTGAGAGAGGCACGACGATGAGCGCACTGGTTGGCGTGATCATGGGTTCGAAATCCGACTGGAGCACCCTGAGCCACACCGCAGACATGCTGGACAAGCTCGGCATTCCGTATGAAGTGAAGGTGGTTTCCGCCCACCGTACTCCGGACCTGCTGTTCCAGTACGCCGAAGAAGCCGATGGCCGCGGCATCGAAGTGATCATTGCCGGCGCCGGCGGTGCCGCCCACCTGCCGGGCATGTGCGCCGCCAAGACCCACCTGCCGGTTCTCGGCGTGCCGGTGCAGTCCTCCATGCTCTCGGGCGTCGATTCGCTGCTGTCCATCGTGCAGATGCCTGCGGGCGTCCCGGTCGCCACCCTGGCCATCGGCAAGGCCGGTGCCACCAACGCAGCCCTGCTGTCCGCCAGTATCCTGGGCGCCAAGTACCCCAAATACCATGAGGCGCTGAAGCAGTTCCGCGCCACCCAGACCGAGACGGTGCTGGACAATCCCGACCCGCGCGAGGCCTGAGCAGAACCATGAAGATCGGTGTCATCGGTGGCGGCCAGCTGGGCCGCATGCTGTCCCTGGCGGGCACTCCGCTGGGCATGAACTTCGCCTTCCTCGACCCGGCGCCGGACGCCTGCGCGCAGTCCCTGGGCGAGCACATCCGCGCCGACTACAGCGACCAGGACCACCTGCGCCAACTGGCCGATGAAGTCGACGTGGTGACCTTCGAGTTCGAGAGCGTGCCGGCCGAAACCGTGGCCTTCCTCTCGCAGTTCGTGCCGGTCTATCCGAACGCCGAGTCGCTGCGCATTGCCCGCGATCGCTGGTTCGAGAAGTCCATGTTCAAGGACCTGGGGATTCCGACCCCGTCCTTCGCCGACGTGCAATCCCAGGCCGACCTCGACGCCGCGGTAGCCAGCATCGGCCTGCCGGCGGTAATGAAGACCCGCACCCTGGGCTACGACGGCAAGGGCCAGAAAGTCCTGCGCAGGGCCGAGGACGTCACTGGCGCCTTTGCCGAACTGGGCAGCGTGCCGTGCATCCTCGAAGGCTTCGTGCCCTTCACCGGCGAAGTCTCGCTGGTGGCGGTACGCGCCCGCGATGGCGAGACGCGCTTCTACCCGCTGGTGCACAACACCCACGAGAACGGCATCCTGCGCCTGTCCGTGGCGAGCACCGACCACCCTCTGCAGGCACTGGCCGAAGACTACGTCGGCCGGGTGCTGGACAAGCTGCAGTACGTGGGCGTGATGGCGTTCGAGTTCTTCGAGGTCGACGGCGGCCTGAAGGCCAACGAGATCGCCCCGCGTGTGCACAACTCCGGCCACTGGACCATCGAAGGTTCCGAGTGCAGCCAGTTCGAGAACCACGTGCGGGCCATCGCCGGCCTGCCGCTGGGCTCGACGGCGAAAGTGGGCGAGAGCGCCATGCTCAACTTCATCGGCGAAGTGCCGCCGGTGGCCGAGGTGCTGAACATCGCCGACTGCCACCTGCACCACTACGGCAAGGCCTTCAAGGCCGGGCGCAAGGTTGGCCACGCCACCCTGCGCAGCGCCGACCTGCCGACCCTGAAGGCGCGCATTGCCGAGGTCGAGGCGCTGATCGCCAAGGGCTGACCGTTACGCTGCTCCGAACGAAGCCGCGTCAATCACTGACGCGGCTTTTTTCATGGTGGGCTCACGCATTGCTGTAAGGCCCGCGAAACACGGGTAGTCGCTCTGGATCGCGGCAAAACACGGAACGCTGGCGTTTCCTACACTGTCCCATGACAGGCGCGCACCCACCGCGCTCAACCCACAAGGAGGGACTGTCATGGGATTAATCGGAACCATCGTCATCGGCCTGATCGTAGGACTCATCGCTCGCTTTCTGAAGCCGGGCGACGACAGCATGGGCTGGATCATGACCATCCTGATCGGCATCGGCGGCTCGCTGCTGGCGACCTATGGCGGCCAGGCACTGGGCATCTATTCGGCCGGACAGGCGGCAGGCTTTATCGGCGCGGTGATCGGCGCCATCGTGCTGCTGGTCATTTACGGCCTGATCAAGAAGAATTGACGGTGATTTCCGGCCCTCTCCCGCTAGGGGGGAGGGTGCTGGAGGAATATCCCGCCTGTGCCCGACCGGGCCTTTCGAGTCCACGATGCGCCGATCATTGCTCGCCTGCTGTCTGATAGTGCTGACTTCCCTGGCGTCCGCCGCCGAACTCCCCGAAACCGACTGGCTTTCCCTGATGCCGCCCAGCGACCGCAAGGCGCTGGAAAACATGCCGGAAATTACCCACAACGGCCCCGAGGCCAACGGCACCTTCACCAACAAGGGCGGGCTGAAACAGACCGACAAGAAGCTGCCGCAGGTGATGTATTCGACCAAAACCGTTGCCGCGCTCAACGGCAAGGCGCTGCGCCTGGGCGGCTACCCCGTGCCCCTGGAAAACGACGCCAAGGGCCGCGTGACCGAGTTCTTCCTGGTGCCCTATCCGGGCGCCTGCATCCACGTGCCGCCGCCGCCGCCGAACCAGATCGTGCTGGTGCGCTACCCCAAGGGGATCCAGATCGACGATATCTACAACCCGATCTGGGTCAGCGGCACGCTGAAGGTCGAAACGGTCAGCAATGACCTGGCAGATGCGGCCTACGCCATCGACGACGCCAAGGTGCGGCCGGTGGAGGAGAGCGACCTGTAAGAGCTCTTCGTAGGAGCGAGCTTGCTCGCGAAGGGGTCTCGCAGCGGGGCACGTGTTCGCGAGCAAGCTCGCTCCTACACGCGCAATAAAAAAGCCCGGCGGATGCCGGGCTTTTTTATTGGAGGGCCGCAGGCGGATCAGCCTTACAGCGGCTCGCTCCAGATCTCCACGCTCATGGTTTCGCTGCGCCCTGGCGCGACGCTCAGGGCGTCGTCCATCACCCGTGCGGTCTCGATGCAGAGCATGTCCTTCCACGCGCCGTCGGCCATCTGCGACAGGCGCGCCGCCTTGTCGATCCAGGGGTTCCATACCACCGCCGAGCGCGAGCCACCGGCCTTGACGTGGATGGCCCGCTCCCAGAGCGGATCGCGGATCACCAGGGTCTTCTCCACATCCAGGTAGATGCGGTCGACTTCGCCAGCGAAGCGCACTACGCCGTGCTGCTGGCGCTCCTCCCAGTTCTGCATCGTGTCGATGTAGCGGTTGCCCTGCAGACCATCGATGACCGCCTCGCGGCAATCGCTGACGGCGAAGTAGGTGTGCAGCGCCTGGCTCAGCGGCAATGGGCTGTCGCCCAGGTTGTGAGTAGTCATTTCCAGGGTCAGGTGCTCGCCGAAGCGCATCACCAGTTCCAGCCGCGCCGCGTGTGACCAGCCCGGCAGGCCCTGGCTGGCATCGAAGCTGAAGTGCACGGAAAGCTGCCCCAGCTCGTCGGCGATGTCGTCCAGTTGCCAGTCCACTGCGCGCACCAGGCCGTGGGCCGGTGGCTTGTCGCCCCGGTAGGCGGTGCGGATTTCCACCGGGTTGCGTTCGAAGACGCCGAACCACGGCCAGCACACCGGCGCCCCGCCGCGCACGGATTGCCCGTGCTTGTACTCGGCGGTCTCGCTCAGCCAGACCACCGGCGGTTGCTCGTGGGGCTGATAGCTCAGCAGTTGCGCGCCCTGTTGGGCGATCAGGGCTTCACCATGGGCGGTGTGGATGCGCCAGCAGGACAGTTGGTCGACCTGCACCTGTTCGACGCGGGGCGTCTGGATTTCGCTGCTCATGGGGGTCTCCGGGACTGCGATGCGAAAGTTTCAGTATCACCGATCCTTCGCGCACCGGGCAGTTCCCGGAGAATGAAAAGATCAGCTCTGGCGCAGGTCTTCGAGGCGCTCCCGTTGCTGACCGTCGGCATCCAGGTTCGCGGCGTCCAGCCAGCGTTCGAAGGCCTGCTGGCAACGCGGCCATTCGCTGTCGATGATGGAGAACCAGGCAGTGTCACGATTGCGGTCCTTCACTACGGTGGCCTGGCGGAAGGTCCCCTCGAAAGTGAAGCCCAGTCGTGCAGCGGCGCGCATCGAGCGGGCGTTGAGCGCATTGCACTTCCATTCCAGGCGCCGGTAGCCCATCTCGAAGGCCCAGCGCGCCAGCAGGTAGACCGCCTCGGTGGAGGCCGGCGAGCGCTGCATCACGCGGCCGTAGGCGATGTGGCCGATCTCGATGCTGCCGTCCTTGGGGAAGATCCGCAGGTAGCTGAGCAGGCCCACCGCGCGGCCGCTCGCGCGGTCGATCACGGCGAAGAACAGCGGGTCATTGCTGGCCGCGTTGCCTGCCAGCCAGGCATCGAAGGGCGCGCGCTCGGCGAAGGGGCCATAGGGCAGGTAGTCCCACAGGACCGGATCGGAGTCCGGGCCTTGCAGCGCCTGCCACAGGTCATCGCCGTGGAGGGCGACGTCCAGTGGGACGAGGTTGATATGGCGGCCGGTCAGGGTGCGGCGCTCGGGGCTGGCGGCGGGGCGCCAGTCCAGCAGGGGTTGGTCGTTCATGGGCGCTCCGGCTCAGAGGACTTTGCGGTACTGGACGAACCCGGAGCGGTCGGCGATCCGGTCGTAGAGGAACATGGCGTCGGTGTTGCTCTCGTGGGTCAGCCAGTGCACCCGCGAGGCGCCATTGGTGCGGGCATCGGCGTAGACGTGCTCGATCAGCGCCGCACCAATGCCGCCGCCGCGCTGGCCTTCGGCGACGTACAGGTCCTGCAGATAGACGTAGTCGCCCTGGGTCCAGCAGGAGCGGTGGTAGATGAAGTGCACCATGCCGATGGCCTCGCCATCGCGCCAGGCGAGGGCGGCATGCATCGGTTCGGCCGCATCGAGAAAGCGCTGCCAGGTGACGGCTGTGGTGGCGTCGTCGATGGTGGTCTTGTAGAAGCGCTGATAACCCTGCCAGAGCGGCAACCAGGCGGCGTGATCATCGGCAGTGATCGGACGGATCTCGACAGCGGAAGACATGGTAAGGACCTTGTGTGCGTTGGGATGCTTCCAGCCTAGGCGCGTAATTGGTTCTGCTAAAGAGCCATTCATGATCAAATAAAAGGAACCATTGCCGCTGTCCTGGATGCTGTCCCATGAGTGTTCCACTGCCTTTCAATCCTTCCGGCATCCGCCTCGATCCCGCTCGCCCGCTGGGGCTGCAACTGTTCCAGGCGCTGCGCGAGCGCATCCTCGACGGCCGCCTGGCTGCCCGCTCGCGGCTCCCGGCCAGTCGGGACCTGGCGGCGTCGCTTAACGTCTCGCGCAATACCGTAGTGCGCGCCTACGAGCAGCTCTACGCCGAGGGCTATATCGAGGGCCGCACTGGCGATGGCACCTATGTGGCCGAGCGCGTGCAGCCCTCGGTCGATGCGCTACGCAACCAGGCGCGCAGCCCGGATGCGCCGTCCCTGGAGCGACTGGCGCGGCATCACCTGCCCATGCCGCCCACCGGCGCGCCACGGGCGTTCCGGGTCGGCGTACCGGCTTTCGACCTCTTTCCCTTCGATACCTGGGCGCGGCTGCAGGCGCGCTTCTGGCGCGACCCGCCGCTGGATTGCCTGGGCTACGGTGACCCGGCCGGCGAGCAGCGCCTGCGTGAACTGGTCGCCGCCTACCTGCGGACTACGCGCGGCCTGCACTGCGACGCCGGGCAGATCATCATCACCAGTGGCGCCCAGCAGGGCATCGCGCTGTGCGCCCAGGTGCTGCTCGCTGCTGGCGATGGTGCGGCCATCGAGAACCCCGGCTACCGTGCGGCCGGCCACGCCTTCGCCACGGCGGGGGCGCGTTTGCACGGCGTGGCGGTAGACGCCGATGGCCTCTGTACCGAGCAGTTGGCGCAGTTACCCGATTGCCGGCTGGTCTACGTCACGCCGTCGCACCAGTACCCCACCGGTGTGACCCTTTCGCTGGCGCGGCGCCTGGAGTTGCTGGAGTGGGCCGAGCGCAGCAATGGCTGGATCGTCGAGGATGACTACGACGGTGAGTACCGCTACAGCGGAACGCCACTGATGCCGCTGGCCGCACTGGATCGCCATGATCGCGTGCTGTACGTGGGCACCTTCTGCAAGATCGCCTTCCCGGCGCTGCGCCTGGGTTACCTCGTTGTACCGCCGGCGCTGGCGCAGGCCTTCGCCCGGCGGCGTGCGCTGGATGTGCGCCATTCCGAGGTAGGCACCCAGCGAGTGATGGCCGACTTCATCGCCGAAGGGCATTTCCAGCGCCACGTCCGGCGCATGCGCCGGGCCGCGCGCAGCCGTCGCGACGCGTTGCTGCGCGGCTGGCCGGAAGTAACAGGCTGCGCGCCGATGCCGACTGTGGAGGCGGGCTTGCACTTGTGCGTGCGGGTCGACAGCCGCGAGCGTGAGCTGGCGTTGGTGCAGCGCGCGGCGGCCGTTGGCGTGGAAGTGAATGCGCTGAGTGATTACTGGCTGCCGGAGTTCGTCGAGCCGGCGGATGAGCGTGCTGGCCTGGTCCTTGGATTCGCCGCCGTGCCGGAGGCGCGGATTGCCGAGGCGCTCAAGGCGTTGCGCAAGGCCTGGGCCTGATTCGGGCATTTGCAAGGCCGAAGAGCCCCTCTCCCCAGCCCTCTCCCTGAAGGGAGACGGAGCGATTCGGCGTGTGCGGAGACCACCAATCTCGCCGGTGTCACAACAGGGTGCGCTTGATACGGATATCCCCTCTCCCTTCAGGGAGAGGGGAGAGGGTTAGGGAGAGGGAAAGGAGCCAAGCCCACATCTCGAAGTTGAACTGAGTTCCCCGTACCTTGTAACTCCGAGCTATTTCCTTAGCTGCCTTACGAAGTTGGCGAGAGCCACTACGCTCCCTAGAATATCGCCCCTCTCGAAAATACCCCGGAGCCGCCATGAGCCTAGCCCTGTCCACCGTCCCCGAGCGCAAGTCGCCTGCGCCCTGGGTCGCCTTCCTCCTGCTGCTGGTGGGCGCACTGTTCCTCGCCCAGCTGGTGAGCGGCCGGCAGGCCCTGCTGTTCCTGGTCGGTGGCGCGCTGGGGCTGACGCTCTACCACGCCGCCTTCGGCTTCACGTCCGCCTGGCGCGTGTTCATCCGTGAGCGCCGCGGTGCGGGCCTGCGCGCGCAGATGGTGATGCTGGCGATCGCGGTGCTGCTGTTCTTTCCAGCACTGGCCGCTGGCACGCTGTTCGGCGAGCCGGTGAAAGGGCTGGTGTCGCCGGCTGGCACGTCGGTCATCGTCGGCGCCTTCATCTTCGGCATCGGCATGCAGTTGGGCGGCGGCTGCGCCTCCGGCACGCTGTTCACCGTGGGCGGCGGCAACGCGCGGATGCTGGTGACGCTGCTGTTCTTCATCATCGGCTCGGTGGTCGCCACCCATCACATCGGCTGGTGGTTCGCGCTGCCATCGTTGCCGCCGACCTCCATCGTGCAGACGCTGGGCCTGTTCCCGGCACTGGCGCTGAGCCTGGCGCTGTTCGCCGGCATCGCGGCCATCAGCGTCGTGCTGGAGCGCCGCCGCCATGGCGTGCTGGAGCTGATCGCCAGCAACGGTGAGCAGGGTGCCGGTCGGCTCTTCCGCGGCCCCTGGCCATTGGTGTGGGGCGCTGTGGCGCTGGCGTTGCTGAACTTCGCCACCCTGGCGCTGGCCGGGCGTCCGTGGGGCGTCACCTCGGCCTTTGCCCTGTGGGGCGCAAAGGCGTTCGAGAGCGTCGGTATCGCCGTCGACCAGTGGGCCTTCTGGCAGGTCGAAGCCAACGCCAAGGCGCTGGCCGCACCGGTCTGGCAGGACGTCACCAGCGTGATGGACTTCGGCATCATGATCGGCGCGCTGCTGGCCGCCGGCCTCGCCGGGCGTTTCGCGCCGAGCTTGAAGATCCCCGCGCGCTCGCTGATTGCGGCGGTGATCGGCGGCCTGCTGCTGGGCTACGGCGCGCGCCTGGCCTACGGCTGCAACATCGGCGCGTACTTCAGCGGCATCGCCTCCGGCAGCCTGCACGGCTGGCTGTGGCTGGTGGCGGCGTTCTTCGGCAACGCGGTGGGCGTGCGCCTGCGGCCGATTTTCTTCCCCGCCGAGCGTGTGGAAGAGCGCCTGACCGGCTGCTGAGTCAGGCAGGGCGGGGCGTCTCGCACTCCGCCCAGTAGGTCTGCTTGTGGCCGCGGGCCTGGTAGTCCCGCGCCAGGGCTTCGGCCTCGGCGCGGGTCAACTGGCGGCGCATGACGAAGCGGTTGCCGTTGTCGTCCAGGCGCAGCAGGCACCAGTCCCGCTGCTCAGGCATCGAAGGTCGAAGTCTTGCGCAGGCGCAGCGCGAGCAGGATCAGCAGGACACCGAAGAACACCGAGTAGGCGCCGATCACCCAGGCCACGGCAATCGCCCCGGCGCCGGGGTTACCGATCATCAGCACGCCGAACAGCACTGACACCGCGCCGGAAAGCCCCAGCCACCACTCGTTCTGCAGCGCCTTGCGCAGGCGGATCGCCGCGATGATCTGCAGTACGCCCATCACCAGCGCCCAGCCGGCGATCAGCATTAGCAGGCCCAATGCGGTCAGCTGCGGCCAGAGGAAGGCGACCAGCCCGGCCGCGATCCCCAGCAATCCCACCAGCACCAGTGGCCACAAGGGCCGGCCGGATTCGCGCATCTGCGCGGCGGCGATCAGGGTGAACAGGCCGTCGACGAAGGCGTATGCGCCGAAGAACAGCACCATCACTGTCAGCACGATGCCCGGCCAGACCATGGCCAGGATGCCGAACAGCAGGGCGGCGACGCCGCGCAGGGCGATCCATTTCCAGTGGCGACCCAGGGCCTGCCAGAGCGGGTGTTGCGACATGGTGCGATCCTCGCGAGGGGTATGGCTCAAACCATAGTCCCTCGCGTTCTCGATCGCTTGCGCCAAGTCACGCCGTGATCTGTAGGAGCGAGCTTGCTCGCGAACTGAGTTCACCGGCAGCGCCATCGCTGGGCGGTTCGCGAGCAAGCTCGCTCCTACAACGAGAATCCAAAAAAGAAAGCCCGGCACGGGCCGGGCTGTGGAAGGCCCGTCGCAACGGGCAGGTGCCGTCAGGCGACGTCACCGGGGAGAGCGGCTGCGACACATCCGGCGCGGATTCTGCGATCCTTGCGGGTTGGAGTGTGGCGTAGCGATGAACGGTACGGGCCCGGCCATGCGGGCGCCTCGGAGGTGTTGATGCAGCGCAGCATATTCTTAGTTGATTGAGCGTTCAATAAAAAACGAATAGACTGGCCCACATTATCGCCGGACGGCACAGGTACGCCCGGCGAAGAGGAGATTGAAAAATGCCCAAGGTCGGTATGCAGCCGATTCGCCGCTCCCAGCTGATCCACGCGACCCTCGAGGCGGTGGACCAGGTGGGCATGAGCGACGCCAGCATCGCCCTGATTGCCCGCCTCGCGGGGGTCTCCAACGGCATCATCAGCCACTACTTCCAGGACAAGAACGGGCTGCTGGAAGCGACGATGCGACATTTGATGTCGGCATTGAGCAAGGCTGTCGCCGAGCGCCGCGCTACCTTGCGCAACGACGAACCGCGCTCGCACCTGCGGGCCATCATCGCCGGCAACTTCGACAGCTCCCAGGTCAACGGCCCGGCCATGAAGACCTGGCTGGCGTTCTGGGCGACCAGCATGCACCAGCCGGCGTTGCGCCGATTGCAGCGGATCAACGACCACCGGCTGTATTCGAACCTGTGCAGCCAGTTCCGCCGCGAACTGCCGCTGGCCCAGGCCCGCAGCGCCGCTCGCGGGCTGGCCGCGCTGATCGACGGCCTCTGGCTGCGGGGCGCGCTCTCGGGCGACGCCTTCGACACCGAGCAGGCGTTGGCGATTGCCTACGACTACCTCGACCAACAACTGGCCAAGCGCCCCGGATAGTGGGCGCAGCCTTGCGCTGACACCGACAAGAGAGGACCACCGCACCATGGCTCGATTCGAAGTACAGAAGCTCTACATTGGCGGTCGCTACGTGGAAGCCACCAGCGGCGCCACCTTCGAGACCATCAATCCGGCCAACGGTGAAGTCCTCGCCCAGGTACAACGCGCCTCGAAGGAAGACGTCGAGCGCGCCGTGCAGGCAGCGGTGGAAGGGCAGAAAGTCTGGGCGGCGATGACCGCCATGCAGCGCTCGCGCATTCTGCGCCGCGCCGTGGACATCCTCCGCGAGCGCAACGACGAACTGGCGGAGCTGGAAACCCTCGACACCGGCAAGCCGTTGGCCGAAACCCGTTTCGTCGACATCGTCACTGGTGCCGACGTGCTCGAGTACTACGCCGGCCTGGTGCCTGCCATCGAAGGCGAGCAGATCCCGCTGCGCGACACCAGCTTTGTCTACACCCGCCGCGAGCCGCTGGGTGTGGTTGCCGGCATCGGCGCCTGGAACTATCCGATCCAGATCGCCCTGTGGAAATCCGCCCCCGCCCTGGCCGCTGGCAACGCGATGATCTTCAAGCCCAGCGAAGTCACCCCGCTGACCGCGCTGAAACTCGCCGAGGTCTATACCGAAGCCGGCCTGCCTGATGGCGTGTTCAACGTGCTGACCGGCAGCGGCCGCGAGGTTGGCCAGTGGCTGACCGAGCATCCGGTGATCGAGAAGATTTCCTTCACCGGCGGCACCTCCACTGGCAAGAAGGTCATGGCCAGCGCTTCCAGCTCCTCGCTCAAGGAAGTCACCATGGAGCTGGGTGGCAAGTCGCCGCTGATCATCTTCGAGGATGCCAACCTCGACCGCGCCGCCGACATCGCCGTCATGGCCAACTTCTTCAGCTCCGGCCAGGTCTGCACCAACGGCACCCGCGTGTTCATCCCGCGGAACCTGCAGGCGCGCTTCGAAGCCAAGGTGCTGGAGCGCGTGAAGCGCATCCGCCTGGGCAACCCGCAGGACGAAAACACCAACTTCGGTCCGCTGGTGAGCTTCCCGCACATGGAGAGCGTTCTCTCCTATATCGAGTCCGGCAAGGAACAGAAGGCCCGCCTGCTGTGCGGTGGTGAGCGCGTCACCCATGGCGAGTTCGGCCAGGGCGCGTATGTCGCCCCGACCGTGTTCACCGATTGCCGTGACGACATGACCATCGTCCGCGAGGAAATCTTCGGGCCGGTCATGAGCATCCTCGTCTACGACACCGAAGACGAGGCCATCCGCCGCGCCAACGACACCGAGTACGGTCTCGCCGCCGGCGTCGTCACCCAGGACCTGGCCCGCGCGCACCGGGCGATCCACCGCCTGGAAGCGGGCATCTGCTGGATCAACACCTGGGGCGAGTCGCCGGCCGAGATGCCGGTTGGCGGATACAAGCAATCGGGTGTCGGTCGTGAGAACGGCCTGACCACCCTGGCTCATTACACTCGCATCAAATCCGTACAGGTAGAGCTGGGCGACTACACCTCGGTGTTCTGATCGCCGCGATCGAGCCATGAAAGGCCGGTCGCAGGCATGACTCCCTGACCACCGGCCATCCCTAACACGCAGACACCGGCGCGCACGCGTCGCGGGCGGTGTCGTGCCTGAAAAAGAGGAAGGCCTGCATGTCCCAGGAATACGACTACATCATCATCGGCGCCGGTTCCGCCGGTAACGTACTGGCTACCCGCCTGACCGAAGACGCCGACGTCAGCGTCCTGCTGCTCGAAGCCGGCGGCCCGGACTACCGTGCCGACTTCCGCACGCAGATGCCCGCCGCGCTGGCGTACCCGCTGCAGGGTCGCCGCTACAATTGGGCCTACCTGACCGACCCGGAACCGCACATGAACAACCGCCGCATGGAGTGCGGGCGCGGCAAGGGCCTGGGCGGCTCCTCGCTGATCAACGGCATGTGCTACATCCGCGGCAACGCCATGGACTTCGACGGCTGGGCGCAGGAGAAGGGCCTGGAGGACTGGACCTACCTCGACTGCCTGCCGTACTTCCGCAAGGCCGAGACCCGCGATATCGGCCCCAACGACTACCACGGCGGCAGCGGCCCGGTGAGCGTCACCACGCCCAAGGCTGGCAACAACCCGCTGTTCCACGCCATGGTCGAGGCCGGCGTGCAGGCGGGTTATCCGCGTACCGAGGACCTCAACGGTTATCAGCAGGAAGGCTTCGGTCCGATGGACCGCACCGTCACCCCACAGGGCCGCCGCGCCAGTACCGCCCGTGGCTACCTGGACCAGGCCCGCGAGCGCCCGAACCTGACCATCGTCACCCACGCCCTGACCGACCGCATCCTGTTCAGCGGCAAGCGCGCCATCGGCGCGACCTATCTGCACGGTGATGACAACGCGCTGAAGGAGGTCCGCGCACGCCGCGAAGTGCTGGTTTGCTCCGGCGCCATTGCTTCTCCGCAGTTGCTGCAGCGCTCCGGCGTCGGTCCGGCCGCCTTGCTACGCGATCTGGGCATCGAGGTTGTGCATGACCTGCCCGGAGTCGGCCAGAACCTCCAGGACCACCTGGAGATGTACCTGCAGTACGCCTGCAAGCAGCCGGTGTCGCTGTACCCGGCCTTGCAATGGTGGAACCAGCCGCAGATCGGTGCGGAATGGATGTTCCTCGGCACGGGGCTGGGTGCGAGTAACCAGTTCGAGGCCGGCGGCTTCATCCGCAGCCGCCCGGAATTCGAGTGGCCGAACATCCAGTACCACTTCCTGCCGGTCGCCATTAACTACAACGGCAGCAACGCGGTGAGCGAGCACGGCTTCCAGGCCCACGTCGGCTCCATGCGCTCTCCCAGCCGTGGGCGAATCAATCTGGCATCTCGCGATCCGCGCAAGCACCCGAGCATCCTGTTCAACTACATGTCCTGCGAGCAGGACTGGCAGGAATTCCGCGACGGCATCCGTCTCACCCGCGAGATCATGAACCAGCCGGCGCTGGACCCGTACCGTGGTCGCGAGATCAGTCCGGGCCTGGACAAGCAGAGCGATGCCGACCTGGATGCATTCATCCGCGAGCATGCGGAAACGGCCTTCCACCCGTCGTGCTCCTGCAAGATGGGCGAAGACGACATGGCGGTGGTCGATGGCGAGGGCCGCGTGCACGGTATGCAGGGGCTGCGAGTGATCGATGCGTCGATCATGCCGTTGATCATCACCGGCAACCTCAACGCCACCACCATCATGATGGCCGAGAAGCTCGCCGATAAGGTGCGCGGTCGCCCGTCGCTGCCGCGCAGCACCGCCGACTACTACAAGGCCAACGGCGCGCCGGTGCGCGGAAAACCGCAGCGCTGACTCTGAAAGAAAGAAACGAAGGCAGAGACGAAAACGCCGGCAAGAGAGCCGGCGTTTTCAGTTATCAGCCACGACGCGGAGGAACCGGGCGGGTACGACCGCTGCCGTCGATGGCGACGAAGACGAACACCGCCTCGGTGACCTTGCGCCATTCGCTGGATAGCGGATCGTCGCTCCAAACTTCGACCAGCATGCGGATCGAGCTGCGGCCCACTTCCAGGGTCTGGGTATAGAAGGAGAGCTGCGCGCCGACAGCGACCGGAACCAGGAAGGCCATGCGGTCGATGGCTACCGTGGCCACGCGGCCTCCGGCAATGCGGCTGGACATGGCGGTTCCGGCGAGATCCATCTGCGCCACCAGCCAGCCACCGAAGATGTCGCCAAAGCCGTTGGTCTCGCGCGGCAGGGCGGTGATCTGCAGGGCAAGGTCGCCCTGCGGGATGGGATCTTCTTGTTCAAGCTCGATCATAGGTAAGGGCCTCTTGCCCCCGGCGTACTCATGGTGAGGTTATGGAAAAACTCTCCCAAGACACCTGCCGGCGCAAGGCCTTGGGACAGCTTTTGATCGGCCTGCCAGCATTATATAGAAGCAGGGGCCTGTGCGACGACCGCGGAAATTCGAGAAATTCCCGCGGGCGCGGCCGCTGTGTCGCCTCCGCGCAATTTGCTATGGTGCGGCACCTGCGGCTGCCGGCCGCAGCCTCCTTGCCTGCAGAGATAACAAGCACCATGCCTTCTGTGAACGCTCCTGCCGCGCCCGCGTCACGTCCGTTGACCCGCAGCGACTACAAGACTCTTTCGTTGTCCGCCCTGGGCGGCGCCCTGGAGTTTTACGACTTCATCATCTTCGTGTTCTTCGCCACCGTGGTCGGCAAGCTGTTCTTTCCCGCCGACATGCCCGACTGGCTGCGTCAGTTGCAGACTTTCGGACTGTTCGCCGCCGGCTACCTGGCCCGCCCATTGGGCGGTGTGGTGATGGCGCACTTCGGCGACCTGCTGGGCCGCAAGAAGATGTTCACCCTGAGCATCTTCCTGATGGCTGTCCCGACGCTGATCATGGGCCTGCTGCCGACCTACGCACAGATTGGTATCTGGGCGCCGCTGGCGCTCCTTCTGCTGCGCGTCATCCAGGGTGCGGCCATAGGTGGTGAAGTGCCGGGCGCCTGGGTGTTCGTGGCCGAGCACGTCCCGCATCGCCATGTGGGCTATGCCTGCGGCACGCTCACGTCGGGTCTGACCGCGGGCATCCTTATCGGTTCGCTGGTGGCGACCCTGATCAACAGCGTCTACAGCGCCGAGGAGGTTCAAGGCTACGCCTGGCGTATCCCGTTCCTGCTGGGCGGCATCTTCGGCCTGTTCTCTGTCTACCTGCGCCGCTGGCTGCACGAGACACCGGTGTTCGCCGAACTGCAGCTGCGCAAACAACTGGCCGAGGAAGTCCCGCTGGGCGTGGTGGTGCGTGAGCATCGTCCGGCCATCGTGCTGTCCATGCTGCTGACCTGGGTGCTTTCCGCCGGCATCGTGGTGGTGATCCTGATGACCCCATCGGTACTGCAGACCGTCTACGGCTTCGACGCGGCGACCTCGCTGAAGGCCAACAGCGTGGCGATCGTCTGCCTGAGCGTGGGCTGTATCCTTTCCGGCCGTCTGGCCGATCGCTTCGGCGCAGGTCGCACCTTTATATATGGAAGCATTCTGCTGGGTGTTGTCTCCTGGACTTTCTACACCAGCTTGAAGGTACACCCGGACTGGTTGTTCCCGCTGTATGCGGTCACCGGCCTGTGCGTCGGCGTCATCGGCGCGGTGCCTTACGTGATGGTCAACGCCTTCCCGGCGGTCGTGCGCTTCACCGGCCTGTCCTTCTCTTACAACCTGGCATACGCCATCTTCGGTGGCCTGACGCCCATGGTCGTCGCCCTCCTTATGAAAGAAGACCCGCTGGGTCCGGCCTACTACGTGGTCGCCCTGTGCGTGGTTGGCTTGCTGGTGGGTACCTATCTGCTGCGCCAGGAGCGCCGACTGGTAGGGCAGGGGATGGCGGCAAACTGATCGAGCGGACAGTTTTTTGAAGAAAGTTTAAATTAGTCGTTGACGGCCCATTTAAACTCCCTATAATGCGCACCACTCCCAGCGACGAAGCGCTGAAAGAACTTGAAAATCAAGTACTTACAGAGATTCGAAGTTGAGAGTGGTGGTCAGGCAGGTGATTCACTTGTCGCTTTTCATTAGCTGCCCGGCAGCGAGCTGAAAAGAAGATCGCCGAGGTGGTTGACAGCGAGTTTGATCGCTGTAGAATGCGCCTCCCGCTGATGAGAAGGTTTCCTTCGCTGAAGCACAAGCGATTGAGTAGAAAAGAAATTTTCGAAAAATAAAGCTTGACGAAAGATGAGGTTAGCGTACAATGCGCGCCTCGGTTGAGACGAAAGCCTTAACCAACTGCTCTTTAACAAGTTGAATCAAGCAATTCGTGTGGGTGCTTGTGATGTAAGACTGATGATCGACTGATTATCAGCAACGCAAGTAACACTCGTGAATTCGAGAGTTTTAGCTCTTTAAATAGAGCATGCGATTGCTGAGCCAAGTTTAGGGTTTTCTCAAAACCCAAGCAGTATTGAACTGAAGAGTTTGATCATGGCTCAGATTGAACGCTGGCGGCAGGCCTAACACATGCAAGTCGAGCGGATGAGTGGAGCTTGCTCCATGATTCAGCGGCGGACGGGTGAGTAATGCCTAGGAATCTGCCTGGTAGTGGGGGACAACGTTTCGAAAGGAACGCTAATACCGCATACGTCCTACGGGAGAAAGCAGGGGACCTTCGGGCCTTGCGCTATCAGATGAGCCTAGGTCGGATTAGCTAGTTGGTGGGGTAAAGGCCTACCAAGGCGACGATCCGTAACTGGTCTGAGAGGATGATCAGTCACACTGGAACTGAGACACGGTCCAGACTCCTACGGGAGGCAGCAGTGGGGAATATTGGACAATGGGCGAAAGCCTGATCCAGCCATGCCGCGTGTGTGAAGAAGGTCTTCGGATTGTAAAGCACTTTAAGTTGGGAGGAAGGGCAGTAAGTTAATACCTTGCTGTTTTGACGTTACCAACAGAATAAGCACCGGCTAACTTCGTGCCAGCAGCCGCGGTAATACGAAGGGTGCAAGCGTTAATCGGAATTACTGGGCGTAAAGCGCGCGTAGGTGGTTTGGTAAGATGGATGTGAAATCCCCGGGCTCAACCTGGGAACTGCATCCATAACTGCCTGACTAGAGTACGGTAGAGGGTGGTGGAATTTCCTGTGTAGCGGTGAAATGCGTAGAT